>NZ_JBYTCO010000036.1:0-569 GCF_058790355.1 Paenibacillus sp. FW101-FHT12H11 | reverse complement strand
TTGAAAACAGCTGGCGTAACGGATGGTTATGCCGAAGGCCAATACAACCCAGCGGGTAAAGTAACAAAAGAACAACTGGCTACATTCTTGGTTCGTGTTCTTGGGCAAGACGAAGCAGCAAAAGGCAAAACAGGTACAGATACCACTGTATCCGGTTGGGCACAAGGTTATGTGGCTCTAGCGCTTGAATTGAAACTTCTTTCCAATGGCGAAGATGGTACATTCGGCGGTATGGCGAACGCAACGCGCGATCTGCTTTTGACAGGTGCTTATGAAGCGAAACAACAATATGTACCAGCTGGTAAAGTATCCGTAACGAGCGCAAAAGCAACAGGTGTTCAAACCGTAACGGTGAACTTTAACAAACCGGTGGATACTGATAAAGCAACGTTGTCCTTGAAACAAGGGACGGTTGATGTAGCAACCACAACCAAATTTGCTGATGATAAAAAATCGGCGACATTAACGTTGACCGATACAACGATTAAAGCGGGCGAATACACCGCGACATTGTCCGGCCTGGATGCCGACAGCCTTGGAACGGCAACAGCGAAGTTCACAGGTGAAAA
>NZ_JBYTCO010000035.1:0-621 GCF_058790355.1 Paenibacillus sp. FW101-FHT12H11 | reverse complement strand
AGTTTTCTTCATAAGGGTTTGTTTCCTCCTAATATTTGAAAGTTTTTGTTATAAAAACTTATAACCAACGGGACGACGACACGGAAGTAATGTTGCTATCATTTCGTATAGCTTTTTTTCTATCACCTCGTCTACATGACTTAGTATACGTGAGTATATGCATAATTTCATTAATAAGTATTTTCCAACTCTATTTCTATCTCTTACGATAAACAAAAAGAAGACCCGCTAAGGGTCTTCTTCGTATCACCGATTAACGAACGTTAATCGCAGTTGTTACTTGTTTACCGTTTGGTGCTGTCACTGTCAGATCGAATTTCTTCACGTTCGCTCCGAAGCTTACAGTACCATCTGCATTGATCGTCACCGCATTGTCAGCCGCTGTTGGCGTGCCTGTCATAGCGCCCAGAACAATGTGGTTCGCAATAAACGTCAGTCCGTATACGCCATTGTATTTTTGTACAACGCCGTTCGCGCCACCATCATACTTAATGCCGTAGTTATCGCGGACTTCCAAGTCCATGCCGCCGTACATGTTGAATGTACCTGCTGTTACTTCTGTTGCTGTCACATCATAGCTGCTGTTGCCAGCTGTCAAGGACTCTACGGAGATCGCATCGC
>NZ_JBYTCO010000034.1:276-646 GCF_058790355.1 Paenibacillus sp. FW101-FHT12H11 | reverse complement strand
TGTTGTTGATTGGTATGCAGGGATCCAACCTTGGTTGTACTTAGTGCAGCCAAATTACATATTTCTCTACATTAATGCCTGCTTCGTTGTACAAAATGCAATCATTTTGAGGGAGAAGGGGCCAAAACAGCCCTTTTGAGGCTAAATGGTTGTATAAAGTGCAATGAAGCGAAGAGATGTCGCTTGTAAAGCGCTTTCAAGTTGCACAAAGTGCAATATAGCACCGATTGAATACACACTCCGCTTGAACGCACACTGGACTCGAACAAATACTCACTTAAATACTCACTCAAATACTCACTCAAATACTCACTCAAATACTCACTCAAATACTCACTCAAATACTCACTCAAATACTCACTCAAATACT
>NZ_JBYTCO010000034.1:0-179 GCF_058790355.1 Paenibacillus sp. FW101-FHT12H11 | reverse complement strand
CCTCACTCAAACACGAGCCTACACACGCACTTGCACACTGTAGTAAGTTGATAAACCCAATGCAAACGTGCCCCCATCCAAATGTTGTTGATTGGTATGCAGGGATCCAACCTTGGTTGTACTTAGTGCAGCCAAATTACATATTTCTCTACATTAATGCCTGCTTCGTTGTACAAAAT
>NZ_JBYTCO010000033.1:0-655 GCF_058790355.1 Paenibacillus sp. FW101-FHT12H11 | reverse complement strand
TCCAGCGTCGATGGTACTTGAACCGCAGGGTTCTGGGAGAGTAGAACGTTGCCAAGCAGTACCCCTTGTGGGTGTTTAAACGCCACAGGAGTAATTATCAATTTTGGCCCTTAGCTCAGCTGGTTAGAGCGCACCCCTGATAAGGGTGAGGTCGGTGGTTCGAGTCCACTAGGGCCAACCATGAATTTTTTGTTCCAGACAAGCCTTAAGGGGCCATAGCTCAGCTGGGAGAGCGCCTGCCTTGCAAGCAGGAGGTCAGCGGTTCGATCCCGCTTGGCTCCACCATATTCCCTGATAGCTCAGTTGGTAGAGCACTCGACTGTTAATCGAGTTGTCACAGGTTCGAGTCCTGTTCGGGGAGTCCTAACCCATAAATACTAGGAGAAGTGTCCGAGCTGGCCGAAGGAGCACGATTGGAAATCGTGTAGGCGTCACAAGCGTCTCGAGGGTTCGAATCCCTCCTTCTCCGTTTCTTATAAATTAGACATTATGGCGGCGTAGCTCAGCTGGCTAGAGCGTACGGTTCATACCCGTAAGGTCGGGGGTTCGAGCCCCTCTGCCGCTAGTAGTTCGTTATATTGGAGAGATACCCAAGTGGCTATAAGGGGACCCTCTGCTAAGGGGTTAGACTGCGTAAGTGGTGCGAGGGTTCGAA
>NZ_JBYTCO010000032.1:0-701 GCF_058790355.1 Paenibacillus sp. FW101-FHT12H11 | reverse complement strand
GCTTGGTTTAACACCGTAAAGTTAAAGTCTCCGGCTTTATCAATATCTTTATTCAAGGATAATTTCAACTCGGCTACGTTGTTGCCATTGTCGTCAATCGTGTACGAATAATCCGTGCCTTCCACACCCAGGTAATCGCTAAAGATCAGGGATGTGTTTGGTTTTTGCAGGCCAGCTTCATTCGCATCATACGGCATCAAGCTGCCATATTGGTCATAGATGTTCAGATCGTATTTTACATTCTCGCCTTTGCCGGCAAGCGCGGTTTTACCATTGGAGTAACGCGCTGTGCCCAGTTCCAATTTGCTGAAAATTGGCGCTGTGCCGACTTTATAGTTCTTCGTTGCCGTCACGTGGCTGCTGTCTGTCGACATCAATGTGATCGAAGCAATGGATACGTTTGGCGTAATCCCAACGGAAGTGTCCAGTGTTACCAACAGGTTACCGTCCGCATCTTTGGAGATTTTCTTCAGGGTTGCACCTGTGACATAGCCATTATAGTTACCCGCGGAGAACGACGCATTTTCACCATATTGGTTCGTTGCTTTTGCTTTAACAATAACGCTGCTCGCGCTAGCGATCGTGTCATTGGCAGTTACAAAGTCAATTTTTTGCAGGACTTCGTTTTCACCTGTGAACTTCGCTGTTGCCGTTCCAAGGCTGTCGGCATCCAGGCCGGACAATGTCGCGGTGTATTCGCC
>NZ_JBYTCO010000031.1:0-934 GCF_058790355.1 Paenibacillus sp. FW101-FHT12H11 | reverse complement strand
GAGGTCCTACAACCCCAAGGAGCAAGCTCCTTGGTTTGGGCTATTCCGCTTTCGCTCGCCGCTACTGACGGAATCACTTTTGTTTTCTTTTCCTCCAGGTACTTAGATGTTTCAGTTCCCTGGGTCTGCCTCTACAATAGCTATGTATTCACTATTGAGTAACTGCGCATTACCACAGCTGGGTTCCCCCATTCGGACATCCCCGGATCAAAGCCTGCTTACGGCTCCCCGAGGCATTTCGTCGTTCGCCACGTCCTTCTTCGGCTCCTAGTGCCTAGGCATCCTCCGTGTGCTCTTTCTAGCTTAACCTAGAAAAAATACATTTGGTATTGCTACCTAAGTTCTTACTTTACGTTTCATTTCGTTATCTAGTTTTCAAGGAACAATGTTGCAACCATTACATGCGCGAAGCGATGTTGGTTGTCAACTATTTTGAAAGATTGCTCTTTCAAAACTGAACACGAGTGAGTAACCGTTGTGTGCTTTCGCACTTGACTGGTCTTATCAAGACCGAGTCTCCATAGAAAGGAGGTGATCCAGCCGCACCTTCCGATACGGCTACCTTGTTACGACTTCACCCCAATCATCTACCCCACCTTCGGCGGCTGGCTCCCTTACGGGTTACCCCACCGACTTCGGGTGTTGTAAACTCTCGTGGTGTGACGGGCGGTGTGTACAAGACCCGGGAACGTATTCACCGCGGCATGCTGATCCGCGATTACTAGCAATTCCGACTTCATGCAGGCGAGTTGCAGCCTGCAATCCGAACTGAGATCGGCTTATAAGGATTGGCTCCACCTCGCGGCTTCGCTTCCCGTTGTACCGACCATTGTAGTACGTGTGTAGCCCAGGTCATAAGGGGCATGATGATTTGACGTCATCCCCACCTTCCTCCGGTTTGTCACCGGCAGTCATCTTAGAGTGCCCACCCGAA
>NZ_JBYTCO010000030.1:0-1237 GCF_058790355.1 Paenibacillus sp. FW101-FHT12H11 | reverse complement strand
AGACGGAGCCGCAGCGAAAGCGAGTCTGAATAGGGCGCTTTAGTACGTGGACGTAGACCCGAAACCGTGTGATCTACCCCTGTCCAGGGTGAAGGTGAGGTAACACTCACTGGAGGCCCGAACCCACGAATGTTGAAAAATTCGGGGATGAGGTGGGGGTAGCGGAGAAATTCCAATCGAACTCGGAGATAGCTGGTTCTCCCCGAAATAGCTTTAGGGCTAGCCTCGGATGTGGAGTTGTGGAGGTAAAGCACTGATTGGGTGCGGGGCCCGCCAAGGGTTACCAAGTCCAGTCAAACTCTGAATGCCACAAACTTAAATCCGGGAGTCAGACAGTGAGTGCTAAGATCCATTGTCAAAAGGGAAACAGCCCAGACCATCAGCTAAGGTCCCCAAGTGTGTGTTAAGTGGGAAAGGATGTGGAGTTGCACAGACAACCAGGATGTTGGCTTAGAAGCAGCCACCATTGAAAGAGTGCGTAATAGCTCACTGGTCGAGTGACTCTGCGCCGAAAATGTAACGGGGCTAAACACGCCACCGAAGCTATGGCTTGCACGTAAGTGCATGGGTAGGGGAGCGTTGTATGTACGTTGAATTCTGACCGTAAGGACAGGTGGAGCGCATACAAGTGAGAATGCCGGTATAAGTAACGAAAAGATCAGTGAGAATCTGATCCGCCGAAAACCTAAGGGTTCCTGAGGAAGGCTCGTCCGCTCAGGGTAAGTCGGGACCTAAGGCGAGGCCGAAAGGCGTAGTCGATGGACAACAGGTGGAAATTCCTGTACCACCGTAGCCGTTATGAGTGATGGAGTGACGCAGAAGGATAGTGACGCGAGCTGATGGATGCTCGTCCAAGCAGTGAGGCTGGTTAGTAGGCAAATCCGCTAACCGTAAGGCTGGGCTGTGATGGGGAGGGAAATTTTAAGTACCGAAGGTCATGATTTCACACTGCCAAGAAAAGCTTCTAGCCAGGCGAAGGTGCCCGTACCGCAAACCGACACAGGTGGGTGAGAAGAGAATTCTAAGGCGCGCGGAAGAACTCTCGTTAAGGAACTCGGCAAAATGACCCCGTAACTTCGGGAGAAGGGGTGCCTCGGTAGGGTGAATAGCCCGAGGGGGCCGCAGTGAAAAGGCCCAAGCGACTGTTTAGCAAAAACACAGGTCTGTGCGAAGCCGCAAGGCGAAGTATACGGGCTGACGCCTGCCCGGTGCTGGAAGGTTAAGAGGAGTGGTTAGG
>NZ_JBYTCO010000029.1:0-1240 GCF_058790355.1 Paenibacillus sp. FW101-FHT12H11 | reverse complement strand
ATGGCGGAATTGGCAGACGCACTAGACTTAGGATCTAGCGGGCGACCGTGGGGGTTCAAGTCCCTCTACGCGCATCATTCCTCAAAAATATTTGAGGAAACCCCATTATCATGCGGAAGTGGCTCAGGGGTAGAGCA
The DNA here is from genome assembly GCF_058790355.1 of Paenibacillus sp. FW101-FHT12H11. Classification (NCBI taxonomy): domain Bacteria; kingdom Bacillati; phylum Bacillota; class Bacilli; order Caryophanales; family Paenibacillaceae; genus Paenibacillus; species Paenibacillus sp. FW101-FHT12H11. The sequence goes on along the minus strand of NZ_JBYTCO010000029.1, from coordinate 1,103 downwards.
TCGCCTTGCCAAGGCGAGGGTCGCGGGTTCGAATCCCGTCTTCCGCTTTTTGGCGCTATAGCCAAGTGGTAAGGCAGAGCTCTGCAAAAGCTTTACCCCCAGTTCGAATCTGGGTAGCGCCTTCTGCCTATAAGCAAGCCGGAGTGGCGGAATCGGCAGACGCACAGGACTTAAAATCCTGCGATAGGTGACTATCGTACCGGTTCAAGTCCGGTCTTCGGCATTATTTACCTCAATTTCATACGCGCCCTTAGCTCAGCTGGATAGAGTATTTGACTACGAATCAAAAGGTCGGGAGTTCGAATCTCTCAGGGCGCGCCACATATGCCGGCGTGGCGGAATGGCAGACGCGCTCGACTCAAAATCGAGTTCTCACGAGTGGAGGTTCGAGTCCTCTCGCCGGTATTTTCTCGGGACGTAGCTCAGCTTGGTAGAGCACCTGCTTTGGGAGCAGGGGGTCGCATGTTCAAATCGTGTCGTCCCGACTTTTAACATCATGCGGGTGTAGTTCAATGGTAGAACTTCAGCCTTCCAAGCTGGTAGCGTGGGTTCGATTCCCATCACCCGCTTTAAACAAAAGGATCACCTTAGGGTGGTCTTTTTGTTTTGAGCGGGAAGGGAAGAGAGACCACAAAGGGTTCGACCGTCCGTGAAGACATCCTGAGTAATCAAAGTAGGACGAGCGTCCAAATTTACCACCAGTGCTTCCGAGGGAAGCTTTTAGATAAGAATTTGGAGTATTCCCATCATCCGCTTTAAACAAAAGGATCACCTTAGGGTGGTCTTTTTGTTTTGAGCGGGAAGGGAAGAGAGACCACAAAGGGTTCGACCGTCCGTGAAGACATCCTGAGTAATCAAAGTAGGACGAGCGTCCAAATTTACCACCAGTGCTTCCGAGGGAAGCTTTTAGATAAGAAATTGGAGTATTCCCATCACCCGCTTTAAACAAAAAGATCACCTTAGGGTGGTCTTTTTGTTTTGAGCGGGAAGGGAAGAGAGACCACAAAGGGTTCGACCGTCCGTGAAGACATCCTGAGTAATCAAAGTAGGACGAGCGTCCAAATTTACCACCAGTGCTTCCGAGGGAAGCTTTTAGATAAGAA
>NZ_JBYTCO010000028.1:0-1493 GCF_058790355.1 Paenibacillus sp. FW101-FHT12H11 | reverse complement strand
CACTACGTTTGCATAAAACCTAACATGAAATATCTAGCCAAAACAAAAAAAGTCACCTATTGTAGAAAATGCAGACAAATTGCCCGACTCTCTACAAAAGGAGACCCACCAATGGGCAATATACCTAAAAATCAAGTAATTTGCAAGTGTTTAAATGAACTTCATCTTAATATGGATCGGTTTCCTATCTCGGACCGCTACTATAAAAAGCTATCGACGCGTGCCGCCATCATGCTTTTTGTAGAAGGCGAGATTCAGCAAAGGAAAACACTTGAGGATATTCGGTTGCATTTGCTGGCGAACGAGGAACTTCAACAATTGACAGCAATTTCGTCCATCCATTCGTCCACATTAAATCGGAAACTAGAAAAAATGCCACTCATCTACTTACAAGCACTATTTGAGAAGCTTGCCAACCGATTAATGCACTTGAAAAGAGGTGGCAAGGGAGTTCAAGAACTTGGGAAATTAGCCCCTATCGATTCAACATCACTCACCCTTCCATTTGTGTTTGGCGATTGGGCTTTTTATCAAGATCGGACGAAAGGTGTCAAAATGCACACTCGCCTGCTCTGTTTAGATGACGGAACGCCTTTTCCGGACCGAATTGTGCTCTCAACCGTCGGGGTTTCCGATCAGATGGCTGTCGATCAACTGATTACACGCAAAGACTTGACGTATATCCTGGACCGAGGCTATGTCAACTACAAGCGATTTACGACATGGGTAAAGGATGGCATTCTATTCGTAGCCCGATTAAAAGCAAGCAACAGCTATTCGATTGTGAAAGAGCATCCTATACCGGAAGGCACACACATCTTGCGGGATGCGGAAGTGACGGTGCATGACAAGAAGTCCAAAACCCACACCCCTCTACGACTTGTGGAATTTGAGGACGAGAAACGCAAGATCTACAAAGTAGTAACAACTCGCCGAGACATAAGCGCAGCAGACGTCAGTGAAATCTACCGCTGCCGCTGGCAAATTGAGCTGTTTTTCAAGTGGATCAAACAGCACCTAACAACGGTCACTTTTCATAACTATCATCCGAATGCCGTATGGGCACAACTATACATAGGCGTCATTAGTTACTTACTCTGCCAGCTGCTTCATGCTCAAACTCCGAATAAGCTAAGCCTGTTCAACTTCGTCCGTCATCTGCGGCTTTACAGCAGGCATAAGTGGAAGTGCTTCGTTAATGAGTTGAAAAAGCCAAAAATGCGCACCAGTAAAGGTAGGCAAAAAGGCGGGAACACACAAGTACTTCCTCGCGGCACTCCAGGTATAGGTAAGAACAGTCGGCCAGTGGTAAAAATAATCATTAGCTAGGAATAGATGTAAAACAAATCTTACTTTTTTTGGCAATTTTAACTGCACCTAATTTACAGATAGTTGTTTTTCCACTGCCGTGCACATGTATATGTAAATATTTTGAAATATAAGTAATGTTATTCATTTTTTTGAGTGATGTTAGGTTTCTCGCAAACGTAGTG
>NZ_JBYTCO010000027.1:0-1781 GCF_058790355.1 Paenibacillus sp. FW101-FHT12H11 | reverse complement strand
AGAGGGTGTCCCATAAGCCATGAAAATGGCAAGGGGCACCCTCCTTTTAAATTCTGTAAAACAAAAAGAAACCGTTCTTTGGTAAAATGGAAGTGCGACCCACCATTTACGAAAGGAACGGTTTCTTTGTACATTCAATATACCATGGATCAACTTATGCTGCCAATGGATCTGGAAGAAGATATTCCTCAAAATCACCTCGTTCGAGTTGTTAATACGGCCGTGAATCGTTTAGACGACTCCATCTTCGATGCTGCTTATCCAGGTGGCGGGCGAGATAGTTACCATCCCAAGATGCTTACGAAAGTTATCATTTACGCATACACTCAGCGCTTGTACTCATCCCGTCAAATCGCAAAAGCCGTTCGTGAAAATATCATGTTCATGTGGATCGCCGGCAGACAGCGCCCGGACTTCCGTACCATCAACCGGTTTCGGTCCGAACGAATGAAAGCTGTGCTAGAGAGTGTTTTCACTGCGGTTCTGCAGTTTTTAGTGGACGAGAAATACGTGGGGCTTGAGCATTACTTTGTTGACGGAACCAAAATCGAAGCGAATGCCAATCGGTATACGTTTGTTTGGGGTAAAGCTGTTGTGAAGCATAAAGCCAAACTTCAGGAGAAAGTACACACGCTGTTTGCTACCATTGAAGAGGCCGAGAGCCAAGAAGAGCGAATGCAAGCCGGCCAAGACCTGAGTGAACTGGGCGAAGCGTCTGAAATCACAAGCCAAAAATTAGAAACTGCCATCAAACAATTGGAAGAAAGACTGCACGCTAAACCAAAGGACAAGCCTCTGAAAAAGGCTGTGCGCGTGCTCCGAAAAGACTTGCTCCCTCGCCTCCAAACCTATGAATCTCATCAAAAAATTTTAGAAAACCGAAACAGCTACAGTAAGACCGACAAGGACGCTACGTTTATGAGGATGAAAGAAGACCACATGCGAAACGGTCAGTTGAAGCCTGGCTACAATGTGCATATTGGCACCGAGAATCAATTCATTCTTGGATACAGCGTGCATCAGAGGCCTACCGACACGCGATGTTTCATTCCTCATCTAGAAAAAGTAAAGTCCGCTCTTGGTAAACTACCAGCTACCGTCATCGCAGATGCAGGATACGGCGGCGAAGAAAACTACGACTATTTAGAGGAGAATGAAGTCGAAGCCATCGTCAAATATAGCACCTACCACCGCGAGAAAAGTAAGGCGTGGCAAAAAGATATTAGTAAAATCGACAACTGGACGTATAACACCGAACAAGACACATGGACATGCGCGTCGGGGCAACTACTTGTTTTCCGGAGAGTGAGCAAGGAGAAAACCGAAAGTGGCTACGAAATCGAGTATCGCCATTACCGAAGCAAGAACTGTGACGGATGTCCCCTGAAAGCCCAGTGTACGAAAGTTGAAGGTAATCGAGAAGTAAAGGTCAGTCTGAAGTACTTACGTTTGAAAAACCAAGCACGTGAAAAGCTCCGAAGCGAAGAAGGCTATGCCCTTGCGGTTCGGCGTATGATCGAGCCGGAGCCTGTGTTTGGATACATGAAGAACAACCGTGGTTTCAAAAGATTTCTGCTTCGAGGCTTACCGAAAGTAAGTTTGGAGGTCGGTTGGCTTTCCCTTGCCCATAATCTGCTCAAGAAAGCATCCGTAGATGCCAAAAACAAAGGAACTAAGCGCAAACAAGTCGCTTAGTTCCTTTGTTATCCAAATTTTCACTTTTTCCAATGCTTGAGTCTGTCACGGTAATTATTTAGTAGTTACTTTTGGGACAGCCTCTT
>NZ_JBYTCO010000026.1:0-3442 GCF_058790355.1 Paenibacillus sp. FW101-FHT12H11 | reverse complement strand
CCGTGGTGTAGAGGCCTAACATGCCTGCCTGTCACGCAGGAGACCGCGGGTTCGAATCCCGTCGGCTCCGCCATTTTTTATGAAGTTTGAGTCATTAGCTCAGTTGGTAGAGCACCTGACTTTTAATCAGGGTGTCGTAGGTTCGAATCCTACATGACTCAGTTTTTTTTATTTTATGCGGTCATGGCGGAATTGGCAGACGCGCACGGTTCAGGTCCGTGTGGGCTAACCCCCCGTGGAGGTTCGAGTCCTCTTGACCGCATCACCAAGAGCTTTCTTATTTCCTTTTATAGGAGCTAAGGAAGCTCTTTTTTGTACATCCATTTCTAAATTCCTATTGACATTGATTATTATTATCACTAATATCAGGGTATAGGCGGTAGATATGAGCGGTGGAGGTTATGACATGAAAACGATTAAATACTGCTGCAGAAATGAGAAATTCGGATCCAAACAAATATATAAGTCATTGAAAAATGAATACCCTGATCTGAAGCAAAAGAAGAAGGATTGCCTAGGAAACTGTAAGCATTGCAAGAAAGAGTGCATCGCGATGATCGGCAAAAAGGACTTGGTTTGCGCCGCTTCGCCTGACTTACTATATGCCCAGCTTAAGCAGATTATTGCTGAATCCAGGGCTGAAACCGTAATGGCCTAAGCAGCAGCTTTTGTAAAATTTTATGACTTCCGTTTGTATTTGTACATGAAGTTCTGGTAATCTTGTATGTATGGGGATTTGCAAAAAGGAACCATACAGAAAGGATGTGCAGCACATCATGTTAAAAGATGAACTAACGGAAGCGCTCAATGAGCAGATGAACTATGAATTTTACTCCGCGCACGTCTACTTGGCCATAGCCGGTTATTGTGCGGCAGAAAGCTTGGATGGGTTCTCGAACTTTTTTATCGTTCAAGCGGAAGAAGAAAAATTTCATGCAATGAAGATTTTCAAATTTATTAATGATCGCGGGAAAAAGGTTGCTTTCGCCGGCATGGATACGCCTGTGAATGAATATGAATCGATCCTCGACGCGTTTGAGCATGCTTACAAGCATGAGCAAGAAGTTACAAGACGTATTTACCATCTGTCTGATTTGGCACTCAACGATCGTGAGCATGCGACGATGCAGTTCCTCAAATGGTTTATCGATGAGCAGGTAGAGGAAGAAGCGATGTTCGACAGCATTATCAACAAGTTGAAACGAATCGATAAAGACAGCAACGCCTTCTTCATGTTGGATGCGGAATTTGCACAGCGCACGTTCACTCCACCAACCGGGGAATAATTACATACGATACTAATGAAGACCAAAAACTTACTTTTTCGCCGTTTACAGCGAAGGGTAGGTTTTTTCTATGTTTATTGACGCATAGCTGTCAGGGTTTATTTTATATACTGAAAGAAAAAAGGAAGTGCAGCATGGAAAAGTTAGATTTAGCCAAAGTCTACAAATCCTATTACACAGCTCCGAAGAAGCCACAGCTAATGGAATTTGGTCCTGTTTGGTATGTGACCATTGAAGGAACTGGGGACCCGAATGGAGATGCCTTCGCACAAGCGACTGAAGCGCTCTACACGCTTTCTTACAGCATTAAGGGCATTTATAAGTTAGAGGAGAAAGACTTCACTGTGGCCAAGCTGGAGGGCTTGTGGTGGGTAGATGGAGTTAGCCGGAACGCGCTCGAGGTGCCGAGGGAGCAGTGGCGTTGGAAACTTTTGATTAGGATGCCCGAATATGTTACAGCAGAGAAGGTAGAGGAAGCCCGAGTTAAAGCTTTAGGCAAGAAAAAGGAGCTGGATTTGCTTTCAGATATTGTATTTGAAACCTTGCATGAAGGAAACTGTGTCCAGATGCTGCATATAGGTCCGTATGCTTCCGAGCCTGTAACGCTAACTCAAATGTACGAATTTATGGAGACAAGCCATTTAAGCATTAGCGGCCTCCATCATGAAATCTATTTATCTGATCCGAGGAAGATTGATCCTTTGAAAATGAGAACGATTTTGCGTTACCCTGTTAAGGCGGCAGGAGTGGTGAAGGGTTGATTTTTGCTGTAATATAGAAGAAAATGTCGAGCTGTTGGGAGGGAAGGCGATGCGGACACGGTATAAATCTGTTATTGGTCACGTGATCGGCGTGCTAATCATTTGGATAGGGCTTATGTACCCTGCCTCTGCAGCCCAAGCCTCCTGGCTCGATAGGGTGAAAGATATCTATCAGCTGCCTGAGAATGTGGAGCAAATTCAGAAAGATTACGAGGCAACGAAACAGCAATTAGAGGAGCAAAAGGACAAGCTCTCGGAAACAATTCGGCATTCACAGGAAACCGAGGCAAAGCTCCTTCAACAAAACGAAGCGCTTCAGAAAGAAAATGAACGCCTGCAAGAGCGCTTAAAGGCCATGGAGCAGGTTGCCATAGATAAAGAAAACCGGAGCCGGAAGATAACGAATATGGTTATCGCGGTGGTTGTGCTTGTAGTGTTGTATTTTGTACTTGGACGGGTGTTCCGGTATGTGGTCTGGCGGAGGCAGAAACGTCAAATGAGATAGGAGGCCTGAGAGGCGTGGAAGTTACTTTCGAACATGCAAGCTCACACGCAAAAATGGCCACACTGCGCATCGAGAAGGACGAATCGATCCATGTGCTGCATCCGAACCAAATCGTAGCTTTTCAAGGGAAGTCTGAGCAAAGAGAGGACTCTTTGATGAAGCTGCCCAGCATGTACCGCAAAAAACGTCTCATTCAGTCGCGCGTGTATGGTCCTGCTCAGCTCATGTTAGGGTTGCCAGAAGGCTACAGCATGTCTGTGGTGCCAATTGGTGATGAGGATGATCTTTTGTATGAGTTCCGGCATGTTCTGTTTTATACCGGCGGTGTCAGCTTTACTTCCCACTTACAAAATGTTAAAAATACACTGATCACGCAAGATCTCGTGAAAATGCAGTTCAAAGGGTCGGGAACGGTGGGGCTTTTGACCGCTGGTCCGTTGTATCAGATGGCATTGGATCCGAAGCAGCCTTTATTTGTAGATATTCATTGTCTAATTGCGTATCCTCGGAATGCAGATCTGCGCCTTTGTGTATATGGCAATACATTAGCGAGCCAGCATATGAATTATCATTGGGAGATGACAGGGCAAGGACATGTGCTGCTGCAGCCATGCAAGCCGGATCGCAAGTTGGATGAGCATATGAAAAACGATAGCTTATTGCGGCGAATTGCAAGGGAAGTACTGCCTTTTGGCGGTATTTTTATAAAATAAGCGATTGGTAACAAAAAACATTTGCATTTGTTCTGAAATCCTGATATATTATTCCTTGTCGCCTCTGAGAAAGAATTGAAGTGACAAGCAACACATACCGTGCGGAAGTGGCTCAGCGGTAGAGCATCGCCTTGCCAAGGCGAGGGTCGCGGGTTCGATCCCCGTCTTCCGCTCCAT
>NZ_JBYTCO010000025.1:0-9069 GCF_058790355.1 Paenibacillus sp. FW101-FHT12H11 | reverse complement strand
TACAATCTCATTTATAGTCGATTACTCGACTGTGCTTACTCACTCGTTGTTCAGTTTTCAAAGATCAATTTCTTTCGTTCGCTACCGTGTTACCGAAGCAGCGAGAAGTAATATACCATATCTGTTTTTCAATTGCAAGCTTTAATTTTTTCATCCATTCGTGAAGATATTCAACACGTTCAGATCTTAATCTCGTCTTGCGCCTTGTTCCGTTCGGAGCAAGAATCATAATATAGCACATACAATTTTGGAAAGCAAGCCTTGTCCTACATTTTATGAGAAGAACCTCCAAGCACCAGATTTTATCTGACAACTGAGAGGCTCCACGGTTCTATGCTAAGAGCTATTTTAACCTGATACCTTTAAGCAGTAATTCCAGAGGTTCTCTTTCTTCACTTTCACCACGATGATCATACTCGACAAGCTTATCCAATCGTGCAACTTGATGACCATAGTCATACATAGCGGCAGCCACTACGGATAAACGCAATAATCCCTGCGGTTGTTGGGTATAACGTTCAATGAGAACCGTCATGAAACGATCATTCTCAGCTTCCATTTCCAGACCTTCCGTGCTGTCCTCTTTCAGCTTATCATCGAATTTCAGCAGCACATGTTCATGGAATTTTATTAATTTTTCCATATGTTGATCAAAATAGTCGTCAATCGCCTCGGTTCGAGCTGCCTGAAAGTAATGTTCATCTACGGCTTCAATCACTTCTAACCCTTTATACATAGCAAGCAGCTTTTGTTTATATACAACAAGCTCGCGTATGCGGCTGAAGCCATTCCCCTTGCCCTTCAGCTTTTTGATCTCTTCTTCCATGAGCCTGTATTTTTCAGACAGGGATTTGAGACCGCTGCGAAGACTTTCTTTTTCCTCACGAAACACCGTTTCTTTCATTTCATTGGAGATCACTGTGCGAAGAAGGAGCGACATTTTGCTGAAAATAGTCTGAATCTGTGCAGCGAATTGCTCCTTAGGTTTCGGCGGAAAGAAGAATATATTCACCACAAAGGCGCAGCCGATACCAATTAAGCTAAGAAGCAGCCGATTAAGCGCGAACTCCCATTCCCCTGAAGCCTCCATCACCGCAACAACGGTAACCAAAGTAAGACCTATCGTTTCTTCCATACGCATTCTAAGACTGAGAATAATGACAATAATACAGACAATGCCAATAGCAATGACATTATTTGAGAAAAACATACCCGCCAGCAGAGCCAATGCCGCACCAAGAATATTCGTCTGCAGCTGCTCCAGAAAATAGCGCCACGACCGGTAAATCGAAGGCTGCATAGCAAAGATTGCAGCAACAGCGGCAATGACAGGAGGAGTAAAATTTAGCCAGGCACTTATGTATAAGGCCAAAGCAACGGCGATACCCGTTTTCCAAACACGCGCACCGAAAACCATGAAATCCCCCTCATCCATAATAGTAATTCCCTATTATCTTACACAGGTAACGGGTTTGATGCAAAATAAGCTCTTAGCTCCCTAGTTCAATTCTGCCAGTCCAACTGCATGACAGCCTCTTGCTGAAGCCATACTGTTAAAGTAATTTCCATAAACTCGTTTTGGAGGCACATATGATCAAACAAAAATGGCGTATTCCGGCCACCCAGGGGTTTGGATTCAAGCTCAGCAAGGGTCAAACGGTTAGAATAACCGATGTAGAAGGCGAGCAAGTCGCTGACTTTGTCGCCTATCGTGATAACGACTTTAGGGAACGGCTGGACCCGGGAGTTACAATGGATTCCCTTCATAAACTGAAAGTGAAGCCAGGGGATCTGCTTTATACTAATACATACAAGCCAATGTTAACCATCGTAACCGATTACGTAGGTCAACACGATTTCATTAATCCAGCTTGCCGCAGCGAAATGTACGAGGTGCTATACAATAAAAAGGATCATGCAAGCTGTTATCATAACCTGAATCAGGCTTTAGCCGAGTTTGCAATCCCTGCCCCTGATCAACATTACCCCGTCAACTTATTTATGAATACCGTCATACATCCATCAGGGGAAATTACGGTTGAGAGGCCGCTATCGAAGGCTGGCGATTATATTGAGCTTCGGGCGGAAATGGATTTAATCATAGCGGTGTCTGCTTGTCCGTGCTCCGAGAGCGCATGTAATGGGTTCAAGTGCTCACCGATTGACGTCGAAATCATGTAGGCATTCACCCAAATCTTCCACTCAGCATACTATGCTCCGAATGGAAGAAGGAGGGTTTGGTTATGGTTCATTTGACATCTAAGAGTTGGCTGGATCACAATGGAAAAGAGCTGCCTGACTGGCAGCAAGACGCCTTTCGCAAGTTCGGGCATATGATTGCCGATGATGAACGCATGTACCCCTGCATCCCAGGGCGGCAGGGGTATCTCACCGACAGCTTGCGCTTTGGCTTTGCAGCAGATCCCAGATCCGATAAAGCAATTGAAGAGACCGCGCAGCTGCTGCATCAATACGGTGAATGCTCCCGTGATACCGGTCGGTACGCTTCGCTTGTTATATTTTTTGAAACGCCAACCGACATGACGGCTAATTTCTCTGTAGAAGATTATGAACAGGTCTTCTGGTCCGTATTAAGCCGGGTAAGCGCCAAAGATCCGGTCCCATGGCCCGCACACATCCCTCAAGACCCCTCCCACCATGCTTGGGAGTTCTGTTATAGTGGGCATCCGTACTTCGCCTTTTGCGGGACACCTGCCCATCAAGTTCGCCGAAGCCGGTGGACGCCTTATTTTCTAATTACCTTCCAGCCTCGATGGGTCTTTGAGGAAATCAATGATTCTACCGCTTTCGGACGCAATATGAAAAGCTTGATTCGTCAGAAACTGGTTGAGTACGACGGCGTTCCAGCGCATCCCTCACTCAAATGGTATGGTCAGACAGACAATCTGGAGTGGGAGCAATATTTTCTGCGTGACGATGAAAGTGTAGCTCCTAAATGCCCTTTTGCATCAATGGCCATGAAAAAGAAGTAACTAAAAAACCAGCCAAGGTCTAAGCAGACCCAGCTGGTTCTTTATCTTTTAATGAATCGTTGCCCGATTATTTGGAGGCATTTGCGGCATGCCCTGAGCCGGGACGAAGGTATTTAGCATTTTCTGCATATCAGCTGTACCCAGTTGTGGAACCTGATAATAAGCATTTCTATTTTGATACAAGAAAATTTCATAAGCCATCTCAATAAAGTTCTGCACCTGAGAAGCCAGCACACGACGCACTGTAGGGTTCGTTACCTCAACAGAGGTCATCGTTAGTAGTGAGGCATGAGACTTGATAAGCCCCAGCATATGTGCGCTAATTCCAGCATCCTTCACATCAGCCAGCGATTGATTCGGCTTTTTGGGCTGAGTAGGCTTGATTCCATAAATGGGCTGAGACAGATTCCGTATCATGTAGGTCTGTGTCTCTTGGCTCGGCTTCTGCCCTGTAGTAAAGCACTCTGCCGTTAAATTGTAGTGGTAGAGGGTGAAGCTGTACTGATGATCCAAAATGTCCAGAAGCTCGGGATCTTGGACGAACTGCCTGAAAATCATAAACTGATCAAGTACATTAATGGTACAAGCTAACACTTCGTGCAAATCAAAGAGCTCGTGTCCCCCATGATTCATGTTTGGTGCGATTTGATTCATGTTGTTGTATGGTGTTTGCTGCTGCATCTCGAAGTCTCCTTTGATATGGATTGGTAACTTCGATAATATGAGTTAGATTCGTGGAAATTATACGTTTCTCTTACTTCAGCAATGAGGCCCAAGTGGTCTCAAGCCAATGATCAAAGTCAGCGCCCTTGTCCCCTTCGTACGTATCGTAGACGTCAGTTCTGGTTTTTTGGAGCTTTTCTTTGAATGCTTCAAAGGTATGGCCTTCCGGCAAGCTTTTTTTGATGCGCACGAATACCTTGCCTGCACCTTTGACCAAATCCCCTTTTTTCCGTGGCGGCAGCTGAACATCTTCACCAAAAGCTTTAAGCTTGCGGTAAGCCAGCTCTTGAATGGGATATACGGCATCATTGGTCATCATACGAGTCAAAATATTTATGCTCTGTTGATCATTCCATTGACCTAATTGTTCAACAGCATCCTGACGTTCTCTCCAATTGGATGAACGATTCGAGGATTTTTTTAGCTCCTCAAAATTGGCAGGTACTTCATTGTTTACTTCTATATTCAACTTGTTCTAGCTCCTTCGACTGCTGCAATTTGCGCATGTTTTTTTACTACAATGATGTTACACTTTTTTGGGCCGGAGCGCCAATGAAATAGATCTATGGCTGCAGACTTCGAAAAAACAGCTCGAAACTGACAGCCATTTGCGTATTAAGCCTCTCATCGCCCATCCCCATGCCCCAGGTAATTAATACACCCATGTACGTTTGAATGGCTTGGTCCGCTATCATTTCTGCCGGGAAAACGGTTGAGAATTCCCCTCGTTTTTGTGCTTCTTCTATGACAGGAATGAGCACTAATTTTAGCTCTTCCAACATCTCCAACTGATTACACAGTGACTTCTCGTTGCTAAGATTGCTTTGAAATAATGCACGGGCAAGTTGTCGGGTATAAGGTACAAGCCTCACCAATTCGATTAGAAACTCTCGCAAATGAGGGAGAATTGGCCCGACTTTATCCTTCAGCTTAACGAACTCCGTCGACGCCCAGAAAGTCTGAATATCACAGAACACTTCTTCTTTCGTGGCAAAATAGTTAAAAAACGTTCCCTTCGCAACACCAGCACGCTCCGTGATCTGATGAACCGTTGTCGCTTCGTAACCTTGCTCTGCAAACAGCTCGAGCGCAGTATCTATGATTTTTTTGCGCGTTGCCCGCTTTTTTTCCTCACGGTTCATTGAGTCATCTCCGTTTATCGCTAATGTTTACGCTGTATATTCCAAGTATAGAGGAAACGACAGGTTTGTTCAATTCATAAAATGACCGTAGGTACAAATATTCATGGATTGCGACCTTATAAATAACATGATTTATATTTAATTTCTCATATTTTTGAATCTAAAATCCGAAATAAATTATGACCGATAGTATAATTATATTCGCAGCCGATGGTCATTTTTAAATCGGAATAGTGGTGCTTTTCGGCTGACACCGCATAACATGAATGCACAAAAACCCGAGGCTGGTTTGCCTCAGGTTTTGCTTTTTGCTTTTATCATGTATCGAGTTAGCTTGAGCTTACCACAATCCCCCTGCAGTACTTGCAAACTGCCGCATCGATTTCAATTTCCTCATTACAGTAGGAGCACTCCTTATGTGTTTTCACTGCTGTTGTTTCTACCGCCGTTTTCTTCTTCCTGCTAGCCCAGATTAACAAACCGATTACAACAATGACAACGACGATTATCCAAAAAACCATACCGAAACACCTCCTAGTTGATAATCAACTTTTGATGAATCCGTATATGTATATTCGCCTATGCTTGTCTGTTTGTCTTAGTCCTTATGCTAAATTAAATGAAGAAACACAGTCAACCAGCCGCGAGGAAGTCAAAATGATGGGGACTACGGGACCTGCACCTAGTGTAGGTACTCTTCCTAGTTAAGGGTTCCTCACAAATAAATTAATTCTTTTTAAAATAAAATCGGAAGAATCAAATACGACCACATTCCCATTTTCATCAACGATAAATGGATTGTTAAATCCAAACTCTTTTATACTTGGATCTTTTTTACTCTCTTTAGTTTCTGGATCAATTAATCCACTGTTATAGGATATATCTTTCAAATTAACATAAGGTTCTGTCTTGCCGTTTAAATCTAATTGGTAAACTGCATTACGTACGCTATAGTAAAATATTCCATTACGAGAAGTAGCCCATAATATATCTTCTTCTGTATTAAAATTAGCAACAGGTTTAACACCTTTAGGATCTAGTCTAAAAATCGTTTTTTTACTTGTATTTAATACATAGATATTTCCTTCAAATTCTAATGAGATTAAATTATCTGATGTCTCAAAGTCGATTGAGGTGTAAACTTCACTTTTGTTTTCATATCCTCCTTTAAGTATTTTACCTTTAAAAAGATTGCTGTAGTAAAAATCTGCCCCATTTGGACTAACTAAAAAATCATTTTTCCAGTTCATCGTATCTAAAGTATCCAGGTAAGTTACCAATTTGAGTTCAGGCATTATCTCAAAAATAGCAGACTTGATATTGTTACTAAAGTATTCACCTTTTAAATAAAGTTTCTTATCAGACTCACTGAAATATATTTTGGATGGAGTGAATCCAGATTTGTTAAGATGAATACTACTATTCTTATCTTTAATGGTAACGTTAAACTCATTATTAATTGAAAATGTTAATGCTAGTCCATTTATTTTGTAATTATTTTTTAGTACTCTATAATCTTGGTCTTTCTCCTTTTCAAGAATAAAAGTATTACCGTCGCTATCAGCTACCATATCTAATATTTTAGTCTGCATAACAACATCATTATATCCACCACCAGGAATTAGATATCCCACTTCATAAGGTTTGGAAAGATTATCAACCGTAATCTTATCTAGTTTTCTCTTCGTTTCAGACCTGACAGGGATGTTCTTACCCGTTTTTGAGATCTCAATTATGTTCTTATCACGATCGTAATTCACTTTTTGATCAAAATACTCTGCGATAAAACGAATCGGAACCATTGTATTATCCTTGATTATTACTGCCGATTGATCTAAAGCGGTAATGGTTCCATCTATGTGTGCATTCGCTTGGCCTATAAATAGAACAATAGATTTCGACGTGTTATTAGAAATCTCAATTGATTTATTGGCATCATTCCAATTAACTTTAGCACCTAACGCTTCGCTAATTACCCTTAATGGCACCATAGTTGTATTATTGATTAATGTTGGTGCTACTTCTAACAAAACATCTTGATCGTGTATTTTTGCTATTGGATTATTTAATTGCAATATAATATCCGGAGTAGCTTTTAAAATATCCGAGTCTTGCTGCGTTGATTCTGCCTTCACTTCTTGAGAAGCCAGGGGTGAAGACATTACGATTATAATGCCGATAATTAGAATTCTAATTAGTTTATTGAAATCCCCATTCAATATCCTCTTTCCTCCAATCAAGTTATACCTCTCCTAAATTCGAAAGCATACCGCGCCACGCCGTATTAGCGCTTATGCAATTAGACTTAATAGTTAAGGATTCCTTACAAATATATTTATTCTTTTAAAAATAAAGTCAGAAGAATCAAATACGACCACATCGCCATTCTCATCAATTATGAATGGATCGTTTAATCCAAACTCTTTTATTCTTGGATTTACTTTACTATCTTGAGATTCAGGGTCGTTTAATCCGTTGGTATAGGATATATCTTTCAAATTAACATAAGGCTCTGTCTTGCCGTTTAAATCTAATTGGTAAACTGCATTACGTACGCTATAGTAAAATACTCCATTACGAGACGTACCCGCTAATATTTCTTCTTCTGTATTCAGATTAGCTACCGGCTTAAGACCTTCGGATTCCAGTCTATAAATCATTTTTTTATTTGTACTGAATAAATAAATTTTTCCTTCAACATCTAATGAAATTAACTTATCCGATGTTGCAAAGTCGATTGATGTGAAAACCTCACTTTTGTTTTCAGATCCTCCTTTAAGTATCTTTCCTTTCATAAGATCACTATAGTAGAAATCTTTACCATCTGGGCCAATTAAAAAATCATTTTTCCAGTTCATCGATACTAAATAATCGTATGTCACTAATTTGGGCTCAGGAAGTATTTCAAAAATAGAAGACATAATGTTGTTATTATTTTCGTATTCACCTTTTATATATAGTTTCTTATCTGACTCTCTGAAGTATAATTTGCTTGGACTGAATCCAATTCTGTTAAAATTAAGACTACTACTTTCTCCTTTTTCTTTAGTACTAATTTTAAACTCGTCATCAAAAGAAAATACTAGTGCTAATCCATTTTTTTTCTGATTAATTTTTAATACTCTATAATTTTGTTCATACTCCTTTTCAAGAATGAAAGTATTACCATCGTTATCAGATACCATATCTAATATTTTAGTCTGCTGATTAAAACTCCTAACGTCAGCAAATGCTACATGTCCTACTTCATAAGAACCGGAAAGATTATCAACCGTAATCTTATCTAGTTTTTTCTTCGTTTCAGACCTGACAGGGATGTTCTTACCCGTTTTTGAGATCTCAATTATGTTCTTATCTCGATCGTAATTCACTTTTTGATCAAAATACTCTGCGATAAAACGAATCGGAACCATTGTATTATCCTTGATTATTACAGCCGATTGATCTAAAGCGGTAATGGTTCCATCTATGTGTGCATTCGCTTGGCCTATAAATAGAACAATAGATTTCGACGTGTTATTAGAAATCTCAATTGATTTATTGGCATCATTCCAATTAACTTTAGCACCTAACGCTTCGCTAATTACCCTTAATGGCACCATAGTTGTATTATTGATTAATGTTGGTGCTACTTCTAACAAAACATCTTGATCGTGTATTTTTGCTATTGGATTATTTAATTGCAATATAATATCCGGAGTAGCTTTTAAAATATCCGAGTCTTGCTGCGTTGATTCTGCCTTCACTTCTTGAGAAGCTAGGGGTGAAGAAATTACGATTATAATGCCGATAATTACAATTCTAATTAGTTTATAGAAATCCCCTTTCAATTCCTCATTCCTCCAGTCAAGTTATAATTACCCAATTACTATATCAGATTATTTCATATACATACATCTTATTTTTGTTATTAATACTCCATTTAGTTAAATATCATAGCTTGAACCCTCTCCTAGATTCGAAAGCCGAACCCACAATTCTATCCGAAAAAACACAAGGAGGCCGCCCCTTTATTGAAAACAAACAAAGAAAAACCCTTGCTGCCCAAGGGTTTGAGGTGAAACTAAAGTGTAGCAGGTGATGGGAATACTTCAAATTCTTATCTAAAAGCTTCCTTCGGAAGCACTGGTGGTAAATTTGGACGCTCGTCCTATTTTGATTACTCAGGATGTCTTCACGGACGGTCGAACCCTTTGTGGTCTCTCTTCCCT
>NZ_JBYTCO010000024.1:0-29708 GCF_058790355.1 Paenibacillus sp. FW101-FHT12H11 | reverse complement strand
TTACAATCTCATTTATAGTCGATTACTCGACTGTGCTTACTCACTCGTTGTTCAGTTTTCAAAGATCAATTTCTTTCATTTTCTTCGTCGTCCGTTTAGCGGCGACTTTTATAATATATCACATCCGGGGTATTCGATGCAAGCTTTTTTTATTTTTCTTTTTTCTTGCTTTGCTTGCAACCTTGTACCGCTTCCGCTTTTCGTGTGAGCCGTTTTTAGCGGCGAGAGTTAATTTATCATAGAAACGCTTTTAAAGTCAAGCAATAAATTAAAAATAAAAAAAGAACCAGATAAACATCTGATTCTCCTTGGATTTTACCCATTATACGCTCGTATATCGCAGCTCAATCTCTGAAGTTTCTTCATCGATGAGAACAGCAACTTCTTTGATCAATCCTTTCTTAACGAGCTTATTCAGCAATAAAGGAAGTTCTGTTTTAATTTCAATTAATTGATCATGCTGTTGAAGTTCATCTGAGCTGAATGCTTTATCATTTTCTCTGAGGATCTGGATAAACGCCTCGCAGCATCTCTCCATTTTTGACATAACCGAAAATTCACATGCCAGCAAGACGAGCTGAACCCGCTGCTTCAATGTCTCTTTGCTCATTGTCAATTCCTCATAAAGTTTGTACACCCCTGGATTTATTGCACGAATCTGCCTCCATACCGTAATTTCCGGGTGATAGCCATCCTCAATGATGACAATACGAGCCCAATGGTGCAGGGCTTCCAAAATATTATTATAAGCATCAAGCAAGTGCTCATCTAGGATATATTCCTTGCTCTGAAGGTATTTACGCAGAAAAAGAGAGAACTCGACAAGCAATTTATGTTCACGCAGGTCAGCCGGAAATTCAAGTATGCGATGGCGCAGTCCTTCTAAATACGTATTCTGATCCAGAAGTATCTCCCCTTTTAGCAGCCAATGAAGGATATTGCGGTTGTGGCCTTGGCGTACCCATTGTTCAATGGAGGAGGGATCTACCCACCTTTCTTGTATCCGAGAATCGTCTCTTATATAATTAGTAGTATGATTGTTCAGGCTCAGGTCGTTCGTAACGATAAGCAGAAGTATATCAAAGCCATCTGTAAGTGAGGGAAGTTGCTTAGGATTATCAACCGCCATGACACTAATGATCCGACTGTCATTTCGGAACTTAAGCAAAAACTGCTCTTTATCAATTCCCATGGGTGTCCAAAGCTCCTGTCTCCAATTGTTTATATCTTATTTCTACAATGCAAGAGGAGTTTCCTGCTGAATTCTGTGACAAATCATACAAAACTGATAGCTAAATTATGGGGGGAACAACACGTGCGTTTCAGATCAAGTAAAGTTAATGAATTTCGCTTGTGGGGTCTTGCTTTAACAATGGGCGGCATGCTGCTAATGATCATAGGATTAGCGGGGGTCGTCTTTGACTGGGGAAAAGCAGGCCGAATAGTTGCTGTCATCTTCATGATCATCGGGATGGTCTCCATGCTGGTCAGTATGGGTATTTACTTCTGGGCCGGCATGCTTTCTACTTCGGCAATTGCACTTGACTGCCCGGAGTGCGGAAGAAGAACTAAAATGCTAGGAAAAACAGACCGCTGCATGTTCTGTAAAACAATTCTCACCGTTGATCCTCAGTACCAGTCTACTGCTGAGAATGAAACTGCGGCAGCGCAAGCAATCCCGCTTGAGCCAAACAGAGATCATGAGCACAAGCCTCATTGATGCTCCGAAATAGCAAAAAGCCGATCCCTAGTAAAGGGGATCGGCTTTTCTTATGGTGATGCAGGAACCAAGCCATCCTGGATGACTTTCCACATCGGTGACTGCTCAAAGCCTCTTCTCCACGTGGCCACTCCTGCCAGATCATACTTCTTGACGAGATCAAGCCGTGACTTCATCGAGGTTTCATCTTCCAACCAGATGCGAATGAGCTTCTCGCCGTCTTTGTACTCTACATAATTCTGGCCAGTATCCGGCAAATAGGTCGGCGTTAGTTTTTTATCTTTAATAATAGCTGCGGCAGCTTCCATGGTTAATGTTTTGGAAGTGGCCGTTAACTTGCCATTTTTCGTTTCTTCCGTCCATTGACGCGTATAAAAAGGCACGCCTAAGACCAACTTAGAAGGTGGAACCTTATCCACATTAAGTATCTGCTTTACGGAGCTTTCCGTCCAAGGCAAAGAGGATACGGAACCGGATTTGGGACTGGTCGCCCAATACTCGTCATAGGCCATCACCATCATATAATCAACTACCTCGGCCAGCGCAGTCCGGTCATAAAACATCGACCACATCTCATTGGTTGATTTTGGCGTTACATCAATGGACACAGCCAAACCTTGTTCATGCATAAAAGGAGTCATTTCACGGACAAATTGGACGAGGTTTTCTTTATCTTTGAGATACACATTTTCGAAATCAATGTTGAAGCCCTGCAGTTTGTACGTTTGAGCAAAGCCAAGCAATTGTTTAATGATTTTCATTCGGCTATCGTAGGTCGATAGGGCTTTATTCGTCACATCAGGATCAAAGCCGTTGCTGAATAGCGCCCAAACCTGATAATTTCGGGTTTGCGCCCATTTGACATAAGAGGCATCGGCCAGGTTCTTCAAGCGCCCTTCGCCATCCGAGATCGAGAACCAAGTCGGACTAACAACCTGCAGACCAGGCATATCACCTATCTTGGTTGTATCGGGATTTTTGCTAATGACATGTTCCCATGTCAGGTTTAATTTACCCGCAGGCGGCTTCCATGGCACGTAGGACGATGTATCTTCCTGAACGGGAATGGTTTCATCATGATCAACCTGAATGTCCGTTTTACGCACATATCCAATCGGTCCGCTTGCCTGCTGAACTCGATACCATTCTTCCTCTTCTCCGAGCAGTATGACCTGCTCTCCTCCGGCAATACTTGATACGATAGGTGCTTTAATCGAGGCAAAAGTGCGCAGCTGCGCGGCTTCAGCGGCCGTGCGTTTTCCCCATTTGAGGGTTTCGCCTTTTTTAAATAAAAGTACGGCGCCTGTCTGATCTGATTCTCTGATCTCAAAAGGGTACAGTTGGCGCAGCGGCTCTATTGGCACATAGATGTCGCTCCCTTTCTTCTCTACGGGAAAAGACAATGTGATCGGTTTCTCGTTCATCAACGCTGAAAGTTCCGTTGTCTTCAAACGCAGTACTTTATCTTTGGTTGTGATGATCACGGAATCGCTGCTTTTTTCATATAGAATAGAAGGGTCGATCCACTCCTGAATGAGCTCCAGCGGAAGCTTCAGCCCCTCTTTTTCACCAATTGCGCTTAACTTATAATAATTCCCTTGATAAAAGATCGGCTTGCTTAATTCGTGATATTCGGTTTCGACTTTCGTACGATTCGGAGCGAACTGCTGCCATAGAAATGAAGCCGCACCTGCGGCGAACATCCCGATAATAAGTGAACTGATCAGTAGGATTTTCTTCGACGATCTTCTGCGCTGCTGCAAGATTTCACTTCCTTATATACGATATAAAAAGAAAAAAACGCTCTCTTACCCTCTCCATCAACAAGAAGGTATGATCACGTTTCATTATACAACATAGGAACAGGTAATGAGGAATTCTGCGAAAGTTAATGCTTGGTAACCCCTGTGCAATCCGGGCAGACGCCATAAACCTCTAACCGGTAGCCGCCAACCTGAAAGCCTGTTTGCCTGGCAGCAGTTGTCTCAATATCATGAAGAGGCGGGTATTCAAAGTCTGCAATCTTGCCGCAAACTTCGCAAACCGCATGGTAATGGTCTGTCATATCCGCATCAAAGCGACTCGAGCTATCTCCATAAGTCAGTTCCCGAACGAGTCCCGATTCAATAAAAACTTTAAGATTATTGTAAACAGTCGCTACGCTCATGTTAGGAAATTTGGATTCTAAGGACTTATAAATATCATCTGCTGTCGGATGCGTCATGGAGTCCAGCAAATAGGATAAAATCGCATGACGCTGAGGCGTCATTCGAACACCTGTTGTTTTCAATTTAGCTAATGCTTGTTCTAATTGTGCTGCCATGTTACACACCACCCGCTGTTAGTCAATAAAACCTTACATAATATTGTACGTGTGGTCATTCCCTTTTGTCAATGATGGTTATGCGGTTTAGCCAACTTGTCAGTGCTTATTTTTACGGGAATCAATCACATACAGAGCTAAACCTCCAAGAACGAGGGCAATCGATCCTACATAAGAGCCCATGAAATCGAAGAGTCCCGTAACCCATCGCGGCTTATTGCTGAGAAGGAAAAAGAGTACGCCGGCAACCACAAGCAGTACGCCCATGTTAGTGCCTTTGATCAGCTTCTGTAAAGGATCTTGAAACTCATGGTCGTAGGAACCTGCAAACTCGCCAAGTTCATTGCGCCGGTTCACATAATCCGTAATTTGAAGCGCATCAAAAAGATTGTAGAAGTAGATCACAGGAATGAACAAAGCAAAAAGGGTAACGGCGGGAACGCTTGTATTATGCTGAGAAGCTAACGATGTAATGATGAAAATATCAAGAATCAGCAGCATCATCAGGAATAAGCCGCGCTGCATGAGACCTAAGTAAAAATGCCCCGTTCCTGGAACGATGAAAGACAATACACCTGCAACCCATTTGCGCTTCCTGGGAATCGGATAATAAGGCGCATAGTTTGGATAAGAGGAGTCGGTTGAATACGGGGGAATATGCGAGCCGTCTTTGGGTATAGCCATGTAAAAAGCCTCCGTTCTTCTAGTCATAATAACTCAGATAAATGTTGGATATACGAAGTAATTTGAATAATGCCTGCATCGATGTTCATGATTTTATGAATAATTCCGAGCTGAAAAAGGAGAATGGTTGCTGCGGTTGCAACGAGACCGTTTACCCATGCTTTTCGCCGGTATGCCTGCCAATTGGATTGCGGCACCGTGATCTCGTCAGCTTGAACAGCGCGCATGATGCGTTCCGTCAACAAGGGGCTTGGTTCGTTAAGCGGCATCTCATCTAGCAGCTTATTTAGGTACTGCGTGAGCCGGATGTCTTCTTGTTGCCTGGGATTCATGCGTATTCACCTCCAGCCATTTTTCTTTGAGCATCGCTTTTCCCCGGTATAATCTCGTTTCGAGCGTTTTGACAGGCAGCCCGGTCGCCTCGGACATCTCCTGGTAAGAAAGCTGCTTATAATGATACAGATACATAATAAGCCTGTACTTGTCCGGAAGTTCGGACAACAGCCCTTGCATCTGCTCCTGCTCATCCTTGAGCAAAGCTCTTTCTTCCGGTTGTTCCTTGCTGTCCGAGAACCAGCCCTTCATTTTATCAAGCAAAGCTTCATAGGGCTTACGCTTCTGTGAACGCCGATAATCGGTTACGATATTTGTCGTCATGCGATAGAGCCAAGTCGTAAACTTCGACTCTCCGCGAAAATGCGATAAGGTTCGAAACAGCTTGACGAATACGTCCTGGGTCAAGTCTTCGGCAGTTTCCTTATGCCCAACCATGCGGTATACAAGTGTGTAAATATAACTTTTGTGTCGTTCTACCAGCACACGATAAGCATCGGAATGACCTTGACGGACCCGGTCGATCAGCTGCTCATCCGTCAAATTGTCCATGCCTTGCCTCCCCCTTCCGTAACTCGTCTTATAACCTTAGACGCTCTCCATGGGAGAACCCCTTCAACTTTTTCCTTTTTCCATCGTTACGCCGCTGACGCCATCTATCTGATTAATTCCTTCAAGTACGGAGACGATGATAGACGGCTTAGGTATTGTAACATGAAACGTTATTTGAACCTGATTCAGCTTGTCCTCGTTCTCTTGTTCTTCCAATGTAATTTTGCGAATATCTACTTTCTGTTTCCCTAAAAGAGTTGTAATCACGCCGAGCGTTCCCGGTTGATCAATAGCCTGAATTTTGAGAATGCGAACTTTTTTCCCGTTAAAAAATTTCTGCTCTACTTTGTTCAAAATCCATAAGGATATTAACACCATAAAGCAAGCCAAGACAGCTGGATAGTAGAAGCCCGCCCCTACGGCAAGACCAATCCCAGCCACTACCCAGAGGGAGGCCGCCGTCGTAAGCCCTGTAATGGACCTTCCGTTAAAAATAATCGTTCCAGCCCCCAAGAACCCGATGCCGCTGATGACCTGCGCCGCCAAACGCGACGGATCTAAGCGAACGTTCACCTCATTCACAAAAGCGCTGAACCCATACATGGAAAGCAGCATGACTAAAGCGGAACCTACACAGACCAAAATATGCGTGCGAAGCCCTGCAGCATGGGAGCTAACCTCCCGCTCAAAGCCGATTAAGCCGCCAAGAAATAGCGCCAAGACTAACCGTATGGTGATATGAACTTGATCAATAACCCATGGATTGCTCACGATGTGATCGCCTCCCTATTTTTCCCTGATGACCCCTGGTCGCTCAAAGGTCGTTAGTGACACGCCCGGAGGAACTGTGAATACCCGCTTCACTGTAAAACCAAAACTTTGATAAAGCTGGGTGGCCGGCAGATTGGCCGTACCTGTTGAGACAATAAAAAGATGCACACCATTATTTTCTTGTTTCTGTAGTATATGTTCCAAAAGCGCTCTAGCAATACCGCGCCTAAAAAAATGAGGATGAACCATCATCCGGCAGATCGTGACGACACAACCTTCCCGGGAGTAGGAAATCGCGCCAACCAACTTACGTTCGTTCTCTTCCTGCACGTAATAGCCATAGAACGTCTCCTCAGCCTCGCGTATAGACTGAATGCCGTCCTTAAGCGGAGGAATGTCTTCGAAGCCAATCAACTCAGCTTCAACGCGATAGGAGGCGATTTGAAGCGCTAACAGATGCAGGATTTCCTCATTCGTATGTAGTGGAAGAGATTCAATAGACATGCGGAAGCCTCCTTCAAATAAAAAAGTGGTGTCCATAAGGATCACCACTTTACTGTATCATTTGCTGTTCAGGCACTCCAGAATTAATTTGTTAACCAGCCCTGGATTTGCTTTGCCTTTGGTTTCTTTCATGACTTGGCCGACCAAGAACCCGACGGCTTTCTCTTTACCCGCTTTGAAATCGGCAACCGATTGCGGGCTATTGTTTACAACCTGCTCGACAACAGCTTTAATCGCGCCTTCGTCACTGATTTGAACGAGTCCTTGCTCTTCCACAATCTTCTGTGGTTCTTTACCGGATTCGATCATTTCTTTAAAGACCGTTTTGGCGATCTTGTTGGAAATGGTGCCTTTTTCGATCAGGCCAATCATCTCACCTAGACCCTTGCCCGTCACTTTGACATCCGCAAGCTCAAGATTGTTTGCATTCAAATAACCGAGCAGATCGCCCATAATCCAGTTGGAAACCGCTTTGGCATCCTGCGTATAGTTAAGGCTCTCCTCAAAGAAGTTAGCCAGCTTCATTGATGACGTGATGACTTCCGCATCGTAGTTCGGCAAGCCAAACTGGCTGCTGTACCTAGCTTTGCGAGCATCCGGCAGCTCAGGAATCGTAGCTTTGACGTCTGCTTTCCAAGCATCGTCGATATAAAGGCTCACGAGATCCGGATCCGGGAAGTAACGGTAGTCGTGCGCATCTTCTTTGCCGCGCATCGAAAGGGTCTTGCCTTGCCCGTCGTCCCAGCGACGTGTTTCCTGCTCGACTTCACCGCCGCTGCGGAGAATGTCCGCTTGGCGATATTCCTCGTACTCCAGTCCTTTCAGGACGCCACGGAACGAGTTCATATTCTTCAGCTCGGCTCTCGTGCCGAACTTCTCCTGTCCGAATGGACGCAAGGAGATGTTCGCGTCACAGCGCATCGAGCCTTCCTCCATTTTCACGTCGGACACGTCGCAGTAGATCATGATGGCTCTTAGTTTCTCAAGGTAAGCGCGAGCTTCCTCCGGTGAGCGCAGATCAGGCTCCGAAACGATTTCGATGAGCGGCGTTCCGGCCCGGTTCAAGTCAACGAGCGAGGCATATCCGCCATCCACGTGCGTCAGCTTGCCCGCATCTTCCTCCAAATGCACACGCGTCACGCCAATGCGTTTGGTCTCGCCATTCACTTCAATATCGACCCAACCGTTCAAACCGATCGGCTGATCGTATTGCGAGGTTTGGTAAGCATCGGGAGAATCCGGGTAAAAATAGTTTTTACGGTCAAATTTGCTGTGAGTGGAAATGGTGCAATTCAGCGCCATTGCCGCTTTCATGGCATATTCTACCGCTTGGCGGTTCAGCACGGGCAATACGCCCGGGTGTCCCAAACAAACGGGACAGGTATTCGTATTCGGAGGTGCACCGAATGAGGTTGCACAACCGCAAAATATTTTGGATGCGGTATGAAGCTCTACGTGAACTTCAAGACCGACGACCGTTTCAAATTGGGTATCTGTTGCCGACAAAATAAATGCCTCCTTCGTTACTCATGAACTATGAACCTACAATTGCGGGCGCTGCTTATGGTGATCTGTATGCTGCTCAAAAGCGTGTGCTACACGCAATAGGGTAGCTTCATCCAGCGCTTTGCCGATGACTTGCAAGCCAACCGGAAGTTCATTCACGAATCCGCAAGGTACGCTAATCGCAGGAATACCCGCCAAGCTGACCGGAATGGTCATGATATCGTTCAGATACATCGTGAGCGGATCATTGCTTTGCTCGCCAATTTTGAAGGCAGGCGTCGGCGCCGTTGGCCCAATGATGATATCGTATTTCTCAAACACTTGATCAAAATCTTGTTTAATCAATGTGCGAACTTGTTGTGCTTTCAGATAGTAAGCATCATAGTAACCCGAACTTAAAGCATAAGTTCCAAGCATGATCCGGCGTTTGACTTCAGGGCCAAAGCCTTCACTGCGGGAAAGATGATACAAGTCAAGCAGATTGTTGGCGTTGTCGGAACGGACGCCGTAACGAATCCCGTCAAAACGCGCAAGGTTCGACGAAGCTTCGGAAGATGCCAGCAGATAGTAGGTCGCAACCGCGTATTCGGAATGCGGCAGGGATACTTCTTCCCATACGGCACCTAAACCTTCAAGCACTTTAAGCGCTTCGAGGACTTTCTCTTTCACCGCAGGGTCAATCCCGTTGCCCATGTATTCTTTCGGTACGCCGATGCGCAGACCTTTGACGTCTCCGGTCAGTGCGCTGAGGTAGTCAGGGATGTCCACTTTCGCAGACGTGGAATCCTTCGCATCATAACCTGCGATAGCTTGCAGCAGGTAGGCGGAGTCTTCGACGTTCTTCGTCAACGGCCCGATCTGGTCGAGCGAAGACGCGAAGGCGACAAGACCATAGCGGGACACAAGGCCATACGTCGGCTTCAGCCCGACGATACCGCAGTAAGCAGCCGGCTGGCGAATAGAGCCGCCGGTGTCGGAGCCCAGCGAGAAGTACACCTCGCCTGCAGCTACGGCAGCAGCAGAACCACCGCTGGAGCCCCCTGGCACATAATCCGTGTTCCACGGATTGTGGGTTGGGTGGTAGGCGGAGTTCTCGTTGGAACCGCCCATCGCGAACTCATCCATGTTAAGCTTGCCGATGGTAACCGTCTGCGCCTCTTTCAGCTTGCTGACAACGGTCGCATCGTAGATCGGATTGTAGTTCGACAAGAATTTACTAGCACACGTCGTTCTCAGACCTTCGGTGACCATATTATCTTTGATCCCGATGGGAAGGCCGAATAAATCGCCACGTGCTTGACCACTTGCGAGCTGCTCGTCCAGTTTGGCCGCAGCTTGTCTCGCGTTCTCTTCATCCAATGTTAGGAACGCGCGAACTTTGCTTTCCACTTGCCCAATTCTTGTATAGGATTGATCCACGAGATCGGCAACGGTAATCTCTTTGCCTTGAAGCTTCGCGTGAATTTGTTGTAGGTTTAGATCAAACAAAGACAACGACAGGCACTCCCTTTCATATGGTTCTCTATTCTAAAACAGCCGGAACTTTAAATTGCCCGTCTTCTTGATCGGGAGCGTTCGCCATGACCTTCTCAATCGGCAGCGACGGCGTAACAACATCTTCCCGCATCACATTCACTAACGGCATAGCGTGGCTCGTCGGAGCTATACCTTCGGTATTCAACCCGTTCAACTGCTCCGCATATTTTAAAATGGCATTAAGCTGTCCGGTAAATAGTTCTTTCTCATTCTCGCTTAAATCGAGTCTAGCCAACTTCGCGACATGATCGACATCTTTTCTGGTAATGCTCAAGTTCTCTACACCCCTTTGAATCAGCATTTAGTCATTCTTTTCATTATATCCCAGATAATTTGTGAACTCAATCCAGAAAAAACCACAGTCCCTATGCAGAGGAGGTTCCGAAGAACCGCTGCGGCTAAGGAGCTGTGGTTAGTTTTGGCAAATGACTTATTGGATGAATCCTGTATCCATAGCCTTCGCTTTTTCATTTAGTACATAATACTTCAGTTTGGCTGCGGCTAGTAGTGTTTCATTTTGATCTACTTTTATCTGAAACTTGTTCAAATCATGCTTGGAGATGACGCCCGCCTCATAGCGGAACTTCATTTTTTTCATATCCGCTTGAACGTCAGTCAGATTCCGCTGCTCCGTAAGGACTGCGGCATACGCATTTTTGGCATCGTTATACGTAGATTGGATTTTTTTGGTCAGGTCGAGTTGCATTTGCTCATTCTTCTGGCCGTTGATCGCCACATTAACGCCTAAATACGTTTCACCGTAAGTGTTCTGGGTCACCGTATGATCCGTTTCCCACACGGCTTCATCAATGTTATTGCCGGAGGATTTCATTTGATAAGAAGATTGCAATAAAGTCATCGTATCCGTTTCTGCAATAGGCTGGACCGAAAAAGAATCGATATCTTGGAGGATTAAATTAGGATCATAGGAAATTCCAATGTCCGTCGAAAGCTGCACAAGGCCCAGACGATAATTGTTCAACAAGATAGCGGTATCGTCCTTCTGTTTATTAATGGCTTTCTGCGCTGTCAGCACATCTTCCGAGGAGGCCAAACCTTGCTGTGAGAGAAGCGTTGCGCGCAGCAGCTCTTTCTCCATCACACCTTCGTACTCCTGCATGAAAGCGAGTTGTTTCTTTTGGCCGAGCAGCTGCACGTATTGCGCGATGGTCTGCAGGCGAATACCGGCTTTGGCTTCATCGCTTTGAAGCAGCGAGTTGCGCTGATCCGTTCCTAACTGATGCGCAGCCGTACTCATTTGCGACCGTTGAGCGAAAATAATCGCATTCATACCGCCGGCGAGAGCCCCCATGCCCTGCATCATTTGGTTCATCGCATTATTTTGCATGACGGTCCAAGCAATATCGGCAGGTTCTGTGAGATTTGGCAGCAGCGGATTCCCCGTATTGGTAACCTCCTCAGGTGTGCTTGGCAGGTGGCCTGGCGCAAAAGACGCCGAGCTCATGTTATCCATTTGCTGCTCGAGATCGGACTTTTTGCTGCCTTGGGCGGCAAATTTTAGCGTTAGCATGGAGAGGTTATGGGAATCTTTCAGCGCTTTATCCAACACATAGTCCAAATTAACAGAAGATACGGTCTCTAGGACGTCCCCGTTCACGTAAACATTTTGATCGGGATCTAGTAGTGAATCCGCGTAAACATAGGCTGAGCTGGAAAGGAGTAACAGAGCTGCCGAGAAACTTATGAGCGTTTTTTTCAAAAAAATCGCTTCCTTCCTTGGGTAGTTAAGCAGTGAGTTTGGAGCTGGGCGGCAGCGCAGATTGATGAACGGATGTTTTCTTCTTGGAAAATACAACAAATCGCGTTAACAGCATGGCGATGAAATAGGTCAAAGCTCCGGTTAGGATAAGCGCAACGCAATCATGCGAAATAACGGAGAAATCGTTCCCCTTCACGAATACATTGCGCACGCCGTCCAAGAAATACGTGAGAGGCAGCATGTGACCGAACACCTGCAGAGCTTTTGGCATTGCCTCGAACGGCCACGTGAAACCTGAAAGCATAAAGGATGGCACAGCAATAAGCATCGCCGTTTGTGTAGCCCCGAGTTGATTGCCGGAAAACAAACTGATGAGATAGCCGATCCCACTGACTGCAAAGGTAAAACTAAGAATAATGGCCAAACCTACAAGCAAGCTTCCGCCCATTGGAGCGCCAAAAGCGTACAAAGCAATGACGAAGGTGACGGATGTGTTAAAAAGATTAATTAAGAAATATGGAGCTGTCTTCGCATACGCGATGCGCCATGGATTTCTTTTCCAAGCTTCAAAACGCTGCCAAGTACCCGCATCTTTCTCCCTAGTAATCGTTAGGGCAATACCGAGAAATAACACTTGCTGCAAAATAGCCCCGACAAGACCGTACAGCATAAAATCGCTATAATTAAATGTTGAGTTATACATAATCCGATACCGGTAAGGAATCGGTGAAAGGGTGTTCATGACCTGCTCGTTTTGGAGTCCCTGCTGCAGCTGCAGCTTTTTCTGGGAGTACCCCATGCTGAATGTCGTGATCACTTCGTTCGCGCCTTTGGTCGCCGAATTCGAAATCATCATGTTGCTGCCGTCAATTAGCGTGAGAATTGGCAGCGTTTCGCCATGTTTCAGCTTCGCCTCAAAATTCGAAGGAATAACTAATCCTACTTTCGCTTCCCCCGTCTCCAGTGCACGCTTGACGTCCTCTTCCGAGTGATATTCCTTCGTAATCTCAAACGATTCACTCTGCTCAAAAGCTTGAATGACCTGACGGCTGAGCGGACTTTGGTCCTCATCTATCACGACTGTCGCCATTTCCGTAACTTTGTGATGGACATAAATCGATCCGAAGAGCACGGTATACATGACCGGAACGAAGAACAAGATCAGAAAAAGACGCCGGTCCTTCAGAATGTGCATCCATTCTTCCGTTATCAGCTTGCCAATCCGAAGATCCATCTCTTTCATCATCCTTCCGTTTTACCATTCCACTGCAAGGTCATGCCGGTTGTGGCTGTGTCCGGCAAGGTGCTCAGCTCGATTTTGATCCCAAAGGAGCGGATATCTGTTTCACCTGAGGTTTGTGTTGCTTTTTTGATGGCAAAATCAGGCGCTGCCGCCACAGATATAACGGTACCTACGACATTCTCGCCCGTCGATAACATGGTCATGCTGATTTTGTTTCCCGCCTTGAGTCCTGTAATCGCCGTCTCCGGCAAGTAAAACTTAGCCCAGCGCTGCTCCGTAGACTCCATCGAAAAAACAGGGAAGCCAGAGCCAACAATCTCGCCAACTTGGGCGGATTGATACAAGACTACACCATCCGTCGGAGCAAGCAGCTCGGTATAGCTCAAATAGGTCTCGGCTTCCAGCTGCGCGGCTTGGGCTTGCTGCTCGCCGGACTGCGCGGATTTAACCGCGCCTTGCGCTTGCTGCACGGCGGCTTCTGCCGCTGCGACATCGCCTTGTCGCACCTGCACCATCCCGCGGTTAGCTTCAGCGAGCTTCAAGGATGCTTGCGCCTGCTCCAGCAAAGCTTCCGCTCCGCGAATCTCTTCTTCCCGCGGGCCTTGGTTCGCCATGTTCAGCTGCTGCTGCGCCAGATCGCGCTTGGTCTTCGCTTCCTCGAAGCTGACCTTCACCTTGTCTACGTCCGCTTGCGAGACAAGACCCTGCTCCAGCATCGCAGTCATCCGATTCAAATTCTGCTCGGCAATCGTGTACACTTCCGAAGCCGCTTGGAATTGAATCTCGGCCTGCTTCTTCTCCTCAGGGCGTGCGCCGTTCTTCAGCGCATCCACTTTCGCTTGGGCAGCGTTCACCGCAGCATGGGCTTGTGCGACCTGCTGCTCAGCCGTGTCCGCCGTTACGTTCACGCCTGCAATGCCCTGCTGCTTCTTCGCTACCGCGGTAGCCGTTGCGCCCTGCGCTTCGGCAATTTTGCCTTGCGCGAGGGCGACGGCCGCTTTGGCCTGCGCGACCTTCGCTTCGATCTCGGCGCTTTGCAGACGG
Source organism: Paenibacillus sp. FW101-FHT12H11 (assembly GCF_058790355.1). Lineage (NCBI taxonomy): Bacteria > Bacillati > Bacillota > Bacilli > Caryophanales > Paenibacillaceae > Paenibacillus > Paenibacillus sp. FW101-FHT12H11. Next base: position 15,772 of record NZ_JBYTCO010000024.1, on the reverse strand, counting down.
GCGAGCACCTGCCCTTTTTTCACAGCTTCCCCTTCCTTCACGAGGACCTCAGTGACTCTGCCGCCTACTTTAAAACTCGCGCTCACTTCGTTTGTTTCTATATAAGCCGTAGGGTGCACTTGATTCACAGCATCCGTTTGACTCCTAGCTGATTTCGCCGTTAGCAAGAAGGCACTTGTGCCGATAACAACCGCCATCACGGAATAAACCATTGGTCGAATAAAACGCATAAAAAAATCCCTCCACAAAATACTAAAATAAAAATTAATCGTTAATGAAATTGCCAAAGTAGATCTGTAGCAGCTTCAGAATCCGCTCATCAGTTAGAGGCTCATTCTGCTTTTCCCAATCGAACACTAAAGCAACATACAGCTTAAATAGGATAAAAGCCGTCATTTTCGGCTCACAATTTTTCATTGAACCATTATGTATCGCACGTTCAATATGTTCAGAGATAAACTGAACGACCTCCGTCTCAATGCTGGCCATCGCTTCAATCGTAACCGGGCTGCCAAATTGCTGCACCTCGTGGGATAGTTGAATGAGCAGCTCATGCTCTTTGCGGAAAACGAGAATCTCATACAACGCTCCATGAATCTTCTCGAAGGGCGTTGCCCCTTCCGTGATCGCTTTCTCGGCGACTGTTTTCATTTCCGTGATCAACGACTGGATAATGTCGTGCAGCAGCTCTTCTTTATTGGCAAAAAACGAATAAATCGTCGCCTTGCCTACACCGGCAATTTTGGCGATCTGATCCATCGTTGTGCCTTTGTACCCGAAATGGGAAAAAGATTTCTTGGCAGATTCCATAATTAATTGTTTTTTGGCATCCATACGCTCACCTCAGAACTAAAATACTAAAACAGTTTTATGTTCGGATATTAATGTACCACCATTTACCGATTTTATCAACAACCTCTTAAGAAAAAGAAAAAACCCGCCGATTTAGCGGGTTTCTCACGATATGGTGTATTAAATCCAGGCTTTCAAGCCGATTTGTTTAATAAATTCTTCTCTGGACTGCACTTCTTTGTCCCGTTCTTTTTCCGGCTCCGGACTTGCCTCACCGTTCATGACTCTCCGGAACAGCTCTTCATTTTTTGTGGCCAGCGCAAAATCAATCAACGCTTCTTTCTCGACGCGAGCCGCTTCCTCATGAAGAAGCACTTCTTCCAACTCTATATCGATTGCCGGCACATAATAGTGTTTATTATCTTTGGGAACTCGAATGACGTAATCGAAAATATTATCGTTATTGCGGTCGTAAGCAATGATATATCCATATCCGCCAATCGGCAGGTTTTGTTCCAAACTATCCCCAATGACGATGACTCTCTCACCAAGTCGAAGCATCTGATTTTCCCCCTACCTCTATGAAGCTATTATTCAGCTATTCCTATTATCCTACTAAAAAAACTAGGTTGTGTCCAATTGAAACGTTTTGTTCATACTCCCTACACATTTCTGGTTTAAAATAGATGTGATTCTACAAATCTTATCTCTAAAGGAGCTGTACATATTGCTAAAACAATCACTAAACACCCTACGCTATGTTGGGAGGGCTGAAGGAATTTCCTTTCTGATCTTATTGGGCATTGCTATGCCTCTCAAATACGCGCTCGACCTTCCGCAGGCCGTTAAGTTTGTGGGGATGGCGCACGGGTTTCTCTTTGTGCTCTATCTGATCTCCATTGCTTGGGTCACACTCATGCATCGCTGGTCGATTTGGCGAGTGTTGGGGGCTTTCCTGGCTGCCTTCATTCCTTTTGGTCCTTTTATTCTGGAGCGCCGAATTGCGAAATAAAGAAAGGAACTGCTTTACTGAACAAGAATTACATAATAAATAAGTCAGAAAGATCAGGAGGCTATCATGCGTGGAAACGGGGACACCCCAGCAAAAGCACGACCTTCCTTAACGGAAGGCCCTATTGCCAAAACGTTAATTTTATTTTCATTACCGATTCTATTAGGCAACGTGCTTCAGACACTTAACGGTTCTATCAATGCCGTATGGATCGGCAAATATCTCGGTGAAGGCGGCCTTGCGGCGACATCGAATGCCAACATCATTATGTTCTTTTTAATCAGCTCGATCTTCGGGTTTGCGATGGCTGCCGTTATTTTAATCGGTCAAAATCTCGGTGCGAAAAAAACGCACGAAGCCAAAAAAGTCGTCGGCACCAGCACTGTTTTCTTTTTTATTCTTTCTATTCTTGTTGCCGCGTTCGGATTACTATTCTCCTCAACCATTCTAACTTGGATGAATACACCGCCGGATGTGAAGGACCTCGCGGTTGTCTATACACGGATTTTGTTTGCCGGCGTTCCGTTTATGTTTGGATTCAACCTGATCATGGCCATATTACGCGGCTCTGGTGATGCCAAAACGCCGTTCTATTTCTTGCTTTTATCCGCGATATTGGATGTCATCCTGAATCCGCTCTTAATTGACGGGATCGAGCCTTTTCCGAAAATGGGCATTGCCGGCTCAGCGGTTGCCACCTTTATTGCGCAATTGATCAGCTTCGTGCTGCTCATTGTATATTTGTACCGTAAAAAATATTTTCTGCGGATTACCAAAGAAGATCTCCCGCTCCTGCGCATCAATTGGGCGATCATTCGCACCTTGATTCAAAAAGGGGTGCCTATGGGATTAAACATGGTCGTCGTTTCTATCAGCAATCTGTTGCTCGTTCATCTCGTAAATTCGTATGGATCTGAATCGACGGCTGCTTTTGGAGTCGCCATGCAAATCTCCAGTTATGTGCAAATGCCGGCGATGGCGATCGGCGGAGCCGTTACCTCCATGGCCGCACAGAACATCGGCGCAGGCTTGTGGGGCCGAGTGAACCGCATTACGTGGACCGGTGTAGCCGTCAACATTTTGATGACGGGCCTGATCGTCGTTGTGCTGACGTTGTTCAACCGAGAAGTCGTCTCGCTGTTTCTTCCGCCGGAAGGGTCCGCGATTGCGCTCGGGGTTCACATCAATAATTTAACGTTGTGGTCGTTTATTATTTTCGGTGTATTTAATGTCGTTGCAGGCGTCGTTCGTTCCGCTGGTTCCGTGGTATTCCCGCTCGTAGTGGCGTTCATCGCACTGCTGCTTGTGCGTATCCCACTCGCCACGGTGCTTTCCCACAAGTACGGCTTTGACGTAATTTGGTGGAGTTTCCCCGTCAGCTTCACTGTGGCTATGACGCTGAATGTGATTTACTATCAGCTTGGTAAGTGGAGACAAGCTAGAATGATTCCGGCTAAGGCTTAGTATACGAAAGAGACTATCCCAGGTCATCGCGGACCTTACGGGATAGTCTCTTTGCTATATTTTAAAGCTGCAGTAAATCTTTATGTACTTTCACAACGATTTTCTTGTTAGCACTAGCCTCCGTGATCAAGCAGTTCGGACGGTGAATATCCGAAGGGAAACATACTGCGAACATGCCTGGCGTCAACAATATGCCTGTCTCCAGCTGAGCAGGATCCGTTTCATAAAAAGCGACATCATGCGTATCGAATTTGTTATCGATGATTTTGGCATCCGGATGCACTTTATAGAAACAAAGCTTCTCTTCGCCGCTGACAAGGAACTGAATATCCGTGTACACAACGTGAGATTCCGGCAGTTGTTCCTCAGCAGGACGGGTGACGACTTCCTGCACATTAGCAAACATCAGATGGCCGTTGTCCCCTTCCAAATCGTATCTGCCAGCTTCCATTTCGCCAAGATTACGGTTCAAAATGTAATCGATCCCCCGCCCGATCGCCGCGGGCCACAAATGACGCTCTTGTTCGAATTGCTTCAAATCGCTAATAATCATTTGAACTCTCCTTTTCTATAACCTGAAATAGAGTAGAATGCCTATAAATACTATAGCCTATAACGAGAAAAAAGACTCGCTTTATACAAAGCGAATCTTTCTACTCTAGGGCTATTAGAACGTTTTTTGGTTTGCGCCTTCCCAGTCGGCCAGAAACTTCTCGATACCCGCATCAGTAAGGGGATGTTTGCTCATGGACTCGATAACTTTGTAAGGCACTGTTGCAATATGTGACCCTGCAAGCGCGGCTTCAATCACGTGTGCGGAGTGACGAACGCTGGCAGCGATAATTTCGGATTTAATGTTATGCACTTGGAAAATTTGGCTGATTTCTTTAATCAGGTTCATCCCGACTTGGTTAATATCATCCAAACGTCCGATAAATGGTGAAACGAAGGTTGCACCTGCGCGAGCAGCCAGCAGGGCTTGCGTCGAGGAGAAGATCAACGTCACATTCGTCGGAATCCCAAGGGATCTGAATACGCTAGTCGCTTGAAGACCATCAAGGGTCATTGGCAGCTTGATGACAATGTTCGGGCTAATTTTAGCCAATTTCTTGCCTTGCTCGACCATTTCATCTGCTTTCAAGGAAACAACTTCTGCGCTAATTGGAACATCGCCTACGATAGAAACGATTTCTTGTACCGTTTCGAAGAAGTCTCTGCCTTCTTTGGCAATAAGGGAAGGATTTGTCGTTACCCCTGCAACAACACCTAACGCGTGAGCTTTACGAATTTCTTCTACATTGGCTGTGTCGATAAACAATTTCATAGTGTATCCCTGCCTTTTCTCCCGTTTTGGGTTAATCTTGGAAATACTTCTGTCTAATTTGTTGTACGATTGCTTCTGCGGTAAAACCATATTCACGAATTACGCGGTCTGCCTTCGCGGATGCTCCGAATTTCCGGATCCCCACGACAAAACCTTCGCCACCCGTAATCTCTTCCCATCCAGCAGGATATGCCATCTCAATGACGACATTAGCTTTCACTTTCGGATTAAGAACCGCCTGCTGCACGTCCAAAGATTGCTGCTCAAACAGCTCACGGCTTGGCATGGAAATGACATTTGCTCCAATACCATATTGCGCCAACTGCTTCTTCACGTCAAGTGCTAAGCTAACTTCGGAGCCTGTTGCAATGAGCTGAACATCCGGCACAGCACCAGGTGCAGCCTCAGCCAGCACATAAGCGCCTTGCCCGATATGAGCGTAAGCAAGTTGATCCGTGCCAGGCAGCACCGGCAAGTTCTGACGGGACAACGCGAAGACGAAAGGACCTTCTTGCGCTTGGAGGACATACTCCCAAGCCGCAGCCGTCTCATTCGCGTCCGCAGGACGGAACAACGTCAGATCCGGTATCATCCGCAAGGATGGGATCTGCTCGATCGGTTGGTGCGTCGGGCCATCCTCACCGACGGCGATGCTGTCGTGCGTGAAGACATACGCAACAGGAAGCTTCATCAGAGCGGACAAGCGGATCGCGCCGCGCAAGTAATCGCTGAACACGAGGAACGTGCCTCCGAAGGCTCTTAATCCGCCATGCAGCAGCATGCCGTTCAGAGCTGCGCCCATGGCGAATTCCCGGACGCCGAACCAGAAGTTGCGGCCGCTGTAGTTCGCGGCGCTGAATGCCGCGTCGTCGTTCAGCATGGTGAAGTTGGAGCTCGCCAGATCGGCGGAACCGCCAACGAGCTGAGGAACCCGCTTCGCCAGGCCGTTAAGCACTTTACCGGACGCCGTGCGCGTCGAGATCGCGCCGCTCTCCGGTGTAAAGCGCGGCACATCGTCGTTCCAATCCGCCGGAAGGTTGCCGCTGCTTGCGAGCTCGAATTGCTTGGCGAGCTCGGGATAAGCAGCTTGGTAGCTGTTCCACAGCTGCTCCCAGCTGTTTTGAGCCTTCGCGCCCAACGCTTTGTAATGTGCGAAATGCTCGTAGACTTCAGCCGGCACATAGAAATCCGGCTCCAGAGGCCAACCCAGCGCCTGTTTAGTAAGAAGCAGCTCTTCTTTGCCAAGCGGTGAGCCGTGCGTACCGCCGTGGCCGCCTTTGCCCGCTTTGTTCGGTGACCCGTAACCGATGGTTGTTTTGATCTCAATCAGCGTCGGGCGGCTAGTATCTGCCTTACCTTCTGCGATTGCAGCGGAAATCGCTTCGACATTATTTTGCTCTTCCACGCGCAAGTATTGCCAGCCATAGGATTCTATTCGAGTACGAACGTTCTCGGAGAATGACATGTTCAATTCTCCGTCAAGTGAGATGTCGTTAGAATCATAAAGCACGATTAGTTTACCCAATTTTAAGTGGCCTGCTAAGGACGCAGCCTCTGAGGAAACACCTTCCATGAGATCGCCGTCACCGCAAATGGCATACGTATAATGATCGACAATCGGGAAATTTGGTTTGTTATATACCGCAGCTTGATGTGCTTCAGCCATCGCTATACCGACGGCCATCGCCACACCTTGACCAAGTGGTCCGGTAGTTGCTTCTACACCAACTGTGTGACCGTATTCCGGATGTCCTGGCGTAAGGCTTCCCCATTGGCGAAATTCTTTGATATCATCTAATGTCAGGCCATAGCCGCTTAAGTGTAGCAAGCTGTATAACAGCATCGATCCGTGTCCCGCCGAAAGAACGAAGCGGTCGCGGTCTACCCATTTGGCATCGGCAGGATTATGTTTGAGGTGCTGAGTCCATAGGGCATAGGCCATCGGAGCGGCACCCATCGGCATACCGGGATGACCCATTGCGGCTTTCTCGACAGCGTCAATCGTTAGTGTGCGAATGGCGTTGATGCTTAATTCTTCAATACCAACAGTTGTCTGTTTCAACAGTTTTCCCTCCATCTCTTTCTTTTGTGGTGCTGCATATCTCTATTATAAGGATAGTCAGAGCATTAAAAAAATCGATAGTTTCGATACTTGCTATAGAAGGTGTCTATACGTTGCCCTCATGATCTTTTGTTAGCTGGATAAAAGCAAAAGGCGCGCCTACCTGCATACAAGCAGTAGAGCGCACCTCATCTTATAAACAAACGATCGCTTTAATCACCTTGGACTCTGGCTTGAGCCAAGTCTCAAACTGTCCGATCATATCCTCGAAGTCAGCACGATGTGTGATATAACTCTCGATGTCGATGACGCCATTACGCATCGCTTCACGTACAGTATCGAAATCTTCCATCGTCGCGTTGCGGCTGCCCATCAATGTCAGCTCCCGTTTGTGAAACTCGGGATCATGGAAGGTGAGGTCCGCCTTCACGAGGCCAACATACACGAGCTTGCCGCTGTGCGCGACAAGTCCAAAGGCGTCCGTCATAGAACGTGCGTTCCCTGTCGCATCGAAGACAATTGTGGGCATATCGCCATTCGTGAGCTCAGCGAGCTGCTCCTTCGGCTGCTGCAACGCATTCACGGTATGATCGACGCCTGCCCACTTGCGGCAAAACGCCAAGCGCTCGTCATTGATATCCATGGCGATGACCTTAGCGCCAAATTGCTTCGCCAGGACCATGACGCCAAGCCCGATGGGTCCTGCTCCAATGACGAGCACCGTTTCGCCGGCGCGAAGCCCGGATCTCCGCACAGCGTGAGCACCGATGCTAAGCGGCTCCAGCATAGCTGCTTCATCGAGCGTGAGCCCATCGGTCTTAATGAGATGGCTGGCGGGGACGGAAATCAGCTCTCTCATTCCTCCATCCGTATGCACGCCCAGCACTTTCATATCGGTGCAGCAGTTCGTATTCCCACGGCGGCAAGCAATACATGTCCCGCAATGCAAATAGGGGACGATACTGACTTGGTCGCCGGCCTGCAATCCCGTCACACCTTCACCAATTTCCTCTACATACCCGGAAAGTTCATGGCCCAATACGCGCGGATAACTGAAAAATGGCTGATTCCCTTTGTAGGCGTGCAAATCCGTCCCGCAGATCCCGATTCTTTTGATACGAACGATGGCTTCCCCCGCTCTCACTTCTGGCTCCTGCATCTCAACAAAATTAAACTGTTCAACCTGTTCACATACGATCGCTTTCAATGTGTTCCCTCCTATACGTAGGTTTTCTCGTTATATTCAGGTCTTCCACTAACCCATGACTTATTGTGAATCGGCTTCAAAATGTCCAAAACTTCTTGCAGCAGCTCGGTATCCATCGGCTCATCTGTCCATGCTATATTCTTGCTGATGTTCTCGGGACTCGCCGTGCTGATCAGCGTCGTAGGAATCCGCTCATTCGCAGTCGCATATTGCACCGCCAATTTGGCAATGTCCAAGCCTCTGCTCGCGCAGAATTCCGCCGCCTCCTTACAGATCCTTCGAATATCAGCTGGCGCCGGATGCCAATCTGCAGCAGGTCTAGTACTCAGCAGGCCCATGGAGAGAGGTGAAGCATTGACCAATCCGATCTGGTGGTGCTCAAGCAATGGGAGTACATCCAACAAGGACGTATCATTCAATGCATAATGACAATAGGACAATACGGAATCCATCTCTTTAACAGCCAGCGATTTCTCAAATACAGTTAACGGTAGTCCAGATACGCCGAAATATCGGATTTTTCCCGATTGTTTCAAAGCATCCAACGCTGGGAACCCTTCTTCAACAATCTCATCGAAAGCCGCGAATTCAATATCATGCAAATATAAAATATCGATATAATCCGTTTGCAGCCGTTTTAAGCTTTCATCTACACTTCGGATAATTCGTTCCTTTGAAAAATCAAACTCCGCATCCCCGTAACGACCGGCCTTTGTCGTCAAAATAAAGCGTTGTCTGTCCATTTGTGCGATAGCTTTGCCCAATACAGTTTCCGCTTTGGTTAACCCGTAATACGGGGACACATCGATCAGATTGATACCCAAATCAACCGCCGTATGGACAGTCCGGACGCTTTCTTCCTCATTGGTTTCACGGAAAACAGAGCCGAGAGAGGAAGCGCCGAAACTCAAGACAGAGACGTCCAGTCCTGTTTTGCCTAATTTACGATATTTCATAACTTATAAAACCCCTTTGCATTTAATCCAAATAGACGGTCATTCTCGTGCTGTGTCCAAGTTTCCGGTAACGAATGGGTTAGTACATCGACAACTTCCTCGTAGCTAGCCGCCAACAAGCATACAGGCCAGTCGCTGCCGAACATCACACGGTCAATCCCGAACACCTCTAGAGCATGCTGGATATACGCAGTAAAATCTTCTTTCTTCCAATGGCCGAGATCCGCTTCCGTCACCATACCCGAGAGCTTGCAATACACTTTGGGATGCTTGGCAATATCCGCCATCTGGCTTTTCCAAGGTTCCAGAACGCCATCCGCAATCCGCGGCTTCGCGATATGATCGATAACCGCACGTAAACCGGGAACCTGATCGAGCAGCTCAATAACCGGCGTTAATTGATGGGACACGACAAGCAAATCGACCGGCACATCCTGCTCGGCAAAATATCGCAGCGCCTCAATAAAATGAGGCTCCAGAATTCGGTTCGCATCCGGCATTTCTTGAATCATGACTCGAAAGCCCACATACTTGGGATGCTTGCAAAAACGTTGATAGTGATGCAGGAAGTCCGGATCGTTGAGATCAAGCCAACCTACCACCCCTGCAATAGTCTCGGATTCATCGCTTAATGACAGCAGATAGGCCGTTTCTTCCAGAGTCTGCGCCGCTTGGACAACGATCGTAGCATTCAGGTTATGCTCCCTCAGGTGCGGTTCCAAATCGCTTGGGCCATAATCCCGATTCAGGATCGGCAGCTCTGGACCAATCCATCCGTAATCCCCGCGGTCTATTCGCCAATAGTGCTGGTGGGCATCAATTCGCATGGCGCTTCTCCTTCTTTATTTCCTATTTTGATATCGCTTTCTTTTATTTTAACAGCATTTCTAAACTATAAAATAATGATTTCTAGCACATTTATACGGTTTTTTGATATCATAAGAGGACAATGAAAGGAAAGGAGCAGACGACATGCATCCTATTCACAAAGTTTTCGATAACCATGAAACCTTTCCGTTCTCCTATGCCTTTAAAAACACAAAAAGCTCGCAAAGCGAGCTCCCTGACCATTTCCACGACTGGTATGAAATTGTTTATGTGTACCGCGGCAAGGGTACGATGTTCATCGATCACACCTTTTATGAAATGAGAGCCGGAGACATTTTTCTTATTCCGGGCAATATCATTCACCGCGCGACTCCAGATAAAGAAAACCCTGTGACTTCAACGGCCGTGTATTTCAGTTCAAGCTTCGTTCAAGCACCGCAATTCGGAGAATCGTACTCCTATTTGCACAGCTTTGAGCAGGCCGTCGAGCTCCGCCAGTACAGGCTGGAAACGCTGCTTCCGCAAAGACAGCCCCTCGAGCACTATCTGGAGTCCATCCAGCACGAATTTAAGCACGAGGGACCTGGGTTTCGGCAAGCCATCTATGTCCAATTGCTTCAGCTGCTGCTTTTTATACGGCGTGATGTGGCCTCTGGCCATACATTCAATACAGGAGATCCCCTTGTCGCTCCCGTCTGGATGAGAGATGTGCTGCTTTATATCGATGAGCATTTCTGCGAAGATATCGGGCTCCAAACGCTTTCGAAACAAGCCTCCGTCTCGCCCGCTCATTTCAGCCGCGTATTCAAACAGTTGATCGGGATGAACGTGACGGCCTACCTGATAACCAAACGGATTATTCGCGCTAGACAGCTGCTGTCTGGAAGTGATGTCAACATTCATCATATCGCGGAGCTCTGCGGCTTCGAAAGCCTTCCCCATTTTCACGCCATGTTCAAAAGAGTGTTGGGCATAACACCGGCAGCGGCAAGAAAGAGCATCCGATAAACCGAAAAAAGTGAACTAATGGCAACGTTCATACTTGATATTGCGTTTTATAATAGGCAAATGTCGCCCCCAAACCGTCTCTAAGCGTAAAAATAGGGCTCCACCCGAGATCGTTAAGCGCTGCTCGATTGTCTAAACGGCTGTGAACGATGTCACCGGTACGAGCAGCCTCGTAAGCTGGATTAAAGCTGCTTCCGCAGATCGAGCACATTTCCTTCAGAAGCTCGTTGACACTTGTTTGTTCATTGCAACTAATATTGTAAATGCCACGGCTGCCTTTATACAGGGCGGCCCTATTTGCACTCACAATGTCTTGGACATAAATGAAATCCCGCGTTTGCTCCCCGTCGCCATAAATGATCGGCTGCTTACCGTCCAGCAGCTTGTCCATAAAAATAGCAACAACTCCGCCCTCACCCTTGGGATCCTGCCTAATGCCATATACATTCGCATACCGCAGAATGGTGTAATCCATCCCATAGAGCAATGCAAAACTTTCTATATAATGTTCCGGCGTATGCTTGGAAATACCATAGAAGGATAGCGGCTTGACCGGATGCGCTTCGTCCACGCTCAGATATTGGGGAGTCCCGTAGACCGCAGCAGAGGAAGCATAAGTTAATTTCCGAACACCATGCTCTCTGCACTGCTCCAGCAGATCAATTGTCCCTAAGATGTTGATTTTTGCATCCAACAAAGGATCGATAAGCGATGTCTGAACATCGATTTGCGCCGCGTGATGAATGACAACTTCCGGACGGGAAGCAGCGAATACCTCGGCAAGCCTTTTGCCATCCAGTAAATCACCATGATGGAAAACAGCTTTTGCATTCACATACGCCAATCGCCCCGTAGTTAAATTATCAAAGATATGCACGTCATGCCCCTCCTGAAGCAGGTCATCGACAATCTGTGATCCAATAAAACCGGCTCCTCCGGTAACTAAAATGTTCACGTAGATACTCCTCTCTTACAACTAACGTAAACAACGAAGATTAAGTTCAAATGACATCTTTTCCGTTTAGTCTAACTCTAACCCTTCTATTTTACCAAAAAAATGCAGGGGAAGTGGCGTGAATGGACAAAAAAATAGCCACCCTCTTACGAGAGCGGCCTGCTGAGCAATAACCTTAATGTTTTACAACGCGATCATATAAAAAGTCCGCAATATGGACGGCTTCCATCTTACCTTTTTGTCCATGTTTATCGATGCCGAGCTTCATTTGCAGCAGACAGCCAGGGTTGCTTGTCACCAAATATCTAGCTTCCGTGGCGTTGGCGTTGACCATTTTATCTTCCAAAATCTGATTCGCCATTTCCGGCTGCGTTACGTTATAAATACCGGCAGATCCACAGCAAGAGCCCGCATCTTTCATTTCGACAAAAGTAACGTTGCCTACTTCTTTCAACAGTTGTCTGGACGGATTGCTGCCTTTCATTACATTGCGCAGATGGCAGGAATCCTGATACGTCACCCGAGTAGAAGCGGCAGCTGTTTGGCTGTCAGCGAATTGAAGCGGACGTCCTTTTTCCACAAGAATCGTTGAAATATCTTTCACACGCGCAGCGAACCAACCTGCGGATTCCTTCCATTCCGGCTCATCATGCAGCAAATGATCATACTCGATTAGAATCGCGCCGCAACCGCCGGCATTCGATACAATATAGTCCACACCGGCTTCCTGGAAAGCACGGATGTTATTTTTGGCCAGCATCTTGGCTTGGTCGCTTTCGCCGCTATGCGCGTGCAGAGCGCCGCAGCAGTTCTGCGTCTCTGGAATGACAACGTCAAAGCCTGCTTCGGACAGCAGCTTGACGGTTTTGATATTCGTTTGGGTGAACATCACATCCATCAAACAACCCCTGAACATCCCGACGGTAGCAATTTTCTCGCCTTTGGCCGGGATGAAGGTGCCGAGAAGCTGCGTAATCCCCTTGCCGGATGCATCAGGAAGAATTTTCTCCATATCGGAAAGTTGTTTGGAAAATAAACCGACAACGCCTGTTTTTCGAACAACGGATTGCAGGCCTGATTTTTTATAAAAATGCATCCCTGAGCCTAACAGCCGCATTTTTTGCTGTGATGGGAACAGCTCTTTGAAGACCACCTTGCGCACACCGCGTACCCACCATCTATGCTGCTTCGTATGGGTTTCAACCGCATCGCGGGCCTGCTCGATCAATTGTCCGTATTTCACGTCCGCAGGACAAGCCGGCTCACACGCGCGGCAGCCCAAGCAGTGATTCATTTGATCCTCGAAGGAAATGCCCGGCTCCATAACGCCATCCACGGCTGCTTTCATCAAGGAAATACGCCCGCGCGGGGATTCAGCTTCGATGCCTGTTTGTTTAAACGTTGGACACACGGGAAGGCAGAAGCCGCAGCGCATGCAGTTCGTCAATTGATTGTAATCCAGCTTCTGGATTAACGTTTCCTGGAGAGTTGCCCCTTTAGCCACGGTCGATCACCACCCTGCGTCTGGATTCTTTGGCAAACATTTTGCCGGGATTCAGGAGATGATGCGGGTCGAACACGTCTTTGATCCCTTTCATCATCGCAATGCCGCTGCTGCCTACTTTCCATTCCAAGAAAGGTGCTTTCACCAGCCCAACACCGTGCTCGCCTGTAATCGTTCCCCCCATCTGGATCGCCGCTTCGAAAATTTCCTCAAAAGCCGCCTCCACACGGTGGATTTCATCATGATCCCTGGCATCCGTTGTAGCTGTCGGGTGAAGATTGCCGTCTCCCGCATGCCCAAACGTACAAATCTGCACGCCATGCTTCTCGGCGATTCGGTTAATCTCCAGCACCATATCGGCGATTTTGGAGCGTGGAACCGTCGCATCCTCCAGAATCGTTGTCGGACGCAAACGCGCAAGCGCCGTGAAGGCGCTTCTTCTTGCCGTTAACAGCTTCAGCGCTTCCTCTTGATTGCTCGCAATGCTAACTTCATCCGCTTGTTCTTCACGGCAAATTTCCGAGATACGGGCAATGTCGCGCTCCACCATCTCCATCTCGCCATCCTGCTCAATTAAGAGGATTGCTGCCATATCCAGCGGTAGGCCTAGCTTCGCAAAATCGTCTACGACACGGATCGTTGGATTATCCATGAATTCCAAGGTAGCTGGAATGATGCGGTTTTCAATAATTTTGGAGACCGTACGAGCTGCGCCGTATAGATCTTTGTACATGGCCAGCATCGTTTTCTTATATTTTGGAGGCGGAATCAATTTGAGCGTTGCTTCCGTAACGATTGCGAGCGTGCCTTCTGAACCGATCAGCAGCTTCGTCAAATCATAGCCGGCCACGTCCTTCATCAGCTTACCGCCTGTACGCATGATTTCACCGTTTGCCAGTACGCATTCTAATCCGATCACATAGTCTTTGGTGGTGCCGTATTTTAAACCGCGCAGGCCTCCGGAGCACTCTGCAATGTTGCCGCCAATCGTAGAGATTGCCATTGAACTTGGATCTGGTGGATAAAATAAACCCAGACTTTCAATATGCTCGATGAATTGCTTCGTAATGATTCCCGGCTGTACGGTTGCCGTCAGATTCTGCATATCAATATCGAGGATTGCATTCATCCTGTGCATGACCATGACAATGCCGCCTTGAACGGGAACGGTCCCACCACACAGATTCGTACCTGAACCCCTGCTGACTAGCGGAATGCGATGCTCATTCAACACCTTCATAATCGCGGATACTTGCGCTGTGTCCTTAGGATAAATCACGCCATCCGGCAACGACTGAAGCATTGGTGTTCCATCATACGAGTGGGTAACGAGAGATTCCATATCATCTTTAAAATACTTTTCGCCTACAATATCGAACAGTTGTTGTCTAATTTGGTTATCGAGCATAGCAGCCTCCCATGGGACTATTCATAACTATCATTGATAATTGATTGATAATTGATCATGTGATCAGATGACTTTCCTTCTATTTTAGCTTATGATTGAATAGATGTATAGATCTTTTATGGGGGAATTGGCATGGCATTTCAGCAGATACGGCCGCAAAAAGGCTCGGAAATCGTAATGGGGCAGATTAAGATGCAAATTGAGTCAGGAACCTATGCGCCAGGTTCGAAGCTGCCGACTGTCGTTGAGCTCGCTGCAAGCTTCCAAGTCGGCCGATCGACCATTCGCGAGGCACTGAGCGGGTTGAAAGCAATCGGATGGGTAGATATCCGGCATGGCGGCGGCACCTTCGTGAGCAACCCGCTGCCTGCGGACAATGCGACCCTCTTCGATCAAGGGGACTCTCTGCAAGAAGTGCAGGAAGTGCGGAGATTCATCGAAGTAGGCTGCGCATCGCTGGCCGCAAGTAGACGAACGGAAGCTAATCTCGCGGAGCTTCGGGACATTCTTCAGTCGATGGAACATTCCCTTGGCAACGAGGAAGCTAGTGAACAAGCCGATATCCGCTTTCACCTGGAAATCGCCAAAGCCTCTCATAATTCCCTCATGATCGGAATGATGGAGTCTTTGACGGAGAGGCTTCAGGTGAGCATGAAGGCATCTCGCCGCTTGTGGTTTTTCGCGGAGCTCGCATCCGCCGAGAAGCTCTTACAGGAGCATCGTGACATCGTCGATGCTATCGCTGCCGGGGACGAAGCCCTTGCGGCAGGCCGGATGTCACAGCATATACAGAAGGTGGACCAGGTTGTTCAACGATTGGCTAAACATTCATCGAATGATTGATGTTCGATTGGATTTAAGGGAACAGCGAGCCGCTATTCCGGAGAAAACGGGGCTTCGCGTGCTGTTGGGGAACTACAGGGCCTTATTTCTGTGAAATAAGATTTATAGTAGTCCCAATTGGAAAAATAGTGGCCTGTAGTTCCGCCAATCTGGTTAATAGGCCTATTTTCATTGAAATAATGGCCTCTAGTTCCTCTTTCATATTGGTTTAAGTGCAAACGCTCTTTCCTGCTTATGTAATGTAGCAGGGGTTGAGCGTTTTCTTGCGTTACGGGAGGAAAATACAAGAAAAAAGCAGGTAAAACCATAAAATGGTCTTACCTGCTTGTGTGATGCGCGTAGAGGGACTTGAACCCCCACGGTCGCCCGCTAGATCCTAAGTCTAGTGCGTCTGCCAATTCCGCCATAC
>NZ_JBYTCO010000023.1:0-40274 GCF_058790355.1 Paenibacillus sp. FW101-FHT12H11 | reverse complement strand
AGCCAGGATCAAACTCTCCATAATAGAAAAGCTGAATAGCTCATTGACTTGCTAGCGAGATTTTACAATCTCATTTAAAGTCGATTACTCGACTGTCTTACTCACTCGTTGTTCAGTTTTCAAAGATCAAGAACTCTTGTCCTATCCGCTCTCTTTCGAAAGCAGGAAGTTCAATATACCACACTAACTTTAGTTTTGCAACTTGTTTTTCTCAAGTTACTCGTTATTCCCGCATGTCTCATCGGCAACTTTTATAAGATAACATAGATGCTGCTTCCGAGTCAACCCATATGACAACTGTATTTTCCTTCCACCTATAACAAGGTCAGTTTTAATCCAACAAGCAGAATAACACCCGGTACACCTAGCACCGTTACTGTCCCTAGCGTAGCTGTATTAATCGGCAAATCCACCTGCGTATAGGTGCTCAGCAAATTTAAAGCATATAGCAGGAAGGCTGCTACAACAACATTCAATGTCAGACCAGACAATAATCTGCCTGCCCCTCTGTTGCGCAATATGGTAACTAGCAGCAATAGTGAGGATAGTATGAGTAATCCCCATACCGCATATTTAATATACACGTCTACACCTCCAGTAATCGATCAGTGTCAATCATGCTCAGATTTAGCCTTTTAGCCTGCTTGATGAGCATTTCAAATCTCTTCTCAGCCGCCTCCATCGCATAGATGGCATAGTCAATCTGATCCTTGTCCAAGGCAAACTCAAAATGCGCCTGAGCTGCCACCCAATTCGCATGTGCCGAACGGATCTCTTGCAGCAGCAATTGCTTGTCCCGCAGAAGTTCCTCTTTTGCCCCTTTTTTCGTCTGTGGATTCTTCCTTCCGTGCATGCCTAATAGTGCTGGTCTCATCAGCAAACCTCCATGACCCCAAATGCGGGTTAATCTCCCCTTATGCTTATGGGAGAAATAGAGCAATTAGAACTAACGCACTGCCTTTACACGAAAAAAAAGAGAGCTCTTCAGCCCCCTTTTGCTTGATAACGCTATTTATAATTCCCTGCGGCCTTCCATGGCTTTGGACAGTGTTACTTCATCCGCATATTCCAAGTCGCCGCCAACAGGTAGTCCGTGCGCGATACGCGTAACCTTCAGGCCAAACGGCTTCACTAACCGAGACAGGTACATGGCCGTAGCTTCACCTTCGATGTTCGGGTTCGTGGCCAAAATTAATTCCTGTACGGTTTCATCCCCCAACCGCTTGAGTAACTCGGCGATATGAATTTGATCGGGTCCGATCCCTTCCATAGGGGAAATTGCCCCATGCAGGACATGATAGTAGCCTTCGAACTCTTTGGTGCGCTCCAAAGCAACCAAATCCTTAGGCTCCTGTACGACGCAAATGACGGAACCATCCCTATTCTTATCTTGACAGATCCGGCAAGGATCGACATCGGTAATGTTGCAGCAGACGGAACAGTAGTGGAGGTTTCTTTTCACGTTGACGAGCGCCTTCGCAAAATCAATCACATCTTCTTCTTTCATACGAAGTACATGAAAGGCAAGGCGTCCCGCCGTTTTGGGGCCTACCCCCGGCAGGCGGGAGAAGGCATCGATTAACTTAGAAATCGGTTCGGGGTAATACAAAGGAAGTTCTCCCTCATCTTTCAGAATCGTAGCTCATGGTTGTGACTAGAACAAACCAGGGATGTTCATTCCACCTGTGAATTTGCCCATATCTTTATTCGCGATTTCTTCCGCTTTCGTCATCGCGTCATTGACAGCTGTAAGCACAAGGTCTTGCAGCATTTCAACATCATCCGGATCAACAGCCTCAGGCTTGATTGTGATGCTTTGTACTTTCTTGTGTCCATTCACTGTACAAGTAACAACGCCGCCGCCAGCTGTGCCTTCAATGATTTTCGTGCCCAGTTCTTCTTGAGCTTTCATCATTTGCTCTTGCATTTTCTTCACTTGTTTCATCATTTGGTTCATGTTATTCATTTTTGTTTGCTCCTTTGTATTTAGTCTAGTCTTCTTTAATGGTCACTAAATCTTCGCCAAACAGTTGAATTGCTTCGGAGATCCACTCCTCTTTGGGTGAAGATCCTGGGCTGCCTTCTTCTGCCACAAGCTCCAGAACTTCAGGCGGACTGCTAGTCGCATCACTCTTGGCGTCGTCCCACTCCTTGCGCATAACCGTAAGCAAGCGCATGGACTTGCCGAACACTGAGCTGAGCACTTGCTCGATAATGAGTTTGTTCTCCGGTTTCTCTGTGGTGTTACGGTGCATTTCATTCTTGAACGCAACCAATACCACATCATCGAGCATCGAGACCAGATCACCATTCACAAACCAAGCATGGACAGTAATCTTCTTCTCCTTGACCAGACCCAGTACCTGACTCCATTTCATTAGAGCTGCCTTGGTATCCGGACCTTCCGAGGCCTTCAGGTATCCATCGAGCTTGATCCCTGACTTCTTGGACGGAGCAGAGGCCACCGGCATTTTGGGAGCTGGTTTCGTTTCAACGGCCGCACCCGATACTCCCGATTTTAACAGTCCTGCTATCTGATCTTCAAGTTGTTTGAGCTTCTGGGTCATTTGAGCAAAAAGATCGCCTTGCGGCATCCGGCTTCCCGGATCTGCCCCTGCGCTGACAGCCGTATGTCCTTCGCCGCTATGACCGCCGCACATTTTCATAATTGAAATCTCGAGCAGGGTTTGGGGCTGGACGGAATACTTCATCTCACTCTGATAGTGATTCAGTATTTCTATCATGCCCATCATTTCGTTTGGCGTAAAATGGCTGGCAATTTCACTGAGCTCGCGCATATCAAACACGCGTTCTGTAATGACCGGCGAATTCGGCACCATGCGAACCATGAGCAAATCGCGGAAATAATTAATCAAATTCTCGATGCATTTGTCAGCGCTTTTGCCTTCTTGCATAAATGTATCGATTAGCTCTAGCGCGGCGCCAAGGTTCTTGTCTTTGATACAAAGCACGAGCTTCTTGAATTGATCGGAAGCCACCCCGCCGGTGATGGACAAGATGTCCGAGAGCTGCACTTCCCCTGTTGCAAAAGAGGTCGCTTGATCCAGAAGGCTGAGCGCATCGCGCATCCCGCCATCAGACAATCTCGCGATATAATGGAGCGCTTCCTCGTTAATGGAAATCTGCTCCTGATCACAAATATATTTCAGCCGCTGCACCTGATCATCCATCGAAACACGGCGAAAGTCAAAGCGCTGACAGCGAGAAATAATCGTTGCCGGAATCTTATGCGGCTCCGTCGTCGCTAGTATGAACATCACATGGGCGGGCGGCTCTTCAAGTGTTTTGAGCAATGCGTTGAAAGCCTCTGTAGTCAGCATGTGCACTTCGTCGATGATATAGACCTTCTGTCTGACTTCGGTAGGAGCATACTTGACTTTATCCCGAATATCCCGAATTTCTTCAACACCGCGGTTAGAAGCGGCGTCAATCTCAACGACATCCATGACAGCGCCGTCCGTGATGCGTTCACAGGCAGAGCAAGCGTTGCACGGCTCTTCAGCCGGACCGTTTAAGCAGTTAACTGCTTTGGCTAATATTTTGGCCGTACTTGTCTTCCCTGTTCCCCGTGGTCCGTTGAACAAATAAGCATGGGTAAGGCGATTTTCTCGCAAAGAATTCTGCAGTGTCTGCGTGATATGTTTCTGACCGACAACCTCACGAAACGTCTGAGACCTCCACGTTCGATATAGAGCAATATGTGCCATAGTGTTCCTCTCCATTAATCCCTGCGTGGAATGCTGAATCCATTATACTATATCGCAACAGGGGATGAAATAGAGGATCAAACATGGAATCCGGATCTGATGCGGACAGACAAAATAAAAAACGCCTCATGAGAAGGCGTCCAAGTTCAAAGTCATATGAAATTTCATTATAAACCGTGCACCTGTTATTGATAAAGTGATACAAGCGAACTCTTATCGTTAGCTCAAGTCAGGCAGCCCCTCGGCACATGAAACATCTCACTTACGGCTGCTTCCTTCCAGACCTGACCGGGTTCATGAGCATTCATTGCGAAGGACCCAACTCTCAACACCACGTGTAAGAGCCAGACCTCACATCACAGTACCGCTAACAGGAATTCAACCCCGCTACAGCGGATTGCGAGTTACAGGGCACCGCTACCTCCCCGTCTAGCACAGTAAAAATAGTATAGCTGATTCACCTGTAAATAGCAACTAAGGGGGAAAATATACCTGACCCCCTTGATCATCGCGATATTTTCACCGTTGTTTTGTAACGCGGCATATTGGTATCAAAAGCGTTTTGCACTTGAGAGCGAAGCTCTTCAACTTGCGCCGCCGTCAAGTGCGGCTTTGCTTTTATTTTCACACGAGCATTGGGTCCGTTGATGGCAATATTGGATTTCTCGATTCCTTGAAACTGTGCGAGCACATTTTTCATTAAGTTCGAATCATCCTCATAGTGATGATACGTTGGATTCAGCGGGTCGTTCGGATTCACATTGGTGATGCCCAAATACCCGTCCCGCTTGTAATTTTGCGCTTTATTATTGCCCGTATCCGTCTGCGGCGGGTTTTTGTTACTCGAATTGATGCCGCACCCGGCCAAGCTCATGGTAAGCAGGATGGCTAAGGTTATTCTTCGCATACCCTTGAACATAAAAACACCTCCCATTGGACTCTAAGTCTAAACTTAGGATGACCAAGGGAGGACGTCTTATGCTGATTGGCAGCAAAGTAATTGATACCAATTAGATTCCGTATTTCTTTTTGAACTTGTCGACACGGCCGCCTACATCGATAAACTTTTGTTTACCAGTGTAGAAAGGATGGCAATTGGAGCAAATCTCAACGCGAAGATTTTGCTTGATTGAACCCGTTTCGAACACATTACCACAAGCGCAAGTCACTGTGGTTGCATGATAAGTAGGATGAATACCTGCTTTCATGTTGGTTCACCTCTTTCCGCCCTGAATCATTTGCTGAATCAGAGTTAATGGACGTACCTTAGGTACTTTTGCATTGTAGCATATTCGCAACTTCGAATGCAATGGAAAAACGAGTGGATCCCTAACTTAGAGGACCATTGTCGTATTTCTGTCGCTGGCGTAGAACTTTGGCGTATGCGAGTAAGATCCAAGCACAACATCCGGCAATTCCTGCTCGAAAATCTCAATCATTTGCTTCATGCCAAGCAGCTCGCCCCGAGCCTTAGGGATAATCCCCAAATAACTTTCAGGGTCAATATTCAGGTTGCGCAATTGAATTAATTTTAATCCCGTTCTACGCACGAATTCGATCATAGCCTCAATCTCTTCTTCTCGATCCGTTACCCCCGGGAAAACAAGATAATTGATAGAAGTGATGACACCATTGTCCGTTGCGTAGCGAAGGGATTTTTCTACATTTTTCAGCGTGTAAGCTCTAGGCTTGTAATACGCATTATAGTGATCGTCCAAAGCACTGATCGTACTCACTCGCATCAGGTCAAGCCCGGCGTCTACAATGCCGCGGATATGGTCTGTCAGCCCAGCATTCGTGTTGATGTTGATGTAACCCATCTTCGTCTGCTCACGAACCTGCTTGATCGCCGGAATAATAAGCGCCGCTTGCGTGCTAGGCTCACCTTCACATCCTTGTCCGAAGGAGATGATGCTATCCGGTGTACGTAGGTGCTCCAACATGATCTGCGTGATCTCTTCGATCTGAGGTTTAAAATTCATACGCGTCTGCGGAGCCACAAAGCCGCTCTCATCCGGCTGTTCCGAGATACATCCGAAGCAGCCTGCGTTACAGGAATAGGAGACCGGAACAGCGCCTTCCCAGCGCTGTAGGAAGGTATTCGAAGCGGTCAGGCACTCATAACCGAGTGCGCAGTTGGATAAGTGCGCGTACAAGCGGTTTTCCGGATACTTAGCCGATAAGGTTTTGACCTGGGACTCCAGCTCCGTCACATCGCAATGAATCGGATTCCAGAAGTAGGGATTATCCGTTAGTCGAGCAGCTACATAGAAAGCGTCATCCTTCCATACAACAGCCGTATAACCGAACAGCGGCAGCGCCTTGGTCTTGTCGGATTTAACGTAACCGGGCAGCAGTAAACGGGTAAACCCTTGCGGCAGCAGCGCACCGACAGCATGATAATCGCCTGGCACCAGCTTCATATCGCCAGTCTCAGCATCTATGCCTACTGGCCGTGTAAAAGGAAGACTGACAAGCGTCGCCCCTTCGGGCAGCGGAATCAACTCGTCTTCCATAATTTCTGTGATCATTTCAGCATTTCGACCAAGCGCCAAAAAATCCGGATGGTCAAAAACGTTTCCTTGTGAGTCTGAATAAACCAAATTCATAACGGTACTCCTCTTTATGCGTTAACGCATCTTCCGCATCTCCTTAAGATGCTGAGTTTTTCACTTTTCCTTTGCTTGCTCCTGTTGACGTTGAAGCGCCTGTCGATGGAGAAGCCAAAGAATCCAAGAACTCTTGATTCGTTTTCGTTTCGGCAAGTTTTTTGATGAAGGACTCAGTGTATTCGTGCGAATCGTTCATACCTTTGCGGAGCGCCCATACCTTCTCGAGCTCATCTTTGCTCAGCAGCGCCTCTTCGCGGCGCGTACCGGATCTGCGAATGTCGATAGCAGGGAAAATACGGCGTTCCGCCATTTTACGATCCAGATGCAGCTCAAGATTACCTGTCCCTTTAAATTCCTCGTAGATGACGTCGTCCATACGCGAACCCGTCTCCACAAGTGCTGTAGCGAGAATCGTTAAGCTGCCGCCTTCCTCGATGTTACGGGCAGCCCCGAAGAAACGCTTCGGACGATGAAATGCGCCAGGATCGATACCACCGGATAGTGTCCGGCCTGTTGGCGGAACTACAAGGTTGTAAGCCCTAGCCAAACGAGTGATGCTGTCCAGCAAAATAACAACGTCTTTCTTATGTTCAACTAGACGCATAGCGCGTTCCAGGACTAATTCAGCAACTTTAATATGATTCTCAGGCAGCTCGTCAAAAGTAGAAGCAACAACTTCTCCTTTCACAGAACGCTGCATGTCCGTAACTTCCTCTGGACGCTCATCGATCAGCAGTACGAAAAGCTCAATGTCAGGGTAGTTCGTAGAAATACTGTTGGCAATTTCCTTCAGCAGCAATGTTTTACCTGCTTTGGGAGGCGCAACAATCAATCCACGTTGGCCTAGACCTACAGGCGCAAGCAAATCCATGATACGCATGGAAACCTTATTAGGCTCTGTTTCAAGCGTAATACGCGTATCCGGATAGAGTGGCGTCAAGGCAGGGAAATGAAGCCGCTCGGCAGCTGTTTCCGGTTTCTCGCCATTAACCGCTTCGACCTGAAGAAGCCCGAAATAGCGCTCATTCTCTTTAGGAGGACGGCATTTGCCTGATACAATATCCCCGGAGCGCAAATCGAATTTGCGAATTTGGGAAGCAGAAATATAAATGTCTTCTGAGCTTGGAAGATAGTTAATGGGACGCAAGAAACCAAAGCCCTCTTGAAGAATTTCGAGGACACCTTGCATAAACATTAGACCACTTTCAGCAGCTTGTGCACGTAAAATTGCAAAGATGAGTTCTTTTTTCTTCAGCGTACCGTAGTATGGAATCTGATGTTTCTTAGCTAGTTTATATAATTCAGTAAGCTTGAGTACTTCAAGCTCAGCAAGCTGCATGCTCATGTTTCAACCACCAAACTATTAAATTTTCAATTGGATTCTAGCATTGCCTGTTGTCTGGAACTTTATTCCTTACTCTTCGCTCTCGCGCCAAACCTCGGCACCCAGTGAAGATAAATTGAAGACTAAGTTCTCATACCCACGGTCAATAAACTCAACGCCGGACACCTCGGTAATACCGCCTGTTCTTACGCTAAGACCAGCCAGCACTAGGGATGCTCCTGCTCGCAAATCCGTTGCCCGAACCTTCGCCGAGCTAAGCTCGGATCCTTCGATAATGGCGGAGCGTCCTTCAACTTTCATCTTAGCACCCATCCGCACGAGCTCAGGAATGTGCTTGAAACGATTGCTGTAAACATGATCCGTTAGTATACTAACTCCTCTAGCTTGGCACAATAGGCTTGCCATTGGAGATTGCAAATCTGTTGCAAACCCTGGGTAAATTAATGCTTTTACATCGACGCTAGAGTACTCAGGCTGACCTACTACACGAATGGATTCATCCATCTCGTAGATATGTACACCCATTTCTTGAAGTTTCGCTGTTAATGCTTCCATATGTTTAGGAATGACGTTATCTACAGTCACATCGCCGCGCGTAGCAGCTGCTGCAATCATATACGTTCCCGCTTGAATCCGGTCAGGAATGATGGAATGGCGGCAGCCATGCATCTCCGTTACCCCTTCAATCCGAATGGTATCGGTACCAGCACCCTTGATTCTTGCACCCATCGAGTTCAACAATGTAGCTACATCTATAATTTCAGGCTCTTTCGCCGCATTTTCAATAATTGTATTACCCTTGGCACGTGAAGCCGCCAACATAATGTTGATCGTAGCTCCTACGCTCGCCATATCCAAGTAAATCTTCGCTCCACGCAGCTCTTTGGCCCGAATTCTTAATGCGCCATTCTCATTGCTTACTTCAGCCCCTAAAGCTTCAAAGCCTTTGATATGCAAATCGATTGGACGTGGTTCAAAATTGCATCCGCCCGGCAAACCGATATTCGCTTCCCCGAACCTTCCGAGCAGCGCTCCCATCAAATAATAGGAAGCTCTTAACTTCTTAACTTTTCCATTAGGCATTGGAAGAGACTTCATTCTGCTAGGATCGATCGTCATCCGATCTTCGTTCCAATCGATGGTAGCTCCTAAATCCGTCAAAATTTCTGTATATGTAGCCACATCGCTTAAATGCGGCAGATTATCCAACGTTACCGGCGTTTCAGCAAGAATCGCAGCTGGAATAAGTGCAACCGCACTATTCTTAGCTCCGCTAATTTGAACAGTCCCCCGTAGTGGACGTCCCCCGACCACCATTAATTTCTCCAACATGATTCTCCCCCTAAATCCAGGTGCCTTCCTGTAACGCAAACTCCACAACCTAAACGCCAATTGCAACCAAAATTGTATCACAATCTATTGAAATGAACATGAACAAATAAAAGGAAATAAGAACATCAATAACAAAAACGCTTACAGTCCTAGTAACAACTGAAGACAAAAAATAGAAGAAGGAAACGCCCGCAAGCATGCAAACGGCGGACATTTCGCATCCTCCGTTTGCGTCTTGCGGCATTTCCCACTGCATCTATACAATTATAATTAAGCTTGGTTGCTGCTTCCGAACAATTGAATTTTGGATTTTACAACTTCGACCATTGCGTTACGAGCTGGGGTTAGATATTTACGAGGATCATAAATTTTAGCGTCCTTGTTCAGAACTGCGCGGATCGTTTCTGTGCATGCTACTTGGTTCTCAGTGTTAACATTGATTTTACCAACGCCTGCAGCGATCGATTTACGAATCATTTCGTCAGGAACACCAGAACCACCGTGTAATACAACTGGAACTGGGATTGCTTTGGAAACTTGCTCGATAATGTCAAAATGGATGTTAGGTTCGCCAGCGTACATACCATGTGCTGTACCTACTGCGATTGCCAAACAGTCAACGCCTGTCTCTTCGTAGAAGCGGATAGCTTCTTCAGGTTTTGCAAGGTTAGCGTGCTCTTCGTCTACCGAGATGTCATCCTCAACACCACCGATTGTTCCAAGCTCACCTTCAACGGATACGCCCATTGCACGAGCCGCTTTAACAACTTCTTTCGTCAAACGGATGTTTTCTTCGAAAGAGTAGTGTGAACCGTCGAACATAACGGAGCTGAATCCTGCGCGGATACATTTCATTGCTACTTCAAAGGAGCTGCCGTGATCCAAGTGCAAAGCGATCGGCAGACCGGATTTTTTGGCTGCAGCTTCAGCAATTGCTACTGTAAATTCGATACCCATATATTTCAGTGCGCCTTCGCTAACACCGTAAATGAAAGGGGATTTCAGCTCGATTGCAGCATCCACAATCGCTTGAGCGAACTCAAGGTTGTTCATGTTAAATTGACCCACCGCGAATTTGTTCGCTTTTGCTTTAGGTAAAAACTCATTCATTGAAACCAATGCCATGTTTCTCTTCCTCCTAGAACCTTTTTGTAGTTTTGCGTTGACCGCTCTTGTCATACCTGAGTTATTATAGCACATATACTTTCAAATGATAACCAAGCCCACGCTTCTCAGCCACAAAAAAAGACCCTATGACTAGGATCCCACGGCAAAACCACTGCTTGACTCATTATTTAACTGCATGTTAACCGCCATGCGCAACTCATCAATGTCAAACGGCTTCGTAAAATGCATGATAGCACCCAGGTCCGTCGCTTCTTTAATCATATCCAGCTCACCATAAGCTGTCATCATGATCACTTTGATCGAGGCATCAATTGCTTTAACGTGCTTGAGAATATCTAGGCCATCCATACCGGGAATTTTCATATCCAGTAATAGTAGGTCCGGCGAAGAATTTTTGACGATTTCTAAAGCCAATTTACCATTAGAGGCTTGATAGGTATCGTATCCTTCGTTGCTGAAAACCTCCATTAGCAGTACGCGAATTCCATTTTGATCATCGACAATCAGTACCTTTTTCTTCATCCGCCTAGTTCCCTCCCGAAAACGAATAACAAATCCCCTGCACTTCACAGATACATAACGTATTCGCTATTCATTTCCGTTTTCCTTCATGAGAGAGAACCAAATTGAAAACTTTTACAAATAAGTTGTTTTACAGGAGGTAGTTCACATAGCGAGTTAGCTACGCGCAATTCCTTGAGCAGCCTTCACGAATTCACGGAATAGCGGCTGCGGACGGTTCGGACGGGATGTGAATTCCGGATGGAACTGTACCGCCAAGAACCAAGGGTGGCCTGGAAGCTCCACCATTTCGACCAAACGGCCGTCCGGGGACGTACCGGAAATGCGCAAACCAGCGGATTCGATCAACTCGCGGTATTCATTGTTGAACTCATACCGGTGACGATGTCTCTCGTAAACAAGTTCATCATTGTAGCATTTCTCCGCCAATGAACCTGGAACAATTTTGCACGGATAGAGACCAAGACGCATAGTACCGCCTAAATTCTCAATATCCTTCTGTTCTGGCAGAAGATCGATAACCGGATAAGCCGTAGTCGGATTAATTTCGGAGGAGTTCGCTCCATCCAAACCTGAAACAGAACGCGCATACTCAATAACAGCCACCTGCATACCCAAGCAAATGCCGAAGAAAGGTATTTTCTTCTCGCGAGCATAACGAATAGCAGATACTTTACCTTCAATACCACGATCACCGAAACCGCCTGGCACCAAGATACCTTGTACGCCGGAAAGCAGATCATCCACGTTGTGGTCATAAATTTCTTCTGCATTTACCCAACGAATGTTGATCTCGGAGTCGTTATCGATGCCGGCATGTCCAAGCGCTTCAACAATACTCAAATAAGCATCATGCAAAGCAACATATTTCCCGACAATGGCGATTTCTGTCTTCTTCGTCAAGGATTTCACTTTACGAACAAGACTTTCCCACTCGGTCATGTCCGGTTCATTCGTTTTGAGCTTCAAGTGGTTAACGACATAATCGTCAAGTCCTTGTTCGCGAAGCATCATTGGCACTTCGTAAAGTGTTTCTGCATCTTTACACTCGATTACAGCCGCTGGATCAATGTCACAGAATAGGGCAAGCTTACGCTTCATATCTTCTGTCAAAGAATGTTCGGTACGGCAAACAATAACGTGAGGCTGAATGCCTAAGCCGCGCAGTTCTTTTACACTGTGCTGTGTCGGTTTAGTTTTCACTTCACCTGCAGCTTTGATATAAGGAATCAGCGTAACGTGAATATACATCACATTCTCGCGGCCGATATCATTTTTCATTTGACGGATAGCTTCCAAGAAAGGAAGGCTCTCGATATCGCCAACGGTTCCGCCGATTTCAGTAATAACAACGTCGGATTGCGCCTCACGGCCCGCTCGCAATACACGATCTTTGATTTCATTCGTAATGTGAGGAATAACTTGTACCGTACCCCCGAGATATTCCCCTCTACGCTCTTTGGTAATAACGGAGGAGTACACCTTGCCTGAAGTTACGTTCGAGCTTTTGGACAGGTTGATATCGATGAAACGCTCATAATGGCCTAAATCCAAATCCGTTTCAGCTCCGTCATCGGTTACGAAAACTTCACCATGCTGATAAGGGCTCATTGTCCCTGGATCCACGTTGATGTACGGATCAAACTTTTGAATCGTAACTTTCAGACCTCTGTTCTTCAGCAATCTTCCTAAGGAAGCTGCAGTAATTCCTTTGCCAAGGGATGAAACTACGCCCCCCGTAACGAAAATGTATTTTGTCACTATGTACGCCTCCTAATAGTTTTTTAGTTGAAAATTGCAACGTACGCATACGTTAGTAGTGCCAGATCACCGGCCTGTGTCTTTCTATGCAAAAAGCTTACACCGTAAGCATTCGCTATCGTTGTCGTGGTGCCACTGCCTCAGATTTAGTGTCTACTAAATGAGGGTTTTCATGAAAATCTGGTGAAAAAAACAGCCTGAAAACAAAAAAAAGTGACACCCGTGAGTAGACGGGGCACTTTTTGAACGCTTGCGCGATTTGTTAAGATTCTTTTAAAGCCCATGCAATAGTTTACTCTGAACGGGCGGCGGCTGTCAAGACAAGTTATTTGTCGTCGTCATCCTCGTCATCCAGATCGGAATCGTCCTCATCCAAATCGGAATCTTCGTCCAGATCGTCTTCATCCTCGTCGTCGGACTCCTCGATACCTTCTTCGCCAAGATCCTCTTCAATCTCTTCATCCTCAAAGAATTCTGTATCTTCTTCCGCTTCTTCCTCTTCGGATTCCGTACCGAACGCATCGTACTCGTCTTCCTCTGCGTATGTATCTTCTTCCTCCGCGTAGATGTCTTCATCCAGATCGTCGTCTTCATCATTGATGATTCTTGGACGCTTCGCGTTACCAACCGCATCATCCGATTTCTCGACAGGATACCAACGCTTCAAGCCCCATAGATTCGTACCTACGCAAGCAAAACGTCCATCGATGTTGATTTCCGTATATAGTTGGGCAATCACTTGCATCACATGCTGCTCGGATAACCCTTTAATTTTTGCAATTTCTGCCATCAAGTCACGGTAATAAAACGGCGTATTCGCCGATTTCAATAATTCAAACGCCAAATCCACCATCGGCATTTCGCGTGCTTGTTCTGTGGTGATTTTGAGTGTGTATTCGCTACTCATCTAAGGCACATCCCTTTCGACCGTCTTCTTCACTTCTTCTATCTACCTTATCCAATATCTTCATTAAGTAAAACCTATTTTTTCTAAAATTGCAACTACCCGCAAAAAACCTTTCGGACAGCCCCCCCGAAAATGAATACAAGCGAAGGTCCCCCTCCGCTTGCGACTGTATCCTAAGGAAGCGGTATGAGCGAGTCACAGCCGGTTCCAGTACCTGAGGAAGAGACACTCCTGCTCGCGCCTCTCTATTTATCCTATGTAAAACCAGCACATCTGACACGGCTTCGCACCCATTTATTTCTATAAAGGCTATCACACGGTCAGAAGGGGTGACCTGTACATAGGATAGGGGAGACTCGATTATTAGCTGTCATGGGGGGATGGCACGTATGGATATAGCCACCTTTCTTCATTCGCTTCATGAGGAAATCGGACTCACCAAGCAATCCGGGAAGAAGCATTTGATCCGTTTCTCATCAGCCAAGGACTACTACGCATGTAAATCCGAGCTGAAGCGAATGAGATCCCGCCTGGCCAACCTGTCCAAGGTTCGCACGCTCGACATCATCCATGCCTTCTCCTGCACGCTCCGTTCCAACTCGAAACTCAAGCAGTTCACAGGCAATCCTGTCATCGAAGAAGATACCAAAATTACCGTTCACCAATCGGTCGGAAGCAGAACCCTCATCAAACGTGCAACCACGCTATCTGGCTCCGGCTCCCACACCATCCCCTGGGGCGTTGATCAAATTGGCGCACCTGAAGTTTGGAGCAAGTCGCTAGGCCAAAACATCCATGTAGGCGTCATCGACACAGGGATCGACTACAATCACCCGGACTTACGCAATTCAATCTCACGGGGAGTCAATTTATTAAACCGCAGCATGCTCCCTTATGATGATAATGGCCATGGCACGCACATTGCAGGCACCATAGCCGCGACTGGCCGCAATTCGGGAATCGTCGGTGTCGCACCCAGATCGATTATTCACCCTGTCAAGGCATTTGACCACACCGGAAGCGCTTATGTCTCAGACATTATTGCCGGAATCGACTGGTGCGTAAACAATGATCTCGATATTATCAACATGAGCTTCGGCATGAAGTCATACAACCGTGCGCTGGAGCAGGCTGTTTTGAACGCGTATTACAGAGGAAAAGTCATTGTCGCTTCATCCGGTAATGACGGTAAACGGAAAACGATTGATTATCCTGCTCGCTTCTCCCAGGTCGTTTCCGTTGGAGCCACAACACGGCTAGGCCGGATAGCTCCCTTCAGCAATCGCGGCAAACAAATTGACATCTATGCACCAGGTGAACGAGTTTACTCGTCCTGGCTTCACGGCAAATACAATGAGCTTAGCGGCACATCCATGGCCACGGCTCACGTCAGCGGCGTTATCGCGCTGATGCTGGCCATCAAGCCTTTGTCGCCGCAGCAGATCAAAACCGCGCTGCGCCGGTGCGCGCTCGGCATTAACAAGCGCGAAAGCACACGCTGGCAGCCAGGGCACCTGAATGCCAGACGGGCTTTGCGTGCTGCGAGGCAGATCAGAGACTCGCAATGAAAAAGGAGTTAAGCGGCTCATGGCTGCTTAACTCCTTTTTGGTGGGAGCGGTGAATTACATCCGCTCCGGTGCGGATACGCCGACTACGCGAAGCGTGTTGGCAAGGGTCGTGCGCAGTGCGCCAAGCAAAGCAAGGCGCGCTTGCGTCAAGGCCGCGTCATCCGTGATGACGTAGTGGCCTCTGTAATAGCTATGGAACTGGCTGGCCAGTTCGTAGACATAGCGGATCATCCGATGCGGCGCGTACTGCTCCGCCGCAATCGCGATCTCTTCCGGAAGCTCGCCGATCTTGCGCAGCAAGTCGAACTCCGCTTCCGAGGAAAGCTGGGCAAGGTCAACCTGCTCCAGCGGGAGCACCGCGATGCCTTGCTCCTCCGCCTGGCGGAAGATGGAGCAAATCCGTGCATGTGCGTACTGCACATAGTAAACCGGGTTCTCATTGGACTGAGATACCGCTAAGTCCATGTCAAAGTCCAGATGCGAGTCCATGCTGCGCATCGCGAAGAAATAGCGGATCGGGTCGACGCCGACCTCGTCCATGAGATCCTCCATCGTGACCGCTTTGCCGGTACGTTTGGACATTTTGACCTTTTCCCCGTTTTGGAAAAGGCTCACCATTTGCGCGATCAACACGACGAGTCGATCCGCTTCGAAGCCCAGCGCCGTCATGGCCGCTTTCATCCGCGGGATGTAGCCGTGGTGGTCGGCGCCCCAAATGTTAATCAAGCGCTCAAAGCCGCGCCCGAATTTATTGCGGTGGTAAGCGATGTCCGGCGTCAGGTACGTGAAGGAGCCGTCATTTTTAATCAAAACGCGATTCTTGTCGTCACCCAGCGGTGTTGTATTCAACCAAGTAGCGCCTTCTTCTTCATAGATATGTCCATTGTCACGCAGTTCTTGCAGAACGGGTGGAATCAGGTTATCTTCATAAATCGACGTCTCGGAGAACCAGTTGTCGAAACGTACACCAAAACGGCCTAAGTCGCGTTTGATTTTGTCGAGTTCTTTTTTCAAGCCATACGTACGGAAAAAAGCACGGCGCTCATCGTCCGGCAAGCTCAGCAGACGATCTCCTTCTTCTGCGGCAAGATCAGCTGCAAAGCCTTTGATATCTTCCCCGAAGTAGCCGTCTTCCGGCATTTCGGCATCTTGTCCAAGCGCTTGCAAATAGCGGGCTTCAATGGATTTGGCCAGATTCACGACTTGGTTCCCCGCATCGTTAATGTAGTACTCCCGGGATACGTCGTACCCCGCAAGGTCCAGCACGTTACACAGCACATCTCCCACAGCTGCTCCGCGGGCATGTCCGAGATGCAAGGAACCTGTCGGGTTGGCGCTGACAAACTCCACTTGCACTTTCAGCCCTTGGCCCACGTTCCTTGCCCCGTAACGCTCACCCTGCGCGAGTACGTCCGCGATAACAGGATAAAGGTAAACCTTGTTCATTTTAAAATTAATAAAGCCCGGCCCGGCAATCTCTGCTTCCGCGATATTCGCTTTATCTTTCTGCAGGTTCGAAATGATCTGCTCGGCGATTTGTCTTGGATTCTGCTTGGCAATACGGGTTAATTGCATCGCAATGTTCGTTGCGAAATCCCCGTGTGTTTTTTCCTTCGGTACTTCCAGAATGATTTCTGGCAACTGCGCGGCATCCACAATGCCAGCAGCAGCAACCGCATCTGCTATCGCTTGTTTCACGATGACTTTGACTTCGTTTAATACGTCCATTCTTCTTACTCCTCCTGAATTAACAACTTAATCCTGTATGTCCCCGCATGCGTGCCGGATGCATATAAATCGTATTTCCATCGCGTGATTCCGATGCCCTGTTCCGCTTCGCTTGTCAGCTCGTGCGTCTCGATTTCGAGTTCCAGGCGACCTTGCGGCGTATGATAAAATCCGAGTCGTTTCTCGCCAGGCACAAACGTTTGCTCCGCTTGCACATCTCCTTGGCGGACGATGCGGATCTGATTCTCTTCCAGCTTAATAAGCGTCACCGTTCGTCCAAGTTCGCTGCGTTCTTCTTCATAGCGGATGTAGGTGTGATTGCCTTTGCGGTACAGGTCTCCCCGCGCCTTCTGCACAGTTGTCTCGCTCCCGCTCCGGCTCTCAATGCGAATGCGCACACGCGCTTTATCCGTCATGATTCGTCATTCTCCTATTCTGCAGGTCCTCTTTGCACCTTATGTCAAGATAAGGCAAGTTAGGTATTAGTTTATATGAAAGGTTCGACGAATTCAATGTATCACTGCGATCAGCGTTCAGGAATGATGTCGAAGTCAGTCCTTTCTTCATGCCAAAAAGCCCCAAATCTCACGAATGCGTGAAATTTGAGGCTTTCCTTGGCGTGCTTTGTCGTTGTTAAATGGCTGGAATTGGCA
Source organism: Paenibacillus sp. FW101-FHT12H11 (assembly GCF_058790355.1). Classification (NCBI taxonomy): domain Bacteria; kingdom Bacillati; phylum Bacillota; class Bacilli; order Caryophanales; family Paenibacillaceae; genus Paenibacillus; species Paenibacillus sp. FW101-FHT12H11. The sequence goes on along the minus strand of NZ_JBYTCO010000023.1, from coordinate 22,989 downwards.
TCCCAATGTTTGCCCACTGTTCTTTGGCAGGACCATAGGCTCCGATGACAGGCACGCCTGCTTGGCGCATCAAAATCGTGAGCTGTCCACGGTGATGGATTTCATGCTTAAGGAATGCGAACAGCGTTTCGCCGATCGTCCACTGCTGGCCGAACATGTTCACGACTTCCAGCATTTTTGCGTCTGTTAACTGTGTACGGGCAGCTTCCAGGATCCCGGCTGTTGTTGAACGGTAAGCATCCGCTACGGTTGCAGCCTCTGAAGGCGGGCTGATGGCGGCAGAAGGCGCATCGAATTTGAGCCCTGCTACGAGCAGCATACCGCGGTCATTGTGCACCAAGTGCCACGCGATGAAACCTAGCGACCTATAGCCTTCGGCTTGAGGTTGTTGTAGGGAGGCGTCCGTTAAGGCGTCGAGCAGTTGCTGTGTTGTGGCGGATTCGCGTTGGTATTCGTTAATAAAGCTATCTACGGTAGTGAACATAGGAATTACCTCCATGGTTTGTGTGATTTCATACTTCATGTAATCAGTATAGTGGAGTGTGACTGACAACAGTATGGCAGTGTTTGTGGGGGTGGGGAATTATTTTAGGCGGCGAGTGGGGGAGTCGATCTCAGCTTGGCGGGCCCCTGCGAGCACCACCTACCGGCTAACGGACTGAGGGGACTCTATTCGCCGCTTTTGGGACAAGTTTAGCTTCTAACGGACTCACGTGCCGTTATTGTCCATGATATTGCCTAAAACAGTGGCAAAATCACTGAATAACGGCTCCTCAGTCCGATAGCACCTCAAATTCGCTGAATTTCGCAGAATAACGGCTCCTGGGTCCGTTACAAAAAAGTGGCTACTTGAAGGGACTGCCGGGTGAGCTGCTATTGGTGGGATTCATGGTACTTTGACTAATTGGCTTCTACTATTGGGTTTCATGCTACTTAACTAGTTTGCTCTTTTGGGTGGATTTTTGTTACTTCGACCGCCAGTTTCACCCTACGAGCACTTACCTATTGGGCTTGGGGTTGGGGTTGGGGTTGGGGTTGGGGTTGAGGTTGGGGTTGCACTTGCACTTGCACTTGCACTTGCACTTGCACTCACGACCAAGCTCGGCCCCGCCGTGCGACACCCACAAACAAAAAAGCCGCCTCCCTCTCGCAAGGGATGACGACCTTTTCGCTTATTTAATCAAATCTTCAACAAATTTAGGCAACACGAATGCTGCTTGGTGTAGGCGTGCTGTATAGTACTTCGTCGGGAATTCCGGAATGGAAGCTTCCTCGACTTGAAGAGGGTCATGCTTTTTGCTGCCCATTGTGAAGGTCCAGAGACCGCTTGGGTACGTTGGGATATTCGCGCTGTATACGCGTACGATTGGGAAGATTTCTTTGACGTCACGGTTAACGGTTTGGATCAGATCTGCTTTGAACCAAGGGTTGTCCGTTTGTGCAACGAAGATTCCGTCTTCTTTTAACGCATCATAAATGCCTTGGTAGAAACCTTTGGTGAACAGTTCAACCGCGGGGCCAACCGGCTCCGTGGAATCGACCATGATAACGTCGTATGTATTTTTGTGATCATGAATGTGCATGTAGCCATCGTTTACGATCACTTCAACGCGCGGGTTGTCCAATTCGCCGGCAATGGTTGGCAGGTACTTTTTGGAGTACTCGATTACTTTACCGTCGATGTCGACCAGAACGGCTTTTTTCACTTTCGGGTGCTTCATAATCTCACGGATTACGCCGCCGTCGCCGCCGCCAACAACAAGGACTTGCTCAGGGTTCGGGTGAGTCACAAGTGCAGGGTGAGCAACCATTTCATGGTATACGAACTCATCTCTTACCGTTGTCATGACCATACCGTCTAGGGTAAGCATCGTTCCCCACTCTTCGGTTTCGATCATCGACAGGTCTTGGAAATCCGTTTGCTCTCTTACGTAGGTCTCTTTTACTTTCGCTGTAATGCCGAAGCTGTCTGTCTGTTTCTCTGTGTACCACAAATCCATGTTCATACCTTCTTTCGCTTCTATATTGGATGAATAATTACTGACATTCGTTATCTCTAACAGTGTTCCACCGGTCCAAAATGTCATGCAAGGTCGGCTAAAATTTCCCGTCCCTTCACACGCACAAATTGTATTATAGTTCATTACCCCCAAATTGCAATAATTTCCTAGGCCTTTTCCCGAATTCACAAAAAATATTTACAATTTATTGAATACGGAAACCCATGCTTTTCCATACTGGTTAATACGTCCTTAGGGCGAAGCAAGAAAGGAGGTAGGAATCGATGTCCGAAAATGAAAACAATCGTCAGCCTGCTTCAGGCACTCCGCAAAAACAAAGGGAGCAAGAGGTGCCAGCGTCCATGCGATGGATGCGCCGTATTAAAAAAATGTTCTCCTTCTTCTTCACTACCTGTGTGTTCATGCTCATTGCTGCGGCCATCTTTTTCGTATATTTACGCTCGCAGACGCTGCCTGTCACGAAGATGCTGCAAACTTCCCAAATGTTTGATACACACGGCGAACTCATCGACACATTCTATTCCGGGCAAAATCGGCAGGTCGTTCCATTAAATGAAATCTCCCCATACCTTATCAAAGCTACACTTGCCGTGGAGGATCAACATTTCTATGATCATTTCGGTGTCGATGTGAAAGCTGTTGCCCGTGCAGCGATTGTCAATGTGAAAGCGATGGCGAAAGTGCAGGGTGCAGGTACCATCACGCAGCAGTTGGCGCGAAACTTGTATTTGACGCATGACCGTACTTGGGCGCGTAAAATCAAAGAAACGATGTATGCCGTTCAATTGGAGATGCAGCTGAGCAAGGATGAAATTCTTGCGGATTATTTAAATCAAATTTACTACGGTCATTCGACCTATGGCATAGAAACGGCTTCGGAGCTATTCTTTGGTAAACACGCCAGTGAATTGACGTTAGCCGAGAGCGCCTTGATTGCCGGTGTCCCGAAGGGGCCACGTTACTACTCCCCTTATTATGATATGAAAAATGCGCTGGACCGGCAAAAAATCGTGCTCCAAACGATGGTCCGCAGCGGATTCATCACGCAAGAAGCCGCAGACGCTGCCGGCAAAGAGAAGCTGACCATCCAACCGCTGACGAAGAAAAAGCCGGCAGCCGCCCCCTATTTCAGAGATTATGTACGGACACTGGCCACCGAAAAGCTCGGGATCCCTGAGGAGCAATTCGACGAAGGCGGCATTCGTATTTACACGACGCTCGACAAGAAAGCGCAGGAAATTGCTGAAAATGTCGTCAACCAGCAGTTGACTGGCAAAACAGAGCTGCAGGCGGCTCTCGTCGCCATTGATCCGCGTACCGGGGAAATTAAAGCGATGGTCGGCGGACGCGACTATTCAGAAAATCAGTTCAATCGGGCTTTGTCGAATACAAGGCAGCCGGGGTCCTCTTTTAAACCAATTGTGTATATGGTCGCTCTACAAAATGGGTATACCCCCGTCACACAGGTGAAAAGTGAACCGACGGTGTTCACCTATGATGAAGGGCGGCAACGTTATACGCCGAGGAACTTCAACGATCAATATGTAAACGCGAATATCGATATGCGGCAGGCGATCTCCAAATCCGATAACATCTATGCGGTTCATACGATTCTGGACGTTGGCCCTGCGAAGGTAATTGATCTGGCCCACAAGCTGGGCATTGACTCGCCGATGAAGCCTCTGCCTTCACTGGCGCTCGGTTCCTTCCCTGTTAGCCCGCTAGAAATGGCGTCCGCTTTCGGAACCATTGCGAATCAGGGTGTGCATAAGGAAGCGACAGCGATTGTGCGGATTGAGGATGCGAATGGCCAGATTTTATATCAAGCAGCTCCGAAAGAGGAGCAGGTGATTGACCCTGCGGTTGCTTATGTGATGACGAATCTCATGGAGAGTGTGTTCGAGGAAGGCGGTACGGGTAACCGTGTTGCCAGTACGATCAAACGGCCGATTGCCGGTAAAACCGGAACGACCGATACGGATGCTTGGCTGGTCGGCTTCACACCGGAGCTCGCTACTGCGGTATGGGTCGGCTATGATAAGGACCGGGACATCTCTACCGTCGAGTCTCATCTGGCATCGCCGATTTTTGCAGAATTCACGGAACAAACGCTGGAGGCCATCCCGCCTAAACTTTTCCAAATTCCAGAAGGCGTAGCCAATGTCTATATTGATTCCGTGAGCGGAAAGCTATCCAACGAGGATTGCCCGAACGCTCATCTTGAGGCTTTTCTCGCCGGCACGGAGCCAACGACTTACTGTACGGGCAAACCCGCCAAACCCGCTTCGGGCGATGATAAAAAGGACGCGCCAAAAGGCCAAAACGGCTCTTGGTGGAACGATCTCAAACGCTGGTGGAACGACTGATTTCCAGCTTCCACGCGGCTTTCCGAGAACACAAAAAGGCAGAACTAAGCGCGTCTTAGTCTGCCTTTTTGCTGTCCTAGTATATGAGGTAACATACACTAGGGTCTAGTATACTCGGTTCACATGAACGTAACAATGGATGACACATAATGTTCATAACTTCCAATTATGCCTTGGTACAATTACGAAAGGGTATCTTTCAGCACTTGATCCGAGCGGTTCCACCATTCTTCGTTATGGCTGATCAGCTGTTTTTTCAAGGCAGCACGCTCGCTGTCGGACAAGCCATCCAGGATAAATTTACGCTTCATGGCGCCATCCATCTTGTTTACATGATCGGCCAGGATCTTCCATCCCCGGCGCGCCTCTGTATCGATCAGCATCTCGCAAGCAGACATGCCGGCATAATACGCTCCCTCTTCGGTGCGGTCGACGGCAACCCATACGATCCACGCCTTACGTCCGTTCGGCACATCCTCTTTGTTCGTCGAAAATTTAATGCCTTTCTCGATTTTACTCTTGGCATGCAGTGTGCCCTCATCGAGATAGGCTTCATCTCCATCGATAATTACTCCTGATACATTGCTAAGATCGATTGCTCCAGCACCGAATCCTTTGTGATTGACTTTGGAGCTTACTATATTCAAGGCCAGCTTTTTTTTATCCGCTTCCATCGTTGCACCTTCCACTCATCGTAATGTTAAAATGATACCTTTGCTTTTATTGTAGCTAAAGTACTCCATGAGAACAAGAGCAGAGAACCGGGGCTTGGCCAGAGCCTATTTCAGCTTTGTTAACAATTCTTTTCCACTCACAGAAATATTCCCTAGGTTGTCTACATATACATGCTGTAGATGCTTGTTAGGCGGGGTGAATCTATTGAGTGTTTTATTCAAAAACCGAAAGCTACAATGGTTCGTTGTCATGCTCCTTGCAGCAGGCACTGTCTTGCTGTCTGAAACTTTGCTCCCATCTGCAAGTAAACTGACGGTGCCCGTCGTCTCTAAGGAGGAACCGTCAGCTCCGGCGCCGGACATGCAGCCTGCTGATCGCGGCAAATCTTCGGACAAACAAACGCAGGAACCGCTGAGCTACCGCATTGCGGAGTATCACATGAATGTTGCCTACACACCCGAAACGAGGCAGCTCAAAGGGCAGCAAGCGTTATCGTGGGAAAATCCGGGAACGGTTCCTGTGCAAGAGATTTATCTGCATTTATATCCGAATGCATTCGCATCTAAGAAAACCACGTTTATGCGGGAGTCCGGCGGCAAGCTAAGGCAGGATGAAGCTACGGCGGATAGTACCGGTTGGATGGACTTGCTTTCCGTAAAAACGGAAGATGGCGAGGACCTTACGCCACGCATGTCGTTTGTACAACCTGATGACGGCAATAAAGATGACCACACGCTGATCAAAATACCGCTGTCAAAGCCGGTTGGAGCCGGCGAGCGAGTTACACTCAAAACGGAATTTCTCGTCAAACTGCCCCAGGCCTTCGCTAGAATGGGCTATGTGGACGACTTCGTGATGGCCGGGCAATGGTTCCCTAAGGTCGCTGCTTATGAACGAGCCGGCACACGGGGACGCACCGAGCCAGGCTGGAATCTCCACCAATACCATGGGAATTCGGAGTTTTATGCGGATTTCGGCTTGTATGACGTGAAAATTCAAGTGCCGGCGAACTACACGGTTGCCGCGACAGGTTTCCCTGTGAAACCGGCGGTGACGGAGAACGGGACGAAGACGTACCAATTTTATGCCGATGATGTGCATGATTTCGCATGGTCAGCTTCGCCTCACTTCGTGTATGTGGAAGAACCTTTTTCCACGCCGCAAATACCCGGTGTGAAGATCAAGCTTTATCTGGATCCCAATCATCAGGATTTGAAAGACCGTTATATGTACGCTGCCAAAAAAGCGCTATCCCGCTATAGCCAGTGGTACGGATCGTATCCGTACTCAACCTTGTCTATCGTAGTACCTCCTCCCGGAGGCAGCGGCGCAGGCGGGATGGAGTATCCTACGCTCATCACCGCTTGGGGCGCGGACGACAAGACGCCGGATCAGGAATTGGAACGCGTTGTTGTGCACGAGATCGGACACCAATATTTCTATGGCCTCGTGGCGAGCAATGAGTTCGAAGAGGCTTGGCTGGATGAGGGCTTTACCTCCTACGCCGAGGATAAAGTGATGGAGGCCGACTTCGGGGCAACCCCTAATTTGCCTGTCGAGTCCAGCTACATTACTTCTCCGAATGCCCTGCGGCAAAACGCATGGGCCTATACCGGACATGATCAATACGCAGAAAATGTGTATACCAGAGGCAAACTCGTGCTGAAAGCCATCGAGAAACAGGTCGGCACCAAAAACATGGATCGTATTATGCGGACTTATTTTCAAAAATGGCAATTCAAGCATCCCTCCACCAAAGACTTTCAAAATGTAGTCGAGGATATAACCAAAACGAAGTGGGACGACTTCTTCAATGAATATGTCTACGGCTCGATGATGGTTGATTATTCGGTTGAAAGCATCCATGTGAAAGCCACTGGCAGCAAAGGAGCCGGCCCTTATGAGAGCACGGTCCTCATCTCCAAGCGCGGCGGCAATTCGCCCGAAGTGCCGATTCAGTTCCATTTCGCCGACGGTACGGTGCTCGACAAAACATGGGACGGCAAAGAGAGCAGCATTGAGTACAAACTAACCCACACGACGCCTATAGACTGGGTTCGTATCGATCCGAACTACTCGCTCATTCTGGAGAACAAGCATATTAATAACTTTATGCAAGCAGAAGTGGACACCAAGTGGAAACTCCGTCTGAATCTCGGCATTATTCAATTCCTGCAAGCTATTTTCGGGTGGGTAGCCTGGTAGGCGCCCACTCTACAAGGCAAGTTTGCCTTCAGAAAACAACGCTTAGGAGGGACACCGGTGACAACCTATCTCAAATCCGGCTTCAGGGCTGCGCTACGGCAACCCTTCGCTACGATTGTCTTGTTCATCTACCAAATGTGCTGGGGGATGCTTCTATATAAGCTTGTACAAGGGGTGTTAGTGCCCCTCATGCATCGGTTTCCCGGCGGCGACCAGCCGAAGCAAGCACTCCAGCTTTTTCTGGCCGAAAGTCAGTTTCAGTTATTCAAAACGGATCTTAGCCATTCTTACTTGTGGTGGCTGGCCGGCCTGCTCCTGGCGCGCATGTTCCTTACCCCGATGCTGAACGGCGGTGTCTATTATTCGCTCACCCATTCCGATCAAAATGCCGGCTATCGCTTCGTCCGCGGCATCAAGGAACTCACGCTCCCCTTCTTCGCCGTGTATTTGATTCGAATCGCTTTGTCTCTGCTGCCGCTCATCTGGGTGCTGCCCAAAGCGCAGAAGGTGTTCGCTCACAGCACATCTTATGAACAGGCCTCCCTCGACTTACTGCCATGGCTGCTGGGTATGCTGGTTTACGGCTTTCTGATGCATCTGCTCTTCATGTATGTACAGTTCGCCATTGCCGCGCGTCTCGGCATAGTATCCACCGTCCTAACGTTCATGCGGTACTCGCTTCCGATTATCGGCCTTTCTCTGATACTTCTACTGAGCTCGGGACTTTTGGCAGGGATCACGGTCACATCGACCTATATCTGGGCAGGTCTGGTAGCGCTAATCATTTATCAACTTTTCCCGCTCTTCCATATTTTCATGCAAATGTGGTCCATTACCTCGCAATTTCAGCTTCTTTCCGCCAAATTGAGCCGTTAAAAGGTAATAAATAAAACCATAATTGGTTTAGATTTGTTCAATCCCCTTGCAAAAGGGGATTTTTTTGTCTGTAAAGCGAACCTTTACACATTTTTTCAGACCCAATTGCACGAAAAAGGAGGAATTTCGATGTTTATGACGAAATTAAGAGACTAGCATTAAAAAACCAAATATTTCATGCCGAATTCCTCATTTCTTGGGGAAACGGGGGAACCATACCGGGTGAATTGATCTTGCAAGACAGGGATCATAGGGAACCTTCAACCGAACCCTCCAGCTAACCTCGTAGGCACCGGAAGGAGACAAGCAGTTGAAAAAGGTTGTTGCTCTTCTTTTTAGTCTTGTTTTGTTTTTGAGTGTAGCTTTAGGGAGTGTGTCTGCGTCAGAATCCACATTGGACTCAACGGTTGACGAATTGATGGGAGTACCGTACCGCGATGCGGGAACGACAACAAGAGGCTTTGATTGCTCTGGTTTCACCGCGTACGTATTCAACAAATTCGGCATTGACCTTCCTCATAGTTCAGCAGCTCAAAATAAAGAGGGCTACTGGATCGACAAAAGTGATCTTCGTAAAGGTGATCTTGTGTTCTTCGACACAGGGGGCAAAGGCATTTCTCACGTAGGTATCTACTTGGGTAACGGTGAATTTATTCATTCCGCATCCAATGAAGGTATCGTGAAAAACAAGCTAAGCGAATCCTATTATGCGAAAAGGTATGTATCCGCTAGACGTGTTCTATGGGATGATATCTACAATCAACTAACTGCTGAATCCAAGTAATTTTCTTGTTCATCATGAATAAAAAGCCCAGACTAGCGTTAGCTCGAATGAGCCGCTTTTCAGGGCTTTTATTCATTTCTTCTGGCTATTTTGTAACTTGACATAGCGTGTAAGCCGTCCTATAATTACGGCATCATGTTTCTAGGGTTCCGTGGCGCTGCAGCGCCAGTCTGGTCCGAGAGAAAACACACAGCGAATACGCTGTGATCACGGAGGGGAAAAAGCCCGGGAGTCTTATCGCACCAGCGATATTGCTTCCAGGCTTTTTCTTTTTGCCGCGGTCAGATGGGCATCTTCGCATACTTTCTTAAGGAGTGATTCACAGATGGCATGGCTTTACTTGGTCATTGCAGGTGTTTTTGAAGTAGTTTGGGCGATCTCATTGAAGTTCTCCAACGGTTTTACACGGCTGGTTCCATCCAGCATCACCATTGTCGGCATGATCATCAGCTTTTATTTTCTGGCGGTAGCTACAAAAACCCTTCCCATCGGCACAGCCTACGCGGCCTGGACGGGAATTGGCGCTGTAGGCGCGATCATTATCGGCACCCTATTTCTGAACGAGCCCGTAAGTTTGCTGCGTATCCTATTCATGATCCTCATTGTGGTCGGTGTTCTCGGCCTTAAATTCACATCCGGTCATTAAGACGGGCGTTTACATCTTTTTCTTGAGCCGATGATTCCTAAGCCACAATGTAGCTAACATACCAGAAGGAGCTGCCGACAAATATTCGCAGATGCTCCGACAGCGGTTTAAAGATTTCATTCAACTCTTCATACGAATAGTAGTTTTTAATAATTTCATGCTTGGAGCCATCGGCCAGCTCCCTTCTTTTGTACGTATCTTCGCTATGTTCACTCGTAATCAGCTCGCCGCCTCTTCCCGGGACATACACATTATCCGCAATGAACACGCGGGCTCCCCGACCAAGCCGCTTGTGAAATCCTTGCAGGAACGAATCCAGTCGATTTTTCGGGATATGCGAAAACCAGAAGTTGGCGAGTCCATAGTCAAAATCCCCTTGTACTTCCGAAAGCCGGTAAGCGTCTCCCTCGACGAAAGAGGTATTATGCAGCGGCCAAGATTTGGCTGCAGCAATTTGCAGCACCTCCGGTCGAACGTCCACCCCAATGATGTGCTTGGCTGTCTCCGCCATGAACTGCGTCCAATATCCGGTACCGCAAGCCACCTCCAGGACACGGCTCCCGGCGACCTGCTTCTTCACGATATCCGCCAGCATCGTAAGCTCTTGCTGATAGTCCGCATCCTCGCGGGCATAAATCCGTTCATATTCCGCTGCCCGCGCGCCGTAGTAATCCTGCATGCCTTCTTTCTCTTCAGTTAAAAGCCGCTGCCTATCCTTCACCTCGTGTACGATCCGCTGCTTAGCTGCCAATAAGTCGGCAAAAATGGCTCCGCCCTGCGAAGCATAATTCGCGAGTAGACCATGCGTCGCCATCACAATAAGCTGTGTCATCGACAAGCCCGTTTCCTCAGCCATGCGCTCCAGATCGGTCTTCACCTTTTCAGGCAAGTAGACGGAAAGTCTTTTGGTCTTATCGTTCTTATCATCCATTGGGAGATTCCTCCTTTGCATTTTTACTATATTAACATATATTATGTGTTATTTAAACATATTAATTGTACCTTTACATGTTGCAAAGGGAATTTAGGCTGCATGATAAAGCCGACACCGGCCACTCACCCTCGCATATCGCTCTTGTAAACATAGAATACAAAGCAAGTATATTCATATGTTGATAGGAGATGGAGAAATGATTCCAAAACAACGAATGGCTGGAAAACCGAGCAAAATTATTCGGCTCCCCAAGAGCGCAGGCCTGCCAAGAAGCAAAGCCATGCTGATGTACCGTACGCAGCTTAGAAAATATCATAAGCCCGGTTCGGGTCGCTTTCTAAGCCAACGCACGGTTTCGATCGGCACCGACAACTCGTGGTTCAATGCGCAAATCATTCCCCGCGACCCTGCGTGGGTGCCCGTTACTAATGCCAACTATGTTTGGTACTCCGGTAACTTAAACAGTGAGAATGCGATCATTTCGACACGTTTCACGCTTTCTGAACGTAGAGCCATTCTCGGCGCTTCTCTCTTCCTATCTGTCGACAATTATGCCGTTGTCATCATCAACGGCGTGCCGCTCCTCTTTGACGGACCGCAGAATACACCTTCCTTCTACAATCCGGGACGTACTTTCGACATTCGCCGATTTGTACGGCGCGGACGCAACGATGTCGTCATCATCGCCTTTAACCTTGGCGGGCAGCGCACCGCGGAAAATCCTGCCGGTGTTGCCGCCAGGCTCGATTTTCGACTCAGCAACTTGCAGTAAAAGATCATCTGCATACAAGGACAACCGATTTCGTCGTCCGGCTAGGACGAGCGCGTTTGTCAAGGTAGATGCAAAGCTAAAGTATAAAAATTATACTTTCTTATCTACTGAAAAGGCCGGGCCTCCATCCTTAGATGGAACCCGACCTTTTTTTACATGAACTGTCGTTCACTCCCGTAGCGGCGCTTCAATTGACTCAAGAAGAACTGAAGCGAGAGGAATAACAAGGCGAAGCTGGTTCCTACGCTCAAAATAATCCAAGGATGCAGCCTAATATATCTGGAGCCGTACGCGATAAGGGACAACCATTCCCCCGATGTCGTAATGGTAATGGAGAAGCCGGCGTCACTGTCGCCAATTGTTTCCGTACCGCCAAGCACGATGTTAAAGACGGCCAATTGCCCCAGCAGGAAGAGCACTTGCATGAATTCGTTAAGGAACATGAACGTCATTTCATTCCTCATGCAGGGGATTAAATGCCGGACTGTACGGTGAAAAACAGAACCGCCCATTAAACGCGATGCTTCAATAAATAATTTATCATTATAATAACGCGTTCGTTCGGCAATCTGATGAGCTAGCGGAAATAAGCCGATGAACGTGACGAGAATGATAAAGGTGGCGGAGAAGAGCAACTTGTAGTGCGCGTCCGCTTTCATCCACTGATCGAGCCTCAGCCCGAAATACATCCCGGCCAATGGCGGAAATAGAAATACAAACGCAGGCACGGAAGCCACTACCCACTGCATGGCTTTTAGAACACCCCACCCTTTGCCGGTGGTCCCGCTCCATAATCCCCATGGGAGCGCGATAACAAAACGGAGCAGCGTTAGAACTAAAGTCGTCCCCAGCGTATACTTCAAACCGTTAAGCAGCAGGCTCAACACATCAAAGCCCCGATGATCCGTCCCCAACAGGAACGTGCTGTTCGGAGAAAACGGCGGAATGTTGTAGCGGGTTTTCCCATCTTGCTGATACTGAATCATATTGATTTTGTCCTCCGGCGCGATGCCGTGCGGTTTCAGCCATGTACCAAATATCGCAACAAGAAGGATAAGCACGATAAGAGCAATAGAGAGATAAAATGCACTAGATGAACGTTTGATCATTGTGAGGCGACCTCCCCTGTGCGAACGACAAACTTTTTACGCAGCAAGGCATACAGCACGTGGAAAGCCATCGCGAGCAGCACGAGCGACATGCAAATGACTGACATCGATGTGACGCTTTGCATGGCCGGTGAAGTAATGAAGCCGCCCAGGCCGAAAATGCCGCAGATCGTTTCCGCAACCGCCATACTCGCCAGTGCCAGCGTCGTCGCCTTCGGCAGAATCGAGAGTAAATCGAGCATGACGTTTCGCAGTACGTGAGAGATCAGCACCTCACCGCGGGTCAACCCTTTGGCTTGTGCGGTAACGACATAATCCTGCCCCAGCTCCCTCGCAATCGCGATCCGCATTGTACCGTAAATCGTAACCGACGGGATTAGCGCGATGGTGAGAAATGGGATGAGGAACGGCGTTTTATCACCAACTTGGACGATCAGCAGCACATAATGGCCCAGAAACTTCGTCGCATAGATTGCGCCTAATTGAATAAGAACAATTAAGAAGAAATCGGGTAAGCCCACAAGCAGAGCCTGCGCGCCATCTAGTACAAGACCTAATCGGCGCCACAATGACGCTGACATCGCCATGAGCATGCTAAGCACAATTGCCAGCAGCAAACCTGGGATGAAATACGTACAAGTGCGAAGCAGCATGCGGGGAAGCTCTCCGATAACAGAGAGTTCATTGCGGTTGTACGGGCTGCGGAATTTACCGAAATCGCCATGGAAAAAGCCCTGAATTTGGTCTTTCACGGAGTATCCATAATATCGCCATGAAATGATGGGACGCTCCAATGGAACCGCTGACGCGCGGTAAATGCCCTTGATCGTCAACGCTTTGCTGACGTATTCCCATGACTCGCCATAGGGAACGGACAGCAAGCCCGTTTTGTCATTGAGGACGCGGCTTCCTGGCAGTTGATCGCTAATTTTCTGAATACTTGAATCCGGTCCGAGCGTGACCCGAATTTGATCTGGCTGGGTAGATAAGAAGGCATTTCGGATGTTGCTCAGAAAGAAGATGCACACAAGTGTAAACACCCCGAGCAACAACCACCGAATCGTTGACTTCAAAACCGGTCACCTCATTCTATTATTCACCGTTGGTAGATAACTATTTCATAGTTTACCATGATTCATTTGGGAGTACTATCCATTAAAATGCCATTCTTCCTTAGGTGAAGGGAACTACAGGGCCCTATTCGTGCTAAATCCGCTCAATTCAGATGTTGAGGGAACTACGGGGTGCTATTTCCTCGAGAAAGCCGGAATTTAGGCAGATATCTGTAAAATAGAGGACGGTAGTTCCCCTCCAGTTACGTACATATCGATTCCTGGCAAAATAATGGACCAGAGTTCCCTCACGCTGGGTGCATGTATCGGTGTTGTATCGGTGCGCAATCGGCGCTGTATCAGTGCTGCCTCAGTCCGTTCCCGCCCGACTGGCCACCAAGCCCCGAAATACAAAAAACCTGGCACACGATCACAAAGATCGCTGCCAGGTATCATTCAAACTCCGCTCGCTTAGGAGCTAAACTGCGCTTGGTGCAGACGGCTGTAAACGCCGCCGACTGCGATAAGCTCCTCGTGACCGCCTTGCTCCGTAATGCCTTGCTCCGTCACGACAACGATGCGGTCGGCATTCTTGATCGTCGCCAACCGGTGGGCGATCACAAGCGTGGTCCGGCCCTGCGACAGCTCGGCGAGCGACTGCTGAATCGCCGCCTCGGTCTCGGTGTCGAGGGCTGATGTCGCCTCATCGAGGATGAGAATCGGCGGATTCTTCAAGAACATCCGCGCGATCGCGAGACGCTGCTTCTGTCCGCCCGAGAGCTTGACGCCGCGCTCGCCAACGACCGTGTCCAGTCCCTTCGGCTGGGACTGGATGTACCCCTCCAGCTGCGCACGCCGTGCAGCTTCCCAGATCTCGGCATCCGTCGCGCCCAGCTTGCCGTAAGCAATGTTCTCCCGCAGCGTGCCGGAGAACAAGAATACATCCTGCTGCACGATGCCGATTTGCCGGCGCAGCGATTCCAGCTGGATACTTCGTATATCCATGCCGTCTATGGAAATGCTGCCTTCGTTTACATCGTAGAATCTCGGCAGCAAGCTGCAGATCGTTGTTTTGCCTGCACCGGAAGGACCTACGAAAGCAACCGTTTCTCCTGCCCGAATGGTTAAGGAAATATCATTCAAAACCCGGTCTTCCTGCCCGTATCCGAAGGAGACTGAATCAAATGATATTTGGCCGACCAGATGGTCGACTTTCACGGCGTCAGCACGATCCGACACTTCAGCCTCGGTATCCATTACTTCACAATACCGCTTAAACCCGGCAATACCTTTGGGATAACTCTCAATGACGTTATTAATTTTTTGAATCGGACCCAGAAACACATTGGTCAAAAGAACGAAGGCAATAAATTCCCCATAAGAAATTTGCTTATCAATTACGAACCAAGTTCCGCAAATCAACACGAACACCGTCACCAAACGCATGAGAATATAACTTAAGGAGACATTCCATGCCATGATTTTATAGGAAAGCAGCTTTGTGATCCGGAACCGCCCATTGTTATCCTCAAACAGTTTTTTCTCGTGCGACTCATTCGCAAAAGCCTGAACTACACGAATACCGCCAATGTTATCTTCGACTCTGGCATTAATGTCGGCGAGATCGCCCATCATCCGGCGGAACGTTTTGGTCATTTTTTGATTAAAATACACGGCGATCCAGAGCAGCACAGGTACAATCACAAAAGTTAACAGTGCCAACTTCACATTAATGCTCAACATCAGTAACAGCGCTCCGATTAGCGTCATTACCGCAATAAACAGATCCTCAGGACCATGATGCGCTACTTCGCCAATCTCTAGCAAATCATTCGCCATACGCGACATTAATTGGCCTGTTTTGTTATTGTCATAGAACCGGAAGGAAAGCTTCTGCAGATGGTCAAACATTTTTTTCCTCATATCCGTCTCAATATTAATCCCCAGCTTATGGCCCCAATACGTAACGATAAAATTCAGCACGGTATTCAGCCCGTAGACGGCAAGCAGCCCTGCACAAGCCCAAAGAATCCAAGCCCAATTCCCGGCAGGCAGCAATTTATCGACCACTTGATTAACAGCTAGCGGAAAACCAAGCTCCAGAAGCCCAGCTACAACCGCACAGGTAAAATCCAAAATAAATAAGTGCTTATACGGCCTATAGTACGAAAAGAAACGTTTCAACACGTTCGTTCACACCTCCATCGATTATTATACATCAAAGAAAATGAATGCGGAAAAAAATAGGCGGTTACCGGACGACAGCTGTCCACAATTCTCATATATATAGTTGAACAGCATTCTGTGTGTGGAGGAACGGACAATGCTTATCAACACTTTGGACACACGAACCGCGATCTTCCTTGCCGCTATGTGCAGTCAAAGCTACGGGCAGTTTGCGAATGGTCCGGAAAGCGTCATTTTACCACGCAATTATCGGATGGTTTCTTCCTTTACGGCCACCTCGGTTTTTAGCAATAAAGAGTTATTCGGTTTTATCGCCGAATCTGATACGCAGATTGTGATTGTTTTTAGAGGCACGAGCTCGACGTCAGACTGGATTTCCGATGCGATAGCCCGACAGACGGCATACCCCTATGCCAAAGACGGAGGCCTTGTCCACAAAGGCTTTCTCGACATCTACAATAGCGCACGCAAGCAGATTATAGCTGCCATGTCCAAACTTTCTCCCCGCAAAACCCTTTATCTCACTGGACACAGTCTTGGAGGATGTCTCGCCAATTTGTGTGCCCTCGATCTTACGGCTAACACGAGATTTAAGGAGCCCTCTGTCTATACCTATGGTTCACCGCGCGTTGGAAACCCGGCATTTTCCAGCCTTTTCAACCGCAGGACCGGGCCTCGTTATCGCATATATAATACCAATGACATCGTCCCGGAGCTTCCGCCTTTCATCTATCGATCTCCCCGAACCGACCAAGTCTACCACTATCTGCATGTCAAAAAAGGCGTCGAGCTCACCTACCAGGCCGGCTCCGTGTCCGCGAACCACGCGATTAGCGGCTACTTTGCCGAATTGGCAAAGCTGGATCCCCGCTATGCAGAACAATTGCAAAATCGAACACCGGGATTTTGTCCGTGATCCGTGATCCGTGATCCATGATTGGAGACTCGTGAACCCGTGACGTACCCGCAAGGTTTAAACAGCGCAATAACGGCAAGGATAGAGGTTGATGCTTATTTTCATGCAAAAGGGGAGCTCAGCCTTGGTCCTGGTTTATTTCCTTGTTTTAGCTTGGTATTGCCTGCATGTGTTAGTCACACTGCCCAAAAAACTGCCGCTCATGACGAATGTGCTGCTCTACATGCTTTTGTCCATCATCGACATTAATCGCATGACATTATTCAGTGTAAGTCTAAACTTGTACCACTTTAGCAAACAAATTCCTGAATTCCTTTCGGTTGTGCTATATCGAGATTTTATCTATTGTTTTACGCTGCTTACCTTTGCCAATGTGTATCTCACAGCTTCTAGATTTCTTACAAAAGTGCTTATTTCCCTCTATGCCTTCCTCTTCCTTCTTATGTGCTGCTTCATCCTCAAGTGGACAGGTGCCATAATCCCTCTGACATGGAACGCCTATTATGACAGTATCACGCTGCTGATTATGTTGGTTGTGACGTATGGTCTAGGTCGATGGCTGCTGCACTTCACGCGGAAGGAGAGAAAAGCATGAATGATGAAGTTTATTACGACAGCCACTTTAATGCGAATGAGTGGTTTGTTATCGCTATGATCGTTCTCGGGCTGCTAACCGTTGTGATATTGCCCAAAAAATTCACCCCTGTACAAACCTTGTTCACCTTACTGATTGGGATTGTATTTGGTCTTATTTTTGATCATACAATTGGACTGCCTCCCTTCGATCTCTACGATGTCGGAGACGACTCCAAGTACCACTGGTTCGATATCTTTTCCTATGCCATGTACGCTCCGTTCGGCTACCTCTACATTTATCTATTCAAATGGCTGGGTCTAAAAGGTTTTTACATTATTCCTTACATAGTAATATGGTCACTCCTGAGTGTAGGCATCGAATGGCTGAGCTTGTTGGTTGGCGTCTTTCATTACAAACATGGGTACAGGCTCATGTTCTCCTTCCCTATTTACTTGTTTCTGCAGTCAATCCATTACCTGCTGTTTCAAACACTGCTCGTGAACAAAAGCAACGTAAACGAAAATAAAAACGCGTAAAAAACAAAAGGTCCCCTTCCACTCAACATCGAGCTGGATGAGGATCTTTCTTCATTTTTATACGTTTTCCTTCACAGCAAAATGTTTCTGAATCAATGAAATTTGACCGGCATGGATTCCTGTGTGATACATCAAGCGCCCCACCGCTTCCAAAGGCGTCGATGTCCCAATGGCCGTCTCAACGGGGATATGCCATTTTTCCTCCGGTAATTCACGCATAGCTTCAATTAAGTAAGCGTTAGACGCGGCCAGAAGGTCGATTAATTCCTCCTTGTTCGTAAAGACGGCTTTACTTGCGGAAGGACCTCCGCTGGTTTGCAGCTTAAGCCCCTCTGGAAAGCTTCGACCAAAAAACCAGTTGGCGAACATATATTCCACTTCCGCATTATGTCGAAGCATATAGCCAATCGAAGCAGAACCCAATTCAAGGGTCAGATCGGCCTCCGGCAACTTTCTCATTGAGGCGTGGAAACGGTCTTGAATCGCGTTCCAAATCGGTAATACAGTTGCAAAACTCATAATGATTACACTCCCTTTTTCGAATAAATTATGAGGACTTTGGTTGCTGGTGGCCATCTCTTGCTACATGATCAAATTGCTCCGCCGTTAAGTTGATATCATAGGCTTGACCAAAACCTGCCACATACCGGCCCTGCAGAGTTGTCAGTTCAAACAGCGAGAAGTCCAGCGTCTTCAGCATATTGATCGTCGGCTTGCCGAATGTTTCTCCGAAGAGCTCAAAAATATCTTCATGCCCCTCATTGCCAATGTTTACGGCGTGGCATACAAAGCGCGCCCGTTGTCTGGCGAACAAATTCTCAGTGGAAGTTTCATCTTCAATCAGCATGACATCCACGGAGGGATTAGACTCCATATAGCGGTAGTGGTTGGCAATCCGGCTGAGATAGATGTACAACTTGCCCTCTTTTTTAACAAAAGGGGCATACGAAATAAAAGGCTTGCCCTGCTCATCGACTGTGCTCAACATCAGGGATTTCAGGCTGTCGGTAAATTTTAAATACTGAAATTTCATACTTTCTCTGTCCAATTGTTTCATAGGGAGTTCCTCCGCATTTCTTTAAGTTATGTACGATAAAGCTTACTTTCATTGAGGCAGTTTCACTTCATGTCCCCCACCTATTAAATGATAGTGGTTTTCATTATCATTATATTGATAATGAAAACCATTATCAATAGCGAAATGAACTTTTGGTCAATTTATTATTTATCGACGTAACTCGCCCAGATTTCTGGCAAAGGTTTACAAATATCTTGTTTTAATTTACAATTTTCAACAGGAACATTACTTTTTCGACATAAACCTACAGAAGACAAATTTTGATAGGGGCCTTTATACAAATGGATCTTTTAATAAGCGAGAATCGCCGTCAAAGAAATACGATTGCCTTGCGATTATTGCTGCTAAATTTCACGATTATCATCCTTGTCATCACTTTTGCTTACATGAGGCTTGGGTTAACTGCTCCCCACTATTTGTGCATGGTTGCCGCCAATGTCTTGACCCTTTCCACCTATGTCATCTTCTATTCCTATCGCAAGGATTCCGGTTGGATCGGTTATATTCCTATTGGGGGACAGTTTCTCAACACAATGCTACTAATGATGTTTGTTCCTGCCGTAACGAATACTTTTAGCAGTATTTACATCGTTGTTATAGCCGCCGTTTTTATGCGCAGAAAAGTGATGTTTGTCGCCATTTCACTTGTGTTGGCAGCGGACGCCTACTTCTTCTTTTTTGTAGAAGCCAAGAACTTCGTGCTGTCTTCTCAAATCCTTGCAGGCATTCTTACGTGGTCACTGCTCATTATCATCAGCTTGCTCCTGGTTTCCAGCAATAACAGAAAGCTCATGGAACGCTTTTTCACGCTTCAGAAAGATACGTTGGATAAAGCTGAGCAGATCAAACATATGGCTTCCACCGATCGATTAACATTACTGCCAAACCGGTTCTCCGCTTATGAATTTTTGGAACAGGCGATCCAGCAAGCCAGTGCTGTTAATGGCCGAGTGTGTGTGATTTGGGTGAATATTGATAACTTCCAAATGATTAATGATTCTGTGGGGTATGCCACAGGCGATCAATACTTGCGTTTTTTTGCCCGTAAAATGGTGCATATGTTCACTCCCGGCATGCATGTTTCAAGATCAGGGGGAGATGAGTTTAACCTAATTATGGATGTAGGCGACAAAGATACGGATTTCATAAGCACAGTTCATGCCATCTGGAAAGCTTGCCAATCCCCTTTTCAAGTTGCCGGCGTTTCCTTCCCGCTCAAAGTGAGTATGGGAATCGCCTTGTATCCGGATCATGGGCAAACAGCCGAGCAGCTGCTCAAATGTGCCGATGTCGCTATGCGTAAGGCCAAAGCCGGCGGGAAGCATCAGTTCCGTATTTTTGATGAAACGATGCGATTAGATCAGCTTTACAAGCGGAAGCTGGAAGATGCGCTGCAGGGCGCATTGGCACAGAAACAGTTTACGCTGCATTTTCAGAAGCAAATTCATGTGCCGAGCGGAGAGGTCAAGGGGTATGAGGCTCTACTGCGTTGGCAGCAGCCCGATGGGGTGTACATTCCCCCTAGCGAATGGATTCAGCTGGCCGAAGAGACCGGGCTCATTGTGCCGATCGGTTACTGGGTGCTGCAAACAGCTTGTCATACAGCTAGGAAGTGGCAGATTGCCTCGCAGATGTCTTTTACCATATCCGTCAATATCTCTGCGCTTCAATTGATGCAGTATGATTTTGCGGATCAGGTTCTGGCCATATTGGAGGAGACTGGACTGGACCCCCGCCACCTTGTGCTGGAACTCACAGAGACCTTGCTCATTCAATCCCTTGAAACATCGACCAACCACCTCAACCTCCTGAGGGATAAAGGGGTGCGCATCGCGCTCGACGACTTCGGCAAGGGTTTCTCTTCCCTTAGTTATATTAAGCAATTGCCTGCTGACATTATCAAAATTGATAAATCTTTCATTGATCATATTGACAATTCAACCGTAGATCGGGTGATTATGGAGTCGATCATCTCCCTCGTTCAGCGAATTGATAAAGAGGTAGTTGCCGAGGGTGTAGAGAAGCAGGAGCAGCTGCTCATTCTGCAAGCGGTCGGTTGTGATTTTGTACAGGGGTACTATTTCAGCAAACCGCTGCCCGAGCATCAAGCTTTCCATGCACTCGTTCAAGTTTAACGACAGAAAACCGCTCCCAAGTCGGGGGCGGTATTTTTTTATGTGAAGTAACATCTCCCTTATTCGTCAAAAAGTGCCGTAGATAAATACCGCTCCCCGGTATCCGGGAGGATGACCACGATCGTCTTCCCTTTATTCTCCGGCCTTTTGGCGATTTCCGTCGCCGCATAAGCAGCTGCACCGGATGAGATGCCGACCAGCAGACCCTCGGTCTTCGCCAGAGCGCGAGCCGTCGCGAAAGCATCCTCGTCGGATACGCTGAAGACTTCATCGACGAGGGATGCGTCATAATTATCCGGTACGAACCCGGCGCCGATGCCTTGAATCTGATGCGCGCCACGCTGGCCGCCTAGCAAAACCGGTGAATTGGCCGGTTCTACGGCGATGACTTGCACGGACGGATTCCTTTTTTTCAAAACATCTCCTACGCCCGTAATCGTCCCACCCGAACCTACGCCTGCAATAAAAATATCGACATTTCCGTCTGTATCCCGCCAAATCTCCTCTGCCGTCGTCTTTCTGTGTACCTCAGGATTAGCTGGATTGCAGAATTGCTGCGGAATGAAAGCGTTTGGAAGCCTCGCTGCGAGCTCCTCTGCTTTCCTCATCGCTCCCATCATTCCTTCTGAAGCAGGCGTAAGCACCACTTCCGCACCCAGCGCTTTCAGTAATTTCGTGCGTTCCAAACTAAACGATTCTGGAATTGTAATGATTAAGCGGTATCCTAATGCCGCTGCGGCAAACGCAAGGCCTATCCCTGTATTCCCGCTCGTTGGCTCTATAATAACGGTATCCGGTTTGATTTGGCCGGCTTTCTCGGCTTCTTTGATCATGGCGAAACCGATACGATCTTTGACACTTCCGGCCGGATTAAAATACTCCAACTTCGCCATGATTTTGGCTTCAAGAGCCTGCCGTTTATTGTAATTCCAGAGCTCTAGCAGCGGCGTGTTGCCGATTAGCTCTGTCAAATTATTGTATATGGTCGCCATCTCGTATGACCTCGCCTTCTATATTTATTAAACCCATGAATTTACTTGGATAATAAAAGTATAGCGCGGAAATGGCGGAAAATGAAATCAGTAATGTTGATAAAGGAGTAGGATATTTTCTTATAAATGAGGATTTGGTATACGGAATCCAGACGAAGAATGTCCTTATGCCTCGTGGCACAAGGGCGTTTTTTATTTTATTTGCAGCACTGAGGAGGTTGGGAGTATTGGATTTTGAAAGGTTACATGCTTCATTTTTTGAGAAACACGCAGCTTTACGGAGCGGCGAACGAAAGGGGCGGTTAGTGAGGGGACATGCGTATGCAGAGAAGCTTTTTTGCAGCAGGTGTGGATGCCATTGTTCGGAAATTTCGACAACTTGCACCCCGAGTATGAAATCTACGATTGGAACCGTAAATCTCAGTTTCTCGATTTTGCGTACATAACACCTTTTGGGAAGTTCGGTATTGAATGTGACGGCTTTCAAACCCATGTCAAAGAGATGGATCGCGAGAAGTTCAGCTATGCACTGAATCGCGAAACTTTTCTGACTGCTTTGGGCTGGAAAGTGATGCACTTCTCCTTCGACGACATCCAGAGCCGCCCCGAGATCTGTCGGATGCTTCTACAGATGGTAGTCGGACCTTGCATGCTCCGAAGCGACGCTACTGCTCCAATACCTGTATTGGAGAAAGAAGTGCTGCGGCTGGCCTGGATGCTCGGCCGGGCGATACGCCCACAGGACGTCATTCAGCAATTCGACGTTGATTTCCGCACTGCACGCAAGTGGCTGCGTGGCTTGGTAGAGAAGGAATGCTTGTCACCCATTACTACGGGGAATAGCGTCCGTTCCTACGAGCTGAAGGAGGGATCTTGGGAACATCTGTGATGTCCGGCTGCTTCGTAAGCCTCCTTGGAGAGAGTCCATTGGATGAAATCCATTGGGAGCACCCGAATTCGGAGTAAGAAGGGGGCTTTTCGCTCCCCTCATTGGAAATTATCCAATAGGACGGCTAATTTGGAGGTGAATATTTGCCTTTCATTGGATTTCATCCACTACGTTTGCATAAAACCTAACATGAAATATCTAGCCAAAACAAAAAAAGTCACCTATTGTAGAAAATGCAG
>NZ_JBYTCO010000022.1:0-60073 GCF_058790355.1 Paenibacillus sp. FW101-FHT12H11 | reverse complement strand
TTACAATCTCATTTATAGTCGATTACTCGACTGTGCTTACTCACTCGTTGTTCAGTTTTCAAAGATCAATTTCTTTCCTTTATCACCACCGCTGTTTAGCGGCGACTTTTTAAATATACCACATTCGCCCGGAACATTGCAAGTCTTTTTTTAAAATAACTTTTTGAGTCATTTAAAACTAGCTTGCTTGTCCTTATTTTTCAAGGGGCGAGATATAAAGTAACACATAAGGAGAGGGTAAGTCAAGAACATACCCCCTATTTTTTTTGGGCCTGGTAGTTGCGGTTTCTTGCATATTTCGAAATTTCTTTGGGAGTCGCTAAACGAGCATACATCCTGAAGATAACTTTATATCTGGATTCTATGGCCCCTTTAATTTCTTGATCGATTCGTTTGTCGTTCAAATCAAATAACATTTCATCTAATTCTTTACGCAATACGTAATCTAACTCTCTGCATTCCCGATCATTGAACAAAAATCCGAGCATACATCCACCCAAACCCCTCTCGACTGTAGAGATTAATGGCACTAACAGTAGAGTCGAAAGAAGCGGCCAACTAAAACCCTCGTTTGCCCGCCACCCGACTGCTTTACTGTTATGCTCAGATTTTGCCATTTTTATGACAAACATCCTGAAAAATTTTTACAGATGAACCAACCAGTAGGTGAGCGTACTTTCAATGATTGCCGCCAGGAACAAAAGAACGACGATTGCAACACTAAGAGGTTTGGTTAGGGTTAGTACTTTCTTAAGTTCTGGAATAGCCGTTCTATTGGCAGCAGGAATAAATATTTGCGCTGCGCTTTTCCAGACCAACATGCCTATTTTAAGTCCATAAGCACAGGCAAGAAGTATAACTGGGATTTCGATGATGCCATGCGGAAGAATCCCTTTGAGCACAATAGCTAGAGTACTCTCATGCGTTTGCAGGGATAGAACATACCCTAATATCATGCCGTTTGCAACCAACATGAAGAGCGGCAGCACACCCAAAGGAAGCCCAAGAAAAATAATGGCCACAGATTTAACGGCATTATTCAGGAAGATAATAACGAAAAACCATATTTGCGGATTGTCTTTTTTACTGAGCGATTGACTTATCGACTTAATCCCTTCTAGCTGATCTTTCAAAAAGTGTGAAAATTGATCTGAGTTTGCCCAACCTAAATAGAAACTGACGCCAAACACTAAAACAACGACGATGAAATAGTGCTTCATTTCTTTAAAATGCTGCAATAAAGGTTTAAAAGTCATTTCTCTTTCCTCCAATTTCGGAAGCATAAGTACTGTGTACGAGCATACATTATTTATCAAAGAGTATACAAGCCTTACCCGTCGTAAGGCATAAGGAGGTACAGGCTGTAAATGAACTATTTTTTTGTACTAAATGCCAAGAAATTCAAGCAATATGTATTTATTGCTCTTGCCATCGTATTCGCAGCAGCTATTGTCTATTCGGAGCAAAGCAATGTGTCTGTTTTTTCTAATGCTGAGCCTTCGGCGATTTATAGTGTGCAGACAGAGAAAAAGGTAATTGCATTAACCTTCGATATTTCCTGGGGAGAGAAACGAGCTGAGCCCATTCTGAACATTCTTAAGGAAAAAGGGGTAAAGGACGCAACTTTCTTTCTCTCCTCGCCTTGGAGTAAAACCCACCCTGAGATCGTAGAACAAATTAAGAAAGATGGCTTCGAAATCGGCAGTCATGGTAATAAGCATGATAATTACAGCACACTTAGCGATGAAGAAATACGTAAACAAATAACGACAGCTCATGGTATATTGACGGAATTAATCGGAAAAGAGCCCAATCTAATCCGATTGCCAAATGGGGATTTCGACAAACGCGTACTCCGTATCGCTAACGATCTAGGTTATTCCGTTATTCAATGGGATACAGATTCGCAGGACTGGCTCAACAAAGGCGTGGATACGATTATAAACCGCGTTATTACTAAGGCTCATCCAGGAGACATTGTTTTGCTGCATGCCAGTGATTCCTCCCAACAAACCCATGAGGCCTTACCCGTTATTATTGATCAATTGAGATCCAAAGGTTATGAATTCGTCACGGTCAGTGAACTAATCAAACAAACTGAAGTACAAACAACCCCTGTCGAAGACAGAACGATGAAACAACTCAATTAATTTCCACAAAAAAAGAGCTAATTGAATTAGCTCTTTTTGTTATCTAATATTTTATGTAAAATCAGAATTTGCCATGCATTACAAACCAATAGTGGAGCTAACATAAACAAGCTCGAAGCAGCATTGTCTAATTTAAGCGCAGGAACGGCTTCAAGCACGGATACGGCGCACATAAAGAATAAGGTCGGGATAAAGGCGTTTCGATTCGTCATTTTGACTTTCCAGTAAGCAACTCCCAAAGAGATTATCAGTATGATCAGTGGCAGTATAGAGTAACTTAATACGGAATCATTTCCTTCAAAATTGGTCATTCTGAGATACACAAGGTCAATCAGTACGACGATGACAATCGTTAGTTGTAAAAGATCCCACACCGTCTTGGATTTAATAATCCCCGCGGCAATGAATCTGACGATCAGATAAGCGAAAAAGCCCATTTGACTTAGGACGCTAATCGTCGCTCCCCCAAGCAGCATATTTACCACATTGAAGCCTACAGCCGACAACCCCATGACAGAGAATTCTTTATCGGAAAATTGTAAAATTAGCCCGATTCCTATAGAGACAATCATTCCTAATAATAGTGTTGTCCAAAATAAATGAAACCATTTGCGAAGCGTCACGTGCATTCCCTCCATCATAGACTCTAATTGTTAATTGTACCAACGATTGAGATAAAAAGCCAATGATTTGCCCTTATAATCTATCCCTAACCACGCATACTAACATTACTTAGCTAGGGAAGGGAGCTTTTTCTCATGATAATAAGAAGGTTAAGCCCAATGATGGTCCTGCCGCTCATTACTATTGCTTTACTTCTTTCTTCGTGCGGGACTGAAAAATCATCGCAGGGTCAATCACAAGCGGGTACGTATAAAGAACAAAAGACCATGATTCTTGATATTCTAAAATCAGAAGACGGTAAAAAAGCAATCAGCGCGGCTAATCGCAGCATCATGAATGGTGATGTTGGCGCGACAGGCGTAGCTGGCCAATCTCAGATCAAACTACTCTCAGCCAACGAATCTTTGCAACTTCAAATGGCTGTCAAAGATGTTTTAACAGCAAAAGAAAATAACATGTTTCTCACAGATATGATGAAGGATCCAAAATTTGCAGGAGATTTCGCAAAAGCCATTCAAAAAGAGACAAAACAAATGTTTAAAGAATTGTTAAAAGATCCCGAATATCAAAAGTCGCTTGTTGATGTGATGAAAAATCCTGACTACGAGAAAATGATGCTCGATGTCATGAAAACGGCAGCTTACCGCCAGCAAATGATGACTGTGATGGAAGAGTCGATTCAGAGCCCTCTTTTCCGCGCGCATATGGTTGATCTACTTAAATCTGCTATTGCTCAGCAGAGCAAGCCTGATCAAATGCCTACGGCAAAAGCCGCTCAAAAGAAAGATGAAAGTGGCGGGGATAGTAAAGATAAAGGTAGTGGAGACGATAAACAAAAGGATGAAAAAAGCGACTCTGAAGATACCGATAAGAAGAAGAAAGAATCCGGTTCATCCGATTCGCAATAGGACACGAGAAAGGGCTAACGGAGAGGTTCTCCGTCAGCCCTTTTCTATTACTTTTCTAATTTGGCGATGATATTCGCGGCCACATCCAAATAGATTTGACCTGTTTTGGAGTCTTGTTTATATACCGACGGTGAATAATCAATTTCTGAAATGTGATTATCAGGAGCTCCTAGCGGAATCTGAGCTAATAGTTCACTATGTAAATCATCAGCCAGTCTAGCTCCGCCGCCTTTGCCAAAGACGTAATCCTTGCTGCCGCAATCTTTGCACTCATAGTAGGACATATTCTCAACAATTCCTAATACTTCATGGTTCGTTTGAATCGCCATTGCGCCAGCTCTAGCCGCTACGAAAGCCGCAGTTGCATGTGGCGTAGTCACGATTATTTCTTTACTTTGTGGAATTAGCTGATGTACATCAAGTGCAACATCCCCTGTGCCTGGAGGAAGATCGAGAAGGATATACTCCACATCCCCCCAGTTCACTTCGTTAAAGAAGTTCCGCAGCATCTTCCCAAGCATCGGCCCGCGCCAAATAACGGGTGCATTATCTTGAACAAAAAAGCCCATGGAAATAACTTTGACGCCGAATTTCTCTACTGGCAGAATAACATTATCAACAAGCTTAGGCTGTTCTTCAATGCCCATCATATCCGGGATGCTAAAGCCGTAAATATCCGCATCGATGATGCCTACTTTTTTTCCTTGGCGTGCTAACGCAACAGCTAGATTCACCGTTACCGTTGATTTACCTACGCCCCCTTTACCACTGGCCACAGCAATAAACTGTACCTTGGACGCTTCACCCAATATGGGCTGGTCGATAGGAGGTTGTACGGGTTTAGTGTCATTAGGCTTATCAGAAGCACTTGAGTTTGGTTTATACAGCTCTTCAATCTGATTACGCTCGTAATCTGTCATCAGTCTAAATCGAATATGAACCTGAACGGCTCCTAGTTGTTCTATAGCTTCACGAATAAAATTCTTCGCCGTTTCTTTATAAGCTTCATCTTCCGTTGCAACAATCAAACTTAGTGAGACACTTTCTTCTTTTATTAAAATATCCCGAACCAAATTCAACTCGACAACACTTTGGTTATATCGAGGCTCTTGCAGAGGTTTTAAAGCTTCTAATAGCTGCTCTTTATTTATCATAGCCACTCACCTTTATTAAGAGATCGTAATTATATTAGTGGCCTTTATTATAACACATTATGATTCAGAACCCACTTTCTCACCGGCATAAAATCTAAGAACACCCTGATAAATGGCTGCCGCGACCATTTTCTGATATTTCTCGTCAGCAAGTAGTCTTGCTTCATCCGGATTAGAAAGGAAACCTACTTCTACGAGTGCACTTGGAATTTTTAATGTTTTTAACAAATAGACCGTTTTATCTGCAGGTTTGGCGATACGATCCGTATTTTCCAAATTTCTTTTTAGTTCGAGTTGAATTAACGTAGCAAGGTTGGAGTTATTAGGATTATTCGTGTAGTAGAACGTTTGTGCCCCTTTCCATTTGGGAGAAGGAATACTGTTCAAATGAACGCTCAGGAACATATCTGCATTTTTCTCATTAATCATATCCGCGCGATTGTGGAGATCTTCTGTTTTTCTTTTACTGTACCCTTTGGTACTTGGATCTGCTAAATCTGTATCTGTTTCTCTGGTCATTACAACGAGCGCCCCTGCTTGCTGTAAGTAGTCGCGCAATTGCAAAGTAATGGCTAAATTGATATCTTTCTCAATCACACCTTCTTTGCTTGAAGCCCCGCCGTCCGGACCACCGTGCCCGGCATCCAAAGCGATGGTTTTACCCGATAATGGCAAAGTCCAGTCTGACCATGTTTTCGTCGCCGGAAGCTCATAGGCATAGATAAAGACCACGAGCGCTACCAGTAAAGTCGAAAGTGCCAGCTTGAGGCTACTGTGAAAAGTCAGCCAGACAACCAACCGCTTCTTCCTTTTACGCATAAAAAATCCACCTCTGTTCCCCATAGACTCTGTATCATCTATATGGGACAGGGTGGACAAATATACCTTACTTACACGTGATAATCCGGATCGCGAAGCCCTTCAATTAAAACTTGAGCAACCTCTTGACGAGTAAACTCCGGCGGTGGACATTGACCATCTCTAAGAAGGCCGCGTACCTTAGTACCCGAGAGGTGCATGTGATATGACTTATCATGTGGGCAGGTTTTACTAGATGCCATGTTACCGCATTTGGAGCAGAAAAAGCTGTGCTCAAAAAATAGAGGGGTGATCCCCAATTCATCTGCCGTAAACCCGCTGAAAATCTCTTGCGCCTCATACGTACCATAGTAGTCGCCTACGCCCGCGTGGTCGCGTCCTACGATGAAATGAGTGCAGCCATAGTTTCTACGCACTATTGCGTGCAGAATCGCCTCACGGGGCCCTGCATAGCGCATAGCGGCCGGATAAACGCCAAGATGCGTGCGGTTCTTTGGATAGTAGTTCTCAAGGAGAACAAGGTAGCTTTTCATCCGAACATCAGCTGAAATGTCATCGGACTTTGTTTCACCAACAAGCGGGTTGAGAAATAAAGCGTCGACGATCTCCATCGCAGATTTCTGGATGTATTCATGTGCACGATGGACCGGATTACGTGTTTGGAAACCAACAACGGTTCTCCAGCCCTTTTCCTCAAAAATACGACGTGTCTCCGATGGATCATAGTAGAACTCTTCAAACTTCTTCGGCTTAGGACGGTTCAGCATCTGGATCGGTCCACCGATATTCGTAGAGGATCGAGAAAAAAGCTTATCTACTCCTGGATGTGCCATATCATCGGTTTTAAAAACTTTAACAGCTTCATTTACTTGGTCGACTTTGTAGATACTAGTCGTTTCTAATATAGCGTAAAGTACGCCATCTTCTTCGCCGACAAGCGCAACCTGCTCACCAATGGAGATGGAAGCAGCTACGTCTGGAGGAATGGACAATGTAATAGGAATGCTCCAAACCGTCCCATCTGTTAGACGCATAGTTTCTACAACCGTATTGTAATTTGCTTCATCAAGAAAACCGATTAGAGGGGAGAACGCACCTACTGCAATAAGATCAAGGTCAGAAATGGTCCATGAGTTTACACGAATTTGTTTCAAGGAAGCCGCGACTTTGAGAAATTCTTCTCTATGCTCTGCCGGTACCAAGCGGTTGATTAATTCGCCACCATGTGGTTTGATCCTCGTCATTGACGTAGTCCCCCCATCATCCCGCCATTCTTATTTATGGAGACCGCATTCCGTTTTCTCCGTATTTGCCCAACGGCCTGCGCGTGGATCTTCTCCTTCTGCTACTTGACGTGTGCAATGCGTGCAGCCAATGCTGGGATAGTTACGATCATGCAGCGGGTTATAAATTACATTATTCTCACGAATGTAATTCCATACATCTTCTGACGTCCAATTAGCTAACGGATTGAATTTTATCAAACCAAATTTCACATCATATTCTACTTTTTTAGCATTTGCACGAGTTGGAGCTTGATCGCGGCGGATTCCAGTAATCCAAGCATCATAGTTTTTTAGAATATCTGTGAGCGGATCGACCTTACGAATGTTGCAGCATTGGTTTGCATCGCTTTTCCAAAGCTCGTCGCCAAATTTCTCAGCTTGTTCTTCAAGCGTAAGTTTCGGCAGTACTTGAACGAATTTCGTTCCGTAATGCTGCTCAAGACGATCCCGAGTTTCATAGGTTTCTGGAAAATGAACATTCGTATCCAAGTAGAAAATATCTACGTTCGGATTGATCTTTTGAAGCATATCAACAAGCACAACATCTTCCGCTCCAAAGCTACATGCAAGTGTTAAACTAGGGAACTTTTCAACAGCTAATCTCAAAACAGCTTCAGCGGGCTGATTTTCAAATTCTTCAGCGGCTTTAGTAACAAAGGCTTCTTTTTCGAAAAGATTCATTGGTACGTTACCTCCATTTTTAATTCCGAGTTATATTGTATGATTTACACTTAATTATAGCTGAGTTATTCTTCCTGTCAATGACTTATCATCATTTTGGTATTAACTTTACCTTATTTACACACTTATATATATTTAAAACGGTAAAAATGGCGCGTATTGAGAATACTTTTCAACGAAAAAGATAAAAACCTGCGTAAAGACAGAAAAAACCTCCCCAGCAAGCTGCCAGGAAGGTTTCTTTCGAGCGCCAAAGCGCAAGATCTTAACGTTTGGAGAATTGAGGAGCGCGACGAGCCGCTTTCAATCCATATTTTTTACGCTCTTTCATACGGGAATCACGTGTTAGGAATCCAGCTTTTTTCAAGGATCCACGGTATTCAGGATCAGCTTTCAACAAAGCACGGGAGATACCGTGACGGATTGCTCCAGCTTGTCCGCTGATTCCACCACCATTAGCAAGAACCAAAACGTCGTATTTACCGACAGTTTCTGTCAAAGCCAAAGGTTGTTTAACGATAAGTTTCAAAGTTTCTAGACCAAAATACTCATCTAGATCACGTTTGTTGATAATGATGCGTCCTTCACCCGGTACTAGGCGCACACGCGCTACCGAATGTTTACGACGACCCGTTCCATAATATTGAACTTGTGCCACGAAACGTTCCTCCTTATATTAACCGCGAAGATTCCAAACTTCTGGTTGTTGTGCTAGATGTGGGTGTTCTGCTCCACCGTATACTTTAAGCTTTGTTTTCAAGCTGTCGCCAAGACGATTCTTGGGAAGCATACCGTGTACAGCGAATTCGATCATACGGTCAGGTTTGCTGTTAAGCAAGTCCTGAGCGGAAGTCACTTTCAAACCACCTTGGTACAAAGAGTGACGGTAGTACATTTTGTTTTGCATTTTTTTACCAGTAAGCTTAATTTGGGAAGCATTGATAACAACTACGAAATCACCAGTATCTACGTGTGGAGTAAACTCCGGTTTGTGCTTACCGCGGATAATGCTAGCAACTTCACTTGCAAGACGGCCAAGTGTTTGGCCTGCAGCGTCAACAATGTACCATTTACGCTCTACTTCATTTGGCTTCGCCAT
This sequence comes from Paenibacillus sp. FW101-FHT12H11, assembly GCF_058790355.1. Taxonomy (NCBI): domain Bacteria; kingdom Bacillati; phylum Bacillota; class Bacilli; order Caryophanales; family Paenibacillaceae; genus Paenibacillus; species Paenibacillus sp. FW101-FHT12H11. Next base: position 51,352 of record NZ_JBYTCO010000022.1, on the reverse strand, counting down.
ATATGTCGTGCGCATGCTGAATCCTCCTAAAAATATATCTCAAATACATATTTATTATAGTTAACTTACATAATCGATGGATGGTTGTGGCAGCTGCGGATCAGGGGCTGTGGGATAGCCGATCACGAAACGCCAAGTTATATTTTACACGAAACCTAGTGAAGAAGCAAGAAAAGTTTCAAGTTTTTTAATACTCTACTTTCCACAACATTAACCCCATCGCTTCGGCAGTAGGCCCTGCTTCAGACCGGTTTCTGGCCTCAAGAATGCGCTGCATATCACTGCTGGGTCTCTTACCTTCGCCAATCTGGATTAACGTGCCTACAATGATCCTAACCATGTTATAAAGGAAGCCGTTCCCCGTCACAATGATCCGAATCCTTTCAACCTGACCCCCACCGGTTAACTCATCGGTTTCAAGCACCATACGAGCCTCGTAGAGGGTTCTCACCTTTACTTCCTTATCCGTTCTCACCGTGCAAAACGAAGTGAAATCATGCTCTCCTAGCAAACAAGGGAGCGCCTCACTCATGGCTTCCACGTTTAAATGCGTAGGGTGATGGTATTCATAATTGCGGTGAAAGACATCAGGGAAGCGCACCGAACGAATCGTGTAACAGTAAGTCTTGCGTTTCGCGGCTTTGCGGGAGTGAAAAGATGGGGGGACCTCCTCCGCCGTATGAGCGACGATGTCCTTGGGTAGTCTAGCGTTTAGAGCTAAACACCAACGTTCCACAGGTATCTTGGAATTCGTGGTAAAATTAATAACTTGCGCTTTGGCGTGAACACCCGCGTCAGTGCGCCCCGAGGAGGCCACTTTCACTTGCTCACCAGTCAACAGATAAACAGCCTGTTCTAACCGCTGCTGGATCGTATCCGCATTGGGTTGAATCTGAAAGCCTGAGTATGCTGTGCCATCATAGCTTATGGTAAACCGTAGATTTCTCAAGGCTTGTTCCTCCATGAGTCATCCCTTCCTACCGTATAGGTCAGGTAAAAGACTGCAAAAAAAGGGCTTCACCAGAATCTATGATTCCGTCCACCCTTTCCCATCCGTCTTATGCGCGATCTACTAGCTCTAGGTATACCATTGGTGCTGCGTCACCGCGGCGTGGTCCCAGTTTAAGGATACGCGTGTATCCACCTGGACGCTCGGAGTAACGAGTAGCCAAATCGGAGAAAAGTTTTTGAATCGCATCTTGGTTTTCGTTTGCAGCCTCTCTACGAACAAAAGCAGCAACCTGACGGCGTGCATGAAGATCTCCGCGTTTCGCAAGAGTGATTAACTTCTCAGCGATGGAACGAATTTCTTTTGCTTTTGCTTCTGTAGTTTGAATGCGTTCATGTATGAACAAATCTGTAACCAGATCACGGAACAATGCTTTACGATTACTGGAATCGCGGTTCAACTTCCTGTAGTTCATTGAATTAACCTCCTTCTGACAAGACTATTCCTCGGTACGAAGACCCAAACCAAGCTCTTCGAGCTTTTCTTGAACTTCTTCAAGCGATTTGCGACCTAAGTTCCGAACTTTCATCATGTCTTCTTCTGTTTTGGTAATTAGCTCTTGTACGGTGTTAATCCCTGCACGCTTGAGGCAGTTGTAAGAACGAACAGATAGATCCAGCTCTTCGATAGTCATCTCCAGAACTTTCTCTTTCTTATCTTCTTCTTTCTCCACCATAATCTCAGCATCTTTGGCTTCGTCCGTCAAACCGACGAACAAGTTCAGATGTTCAGTTAAGATTTTGGCGCCCAAGCTTACTGCTTCTTCTGGTCTAATACTTCCATCGGTCCACACTTCGAGGGTCAACTTATCATAGTTCGTCACTTGGCCGACGCGAGTATTCTCGATACTGTAATTTACTCGGGTAATAGGCGTGTAGATCGAATCAATTGGAATCACACCAATTGGTTGCTCTTCATGCTTATTTTTGTCCGATTGGACGTAACCGCGTCCTCTGCCCGCATGAATCCTCATGTGAAGACGCGCATCCGGAGATAAGGTTGCAATATGCAGATCCGGGTTAAGAATCTCCACATCGCTATCACCGCGAATATCTGCCGCAGTAATATTACCTTCTCCTTCTGCATCAATTTCAAGCACTTTCTCCTCATCGGAGTGAATTTTCAACGAAAGTCCTTTAAGATTAAGGATAATTTCCGTTACATCCTCAAGCACGCCAGGAATCGTTGAAAACTCATGCAAAACGCCATCGATTTGGACAGAGGTTACTGCAGCCCCGGGTAAAGAGGACAGTAAGATACGACGTAGTGAGTTACCTAATGTTGTACCATAGCCACGCTCCAAAGGCTCTATGATAAATCTTCCATAAGCGCCGTCTTCACTTAATGCTACAGTTTCGATTTTTGGCTTTTCGATTTCGATCATGAAATGTACCCTCCATTCAATACGTCGTTTCCCTCTGGATACTTCGCTTCAAAATTTCATAGTATGCCTATCCTTCAAACCATTATTCACGTTTTTAAGATAATTATACTACAAAGTAATCCTGAATTATACGCGACGACGTTTTGGAGGACGGCAGCCATTGTGAGGAACCGGAGTCACGTCTTTAATCAGGTTTACTTCAAGACCTGCTGCTTGCAAAGAGCGGATTGCTGCTTCGCGGCCAGCGCCTGGACCTTTAACCATAACTTCAACAGTTTTCAAGCCGTGCTCCATAGCTGCTTTAGCTGCTTTTTCAGCTGCCATTTGTGCCGCAAAAGGTGTACTTTTACGGGAACCTTTAAATCCAAGGTTTCCTGAAGATGCCCAGGAAATTGCGTTGCCATGAGGATCCGTGATCGTTACGATCGTATTGTTAAATGTTGAACGGATGTGTGCAACTCCGGACTCAATATTTTTACGGTCACGACGTTTCGTACGGACTACTTTTTTAGGTTTTGCCATTAGCTCTAACCCCCTTTATTATTTCTTCTTATTAGCTACTGTACGACGAGGACCTTTACGTGTACGAGCATTAGTTTTAGTACGTTGACCACGAACAGGAAGACCACGGCGGTGACGAAGACCACGGTAGGATCCGATTTCGATTAGACGTTTGATGTTCAGGGAAATCTCACGGCGAAGGTCGCCTTCTACTTTAAGGGTTTTGTCAATTACATCACGGATTTTGCTCACTTCATCTTCCGTCAGGTCGCGAACGCGAGTGCTGCCGTCAATACCTGTTGAAGCGATGATTTTCTGAGCAGTTGTAGTGCCGATACCGAAAATGTAAGTCAACGCGATTACTACTCGTTTGTCACGAGGTAAGTCAACTCCAGCTAAACGTGCCATCTACAGATTGCACCTCCTTTTAACCTTGTTTTTGTTTGTGCTTTGGATTTTCGCAAATTACCATAATGTTACCTTTACGGCGAATAACTTTGCATTTCTCGCAAATCGGTTTAACCGATGGTCTAACTTTCATTTCTAAGCCCTCCTTATCATCGTAAGCAACCATGTTGCGTTTTCTGTTAGAAAACTTGCTTCGTAAGCATACGCCTTGAGAGAGTAACTTACATGTAAGCCGATCATTTATTTAAAGCGGTAGGTTATACGGCCTCTCGTTAAATCATAAGGCGATAATTCTACGGTAACCTTGTCTCCAGGTAAAATGCGGATAAAGTGCATTCTGATTTTACCAGATACATGGGCTAGGATTTTATGACCATTTTCCAATTCAACCTTAAACATTGCATTCGGAAGAGGTTCAATCACTGTACCTTCTACTTCAATTACATCTTCTTTGGCCACAGTCATTCTCCTTTCTCTTGTGCTTCAACTTGCTTGAGTTCAACGAATTTGGCAATTGCGAAGCGCAACTTTCCATTAGTAACACGACCTGTTTCCCTAATGCTTGACTCCACTTCACTACTAATCGTTTCTTGTATTTGAAGATGATTCAGGTTCTTCTTCTTCGGCTGATCGAATTTCCGATGTACGCCGTCTGCAAGCCAGACAAAGCGATCATCGACAATACCAATCACGACCGCATATTCTCCGGGGTCTCTACCGCGAAGCACCTTTACGATTTGACCCACCTTCGGCATCAACCTATCCATTCATCATCACCTACGATCTAGGCAAGGTTAATATTTCGTAACCAGAAGCCGTTATAGCAACCGTATGTTCAAAATGAGCGCATAATGTACGATCCGCGGTGACAACAGTCCAATCGTCTTCGAGTGTTTGGACGAATCTTTCGCCAACGACCACCATGGGTTCAATGGCTAGGACCATGCCTGGTTTGAGACGGGGACCTTTGTCAGGCACACCGTAATTCGGAATTTGTGGCTCTTCGTGAAGATCCGTTCCGATACCGTGACCGACATACTCTATAACCACGGAGAAGCCTGCGTCTTCAATACAAGTTTGGATTGCATGCGACAACGTGTAGAGTCTAGCATCCGGTTTAGCTTCTGCTATGCCTCGATACAGTGATTCTTCTGTTACGGCTAACAAACGTTTGGCTGTTTCAGATATCTCACCGACAGGATACGTCCAAGCAGAATCTCCATGATAACCTTTATACTGAGCGCCAATATCAATAGAGATAATATCGCCCTCAACCAGCTTTCTTGGACCAGGAATACCATGAACTAATTCTTCGTTGACTGAAGCACAAATGCTTCCAGGAAAACCGTTATAGCCTTTGAAAGATGGAATTGCTCCCTGACTGCGAATGTAATCCTCTGCGATCTGATCAAGTTCTTTCGTTGTAATGTTCGGACGAATTGCCCTTGCCAATAAGCGGTGCGTATCTGCTACGATACGACCTGCTTCTCGCATAAGGTCTAGTTCAACCTCGGACTTACAAATGATCATTACGCTAGACCTCGTAGCAGTGAACTAATTTGTTCGGTTACCGCATGAATGTCTTGTTCCCCGTTAACCTCACGCAATAATTCCCTCTTTTGGTAGTAATCCAGCAGCGGAGCGGTTTTGTTGATATACTCATCCAAACGCGTTCCGACTTTCTCTTCCGTATCATCAGATCGTTGGTACAACTCACCTGAACACTTATCGCATACGCCATCTTGCTTTGGTGGGTTGAAGATTACATGATACGTAGCACCACAGGATTTACAAATTCTTCGGCCGGTTAGTCGTGCGAGCAAAAAGCTGCGATCAACGGATAGATTGATTACTAATTCAATCTTCTTGCCTAAGGAATCTACAATTTCAGCCAAAGCATCTGCCTGAGCAACAGTTCTCGGGAACCCGTCAAGCAGGAAACCTTTATCGCAGTCCGGTTGAGCAAGACGCTCTCTTACAATACCGTTCGTGATTTCATCAGGAACAAGAAGACCCTTATCCACATAACCTTTGGCTTCAACACCAAGTGGTGTTCCTTGGCTCATCGCCAAGCGAAACGCATCTCCAGTTGAGATATGAGGAATTTGAAATTCACTTACGATCTTTTCAGCTTGCGTACCTTTGCCTGCACCAGGAGGCCCCATAAAAATTACGTTCAACTTTAAATCCTCCCATCGCACTCGGCATTACGAACAGCACAATAGGTGCCGATGTCGCATAATTTGCCCCATCAGAACCTATTTGCTATTTATTGATAAAACCTTTGTAATGCCGTTTAATCAATTGGCTCTCGATTTGTTTCATCGTTTCAAGACCAACGCCTACTACGATAAGTAAAGAAGTACCACCAATCCGAACCGAACTTGGCAAACCTGCAAGACCTCCAAAAAGCATAGGGAGAATCGAGATTGCTGAGAGAAACAGAGCTCCAGAAAGAGTAATTCTAGTCATTACACGAGTCAGATAAACAGAAGTTGTTTTACCAGGTCTGATCCCCGGTATGTAGCCGCCATTTTTCTTCATCTGATCAGCCATTTGAACTGGATTAATTTGTACGAAAGTGTAGAAGTATGTGAAACCGATAATCAACAGTACATACAGAACAATCGCTAACGGAGCAGTCTGGTTAATACTCAAGTTGTTAATAATCCATTCTGCAACGACATTACCTCTCCAGTAACTTGCAATGGTTGGAGGGAACATTAATAACGAAAGTGCAAAGATAACTGGGATTACACCAGCAGCATTCACTTTAAGTGGAATGTGCGTAGTTTGACCACCATACATTTTACGACCAACTACTCGCTTAGCATATTGTACAGGAATCTTACGAACCCCTTGTTGTACAAAGATGACACCAGCAATAATCAGCACAACAACGATAGCAATAATGATCAGTTTTACGATATTCAGGAACAAAGCTCCTTCGGTCGCAAACAGTGACTTGTAGATTTGCTGTATGCTTGTAGGAATCGCCGCGACGATACCTGCAAAGATGATAATGGAAATACCGTTGCCAATCCCAAATTCAGTGATTTGCTCCCCGAGCCACATCAAGAAAGCTGTACCAGCAGTCAGTACGATAGCAATCAAAGCAAATGTTGCGAAACCTGGATCAATAACGAGCCCGCTATATAAGCGGTTGAACCCGATTGAAAGACCGAATGCTTGCACAATACCTAGGATGATTGTACCGTAGCGAGTAACTTGCGTCATCTTCTTTCTTCCAACATCGCCTTCTTTCGCCCATTGCGCAAAGCGCGGGACTACATCCATGGACAAAAGCTGAACGATGATAGAAGCTGTGATGTAAGGCATAATTCCCATCGCAAAGATGGAGAACTGGAAGAGCGCACCGCCGGAAAACGTGTTAAGCAAACCAAAGACATCGCTCTGATTCGCTTGGTCTTGAAGTTTAAGAACATCTGTATTTATGTTAGGTACCGGAATGAAAGCACCTAAACGGTAGACGATTAACAAGATGAGTGTAAAAACAATCCTTCTACGCAAATCCTCTACCTTGAAGATGTTGGCTATGGTACTGAACATTAAATCACCTCGGTTTGACCGCCGGCAGCTTGGATTTTCTCAATCGCTGATTGAGAGAACTTATTCGCTTTAACGGTTAATTTTACTGTGATTTCACCGTTTCCTAAAATCTTGATGCCGTCTTTAGGAGCTTTAACAATACCAGACTCCATTAAAACTTCTGGAGTAACTTCGGTACCAGCTGCGAAATTGTTCAAATCTTCAAGGTTCACGATTGCGTACTCCGTACGGAAACGGTTCGTGAAACCACGTTTAGGTAAACGACGGTATAATGGATTTTGTCCACCCTCGAATCCAGGACGAACGCCACCACCGGAACGAGCGTTTTGACCTTTGTGTCCGCGAGTTGATGTTTTACCCATACCACTACTTGTTCCACGTCCAACACGTTTGCGAGTTTGACGAGCGCCTGTAGCAGAACTTAGTTCATGTAACTTCATCGTTGTACACCTCCTCTAGATCTTAATATCGTGCAATTATGCTTCGATTTCTTTAACTTCTACCAAATGGCTCACTTGATTAACCATACCTCTGATTGCTGCGTTATCTTGGTGAAGAACAGTTTGGTGCAGCTTGCGCAGACCAAGAGTTTTCACAGTAACACGTTGCGTTTCAGGGCGGCCAATCAGGCTGCGTTTTAGGGTAATTTGTAGTTGTTTCGCCATGTTTACCCCTCCTAACCTAGTAACTCTTGAACAGTTTTACCACGAAGCTTTGCAACTTCTTCCGCTTTTTTCAAACGGCTTAAGCCTTCAAGCGTTGCGTTAACCATGTTCATAGAGTTCGATGAACCCAGGGATTTTGTCAAAATATCGCCGATACCAGCAAGTTCAAGTACTGCACGAACTGGTCCGCCTGCGATAACTCCTGTACCTTGGGAAGCTGGTTTAAGCAGAACGCGTCCTGCTCCAAACTTACCAGTTACAAGGTGAGGAATAGAAGTGCCTACGATTGGAACATGAATCAAGTTCTTTTTCGCATCTTCAATTCCTTTGCGGATTGCATCAGGAACTTCGGAAGCTTTACCGATTCCTGCGCCAACCCAGCCATTGCCATCGCCAACGACAACAAGTGCGCTGAAGCTGAAACGACGTCCGCCTTTTACTACTTTAGCTACGCGATTAATATTAACAACTTTTTCTGTTAGCTCTAAAGTATTAGGATCTACACGCAAGTCTTTTACCTCCTTATATATCTATTTCCTAGAATTCTAGTCCAGCTTCACGAGCTGCATCAGCCAATGCTTGCACACGTCCATGATAAAGGTATCCACCGCGGTCAAATACCACTTGGTTTACACCTTTTTCTTTCGCACGTGCTGCGATCAATGCGCCAACTTTACGAGCAGCTTCTACGTTACCACCGTTACCGATATCGCTTTTCAGATCTTTATCTTGTGTAGATGCAGCAGCAATTGTAACACCAGTAGTGTCATCAATCAGTTGAGCATACATGTGTTTGGAAGAACGGAAAATGTTCAAACGTGGGCGAGCAGTAGTACCTTCAATTTTCTTACGAACGCGAAGGTGTCTTTTCAAACGTGCTTTGTTTTTATCGCCTTTAGTAATCATCTATACTTACACTCCTTTCATCACTTATGATGCGAGGCTTATGCTTAGATAGCAAGCTTTCTCACGAAAGCTCTTAGCTATTACCCGCGATCTAACGATCTTATTTCTTCTTACCAGCCTTACCTTCTTTACGAAGAATACGCTCGCCTTCATACTTGATACCTTTACCTTTATACGGCTCAGGCTCACGTACGGCACGAACTTTAGCTGCCATAGCACCAACGAGTTCTTTATCAATTCCGCGAACGATAATTTTAGTGTTCGAAGGAACTTCAAACTCAATACCGCCCTCTGGAGTGATTTCAACTGGGTGAGAGTACCCTACGTTAAGAACCAGTTTGTCACCGCTTTTGTTAGCACGGTAACCTACACCTACTAGATCCAAAGATTTCGCGAAACCTTCCGTTACACCACTTACCATGTTGGCAACAACACTACGTGTTGTACCATGCAAAGCACGGTGGAGTTTATTGTCGGAAGGGCGCTCAACGGAAATCTCGTTTTCTAGAACACTTACTTTCATATCTTTATGAAGTTCACGGGACAAAGAACCTTTAGGGCCTTTAACCGTGATTTGAGTATTCTCTAGTGTTACATTTACACCACTTGGAATGGTGATTGGTTTGCGACCAATACGAGACATGTTTGCACCTCCATTCAATTACAATTGTATTACCAAACGTAGCAGATAACCTCTCCGCCAGCTTTGGATTGACGAGCATCTTTATCCGTCATAACTCCTTTAGATGTGGAGATGATGGCAATCCCTAATCCGCCCAATACACGAGGGATTTCTTGTGATTTTGTGTAAACGCGTAGTCCTGGTTTGGAGATTCTCTTCAAACCGGAGATAACACGCTCATTGTTTGAACCGTATTTCAGGAACAAACGAATGATACCTTGTTTGCTATCTTCAACGTACTCAGCATCACGGATAAATCCTTCTTTTTTAAGGATTTCAGCGATTTCCCTTTTCACTTTTGATGCAGGGATTTCAACTGTTTCATGACGTACGATATTCGCATTACGAATGCGAGTTAGCATATCTGCAATTGGATCTGACATGACCATTTGTGTAAACCTCCTTCCCGAAAATAGGGTGATTACCAGCTTGCTTTTTTCACGCCTGGAATCTGACCTTTGTGTGCTAATTCGCGGAAACAAATCCGACAAATTTTGAACTTGCGAAGCACTGAATGCGGACGTCCGCAGCGCTCACAACGTGTGTATGCTTGCACTTTAAACTTCGGGGTACGTTGTTGTTTGACTTTCATCGAAGTTTTTGCCACTTAATATAACACCTCCTGATAGGTACGACCTGGAACCTATTTAACGAAAGGCGCTCCGAGTTGTGTTAAAAGCTCGCGAGCTTCCTCGTCGGACTTAGCCGTTGTTACGATAACGATATCCATACCACGAACTTTATCAACCTTATCATACTCAATTTCAGGGAAAATGAGTTGTTCTTTCAAACCTAGCGTGTAGTTCCCACGGCCATCAAAAGCCTTGTTGGAAATACCGCGGAAGTCACGTACACGTGGAAGTGATACGTTGAAAAGTTTATCCAAGAAATGATACATGCGCTCGCCGCGAAGTGTAACCTTCACACCGATTGGCATGTTCTCACGAAGTTTGAAACCCGCGATTGCTTTTTTGGATTTAGTTACAACTGGTTTTTGACCAGCGATTTTTTGAAGATCTTCTACTGCAGTATCAAGCACTTTGGAATTCGATACAGCCTCACCAACACCCATGTTGATAACGATCTTCTCGATTTTAGGAACTTGCATAACTGTTGAGTAGTTAAACTTTTGAATTAACGCTGGAGTAATTTCGTTCAAATAACGATCTTTCATTCTTACTGCCATGACTCAATTGCCTCCTTTCCATGCTTATTTGTATTAGTCGATAACTTCGCCGGATTTTTTCGCGATACGAACTTTCGTTCCGTTATCCAATACTTTGTATCCTACGCGAGTAGGTTTGCCGCTCTTAGGATCAATCAGCATCACGTTAGAAACGTGGATCGCAGCTTCTTGATTCAAGATACCGCCTTGTGGGTTTTGTTGGGATGGTTTCGCATGTTTCTTAACCATGTTTACACCTTCAACCAGTACACGGTTTTGACGAGGATAAGCAGCGATTACACGGCCCTTCTTACCTTTGTCTTTACCAGTGATTACAAAAACCGTATCGTCTTTTTTCACGTGCAGTTTATTGTTATGAGATTCTAATCTCTTTTTAGTTCTTGGCATTAGCTTCTACACCTCCTGAGGTTTCCCGTAAGGAAAACAGACTAACTGTTCTTAGATAACTTCTGGAGCCAAGGATACGATCTTCATGAAGTCTCTGTCACGAAGTTCGCGTGCAACTGGTCCAAAGATACGTGTACCACGTGGACTTTTATCTTCTTTCACGATAACAGCCGCATTCTCATCAAATGAGATATATGATCCGTCTTTACGGCGAGCACCGCTCTTCGTACGAACGATAACTGCTTTAACAACGTCACCTTTTTTGACAACGCCACCAGGTGTTGCTTCTTTTACTGAACATACGATCAAATCACCAATGTGACCAACGCGACGACCAGTACCACCCAAAACACGGATACACATCAATTGCTTAGCACCGGAGTTGTCAGCGACAGCCAAACGAGTAAATGGTTGAATCATCGTATTCCCTCCTTTCGGGGTTCATATCTAGATTATTAGATAACAACTGCTACTTCAAGAACTTCAACAAGTCTCCAAGATTTATCTTTGGACAATGGTCTAGTTTCGGAGATTTTCACAGTGTCACCGATTTTAGCTTGATTGTTTTCATCATGAGCTTTGAATTTCTTCGTATATTTGATTCTCTTGTGGTAGAGATCATGTTTTTTGTAAGTTTCAACAGCAACAACAATGGTTTTATCCATTTTATCGCTGACAACTTTACCGATCAGAACTTTACGATCGTTACGTTCAGCCATCTAAGGAAGCCTCCCTTCTAGATTTGGTTACCCAATACCCAATTCTCTTTCACGCAAAATAGTCTTGGCACGAGCGATCTCTTTACGCAAATCACGAATTTGAGTCGGATTGTCCAATTGACCAGTAGCTAGTTGAAAACGGAGGTTAAAGAGTTCTTCTTTAAAACCATTAACTTTTTGCTCGATTTCAGCAGTGGTTAAGTTCCGGAATTCACTACCCTTCATTTGCTTCACCGCCTACTTCTTCTCTTTTCACGAACTTCGTTTTGATTGGAAGCTTGTGAGCAGCAAGACGCATCGCTTCGCGAGCGACCTCTTCACTAACACCAGCAAGTTCAAACAAAATTTTGCCCGGTTTTACTACGGAAACCCATTTCTCCACGTTACCTTTACCGCTACCCATACGAACTTCAAGCGGTTTTTGTGTAACTGGTTTAGCTGGGAAAATTTTAATCCAAACTTTACCGCCACGTTTGATATAACGTGTCATGGCAATACGAGCTGCTTCGATTTGACGGTTGGTTACCCAAGCCGGTTCAACTGCTTGCAGACCATATTCGCCAAAAGCTACTTCCGTTCCGCCTTTAGCGCGACCTTTCATGCTACCGCGGTGTTCTTTACGGTGTTTTACACGTTTAGGTACTAACATGATTTAATTTCCTCCTTCCGGCTGAGCCTTTTTCTTAGCTGTCGGAAGCACTTCTCCACGATAGATCCATACTTTTACACCAATACGTCCGTAAGTAGTGTGCGCTTCTGCAGTACCGTAGTCGATATCAGCACGAAGCGTATGAAGTGGAACAGTTCCTTCGCTATATCCTTCCGTACGAGCGATCTCAGCGCCGCCAAGACGTCCGCTAGTTGCTACTTTGATACCTTTTGCTCCGGATCTCATTGTTCTTTGCATAGCTTGTTTCATTGCACGACGGAAAGAAACACGACGCTCCAATTGAAGTGCAACTGCCTCAGCTACTAGGATAGCATCAAGGTCAGGGCTTTTGATTTCAGAAATGTTGATGTGAACTTTTTTATTGGACAAGCCAGCGATGTAGTTGCGAATAACTTCAACTTCAGCTCCGCCTTTACCAATAACCATTCCTGGTTTTGCAGTATGAATCGTTACGTTCACACGGTTAGCCGCGCGTTCGATGTCGATATGGGAAACTGCAGAATCTTTAAGTTTATTTTTTAAGTATTCGCGGATTTTGACGTCTTCAAGCAACAGAGTTCCGAAATCTTTCTCTGCAAACCATTTGGACTCCCAATCACGAATAATACCAATTCTTAGGCCTACCGGGTTGACTTTCTGACCCACACGTTATCCCTCCTTATTTCTCAGATACCACGATTGTAATGTGGCTGGTACGTTTTTTGATCGCGCTAGCGCGGCCCATTGCACGTTGTTGGAACCTTTTCATTGTCGGTCCTTGGTTAACAAACGTCTCAGAAACCACTAGCTTATTAGGATCTAATGAGTAGTTATGCTCTGCATTGGCAATTGCGGAGTTTAGAAGTTTCTCCAGGATTGGAGAAGCTGCTTTAGGCGTATGACGCAGAATCGCGATCGCTTCACCTACCGCTTTTCCCCGAATCAAGTCAACAACTAGCTTTGCTTTACGAGGAGCAATCCGAGCGTGGTTCAATATTGCTTTAGCTTGCATGGTAGTACCTCCTCTCGGTTAAAAATTGAAATTAACGTTTACCGGTTTTCTTATCGTCATCGTGACCTTTGTAAGTACGTGTTGGAGCAAATTCACCAAGCTTATGTCCAACCATATCTTCTGTTACATATACAGGCACGTGTTTTCTTCCATCGTACACTCCGAAAGTGTGACCAACGAATTGCGGGTAAATCGTAGAACGACGGGACCACGTTTTGATAACCAACTTTTTGCTGGATGTGTTCAAGTCTTCTACTTTTTTCAGTAAGTATCCATCGATAAATGGACCTTTCTTTAAGCTGCGACCCATGGGTGTTCCTCCCTTCCTTGAACCTCAAGAAAATTCATATATCCTAGATTACTTCGTACGACGACGTACAATGTATTTATCGGATGCTTTACCTTTTTTACGAGTTTTGTAACCAAGCGTCGGTTTACCCCATGGAGACATAGGTGATTTACGTCCGATTGGTGCGCGTCCTTCACCACCACCGTGTGGGTGATCATTCGGGTTCATTACAACCCCACGAACTTGAGGACGATTGCCTTTCCAACGATTACGTCCTGCTTTACCGATTTTCACGAGTTCGTGATCTTCGTTACCAACAGAACCTACAGTTGCGCGGCAAACTTTAAGAACTTTACGAACTTCACCAGAGGATAGGCGAATTGTTACATAAGTTTCTTCTTTACCAAGAAGTTGAGCTTCCGTACCAGCAGCGCGCACTAGTTGTGCACCTTTACCCGGTTTCAACTCGATGTTGTGGATAACTGTACCTACTGGAATGTTTTCCAAAGGAAGAGCATTACCGATTTTGATATCGGATTGTGGTCCGGATACAATACGATCGTCCACTTTAAGACCTTTAGGAGCGATGATGTATCTTTTCTCACCATCAGCATAGTGGATCAATGCGATGTTTGCGGAACGGTTAGGATCGTACTCAATTGTAGCAACGCGTCCTGGTATTCCATCTTTAGTACGTTTGAAATCGATAATACGGTATTTACGTTTGTGTCCGCCGCCATGGTGACGAACTGTAATTTTACCTTGGTTATTACGACCAGCATGCTTGAACAAAGGAGCAAGCAATGATTTCTCCGGTGTTGATGTTGTGATTTCTTCAAAAGTAGAAACCGACATCGCACGACGAGCTGGTGAGGTTGGTTTATATTTTTTAATTGGCACTCTGATTTCCTCCTTACTTTAAGAAATGGTTTATACCGATTCAAAGAATTCCAATTCTTTGCTTTCTGCGCTTAGGGACACGATAGCTTTCTTCCAAATGGAAGTGTAACCAGAGTGACGACCATAACGTTTTGGCTTAGCTGGCATTCTGAGTGTGTTTACATTTGTAACCTTCACTTTGAAGATTGCTTCGATGGCTTGTTTGATTTCTGTTTTGTTAGCGCGAAGATCCACTTCGAAAACATACTTTTTATTAGCCATTAGGTCGCTTGTACGCTCAGTGATGATCGGGCGCTTGATAATGTCGCGTGGATTTTTCATTGTGCAAGCACCTCCTCAACTTTCTGTACAGCCTCTTGCGTAATGATCAATTTGTCATACAACATGACATCACGAACATTTACGCCATTAGCAGCAACGAATTTCACACCTGGGATGTTACGAGCAGACAAAGCTACGTTGGAGTCGTTATCTACGCCTACAACCAATACTTTGCGATCAACTTTCAGGTTGTTCAAGATTGCTACAAATTCTTTCGTTTTAGGAGCATTCAATTGAAGTTGATCCAATACGATCAAGTTGTTATCAAGAACTTTCGAGGACAAAGCGGATTTGATCGCTAAGCGACGAACTTTTCTTGGCAATTTGAAACCATAGCTACGAGGAGTTGGTCCGAATACGGTACCGCCGCCTTTCCACTGTGGAGCGCGGATACTACCTTGACGAGCACGGCCAGTTCCTTTTTGTTTCCAAGGTTTACGACCACCGCCGCGAACTTCCGAACGACCTTTTGTTTTGTGAGTTCCTTGGCGCACAGCTGCTTGTTGCAAAAGAACAGCTTCGTGAATCGCGTGAACGTGAGGCTCAATTCCGAAAACGACGTCAGACAGTTCAACTTCTCCTACCTGAGCACCTGTTACATTATATAAAGCTACTTTTGGCATCTGTCTTCCTCCTTTCTTACTTTTTAACAGCAGACTTCACGCTAACGTAGCTGTTTTTAGGACCCGGAATGGAACCTTTAACTAGCAATACATTACGCTCAGCATCTACTTTGATAATTTGAAGATTTTGTAAAGTAACAGTCTCGTTACCCATGTGTCCTGGCAACTTTTTACCTTTTGGAACGCGGTTCGCTTGAATGGAACCCATCGAACCTGGTCCGCGGTGGTAACGGGAGCCGTGAGCCATAGGGCCTGTTGACTGGTTATGTCTTTTGATATTACCTTGGAAACCTTTACCTTTGGAAGTACCCGTTACATCAACGAATTCGCCCTCTGTGAACAGATCTGCTTTCAATTCTTGGCCAACTTCATAGTCACCCAATTGAATGCCGCGAATTTCTTTAACGTAGCGCTTAGGCGTTGCCCCTGCTTTTTTCGCATGGCCAAGCTCTGGTTTAATGATACGGCTAGCTTTCACATCATCAAAACCGATTTGGATTGACTCATATCCGTCGTTATCCACATCTTTCTTTTGTAGAACCACACATGGTCCCGCTTGAATGACAGTTACCGGAACTACATTACCCTCCGGAGTAAACAACTGAGTCATCCCTAGTTTTTTTCCTAAGATACCTTTCATCGTTGACACCTCTTTTCCTTCCTAAACGTTCATTCTATAGTTGTTTTACAGTTTGATCTCGATGTCTACGCCAGACGGTAAGTCCAAACGCATTAGAGCATCAACTGTTTGTGGTGTTGGATTCACAATATCGATTAGACGCTTATGCGTACGCATTTCGAATTGCTCACGCGAATCCTTGTACTTGTGCACCGCACGAAGAATCGTGATGATTTGCTTCTCTGTCGGAAGCGGAATCGGACCGGATACACCTGCACCGGAACGCTTGGCAGTTTCCACGATTTTCTCAGCTGATTGATCAATGATTCTGTGATCATAAGCTTTCAAACGGATACGAATTTTTTGCTTTGCCATATAAGTCCCTCCTTCTATCGCCCAATTTAGTATCGGACATACTCCGCGAAAATTCTCCAACAACCTTTCCCATGGCAAAGGGTCCGGGTGTGTCGGCAACCTTTCGCATCATCGCAACGTCACAGACCAACGTTTTATATTATATAAAATTAACAAAGGAAATGCAAGCAAAACTTTAGGCATTCGCATAAAAAAACACTCATCGCCTAAACGATGAGTGTTTCTTCTATATAAAGGAATTACTTTTGAATTGTAGCAACCGCGCCCGCACCAACAGTACGTCCGCCTTCACGAATTGCGAAACGAGTTCCTTCTTCGATAGCGATTGGGTTGATCAGTTCAACTGTAACTGTGATGTTATCACCTGGCATAACCATTTCAGTACCTTCTGGAAGGTTGATGATACCTGTTACGTCAGTTGTACGGAAGTAGAACTGTGGACGGTAACCAGTGAAGAAAGGCTTGTGACGGCCACCCTCTTCTTTAGTTAGTACGTAGATTTGAGCTGTGAAGTTCGTGTGTGGTTTAACAGAACCTGGTTTCGCAAGTACTTGTCCACGCTCGATATCTTTACGGTCAACACCACGAAGAAGGGCACCGATGTTGTCACCAGCTTGAGCGGAGTCAAGCAATTTGCGGAACATCTCTACGCCTGTTACTACGCATTTGCGAGTTTCTTCAGCGATACCAACAATTTCAACTTCTTCTTGAACTTTAACAGTTCCACGCTCAACACGGCCAGTAGCAACTGTTCCACGACCAGTGATGGAGAATACATCCTCAACAGGCATAAGGAACGGTTTGTCAGTTTGACGCTCAGGAGTTGGGATGTAAGTGTCAACTTGTTCAAACAACTCAACAATTTTATCAGCCCATGCGCCATCTGGGTTTTGAAGAGCTTCACGAGCAGCACCGCGGATGATTGGAGTATCATCGCCTGGGAACTCGTATTCGTTAAGAAGGTCGCGAACTTCCATCTCAACCAATTCAAGCAACTCTTCGTCTTCAACCATGTCACATTTGTTAAGGAATACTACGATGTAAGGTACGCCTACTTGACGGGAAAGAAGGATGTGCTCACGAGTTTGCGGCATAGGGCCGTCGGCTGCGGATACAACCAAGATAGCTCCGTCCATTTGAGCAGCACCAGTGATCATGTTTTTAACATAGTCAGCATGTCCTGGGCAGTCAACGTGTGCGTAGTGACGGTTAGGAGTTTCGTACTCAACGTGAGCTGTAGAGATTGTGATACCGCGCTCGCGCTCTTCTGGTGCTTTATCGATTTGGTCGAAAGCTACTGCAGCTCCACCGTATCTTTTGGACAATACAGTTGTGATAGCAGCTGTCAAAGTTGTTTTACCATGGTCAACGTGACCGATAGTACCGATGTTAACATGCGGTTTATTACGTTCAAATTTAGCCTTTGCCATTTTAAACGATTCCTCCTTAGAGTGACTATTAGTTTTATATTAAGCGCCTTTGCCTTTTGCAATGATTTCTTCTGCAATGGACTTAGGTACTTCTTCATAATGTGAAAGTTCCATGGAGTAAACACCACGGCCTTGTGTTCTCGAACGAAGTGTTGTGGAATATCCAAACATTTCGGAAAGAGGTACCTTAGCACGGATGATTTGAGCGCCATGACGGTTATCCATACCTTCAATACGTCCACGACGGGAGTTAAGGTCACCCATAACATCGCCCATGTACTCTTCTGGCACAGTAACTTCAACCTTCATGATTGGTTCAAGAAGAACCGGTTTACATTTTTCTTTCGCAGCCTTAAGTGCCATGGAACCCGCAATTTTGAACGCCATTTCATTGGAGTCAACATCATGGTAAGATCCATCAACAACTGTAGCTTTAATGTCCACAAGCGGGAATCCTGCGATTACACCGTTTTTCATGGACTCTTCGATACCAGCTTGAATAGGTGCGATGTATTCTCTTGGAATAGAACCGCCCACTACTTTGCTTTCGAAAATGAAACCTGCACCCGCTTCTTGAGGTTCGAACTCAACCCAACAATGTCCGTATTGACCACGACCACCGGATTGACGAACGAATTTACCTTCAACTTTAGCCGCAGCGCGGAATGTTTCACGATAAGCAACTTGTGGTTTACCTACGTTGGTTTCTACTTTGAACTCGCGAAGCATACGGTCAACGAGGATTTCAAGGTGAAGCTCACCCATACCTGCGATGATCGTTTGTCCTGTTTCTTCGTCTGTGGAAGCACGGAAAGTAGGATCTTCTTCAGCAAGCTTTTGCAATGCGATACCCATTTTGTCTTGGTCGGCTTTCGTCTTCGGTTCAACAGCAAGCTGGATAACCGGTTCAGGGAAGACCATTTTCTCAAGAATAACTGGGTTTTTCTCATCACATAGTGTATCACCAGTCGTTGTATCTTTCAATCCAACGGCCGCGGCGATGTCACCAGCATATACAATGCTGATCTCTTGACGGCTGTTCGCATGCATTTGCAGAATACGACCAACGCGCTCACGTTTGCCTTTAGTCGCGTTAACGACATAGGAACCGGAGTTCAAGGTACCAGAGTACACACGGAAGAATGTAAGACGACCAACGAAAGGATCTGTCATGATTTTGAATGCAAGTGCTGAGAACGGTTGATCGTCAGCAGACTTACGAGTCACTTCAGTACCATCGTCAAGTACACCTTTAATGTCAGGTACATCAAGTGGGGATGGCAGGTAGTTAATAACTGCATCCAACATCAATTGAACACCCTTGTTTCTGTAAGAAGACCCTACGATAACTGGGAAGATTTTCACTTCACAGACACCTTTGCGTAGAGCTGCTTTGATCTCGTCGATAGTCAGTTCTTCACCTTCGAGATATTTCATTGTAAGCTCTTCATCAAGCTCAGCAACTTTCTCGATTAGTTCCAAACGAAGTTCTGCAACTTGATCTTTGAACTCAGCAGGAATTTCGACTTTCTCGATATCCTTGCCAAGATCGTCTTTGTACATATACGCCACTTCTTCAACCAAATCGATGATACCTTTGAAATCACTTTCAGCACCGATTGGAAGTTGAATAGCAACAGCATTTGCACCAAGTTTTTGACGCATGGAATCAACTACTTGCAGGAAGTCTGCGCCGATGATATCCATTTTGTTTACGTAAGCAATACGAGGAACGTTGTATTTATCAGCTTGTCTCCAAACTGTTTCCGATTGAGGCTCAACGCCCTCTTTCGCACTAAATACACCAACTGCTCCATCTAACACACGAAGGGAACGCTCTACCTCAACGGTAAAGTCAACGTGCCCCGGGGTATCGATAATATTGATGCGGTGACCTTCCCATTGCGCAGTTGTAGCGGCGGAAGTAATCGTGATTCCACGCTCTTGTTCTTGCTCCATCCAGTCCATCGTAGCAGCACCTTCGTGCACCTCTCCGATTTTGTGAACTTTACCAGTGTAGTACAGAATGCGCTCTGTAGTAGTAGTCTTACCAGCATCAATATGAGCCATGATCCCGATATTACGCGTGTTTGCTAAGGAGAACTCTCTAGCCATAGGTCGTTATGTCTCCTTTCTATAATCTGTTTTATTATTCTACCAACGATAGTGAGCGAACGCTTTGTTAGCTTCAGCCATCTTGTGTGTATCTTCACGTTTCTTAACGGAAGAACCTGTGCTATTGCTAGCATCGATAATTTCATAAGCCAATCTTTCTTCCATCGTCTTCTCACCGCGAAGACGGGAATAGTTGACCAACCAACGCAAACCAAGTGTCGTACGACGCTCTGGTTTAACTTCGATCGGCACTTGATAGTTCGCTCCACCTACACGGCGAGCTTTAACTTCAAGAACTGGCATGATGTTTTTGATAGCAGCTTCGAACACTTCCATCGGCTCTTTACCTGTACGATCTTTCACGAGGTTAAAAGCGTTATATAGAATGGACTGTGCTACCCCTCTTTTTCCATCGATCATAATACGATTGATAAGACGAGTAACAAGTTTGCTATTATAAATCGGATCTGGCAATACGTCTCTGCGAGTAACTGGACCTTTACGAGGCATAGTTATCCCCCTTTCTTATAAGAATCATCCCTGATTATTATTTCTTATTTTTTAACTTTCGGACGTTTAGTACCGTATTTGGAACGGGATTGCTTACGGTTGTTAACACCGGAAGTATCCAGCGCGCCACGCACGATGTGATAACGTACCCCTGGAAGATCTTTAATTCTACCTCCACGGATCAATACAACGCTGTGCTCTTGCAGGTTGTGACCGATACCTGGAATGTATGCTGTCACCTCTACACGGTTCGTTAAACGAACACGAGCATATTTACGAAGTGCGGAGTTAGGCTTCTTAGGAGTCATAGTACCTACACGCGTGCAGACACCACGTTTTTGAGGTGCACTCAAATCCGTTGCTTCTCTTTTCAAAGCGTTAAAACCTTTTTGCAAAGCTGGTGATTTAGATTTATCCACCTTCGCTTGACGACCTTTACGTACTAGTTGGTTAATTGTTGGCATATCGCCACCTCCTCCCTACATTCATAACATGATAAACTTCTTGCAAGCCCACAGATCCAGGCGAGTCATAAATGAGCAAAGAGAAAGTCTTTGCCAAGGGCAGCAGCAAAAAGTTACGAAAACTTATGTACGCCATCCCACTAACAAAAACGTCTTGAGCGTTTATTCATTTACAACAGCTGCTACCGCAGCTCCAACTTCAATTCCACATGCTTTACCTAGCATCTTCATAGAATCTACGTAGGTTATTGGCACACCCTTTTGATTACAGAGAGCTACCAGCTTTATCGTCAATCGCGGATCTGCATCTTTAGAAACAAAAACTTCAACAGCCCTGTCTTGCTCGACCGTCTTAGTAACTTTCTTCGTCCCTACACTTATATTCTTCGCCTGTTTGACTTTATCATAAGACATAAGGCACCCCCTCCAGAGAAAGGAAAGAATATCAACTTAGGCACACTACGATATATTAGCATTTTGGTGTTCCAGTGTCAAGGAAGAACTTCTTATCTTTTGGCATAATCATAGATTCGCAAGAAAAACCAAGAGGGACAGCGCATGTGGCCATCCCTCTTAGATAAATAGTCGTTATTCCACGGCTACTGTTTCTTTTTCGAGATCCTCATCTTGCACGATCACTTCGTTAGGATCCGTAATACGGATGTTCCGGTATCGAGGCATACCCGTTCCTGCAGGAATGAGCTTACCGATAATAACGTTCTCTTTCAGACCAAGCAATTGGTCGACCTTACCTTTGATGGCTGCATCCGTCAAGACACGCGTTGTTTCTTGGAAGGACGCCGCCGACAAGAAGGAATCAGTTTCAAGAGACGCTTTGGTGATACCGAGCAAGATAGGTCTTGCAACGGCTGGCTCATTGCCGGCGAACAAGGCTACTTTGTTGGCTGCTTCATATTCATGAATGTCTACGAAGGAACCTGGAAGCAGAGTTGTGTCTCCAGCATCAACGATGCGGATTTTACGCAACATTTGACGAACCATAACTTCAATATGCTTATCGTTAATTTCTACCCCTTGGTTACGGTAAACACGTTGAACCTCTTGCAGAATGTAGTTCTGCACGCCGCGGATACCTTTGATGCGAAGCATTTCTTTCGGATCGATTGATCCGTCTGTCAGCTCGTCTCCGGCTTCCACTTGTTGGTTCAGGGATACACGTACACGGGAACCGTAAGGAACTGCATATACTTTGGATTCCGCTTCACCTTGGACTTCAATTTCACGACGATCTTTGGCTTCGCGGATTTCTTTGACGACACCGTCGATTTCGGAAATGATCGCTTGACCTTTCGGATTCCGAGCTTCGAAAAGCTCTTGAATACGCGGCAAACCTTGCGTAATATCGTCTCCGGCAACACCACCGGTATGGAACGTACGCATTGTCAACTGTGTTCCTGGCTCACCGATGGATTGAGCGGCAATAATACCAACAGCCTCACCGATCTCAACGAATTGGCCAGTCGCCAAGTTGCGTCCATAACATTTCTTACAAACGCCGTGGTTCGTACGGCAGCTAAGAACAGAACGAATTTGAAGTCTTTCAATGCCAGCATCGATAATCGCATCCGCAATTTCAGACTCGATCAATTCGTTGCGTTGAACGATAACTTCGCCTGTTTGAGGATGACGAACAGTTTCAAATGCATAGCGCCCTTCAATACGGTCGTAGAGATCCTCAATGACCTCTTTGCCATCTTGGATTTTGCTAACCATGAAACCTTTGTCCGTACCGCAATCGTCTTCACGAACGATAACGTCCTGTGCTACGTCTACGAGACGACGAGTCAAGTAGCCCGAGTCAGCTGTACGAAGCGCTGTATCGGCAAGACCTTTACGCGCACCGTGCGTGGAGATAAAGTACTCCAAGATTGTCAGACCTTCACGGAAGTTCGATTTAATCGGCAACTCCATAATTTTACCGGATGGATTCGCCATCAAACCACGCATACCGCCAAGCTGTGTAATCTGAGATTTGTTACCCCGTGCTTTGGACTCAACCATCATAGAAATGGAGTTGTATTTATCAAGGGATTTCATCAGAATATCTGTGATTTCATCCTTCGCTTTACTCCAGATCGCGATAACACGGTCATAACGCTCTTCATCCGTAATCAAACCGCGGCGGTATTGGTTCGTTACTACGCGTACTTTCTCTTCGCAATCCTTAAGAATTCCTTCTTTTTCAGTCGGAACAACAACGTCAGAGACAGCTACGGTAATACCCGCTTTAGTGGAATACGTGAATCCAAGCTCTTTAATTTTATCAAGGATCATCGATGTTTGCGTCGTGTGGTATTTACGGAAGCACTCAGCAATGATGGAGCCAAGGTATTCCTTACCAACCGCTTTATTCTCAGGACGCTCAAGCATGATGGCTCTTAGATCAGCACCTTTATCAAACACAAAGTGAGAATCCGGAATACCATTCAGCAAGTTCGTTTTGGTAGGCTCATTGATGAATGGGAAATCACTTGGATAGATTTCGTTCATAATGATTTTACCGATAGTTGTAATCAACATTGCATTTTGTTGTTTTTCGGTAAAGCTAACTTTGTTCAACGCTTTAGCCGGAATTGCAACACGTGCATGTAACGCCATTTTGCCCGATTGGTAGGACGAAATCGCTTCGTGTACTGTTCTAATGATAGAACCAGCACCTTTGGCAAATTTGTTATCCGTTGTTAAGTAGAAGCTTCCAAGAACCATATCCTGTGAAGGCGTAACAACCGGTTTACCGTCTTTCGGATTCAAAATGTTACCTGACGCCAGCATCAGCAAACGAGCTTCAGCTTGAGCTTCAGATGATAATGGTACGTGGACCGCCATTTGGTCACCGTCGAAGTCAGCGTTATACGCTGTACATACGAGCGGATGCAGCTTGATGGCACGACCTTCAACGAGTATCGGCTCGAACGCCTGAATCCCGAGTCTATGCAATGTGGGGGCACGGTTCAGAAGAACCGGGTGCTCCTTAATGACTTCTTCTAGAACATCCCAAACATCTGGACTTACGCGCTCAACTTTACGTTTCGCACTCTTAATGTTATGGGCCAAACCTTTATTCACAAGCTCTTTCATTACGAAAGGCTTGAACAATTCAAGCGCCATTTCCTTCGGAAGACCACATTGGTACATCTTCAGGTTAGGACCTACTACGATAACGGAACGACCGGAGTAGTCAACACGTTTACCGAGCAAGTTTTGACGGAAACGTCCTTGTTTACCTTTCAGCATGTGGCTGAGGGATTTCAATGGACGGTTACCAGGACCTGTTACCGGACGGCCGCGACGACCGTTGTCGATTAGAGCATCTACTGCTTCTTGCAGCATGCGCTTCTCATTTTGAACGATGATGTCCGGTGCCCCTAGGTCAAGCAATCTTTTGAGACGGTTGTTACGGTTGATCACTCGGCGATAGAGATCATTCAAGTCGGAAGTCGCAAAGCGTCCTCCGTCAAGCTGTACCATCGGACGAAGCTCTGGCGGGATGACAGGAAGTACATCCAGAATCATCCAACCTGGAAGGTTCTTCGAGTTACGGAAAGCTTCCATAACTTCCAAGCGCTTGATCGCACGATTACGGCGTTGGCCTTGTGCTGTTTTCAATTCTTCTTTGAGTGTATCTACTTCACGTTCGATGTCGATATCGATCAGAAGCTTTTTAACGGCTTCAGCACCCATACCAGCTTGGAACGCGTAGCCATACTTCTCACGGTAGCTACGGTACTCTTTTTCGGAAAGCAACTGCTTTTTCTCCAAAGGTGTATCCCCTGGATCAGTTACCACGTAGGAAGCGAAGTAGATGATTTCCTCCAAAGATCTTGGAGACATATCCAACGCAAGACCCATGCGGCTTGGGATACCTTTGAAGTACCAGATATGGGATACAGGAGCAGCAAGCTCGATGTGTCCCATACGTTCGCGGCGCACTTTTTGGCGGGTTACTTCAACACCACAACGGTCACAAACGACGCCCTTGTAACGGACGCGTTTGTATTTACCGCAGTGACATTCCCAATCTTTGGTTGGCCCGAAGATCTTTTCACAGAAAAGACCTTCTTTCTCAGGCTTTAAAGTTCTGTAGTTAATGGTTTCCGGCTTCTTTACTTCCCCACGGGACCAAGAGCGAATTTTATCGGGTGATGCCAAACCGATTTTCATAAACTCGAAGTTGTTAACGTCCATCAAGGAGCAACCCTCCTTTAAGAATTTAAACCCACTATGCAGTGAATCGATCTCGATCTATTGTGGCGTTCTTTATTCGTTGACTCCTAATTCAGAGCCCTCTAAATTTAGGTTTAATTTATCGCTAGTGACTTCATCGTCATCATCGGCTTCTCGCATTTCGATCTCTTCTTCGTCGCCGGAAAGGATTTTGACATCCATACCCAAGCTTTGAAGCTCTTTGATCAAAACTTTGAATGATTCCGGAACGCCCGGTTCTGGAACATTCTCACCTTTGACAATGGACTCGTATGTTTTCACACGGCCTACGACGTCATCGGATTTCACAGTAAGAATTTCTTGCAGCGTATAGGCAGCACCGTATGCTTCAAGCGCCCATACCTCCATCTCCCCGAAACGTTGTCCACCAAACTGTGCTTTACCACCCAGCGGCTGCTGAGTAACAAGGGAGTAAGGTCCTGTGGAACGGGCATGGATTTTATCATCAACCATGTGTGCCAATTTGATCATGTACATGACGCCAACTGTAACTTCGCGTTCGAACGATTCCCCTGTACGACCATCGTACAGAATTGTTTTACCGCTGCGTTGCATGCCGGCTTCTTCCATTGCATCAAATACGTCGTACTCACGCGCTCCGTCGAATACAGGCGTTGCTGCGTGGATACCAAGGTACTTGGAGGCCATACCCAAGTGAACTTCAAGCACTTGACCAATGTTCATCCGAGAAGGAACCCCTAGTGGATTCAGTACAACTTCAACCGGCGTACCATCTGGAAGGAAAGGCATATCTTCTTCAGGGAGAATACGTGCTACTACCCCTTTGTTACCATGACGTCCCGCCATTTTGTCGCCTTCGGAAATCTTCCGTTTTTGTGCAATGTAGACACGTACAAGTTGGTTCACGCCTGGTGGCAGCTCATCGCCGTTCTCACGAGTAAATACTTTCACATCAACAACGATACCATCTGTACCATGCGGTACGCGAAGGGATGTATCACGAACTTCTCGAGCTTTCTCTCCGAAGATCGCATGCAGCAATCTTTCTTCCGCAGTAAGTTCAGTCACACCCTTAGGTGTTACTTTACCAACCAGGATATCGCCTGCGCCGATCTCGGCACCGACACGGATAATTCCGCGCTCGTCAAGATTCTTGAGTGCATCTTCCCCAACGTTCGGGATATCGCGAGTAATCTCTTCAGGTCCAAGCTTCGTGTCACGTGCTTCTGACTCATATTCCTCAATGTGAATAGATGTGTATACATCTTCTTTCACAAGCTTTTGGCTTAACAAGATCGCATCCTCGTAGTTGTAACCTTCCCAAGTCATGAAGGCAACGACAACGTTACGACCCAAAGCCAATTCGCCTTGCTCAGTCGATGGTCCATCAGCAAGTATATCTCCAGCTTTAATCAATTGACCCTTCTTCACGATCGGGCGTTGATTAATGCACGTACCTTGGTTGGAACGCATGAATTTGTGAAGCTTATATTTGACGATGTTGCCGCTGACCAATTTGCCGTCTACCATTTCCTGGCGGCGCAGCCAAATTTCATTTGCAGCAGCTTTCTCAATAATTCCATCAAATTTGGAGACAATACATACTCCCGAGTCCTTAGCGACTTTGTGCTCCATACCTGTACCAACAAGAGGTGCTTTTGGAATCAAAAGCGGTACCGCTTGACGCTGCATGTTCGAACCCATCAACGCACGGTTGGAGTCATCGTTTTCAAGGAACGGAATTAACGCAGTCGCAACGGATACAACTTGCTTCGGAGAAACGTCCATATAGTCGACACGTTCAACCGGCAGCGTTAAGTTATCATCCTTGTAACGAACGATAATCGCTGAATCAACGAACTTGTTATCTTCCGTCAACTGTGCGTTCGCTTGCGCGATAACGTAGTTATCTTCTTCGTCCGCAGTCAGGTAAGCGATTTGGTCAGTAACAGTTCCCGTCTTCGGATCTACCCAACGGTATGGAGCTTCAATGAAGCCATACTCATTAATACGGGCAAACGTTGACAAGGAGTTGATCAAACCAATGTTCGGTCCCTCTGGAGTCTCAATTGGACACATACGGCCATAGTGAGAGTGATGCACGTCACGAACTTCCATCCCTGCGCGCTCTCTCGTCAAACCGCCCGGTCCGAGTGCAGATAGACGTCTTTTGTGCGTAAGCTCAGCAAGCGGGTTCGTTTGGTCCATAAATTGAGAAAGCTGAGAACTACCAAAGAACTCTTTGATCGACGCAATAACTGGTCGAATATTGATCAAAGCTTGTGGCGTAATAACATTCGCGTCTTGAATGGACATACGTTCGCGAACAACACGTTCCATACGGGATAAACCGATACGGAATTGGTTCTGCAGCAATTCACCAACGGAACGAAGTCTACGGTTACCTAAGTGGTCAATATCATCCGTATTCCCGATCCCATGCAGCAAGTTGATGAAATAGTTAATGGATGAAATGATATCGGCAGGCGTGATGTTTTTAACTTGTTTGTCGATAACCCCGTTAGAGATTACTTTAACAACCTTGCCTTCTTCTGTAGGTGAGTACACATTAATGCACTGAACAGGGATTGTATCCGCGCCAGTTACACCTTTTGGAATGGAAAACTCTTTGTAGCCTGCTCCTTTTTCGATAAAAGGAAGGATTTCGTCTAATACACGACGATCCAGCAATTGCCCTGCTTCGGCGATGATTTCTCCCGTTTCGGAATCTACCAAAGTTTCAGCCAGACGTTGATTGAACAATCTATTTTTGATGTGTAATTTCTTGTTGATTTTGTAACGACCTACGTTAGCCAAATCATAACGCTTCGGATCAAAGAAACGAGCAACGATCAAGCTTCTTGCATTATCAAGCGTAGGCGGCTCACCCGGACGAAGACGCTCATAGATTTCGATTAACGCTTTTTCCGTAGAATCCGTGTTATCTTTATCGAGCGTATTACGGATATATTCATTGTCACCAAGCAAATCCAAAATCTCTGCATCTGTGCCAAATCCTAAAGAACGAAGCAATACCGTAACTGGAATTTTGCGCGTGCGATCGATACGAACATAGATAATGTCCTTCGCATCCGTCTCAAGCTCCAACCAAGCCCCACGGTTCGGAATAACCGTTGCCGTGTAAGTTTTTTTGCCGTTTTTATCCACTTTCGTGCTATAATAAACACTGGGGGAACGAACGAGCTGGGAGACGATTACACGCTCCGCACCGTTAATAATGAACGTTCCCGTATCGGTCATAATAGGGAAATCCCCCATGAACACTTCCTGTTCCTTGACCTCGCCGGTTTCCTTATTAATCAAACGGACTTTGACTCTTAACGGCGCCGCATAGGTTACGTCGCGTTCTTTGGATTCATCAACCGAATACTTAGGATCGCCTAAGCTATAGTCAATAAACTCCAGTACTAGGTTACCTGTGAAATCTTGAATCGGAGAGATATCCTGAAACATCTCACGTAATCCCTCTTCCAAAAACCACTCATACGATTTTTGCTGGATTTCAATCAGGTTTGGAATGCCCAGCACCTCATTAATTCGTGCATAAGTCCTGCGTTTACGTCGTCCAAATTGAACAAGATGTCCCGCCAACTTTCATTCACCCCTCAACTCTACTCAATAAATAAAAAGAAGAAGAAAAACTTCGACCGACGTACACTCAGGACGCCTCCGTTATTGGAGCCCGTCCGAATTAAGCGACTGTATGGATGAAGATTTTTCCCTGTAATCAATAAGACTTTCCAAATATTTCTTCCCATCCTGTTAGAGTTTCCTAAAATTCAAACATTATACGTTACAAGTTCAAATTTTATTCATCCTGGAGGAAAAAAAGACTTGACATTTTTGTTAACTAAAGACATGTGTCCCATCTTAATACTGACATTTTTTAATAATACCACATATGAAATATCAAGTCAAACTAATTTCCACGATTGTCAGATAAGACTTCCATTTACAAAATAATGGGGCCTTACTTTGTTGCCTTGAGTATTTTGTACCCTTTGTCCTTGGACACTTCAACAACTTCGCTGTAGATAGACTCAAGTTTCTTCATAGCTGAAGGCGCGCCTTGTTTTTTCTGAATGACAACCCATATCGATCCACCGTCAACCAAACAATCATAGGCATCTGTAAAAATGCGATGCACAACTTCCTTCCCGGCACGAATCGGAGGATTGGTGAGCACGACGTCAAAACGCTGATCTTTCACCTGCTCCAGAAGATCGCTCTGTAGGATCGACACGTTCGTAATTCCATTGCGCCGCGCATTTTCAGTACTTAGCTCAATAGCCCGTTCATTAATGTCGACCATTGTCACATGCCCCTTCGGACACATCACCGCTGCCGATAAACCAATCGGACCATAACCGCAACCGACATCAAGTACTTTCGCATCCTCTTTCAACTGCATCGTTTCAATCAAGTGCTTACTTCCATAATCCACACCTTTTTTCGAAAAAACGCCAGCATCCGTCAGGAATGTGTACTTTCTGCCACGCAGTTCCTCTTGCGCTACATTGACATCATGCTTAACTGTAGGACGCTGCGTATAATAATGCTCTGACACGTTAAGATTCCCTCCTCATTTTTACCAATAGGAAAATCAAATAACTGCGAGCGTTCCTAAGGCTTTCCTAAGGGTAAAAGCTTAGGTAAAAAAACCTCTTGAAGGCAAGCTTCAAGAGGTTTCCTGAAAAGAAATTACTTAACTTCTACAGATGCGCCAGCTTCTGTAAGCTTAGCTTTAACAGCTTCTGCTTCTTCGGAGCTTACTTTTTCTTTTACTGGTTTTGGAGCGCCGTCAACTAGGTCTTTCGCTTCTTTCAGGCCAAGACCTGTGATTTCGCGAACTACTTTAATTACGTTAATTTTGGAAGCACCAGCGCTAGTCAAGATAACATCAAACTCAGTTTGAGCTTCTTCAACTGCTACTGCTGCGCCACCGCCAGCTGCTACTGGAGCTGCTGCTGTTACGCCAAACTCTTCTTCAATTGCTTTAACCAGGTCGTTCAATTCCAAGATTGTCATGCCTTTGATTGCTTCTAGGATCGTTGCATTTGTGCTCATGGTTAAACCTCCATTATCATTAATAAATTAGTTTGTTGTTGTAAAACACTTCGTACACTGAAATTAAGCTTGACCTTCAGCTTCTTTTTTCTCAGCAACTGCTTTAACAGCAAGTGCAAAGTTACGAACAGGAGCTTGAAGAACGCTAAGCAACATGGAGAGAAGACCATCTCTGGATGGAAGTTCAGCAAGTGCTTTAATTTGATCGTATCCAACTACGCGGCCTTCGACCACGCCACCTTTTACGCTCAATTGATCATTCTTTTTCGCAAATTCAGTCAAGATTTTCGCTGGAGCAACTAGATCGTCTTTGCTGAAAGCAATGGCAGTAGGACCTGTTAGGTACTCATCCAATTCACTTAGTTCAGCATTTGCCGATGCGCGTCTAGCCAACGAGTTCTTGAGAACTACGAATTCAATACCAGCTTCGCGCAGGGTTTTACGCAGCTGAGTTACTTGAGCTACGTTCAAACCGCGGTAGTCAGCGATGATTGTAGAAGCACTAGCTTTGAACTTTTCAGTTACTTCAGCTACAGCTTGTTGTTTCTCTGCAAGAATTTTCGCGTTTGCCATAGTACACCTCACTTCTTATGCATTTATGATTCAATATCACAAACTGTAGGAGCATCAGCATTCCTTATAACAATAAGAAATGCCTTCGTAGACGCTACGAAGGCATGATGTGTTCACTTTTTCCCTGATGTACAAAGAAATCGCTATATATATCATAACACCTCGGTAGGAAATTAAGCACAAGGCACCTACTGTCTACGGTTTGCATATTCATTTTTATGACCTTTGATAGAGTATCACGCCCAGCTACCGAAGTCAACTGGAAGCTATTACTTATCTGAAGGAGCTTACGTTTACTCTAACACTTGGTCCCATTGTGGAGGATACAGCAATGTTTTTCAGGTAAACACCTTTAGCAGCTGCTGGTTTCGCTCTTACAAGCGCATCAACCAATGCTTTGAAGTTTTCGTTCAACTTGTCTGCATCGAAAGATACTTTACCAAGTGGAGCATGAATTTGTCCTGCTTTGTCAAGACGGTACTCGATTTTACCAGCTTTGATCTCCTGTACAGCTTTGGTAACGTCGAAAGTAACTGTTCCTGCTTTAGGGTTTGGCATTAAACCTTTACCCCCGAGGATACGACCCAGTTTACCAACTTCGCTCATCATGTCTGGAGTAGCTACGCAAACGTCGAATTCGAACCAACCTTGTTGAATTTTGTTGATCATGTCAGCATCACCAACAAAATCTGCACCAGCTGCTTCAGCTTCTTTCGCTTTCTCGCCTTTAGCAAATACAAGTACACGTTTCGTTTTACCAGTACCGTGTGGAAGTACTACAACACCACGAACAGCCTGATCTTGTTTTCTTGGGTCTACACCCAGACGAACTGCAACATCTACAGTTTCATCAAATTTAGCAGGAGCTGTTTTCTTAACAAGCTCGATTGCTTCTGACGGATCGTACAAAGTTTCAGCATTTACAAGCTGAGATACTTCGCGGTATTTCTTACCGTGTTTAGGCATAATGTATATCCTCCTTAGTGGTATTAGCGGATAATCCTCCCACCGAGCGACCTCAAAGTTTTCCAAGAAAACTTCTACGTAAACCGCGGTTTACACAGCCGCATTCCTTGCGGAATTAATCTTCGATAGTGATTCCCATGCTGCGAGCTGTACCTTCAACCATACGCATAGCAGCCTCAACGGATGCAGCATTCAGGTCAGGCATTTTTTGTTCTGCGATTTCACGAACTTTTGCACGTTTCACAGTTGCAACTTTCTTTTTGTTTGGTTCACCGGATCCTTTTTCGATACCAGCAACGACGCGAAGAAGAACTGCAGCCGGAGGCGTTTTAGTGATGAATGTAAAGGAACGATCCTCGAATACTGTGATCTCAACCGGAATGATAAGGCCTACTTGATCAGCAGTACGAGCGTTAAACTCTTTACAGAAAGCCATGATGTTCACACCTGCTTGACCCAATGCTGGACCGATCGGTGGTGCTGGATTTGCTTTCGCAGCTTGAACTTGAAGCTTCACGATTTTAATAACCTTTTTTGCCATGATAGACACCTCCTGTTTATAATATAGATCCCACTAACGAAGGTCTATCCCGAGGAATAGACCTGGCAGAAACCCTTGGTTGTCTTGTGTTATAGCTTTTCCACTTGGTCGAAATCGAGCTCAAGCGGGGTTTCCCTACCAAACATGTTGACATGCACCTTAAGTTTACCCTTGTCAGCCACAATTTCCTCAACAGATCCGACAAAGTTTGCGAAAGGTCCCACCTTGACGCGTACGGTCTCTTTGAGTTCGAAGTCGATCTTCGCCTTCGGCTCTTCCATTCCCATATGCTTCAAAATAGATTCAACTTCCTCAGGTAATAATGCAGTCGGTTTAGAGCCGGATCCCGTAGAGCCTACGAATCCGGTAACTCCTGGCGTATTACGAACTACGTACCAAGAATCGTCCGTCTGAATCATTTCTACGAGAACATACCCTGGATAAACTTTACGCATGACGACTTTTTTCTTGCCGTCTTTATTCACCAGTTCCTCTTCCATAGGCACAAGCACACGGAAGATCTTGTCCGTCATTTCCATGGATTCAACACGTTTCTCCAGGTTGGCTTTCACTTTGTTCTCATACCCTGAATAGGTATGTACGACGTACCATCTTTTTTCCATGAATAAATTCACCTATAGTCCTGTTTATTTAAAAACAAGGCGCAGCAACTCAGAAATTCCAAGATCCAGCACAAAAAAATAAATAGCAACAAAAGCTACAGTACCCAACACAACAAGCGTATAGGTAATCATCTCTTTGCGACTTGGCCACTTGACCTTTTTGAGTTCTGTCCAACTGTCGGTGAAGAAGGAAAAAGTGGATCCGAAGCTTTGTCTCATTCTAGCCAAGAACCCCACAAACTACACCTCCAAAGAACTACCTAGTCTCGCGATGAGCAGTATGTTCATTGCAAAATTTGCAATATTTCTTCAACTCAATACGGTCGGGATTGTTGCGCTTATTTTTAGTGGATGCATAGTTTCTTTGTTTGCAATTTGTGCACGCTAATGTGATGATGACCCGCATGATGTACACCTCCTACAGACACGTTCTAATTAAAGCCCTTCGAAGCGCGTCAAAAAGAAAGCGACTTTTAGGGCTACCTGAAATACTTTATCACAACCAGTTACAGAGTGTCAAGGCAGAAGTCTCACAATTGCAAGAGTAATATCAGTATAGACGCTCCGGTATGATAATAAACCTCGTACAAATAAAAGGCCCGCGCTGCCAAGACCAAGCAAGGCAGCGCGGGCACATTCTACAAATCTCTAACTTCCAAATAGCGTTCAAGCTTGCGTTTCACACGTTGAAGAGCATTGTCAATCGACTTGACATGACGATCCAGGTCTACCGCAATTTCTTGGTAAGATCTCCCATCGAGATAGAGCATAAGAACCCTACGCTCCAAGTCACTCAATATCTCTCCCATTTTATCTTCAAGTCCCGTAAATTCTTCTTGATTAATCACAAGCTCCTCAGGATCTGTGACCCTGGAACCGCTGATGACGTCAAGCAGCGTACGATCAGAATCTTCATCATAGATAGGCTTGTCCAGTGACACGTAGGAATTAAGAGGAATGTGCTTCTGACGTGTTGCTGTCTTAATCGCCGTGATGATCTGTCGGGTAATGCACAGTTCAGCAAAGGCTTTAAAAGAAGCAAGCTTGTCTCCTCGGAAGTCGCGGATAGATTTATATAAACCTATCATTCCTTCCTGCACAATATCTTCTCGGTCTGCACCTATCAAAAAATAAGAACGTGCTTTGGCACGCACGAAATTCTTATATTTGTTGATAAGATATTCCAACGCTTCGCTACTGCCTTCACGGACTGCCTCGACAATGTCTTCATCTGGCTTGAGGTCATAATCATACATTCTCAGTTCTTTGAGGTCGACACTCACCAACAATCCCTCCGGCCTGCAGGACTACCCAGATTCACATTAAAAGTTTAGGTTAAGTATACATGATGAAATCTCACACCGTCAACGGGGACCCCCACCATTTCTAGCATTTGGAGGATTACTCCCCTCTTCGCCAGCGTTCGAACTGCGCCTTTAACTCGTTGCTCAATTTGCCTTCAAACGGATTGCGTTTCGCTGTCGTCTCCGGTTGAATGCGATCTCGAACTTCTTTGCGATTCTGTTTGATTTTGATGAGAAGTTCACCAGCCGGCAATCGAAGAGCTCCTTTACCGAAAATAACATGCTGCTCAATCATATCGGAGGTGGCCACATAGATTTGCTTACGTCTTCCCATCAGATTCGTAACCAATCGTTCGATCCGTTCATCCGCGGTTTCCTTCTCTTTGGTGTAGAGGACGTTCAACTTGCTCTGTACATACTTCTTCCCAAGTCCAGGTACCATGTAAGCATCAAAAACCAGGTATACCTTCATACCTGAGTACGATTGGTATTCAGCCAACATATGAATTAACTTATCGCGGGCCCCTTCCAAGTCGGTATCCTTCAGCTTATTCAGTTCAGGCCATGCCCCTATGATATTGTAGCCGTCTACGATTAGAAACTCTTCCATCTGCTTTAACTCTTAGTTCGTTGGCGAACCACTTCATACATCAATACACCCGCGGCTACAGAGGCATTCAGAGAGTTCACGTGTCCCGCCATCGGTAGCTTAACCAGGAAGTCACATCTCTCTTTAATCAGCCTTCCAACACCTTTACCTTCATTGCCGATGACAAGAGCTATGGGCATACTGAAATTCGCTTTATATACATCTTGTGCTGCCGTCACATCTGTTCCCGCGACCCAAACTCCTTGCTCTTTGAGTTGTTCGATGGTCTGCGAGATATTCGTTACTCGAGCAACAGGAACATACTCTACCGCTCCCGCAGATGTCTTGGAAACCGTTGCTGTTAGCCCTACAGAGCGTCTTTTGGGAATAATGACACCATGAACTCCCGTGCAATCCGCTGTTCGCAGGATCGAACCCAGGTTGTGCGGGTCTTCAATTTCATCAAGAATAAGGATAAAAGGATCCTGGCCAAGCGCTTTGGCTTTAGCAAGAATATCCTCTACTTCTACGTATTCATAGGCTGCTACTTGCGCTATAACCCCTTGGTGCTGAAGCCCTTCTACCATTTGATCAAGCTTACGCTTATCTGTAAATTGTACAAGAATCCCTAAATTTTTGGCCTCCGCTACAATCGGGCCTGCGAATTGCTTCTGTGCATTCTCAGCAATCCAAATTTTGTTAATTGTTCGACCGGCACGGATCGCCTCCATTACGGAGTGCTTCCCGCCAATATATTCCTCATCCATCTCTTGCTTCCTCCTAAAAATTCCTCGTTTAACATAACTTACATCCGCAATGGACTAAGCTTTATTCTTGTGAGCCAGAACAAAATCCAATATTTCCTTCAACCGCTCAAAAGATTGCTTGTAATACAAGTATCCAATTAAGCACTCAAACGCGGTGCTGTGCCGGTATTCAAGCACATCCGCGTTCTTGGCTGTCGTTCCTGATTTGGCATTGCGTCCGCGCTTTACCATGTCAATTTCTTCTTCCGTCAGCATCGGCATCAGCGCATCCAACACCTTGGATTGCGCCTTAGCCGATACATAGCCGGTGGCTGCTTTGTGCAAATGATTAGGCCGATGGTTTCCGCCAGAAATCACATATTGCCGAATATAGACCTCATAGACCGCATCCCCAATATAGGCAAGCACAAGAGGATTCAGCAAATGAGGACTCTTGGACGGCGGAAAAACGAACAGATTCGTAGCATCAGTAAAAGTCTCACTCATTTGCGGCGCCAACGAATTCCCTGCGGTGTATCCTCAAGGAATATTCCTTTCTCTGTGAGCAGATCGCGGATTTCATCCGCACGCGCCCAGTTCTTCGACTTCCTCGCTTCCGTCCGGTCGACAATCAGCTGCTCAATCTCTTCGTCCAACAATTCGTCAGCCTTTTTCGACAAAATTCCCAACGTTTGATCAAAAACTTGCAGCTGATCCAAGAACAATTGCAAAGCGGCAGCATTCACCCGCTCCTGCTGCAAGTACAGGTTCGCTTCTGCAACGAGATCGAACACCGCCGTGATCGCATCCGGGGTATTGAAGTCGTCGTTCATCTTCTCGACGAACTGAGCGGCGATTGCTGCTACACGCTCCGTAAGAGCAGCTTCGATCTCGCCTGTTACTGAAGCTGTGGCCTGACGATGCTTCAGGTTATCATTTGCATTTTGAATGCGCTCCAACGCATTGGCCGCTTGCTTGAGACTCTCATCGCTGAAGTTCAGCGGATTGCGGTAGTGAGCGGATAACATAAAGAAACGGAAAACTTCCGGTTTGATTTGTTTCACAAGATCGCGGATGAGAATGCCATTCCCCAGCGATTTGGACATTTTTTCGTTATCAATGTTAAGAAAGGCATTGTGCAACCAGTAATTGGCCATTGGATGGCCAGTCACCGCTTCGGTTTGCGCGATTTCGCACTCATGATGCGGGAACGTCAGATCTTGACCGCCGCCGTGAATATCAATCGTTTCACCCAGATATTTGCGCACCATAGCGGAGCACTCAATGTGCCAGCCCGGACGGCCTTGGCCCCAAGGGCTATCCCAATAGATCTCTCCCGGTTTCGCCGCTTTCCAAAGAACAAAATCCTGCGGATTCTCTTTGCGGTCATCCACTTCAATGCGAATGCCGTATTGGAGTTCTTCCAGATTTTGATGTGAAAGCTTGCCGTATTCGGCGAATTTCGTCGTCCGGTAATAAACGTCGCCGCGGGCTTCGTAGGCGTAGCCTTTTTCAACCAAAGCAGCGATGAATTCAATGATTTCCTGAATATTGTCCGTTACACGGGGATTCAAAGTAGCCTCATGCACCCCAAGAGTTTGGATATCCTCCAAGAAGGCGGCAATAAAAGTTTCAGCCAGCTCCGGAACGGTAACAGCCATTTCCTCAGCTTTACGAATCATTTTATCATCCACATCGGTAAAGTTTGTAATATAAGTGACTTCATAGTTCTGAGACTCTAAAAAGCGGCGTACGACATCAAAGAAAATAACCGGTCTGCCATTTCCGATATGGATATAATTGTATACGGTCGGGCCGCAGACATACATCTTTACCTTACCTGGTTCTAAAGGTACAAACTCTTCCTTCTTGCGTGTTAACGTATTATACATTCTGAGCGTCATGTTCTCTCGCTCCTCCATTCTTAACCCGTTCTAGTTCTAGCTGTCTTCGCAATTCATTAATTTGCTGCTGCATTTCCTGGAATATATCAATAATGGGATCCGGCAAATTGCCATGGTCCAACCGGTTCACACGTACACCATCCCGCTTCACAAGCTTAGCCGGCATCGTTACAACGGTACTGTTCGAAGGAACCTCTTGAATAACCACCGCATTGGAGCCAATCCGTGAATTCTCGCCAACAAGGAAGGAGCCCAAAATCTTGGCACCCGAACCAATAACTACATTATTGCCAATAGTCGGGTGTCTCTTACCTTTCTCTTTCCCTGTTCCCCCCAGTGTGACCCCTTGATACAAGATAACATCGTCGCCAATCTCACAGGTTTCCCCAATGACGACACCCATCCCATGGTCAATAAACAATCTTTGCCCAATCGTAGCACCTGGATGAATCTCGATGCCTGTCATGAAACGGCTCCACTGGGAAACAACACGGGCAATCGTGAACATCTTTCTTTTATAAAACCAATGACCGACTCGATGTGCCCATATGGCGTGAAGGCCAGAGTAAGTAAACACAACCTCAAACCAGCTGCGTGCAGCCGGGTCGTTATCGAATACGGCGGAAATATCAGATTTGATCGTTCGCCACATGCTCTCACCTTCTTTTGTAGGAAATCATACTCCTGCGTATAATAAAAAGCCCCCGCAGCCGTATGGCTGCAGAGGCGTGATTAATCGCGGTTCCACTCTGCTTGGTGACTCGGAAGTCTCCCAACTCAAAAACCCGTAACGTGGGCATTTCGGCTGCGCCTACCCTACTCTGGATCCGAGTATTCGGCGCGGCAGCTCCCAGGTGCATTTCCGGTTAAAGGGAATGGATAACTCACAGCCAAAGCCTGACGGCTTCGATTATCCTCTCTGATAAATCCCTAAATAATCGTACTCTCCTGATCATTGCATTCCTTATTGAACTAAGTATAGCGAAAAGAACCCTCTATTACAACAAGTTCCGTAGACGCGAAGCGACTTTTTCTTTTCCAAGCAGGTAAAGCGACACATTGAGGTCAGGTCCATGCACTTGTCCTGTCAGCGCAGAACGGATCGACATAAACAATTGCTTCCCTTTATAGCCCGTATCCTTCTGAACTTGCTTCAACAAGGTAGGGATCGCCTCTACCGTGAATGACTCAGCTTGCTCGACTTGCCCCAAGAAGCTAGTCAATACAACAGGCACATGCTCTTCTTTCAAAACTGCTGCCGCTTCCTCGTCGATAACCAGCTCTTCCTTGAAGAAGATGCCCGACAGTTCGACAATTTCCGCCGCGAAGCGCATTCTCTCTTGATTGAGGCCGACTAGAGCCGTCACCCACGCCTGGCCCGCTTCATCCAATTGCGGCTCGATGTATCCGGCCTTTTGCAGGTGGGGTACACACAGCTCAACAACACGCGAGAGCGGAGCTTTTTTCAAATAGGTGTTGTTCATCCAGTTCAATTTATCCATATCAAACACAGCTGGACTTTTCGACACACGGTCGAGGTCAAACTGGGCGATCAATTCTTCCTTCGTAAACATTTCTTCTTCGCCGCCAGGAGACCATCCCAGCAGAGCGATAAAGTTCACAACGGCTTCCGGTAAATAACCTAACTCCCGATACTGCTCGATGAACTGGATAATGGACTCATCCCGTTTGCTCATCTTCTTCCGGTCCTGGTTAAGAATCAGCGCCAAGTGCGCAAACTCCGGAACAGGCATACCGAGAGCTTCGTACATCAGAATTTGTCTAGGCGTATTGGACAGATGCTCTTCCCCGCGAATAACCAAATTGATTTTCATCATGTGGTCATCTACGATAACAGCAAAGTTATACGTCGGAATCCCGTCAGGACGCGCGATAATAAAATCGCCGATGCCATTGGATTCAAACTCAACATGCTCGCGAACCTTGTCTTCGAAACCGATGATGCGGTCTGCCGGCACAAGAAACCGCGTCGAAGGCTTGCGGCCTTCCGCTTCAAATACGCCAATTTGCTCAGGCGTCAAGTGACGGCACTTCCCGGAGTAACCGCCCATCTCGCCGCGTGCTTCCTGCTCTGCCCGCTCCTGCTCTAGATCGGCTTCCGAACAGTAGCAAGGATACGCATGGCCGCTTTGAAGAAGCTGGTTAAGGTGGGTTTGATAAATATCAAGTCTTTCCATCTGGCGATAAGGACCGTATGGCCCCCCGATATCCACGCTCTCATCCCACTCTAATCCAAGCCATCTTAGACCATTCAATTGATCCTCGATGCCGGATTCTTTATGACGGGTTTGATCCGTATCTTCAAACCGCACAACGAATGCTCCGCCATGGCGACGCGCCAATAAATAATCAAAAAGTGCTGTACGAGCACCGCCTATATGTAAATGTCCCGTTGGACTTGGTGCATAGCGCACACGTAAAGGTTGGTTCATGACTATACCCTCTCTCCCCAATAATACCTGCTATTCTAGCACATCTCGAATTAAACAAACAACCGATTGCGCCGCAATCCCTTCGCCTCGGCCCGTGAAGCCTAGCTGCTCCGTCGTAGTAGCTTTCACATTGACTTGCTCCGGCTTCGCTTCTAGGGCATCGGCAATAATTTCAACCATTTGCGGGATGTACGGTGCCATCTTCGGCTTCTGGGCAATAATCGTGGAATCTGTGTTCCCCAGACGATATCCTCTATCTTTAGCAAGCTGCCACACGTGTTTCAAAAGGACCAGACTGTCCGCATCTTTGAATTCCGCCGCCGTATCCGGGAAGTGCTTCCCGATATCTCCTAAGCCCAGAGCTCCTAGAATCGCATCGCTGACCGCGTGCAAGAGCACATCCGCATCGGAGTGGCCGAGCAGCCCCTTTTCATAAGGAATCGTTACGCCTCCAATAATGCATTTACGGCCTTCCACCAACTGATGAACATCAAATCCTTGTCCTACACGAATCATTGTTGCTCTCCCCTTACGTTCTGTAGTATCCATTCTGCCCATGGCAAATCTTCCGGTGTCGTTATCTTGATATTGTAATAGTCCCCTTCAACAACATGCACCGTTGTTCCTATACGCTCTACCAGCATAGCATCGTCTGTCCCTAGGAAGCCCTCCTGAAGTGCACGCTGGTGCGCCTCCTGTAAAAGAGAAAGCCGAAAAGCTTGCGGGGTTTGGATGGCCCACAAGCTTCGTCTATCCGGTGTAGATTGTATTCGCTTTTCAGAATCTACGATTTTGATCGTATCCTTCACGGGTACCGCCAGCACAGCTGCGTCCTGTTCTTTCGCCTTTGACAGACAATCGAACACGTGTTCTTCTTTGACGAAAGGACGAACACCGTCATGTACGAGTACCCAAGCGGTATCCTGTTCAAGGGCTTCAAGACCCCGTCTAACGGAGTCCTGACGCTCCGCCCCGCCTGCCAGCACATGAGTGACCTTGGAAAGCGCATAGCTCTGCACATAGCCTGTACAGCGCTCTACGTCATTTCCGCCTACAACTAAAATGATTTCATTCACTTCATGTATGTTTTGAAATAATTGCAACGTATGTACCAGAATTGGCTTCTGTCCCAGTTGTAAATATTGTTTGCTTTCCGCCGTTCCCATGCGCGAGCCCTTGCCCGCCGCCACGAGGATAACCCCTAGCTTCCCCATAAGTCCTAAGCCCTCCAACTCCACCTGAGCGCTTTCTATTCGAAAGCTTTCCTAACAACTAGTAAGTGTTATGTTACATCTCCCTATCATACTGTTTTTATTGAGCTTTTTCCAATAATTTCGGTTTCGCGAAAATCATGCGGCCCGCCGATGTTTGCAGCACACTAGTCACCATTACTTCGAGCGTCATGCCAATGAATTCACGACCGCCTTCCACGACAATCATCGTGCCATCATCCAGATAAGCGACACCTTGTCCATGCTCTTTGCCATCTTTAATGACTTGAACAATAATTTCTTCACCAGGCAGAACAACAGGCTTCACGGCATTCGCCAAATCGTTGATATTCAGCACGGAAACACCTTGCAATTCACAGACTTTATTCAGGTTAAAATCGTTCGTGATCACTTTGCCTTGCAGCACCTTCGCCAGACGAACCAACTTGCTGTCTACTTCGGAGATCTCTTCGAAATCGCCTTCATAAATCAGCACCTTCACTTCGAGTTCCTTTTGAATTTTGTTTAAAATATCAAGTCCCCGCCGCCCGCGATTGCGCTTGAGCAAGTCTGATGAGTCCGCAATATGCTGCAGCTCTTCAAGAACAAACTCCGGTATAACGAGGGTTCCTTCGATGAAACCTGTTTTGCAAATATCCGCAATGCGCCCGTCAATAATGACACTTGTATCGAGAATCTTATGTTCCTCGTAAGGACGGTGTGTCTGCTTCTCTGGAGCGACTACCCGGCTCATCGCAATAATCTGAACCAGCTCTTCCCGCTTGCTGTAACCGATGCGAAACCCCATAACTGCTAGAACCCCCGAGACGACGAAGGGTAGAATAGGGCTTGCCCACTTCACCTGATCGAGTATAGGGAACACCAATACCGAAATAAGCAGTCCAATAACTAGTCCTAACGTACCTGAGAGCAGATCGGACACAGGAATGTCCGCAACGTTTCTTTCCCCTTTGACAAGCAGCTTCATCCCCTTGCCTGCCACCCATGCTGAAAGAATGAACATAACTACCGCGCATAAACTATTGATGACTATTGCTTTTCCTGACTCATTCATGAAACCTGTCGTTCGAAGGATGGCGTCACTCCAGCCAAATCCTAAACTAGCACCCATGATGGCCAAAATGAACTGTACCCATTTCCTCATCATAGATTCACCCCCTGCATCAACATATTAATAAAGCTACATTACAATTATGTTCCAATTTATCCATCGTTAATCACTTCTTCAGATGTAAAATTGAAATATTAAGGGCCTTCCATTATAATGGAATTGGAAGTTACCAACACACCCGAGGTGGATGGAATGAGCTCCTTGACTTTAAAGCAGTTTCAAGATCAAGTATCCGAATTATTGCTCCGTCACCGAAGTCTGCTTGATGTCTTATCCAAATTTCAACAGTCCGGTGCAGCTGCTAACCGTTCCGTGGTGAAATCCATTACAGAATGTGGATGTATTCAGGTCAACGCAGCGAAGCAAGAGTACCATCCAGAGATGACTTTGAATGAGGCTAAGGATGTGCTGGGCACTCATGTATCCGGTCACCTGTGTGAACAATGCATCGAGGTTGTCAGTAGTGAATTGGGCAGGAACTTGTTCTATATGTCCGCACTAAGCAACATCCTTGATGTTAACCTGGAACAAGTCGTTGAGAATGAATCCAAGAAATGCACAACACTAGGACTCTTCAACATGTCATGAACATGAAGATGAACAAACAAAAAAGCATTTATTTTCTCTGAGATCATCAGAAGAAAATAAATGCTTTTTATTTTTGCTAGTTGCCGATTAAACGTCGGACTTAACGGAATTTGAATCATCTACACCGCGGCGTTTGTTCTTTCTGCGGATTCGGATGAAAAAGCCATCAACGTTTTTTTTTAAGCCATAAAGCGCGTACAACAAGAGCGGTACGAAGATCATTTTGGAAATGGACTCAGGCCATTTGATTGCAATCAGGACAGCTACGGCAACGATAACAGGTGTAATCCAGATGGCCGCTTTAGGAATACCCGCTTTCTTGAAGTTCGGGTACTTCACAGTACTTACCATCAAGTATGACAACATGATCGTACTTACCAAAAGCACGTAGACGTTAATTTCATTAACGAACAACGCTAATGTACAAAGCACACCGCCAGCAGCCGGAATCGGCAAACCGATGAAATAACCAGGTGTACCAGCAACAACGTTGAAACGAGCCAAACGAAGCGCTCCACAAATGGGGAAGATCGCCGTGACGATCCAGGCAAATGCCGGACTGATCACACTCGGATCATTAAAAGCGACTACATACATGATAAAAGCTGGTGCTACACCGAAAGAAATAACGTCGGACAGCGAGTCTAGCTCTTTACCAAATTCACTTTGTGCATTCAATGCCCTTGCTACA
Source organism: Paenibacillus sp. FW101-FHT12H11 (assembly GCF_058790355.1). Taxonomy (NCBI): domain Bacteria; kingdom Bacillati; phylum Bacillota; class Bacilli; order Caryophanales; family Paenibacillaceae; genus Paenibacillus; species Paenibacillus sp. FW101-FHT12H11. Next base: position 8,013 of record NZ_JBYTCO010000022.1, on the reverse strand, counting down.
CGGCCGTCAAGACCATCAAGCAGCATGGCAACGATGACAAGTACAGCTGCGACTCCATGCTCACCACTGAAAGCAAGAATAATCGACAGAACACCTAGGAATAAGTTCCCTACTGTAAAAAGACTGGGAATTGATTTCGTTAACATATGTTTTTGTCCACCTCTGGATTTACTATGCCCTAAACTTGACTTTATAAAACCTCAACATTAGATACTTTATGATTGTATCCACTTTAAATATGTCTGTCAATGAACACTTGTTCTTGAATTCTTTTGAGGCCCTCTTTAATAGCGCGCGCCCTCACTTCACCGATTCCATCAACTTCATCCAGTTCTTCAATCGTTGCCATCATCATGTGCGGCAGGTAGCCAAACTTCTCTACAAGATTCGCAATAATGATCGAGGGAAGCCGCGGTATTTTCCCAAGAACCCTGAATCCACGCGGGGAAACCGGCTCTTCAACTATTGAATTCGTATGCGGATAGCCGAGTAATCGAATGATTTGGTGCGGTTCCAGCAACTCATCCGAAGATAACCGTTTCAAACCAGCTTGCATTTCTTTGACTCGGTCTTCAGATAATTCCCTTACATAATCTTTTACGAGCAAACGCGCTTCAAGTTCCGCATTGCCAACAAGTTCTTCCAATTGCATGCTAATTAAGCGGCCTTCATTCCCCAACTCGTTAATATAGCGATTGATTTCCGCCTTGATGCGCAGCACCATTTCAAATCGTGCAATGACATTGGTGACATCGTGCAGCGTAACCAGCTCTTCAAACTCCGACGCACTCAGGTTCGTCAGCGATTGATCCAAAACCACTTTGTACCGTTCCAACGTTTGGATGGCTTGATTAGCTTTCGTTAGGATAACGCCTATATCTTTGAGCGCATAGCGCAAGTTTCCTTGATAAAGGGTGATGACATTACGTCGTTGCGAGATCGAAACAACCAGCTTATTGGTTTGCTTCGCAACACGTTCAGCAGTCCGATGACGGATTCCAGTCTCCGACGAAGAAATGGAGGAATCCGGGATTAATTGCGTATTTGCATAGAGAATACGTTTGATATCTTCGCTGAGGATGATCGCTCCATCCATTTTGGCAAGCTCATATAAATAATTGGGTGAAAAATCACAATCGATTGAAAAGCCGCCGTCGACAATTTCTCTTACTTCCGCGCTATATCCAACAACAATAAGTCCGCCCGTTTTGGCGCGTAATACATTCTCCAAACCGTCGCGGAACGATGTGCCAGGGGCTACCATTTGCAGCAATTGGCTCATGACGTCTCGCTTTATCTCTTCTTTACTCATAGTTTCCTCCTGAAGGCTTGCAGGTTGAATGATTCAAGAGCTAATCCAGTGCCGCTTTCAATGCTTCCGACACCGTGTTCACCCCAATAATCTCCATACCGGGCGGATGCGTCCACCCCTTCAAACTTTTCTCTGGCATAATGACTCTGCGGAATCCTAGTTTCTCCGCTTCCTTCACCCGCTGATCAATCCGCGACACACCACGGACTTCACCGGTCAACCCGATCTCACCGAACACGACATCAAAAGGTCTCGTTGCATGATCCCGGAAGCTGGATGCGATACTAATCGCAATGGCTAAATCAACGGCAGGCTCATCAAGCTTGACGCCGCCAGCCACGTTCAGGTAAGCATCCTGATTCTGCAAGAACATGCCCATGCGTTTCTCTAAAACGGCGATGATCAAAGAAAGTCGGTTGTGATCGACACCAGTCGCCATCCTTCTTGGGGATGGGAAATTCGTCGAAGAAACCAACGCCTGAATCTCTACCAAAACCGGACGCGTTCCTTCCATACTCGCAACCACGGTGGAACCGGCAACACCGAGCGGTCTCTCGGACAAGAACAGTTCAGAGGGGTTGCTCACTTCGACAAGTCCTACTTCCTGCATCTCAAAAATCCCGATCTCATTCGTAGACCCGAACCGATTCTTGACTGCACGGAGCACGCGGTAGGAATGGTGACGCTCTCCTTCGAAATAAAGAACACAATCAACCATGTGCTCCAGCATCCTAGGTCCCGCAATGGCGCCTTCCTTCGTCACATGGCCGACAAGGACCGTTGCAATCCCTTTCCCCTTAGCTATTCTCATAAAGTGACCCGTGCATTCCCGAACTTGCGAAACGGTGCCCGGGGCCGATGTGATAGCAGGGTGGAAGACAGTCTGGATAGAGTCAATCACCAGGAAATCGGGTTCAATTTCTTGAATGGCTTCTTCAATAAGCTCAAGGTTCGTTTCACAAAGAACATACAGCAGAGGAGATGAGGCATTCAAGCGATCCGCACGAAGCTTCGTCTGTTTAACGGACTCTTCCCCCGATATATAAAGCACCTTCTGATGTGCTTGCGTCAGCTCGAAAGAAGTTTGGAGCAGTAACGTTGATTTCCCGATTCCCGGATCCCCACCTACGAGAATTAAAGATCCAGGCACAATACCTCCGCCTAAGACGCGATTCAATTCCTTGTTGCTGGTCACAACCCTAGGCTCCGGGCTACTTTCTATATGTATGATGGGGGTAGGTTTTTCTTTCGTGCGAGGGGCAGAAGAATTCATCCCCTTTGTACGTACGACCGTTTCAACTTCTTCCACCATCGTATTCCAAGACTGGCAACCTGGGCATTTGCCCATCCATTTTGGCGATTCATACCCGCATTCTTGACAGCAAAATTTCGTCTTCTGTTTACTCATGACGTAAGTGACTCCTTAGATCTTTAAATTCATTATTTGGCTATCCTTACCAATAAAGTTTACCATTTTTACGAAGTCCATGAAAGGTCATCTGAAAATAAAAAGCATTTTGCCACACCCAGGAACGGATGCAGCAAAATGCTTCTTTGCTTGCTTTTATTTAGCTGCTACGCCTTCGCCCTTCCGGACAACCAGCTCGCCTTCACTCTCATCAATCGTTAAGGAGTCGCCCTTCGCGATATTGCCTCTGAGAAGCTCCTCAGACAGACGGTCCTCAATATGCTTCTGGATTGCTCTGCGAAGCGGTCTTGCCCCGTAAGTCGGATCGTATCCTTCTTTAGCCAGGAAGGCTTTGGCTTTGTCTGTCAACAAGAAGTCCACCTCTTGTTCTTTCAGGCGTTTGCGAAGATCATCCGCCATCAGAGAAACGATTTCAGCGATATGTTTCTCATCCAAGGAGTGGAAGACGATGATTTCGTCAATCCGGTTAAGGAACTCAGGACGGAAACTTTTCTTAAGCTCGCCCATCACTTTATCTTTCATGTTGCTGTAGTCTTTACCAGCATCAAGAGCAGCAGTAAAGCCTAGTGAAGAGTTTTTCTTAATCATATCCGCGCCTACGTTGGACGTCATGATGATCAGTGTATTGCGGAAATCGACTGTACGTCCTTTGGAATCCGTCAGACGGCCATCTTCCAGCACTTGCAGAAGAATATTGAAAACTTCCGGATGTGCTTTCTCGATCTCATCGAGCAAGACAACCGAGTACGGTTTGCGGCGAACTTTCTCCGTCAATTGGCCGCCTTCTTCATAGCCAACATACCCTGGAGGCGCTCCGACCAAACGAGAAGTCGAGTGTTTCTCCATGTATTCCGACATGTCGATCCGAACTACCGCGTTGTCGTCTCCAAATAGAGACTCAGCTAATGCACGAGCTAACTCGGTTTTACCCACACCCGTAGGTCCCAAGAAGATGAAGGAGCCCATTGGACGCTTCGGATCTTTGAGGCCTGCTCTAGCACGGCGAATCGCGCGGCTGACGGCTTTTACCGCTTCTTCCTGTCCGATAACACGCTCATGGAGAATGTCTTCCATTTTGAGCAGACGATCTGTTTCTTCTTCCGCCAGCTTGCTCACAGGAATTCCTGTCCAGCTTGCTACGATTTGAGCGATATCATCCGGCGTTACTTCTGTATCCAAACGACCTTGTTTTTCTTTCCAGTCGTTTTTCGTTGTATCCAGCTCTTCACGAAGCTTCTGTTCGGTGTCGCGAAGCCCAGCTGCTTTCTCGAACTCCTGGCTTTGAACCGCGGCATCTTTCTCCTTGCGGATATCCTCCAGCTTGTTCTCCAGCTGTTTCAATGAAGGCGGTATAGTGTAGGAGCGAAGTCTTACTTTGGAACTAGCCTCATCAATCAAGTCAATCGCTTTGTCCGGCAAGAAACGATCCGTGATATAGCGATCAGAGAGCTTAACAGCCTCTTGAATAGCGGCATCCGTAATTTTCACACGGTGGTGAGCTTCGTAGCGGTCACGCAGTCCGTAGAGAATTTGGATAGCTTCCTCTGGGGACGGCTGATCCACTGTGATTGGTTGGAAGCGGCGCTCCAGAGCGGCATCCTTTTCGATGTATTTGCGGTACTCATCCAGCGTCGTAGCACCGATGCACTGCAGCTCGCCTCTCGCCAGAGCCGGCTTCAAAATGTTGGAGGCATCAATCGCACCTTCCGCACCACCAGCGCCGATCAAAGTGTGAAGCTCATCGATGAAGAGCACGATGTTACCTGCTTGACGAATTTCGTCCATGATTTTTTTGAGGCGATCCTCAAATTCACCACGATATTTGGTGCCTGCTACCACAGATCCCATATCGAGTGTCATTACTCTTTTATCCTTCAACGTTTCCGGGATTTCGTTATTAATGATTTTCTGAGCGAGGCCTTCAGCAATTGCCGTTTTACCAACCCCTGGCTCACCTATCAACACCGGATTATTTTTTGTTCTACGGCTCAATACTTGAATCACGCGTTCGATTTCTTTGCTACGTCCGATAACGGGATCCAAATGACCTTCTTTGGCGTAGGCGGTCAGATCTCTCGCTAAACCATCCAATGTAGGTGTATTCACATTCTGAGTGTTGCCGTGGCTTGGAGACACAGTCTCGCTGCTGCCTAGCAATTGAAGAACTTGCTGACGAGCCTTGTTCAAAGAAACGCCTAGATTGTTAAGGACTCTGGCAGCAACGCCTTCGCCTTCACGAATTAGCCCCAGTAAAATATGTTCAGTCCCCACATACGTGTGACCTAATTTTCTTGCCTCATCCATGGACAACTCAATGACTTTTTTCGCTCTAGGTGTATACGCAATGTTGGTAGGCTGCTCTTGTCCTCTGCCGATTAGGGATTCGACTTCATCTTGAATTTTTTCAAGACCTAAGCCCAAAGCAACCAGTGCTTTCGCGGCAATACCTTCCCCTTCACGAATAAGACCCAACAAAATGTGCTCAGTACCAATATTGTTATGCCCTAAGCGAACTGCTTCCTCTTGAGCCAAAGAAAGCACCTTTTGCGCACGTTCTGTAAATCTGCCAAACATCATAGAGAACACCTCCAAAAGTAGTATATCTATGGAAAACCTAAAGGATGAATCTTAACTGACTATATCCTGCCGAATTTCTCTCGAATCAGCTCGGCCCGGCGCATATCGCGCTCATCGGCATTCAGCTTCTCGCCAGCGAATTGCTGTAGAAAGCCAGGTTGTGTCATAACCAGCAGTTCATTCAAAACATTAGAAGAAACATTATTGATAATCCCCAAGTCTATGCCTAATCGCACGTCCGACAGGCGCTGCGCAGCCTCCTTAGAGTCCATAATTCCTGCATAAGACAAAATACCAAGCGAGCGGTTCACGCGATCAATGATACGCATTCTAGACTCTTGCATCAGCTTATGCCTTGCAGCACGCTCATGCTCAATAATTTGCCTTGCGACACTGTGTAAATTATCAATAATCTCGTCTTCGGATTGACCTAGTGTAATCTGATTCGAAATTTGGAACAGATTACCTAATGCTTCGCTGCCTTCCCCATATAATCCTCTAACCGTCAATCCAACTTGTGTAACAGCGGATAAAATCCGATTGATTTGTTGGCTGAGCACCAGAGCGGGCAAATGCATCATTACCGAAGCGCGAATGCCGGTTCCGACGTTCGTAGGGCAGCTTGTAAGGTAGCCCCTCTTTTCATCATAGCCGTAATCCAGCTGGGTTTCAAAAATATCATCAATCTGGTTCGCCAAGTCCCAAACTTCTTTGATTTGGAAGCCTGGGCACAAACATTGTATGCGAAGATGATCCTCTTCATTGATCATAATGCTGATGGATTCATTTTCGCTTAAAATAACAGCACCATTTCTGGATTCGTTAGCTAAGTTAGGGCTAATTAAATGCTTCTCAACAAGTACCATTCGCTCAAGCTCGTTAAGGTCAGACAGCGGAATAAGCGAAAAATTACTGATCGTCTCCAGCTCATCATTCTCCAGCACGCCGGACAACTGATCAAGTACTTCTTGTGATTGTTGATTGGTAGCTAGCATCGGGTAAGGGTAGTCTCTGAGGTTACGTGCAATGCGGATTCGACTGCTGATGACGATATCCGACTCCGGTCCCTCTCCCTTCATCCATTCGCTCAATGCATCTCCTGTAAACCGCTGTAGTGTCACTGGATTCACACCTTCCTTACAAAATCACAATCCGGCAATTTTCTTCTCTATCTCGCGAATTTGGTCCCTGATCTTCGCCGCTTGTTCGAATTCTTCTGCTTCAATGCAGGTCATCATATCCTTCTTCAGCGTATCAATTTCCCGCTTGCATTGGATAATGCCACCGCTTCGTTTGGGGACTTTCCCCACATGTACGGTGTTCCCGTGCACTCTTTTGAACAGAGGATCTAACTTTTCCGAAAAGCTCTGATAACAGGATCCGCATCCAAAACGGCCTAATTTACTAAACTGCGAGTACGTTAACCCACAATTCTCACAACGGATCGCTTGGGACTTCGCGGCGGATAAAGAAGATGGGTCGAAATCAAGTAATCCTGATAAAAGATTATGAATCGAAAACCCGCCAGATGTACCAGGAATCATTTCACCCTTCTCGCGGGCGCAATTCTCACAAATGTGGAACTCGTTCTTGTCTCCATTCACAATCTTCGTAAAATGAAGAGTCGCCGGTCGTTTCCCGCATTCCTGACAAATCATTTCAAATGCCTCCTCATCTGCTAAGCAAGGATATCAGCATCGCTTTAAGGATTCTAGCTCGAATTTCATCGCGCAGCGGGAGCTTGAAGGTCAACACATCTCTGGATATCGCTGCCCGAATCAAATTGGCTTCTCGTGTTGAAATATAGTGGCCCTCCAGCAGCTGGTAAATGAGTCCTTCAGAAGCGACTTGATCTATGTGTGTATGAATCGTTCGAAAGATATGATCCAATATCGATCCATGGCTCTTAAGCTCAATCTTCTGGATACGAATGTACCCGCCACCGCCACGCTTACTCTCCACGAGGTAACCCTTTTCCAGCGTAAACCTTGTGCTAATCACGTAATTGATTTGGGAAGGCACACACTGGAATTGATCGGCCAGATCGTTTCGTTGAATCTCGATGGCTCCTTCAGAGCTTTGTTGAAGGACATGCTTTAAATACTGCTCAATAATTTCTGATACGTTACGCATCAATTCATCCTCCCAGACTGCTAGAAGTAAATTGACTTTGATTGACTTTGACTTTCTTTGACCTTAACTAGATTATAATCATTTCCTTTCTTTTTGACAAGTGCTGCCGTTAAACATTGGCCGTATATAAGAAAACTGAGCATTTTCACAGCTTACTCTCAGTATTTACAAAAAAACCCCTGCTTAACGTCAGGGACTGTTCCTTTTTTTGGGGAGTAGGAGTGATGGGCTACGTTTCGCTATTTCTGGAAAAATCAAGAAATTCTCAGATTAAAGAAATCTACGATCCGTTATTTTATTTATTTTAGCTAAAAATCTGCCTTTTTAGGTCAAATAAGTCCCCGTAGTTCCACTCAAGATCTCAAAAGTCACAAATCCAATCAATTAATGGCCTATACTTCCCTTATGACACTTTTCGAGAATCTTACCTTAGAATTGTCGTAAGAGATGCAAAAAAGCCTTTCTGAGATCTCTCTCAAAAAGGCTTTTCTTCTGTGCTTGGCAACGTTCTACTCTCCCAGAACCCTGCGGTTCAAGTACCATCGACGCTGGAGGGCTTAAC
>NZ_JBYTCO010000021.1:0-61198 GCF_058790355.1 Paenibacillus sp. FW101-FHT12H11 | reverse complement strand
ACTCGTTGTTCAGTTTTCAAAGATCAATTTCTTTCGCTCACTGCCGTGTTACCGAAGCAGCGAGAAGTAATATACCACAGCTCGTTTATCAATTGCAAGCACTTTTTTCTTGTCAATTTCTGTCGTACGCTGTTGGGAAATTAATACTACCACATGTCGCCCTTCGAAGCAAATTCACTTTATCGTTCTAAGTGATTCGCCGTCCGAAGCAACGAGGTATAATGTACCACGCTCGATAACCAATTACAACCCCTTTGGAAATGTTCCGCAATTGCCATTCTTTTGAATGTTTTGTTCTATTCACAAATAAAAAATGGATGCATCAGATGCACCCGTCTCATTTGCGTATGTTATTAGATGTACGTTTAATTAACGAGTTGTTTGGAAAAACTCAATGCGCTCTCCATCTAGCCCATTAAAGAAGAAATACCTGGAGCCGTTAGGCAGCGTCGTAATTTCTTCATCTACCTGCTGAACGTCCAGTCCTTGAATCCGCGTAAACTCCGCTTCAACGTCGTCAACGGTAAAAGCCAGATGATGAACTTTCCCTTCTTGCGGCAAATCCGCGTTATAACCTTCAATGAGTTCAACTTCAGTTTCGTTCAACGCTTCAAAGCCCAGGAAAGCAAGGCGGATGACGCCATTCGTGTGAAGCAAGGTCCCTTTGTGCTCAAGACCAATTACTTCCTCATAGAAACGAATCGACGCTTCCAAGTTTGCCACCATCACACCAACGTGCTCCATTTTCAAAACGGCCATTGTTCATAACCTCCCTATTAAACTCCTACTTTCTATTATTGTAACGAAAATAGCAGATGAGGGCTAGAACATCCTACTCGTTATTTTTAAGCGGCAAATCTATATCGTCAAGCCTAAATCAGTCATAATTTCAACTGCATATGTATAGATCAGCGAAAGGCATCTACGTTATGCAAAGTGTCTCAATTTCGCCATTAAGCGAAAAGAGCGTAACTTCCTCACTCGTAATATTGACCAAGCCAAGATCATCGAACACTCTGCGGATTTTCTCATTAGATAAATGCTTGAGAATCGTTTCAACGGCAACAGGCAAATGCTCCTGATGCTTGGATTCATAAAACATAAGAACTTCTTTTTCCTCGACACGCACTCTCGTATGTATCATACAAAGCCCCCCCAATTCCAATGTTTCAATTGTATATTTTGGAAATAAGGAAAGTGTGAGAACATTATTAGTTAAGTGTTAGGTTTAAAATTTCGCTTAGATACCTTAGACGTTGTATACTGTAGCTAGGAAGGTTAGATGGGAGGGTAACAACATGAGATTGCTAAAGCTTCTTCAAATCTACGAGGTGGATGGGATTACGCCCAAACATCGATCTGAACGTTTTGATTTTGATGAGATTCAAGGGCAGACTTTTCGTGAGATGAACCCAACGGAAGTCGGGGCACCGATGATCTTATCCGGCATACATCGATATATCCCATTCAAAACAACTAGAGTTCAAGCCATAGATAGAGACGGATTGGATTTTCGCGTACTTACTCGCAATACAATCTATCATTTTGAAGTTCATAATGATTACAAAGCCACTTAAACCCTTGGAGGGATAAGGGCTTTTTTTGTTGATTTTTATAATAATAATTTCTTCACTTCTCAAAAACTACCAATTTCCTTTATACTAATAGACGTGTTAATTAACCTATGTTCTATTATTATGAAGGAGGTCTTTCTATCACATGAAAAAAACATTCCAAACTCGACTTACAGCCCTCGCTCTTGTAACCGCTCTTACAGGCACTTTTACCGGCAGTATCGCTTTTGCCGACAATGCAGTACCCGCATCTACGACTACGATGAAGTCAGACATGCGTCTTGCCATTGATAACGGCGCAATCGAAGGCTACGGAGATACCGACTACCGCGGTGCAAACCCGGCAACACGTGCTGAAGTTGCAACAATGATCAACCGTGCAGCGAAGTTGCAAAGCGCGGATCCCGCTTCTGTCACGTTCACTGACCTCGCAAATTGGCAGAAACAAGCTGTTGCCAATGCGGTTGCAGCGAAGCTGATCAGCGGATTTGCTGACGGAACGTTCCACCCGGATGCGCAAGTCACTCGCCAAGAGCTTGCCGAGTTGATCGTGAAAGTGGTAACGGGCGGTAAGCTGCCAAGCGTGAATGAGAATGTTTTGAACTACTTCAAAGACTCCGATGCCATTGCAAAAGAGTCCCGCCCGTATGTCGCGTATGCCGTCATCAGCGGAATTTTCAGCCCAACACTAGATGGAAACTTCAATCCGACGGCAGCCGTTACGCGTGATGAAGTTGCTAAGGCGCTTAAGCCGATTTTATTTAAGGTCGTTGATATTTTAACTACCAATGATATTCACGGTAAAATCGAAGTTGGCTTCGATAAAAAACGCAACCAAGGCCAAGGCGGTATTGAAACCGTTGGCGGAATCGTCACCGATTTCCGTACTGTGAATCCGGACGGCACTGTTGTAGTAGACGGCGGAGACGCTTGGCAGGGCACGCTTATTTCGAATACAACCAATGGTCAATCCGTCATGGATACCATGGCCCAAGTGAAATACGATGCGGCAGCTATCGGAAACCATGAGTTCGATTTTGGCCGTGACGTTTTAATTAATAACATTAAGAATGCGAAGTTCCCTATTCTAGGCGCTAATATTATCGATACGAAAACAGGCGAACGCGTAGATTGGACACAACCTTACGTGATCGTTGAAAAAGATGGACTGAAAATCGGCATCATCGGCTTCGCGACTCCGCAAACAACGTCAACGACGAAATCAACAAATATTGAAGGACTCTCCTTTGTGGATCCAGTTCCTTTGGCCAAAGAATTGTCTGCTGAACTGCGCGCCAAAGGCGTTGACATCATTATGGTCACTTCCCACCTGCCTGGTGAGCAAAACCAAAAATCCGCTGAAATCATCAGCGAGCTTGCAGATCTGGCCAAAGGCACAGGCAACGGCACACTGGATGCCATCGTCGGTGGACACTCCCATTTGCGTGTTTCCGGAATTGTGAACGGCATCCCTGTTGTAGAAGCGCAAAGCTGGTTGTACGCGGTTGGCCACATTCAACTATTTGTAGATAAAACGACTAAACAGGTCGTTTCATCGAACGCCAGCTTACTGGAAACCTACACGAACCTGACAACGGCTGACGAGAAAATTCACCAAACGGTAGAAGACTACAAGGCGAAAATTTCAACGAAATCCAGTGAAGTTGAAGTCGTTGCCGCTGAACCGCTTGGACGTAAATCATTCCGTTTCGATAAAAATGGCGGTGTAGATCGCGATGGCGCTTCACAGCTGGGTAACAGCATCACGGACGCTATGCGCGCTGCTGAGAAATCCGACATCGCCTTCACGAATATTGGCGGTATCCGTGCCGATGTCGATAAAGGTGATCTAACTTATGGTGAAATGTTTGAAGTATTCCCTTTCGGCAACTACAATGTGACAGGCACAATGACGGCCGAGCAAATCAAAAAAGCCTTGGAAGTAACGGACAAGTATACGAATCTTCCTGCTATTCAATTCTCCGGTCTGAAAGTCGAGTGGGACAGCACCAAACCTCTTGGCGAGAAATATTCCAAAATCACGCTGGTAGATGGTACGCCGATCTACGTGGACGGCAAGTTCAACACAGACCGCACGTTCAAAGTGACGACGAATGATTTCATGGCAACAGGCAGCGGCGATGGCTTTACGGTTTTCGGTGAAGTGAAGGATTGGAAAGATGGCGCCATCATGCTCGATGCTTGGGTCAGTTACGCGAACTCCTTGAAAGCGGCGGGTAAAGAGCTATCCGTTCAGGACGATGGACGCGACGTACGTTTGGATCTTAAATAAAAAGCACTTATCCATTTATTAATCCCATTAACTAATAAAAGAAAGGTCTTTGATCCATCCCTCCCGGGGGAAATCAAAGACCTTTTTGATTATGCCAGCCAAACTCGCATAAGCGACAGCAGCTGGTTTAAATTCAGCGGCTTGCTGATGTAGTCGGAAGCGCCTGCTTGCAGGCAAATATCACGATCCTGCTTCATCGCTTTCGCCGTTATAGCAATAATAGGCAGATGCTCGTTGCGCTCGTCTTTTCTAATCGTACGCATGGCCTCATAGCCATCCATTACGGGCATCATCATATCCATAAGGATGATATCAATCTGCGGCTCCTTCTGCAAAATAGCCAGACATTCCTGCCCATCGTGTGCAATGATGACGGTCATCCCTTCATTTTCAAAAGCGTTGCTTAACACGAAAACATTTCGCACGTCATCGTCAACGACAAGCACAACCTTCCCTCGCAGAAAGTTGGGTTCAGCCAAAGGAAGAGAAAGCTCTTCCAGCATCGCCGGGGTGGCGTCATAGGCTGCTGCGGCTTCCTCCCATGCCGGTTGAAACTCACTGATCCCCGGCTCCAAGGATGGGAGGTAGACCGTGAAAGTGCTTCCAACCCCCTCTTCGCTGCTCATGCCGATGTCCCCGCCAAGCAGTCCCGCCAGTTCGCGAGAAATGGAGAGGCCAAGGCCCGTTCCCCCGTATTTCCGATTGGTCGTGCCGTCAGCTTGCCGGAAGGGTTCGAAAATAAGCGCTTGCTTGTCAAGAGGAATACCGATCCCCGTATCTTTAACCGAAATGGCCAGGACTTCTTGACTAGGGTCAGCGGAAGGCAGCAACTGGGTGACTTGATCCGCTTCACAACGCTTGATACTCACGTGAACACCGCCCTCATGCGTAAACTTAAACGCGTTGGACAACAAGTTTTTCAAAATTTGACTAAGTCGCTGCTCATCCGTGTAAAAGTGCTCCGGTACCGGGAGTTCCAGGTCAATGTTCAAAGTCAGATTGCGCTGTTCAGCCACCTTGGCAAATTGACTTCGAATGAGCTTAGGAAGCTCTCTTATATTTAACGCTCCGATATGGATATCCAACTTGCCGGCTTCCACTTTGGATAAATCGAGAATATCGTCAATAAGCAGCAGCAGATCGGTCCCTGAGGAATGGATCACACGGGCATATTCCTGCTCATCGCTACTCAAGTTCCCCATCTTATTTTCTTGCAGCATTTGGGATAAAATAAGCACGCTGTTAAGCGGGGTACGAAACTCATGCGACATATTAGCCAGAAACTCCGATTTGTATCTGGAGCTTAGCTGCAGCTGAACCGCATGTTCTTCAAGAGCCACCTTGATGCGTTCAAGTTCCTTGGACCTTTCATCCGCACATCGGTTATGCTCCTCTAACTGTTCATTCGTCATGTGCAGCTCTTCCTGCTGGCTTTGGAGCTCCTCCGTCTGAATCTGCAGCTCTTCCGTCATAAGTTGATATTCCCGAAGCAAACGCTCCACTTCAACGCGCGATTGCACACTGTGCACGATGGTTCCGAGAACGTCGAGAATATCTTCAAGAAGCTCCATCTGTTGATGGGTAAACTTATTTAAACTGGCTAATTCCATAACGGCAATAACTTCATGATGATGTAAAATCGGTACAATCAGTACGCTTTGCGCTTTTACAGCGCCGAGTCCGGACGTTATTTTGAGATAATGATCAGGCACATTCATGAAATGGAACATCCGCTTCTCCAGCGCGCATTGACCAACTAGTCCCTCCCCCAAATGAAACCGCTGAATCCCAACCTCATTCTCGTTATCCATCATCATGGCGTAGGCTGCTATTTTCTCCATCGTAACCTTGCCCTTGTGGGTGGATCGGAGGTAAAACAGTCCGAAGGACGCACCGAAAAGCTCAGCGGCTTTACTAATAAAAGAAGAACCTAACGTTTCCATGTCCGATATGCCTTGAAGCATATGAACCACTTCCGCAAGCTTGCGCTGCTGCCATTCGATCTCCTCTTGATTCTCTAGAAGCATATTCGTTGCTTCAGCCAGATCCTTGACCTCATCGTTCATTGTGACTTGGATGCGCTGTGAATAGTCTCTTTTGAAAGAACTTAATTTCAAAATGCTTTTGGTAACCTGCTTAATCGTCCCAACAATCGACTGCGATATCAAGAGTGCAGCTGTTAACGAGAAAATAAGCAGCAGGGTCAGCATAACAAACAAGGATCTCGTGAACATCCGGTTCTGATCGTCCAAGAGCTTGGCCCTATCTTTGGTAAGCGCTATCTCAATATTCCGGAAACGATCGAGCTGAGAGCGGATATCCTCCACATTTTGCTTGCCCAAATAAAAATCATAAGGATTGACGGAATCTGTGCCTGCACTTTGATCTCTTTTTACTATTGGACCCTTTGCCCCATCTAGTTGCATGATCCAGCGTTCTATGGACTTTTTGATTGATTGCAAACTTTGATCCTGGACCGCATTTTCCCGTGTCAGCTGACTCAGTCTCATATAGGATTGCCGCCAGTTTGTCTCTGCATTGTGGTAGGGTTCCAGGTAAGTAGAATCTCCGGTTATCAGATATCCCCGTTGTCCGCTTTCCATGTCCATCACATATTTTTCGATGTTGTTGATTTCACTATGGACGGCAAAATCATGCTCAATGATATAGTTTCTATCCGTTTGCATCGATTTCACTTGATTGATTACTAGCGTAAATACAACACTTATACAAGCGAAAATGAAAATATAGCCAAGCATGATTTTGGATCGGATACCAAACCTCTTCTTTTTCCCCATCCGCGCAGTGTCCTCTCCTTAACGTCGAATTACGCATCTTTACGTATTATACTACTCTCCTAAAAGTTGGGATATGGATTTTTTATACTTTACTACTTTACCAAGTTAATGTATTATTTAACTAAAGTAATTATCTTTGAAGGAGTGATACTTTTGAGCAATCGTACAACAGACCATATCCGTCCACGCGGCGTCCTATCGCGCATGAAGCCTTATTCTCCGGGCAAACCCATTTGGGAAGTCCAGCGGGAATTAGGTATCGACAAGGTGACTAAGCTTGCTTCCAATGAAAATCCGATTGGTCCATCACCTCTCGCAGTCCAAGCCATTCAATCTTATCTGACAGATATTCATCGCTATCCCGATGCGGACACGATTGATCTCTGCAGCGCCATCGCCGGCAAATTGGAGGTTTTGCCCGAGCAAGTGCTTGTCACCAATGGAGCCGATGAGCTCATTACACTCCTATCCGAAACGTTTTTGGAGGAAGGCGACGAAGTCATCGTGCCCTCTCCAACCTTCAGCGAATATGAATTCGGCGCTAATCTGATGGGCGCATCCGTCGTGCAGGTGCCGCTCCGAGAGGATTACCGTTATGAAATCGCGGATCTTTTGGCTGCGGTAACCGAGAAAACGAAGCTGCTCTATATTTGCTCGCCAAATAATCCTACTGGCACCTATATGAAAAAACAGGACCTGCATGCGCTAATGGATAAACTCCCTCCTCATGTACTGGTTATTTTCGATGGGGCCTACAGTCACTTTGTAACCGCAGATGATTATTGCGACGGGCTTGCGCTGGTGCGTCAGGGATATCCGATCATCGTCACCCAAACTTTCTCCAAAATTTACGGCTTAGCCGGCATCCGTGTTGGATACGGCATCGCAGCTGCAAGCATTCTCCGTAATATTCGTCAGGTCAAAGAGCCTTTTAACGTAAACGCCTTAGCACAAGTCGGCGCTACAGCCGCCATTCAGGATGATGCTCATCTTGAAGCGACGCGGGAAATGAATAAACTCGGCAGAGAGCGGCTCTACAGCAGTTTGCAGGAGTTGGGATTCAATTTCACGCGCAGCATGAGTAATTTCGTACTTGTCGAACTTGGCCCTGATGCGAGAGCGATCTATGATCAATTGATGCGAAAAGGCGTTATCCTCCGTTATGCAGGGGCATGGAACCTCCCTAATCATGTGAGGATTTCAATAGGAACTCCTGAAGATCATGAAGCATTCATCAGCGCCCTGCGCGAAGTGCTGCAGGAGTCCAAGGAACAGCCTCTCTTATCCGCTCTGAAAGACTAAACAACTAAACGAGCATCCAACTCATTGTTTGACAACGACAAAATATGCTACAATGCAAAAAATGCAGTTTGTTGGAGGTTCGCTATGCTAAAGGAATTTAAAGATTTTGCTTTTAAAGGAAATATGGTCGATCTAGCGGTGGGGGTTATTATCGGGGGAGCATTCGGGAAAGTCATTACATCCATCGTCAACGATGTGATCATGCCGCCTATCGGGTTGCTGCTGGGCAGAGTGAACTTTAATGAACTTTTCATATCTTTGAATGGCAAACACTACGATACACTTGCTGACGCTGCAGCCGATAAAGGTGCGCCAGTTTTGAAATACGGAGCATTTATTTCTACGTTCTTAGATTTTTTAATTGTTTCTGCCGTCATCTTTATCGTTGTTAAACAATTGTCCAAGTTCCGCAAGAAAGAAGAGCCGAAGGAGAAAGCTCCTACGACCAAATCTTGTCCGCATTGCTTGTCGGATATTCCGGCGCAAGCGACCCGCTGTAAATTTTGTACCTCTGAGCTGTCATCCGGGCCGTCTGTGTCAGGAAGCATTCAGTAGTACATAGGATAAAAGGAGTTAAGCGCTTCTCAGCTGCTTAACTCCTTTTTTGTGCGCAGATCGGCAATCTCGCCCTGCGTAAAAGCATCTCGCTGCAGCAGCTCCAGAAGCTGCGCCGCCGTTGCTTCCGGCGATTGCAGCTCGCCGTCCGCATGCAGCTTCACGAACCGGCTTAGCTGCGGGAAGTCCTCTTCGGATGCAGCGCGAATCTCCCGCTGCATATCCGTATCCACCACCCCCGGTGCGACGGAGATGACCTCCACCGGGTAGGGCTGTTCCATCTGCTCGACGCCAATGCAGCGCGTCAACATATCGAGCCCGGCCTTGGCGGTGCAATACGCCCCCCAGCCGGGGTAGGGCTTCTTCCCCGCGCCCGAGGAGATGTGGACGACCCGCTTCTTGATCGGCAGCGCCTGCGTCTGCCGGATGAAGCTGTTCGTCAGCAGCGTGGGCGCGACGAGATTGACCTGCAGACTCATCTGCAGGTCCTCTTGGCCAGCTCGGCCGATGAACGTCATCGGTTCGAGCTGGCCCGCGTTGTTGATCAGCGTGATGGCATCCGCTCGATCAACCAGGCCAAGGATTCGCTCCATTAGCGAATCCAGGCCGTCGGTTTGCGCCAAGTCGTAAGCATGAAAGGTGTAATCACCTTTCATGCTTAACGCCTCTTGGCGGAGGCTTGGGCTTTCGCCGCGCGACACGCAGTGGACCGCGGCGCCTTGGTGCAGGAGCTGCCTTGCCAGCTCAGCTCCGAGGCCTTTGGAACCTCCCGTGATGATATAGGCAGGCATGGTGACCGGCTCCTTTTTTAGATAAATGTAGGGGGTAAGTTAAGGAACTTTAACAACGAAAGGGACGATAAACACCTTGCCGCCACGCTGAAATTCTCCCCATATTTTGTACACGCCGCTTTTGGGGAATGTCGTCATAAACTGGGCTTCCGGCCCTGTTGATTTCTCGTCCGTCGGATGAACATGCAGGTATTGATCCGCATTCGCGTCCAGAATAACTACGTGACCCACAGCCCCAAGGTACGGCTGCAAATCCTTAATAGGTGCTTTGGAAGCTGCATCCTTAAAGGAATAGGTTAGATTAAGCTCCATTCCTGCCATAAGATGATCGATTTTTAGAGTAACTTCATTGCCATCTATGGTCTTCGTCCATGCCTTCTCCGGTTCAATAGCCACCGGTGGTGCGGAGTCCCCTTGTACTGTCAAGGTGTAGCTTTTGACGGTTTTCTCTTTCCCGGTAGGCAGAAAATCAGCAAAAAGCCTATAATCACCGCCCGAGGGGAACTGTGTGGATACCGTAAAAAGACCCTTTCCTTTGTACTCCGGATGCAGATGCTTGTAATAAGAAAGATCCTTGCTCACCGCAATAAGATGCATCTTTTTCTCATGATTCAGGTCAAAATCATTTATCGGGTTACCGGCACTATCTTGAATCTGAATCGTCAACGTCGTATCTTCTTTCGCTTTCGCCTTCGTCTGCGGAGAAGCTACTTGGAATATTGCCTGAATCTGCTCCGCTGAGCTCCCCGCTTCATGGCCGCCGCCGTGTACCGAGTGATCCGTAGTCTGCGACTTCCCACACCCGCTTAGCACAAGTGCCAGAGACAACACGATAAGACTCGTTATTCTCATTGCACGACATCATAACCTTGCTCTTCTATTGCTTCTTTGATCGCTTCCACAGTCAGCTTGCTCTCGTCGTATTCCACTTCCACTAATTTACCCGCCAAGTTTACTTTGCCTGCCGCTCCAAGCTCTTTCATGGCTTTCTCAACGGTATTCACACAGTGATTACAAGACATACCTTCTACTTTTAAAATAATGCTGGACATTGCATTCACTCCTTCATTTGATTTGATTTTTTATGATTATTTCATGAGGGTATTCATGGTTTTGAGCAGTTCATCGACAACATCCATGTCGCCTTCTTGAATACGTTCGACGACACAACTTTTGAGGTGGCCGGCTAGCAGCAGTTTCCCTACACCATTAAGCGCCGATTGAATCGCGGCAATTTGATGTAGAACGTCATCACAATACGTATCTTTCTCGATCAAACCTTTAACCCCGCGAACTTGACCTTCAATGCGGTTCAACCGCTTCGTTAAATCCGCTTTGAGTTTATCGGAATGATGACTCTTCCGCTCGTGTCCATCCAAGCCGCAGTGGTCTACTTCCGTGTCCATTTCCTTGTTCATTGGGCTCACTCCTTTGAGGGTTGTTCATTACTTATCATACCCCCATCCCGTATATTGTCAATCCTTTGGAACGTCCCTCGCTCGCTTAAAGTTTGACCCTCTGCAGTCGAAGAGCATTCAGCACGACAGAAACGGAACTTAACGCCATCGCGGCCCCTGCTACCCAAGGCTCTAACAAGCCAAAAGCGGCGATCGGGATGCCAATCGTGTTATAACCGAGGGCCCAGAACAGATTTTGCTTAATATTTCGCATCGTCCGTCTGCTCATTTCAATGGCATCTGCAATGGAGTTCAAATCGCCGCGCATCAAGGTGACATCCGCCGCCTCCATGGCTACATCGCTTCCCGTGCCCATCGCCATGCCGATATCGGCCATTGCCAGAGCTGGCGCATCGTTGATGCCATCGCCGACCATCGCGACGCGGAAACCCTGCGCTTGCAGCTTTTTCACCTCTGCCGCTTTCCCTTCCGGCAAAATTTCTGCCAGAACCTGCTTGATGCCAGCTTGCTCGGCTATCGCTTTTGCCGTACGCGCATTGTCGCCTGTGATCATGATGACTCTAATCCCCATTGCTTCCAAACGGGATACGGCTTCCTGCGAAGTTTCCTTTATTGTATCCGCCACAGCAACGAATCCGGCGTACACGCCGTCAAAGGCTGCCAGCATCACGGTTTTGCCGGCTTGTTCTAAACGTTCCATATCCTCGAGCAGCGTTTCGCCAATGTCAACCCCCTTCTCGATTAGCAGTCTTCTTGTACCGATGAGAATTTGGCTGCCTTCGACTTGAGCTTCCAGTCCAAAACCGGGGATAGCTTTAAAACTTGTGGCTTCCGGCAAGGATGGCATGGACGGTAGTATGCCTTGGACGATCGCCTCAGCTAACGGATGTTCCGAACTGCGCTCCGCCGCTCCGACGAAACGGAGGAAGGTGGTCTGGTCCACATGCGTTTGGATATCGGTAAGTTGTGGTTTCCCTTTGGTTACTGTACCCGTCTTATCCAAAACTACAACATCCAGGTGATGAGCGGCTTCCAAATGCTCTCCGCCTTTGAACAAAACGCCTAATTCCGCTGCGCGCCCGGAACCCGCCATAATCGAGGTCGGCGTCGCCAAACCCAATGCGCAAGGGCACGCGATAACTAGGATCGCGATCGTTTTTTCGAGTGCGCCTGCGAAGTTAGACGGATCCAACCAGAAGTACCACAGAACAAAAGCGATAAGTGCAATCCCCACGACAATCGGGACAAAAATTCCCGAAATGACGTCCGCCACACGCTGAATCGGCGCTTTCGATCCCTGCGCTTCTTCAACGACTTTGATGATTTGGGACAACACCGTGTCACGGCCAACCTTAGTCGCCTGCACCCGGAGAACCCCATTCTTATTCAGCGTTGCACCGATCACAGTATCGCCTTCGCGTTTCTCAATTGGCAAGCTTTCACCCGTCAGCATCGACTCATCGACCGAGGAATGGCCTTGCATAACGGTGCCATCCACAGGAATCTTCTCGCCGGGTTTCACGATGACGACATCCCCTGTAACTACCTCTTCCAGCGGGATGCTGATTTCTTGCCCGTCACGGATGACCGAGGCTCTCTTAGCCTGCAAGCCCATAAGCGACTTAATGGCTTCCGAAGTGCGCCCTTTGGCGAGAATTTCGAACCATTTTCCGAGAATGACGAGTGTGATCAGGATGGCGCTAGTCTCGTAATACAGCTCAGGCGCATGGTGATGCTCGCTTTGCCCTGCCCACTGGAACGTCAAATACAAGCTGTAAAAATACGCGGCTGATGTTCCCAGCGACACGAGCACATCCATATTCGCGCTCTTATTGCTGAGCGCTTTGTAGGCACCAATATAGAATTGGCGTCCGATAAGAAACTGGACCGGTGTTGCAAGTACCAGCTGCACCCACGGATTCATGAACAGCTCGGGCACCCAGATCCATGAAGTGAAGGAGAAATGGCCGACCATCGCCCATAACAAAGGGAAAGAAAGTATGGCTGAAATCCACAGCTTACGCTTATGCTTCTGTATCTCTTTGGCGCGATGCTCGCCAGTTTCAACCTGTTCTGTTTTGCGCGCTGCTTCGTATCCTAACTTGGCTACTCGCGCTTGCATATCCTCCGGCGTTACCTCCGAAGGCTGATAGGAAATTCGGGCCGTTTCCATAGCCAGGTTGACGGATGCTTGCGCGACACCGGGCATCTTGCTCAGCCCTTTTTCAATTCTGGTTGCGCATGCGGCGCAAGTCATTCCTGTAATATCAAAATCAACCGTCGCAGTTGCTCCGGTAGGTTGCTGCTGCCCTGCAGATTCGGTGCTCATAGGATTGTCACCTCACAGTGATTGGTATTTGTTTATATTTATATAGTATACCCCCCTACCCTATATTGTCAAGTGGATCCTGTTCTCTCATCACAATATTTTTACCCACTGAACCAATTTTCACTTTACCAACCATTAACCATTTTCAAAAACTAGCGATAATTTCGTTCAGGCCATTCTTACAGGAACTGGAACCCTCTATTTGAGGCTATATGAACTACTCGCCTATCTGAACGGAACTACAGGGTCTAATCTCGGCTTCAATGACACATTTCAGGGTTAAAATGCTCAAATAACGGATCGTAGTTCCCATCATTTGTGGAAAATGGGCATTTCCCGAGGAATAGTGGACTGTAGTTCCCCACCACGTCCGCAAAATAAAAAAGGCCTGACCGGCTAATCACGTCAGGCCTTACTGTTATTTCGTCGCATCAGCTCAGCAAACCCATCCCTAAACTGTTAATCTCCGCTTCTATCTCCCGCCGCAGCAACAACTTATCGCTTTCGTCCATAAACGCGGCTTCCACCCCATTCATCACAAGCCTGACGAGTTCTGGCTCCGTAAAGCCAAAACGATCGGACAGCACGCGGTATTCATTCGTAATGTCCGTTCCGGAGACACTCGGATTATCCGTATTAATGGTGACGAGGAGCCCTTGCTCCAAATATTCACGAATCGGGTAAGCATCCCAGCCGGAAACGGCCTTCGTTTGGATGTTGCTAATCGGGCACATCTCGAGCGGGATGCGGCGGTCTTTGACCAGTTCGAGAATGTCGCTGTTCTCCTTCAGTCTGACACCATGCCCGATGCGCACCGCGCCGAGACTCGTTACCGCTTCGTACACATTCATCGCACCTGCCGCTTCTCCGGCATGGATCGTGACCGGAATGCCGAGTCGGCCTGACTCCGCAAAAACCTCCCGGAACCATTCCGGCGGATAGGATGCCTCATCACCAGCCAAGTCGACGGCGACTACGCCTTTACCAACAAACTTGGCTGCCGCCCGAATCACTTCCAAGTTGCTTTCGCAGGAATGATTTCTCATGCAGATGGCAATGACGCCGGCTTTCACACCAAAATCGCGTTGTCCGCGCTTCATCCCCTCAACTACATAATGTATCGTTTCTTCCACGGTCAAACCGTTATTGCGATGCAATTGCGGTGCAAAACGCACCTCCACGTATTTGCAGTTATGCTCTGCCGATTGCTGAGCAACCTCATAGGCAATCCGCTCCAAAGCTTCACCCGATTGCATAAAACGAGTCGTAAAATCAAATTTACTCAAGTATTCAATAAGGCTGCCGCACTCGTCGTCAACACGCATATGTGGAATCAAATCTTCTTTATTGTACACGGGAAGATCAATGCCTTGATCCAGGGCGAGCTCCAGAATTGTTTCCGGTTTCACACTCCCATCCAAGTGCAAATGAAGATCAACTTTGGGCAGTCGCGTTAGCCAGTCATGCGTCCGATTGTATGCCATCTTCCATCATTCCCTTCTTAATTATGAGTTAGAGCAAGCACTTACGGCTGTACGCCGCTGCAAAGAATTTTATTAACTTTAAAACAATGCGACCTGTATGTCAATATATATAACATAATTTTATCATAACAATATATGTGTTATATTTCATGACATAACTGTAACTTAACCTCTTTTTTCCAAAGAGCAGTATTGTATAGAAAGTTAGCCATTGTCTGCATTAAAATCACGATCATCTACAAGGTATAATCATAAATGTAAGCGCAATCAAAATTGGGAAGGAGGATACCAACGAAGTCTCCCTCATCACAGATCCGCACAATAGCAATAACATTCGACGGACGATCCAAGGAGGTTGTAGAAATGTTTAAAAATGTGAAGCGTCTAATACAAACAGCCTGTTACGTCACACTGGGCTCTCTCCTTCTTTCATCCTTCGGCATCCAAACGCCTACAGCACATGCAGCAGTACCCCGACAAATGGAAAAACTCGACCGGGGACTTGTAGCCGTTAAGGTATCAACCGGTGTACTTGTGAGCTGGAGACTTCTAGGTACTGAGGCAGCCAGTACATCTTTTAACGTATATCGCAACGGTGTGAAGCTCAACGTTTCTCCCATTACAACCAGTACAAACTATCAAGACAACACAGGTACGACAAGTTCAAGCTATACGATTCGTGCGGTCGTAGGCGGTGTCGAGCAAGCGGCATCCGCGGCTGCAACTCCATGGGCAAATAATTATTTGGATGTCCCTCTTCAACGACCGGCAGGCGGCACAACCCCAGACGGTGTCAGCTATACCTACAATGCCAATGATGCGAGTGTCGGCGATTTGGATGGCGATGGACAATATGAAATTGTTTTAAAATGGGACCCTTCTAACTCCAAAGACAACTCGCAGGACGGATACACCGGTGAAGTGTTTGTCGATGCTTATAAGCTCGATGGAACCCGGTTATGGCGAATCTCTATGGGCAAAAACATTCGCGCAGGCGCTCATTATACGCAATTTATGGTCTATGATTTGGACGGGGACGGGAAGGCTGAAATCGCTATGAAAACGGCTGACGGCACAAAGGATGGCACTGGCACCGTCATCGGCAGCTCAACCGCCGACTATCGCAATTCAGTAGGCCGGGTCTTGGCAGGCCCTGAATTCTTAACGATTTTTGCAGGCGCGACAGGTAAAATATTAACGACAACGAGCTATGATCCACCGCGCGGCACGGTTGGAGATTGGGGGGATACGTATGGCAATCGGGTAGACCGCTTCTTGGCGACGATCGCCTATCTGGACGGAGAGAAGCCAAGCCTGGTGATGGCCCGCGGCTATTACACGCGCAGTGTGCTGGTGGCATATAATTGGCGGGGCGGAACGCTTTCCAAATTGTGGACGTTTGACAGCAACAGCTCCGGGAACTCTGCTTATGCCGGCCAAGGCAACCACAATCTGACCGCAGCCGATGTGGATGGAGACGGCAAGGACGAAATCGTATACGGCGCCATGACGGTGGATGATAATGGTGCGAGGAAATATAACACGGCATTAGGCCATGGTGACGCGCTTCATGTAGGTGACCTGGATCCGAATAATCCTGGACTTGAAGTATTTAAGGTGATGGAAAATACGAGCGCAACCTACGGGGCTGCCGTCTGGAATGCGGGTACCGGTGCAATACGTTGGGGTGTGCCCACAGGCGCCGATACCGGAAGAGGCATGGCTGCCGATATTGATCCGAGATATGCCGGTGAAGAGGTCTGGGCAAGCAATGGTGTCGGATTGTACCAAATAGGCGGCACCAAAATCAGTTCTACAGTCCCCTCCTCCATCAACTATGGCATCTGGTGGGACGGAGATGTATCGCGTGAACTGCTCGATCATAATTGGGATGGCACTAATGGGGTAGGCCGAATCGATAAGTGGAATTATACAAGCCTCAATACAACGACTCTTTTAACCGCAACGGGCACTTACTCCAACAACGGGACAAAAGGGAACCCAAGTTTGCAAGCCGACATTTTGGGAGATTGGCGCGAAGAAGTCATCTGGCGGAAGTCGGATAGCTCCGCTCTGCGCATCTATGCTACTCCTTACGAGACTAGCACGCGCCTTTGGACGTTAATGCATGATCCTCTTTATCGATTGGACATTGCCTGGCAGAACGTAGCTTACAATCAACCGCCGCATACGAGCTACTACCTCGGAACAGGCATGGCGTCGCCGACGCAACCGAATATTTACGTAACCCCATAAAATATTAGGCAATAAGGGACTGTCCCCAATGTAGCTTACGCTGCTATGGATTCAGCCCCTTTTTTCAATTCATAGTAAGGAGAATATGTTTTCTATACACCGCCGGTGGCGTGCCATAAAAAGCAGCAAACTGTCGTGAAAAGTAAAAAGGATGGTTAAATCCAACTTCCTCTGCAATTTCCGCGATGGATAAGGAGGTCGTTTCCAGCAGCTTTCTAGACTGGCGGAGGCGGATTTTATTTAACATGTCCATGACGGATTCGCCGGTCTGCATTTTGAACAGATGAGCGAACCTGGATGCTGACAAATTGACTCTCGCCGCCAATTCCGGCACGTTGAACGACTTTTTATAATGTTGAGAAATCAGCTTTACCGTTTCTTCCACACGTGAATCCATCCGCAACTGTTTTTCAAGCGCATTTTTGGATATCAACAGAAGGATTTCCTCCAAGGCATTAACGGCCAATCTTTCCGAAAATAGATGCGATTCTTCGTTGTACTGAATCAGGCTGTTGAAAACCCCGGCAAGGTGATGCCATTCTTTGGCACTATCCACACGGGCGGAGCGAATGCCTTTAATCGTTTCTGGGAGCTGCAGCAGAGCCAACCAATCCTCTTTGGGAACAAAATGGCACCAATTAAACTCCCATATCGTATGTTCCGGTGTTCCATAGTAATGCGGCGTACCAGGGGTAATGAGTGTAATTTCACTTTCGGGGCATTCACAGGTTTCGCTGCCGTTATGAAATAACCCCTTTCCGTGCAACGTCATGGTGAGGTAGAAATCTTTCGTTCCTTTCGACCGCTTCACGCGATAGCCGAACGGCTGGCGGTAGCGGCCCGATACTAGCTTTCCAGGGATCGTCGTGCGATTCTCTTTAGCAGAAAAACACATAAATTCCGACATGGGTTGGATTCCTCCAATTCCTAGATATCAACTAGTCTATCGCACTTTCTTTTCCTTCTGCTGAATGACCTTCAATGCTTCCCGCACACTAAGCGGCGAAAGCTCGGTCTCAGCGACAAAAGCCTTCACAGCCGCAGCGTCCGTCTTTGAATATTCACGCAGCGCCCAGCCGATGGCCTTCCGAATAAAAAACTCCTTCGATTCCGCCATACGCCGAATACAGCTAAGAAGAAGCGGCACGTCTGTGCGCTGCTTATACTTGAGCTGGAACAAAATCGCTGTCCGCTGCAGCCACATATGACTTGATGAGAGCCATTTTTCGACATAGACCGGGATAAGATCGGGATATTTCTGTAGGTGAACACCAATTAAATGGTCAGCAATCGGATCAACGGTGTCCCACCAGGAATTCGTTACAACCATGCGTTCGAGAAAATTAATATGCTCTTTATCCGCATTTTTGCGAAGCTGCATGAGCAGCTGCAGCGCCGTGTAATGGAATTCCCGCTCCGGTAATGCCCAAAGTTCCTCCGCCACTTTCACGCCCTCTGCTCCTTTGGGATAACCATGCTCCTTCCAAAATGCTTTCGTCAAAGCCACGCGCTGCGGATTGCGAATGCCGAGGAAAGGAAATTGGTCGCGCATATAAGCGGACATTGCAGCTGCGTCAACCTCACTGCTGTGCGCTCTCAGCAAGGCCTCCAGCTTGTCCGTGTAAAGTGATGCCATCGTTGACGCGCCTCCTTTTAAACTACAAAGCTCTCGCTTTATTCTAGCAATTCCGCTTTGATTCGGGTATGCTTAAAGCAGAATTTTTATATAGACTACCTATCGGAACGGAGAGGAACACATGACTTACAAGTTAGTAGCATCGGATTTGGACGATACGCTTTTGCGTGATGATTTGACCATTTCCCAGGAAACGATTGACGCTATGCATCAAGCAGTTGCTCAAGGTGTGACGGTAACGATTGCGACAGGCAGAAGCTTTCCCTCTGCAGCCAAAATCGCGAACCAAATCGGGCTCAACGTACCGATCATTACGTATCAAGGCGCTTCGATCAAAAATCTCCTCGACGAGGAAGTCTTGTATGAACGTATGGTGCCTGTGGAGAGCGCCCGCTACCTGCTCGATTATTGCGAAAAGAGAAATCTCCATCTTCAGCTTTACCACGGCGACCAGCTTTATGCAGCTGAGGATAACGATAAAATTAAAAATTATGTGCGACTGTCCAAAACGCCTTATATCATCGGTGACCTGCGCCAATGGATCGACATTCCGCAGCCTAAGCTGCTGATTGTGGACAAGCCGGAGGTTTGCGACCAAATTCGCGAGGAGCTGCTTCCTCTTCTCGGCGACCAGATGCATATTACGAAATCCAAGCCGCACTACTTGGAATTCATGCACAAAGAAGGCACGAAAGGCCACGCCATCGCTTTCCTTGCCAATCATATCGGCTGCACGCTGGATGAGGTCATTGCCCTCGGCGATGCGTGGAACGATCGCGAAATGCTGGAAGTTGCGGGGCTTGGGGTCGCAATGGACAATGCTTTGCCGGAGCTTAAGGAGCTCGCGAATTATGTGACCAAAAGCAATAATGAAGACGGCGTCAGACACGTTATTGAGAAGTTTATTCTGAATGTGTAAGCTACCATAATTACCAGCAGAAAATATAAAAGGCCTATTTGGATGAAAGCGCCCTTTAGGGGGATGGAGAACATCCACGCCGCTAAAATTCAGTGTTACTGAGACACTTGGCGGAGTGAGCAACCTCATAATTGAGTTAAGTTGGTCAGCGATAAACCCTTGAGGAACTACAGGCCGCTATTTTAGCAAATTCAGCCCTTTCCGCGTCCAAGCGGAACTACAAGGCCTTATTTGACCACCTAACTCCGTTTTCTTTAAGAAAACGGTCAAATAGAGGACCACAGTTCCCCTCCGCGCCAAATAGAGACTATTTCGATGAAATAGCGCCCTGTAGTTCTCTGTCAGGTCGAAACCGCTTAAGCGATTGCAGCAATTTCTTGATTGGAGTGCTCAACACAACTCCATAAGGAGTAAGCTTAAAAAACGCTTACCCCAAAACATATAAATTCTTATATTTTAAAAAAAGAGTCCCTAGTCAAGGGTCTCTTTTTTTATTTTTCTGCAATGCTCAAGAAGTATAAATATCCTTCACTGGAAACATTTACGAAAAAGCCCTATTTCGGACATATCCTGTCCCTCCTCCCTATATATTTACTATAGAAATAGCCAATCCCCGGAGGTGCTTCCATTTGGACAATTACCCATTAACGCTGCGCTCCCTCTTCGAACGCTCCCAAACCTTATTCCCCAAAAAAGAGGTTGTTTCCCGAACAAGTACCGGCATTCACCGTTATACGTATGCTGATTTCGGCAGTCGTTCGAAGAGATTGTCCAGCTCACTGCAAGCGTTAGGGGTAAAGCCCGGGGATCGAATTGCTACTTTCGCCTGGAATCATCATTGGCATTTGGAGGCCTATTTCGCCATTCCCTGCATGGAAGCGGTCCTCCACACGGTGAATATTCGCCTCCCGGCCGATCATATCGCCTACATTCTCAATCATGCGGAAGATCGTTTCCTCTTCGTTGATGAGACCTTGCTGCCCATTATAGAAAAAATCCAGGATCAACTGACAACCATCGAGGGCTATATCATCATGACGGATAAAAAAGACCTGCCACCCACTTCTTTACAGCCCGTCTATGGGTATGAGAACATGATAGAGAGCGGTGATCCTCTTTATACCTATCCAGAAAATATGAATGAAAGCGCTCCCGCAGGGATGTGTTATACGTCGGCCACGACGGGAAATCCCAAAGGCGTCGTGTACTCTCACCGTGGGATCTATCTGCACTCGTTGTCCATTGGGTTGGCGGATACGCTAGCTCTTTCGGAACGTGACGCGGTCCTGCCTATCGTCCCGATGTTTCACGTTAACGCCTGGGGGCTCCCCTTCGCCTCCGTCTGGTTCGGCAGTAAGCAGGTGCTTCCCGGACCGGCCCCTACGCCGGATATTCTGCTCCGCTTGATCGCGGACGAAAAGGTCACCATCGCTGCGGGCGTACCTACGGTCTGGACAGCTGCTCTTCAAGCGCAAGAGGCGCTGCAGCTGGATTTATCATCTTTGCGCGCCGCAGTCTGCGGCGGATCTGCTGCCCCGCGCAGCCTCATTGAGAGCTACGAACAACGGCTGAATGTCCCGTTTTATCATGCTTACGGCATGACGGAAACATGTCCGCTCGTTACCGTTGCCCGCCTAAAAAGCTATCAAGAAGAAGCTTCGCTTGATGAACAGTACGCCACACGAGCCACGCAAGGACTGCTGGTACCTGGGCTCGATATGAAAATCATCGGAATGCGAGGCGAAGTGGCTTGGGACGGTAAGGAAATGGGGGAAATTTGGCTGCGAGGGCCCTGGGTAGCGACCGAATACTACAAAGATGCCCGAACTTCTGAGGGCTTCCAAGACGGTTGGTTTCATAGCGGAGATATCGCGGTCATTGATCCTGAAGGTTTCGTAAAACTGGTCGATCGAGCCAAGGATTTGGTCAAAAGCGGCGGGGAATGGATTTCCTCTCTCGACTTGGAAAACGCGTTGATGGCGCACCCGAATGTGTATGAAGCCTGTGTGATCGGCGTGCCTCATCCTAAATGGGGTGAGCGGCCGCTCGCTTGCGTCGTCCTCAAAGATGCTGCCTTGCAAGCGGGGGATAAAAAGGGATTACTGACGTTCATCGAAGACAAATTTGCAAAGTGGTGGATTCCGGATGATGTAGTTTTCCTGCACGAAATCCCCCGTTCCTCGGTTGGTAAATTCATGAAGCGCGAGCTTCGTGAGCAGTATCAAACCTATTTTACAGGAGACTGAACTCGTTCGGCGGATCTGGAAATCTGGATCGAGCAATTCGAAGCTGCTTCTGCTCATTAGCGATGCGGCAATTTCAAGATGAGGGGCAGGATGGATATGTTCGATGCAACTTTATTGAAGGATAAAGTCATTCTCATCACAGGCGGGGGAACTGGCCTTGGCCGTGCTATGGGTGAGCGTTTCCTGGAGTTGGGGGCGCAGCTTGCCATTACTAGCCGACGTGAGGAAGTATTGGCGAAGGCCGCTTCCGAGATGGATGGTGATGTGTTCTATAAAAGCTGTGATGTGCGCGATCCGCAGCAAATCGCGGAAATGGTCTCCGCCGTGGAACAACATTATGGCCGAATCGATGTTCTCATCAACAATGCGGCTGGAAATTTTGCCAGCCCGACTGAAAATTTATCTTCGCGCGCGGTAGATGCGGTGCTGAATATTGTCCTTCACGGCACGTTTTACACGACGCTTGAAGTGGGGAAACGATGGATCGAGCAAGGCACCGGCGGGACGATGCTGAACATCGTCACCTCGTATGCCTCCACGGGCTCGGCCTTCGTTGTGCCGTCGGCGGCCGCGAAGGCCGGCGTGCTCGCTTTGACGCGCTCGCTTGCCGTCGAGTGGGCGCGCCACGGCATCCGGCAAGTCGCGATCGCGCCGGGACTGTTCCCCACCGACGGCGCGTGGAGCCGGCTGGCTCCGACGCCCGAGCTGTCGGAGAAGCTGCTGAACCGCGTACCGCTGCGGCGGGTCGGGGAAAAGGATGAGCTGGCGAACCTCGCAGCTTATCTGATTTCGGACTACGCCGGGTACATCAACGGCGAAGTCGTTACGATCGACGGCGGCGAATGGCTGCAGGGCGCCGGGCAGTTCAATGACCTGCTCGAGGTGACCGACGAGGAGTGGATTAACCTTGCGGATATAACGCGCAAGGGGAAATCGTAGCGGTTCCCACCCAGCTATTGGCCCGCCTAGTCGAATAGATGGCGTTAATTAATCGTAGCACCTCCGAGCGTACGTTGAAAAGCCCCAACCTATAAGGTTAGGGGCTTGAAAGTTATCCACAATGAACCTGATACCCGGAAACTAACTTACTCAGCCAAACTGAATCTCAATCCCCTTCTCGCTCGACTCATAAACCGCGCACAAAATCTTGGTCAATTCCACACCGTCTCGAACAGGTGAAATCAGCTCCTGGCGCCCCAGACAAGCTTGCACGAAATGGTCAATTTCGTTGCGGAAGCCGTCCATGAACTCGAACGAAGGATGATCGATCTGCGGCGTCACGTTGATGATCGTATCATGCTTCTCGCTCACGATGCAGAAGTCCGGCTCGATCTCGGCACCGCCCCGATCGCCAAATATTTTCACAGCGAACTCATTTTTCATCTTCGCATGCAAGGTGAATGAAACGTCGACCATGAGCGACGCACCGTTCTCAAACCGGATAAGCGCGTTCGCCATGTCTTCCACGGTATTCTGAGAGGCATCATAATCCGCTGCCTTATAGAAGGTCAAGTTCTTAATGTTCGAGCGGTTGCCCAGCTTCTCGTAGGTGTTCCCGCTGACCGATTTCACCTTCGGCCGTCCCATCAAGTACCAGCATAAGTCGATGACATGAATGCCGATGTCAAAAAGCGGGCCCCCGCCGGCGCGTTCCTTGTCGGCGAACCAACCGCCGGGATTGCCCAACCGGCGCAAGTACGAAGCCTTGGCGTAGTAAATCTCGCCAAGCTCGCCAGCATCCAAGAAGCGGCGCAGCACCTGCGCATTCGTACCAAAGCGGCGGACGAAGCCGACCATCAGCAGCTTGCCGCTGCGGCGAACCGCCTCCTCGACGCGCAAAGCTTCTTCAACGGTCGTGCAGAGCGGTTTCTCGCATAACACGTGTTTGCCTGCCTCCAAGGCGGCGATGCTCAAAGCGCCATGCGTATTGTTCCACGTGCAGATGCTCACAGCCTCCACCTGCGGATCAGCCAGCATTTCGCGGTAGTCGGTAAAAGCAACCTGCGCACCATATTTTTGGACAGCCGCACGCGCCCGCTCCTCGTTCATATCGACGATACCGTAAAGTTCCACTTCAGGATGTTCCATATATGAGGTCAAATGGGCATCGGAGATGGAGCCGGCACCGATCACCGCTACTTTTAATTTCGTCATGATGTCCTCCCTAAGATGATGAATGGCATTAACCTTTTACAGCACCAGCCGTCATACCCTTCATAATTTGCTCTTGGAACAGCAGGAACACGACAATTGTTGGCAGTACAGCAATGGCAAGCGCGGCCATCGTCAACTCGTAATCGGTCATATAACCTGTAGCAAAAGCGGACAAGCTCAGCGGAACCGTCTTCAACGCAGGTTTGCTGATAAACACGAGCGCAAACGCAAAGTCATTCCAAAACCGCAAAAATCCTAAGATTGCAACTGTCGAAAGCGCCGGTAAGCTAAGCGGCAGCATCATGCGGAAGAAAATTCCCCAGTAGCCTGTGCCGTCGATCAAAGCGGCTTCCTCAATTTCTTTGGGAATGGTGACTAAATAAGCCGCAACAACGAAAATCGCAAGGGGCAGCTCAAAAGCTGCATAAGGCAGAATAAGTGCGCCGTACGTATTCAAAAGACCTACTTTTTTCATGATAATAAATAGTGGAACTAGTGTACTGTGAATCGGAATGAGCATCCCAAGCAGGAATAATCCCATGAAAAACGGCTTTAATTTGAACTCAAACCGCGATAAGACAAAGGCTGCCAGAGCCCCCAACACTAACGTCAGCACGAGAGAAGCAATCGTGACAACCGTAGAATTCCAAAGCGATAGCCCCATCCCGGACACTTTCCAGGCCCGGACGATGTTGTCCCATTTCCAAGTTAGCGGCATTAAAAAGGGCCGTGAATAAAACTCTTCATTGGATTTCAACGCACTCATAAATAACCAAATGAGCGGGTATAACGTGACTAACGCGTACAAACTAAGCAAAATATTAACGACGCCTCGCGTCCAAACTTTCCGTCGCTTACCTCCAGCGGGAAAACCCGTCTGCATCGATACAACCTGCTCCATAGATGTCCCTCCTGAGAGAACTCTCTTCCTTTATTTTAACGATAATCCCGTTTCATCAAACGTTGGCTGCCTACAATCAAGATCAAACTAAGAATAATGATGGCTGTGGAAATCGCGCTTCCGAAGCCAAAACGATATACATTGAAAGTGCTGTTATACATGTAAGAAGCCAGTAGTTCAGTTGAATGCGCCGGACCCCCGCCTGTCATGACGTAGATCAGGTCAAAAGCCTTCAAACTTCCCGAGATACACAGGACGACGGCAACTTTAACGGTATCCCAGATCATAGGCAGCGTGACGGCAAACAATTTGCGAACCGGCCCCACCCCATCAAGCTGCGCAGCATCTTCGATTTCCGGCGAAATATTTTGTAAAGCGGCAATAAACATAATCATATAAGGTCCAATATAATTCCAGATGATCGGCACCATGAGTGCGTACATCGATACTTTCGGATCGGAAAGCCAAGCTTTCTTCCAGCCGTCCAGGCCGACGCCATCGAGCAAGAAGTTCAAAATACCGATTTGCGGGTGATAAATGTAACCCCAGATAATCCCGACAACAACCGAGGAGAGCACCATAGGCATAAAAACGGAAGCACGAATGACACGTTGAAAAAACGTACTCTTCATAAGCAAAAGCGCTAAAATCAAAGCAATCGGCACTTGACCGAACACGGACGCTGCAACGATAAGCATATTGTTTTTGAACGACTTCCAGAAAATTGGATCTTGGAACACTTCTACATAGTTGTCTAATCCGATAAATTTGGCCGCTCCGATCCCTTTCCAGTCGAAAAAGCCATAGTAAGCTGACCAGAAAATCGGTACGATGACAAAAAACAGATAGAGCACTAAGGCTGGAAGAAGCCCTATAGTTATGAATCCTCTGATTCTTGCGGATACGGTCATGACTTCATTTCCCCCCTTGCTAACTTTTTTGAAAAAAGGGCTCCAGCCGAACCTGGCTGGAGTCCTATGGCCATACGTTATTTGCCGACGGCTTTCGCCTGCGCGTCTTGAATTTTCTTGGCGATATCCTCCGGCTTGCCGCCCATGAGGAGCTCTTGAAGACCATTGTTCACAACATCAGCGCTAGCGGAGCTAAGCTTGCCGTCGTATACAGGAGTTTTCTTAACCGTATTCATCATTTTGTACACTTCTGCGAACAAGGAAGATACTTTTGTCGTATCCAAATCTACTTTGTAGGACACAAGCTGATTGCTTTCCAAAATAGCTTTCTGTGCTTCTGGACCAGACAATGCGTAGATCAACTCATAAGCTGCTGCTTTTTGAGCGCCGGTAACTTTCTTGCTCATTCCAAGACCTGTACCTACTACACCGGAAAGTGAGTTTGGATCCCCTTTGCCGTTAGGAACTGATGGCAGAACCGTTACAGCCATGTTAGCCAAAGCTTCTTTGGACGTATTTGCTGCCAGGTTCGGAAGCGCCCAACCACCGTCGATCATCATAGCTGCTTTGCCTTGTGCAAACATTTGTTCCATTTGTGTATTATCGATGGAGTTGAAACCATCTTGGAACGCGCCTGCTTTACCAAGCTGCTGGAGATACGTTAGCGATTGCACGAATTCCGGATCCGTGAACTTCGCTCCGTTCTGATCTACCGCTTTCAAGAACCATTCCGTTCCTGTCACGCGGTCAGCCAGCGAGCTAAGGATACTGGATTGCGCTACCCATGCCGCTTTGTTACCTAGTGCGATCGGCGTTACATTGTTCTTTTTGAACGTGTCCACCAGCTTCATGAGATCATCCCAAGTTTTTGGCGGCTGAACATTATATTTATTAAAGATTTCTTTGTTGTAGTAAAGGATCGACGTTGGGGACAAGGCCATTGGCGCAGCATACGTTTTGCCGCTGATTGAGAAATCATCGAATGATCCTGGCATGAAGCCATTTTTCCATTCGGTTTTGCTATCAAGCAGCTCGTTGATCGGTTGAATCAAGTCGCCACCGACGAATTCCTTCGTCATAACACCAGGCCACATGACAAATAGATCCGGCATTTCATTTGCTGCAGCAACCGTTTTAAGACGCGGACGGTAGCCATCGGGTGGAATCCCCTGAATATCCAACTCCACGTTCGGGTGGTCTTTCTTGAACTTTTCCATATATTCACGCATCAATTTGGCGCGAAGATCTTCACCTGTATAGTTGTGCCAAATCGATAGTTTAACTTTCTCACCAGACTTAGCTGCTGCTTCTGTCGACTTAGGTGCTGCGCTATCTTTGGCTGTATCTGTTGTGCCACCAGCACCGCAACCCGCTAACAGCGCTAATGACATTGTGGCCGCCAATGTAACGATAAATGACTTCTTCATTCGTTGGACCCCCTAAAAGTTTCGTAAAAACCTAATCTGTAGCTCTCTTGTTACAACTTTAGTATAGGGGACATCTGTAAGAGACGGTACGGGAGAGACTTCGGCGCAAGGGGGGACATTTTTCAGTCTTTAAATTTTGTCGACTCCAGTCGAACCCTGTCGATATTCGGATGGGGTTTGCCCGGTATGCTTTTTAAATTGCTGCGTAAAATACTTGATGTCCTCGTATCCTACTCTTCTGGCAATATCGCTGACTTTGGTTTGCGTACTTTGCAGCAGATCTACCGCGCGCTTCATCCTCTCCTGTGTGACGAACTCAATATAGGTGCATCCGGTCTCCCGTTTAAATACTTCGCTAAAATGATTTGGATTGATATGAACAAAACCCGCAACCTGCTGCAGTGAAATCGGCTGATGCAAATTGTCGCGGATATAGGCGATGGACTTGTACACATAAGCATACTTATTCTGATCCAGCCCTTGATGGAACAGGTTCATAATCGCTGTAAGGATTTTGAAAATCTCCTCTTCCGGGCGCCCTTCCCCTTCATAGGAGGGGAGTTTGCTACGCGAAGCCTCTGATGAATTCGCCCGCTCCAACCAGCGGTGGCCCGCGATAATCATCGATTGCAGATAACCCTGAACCGTCATCGGCGTTGCAAAGGCGTCTTCTATCAGCGCGCGCACCCGCTGGTTCACCCAATGCCGCAGGTCCGTCGCATTGCCGCTCATCAGAATAGCCGCAAGCTCAGCTTCCTCCTTCTCGGTAAGCACAGTACGCCCACCGCTTCGCTCCCGAATATCCGCCAATGTGAAAAGACCCTGCGAACCGAGCAGTCCTTGGTACGCAAACACCTCTTTGGCACCCAGGTAGGAATCCTTCAGGCTATCGTAATCCCGCGCAACGGTTCCGAGCGCCGCAAATGCCGTGCATTTCAGCGTTTCGGTTACCCGCTTCAGCGCAGCTTTAAGCCCCGTTTGCTCCATGCCGCTTTCTTCATAACGGACAACAAGCAGCAAGTGCTCCTTGTTCATAAGCGTCACGCACGGAAGCAGCTCGTAGAGGATATTCTGCGCTGCGCCTTGCAGCAGCTCCGTAAGCCCCGCTTCCCATCCCGATACGGAAACGAGCATCACTTGCATCGCCGCGGCCGAACCGGATTCCGGATGAACGTCTACGCCGTTTCTGTGGAACCAGACACGCAGCTGTTCCCTTGCTTCCGCGTCATCGTTCAAGCCCCGTTTTAGCGCTCGATCTAATAACTGATTGCGCAGTGCAGCCTGCTGGAGATTCTCCTGCTTCATCGTTTCCCATTTATCCATCACGTTCTGCTTCGCTTTCAATGCAGCTTTAATAATCTCTTCCGGGCGGCTTGTCTTCAGCAAATAATCGGTCACCCCTTCACGGAGCGCCTGTTGGGCATAGGAGAAATCATCATACCCCGTCAGGATGACGATCTCCGTGTCCGGCAGAAGCGCCTTCACTTCACGGGCAAGCTGAATCCCGTCGATCCCCGGCATACGGATATCCGTCAGCACGATGTGAGGCTTTTCTTCCGCAATCCGCTCTAACGCCTCTTCCCCCGAAGATGCTGCAGGCAGCAGTTCAAGCCCGAGTTCTTTCCAATCGATTACGGTACAAAGACCGGTTCTTATTATCACTTCATCGTCTACAATCAAAATTCTCATGTCGTCAGCTCCCCCGTCCCAAGCGGTATTGAAAATGATATCCGAGTTCCCATACCTAACGTGCTTTCCACAACAAGGCCCGACCCAAGGCCATAATGCAGCAGCAATCGTCTGTGCACATTAATAAGTCCATAAGAGGTCACCGGCAGCTTCGCTTCCTTCGCAACTTCGGTTAGCATTCCCAATTGTTGGTTAGCCGCAACCAGCTGTCCGTGAATGTCGCGCAGCTTCGCTTCGTCCATGCCGATTCCCGTATCTTCTACGACGAATTTCATCTGATTATCGCGCAGTTCCCCATGGACGTAGACATGCCCTTTGGCTTTCTTTTTCTGAATACCATGAATGAGACTGTTCTCAATCAATGGCTGCAGAAGCAGCTTCAGCATCGTTGTTTGCAGCATTTCCGGGACAATAAAAAACTCAATCTCGAACTGATCGGGAAAACGCATGGCCTGGATATAGGCATAATTCTGGGCATGTGAAATTTCCTGCTGAACCGAACAGAACTCTTCGCCCTTATTTAGACTAAAACGCAAGAAATCACTAAGCGCCCCAATCATCTCGGCAATTTGACGATCCTTGTTCATGAGGGCAATCCAGTGGATCGAAGAGAGGGTATTGTACAAAAAATGCGGATTAATTTGCGCCTGAAGGGCCATAATGTCGGCTTCCTTCTTTTTCGCTTCATTCTGCTGCACTTGATCCTTCAGCCTGCCGATCCGTTCGCTCAGCTTATTGTAGCTGTGGACCAGCAGCCCGACTTCGTCGGCGCTTTTCACCTCATAGGTCGGGATCGCCTCGTCGGGGTTCAAATCTTTCAACGATTTGGTCAACCTGGTTAGCGGCTTAGTCACCCATTGCAAGAAATAAAGCACTAATCCCATTGCAAGCATGAGCGCAATCACAATCGTCACCGCGGTAACCGTAAGCACGTAACCATTTTGTTTCTGGTAGATTTCTGTCGGGATGAACCCGACCAATTTCCAGCCTAAACGAGGCATAGAGTTATACAAAACCGTGTGCGGCAATTCGCCTCTCGGTACATTAAGCACGCCATTGGTTTCACCCAGCTTGTCCAAGTTCGGAAACACATCTGCAACCTTCCGAGCCAACCAGCCTGGTTCGCCTCCGGCAATAATTTGATTGTATTGGTCAGTCAGCATGACAAAACCGCTGCTTTCCCAACCTGCATCCGTCAAATAATGCTCAATCTCCGCTTGATCAAGGGAAAAAGCGAGCGTTCCAATCGTTCGGAACGTGCTGACATCCCTGATTGGTCTAACGAGTGTGATCACCCTCTTGGGACCGTCCGTTGTTTGGTTCACATAAAGCGGCGACCACCATTTGGTTGTGGATTTGTAAACGGATTCATACTGTTGTAAAAGCGGATTAAGTCCTGAATTCGTAATCGTCGTTGTGTATAAAACCGGATTGCCGTTTTTCGGCGTAATCGTAATATTGGAAATGTATTTTTTGGAATAGGATAAGTTCCATAAGGTTCCGACGATCAGCGAATAGCTGTTTACATCCCCTTCGGTGTTGCTTAAGTAGGTTTGAATATCTTTTTGGCCAATAAGAAAAATCGACATATTCTCTACGTCTTGAATAACGAAATCCAGCTTGTCCGTTATTTGTTTCAGGGTGTTCATGCCGGCCTGCTTCGCTTTATCTTCCGTCACCGAAGTAGCAATGCGATAGGAAACGGTCCCCATGGAAAGCAGCGGCAATACGACTGCGAGTAAAATAATTAATGACAGTTTGCGTTTCAGGGACTTGGCAAACCAGCGTCTCATGGGCGCCCCTCCTTCCTTTTTACTTTTACATAGTAGCATGTGCAGTGTTTAGACATCTTACTTTTCTTTAGGCAACCAAACTTTTTGTTTGATATTAGAAATTTTTATGTTACCATTTTGCTCAAGACAAGAAAGCAAAACCTAACGAATTGGCACAAATCTGTCTCGACGTATACCCAAAAG
Organism: Paenibacillus sp. FW101-FHT12H11; assembly: GCF_058790355.1. Taxonomy (NCBI): domain Bacteria; kingdom Bacillati; phylum Bacillota; class Bacilli; order Caryophanales; family Paenibacillaceae; genus Paenibacillus; species Paenibacillus sp. FW101-FHT12H11. Next base: position 30,539 of record NZ_JBYTCO010000021.1, on the reverse strand, counting down.
GTTGCGAAACGATTTGCGCCTATCTGAATATTTCAAAGTATACCCTCTACAGCTACTTGGAAGAAAGTAAAAGTGCAGCGAAAAGGGAGCGATGTTTGATGGAATCATTGGAAACAACTAAAACATTGGAAGTGTTGGAAAAATTAGAAGGATTAGAAGCAATAGAGACCCCGAGTCTCCTCATCGATGCTGTTCGGATGGATCGAAACATTGAGGCCATGGCTGATGTGGCCCGCATCCATCAAGTGAACCTGCGTCCTCATGCGAAGACGCATAAGATCCCCGCTATCGCGCTGAAGCAGATCGAAGCTGGGGCTGTCGGTATCACGGTGGCGAAAATAGCGGAAGCAGAAGTCATGGCCGCGCACGGCATTCGCAGCATTTTTGTCGCCTACCCGCTTGTCACCGCCAGCAAAATCGAACGCGCCATTCGCCTGAGCGAGCAGATCGAGCTCATTGTTGGTGTCGATAGCTTAGCAGGTGCTCAGCAATTGGAGCACATCGCCAGCCGCCATGGGCACTCCTTGCAGGTTCGGCTGGAAATTGACACAGGCCTGCGCCGTACCGGCGTCTTATACAAACAGGCCGCTGCTCTGGCGGCTGAACTTACTGCCATGCCGCACTTGCGGCTGACCGGCATCTACACCTTCCGCGGCTCCTTGCTTGCCGGCAAGCCGACGCTTGACGTTGCTGCAGCCGGCAAGGAAGAAGGCACATTGATGGCGCAGCTCGCCGAGCGCCTCAGAACGCAGGGCATCGCGATAGCCGATGTCAGCGTGGGTTCAACACCAACCGCTGCTTACGCTGCGGCGGTTGAAGGCGTGACCGAGGTGCGGCCGGGCACTTATGTGTTCCACGACAGGATGCAGGCACGGCTAGGTGCCTGCACTTGGAGGACTGCGCGGGCAGCGTGCTCGTCACCGTCGTCAGCCGCCCCTCGGCTGACCTCGCGATTGTCGACGGCGGCAGCAAAACCTTCGCCACCGACATTCAGCCGGGCACCGAGCCCTTGCAGCTGAAGGGCTTTGGGCACATCCTCGGGCTTGCGGATGCGACACTAGCCCGCTTAACCGAGGAACATGGCATGATTGAGCTAGGACCGCTAGCCCAAGCAGCCAATCTGCAAATAGGCGATAAGCTGCGCATTATTCCCAATCATATTTGCAGCACCGTCAACTTACATAATCATGTGATGATGCAGCGTGGCCATACTTACACTCGTACGCCTGTACTTGCTCGAGGCATGCTGGAGTAAGCTCATCCTTGCGTAAAACAGAAACACATAAAACTGGAGGTTAATCGCATGTCGAACATTGAACAGCGCCTGCAAGAATTAGGGATTACACTCCCTCCATCCCCTGAACCGCGTTTTACCTACATTCCTTGCAATCAAACAGGAAATCTCATCTATTTGTCCGGTCAAGACTGCCGGATTAACGGAGAATTGATGTATGAGGGCAAACTTGGCCGCGAAGTGACGATTGAGCAAGGACAAGCGGCAGCACGCCAAACCATCATTAACTGCTTAGCGGTTATGAAGGGACATCTCGGTGATTTGGACCGGGTCGTTAAAATCGTGAAGATGCTTGCTTTCGTCAACAGCGCACCGGGTTTTGGAGATCAGCCTTATGTGATCAACGGCGCGTCCGATTTGTTAGTCGATGTTTTCGGCGAAAAAGGCAAGCATGCCCGCTCCGCCATCGGCACAAGCGATCTGCCGTTTCACACGCCAGTGGAGATTGAGCTGATCGTTGAAGTGCGGGATTAAGCACTTGGAGATCGAGCTCATCGCTGAAGTGCGAGATTAAACACACTTGGACCTTCCCAGCGCGTGAAGGAATAGGCGACTGGAATATCCTGTTATGGTTAACGCCGAATACGCCTGCTATTTTCCGCGTCCGGTCCCATTTACCGCTACTGAAATGGAATTTCCGGCGCTAATTTTGCCATATCTTGCAGTTTCCAACTTGCACACAGCGATTTAGACGGGGGTTCTCCAGCTATTTCCTCCCACTCGGCAAAAACGGGGCAGATTAATGGTATAAATTCCTTCTATTCCACTCTACACGCCATATAACAAATACAAAACAGGCCTGAGGAAATGTCCTCAGGCCTATTCCGCTTCGCTCACACACGGAATCGAGCAATCAAGCCCTGCAAATCCCCGGCCATGCTGCTCAGCACGGAGGCCGAGGAGACGATCTCCTCCATACTCGCATACTGCCCCTCGATATTGGAGGAGACGTTGCGCGCACCGGAAGCGGTCTGTCCCGCGACTTCGTCAATACCGCGAATCACGTCAACGGCTGCGCTCGTTTTCATGGAGATAGCGGCCGAACTGGCGGCCACTTCCGCAATCTGGCGAGCGACATCGTCCATCGCATCGCTGATGCGCAGGAACGTTGCCTGTGCTACGCCGACAACTTCAAGACCCGTCTCCACCTCTTGGCTTCCCGCCTGGGTGGCGTTCATAACCACACTTGTTTCTTCTTGTATACTCGAAACAAGCTGAGTCACTTCTTCAGCCGCTGCTCCCGTCTGAAAAGCCAGCTTGCGGACTTCGTCGGCGACGACCGCAAAGCCTTTGCCGGCCGCCCCTGCCCGCGCAGCCTCAATAGAGGCATTCAGTGCGAGCATATTCGTTTGTCTCGCAATACCGGCAATGATGGCATTCGCTTGCACGATTTGCTCAGAGCGCTCCCCAAGCCGCTGAACAGATTCTACAAGCACCTTCATCTTTTGAGAGATGGCTTGCATTTGGGTAATCGCCGTCTCAACGGCTGTGTTACCAGCTCCAGCTGCTTCCAAGGCGAGTGAAGACTGCTGGTTGGCCGATTGCGTAACGCCCACGATTTGAATAACCGCTGCTGACATTTCTTCCATGATGGAAACGCCTTGCTGGACACTTCGTACCTGCGCATCCGTCCCCGTCGAAATCTCTTGAATCGTATAAGTGATCCGCTCCGAAGACTCACTAACCTGCTCAGCATTATTGCTTAGCGCATCAGATGCTGCGGCTACATGCTGGGCACTGCTCCCCACTTGGCTAATTAAGCTGTGGAGATTAGCTTTCATCCCATTAAAGGCCATAGCCAAATCCCTTAATTCGTCTCTATTGTTCACGTAGATGCTGCCGGTCGATAAATCGCAGTCCGCAATCCTTTCTGCGGCTCTCACCATAGAACGTATTGGATTCACAATCGTCCGCGATAATAAGAGGCCAATCGCCAGCGCAAATAAGAATGCAGCTATACTAACCCAAATCAACGTTCGAACGGTCGACTGCACGACCTCATGATTGCGTGCCGTATCCATTTCCTGAACGGCTCTTTCCAATTCTTCGATCTTCGCTGCAGACTGCGTTAACGTTTCTGTCGTGGGAATCGCCCACTGCATCGCTTCGGCTTTCGCCAAATCGACATTCCCTTTATCCGCGTATTCCGCCACTTTGTTAACCAGACGCATGAACGTTTGGTTAGAATCCGCCATGGACTGGATCGCGCCCTGCTCGTCCTCATTTTTGGCAAACTCGCTCATTTGTCCAATAATCTCAGATAACCCTGCATTCGTTTCCGTTAAAAACTTCTCTTTCTCTTTCGTCGGATTAAGCACATAACCTAGCAGCAGGCTGTTTTGTAATTGCGTCTTCTCTTTAATCTCCGCAACATGCTGAAGAATCGTTACATGATCGTTCAAAAGCTTGGAATAAGAGCGATCAACTTTATTCAGATAGGTGTAAGACAAGCCGCTAGTCACCGCAACAAGTAATGAAACAATAACGAAGGTTCCTACAATTTTGCCTCTTAAAGAAATTGAAAACCTCTTTTTTTCCGTAGCGGAAATCTTTTTTTCCTGCATACATGGGCCCCCTTTTTGTGTAGCAACCGCTTTCAATTGTCTTCGTAAAATAACAGGCTGCCCCTTTACGCGACAGCCTGCTATCCTTTTTGCTTTATTATTTAGAGTTCATGTATTTACGCATATCGAATGCTACCGCAGCCACGATGATAACACCTTTAATGATTAGCTGCCAGTAAGGGCTGATCCCGATAAACGTCAAACCGTAGTTGATTACGCTGAAAATGAGTACCCCTGCAAGTACGCCGGGAACCGTTCCGATACCACCGGATGTCGATACGCCGCCGACTACGCAAGCTGCGATGGCATCAAGCTCGTACATGTTTCCGTAGTTGTTCGTTGCGCCGCCGGTTCTTGCTGCTTCCAGCACCCCAGCCAATCCGTACAAAGCGCCTGCAATGGAGTAGATGTAAATCAGGTAACGGTTAACGTTAATCCCCGAAACAACTGCAGCATGAATGTTGCCGCCGATGGCGTACATGTATTTACCAAGTTTGGTTTTGTTGAAAACGATCCAGACGATAATCGCTACAGCTACAGCAATAATAACGATATAAGGTAATGAGTACGTGGCATCAGAGCCAATAGAACCTGTTCCTAGTTTACTAAAATCTGGTCTCAAACCACCGATAGGCTGGGACTGATTCGGTTTCATATCGAAGTATAAGGAGTTGGCACCGTATACGGCAACCATCGTTCCTAATGTTGCGATGAAAGGTGGAACCTTCAATTTAGCGACGATAATTCCATTAATGAGACCTACCAAAAGACCAGCCAGAATCGCAATGATAATTGGAACAAGCAGCGGTAAGTGCGGTAGATCCGGGAAAAATCTGCGGCCATAATCCTGCGTTTGCAGCATAGATGCCGAGATAACGGCCGTCAAACCGACAATCCGTCCAGTCGAGAGGTCGGTGCCTCCCGTGATCAAGATGAAGGCAGCACCCAAAGCAATAATGACACGTGTGGATGACTGCAGCAAAATGTCACGTAGAATACTAACGGATAAAAAGCGCGGATCATAAATTGCGATCCCAATAACGAGCACGACTAATACGATGTAGATTGCGTATTTGGTCACGAACCCACTAATGTCTCTAGATTTTAATGTTTCTGTTTTTGTACTCATGGTTTCTTGGCCCCCCATTTATGCCATATGCTGTGCAGCAAGGCGCATGATCTCTTCTTCTGTTGCTTTATTTCCTTCTACGATCCCCGTAAGGCGTCCTTCACACATGACCATGATTCGGTCTGACATCCCAAGAAGCTCGGGCATTTCAGAAGAGATCATGATAATACTTTTCCCCTGCTTCGCAAGGTCAGCAATGATGGAATAAATCTCAAACTTCGCTCCTACGTCAATTCCGCGAGTCGGCTCATCCAGCAGGAGCACGTCCGGCTCCGTAAGCAGCCATCTGGCCAAGAGCACCTTTTGCTGGTTACCACCAGAAAGGTTTTTGATCAATGCATGCATGTTCGGCGTTTTCACCCGAAGCATCTCAATGCTTTTCTCTACTTCGACTTTCCGTTTCGCCTCTTGAATGAATCCGAGCGGGTTCATGTATCGGCCTAAATTCGCAATGACCGTATTCTCAAGCACGGACAATACCGGGAAAATCCCTGTCACGCGGCGCTCTTCCGTAAGCAGCGCGATTTTGTGCTTAATGGCGTCAATCGGCGATTTAAGCTTTACTTGCTTTCCATGGATCGAGATTTGGCCGGATGCAACACCGCGTAGTCCGAACAAAGCTTCCATCAGTTCCGTCCGCTGTGCGCCAACCAAACCGCCCACGCCAAGAATTTCTCCCTTACGAAGGTCGAAAGAAACATTTTTAAAGGATCTTGGGATGACCGAAGTCAGTCCCTCAACACTCATTAATACACCGTTCGGTACATTGCTTCGTTCAGGGAAACGCTCTTTGAGATCACGTCCAACCATCTTCGAGATGATCATATCGGTTGTCAGCTCTGAGGATGGCCACGTCCCAATCTTTGTTCCGTCACGCATAATCGTTACTTCATCCGAGATTTCAAGAATTTCTTCCATTTTATGTGAAATATAGATGATCGAAACGCCACGGCTTTTCAGGTCGCGAATGATGCGAAATAGCTGTTCAACTTCATTTCCTGTTAATGACGAAGTCGGCTCATCCATAACAATGACTTTCGAATTGAAAGAAACGGCTTTGGCAATTTCAATGGACTGCACTTTCGAAACCGACAAGGTGCCAACGAGTGTGTCCGGTTTAATATCCATTTGGAGCTGTTCAAACAACTTTTCTGTATCTCTGCGCATCTTCTTGTGATCCACTAACTTCAATGGCCCAATCCCTTTTTCCGGGAAGCGGCCCAACCAAATGTTCTCCATCACGTTGCGATGAGGAACCGGGTGCAGCTCTTGATGAATCATGGAAATGCCGTTTGCTAACGCATCCTTGGAATTAAGGATGGACACGGTCTCGCCGTTCAGCTTGATCTCTCCGCCATCCGGCTTGTAGATGCCGAATAAGCATTTCATCAACGTCGATTTACCAGCCCCGTTTTCTCCCATTAAAGCATGCACGCTTCCTGGGCGAACTTTCAGGGTAACGTTATCCAGCGCCTTGACGCCGGGGAACTCTTTGGAGATTTGATTCATTTCCAGTAAATACTCATGTAATGTCATGGTAACTCCCCCTACCAGCTCACGATAATCCCCACAAAGTGAAGCCATTGTTCTAAGCCTGTTTCTCTGTATCTTTGCACGGGTTCCAAATAAGAAGGCAAGAGCGGATAACTGCTCTTGCCCGCTTCTATTCGGATTACTTCGCTTCGTTCATGTTCGCTTTTGTAATCTTTTTGTAGGAAATCCAAACATATTTACCGTCTGTTACATCGTAGCCTGTTGTTTCTTTGCTTGGCGTTTGGCCGTTAGCAAGAGCAGTTGCTACGTTCGTTGTTGCAGCACCTTGGTTTTTCGCATCGTTCAGAATCGTTCCGAGCAATGTGCCATCGCTAAGTGCTTGAAGCGCAGGAGCCGTAGCGTCAACGCCTACAACCGGCAAGAATTTATTGTCTTTGAAGTAACCTTTTGCTTTCAAAGCTTCGATAGCGCCAAGAGCCATATCGTCGTTGTTCGCCAGAACAGCTTCGATTTTGTTTTCACTGGAAGCTAGGAAAGCTGCCATTTTTTCTTGGCCTTTTACACGATCCCACATAGCAGTATCTTCTGCTACTTTCTCTACGCCAAGACCAGCATCTGTGATTGCTTGGATGGAGAACTTCGTGCGAAGCTCAGCATCTTGGTGTCCTGGTTCGCCTTTCAGCATCACGTATTGAATTTTACCGTCTTTGTTTTTGTCCGCTTCCGGGTGAGCTTTGAAGTAGTCAACAAGCAATTGGCCTTCCATTGTTCCGGATTGCTCAGCTTTCGCGCCTACATAGTAAACTTTATCCCATTTCTTCATATCGTCAGCCAGCGGCTCACGGTTCAAGAAGACCACCGGTACGTTAGCTGTTTTTGCTTTATCGATGATAACGCCTGCTGCTGTACGGTCAACCGCGTTGATCGCAAGAGCGTTTACTTTTTTCGTGATGAAAAGGTCAACTTTATCATTTTGTGTTGGTTGTGAGTTTTGGCTGTCTACGATATCCACAGTTGCTTTGTCTTTCGCTGCATCAGCGATCGCCGCGCGAACACCGGACATGAATGTATCGTCAAATTTATAAATAGCTACACCGATTGTTGGTTTTTTGCCGTCTGTTTTAGCAGGAGCTGCTGTTGCCGCTGCGCCAGCACTTGCTGCTGGAGCTTGAGATGCTGCTGGTTTTTCTGTTTTAGCGCCACATCCTGTTACGGTTGCAACCAAAGCACTCGCTACTGCAAGGGTAATCAATTTTTTCAAGGTAAGACCCTCCCTAAAAGGTTGTTTTGTTTGTTTATTTACATTTCTAAATATACGGCATGCGGACTACGAAACAAATGCAATATCCTCATATCTTCTATCGAAATTCTCATCACTTTATAAACGGAAATAGCAATTTCTGATTGTCCGACCAAAACATATTATTAAGGTCGATGGCCTTAATCCCGGTATCTACACGGCCCGGAATCTTCTTTCCATGTGAGGCTTCAACCGCATTTTTGACACCTAAATAGCCGATGCTGAACGGGTTTTGAATAATCGTAGCTTGGATAACGCCTTCCTGCAGCAGCTCCAACTCTTCCGATGTGCTGTCAAATGTAATGATTTTCACTTTATCTTGCAGATTCATTCGTTGAATCGCGTCGGCAACACCAATGGAGGAGATTTCATTCAGGGCAACAATCCCGTCCAGATGCGGATACTTCTCAATGATGCCTTGCGTAAGCTGATCCGCCGTCCCCCGGTCTGTCATCGTGTATACCTTGGCAATGACCTTCATGGTCGGATATTTCGATATTTCATTCAGAAGCCCTTGCTCCCGAAGCTCCGTATTGCGCTCTCCTTGTTTAAAACTGACAATCGCGATATTTCCTTTGGGTCCGGCAAGCTTGATTAATTGCTGACCTGCCATTTGACCGGCCTCATAATTGTTGGCGCCTATGAAGCTTCTCGCTTTGCGCGACTCCACTTCAGAGTCGATCGCGACAACAGGAATGCCTCGGCCCTCAGCATCGTCTACAACTCCCGACAATTCCTTATAGTCATTAGCCGCAAGCACGATGGCGTCAGGACCGCTACTAACGGATTGCTCCATTAAGGCGATCTGCCCTTTCACATCCCCTTCATCGTCCGGCGCCCTGAAATCCAAAGTCACATTAAATTCCTTCGCGGCGACCTCCGCTCCCATTTTAACCGTTTTCCAATAGTCCCCGTTCTGGCTTCTTAACACCACTTCCAAATGTTTCTTCTTCTCGGTGGGTGTACTCTCAGTCTCCGTATTGCGCATACAGGAGGACATGGAGAAGGCAGCGGCCAATATGGCGAATATGAGGGGGCCAAGTTTCATTGTTTTATCCATCGCTGATCCTCCCTATTCCTCTTCCAATATGGCTGGAATCCAGATTTTCACGATCGTTCCTTCTTCAAGCTCGCTTTCCACCTTAACGCCATAATCCGCGCCAAAATACAGCTGAATCCGCTCATGCACATTACGCAGACCAACCCCTGAGCCCTTATCGCTTTTTACAGAGCCAATCATAATGTTTTTGAGTGTTTCCTCCGACATCCCAACACCATTGTCCTGGACCTGGAGCTGTATTTTATCGTCTATTTTCCTAGCTGATATGTGAATATGACCTTCGTCCACCATATACTCGATGCCATGATAGAGCGAATTTTCTACAAACGGCTGCAAAATTAACTTTAGCGTTTTATAAGGCAGCACTTCATCATCCACTTCAATGTCATAATCGAACTTGTCTTTATACCTCATCTTTTGGATGATTAAATAGTTCCGGATATGCTCGATCTCATCTGCAATCGTAATGATGTTCTTCCCTTTGCTGAGCGAAATCCGAAAAAACTTGGACAAGGAGGTAATCGTCGTAACAACCTCTTCGTTTTTCCCGTTCCCGACCATCCGAACCACGGAATTGAGCGTATTGTACAAAAAATGCGGATTAATCTGCGATTGCAGCACCTCAAGCTCGTTTTTTCTCTTGATCTCTTGCTCATGAATATTTTGATCCATCAGCTCGCGCACCCTGGAAACCATGAGATTGAACCTTCGTGAAAGCTGCTCCACTTCATCTGCGCCGCGAACATGGATGTACGTGTCAAAATGCCCCTTCTCGACCATTTCCATCGATTTCTTAAGCCGTTTGATGGGCTTGGAAATGCGCGCTGACATGAAAGAGGAGATGAGCAAAATAAAAATAAGAACAATGACCAACAGCCAAATCATAAACGTGCTGATTTCCTTGCGGGTCGTGATCATTTCATCCATATAGGAGACCCCGATAATTTTCCAACCGATATTATTAACGGTCCTAACGACATTAAGCCGGGGTTCCCCCTCGCTGACATCCATATACTTGCCGTAGGAGAATTTGAGCGCCTGCTCCACATTTTCATACTTTAAGCCAATATAAATAAGCTGCTGCTGGGGATGGTACACAATGTTGCCGGCCGAATCATCAATGATGTACACGTAACCTTTTTTACCTAAGGAAACCGTACGGAACACGTCATCCAGCGTTTTAAAATTCACATCCACCAGAAGCACCGCGTCCTCCCACTTCCCGCCATGCTCGATAGTAACTCCTTTACTCATCGAAACAACCCACCGGTACGGATCTTTGAATAGGTTCTGAATATGCGGCAGTGAGAAGGAAAGATGATTCGGATTGTCCAAAGCGGACTTAAACCAGGACTGTTCAATCAGCCTCGTATTTTTGCGCATGCCGGCATTCTGGAGACCCGTAATTAACTCGCCATCCGCAGCAAATAAATTAATGGAGACAATATCCTCGCGCGTGCTTGCGATCGTTTCCAACTGTTCCGTCAGCTTGTCGGAGGGGATGCCGCGGCTTTTGGCAATCTTGGCATCGACCACCTCGAACGTGTCCGCCATGCCTTTTATATAATTTTCCAAGTTAAACTGGACCTGTTCTACAATCTGCTGTGTATTTAAAAAGGCACTTTCTTCCGCCGTCTTGGAGAACTTGTTATAGAGCACCAGTGAAATGATCAGCATAACGGTCACGGTGATGAAAATAAAAGACATCGTAATTGCAAATTGGATGCTTTTCACCCGGATGGTATCGAGCAGCACCTCGTACAAAGCCTTGAATAGAGCTTGTATTTTTCGTATCAAAACTAACCCCCCCGCTCCTTGACCCCTACTGCCCTTTGCTGCTGTTATTGCGGTATTCTTTTGGGGAAACGCCAACATTTTTACGGAACGAAAAGCTGAAATAGTTCGCATCGGCATAACCGACCTTCTCAGCGATCTCCAGCGCCTTCATATCTGTGGAGCGCAGCATCTCCTTCGCCGCCTCCATGCGGATATGGTTCAAATAGTTGACGAAGGTCATTTTGGTTTCTTTTTTGAAAATACTGCTGAAATATCCCGCGCTAATATGCAAATGACTGCATACTTTATTAATCGTAATGTCGCCTTCGTGATAATGATTTTTGGTATAATCCTTGGCCATCTCAACCAAATTCTTGTAGGTATATTGGCGATCCGTAGCGATATGGTTCATCATCGAGGCGCATAACTCGGCAAGCCAGTGCTTAGCTTCTTCCAACGACTTAAACTTATTGATCTCTGTAAAAGGAATGAAGTTGTCGCCGAAAACCTCGTCCACGTTCAAATTCGAATCCTTAGCCGCCTTCAGAATGCAAGTCAGAATTTCCAACAAATAAATCTGATAATCCTTAACGGAAACAGCTCCTTCAATTCCCTGAAAAAGCTCGTCCATCGTCTCCCGGATCTCTTGATTCGTCCCAACCTTGATACAACGCGTCAAAGCGTGCTCTTTCACATCGTCAAACCGTACTTTCTCCACGGTGCGCATCTCCACATCATCAATGGAAATAATGCGGTTATTGCCAAGAATAAGTCGATAATCCAGCGCCAATACAGCGTCTTCATAGGAATAGCTGATTTTGGTCACATCCTTCATGACAGTACCAATACCGACCGTTAAGGTGAACTTCAAATATTTTTCCACACTCTGCCGGACTTCTTCCAGCACCTTCATAGTCTCTTGCAGCGCGAATTCCCTGTTCTCACTCTCCCTTACGGATAACACAACCACATGATCGTCATGCATGAAAACAAGGCCAAGCCGATGTTTATCCACAATCTCTTCCGTGATATTTAATAGGGCGAAGTATTTCAGCGCTTGATCCGGCGAATATTTTAAGGAAACGGACTTGGACAACTCTTCCCGATTCTCCAGCTCCTCTTCAGGAATGAGTACGCCATCGATACTCAAAACAGCAGCGACAAAGCATTGGCCGCCTATTTCAATCCCGTAGTTTGCCGCTTTCTCGTAGACTTCTTCGCGCGGAAGCTTCCGGTTCATGAGCGTTGCCAGGAAATTCTCTTTCAGCACAGGCATACTCTTCCGATAATGCTCCATGAGCAGCTGCACATTCTCCCGATGCGCCACTTCCTCCTGAACTTGTCCTTTCACCTTCAGCAAGGCATTGATAAGCTCCTGCGCGGAAAAAGGCTTCAGCACATACTCATCGATATGCAGCTTAATCGCTTTCTGGGCATACTCAAACTCATCATGCCCTGTGAGAATGATCAGCTTAATGGTCGGAAATCGCTCCCGAATCGCTTCGGCCAGCTGCAGCCCATTCATAAACGGCATCTGAATATCGGTTACGACGACGTCCGGCTGTAATCGCTCTACCATTTCCAGCGCTTCTCTGCCGTTCTCCGCTTTCTCAATGACCTCGAAGCCGATGGCTTCCCAGTCCACCTCGCGAACGACACCTTCACGGACATCCTCTTCATCATCCACTAAAATTAGCTTGTACATCAGGGTCCCCCTAAACATTTACATATAAAGTGCTGATTTGTAAGTAATTAGTAATTAGGCTATTTATCCATATTGTACTAACTGCCTATGGATTACACAACAGGATTAGCAGGCGTTCAGGAAGTAATGGTAAAAATCACCCAGTGTCTGTTAAACTTAAGTAGACAACTCTTATGTCCCGATTTACATATTGTTCACCACATTAATGATTTGGGAGGAACAGCCGTTGGACTTCGCACGAATAGGACAAATCGCTACGCTCATCAAGGAAAATGTAGGTAGAGTCATAGTAGGAAAAGACGAGACGGTCGAGCTGATGGTTATCGCCCTCATCGCTTCCGGGCATGTGCTGCTTGAGGATGTGCCCGGTACCGGGAAAACGCAGCTGGCTAAAGCGCTGGCCCGCTCCCTGGACGGCACGATGAAGCGCATTCAGTTCACACCGGATCTCCTGCCTTCGGATGTTAGCGGCATTAACTTTTACAATCAAAAACTCGGCGAATTCGAATTCCGCCCGGGACCGCTATTCGCTCACATCGTGCTCGCTGATGAAATTAACCGCGCGACGCCGCGCACCCAATCCGCCTTGCTGGAAAGCATGGAGGAGCGCCAAGTAAGCATCGATGGGGAAACGCGCGCGCTCGAAGCGCCGTTCCTCGTGATCGCCACGCAGAACCCCGTCGAGAATCAAGGGACGTTCCCCCTGCCGGAAGCGCAGCTCGACCGCTTCCTGATGAAGCTCTCGCTTGGTTATCCGTCTGCCGCGGAGCAGGTGCAGATTTTAAAGCGCTACCAACAACAGGACCCGCTTGATCAGCTGCAGCCGGCTGTAGGGCGCGCTGAGCTGCTTGAAGCGCAGCGCTTGTTCGTGCAGGTGCGCTTCGAGGGCGAGCTTCTGCAGTACCTCGTGCAGCTCGCGGAAGCTACGCGCACGCATGCGGATGCCGCGCTTGGCGTCTCGCCGCGCGGTGTGCGCGCCTTGATGAAGGCGGCGCAGGTGTACGCGGCGCTGCGCGGCCGCGACTACGTGCTGCCGGACGACATCAAGGCGCTGGCCGGGCCCGTCTGGGCGCACCGCATCCTGCTGCGGACACGGTCGCGCCAGCAGGACCAGCAGGTGCAGACGCTGCTGGCGGGCATTCTTGCGGCGACGCCTGTGCCGACGGAAGTCAAGCTGAGGTAGCGGATGGGTATCTCATGGATCCTCATCATCGCCGGCCTTGTCTACCTTGTCCAACACACCATATTCAACCGTTGGGGGTTTCGCGGTCTTACGATTAAACGAACCTTCAATACAGCACACTGCCATGCTGGTGATCGCATCGAAATGATCGAAACGATTCAGAATCGCAAGCTCGCTCCAGTTCCTTGGCTGCGTTTGGAATCCACGATTCATGCCGGGCTGCATTTTGCCAAGCAAAGCAATCTTGCCGTAAGCAGCGGCGCGATGTTTCAGAACCATCGCAGTCTTTTCAGCCTGATGCCGTATACCCGGATCGTCAGACGCCATCAGGTATACTGCGCACAGCGTGGCTGGTATAAGCTGGAGACCGTATCCGCATCCATCGGGGATCTTGTCGGCATGCATGCGGCAACGAAGAGCCAGCGCACGGATTTGGAGCTCCTCGTGTATCCGCGCTTGGTAAGCCGGGATGACATCCCGCTTCTTTCCAGCCGCTGGCAAGGAGATGTTACGGTGAAGCGCTGGATAATGCCCGATCCGTTCCTCGTCTCGGGTGTGCGCGAGTATCGTTACGGCGATACGATGAACAGCATCCATTGGAAAGCCACCGCCCGAAGCCAGCGACTGCAGGTCTACAATCGGGAATTCACAGCGGACCCGAGGCTGCTCATCATCGTCAATACCCAAATAACCGCAACCATGTGGGATGCTGTTAGCGATCCGGAGCTGGTTGAGAAAGGCTTATCGTACGCCGCCACGTTGGCCGAATATGCGATTAGCCAAGGAATACCTGTTGGCTTCGGGTATAACGGTTCTCTCGCCCAGCAGCCCGGTGTCACGGTACACGTTCCTCCGGCCGGCGGTCACCCGCATCTGGAATATCTGTTCGAAACAATGGCGAAGCTAACCGTTTCCTACACCCGCTCCTGCAGTGATTTTCTGGATGAGTGCACTTTGCAGGAAGGGAGCGCCCTGGATATTATTCTGCTGACTGCATTCGTATCCGATGCCATTGAAGATAGCATTCAGCGACTTGAAGCGCAGGGACATACCGTCTTTATCGTTCCCTTACAGCATGGGCTATTAACCCTTCATGAAAAGGAGGCGAGTCCATCCGATGTCAACACCGCTTCAGGGGCAAGCTCAGCAAGTTAATCAGATTAGAAATTCTTTTCTTCGAATCTTCGGAAATTCTCTTTTGTTCGCGGGAGCTGAACTTATTCTATTCTCGCCCCTTGTCGTGACTGCGCACCTTTATTTGTCAGAGATATCTCTCTGGCCGTTGATCGTGCAGCTCATGCTTGTTTTCGTGGCAGGCAGCTTATTGGGGCGCATATCTTGGCTATCTCGCACGCTTTATGAGCTTCTGGGATGTGCACTAGCCGGCTTTGCAGCAGCCTATCTGTTCCAAGGGAACAACTGGCACAGCTGGACTTGTGCCGCTATCGGCATGCTGCTCGCCTATCGCGGTATTCGCTGTACGAAAGACGGCTGGCCTGCCATCTTCCCGGGAGCCTCGTTTGCAGTTGCAGGCGCCGTGTACTTCATCGGTGTACCGATCATGGGACATCAGACCTCCTTCCAGCCTTATATGGGCTGGTTGAATGGCCTAGGCTTCGTCTCGCTCATCATCTTTTTCTTTGCTATGCAGCGAACAGGCCTGCTAACAGCGACCCTTGCCAGCGATGAGCGAGCCGCCTCTTCCTCGTTATCGGAAACCGTGAAGCGCTCGAGCCGAATTTGGTTAACGGTATTAATTGCCCTTATCTTCGTCGTTGCTTACTTCCAGCAGCTTCGACAAGGCATCGTTGCCGGTTTACGCGCTGCCATCGCATGGCTCGTGTCTCTCCTGCAATCCGGTCCGCCGCCGGAAACGCTGCCTGAGCCCAGTCCGTCCGCACCGCCGCCGCTCCTACCTCCGGCTGAAGCGAAAGAACCGAGCTGGTTGGACGCCCTGTTTCACTATATTCAGGTTATCTTCGGATATCTCATCGTTATCGCGCTGATTGTTCTTGCCGTTTATGTGATTGTAACCAAGCTCCTGCCTGTGGTGAATGCCTTCTTAAGACGTTTAATGAACCGTTCTCTCAGCAGCAAGCAAGATGGGGAATCCGAGGGCTTTATTGATGAAAAAGAAGCGCTTGTCGATTGGAAAGGGCTTCCACGCCTGTGGTGGCAGCAAGTGAGGAAAGGAAGAAACAAGGAGAGAAGCCATGCGAAGAAATGGGCGCTTTTACCGAACAATCGGGAGCGCGTCCGTTATCTTTACCGCCTCTTGATCGAGCGGGCCGCTCAGAACGGGTATACGTATAAGGATGCTCTAACTCCTAATGAAACGGAAAAAGATTTAAGTTTAGGAAAGCAGCTTTCACCAGAAACCGTTCATGCCATTACAACGGCCTATAATCAAGTGCGGTACGGTGAAACCGACGTCTCCGACGCTCAGCTGGGTCAAGTGCTGCAAGCG
The DNA here is from genome assembly GCF_058790355.1 of Paenibacillus sp. FW101-FHT12H11. Classification (NCBI taxonomy): domain Bacteria; kingdom Bacillati; phylum Bacillota; class Bacilli; order Caryophanales; family Paenibacillaceae; genus Paenibacillus; species Paenibacillus sp. FW101-FHT12H11. Next base: position 14,567 of record NZ_JBYTCO010000021.1, on the reverse strand, counting down.
GTCGAGCCCAGCCTTCGCAATCACTTAAAATAGCCAAATCGGCCTAATTTGTAAACCAAAAAGAGGCTGTGCCGCGTTCAACGGCATGGCCTCTTTGACTTTTTTATGGAAAATCGTCACATTTCGGCTCTCCGCCGCATATGCATAATTGTTTGAATACAAGTGATGAGGTGGTTTTGAGATGTTAGCATTAAAAACGAGCTGTGAAAGAGAAGAAGTCGTTCAAACTTTGTGTGACATGGGCTTGGATCAAATTGCAAGATGGATCATGGTATTGCCTGAAGACCGGTGGGAAAACATGTTTCTCTCAACATGGCCAACACTTGCGAAAAAATGCGGCTACAACAGGTAAGCTGCTTTTACATAAACATACGAAACGACCAACATGGCCTACGCTCTGTGCGCTTCTTGCATAGGGCGTTTTTTTTCGCTATTTGTTCGAGGACCATCTCTGCAGCTTACTAAAGCAACGCATAATTTGACACATTCTGTACAAAAATGCCACATTCAAGCGCTTTCATAGCAGGAATCTTGCAGGATGTAAGCGAATGATATGAGATTAGCATGAATTTATAAAGGAGGGACAGATTGTGAAGCCCGTCACAGTCAAAGATTTAGTCGAGCGCTTCTCGCTCGAAGTACTTGCCGGACACTCGGAACTGCACCGTCCGATTACCAAAACAAAGGCGCATCGCCCCGGCCTTGAGTTTGTCGGCTATTTCGAGTATTTCCCGCAAGAGCACGTACAGCTCTTAGGTCGGAAAGAAATTACATACTTGCACAAGCTCACCGAAACAGAAAGAAATCTGCACATCGGTAATATTGTCAAATATCATCCGCCTTGTTTTGTCGTCACGAGAAACCAGGAAGGCTTGAAATATTTAACGAAATATTGCGAAGAAGAGCGCATTCCCCTACTCCGTACAGCTGCAGCCACAAGTAAATTCCAGGATCTCGTTGATTTATATCTCAGCAAATCCTTGGCGCAAGAGATGGCGATTCACGGCGTCTGCGTCAATGTATCGGGGATCGGCATCTTGCTTCGTGGCAAATCCGGTGTTGGCAAAAGCGAAACCGCCCACACCTTGATCCGCCGTGGGCACCGCCTCGTGGCCGATGATATCGTGGTGCTGAAAAAAATCAGCCCCGAGACCCTGCTGGGCACGCACAACGGAAAAACGAAGGAATTCCTTGCGCTGCGCAGCATCGGGCTTATTAACGTGTCGCGTCTCTATGGCCGCAAAGCGTTCCAAGATGAAACACGGATCGTGCTCGACATCGAGCTGACCAAGTGGCAGGAGCATGCGCTCAATAACGATCTGGAGCTTGAGCCTGCTTTCACGGAATATATGGATATTCGAATTCCGCATATTGAAATTCAACTGCAGCCTGGACGCGACGTTGCCGGACTAGTTGAGGCTGCGGCGAACAGCTGGTATTTGCGCCAGCAGGGATACAGTGCAGCTGAAGAATTCATGCAGCGTCTGCAGAGCGACTAAAAGCCCTAAGACCGTCCCAAAACACCCCCCTATGCCGAAAGGTGTTAGTGGAGGTGTTTTCTTATGCGCAAAAGAATACCATTTATTATTATTTCTATTACGCTGGTGGCTTTGTTGGTTTGCGGGTGGACAGCCTACGCATCAACTTCAACTAACTCTGCCATCTCTACTTCAGTAGGCGGCACTTTCAAATCTGCCAGTTCAGAGGCCGTCACTGTCACTACGGATACAGGGGACCAAACGGTACCCTTAGCGAAATCTGTGTGGGTTTTCAAAAATGATCAAAAAGCTCAGCTTGCCGACTTACACGCAGGGGATCAGATCGAGTTAATCCTTAATAGCAAGCAGCAAGCTGCCTATGTCAAAGCATCGTCTTCCGTTGCAAATGAGCCAACGCCGTCCCCGGCTGCATCTGCGGCTCCTGTTGTGCCGACACAGAGTCCCGCTGCAACGGTTGTGCCTACGCAGACGCCAACACCTACGTCGGCAGCTCCTACGCCGGAATCCAGTACGAAGCCAGCCTCGGTGGATAAAAACAGTTATCCAGACCTGCAGGGCTTCGATCTTAATGTTGACGGCAAGCATTTCAAGCTGCACATCGGGCAATCCAAGGATGATAAAGGGACAACGTATGATCTCAGCGTTAAGCCTGAAGATTCCGGCATGATTCACCTTAAAGGGGAGGAAGCTGCCCAGTGGATCCAGAATCTGCTCGGTTCGATCGACCTCAAATCATCCGATGCCGAGCAGAATATTGCAGGGCTGCTTGCCCAGCACTATAACTTGGACGCGAATAAACTGAATGTCCATATGAAAACCAAATGGCAACCGCAGCCTCAACAGCCGCAGCAGGTTCAAAAGAAACCTGGCGATGATCATGGCGACAATCAAGACGATAAGCGCAAAGATGAGCCAAAAAAAGGGCCAAAAGCTAAAGATGATCACAAAGATGAGCGTAAAGATAAGGATAAGCAACGTGGCAACAGCCAGCACGACGAATAATAAGAAAGCCGCCAGTCTCCCCACGGAGCTGGCGGCTTTTTTTGATAGGATACTTCGTATCGCTTACGCTGAAACGTGAGCACTGAATCGAATAGATGGAAAAATGTAGTTACTTCGCGCAAAGTAGATGAATCGCAGAAAATAGCTGGAGGAATCGGCGTAACCATCGGTAGCATTACGAAGCATTAATCCTACCCTTTTCCATGCCCGTGCTCTTTGCCCGGTCCTTTGTCAGGACCTTTATCCGGCTTCTTATCCGGTCCTTTACCCTGCCCCTTGTCAGGCCCTTTGCCGGTCTCCTTCTCCGGTTTATCCGCCGGTTCCTCCGCCCCCACAACGGGCATATCAAACAGAACAACAGGAGCTTGAGCTAGCGCCCGCCCCATCATCTCACGAAATAAAACAGCCGGTACAGCCCCGCCGGAAGTCGTTAAGTAATGGGTTTTGTCCGTGCGGTCATAACCGACCCAAACGGCGGCCGTCAGCTCTGGTGTATACCCCACGAACCAGGCGTCCTTAGCGCTGCCGCTGCTTATCCCCTCGAACTCCTTCGTCTGCGGCAGCTGTGTGGTACCCGATTTCCCGGCAACAGGGCGGTTCATCGCGGCATTTTTCCCTGTCCCTTCCCTTACAGCGACTTGGAGCATCGAGGTCATGGCATAAGCTGTCTCAGGCTTCATGGCCTGTACACTCTGCGGTGCAGCTTGTATGAGCAAATGACCTGTGCTGGTCTCTATTTTCGTGATGGTGTGCGCTTCGTGATAATTCCCTTTAGCGGCGAACGCACTGAAGCCCTGCGCCATTTGGAGCGGTGAGACCCCCTCCGACAGTCCACCCAGCGCGATGCTGAGCTGACGGTCTTGAGCGGGCAGCGTGATGCCCAGCGACTTGGCAAATTGCAGTCCGCGGTCAATGCCAACTTCATGCAGCAGCCACACGGCCGGCACGTTCCAGGAAGACACGATCGCCTCCTGCATCGTTACCTGCCCGCGCGATTGATGATCCCAGTCTTGAGGCTGATACCCATCAATGTTGAGCGGCCCATCGTATAGCGTGGAATATGGCTGATACCCTTGCTCCAGCGCAGGACCGTAAACGACAATCGGCTTAAAAGTCGATCCCGGCTGCCGCTTCAGCTGCGTAGCATGACTGAAACCTCGGAAGACGCTTTCTCCCCGGCCCCCTGCCAAAGCGCGGATACCGCCAGTCCGTTGGTCTATAATGACTGCTCCGCTCTGGATGAGCTGATCCGGCTTGCTTTCGGGAAAGAGACTGTCATCCTTATAAACTTCCGTTACCGCATTTTGCACGATAGGATCTAGCTCTGTTGTGATGCGTAGGCCGCCTGTTAGCAGCTGCTCTTCCGTGAAACCGTATAGGCGAACGGCTTCACTAATAACCGCATCGACATAAGCGGGATATTTGCCTTTCAGATCATTGCTTTTATCCGACTTCATCACACCGATCGGTGCCGCCTTTGCACTTTCGTACGCCTGCGGCGTAATCTTGCCTTCATCGCGCATTAATACCAGCACCGTGTTCCTGCGCTCAAGTGCGTGCGCTTCGTCCTGAAAAGGCGAGTACAGGCTCGGCGCCTTCGGCAGCGCGGCAAGCACCGCTGCTTCCGGCAGCGTTAAGTCTTGTACATTTTTATTAAAATAGGTCCTAGCCGCCCCTTGAACCCCCCAGCTGCCCTCTCCAAAATAAATACTGTTCAAATACATCTCCAGAATTTCATCTTTGCTGTAGGTCGTATCAATTTTAATTGCGTACGCTGCCTCGCGTAATTTTCTCCCCAGAGTTTTGTCGGCATTGAGAAAAAGATTCCGTGCCAGCTGCTGAGTAATCGTACTTGCGCCTTCCGAATAGCTGCCTCGCACCACATCGCGGGCTACTGCGCGGAAAATAGATTGAAGATCAATGCCGGTATGCTCATAAAATCTCCGATCCTCCACAGCCACAACGGCATCCGTAAGCACCTTGGGCATCTGCGATATCGGTACCGGGTCGATTTTTGAAGAAGACAACTGCGCCGCCGGTTTGCCGTTTTTATCAAGCACGAGCGTAGCCTCGGGCAGCGGCTGATTTAATTTCGACACATCGAGCCCGCGAATGTATGAATAACAAGCTGCGAATACGGCTACACCGCCAGCCGTCAGCGTGACCAGGCTTATTAGCCAGAACCTCTTGCTTGTCCACAATCGTTTAATCATCTTACCTTCCCCCTTATGTTCGCTATAGATATTCGTCCTCTGTCCAGAGTTAGCGACGCATAAGTGAGTCCAATTCATGTCAATTTTGAGCAACAAAAAACGCGCCCTCCCCTTACGGAGAAAACGCGTTTATTTACTAGGCGATCGAGGTCGGCGCTCCAAAAACAGAAGTATACCCGCTAATCCCGCTCAGGATCCGCTCGGCCTCTTCATCCTTCATGGCACCGTAACGTTCGACGGCGTCCACGATTTTCGGGAACAAATGAACGTCCCCTGCGCTAGCGAACCCGCAAATGCCAGGGAACGACAGCACAAAATGCACACAGGCATCAATCACCTGCTGCTGATCAAACGGCTCGTACCACGTCGCATAAGGACGCTCCTGCCCTTCAGCCCACGGCGCCTTGGCGATGGCTTTAATGACCCGCACCGCCACTTGCTGCTTGCCCGCCTCTTCCATCAATGCATCGAAAGCCTCGCGATACTCCGGCAAGCTGTACATATAATAATTCAGCGGAAGCAGCACCGTAGCGAAGGGAAATCTATGTAACGCTTCCAAATGAACTTTAGGCGCATCATGCCCATGTCCCGTAATGCCAATTTCCTTCACGATGCCCTCGGCCTTTGCTTCCAAAGCCGCTTCCAAGGCACCGCCCTTTTCTGTGCAGCGGTCCAACTCTTCCATCGAACCCACGGCATGCAGCTGAAGCAAGTCAACGGAATCCACTTTCATTCGTTCCAAAGAACGGTAAATTTCTTCCTTCGCTTCCTTTTTCGATCTTTGCCCTGTTTTCGTAGCTAGAAAAATCTCTCCGCGCACTTGGCTAATGGTAGGCCCCATGCGCAATTCAGCATCGCCATAGCTGGCGGCTGTATCGAAATGGTTCACCCCATGCTGCAGGGCATAAGCAATTGACGCATCCGCTTCCTCCTGCTTGACATTGCCGAGACTTGCGGCTCCAAACATAACGACTGAGCTTTCGTAATTCAAACGACCTATGGTTCGTTTCAACATGGATGAAGCGCCCCTTCCTTAGTGTTCTTGCTCTCTATAACCATATCATTTCCAGAACCAAGAATACAATCACCTTCCTCACATAGGCAAAAAAGCTCCCGGATGCAAGCATCCAAGAGCTTCAATCAGCAACTCCAATTAATAGGTTGCTCCTTGCAGAAACTTCACTCTCTCGCCCATAGGAGGAATTTCGTTCCCGTCCACGATCACTTCTATGACAACCGGCTCTCCATGGGATAACCATTCACTTACATGTTTACTCTGCAATTGGTCCAGCGATGTAATCTCAGCATGGCGCAGTCCAAGGGATCTCGCGATTCCTGCGATGCTTACGCGTTCTTGTGAGAAATCATCGAGGCAGCGTTTGTACTGCAGCATGTGTCCATGATAAACCATACCCAAGCGGGCATTATTGATGACGACAAAAAGAATCGGAAGCTGATACTCTTTCGCTGTCAGTACTTCCAAACCATGCATGAAGAAGCAGCCGTCGCCTGTTATGCAAATCGTTGGTCTGCTAGGCTCTGCTAGTTGAGCGCCGATAACTCCGCCAAGTCCGGAGCCCATGCCTCCGAAATTAATGTCGATATCGAACGCTTGCCCGCTTTCGATCAACACATTTTGAATCGAGTAGGTCATGAATTCCCCAATATCCAGGAAGAAGCGTGCATCTTTCGGTGCTGCAGCACTTAGTCCGCGGATGGCTGAGCGTGTATTCCACTTTTCCTCGCCAAGCTCGGAGGCTGCTGCTGCAGCCTCTGCCAAGCCAGCGAAAGCATCGCTGACAGCTGCTTCATCCTTCTGTCCATCTGCGGACAGCTGTTCAAGCAGCTCCGCGATAACCAACTTGATTTCGCCATGTACCGGGTAATCCGTCTCATACACTTTCCCTAGCTCATTAGCGTCATAATCGATGTGAATCAGCTCACGGCCTGCAACCAAACGCGGCTCCCAGTTGCTTGTCGCCAGCTCGCCAAGGCTTGACCCAATGATCAGCAGCACTTCGTGGTTGCCGCCATTCAAATACTCGCTTGCCTTCCAGTTAGCCGAAAGGCCATATCCCCCTAGCGACAGCGGGTGATTCTCAGGGAACGCTCCCTTACCGCGAGGTGTGGTCGCAACGCCCCAACCCAGCGTTTCAGCAAATTGCACGATGCTGTCCGATGCTGTTTTTGCTCCATTTCCGAGCAGAATAGCTCCCTTGGAGCCTGCGGCCTTTATTCGCTGTGCAGCAGCTTTGGAAGCCGCCGAATCTATAACGGGCTGCTCCACGGCAGGCAGCACCGGAAGTTCTCTTTCCCCGATATCCTTCATCTGGATATCGATCGGAATCGCCAGATGAACCGGCCCCGGCACACCGCTAATCGCTGTATGATAAGCTTCTGCCAGAATCTCCGGCAGTTCATGCGGATCCAGCACCGTGCGGCTCATCTTCGTGATAGAGGCAAAGATCGGCTCCGCATACAATTCTTGCGCGCCGCCCTTGCCCAGCTTCGTCGAAGGAACCGAGCCCGTTATGAAAATAACGGGCAGCTTCTGTTTCCAGGCATTTGCAGCCGGCGTTACCAGATTCGTCGCTCCTGGGCCGCTAGAAGCTACACATAGTGAAGGAATACCGGTAATTCTCGTATAAGAACCCGCCATATAACCGGAGCTGTTCTCATGTTTGGCTACTATCGGTTTAAGCTCTGGGATATCCAGCAGGGCATCATAAATAGCATTGATCGAACCCGCCGGAATACCGAATACATACTTTACTCCTTGCTGCACAAGAAATCTCAATCCTACTTCAATCGCCCGCATCTTCGTTACTCCTTTCCAATAGGTAATGTAAATTTAAATGCCGAACCTTGACCTTCACTGCTTTCGAACCAAATGCGTCCGCCGTGCAGCTCGATCAGTTGTTTGGAAATCGCAAGACCAAGGCCTGTCCCATTGATTTGATTATTCGCCTGATAGAACTTGGTAAAGATATTTTTCTGCTTTTCAAAAGGAATCCCGATCCCGTTATCCTGCACTTCAACCGTAAGCAAGCTATCCTCGAATTTCGTTTTTATCGTAATTACACCCAGTGGAGGCGTAAATTTGATCGCATTGGATAGTAAATTAAGCAGAATTTGCAGAATGCGTTGTTTATCCACTCGGACGACGGTATCCTTATCCACTTCGGTTTCAACAACCAGGATCAATTTCTTTTTATTAATAAGCGACTGCACGATATGGACCGATTCCTTAACAATTTCATTGAAATCCGCTTCGGTGTAAAGGAGCTCAAATTTCCCGTTTTCCATTTTGGCAAAATCGAGCAGTTCATTCACTTGATCCAGCAATCGGTCGATGGACTTAGCCGCAATATCCAGCAAATCCTTCTGCGAATCGTTGAGATCGCCAAGAATGCCTTTTCCAAGAATATCAACGGACCCTTTAACCGCTGTAATCGGCGTACGCAGCTCATGCGAGAGTGTCGCTATGAAATCGCTTTTGAGCTCGTTCAAGTGCTCCAATTCCCGCACAAGACCCTCTAACTTGAAGTTAGCCTGCTGCAGCTCTATGGAGCGCTCGTGCACAGAATGGTCCAGTGTTTCGGTATGCTGCGCATTGGATAATGCCGTTGCCGTCGCATCCGAGATGGATTGGCAGAACTCCAGAATGCTGGCTTCATACTTGCGCTGCTTCCCGATCGACGGGATTGCCACGACGCCGTATACCGAGCCTTTGGCTACCAACGGGAATACCATGATACTTTTGATGTCAAAAGAAACGAACGCTTTATGATTAGGCCGCGGATCTGCGTAAACATCCTCGATGGCTGCCGCTTTTTTCTCCGTGATGACTTCATACAACAGCCGATCGTTTTCGATCGTTAATTTGACCTCGCGATGTTTCACCTTCCATTCATCCATCGTCACATTCTCTGAGGACAACTGATAAGGCTCAATCGTATGTTCTTTTTCATTGTATAAATGAATTCCGATATCTTTCGATCCGCTTGCTTTGCGCATATAGTAGAAAAACGTGTTCAGAACATCTTTAACGGATAACGATTCGGACAATGCTTTCGTCGCATCAAGAAGAAGCTGCTGCTTTTCCATAAGCAGTTGACGCTGCTCAAACATCCGGATATTGCGAATGGCTACACTGGCCATATTAACAAAGGCTTCCGTGACTTCCATCTGCTCTGGCGTAATATTCATCGGTTTACCGAAATCATGAACGAAGACTAGACCAAACACCTCATTATCGACGATGACCGGAATACCGAGGATGGATTTAATTTTCAGCAACTGTCTTTTGGACTGATCCAAACGCAGATCTATACTCGTGTCAGAAATATAGTCGCTGGATTGATTTCGTAAAATATCTCTTACAAATTCATCCTCTTTCGGATCAATTAACAATTCCGTGATATCAACAGGTAATTTATTGCCTTTATATCCTTTGAACGTACCGTCGGGCTGCTTTAGGAAAAAACCAACCAGATCTGCTTGCGTAATCTCGCCGGCGATCGCATCTACGAAAACCTGCAAAATTTCCGACAGCTCAAACTGTGAATTGATAACTTTTGTCATTTGAAACAATTTCTGAAAACTCATAAGCTCCATGACCATGCTTTCCTCATTCTCCTTTGTCTAACGAATCTTTATTTGATGTCTTCCACTGTTTTTGGCTCCGAGTAGTGCGGCATCCGCTTGTGTAATAATTTGCTCAAAACAGGTCGGATCGAAATTATTGGTTAATCCAATACTTACGGAAAACTCTTGCATCTTATTAGGTGCCAAGCTAACCTTTAAACTATCTACATCCTTAATAATGCTATTGGCTATTTCAACACAATTCGCTTCATTATGGAGCAGAACCAAATATTCATCCCCGCCATAACGAAACGCTAAATCGTGATCGCTTGAAACCTTAGACTGTATGATTGCAGCAACTTCCCGCAATACTTGATCGCCAACCAAATGGCCGAAATTATCGTTAATATCTTTGAAATAGTCCATATCCACCATCATAGCAGCCTGGAATTTCTTAGTTCCCTCACTGATCATCCGGATCGTAATATCTAAATAAGCTCGATTATATAGACCTGTTAATGCGTCTACGTAGACCAATTTGGCCAGTTGTTTATTGTCTTTCTTCAAGTTCTTAATCTTGGCTTTTTGATGAAGGGCGATCTCAACTTTCCGTTCCAGCACATCCAGATCAAAAGGCTTTGTTAAATAATCAACCGCTCCTAGGCGCAATCCCTGTAAAATGTCTTCTTTCTGCGCATTGGCCGATAAGAAAATAATGGGTGTGTCAAAATCAGGCTCTGAAATCAAGCTTTTACATATTTCAAACCCTGTAATTTCCGGCATCATCACATCGAGCAAAATCAGATCAGGCATCACTTCTTTGACCATCGCCTGCGCTTCTGTACCATCTTCAACGGTAAAAATTTCATAATGTAACGAATTCAAAAATATACGCAGTATATTTAAGTTATGAGGTTCATCATCGATGATAAGAATACGACCGCTCATTCATTTATCCCATCTTTCATTACGATAATAGTTTTGAGTCCACTAACCATTCATTTGCATTTGCTCATCGATGATGCTTAAGAAGATCCGTACCAATTTCTCGTCAAATTGTTTGCCCGCATGAGTAAGCAGCTGCTCTCTTACCTCATGAACGTGAAGCGAGTTCCGGTAAACTCTCGTGGATGTCATCGCGTCGAACGCATCGGCGATACTTACAATCCGTACGAGATAAGGGATGTCCGATCCGCTCAATTGATCCGGGTACCCCCGTCCATCCATCCGCTCGTGATGCCACCTGACCATCGGCAATAGATGTTCCACATCCTGCAGTTCCTTCAGCAATTCAAACCCAATCACAGGATGTTGGCGTATGACATTAAACTCTTCGTCCGTTAAACGGCCGGGCTTCATGAGAATATGATCGGGAATAGCTAATTTCCCTACATCGTGAAGCAAAGCGCCCAGTTTCAAAGTTTCCAACTCGGTTTCGCTGACGCCGGCCTTCGCGCCAAGCAGCGTAGAATAGAAAGCAACATTATAGCAATGATCAACTGTAAAACTGTCTTTCACCCTTAATGTATTAAAAAGACTTTCGTAAGCCTGCTGCTTAAGCACCTGCTTGCGGAATTGAATTTTTTTAATCAACTGCTCCATATGTAATTTGATGAGATTGCATAACTGCAATTGATCGTCTTTCAACTGAATATCCGAAGGAAATGAGAATAGTAGGGCACCGTACGAAGGGCCGTGCTTTATGTGGAATCCATAAATACATTCGTATCTGGATTTTAGAAGGTGATCGCGAAGCATTCCATCTGCCTCATACACCGACAAACGGGAACCTTCTGGCATTTGGGAAAAAAATTGTGTGTGAAGGACTATGTACTTTAGCTGCTCCATGACTGCTGTACTAATATTTACGGAATAAGAAGCTGGGGTAATCTGATGTTTCTCATCCATTAGAAAAAGAGAGATATGTTCACAGCCTATTGATTTTTTGGCGATATCATTCAATTGGCCGATCGATTCGAAGATGGAATCAGAATTTATCACATTCTTGAAAAACAATGAATTCTGCATAGATGTTACCTCTTATTCTTCTCAAGTAGACTGCCCCGACATTTTAATTAGTACTAGTTCTTCTTGTTAAGGAGAATCTCCTCTATTATAAATAATTTTTTCCATAATTTTAATATTTTTTTACTAGAAAAGTTATAATTTCACACGTTATGGGTGTTACGAGAGAGAGATTCGTCGATTTGTGTCAAAGCAAATAGGGCGTCATTTCGCAAACTGGATGGGACTTTCGACACATGATGTCACTACCCTCTATGATGTAGTATGTAACAACACTTTTTCCATGGTAAAGTATGGATATTAAGGGAATGGCGCTGATGGATATTTTGATGTATATTTCATGTATATTAAAAGAGAGAAGTGAATGGGATGGCGATCTATATCGCGTTATTGCGTGGCATTAATGTGGGTGGAAAAAATATCATCAAAATGGCTGAGCTTCGAAAAACATTAGAGCAAATCGGGCTGCTTCGTGTTCAGACCTATATTCAGAGCGGCAATGTATTGTTCGAATCGGATGCGGATGAAGAATCGCTGCGCCAGTTGATCGAGAGTGAGATTAACCGCGTCTTTCATATCTCTTTAGCCGTGATTTTGAGAACTGCGGAGGAACTGAATGTCATAGCCGCCAATTGCCCGTACACAGCCGACGAAATCTCCGAAGCGGAATCTATGTCCGATGCCGAAAGCCTTTACGTAGCCTTCCTGCCTAAGGAGCCGTCCAAAGAAAGCTTAACACGTCTTGAGGTGTTCCAAACCGAGGATGACCAGCTGCGAGCAAAAGGAAGAGAAATCTATCTGCTGTACCGACACAGCATTCTAAAATCCAAGCTCGCCAATAACCTGCCGAAGCTTGATGTTCCTGCTACCGTGCGCAATTGGAAAACGCTAAGTAAGCTTGTTGCCCTAGCCAATGATATGGCTGCTTCCACGCAACGATAACACAGAAAACATAAAAAGAAGTATAATCTCCCAGTCTATCAACTGATCGATTATACTTCTTTTGTTTGATCGGGACGACACGATTTGAACATGCGACCCCCTGCTCCCAAAGCAGGTGCTCTACCAAGCTGAGCTACGTCCCGATACTGCTATGTATGTTAAATGTAAAAATGGCGCGCCCTGAGAGATTCGAACTCCCGACCTTTTGATTCGTAGTCAAATACTCTATCCAGCTGAGCTAAGGGCGCTTAATATATGGAGCGGAAGACGGGGATCGAACCCGCGACCCTCGCCTTGGCAAGGCGATGCTCTACCGCTGAGCCACTTCCGCAAGTAGGTGTTTCATGCCGCTTCTTTAAAAGCGACAAGTAGTAATATAACAGGATTCTTTACAAAAAGCAAATAATTTGTTTAATTATTTATCACCAGTTTTTACCTGTGGTTTTTTATGTGAAGAGGAGGGAATATGTGGAAGCATCTTTCTTTGATCAGAACGTCAAAGTTGCACAAGGTATCATCTTCGAAGAAAAGCTGGCGGTATACACGGAGCATGAATTTCATATGCATGCCGCTTTGGAGGTCAGTATAGCACTTGATAGTACAATGAAATATCCCATTGGCGACGAGTGGTATTATGCCGATCCTGGCGATATCCTTTTGCTGCGCCCGTTCGAACCGCACTGGAACTTGACCCGGGAGGAAGGGAAACCTAGCCGTTGGGTCATGCTTCTCTTCTCACCTGATTACGTTGCCTTCATTCCGGGCGGATACAGCTTGTTAGTCCCTTTTTATACGATGAACACGTCCCAGGTAATCCCCGCAGCATCGCCTTACGCACAGTCGATCATACGGCTTGCTAAGGAGGCCCTGCAGGAGCAGAAGCAAGATCAGCCAGGGTGGGAGCTCCAGCAGATGACGTTGTTCATTCAAATCCTTGTCCAAATTCAAAGGTACTACCATTCATTAGAGCAATCGTTTGCGGCTCCCTCCCTATCCGGCGTCATAGCAGCCATAGAGCATCTCATCACCCACTGGTCTGAGGAAGTGGACGTAGATTTGCTTATTCAAAGATCAGATCTAAAGAAGACCTGGTTCTATACTAAATTCAGAGAATTGACAGGCTCTTCTCCTAATGAATTTGTCATTCGACTTCGGCTTCAGTATGCAGCTCATATACTGATGCATACGCATGAATCCATTACAGATATTGCCCTCGCCTGCGGCTTCAGCACCCCTAGCTACTTCAACAAAGTGTTCAAGGAACATCGGGGGATGACACCAAGCGTATACCGCAGACAGGCAGCAACATCATCCAGTATTAGAGTTAAGGTTGATTAAAAGATGACTTTATCCTTTGACGTATCCGGATAAAAGGACACGGTCCTCAAGCCGTTTGCCCGACTGGGCGTACCGGCAGCTAGCCGCTGCGACTTGGAAGGCATAGGCGCGTCTAGGCTTATCCGTGTGATTCTTCTTGCTGTGGTGCAGCGTCTCACGATGGAAGAACACAGCATCGCCTGGGGCTAATGGTGGACAAGGCACACCATTCTCTGGCTCTGCAGCGCGCTTATGACCAGGCTCTGTATTGATATTGGGCTGCCGCCCAAGTAAATGTGATCCCGGGGCCAGCCACAAGCCTGCGTTCTCTTGACTGATATCATCAAGTGCAATAAAACCATTGAGCATATGACCGAGAATATGTGTGTACTGATTATCTTGATGCCACTCCAATCCATTGCCATGGGGAGCTACGACCGCGTACATCCCCATCCACAGTTTGACTTGATCCCCTAGAATTTGCTCTAAAAAGCTTACAATATCCGGACTCGTCAAAAACCTCGTGGTCTCAGGATATAGTTCCTGCTCCGCGGCAATATCGATGATGGCTTTACTTTTCCATTCGCCTGTCCCTTTTTCGTTAGCAAAGGCAGCATTCTCTTCATTGATCGCATCAACCATTTCTTTTGTAAGAAAGCCTCGAGCATAAAAGAACCCTTCTCGATAAAACTGCTCGACCATCTCCTGCGTCAATACAAACCTTGTGACTTGTGTCATATGCCTTAACCTCCTTTGTGGATATGACCTTATTGTAAATGAGAAAGACGCTTCATTACTTCCAATCGCGAGGCGAATACTAGCAATTTTGTTCACTTATCTACACAAAGAACGCACAAAAAGCAAAAAGGATTAAGTTAATGATAACTTAATCCTTTTTGCTAGGTATGCGCGTAGAGGGACTTGAACCCCCACGGTCGCCCGCTAGATCCTAAGTCTAGTGCGTCTGCCAATTCCGCCATAC
>NZ_JBYTCO010000020.1:0-63737 GCF_058790355.1 Paenibacillus sp. FW101-FHT12H11 | reverse complement strand
TCCAAATTTTCACTTTTTCCAATGCTTGAGTCTGTCACGGTAATTATTTAGTAGTTACTTTTGGGACAGCCTCTTTTTTGAGCGATAAGCGGAAAATGCCTTGTATGACGCGGGGGCTGACGGCATTCAACGCGCTTCCAAAGCGGCTTTTTGACACATTTCTTGAAGGTTGTTATGTGGTTTCTATTATGCAATATAAATCATACAACTTCGAATACCCCCTTAAAATGTAAATAATTTCAGAAGTCTATGAGAGGATCATAGAAAGGTGTGAACCGCTTGTGACTTGGAAAGTGTTGATTGTGGATGATGATCCGAATGTGAGAGAAATCATCCGGCTCTACTTCCGTCAGCAGCTCATCGAATTAATCGAGGCCCCAGATGGTGTCTCGGCCCTGACCATGTTAGCGGAAGTTAAGCCTGATATCGTGATACTAGATGTGATGATGCCCGGACTCGACGGTTATGAAACGTGCCGGGAGATTACCAAGCGTTATGATGTGCCGGTCATTATGTTGACGGCGAAGAACGATGAGTTTGATCGGGTGCTGGGTCTTGAGTTGGGCGCCGACGATTATATGACCAAGCCCTTCAGTCCGAGGGAGCTGGTGGCGCGCATTAAAGCGATTTTTCGTAGAATGCAGAAGGGACAGTCGATTATTGAGGTGGATGCACCCGTCCAATATGAGTTTGATAATTTAGTCATACATGTGAACCGCCGAGAGGTGCTCTCGGGGAGTATGAAAATTGATATGCGCCCCAAGGAGTTTGAACTGCTCGCATTTTTTGCGAAATCTCCGGGCAGCGTGTTTACAAGAGAACAGCTGCTGGAGCAGGTGTGGGGATATAATTTTTTGGGCGATATGAGAACGGTGGACGTTCATATTAAAAAGCTTCGTGAAAAGCTAAGTGCGTGCCATCATGTTTGTATTCATACGATCTGGGGAGTGGGCTATAAATTTGAGGTAGCAGCATGTACCTAAATCCAAATAAAAGCATTCTCCGCAAAATGTTGACCAGCTCCATCGTTACGGTGCTTCTTGGGCTATGTGCGGTAGGGCTCGTTATTTCGTTGTTTGCCAAGGATTATATCGTCAACTCCAAAAGTAATGAGATGATCCGGCAAGCCAAGCAGGTTAATCTCGCCATTCAGAATCAGACGGAACCGAATGATAGATTTAAGGAGCAGCTGCGTTTTTTCGATCAAGCCTTTGATTCGCGTATTTGGATATTTGACTTGAACGGAAACATCGTTACTACATCTTCAAAGGATGAGGTGAACGTAGGTAAGACCGTCAGCGCTGAAGTTGTAAAACAAGTCCTGAATGGTGAACCCGCCATATGGAATTTATCCGAAGGTTCTAAGGAAGGCATGCTTTCGATTGCCGTCCCATGGGGAAAAGACAACGACGTATACGGTGGTATTGTACTGCATTCGCCTCTTAAAGGGATGAATGAGACCATCGCGCAGCTTAGAGAAACCATCCTTTGGGTTACCTTGCTCGGTATATTCTTTTCATTTGGTGTATCCTCCTATTTATCCTGGTCCATTACCCGACCCATCCAACAGATCGACAAGGCGGCAGCCAAGATTGCCGTCGGTGATTACAGTGAGAGAATTCAAATAGATTCCAAAGACGAGATTGGTGAGCTGGCGACAACCATTAATCACATGGTGGAGCAACTTGCGCGCGTTGATCTGGAAAAGAGACAGCTGAATCAGCTGCGGCATGACTTTTTGGCTAATGTTTCCCATGAGCTGCGAACGCCGCTTACGGCGATGCAGGGTTTTTTGGAGGCGCTTCAGGATGGTTTGATCGAAGAAGGAGCGCGGGAAAAATATTACGAGATCATGGTTAACGAAACGCTTCATATGAACCGGCTGGTTGATGATATTACCGATTTAATGAAGCTGGAAAATAAGGAAATCGATCTTGTGTGGTTGGCGGTCGATGTTCAGGCGATGCTGTCCAAGCTGTCCTTTAAATTCCAACCGGAAGCAGAACTCCGCGGGACGGTTATTCACTGCCTTGAAGATGAAAATTCGCCACAGGCTCACGCCGATCCGGATCGACTGGAACAAATTTTTAATAATTTGATCAAAAATGCAGTTAAGTTCACCGAGAACGGAACGATAGAATTGAAGGCGATGGCGGTTCCGTCGGAAGGGTGTGTCCTCATCACGGTAACCGATACGGGAATCGGTATATCACCGGAGGATCAAGGGCTCATCTGGGAGCGCTTCTTCAAAGTGGAGAGAGGCAGACCAGTGAAGCATAAAGGCTCATCCGGCTTGGGGCTCGCCATTGTGCGAGAGCTTGTAGAGCTTCACAATGGAAGCATTCGCGTGCGAAGCGAGCTGGGGATCGGAAGCGCCTTTGAAGTCAGAATTCCGCTTTATGACAGTCGTCAGTATGTGCGGCCGTTGGTAAATTTGGCTGATGTTGGATAACTCGAATCCACCTATCGATAGTACCCAACAATCCATTAAATAAATAATGCATGAACCTCCATCTCTTTCACAAAGGGTTGGAGGTTCTTTACTTAAGCAGGCGTCCTTGCAAAATTCGAGCTTCTTAGACGAGTTAAAAAGAATTCGCGCCTGCACAGTGGAACTATCTATATCAAATGTTCTAAAATAGTTTATGGACCTGGCTGCGCGTTCTTCCTAGATCGCTATCTTCCCACTTAAGCAGGCGAAGGCAGCTAATTTTAATTTACGTTGTCCAAGGTTGACAATGGAACGGATAGCTAATAAATAAGATGAATTGGGATATTGAACAGTCCTGATTTCCATAGAGAGGTTTATGATATGATCAATAATTTTTGGCGCGAATTGCCGCGACCTTTTTTTGTATTGGCTCCCATGGAAGATGTGACGGATGTTGTGTTTCGTCATGTCGTGAGCGAAGCGGCAAGACCCGATGTTTTCTTTACGGAGTTTGCGAACACGGAGAGCTATTGTCACCCGGAGGGGAATCACAGCGTTCGCGGGCGTTTGACTTTCACAGAGGATGAACAGCCTATCGTCGCGCACATATGGGGAGATAAGCCGGAATACTTCCGTCAGATGAGTATCGGCATGGCGAAACAAGGGTTTAGAGGTATCGATATCAATATGGGCTGTCCTGTAGCCAACGTTGCGGAGAATGGGAAAGGAAGCGGCTTGATCTGTCGTCCTGAAGTTGCAGGGGAGATCATTCAAGCAGCCAAAGTCGGAGGAATGCCCGTAAGCGTAAAAACAAGGCTGGGTTTCAGTGCTATAGACGAATGGCGCGATTGGCTAACCCATATCTTGAAACAAGATATCGTTAATCTATCCATTCATCTGCGCACAAGAGAGGAAATGAGTAAAGTAGACGCTCATTGGGAGCTAATCCCGGAGATTAAGAAGCTTCGCGATGAGGTGGCACCGGATACGCTGTTGACCATTAACGGAGATATACCTGACCGCCAAGTCGGGTTACAGCTCGCACAACAGTATGGTGTAGATGGAATTATGATCGGGCGTGGTATATTCAATAATCCTTTCGCCTTTGAAAAGGAGCCGAGGGAGCATAGCAGTGGGGAATTGCTTAACCTTCTACGGTTGCATCTGGATCTCCATGATCACTATTCAGCACGGGAGCCGCGTCTGTTTAAGCCTATGACTCGCTTCTTTAAGATCTATGTCCGTGGATTCCGAGGAGCTAGCGAATTAAGAAATAACTTAATGAATACGAATTCAACGAGTGAAGTGCGTGCATTGCTCGATGAGTTTGGAAGCAAGTAATAGCTCTTGTTCTTACTGATTACTCTACACATGTGGAGTCGGTGGCTTTGTTGGTTAGGAAAGGGAACAACGAGTGAGAAATCAATGTGGGTTGTTCTAACATATTAAATATTGGTGTCATCGAGCAAGGTATTTCTTTTATCTAAAACGATAATGTCTCCAGATGTTAAAAAGCCCTTGTTAGAGGGCTTTTTTGCGTTAACAGTAATATTCAATCTCGATAGACTAATATCCTGAATTTGTAAATTGGTGATATAATAAGGCAGTAGTTGCAAGTCGTTAAGAAAAGAATTATTTTATTGGAGCAAAGGGGGCTTTAATATGCTTCAAAACATGATAGATGCCATAGATAATGAAGTAATTGAAGATGATGTTTATTTAAGCTTAGTAAGCTTTGTAGTTAATGGAAATAGTATAATACTCACTCTTGAACTTACATATCAGGATGATGAGAACGTACTTCAAAAGTGGGAAATTCAATGCAATGATTTTGGTGAACACAAACTTGAACTGTTTTACTTTTCTGATTTTAAGGTTTTAGATGAGCATGTATATTTATGGGACTACAATAAAGACTATTTTGAACTTTATTTCAAAGGACACGTAAAAGACAGTAAGAAGATAATTGGGGAACTTTACATTGCCCATAGAGATATTACAAATAACCTAATACCTTTTGGAACATATATGAATGGAAAAATAGAATGGTTATTAGGATTTGATTTAGGTTTGTTCGCGAAAGCCCCAGTAAATCTTATTAAGGAATATTTTAACGTGCTGGAGGATAACGGTTTAAAAGGCACGTTACTTCCAACCAAAAGTGATAAGCAATGGAAAGGTAAGCAAACAGATTACAAGGTCTTAATTTTTGGTGATTCGTATGTGGTTGCGAAAGAATTTATTGCAATTCAACTAGATAATAGTTAAATGCACGATTTTATAAAGAGAGGGTATGGTTTCAATTATGGAAGTGGACTCTTATACCTTATGGATTGAAGCAGAGAATTGGGCTGAAGGAGAATGGAGTGAGTTTGACTCTAATACGGATGATTGGTGTGGAATATAATGGAGAGAACGATGAACAAATACTTATTAAGACAAAGAAGTTCTTAGAATCTATAATATTGACTAATAGAGAAAAGGAAATAGCAGATGATATTAGACAGTTTCTGAAGATGCTTTATCATAACACCGATGGATACAAGGAAAGTTCGTCTATTTGGAAAAGTATGTTGGAGATGGAACACGATTATAATCTGATAAAGTACACAATAAGATTGCTTGATTGTATGTCGAAGTAGATTAATAAAAGAGAGTAATCAGTCAAACGTCTAATTCATGTTAACTGTGATATAATGGTAATAAGCGTAGGGAGGGGACCAACTTGAACTTTGGTAAAATAGATATATTAAAAAATGAATTAGATAAATTGCGTCCTCTACCAGCGGCTGCTGTAAGAAATTTGGAACAAGTTTATAGGGTCGAATGGACGTACAACTCGAATGCCATCGAAGGTAACACGTTAACACTTTTAGAAACCAAATTGGTTTTAGAAGAAGGTTTAACAATAGGTGGTAAAAAGCTGCGTGAGCATTTTGAAGTCGTTAACCATTCAGAAGCAATTAATTACGTACAAGATGTAGTAAATAGAAACATGGAATTGACTGAGTATGTCATAAAATCAATTCATCATCTAGTACTTAAAAATATTGACGATGAGAATGCAGGGCGATATCGGATGATCAACGTTTTGATATCAGGCCCTGAGCATATCCCACCAAACTTCTCAGTGCTTGCGGAGAAAATGGAACATTTAATTCAATGGTATGATGAACACAAAGATAAATTGCACCCAGTTGAACTAGCAGCGGAATTACACTTTCGTTTTGTATACATCCATCCATTTTCTGATGGTAATGGCCGTACAGCACGGCTTTTAATGAATTTAATTTTAATGAAATACGGATTTCCACCAGCTATTGTTAAAGCTGCAAATGATGCTCGTTTGAAATATTACGAAACTTTAGAATTAGCAAGTATGTGGAAAAATTTAGAACCATTCGTACAATTAATTGCCGATTGTGTTGAGGAAAGTTTGAAAAAGTACATAGGTGCGGTTAAGTAACTTAGGGTACTAAATTCATATAAATAGTCTAATAGCCAGCGAAGGAATTCCAACCCTCCTCTGGCTGTTTTTGATATGGGAACATGTATTTGGTGACGAGTAGTAGTTAAAACTTTAAGCTTGGTAACACTGTTTATATTATTGGTGAAATGGTAGCGTTATTTTATAACGGATGAGTAGGTGAAATCTATGAAGGTATATATTAAAAGAGGTTTTGATAACGAAATTGCCAATCATAATTTTACGCGGCTTTTGATGGGTTTAAACAAATGGGATTTGAAATTCAATATTTTAATGAGATCAACGACATATCAGATCATAACAAGTTTAGATTTAAG
This sequence comes from Paenibacillus sp. FW101-FHT12H11, assembly GCF_058790355.1. Taxonomy (NCBI): domain Bacteria; kingdom Bacillati; phylum Bacillota; class Bacilli; order Caryophanales; family Paenibacillaceae; genus Paenibacillus; species Paenibacillus sp. FW101-FHT12H11. Next base: position 57,502 of record NZ_JBYTCO010000020.1, on the reverse strand, counting down.
CACAAAAACTCGGCCTCCTCTCCAAACGGTAAAATACCGATGGAAGGGTACCGAGTTTTCTTGTTGCTTTTATTCCAGATTGGCGTGATTCTTAAACATAGTCGCACCTTGAAGTTCCTTTATCTCCATAAGGCTTAGTACGACCGTATCCAGCAGCAGCAGGAGGGCTTGTTCGAATAAGCTTCCCATAGGCTGCCTGGAACTGCCCGATGTGCTTTCTTTGGTAGAAGCGGGAATGCGTACGACCGTAGAAGATAATATACCTAAGGTTGATTCTGATACAATTGTAATGGCAGCAACCGAGGCGCCTGTGCTTTTGGCTTTGGATGCCATTGCCGTCAAGCTTTTGGTCTCGCCAGACCCTGACCCAACCAGAAGCAGATCACCTTGGGTAATACCTGGTGTTATGGTCTCTCCTACCACATAAACACGGAGTCCCATATGCATAAGTCTCATCGCGAATGCGCGCATCATCAGCCCAGAGCGTCCTGCTCCTGCTACAAAGATCGTTTCAGCTGTTAAAATCTGATGAGCAAGCTCATCAATCTCATTTGGTTGAATACCTTGAAGCGTGCGCTCCAGTTCTTGAAGAATAGAGGATACAGTTTGCAGCGTACTCATTTCCATTATCTCTGTCTGATCAGTTGCTGCATTTGAGCTGCAACTGCTGGTTTATCTTCAACGCCGGTAATACCGCCGCCCACGATAACCAGATCAGGCTGTGCGTGGATGACTTCAGGCAGTGTCTGAAGTTTAATGCCGCCAGCGATTGCTGTTTTTGCCTGTTTTACGACACGCTTAATTGTAGCCAAGTCCTGAAAAGAGTTTTTACCCTCTGCTTGATGGTCGTAGCCGGAATGTACACAGATATAGTCAACGCCAAGGTTGTCGATTTCTACTGCACGGACGGCAATATCTTTCACATTAATCATATCAACCATAATTTTTTTGTTTTGTTTCCGAGCTTCTTCCACAGCGCCTCTAATCGTGGAATCATCGGATACACCAAGCACGGTAATGATATCAGCTCCTGCTTCGGAAGCTTTCATCACCTCATAACCGCCGGCGTCCATGATTTTGAGATCGGCGAGTACTTTAAGCGATGGGAATTCTGCTTTGATTTCTTTAACGGCGCGAAGCCCTTCGTTGATCACAACAGGAGTTCCAATTTCCACGATATCGATATAAGGCGCTACCTCTTTTATAAGTTGTTTTGCCTCAGGGATGTTGACCAAGTCGAGTGCCAGTTGAAGTTCCATATAATGAAATGTCTCCTTTAGATGAATTATTATTTTAGGGCTGAGTTCATAGTAGGACGATACCGAAATTTATGGAAGTACGCACTTTCAAGTAAGTCTGTATCCTGTAGGATACTGTAGAGCGCAAAAAAGCAGACTCCATGCGGAGTCTACCGGTTTGTAATAGATATATACTCGTTTATTTTTCAGTAGCTTGAAGTGGTATTAGCTCAGAATTAGAGGTTCTGCCGAGCACTTCTTCGCCATAATTTTTCCCCCAGTTGTACATCAGCTTAAGAATCGGGACGAGGCTTTCTCCATATGGAGTCAGCTTATATTCAACCTTTGGGGGAACAACCGGATACACGGTTCGCTCGACAAGCTGGTCTTCTTCCAGCTCGCGGAGCTGGTTGGTTAAAATCTTTTGCGTGATATGGGGAATGAGCCTCTGAAGCTCACTAAATCTCTTAGTACCGTCGATGCCCAGATGCCAGAGGATAATAAGTTTCCATTTGCCTCCGATTAACGCGAGAGTGAGTTCTTTCTCACAGTTAATTTGATCAATTTCAATTCTTGAACGGATATCTTTCGCCAAAGATTAAGCACCTCCACATTCCTATAGTGTCACAATAGATTACAGGATTATAGGGCACATGTCTATGGAAGAAGATGTCGAGTATTATTCAGGAAGATCGCGGTTTGCTAGATGAACTCCGAACTGAGAAAGCAGTTGTTGCAGAGTATCCTCTGTGATGGCTGCTTTTTCTTCTAAGGCTCCGGGCACATTACATCTGACAAAAAGGAAAAGTCGAATAGCGACCAGCGCTGGATTTGCTAGAAAAGTTATTGATAATGATTGGATACATCGAGATTGACCCCATTAAGATCCCCCGGCGATGCCAACGATGATTGAGTCGAAGGCGTAAGCCGTCTTTTTGCTCAGAATTTGCTCAGAACGGTGTGCTATGGTTAATGGGCATGACAAAAAAATACACAATGCGACAGAATTAATAACTGGGCCTTGTGCAAAGGATTGGGGATATCAATGAAGAAAGTGTCTGCGTTTCTTATCATGGTTGCCATGTTATTTGTTAATTGTTCTTTTGTATCTGCTGCTGTAAAAACGGGATGGGATATAAATGCTGCTCGTGGCCTGGCGGTTGACGCAAGCGGTAAAATATACGTCGCGGATCTGGGGAATCATCGCGTTCAAATTTATAATAGTGACGAAAGTCTATATAAGACGCTTGGTGTTAAAGGAGTACTCGGTTCAGACAACAGCCACTTTAACTCGCCGAGGGCAGTTGAAGTCGAGAGGACGACAGGGGATATCTATGTCCTAGATACTACCAATAATCGTGTGCAAGTGTTTGACGCCCAAGGTAACTGGTTGCGAACCATCACGCTGCCGCCAAATGCTAGCAAAACACCAATCCCTGAAGCCATGACACTGGATGGCAATGGGCATCTATTCGTGTCTGATCAAAATATTAATATCGTATACCGATTCGACCTCGATGGGACGAATATGATCGTCGTTGATTCTTCCGGGGTTAGTGGAAGGCCAATGGGGCTGGCCGTGGATGATTCAGGAAATCTGTACGTCTCACAATATAATTCTCAAGTTGTGTTCAAATACCAATATAACTCAGGTTCGGGTACGTACTCAAAAGTAAAAACGATTGGATCTCTGAACGCTCCAGATACAGACAATAGCCACTTTAATGGTCCTTGGGGTTTGTACACCGATAGCAGCAACCGACTATATGTTACAGATCAGACTAATAAACGCGTGCAAGTTTTTAATAGTGACGGCAGCTATGCGCTAACATTGTCCGATACTGGTTTTATGATTCCGCATGATGTAGCTTCAGATAGCAGTGGGAATGTTTATGTGTTGGATAGAGGGGCCAATAAAATATTTTTATTTAAACCGCAAGAAACCTCTGGTACAGCACTTGGTCAAAACATCGTTCCGATTTTTATAGGAAGTATCACGACCCTGACCGTCGATCAAAATTCCGGTGCTGCCGATATCACAAGCTTATTGCACGTCAGCGACACGGATTTGGGTCAGATCGAGACATGGACAGCCAGTACTCCACCTTCCCATGGTACGTTGAGCATCACCAATGTGACAGCTCCCAGCGGTGGTGCCGATATCGCTCCAAGCAGCCCGATTACGTATACACCGACAGCGGGATACTCCGGTACCGACAGCTTTACGGTACAGGTAAGCGATGGCGTCGGCGGAACGGTAACCCGTACCATATCCGTAAATATAAGGGGGCAGGTTGCCACGCCGACAGCCAATCCAGCAAGCGGGGCTACAGTAGCGAACAACAGTAAAGTGATTTTGGGATCCGCAACAAGCGGAGCGACGATTTATTACACGACCGATGGCACGACGCCAACGACAGGCAGCGCGAGCGGGACCAACGTGACGATCAGCGGCGGTCCTGGCGCAACCGCAACTGTCAAAGCGATAGCGGTAAAGGCAGGCAGTTTGAACAGCAACCTGGCAACGTTCACGTATACGATTCAAGCTCCTGCGCCAACAAACTTGACGGCAGCAGCAGGAGACGGCCAAGCAACGTTGAGTTGGATCGGGGTTCAGGGAGCAGTTACGTATAGTCTTTATCAAGGAATAGCCAGCGGTAATTACGATTCGATTCCAGTGGCTACGGTTAGCGGTGTGTCTCATACGGTAACGGGATTGACGAATGGCAATACTTATTACTATGCAGTCAAGGCCAATTACGCAGGAGGAAGCAGCGGCTACTCCAACGAAGCGATTGCAAAGCCTAGATCAAGCGATGCGAATTTGAGCGGCCTAGCAATATCGAGAGGTACGCTGAATCCGATATTTGCGCCGAACATAACGAGTTATGAAGCAGACGTAACGTACGACGTGACCAGCGTCACGGTAACGCCGACGGTATTCGATGCCGGCCATACTGCGGTAACGGCGAGTGTCTACACAAGCAGCGGCAATCTTACGGACGGACCGTTTACTTTGACGAGCGGTACGGCTTCTCCTGCGATTACCCTGGACGAGGGAAGCAACGTGATTAAGGTAGTTGTGACAGCACAAGATACCACAACGAAGACGTATACGGTGACGGTGTCAAGGGCTTCCGCACCTGCGCCGACCAATTTAACGGCAGCAGCAGGAGACGGCCAAGCAACCTTGAGTTGGACGGGGATTCAGGGAGCAGTTACGTATAGCGTTTATCAAGGAACAGCTAGCGGTAATTACGATTCGATTCCAGTGGTTATGGTTGGCGGTGCGTCTCATACGGTAACGGGATTGACGAATGGAACCACTTATTACTATGCAGTCAAAGCCAATTACGCAGGAGGAAGCAGCGACTACTCTAACGAAGCCATTGCAAAGCCTAAATCAGGCGATGCGAATTTGAGCGGCTTGAGTCTGACGAGCGGGTTGCTTAGTCCAGTGTTTGCATCGGGTACGACGAACTACAACGCGACAGTGCCTAATGATGTATCAGTCACCACAGTGACCTACCATACTACTGATGGCCATGCAACTGCGGATTTACGGCTTAATGGAGCTTCGGCTAACAATCCAGTTAATCTGACCGTGGGCTCAAATATCATTAGTGTTGTTGTTACTGCGCAAGATGGAACTACGAAAAGCTATTCAGTGGCCGTTACACGTGCAGGTTCAAATAACGCAGTCTTAAGTTCGCTGAACTTAAGCGGCATTACGCTAGATCAACCGATAACTGGAAATGTTTATGCGTATACCGCGACCGTGCCTTATGATGTTTCTGTTACAACAGCTACGTACGCAACTACGGAAAGCCATGCGACCGTTGCTTTGAGTTTAAATGGAGCACCAGTTAATAATCCGATAAGTTTACAAATGGGGTTAAATATCATTAGTTTTGCAGTGACTGCACAGGATGGAACGGTGCAAACCTATACAGTTAATGTTACACGGGAACCCCAACGGGTTGCTAATATCTCAGTGTCCAGCGCTAGCGAAACCGTGTACGTCGGAGACTCTCTACAATTTAGTACAAGTGTAACTCCTGACAATGCAACGGATAAAACAGTTAGCTGGTCGGTACTTCCAAGTACGGGGGCGGCAACAATCAATGAGGATGGTTTGCTCGTTGCAACTCAAGTGGGTATGGTTACCGTTCAGGCAACTGCACAGGATGGTTCCGGTATTGTAGGAAGCAAAGTTATTACGATCTCTAACAGATCTACTAGCGGCGGTAGTCATTCTGATTCTCATACAGACACTCAATCGCCGCCTGCACCTGTACAGACTACGGAACCTGCACAGACACCGGATTCGACACCAAATCCTTCAACAGATGTGTTTAGGTCGAATGTAGTACAAGGCGACAATAATGTTGTTAAGAACATAGAAACACGTATTCAGGAAGCTAAAAAAGACCCGACTACAGCTAATCTTTCGGACACTACAGGACACTGGGCAGAAAAGACGATTAATATTTTGGTAAAACTACATGTGATTGAAGGTTACGACGATGGTGCGTTCAAGCCGAATGGTGATATCACACGCGCTGAATTCGCAATGATTCTGAACCGGGTATTCGATATCAATGGCGGTGACAATACCAGCACTGTCTTGAAGGACGTTGATAGCCACTGGGCGAAAGGCGCAATCGAGAAATTTGTAAAGGCAGGGGTAATCAGCGGCTACGAGGACGGTACGTTCAAGCCGGATAAAACGATTACTCGCGAGGAAATGGTAGTTATGTTGTCCCGCATAGTAAACCTTAACAACGTGGCGAAGGACACTTCCAAAGGCAATTTCAATGATCTAGAGGGGGCTTATGCAACAAATGAGATCAAAGCTGAAGCGCAGGCAGGAATCATTAGTGGTAAAGCGGATGGGAAATTTGATCCCAAAAATAATGCCACACGCGCTGAAGCTTTGCAGATTATATTGAATACGCTGAAGCTCAACCCGCAATTGAAGACGTTGTTGGATTCGTTTAATTAATATCGTTGCATAGCGAGGCGGCGAATTGTGAATTTATTTTTACCTTGTCACGGGAATATGAATATGAATTTCTACTCTTAAGTCCGAGAAATCGGACTTTTTTATTTTCCATGTATTGACAATAATCTTCAAAGCTATATAATAACAATTAGATATTAACAAAGTGTTATTAACAAAACGAAAACAACAGGTGACTAAGATGACGGAAATAATCATGAGAGACCGCAACGGGTTGACGGAGCGGGAATTTTTGCAAAAATATGATGCCAGTATATATGAACGTCCTTCGGTTACCGTGGATATGCTTATTTTTACTGTTTTTGATAAAGATCAAGATAATTACCGGAAACTGCCCGAAAAGTCCTTGCAATTATTGCTCATTAAGAGGGGCGAGCACCCCTATTTGGGTCAATGGGCACTACCAGGAGGATTCGTATCTGTACGTGAAAGCATTGAAGAGGCGGCGCAAAGAGAATTGAAAAGCGAAGCCAATATCGAGAACCTCTATATGGAGCAGTTATTTACATGGGGCGACGTGGGGCGTGACCCAAGAACGCGGGTAATCAGTTCCTCTTATATGGCGCTTGTGGACCGGACGTCACTAGATGTTAAGGCGGGTGACGATGCAGCGGACGCGCGTTGGTTTGAAGTCAAACATCAAGTTTTCCAAGAGAAAAAAACGATTCTGGAAGATGGGTACGAGTTTGAGCGAATCGTAAAAATAACGCTGAACCATGAAGCGGAGCTTCTAGCCGCAACGGTGAAGATAACGACAATGATTACTGGGCGGACAAGGAGAGTCAGCCGTGAAATTGTCGAGTCGCAGGGGCTTGCTTTTGATCATGCCAAAATTATTGAATACGCCGTAGAGAGGTTGCGCAATAAAATCGAATACACCGACATCGCGTTCCATCTCATGCCTCCATTATTCACGCTGTCAGAGCTTCAACAAGTCTACGAGGTCATTCTCGGAAAAGAGCTGCTTGCTGCAGCATTTCGAAGAAAGATAGCGCCTATGGTTACAGAGACGAATGAATTTACAAAAGATGCCGGGCATCGCCCCTCCAAGCTTTATCGCTTTAACCCCAATTGGGAGAACACTTAACCATGTGAGGACGGATTTACTATGGAAAAATTCACTTTTTTCTACCGGACAGAATCGCCATTTTCAAAATGGCATCCTGCTCCATTTCAAATAGATGGAATAACCTTTAATTGCGCAGAACAGTACATGGAGAGGGACTAACTGGTTGGGCGAAGTGCTTACGAATTTAAGGGAAGACCTGCTCTCTGCGATGAATAAATGAGAGAAGAAAGTGAAGTGAGTACGGTGGTTAACGTCGTAATAGGGGACTTATTTCAAGCATCCGAATCCATTATTGGTCATCAAGTCAATTGTCAGGCCGTAATGGGCTCGGGTGTAGCCAAGCAAGTGAAGCAGCTCTATCCTGAGGTGTTTAGAGAGTATATATCATTTTGTAACCAATATAAGGGAAACTTGCTCGGATCGTGCCAAATTGTCGAAGTTGGTAAGGGAACAAATAAATACGTGGCGAATTTATTCGGCCAGCAAACTTTCGGTAGGGATGGCAGGAAATATACGAACGATTACGCTTTAAAGAATGCTCTATCCCAGTTGTACGAGTTCGCCAAGGCAAACCATTATTCAATAGCACTTCCTTATAAAATTGGCTGCGATCGCGGCGGTGGGGATTGGAGTGTTGTTTTAGGAATGATCAGTGATATTTTCACGGATGTGGACATTAGACTATATAAATTGGAATAGAAAATTGAATTAATTGGAAGTTCGAAAAATGGAGTGAGTGATATGAATCTACAAAACAGTAACAGAGAAATAAGATCAAAAGTAGCGAAAGAAACGTTAGCTATTCTAGAAAAAGGTTACTACCTTAACACAGAAGGGAACATAATTACAATAGAACAAGAGGTTGAGACGGCTATACGTAACTCAAAACTATATTCGCCAAACGGACTGCCGGTAATTAAACAGGAGGCTGTATCCCGGATAAATAATCATCAGGGAATTCAAACAAAAATTGAAGTGACGGACGAATCTACTTTGGCTGCCGCCCGAAGACTTGTGGTACAGGAAGGGTTGCAGAACACCCTGTGTCTAAATTTTGCCTCTGCGAAGAATCCAGGTGGGGGGTTCCTTGGAGGCAGCCAGGCGCAGGAAGAAAGTTTGGCTCGTTCCTCTGCGCTATATCCCTGCATTTCACAAATGGATGAGATGTATACTTATAACCGGAATCTTAAGACTTGTCTGTATTCAGATTATATGATCTATTCCCCTAAAATTCCCGTCTTCCGAAGCGATGATTGCACACTTTTAGAAAATCCGTATTCAGTTTCCATCCTCACAGCGCCAGCTGTTAATGCTGGAGTTGTCCGCGAGCGGGAACCGCAGCAAGTGAGTATGATTGAACCGGTCATGCTGGAGAGAATCCGGTATATTCTTTCCGTAGCGGCAAAACATGGGGAGAAAGCTATCATTCTGGGGGCATATGGATGCGGCGTTTTTAGAAATAATCCTAGCGATGTTGCCAAAATGTTTAAGCGTGTGTTGATGGATGAAGGCTATCGGATGCTATTTGATCATATTGTTTTTGCGATCCTGGATAAGACTGACGAAAAGAGAGTTGTTAATCTATTCAAGGGGGAGATTCTATGAGTCTGAATAGTAAAATTAAAGGCGGTCTCTACGGAGTAGCAGTAGGTGATGCATTAGGCGGGACGACGGAATTTATGAGCACCCGGGAAATCCAGAAAAAGTACGGATATCTCACCGATATCGTCGGTGGCGGAGCTTGGGATCTCACGCCAGGAGAAGTAACAGACGATACCATGATGACCCTTTGCGTGGCGGAAGGAATTCTAATTGACCCTCACGAACCCGAGCAGGCGATCGGCGAGAAGTTCCTCGAGTGGTACAGATCGGATCCTAAAGATATTGGAAATATCATTAGAAGATCTCTCAGTAACTATCAAGGTAACTGGTTTGAGGCTGCGTTTTTAGCTGACTTAGATTTAGGACAAAGTGCAGGTAATGGCTCACTTATGCGCTGTCTTCCTGTTGGTTTGATTTACCCTAATCTTTCGGATATTGAAAGGGTATCTCGTTTACAATCGAAAATGACCCATTACGATGAACGTTGCAATCAGGCATGCGAGATATATAACCGAATCGTTTGGAGACTACTGGACGATGAAAAGCTCACAGAGGCAATTCAAAGTGAGATCATGAACACGGAATATGAGGATATTTTAAATGGAACTCCTGAATGTGAGCCAAGTGGTTTTGTCGTCCATACGTTTCGTCACGTTCTCCATTTGTTGCTGACTAGCGATTCGTTCTCGGATGTTGTTGAGCGAGCGGCTAACTTGGGTGGAGATTCGGATACCATAGGGGCTATAGCGGGGGGGCTTGCTGGAGTGAACTATGGATATGAGGGAATACCCGAGCGGTATTCGGGTGTGATTCTTGTTAAGGATAGGCTTGATGCTTTGTCGGAACGGGTTTTTGAGTTGCGGAATAGGTTGGTTTGAGTTGTTAGCGTAGGGTGTAGGGAGAGTTAGAAGTGGATATGGAGATTTAGCAGGTATTTATACAACAAAACCTAGTCTTTATGAGGGCTGGGTTCTTTGATAGCCGATAGCCGATTAATTAGATTGGGCGGAGTGCATTGCCATCTTTTTAAGATCCATAATTATGTCATAGCTTTTAATAGGTCGAGACCAATTAATCCATTAATATAATTAATCTCTTCATGAAAACATCAAAAACACTAATGCGTAATCGTAATGGACCTGCCCCGCAAAGGCTACGACGCCAGTGGATATGTTTCCGTATACAGTGCATGTAAATTTAATTCCGCTGTTCATTTTGTAATAATCGGCGAGAATAAGCAATAAAACCCACCTTTGCATGGTGGGTTTTATTGCTTATTCTTTTTTGCTAACTGCGATTCATACTTACGAATCAAATTGAGACTATCTTTTAAATAATCAGCTTCTTCTGGTGTTAGGTTCTCTTTGCTTCCAGTCAGAAACGCAATATTTTCTAGCTCTACGTTGGCTTTCAATTCTCTACCGAGAAGTGTATCCAAACTTACCTCAAAAAAGTCAGCCAACGCAATAAGCGTTGCAAAATCAGGTTCGCGAGTGCCTTGTTCATAATTAGCGATTTGTCCGCGTGATAGGTTCATCTGTGTTGCAAGCTCATACTGACTAATGCCTTTATTGTTTCGAAGTTCTGCTAGTCGTTTGCCGAACACGTATAATCACCTCAAAACCATTATAAGTAACAAAATTCGTTTGCTACTATAATGGACACGATAAGTTTCGCTTATGCTTGATGGTTTGAGGGAAATAAGATATATTAAAATACAAATGACACGAATTGTGTCTGAATATTCATTGGAATGCCGTTATCCCGTAATTTTTCATCCAGTTAAGAGAACTAGTTTTTAACTCAGACACAGAAGGTGTCCTTAAAGCAACCCTAAGTTTATCGGAGGTGGCAGCCATGCAAGAAATCCAAACCAAATACGAAGAAGCCCTAAAGGAAGAATCCATCCTAACCCAAAGAATCAGCCTCTGCCATGAATTCATCGACATTATTCTAAAGTATATCTCCCATAACGCAGATTCTATTCACATCCTCACAGCAGAGGACATTGTCACCGCAGTGCATACAATCGGGCAGGACTTGGGTACAGAGCTACTTCATTTAAAGCTAGAGAAGGGAATTCTTGAAAATAAGTTAAAAAGTTTAAATGCAGAATCAAGTGAATTGCACAAAAGTTAAATATAGTGGTAATTATATAATTTTAAAATTAGGACTCATATTAGTGCTCGCCGGGCGTGGAAAATCAGATGATTTCAAGCATGAAGTAGTGGTTAGTACTGATAATGGGAGGGAATATACTAGCGTACATCTCCGAGAAGGCAGATTCTATTCATATACTTACTGCAGAGGATATTGTTACTGCGGTTCATACCATAGGTCAGGACCTGGATACGGAATTGCTCCATTTGAGGCTGGAGAAAGGGATTTTGGACAATAAGCTTAAAGGGCTAATGGATTAACAGGATCTTCAAAACCTCTCAAGTTGAGAGGTTTTTTGTTCTATTACTGAACGGAAAGCGCCCCGACAATACTTTCAATATTAACTCTAGTATGTTAACGTAGAAAACAGTTGTCTATGTAGGAAATATATGTATTTGCGTCATGCGGATGATATCCAAAACTAAATAATTTTTGAGGTGACAACATGAAGAATGTGCTCGCTATTTTGTTGTTAGGTTCTCTTCTTGCTATTAGTGGAACATTGGCCTACAACCTGTATGAGAAAATCACGGCCCAGCCAGTCTACGTAAGCTCTGGACCATCTGCCTCCACACCTCCTGGTCAGAACGCTTCAACTATCCTTGCCAATGAACCGGTGACGGGTATCGCCTCCAAGGCTGCAGAGAATGGAGCGGCAATTGCCAGCATGCCAGCGACTGCATCGTCAGTGCCTGCCAAAGCGGATAAGTCTGGCGCAGTTGTGAAGGAAACAACGGTCAAAATGTCCGATAAAACATACAAATACATAGGTGAGGTAGTAAATGGTGTGGCGCATGGACAAGGAGCAGCGTACTACCCGAACGGACAAAAGCGTTACGAAGGCGAATTCGTGAATGGGAAAGTAATTTTGGTTGGCAAAACATTTTTCGAAGATGGAAAACTGCGCTCAGAAGGAAAAAGAGTGAATGGAGTCATTCAGGACATAGGCTACAATGAGGATGGCAGCGTGTATTCGGAAATGACACGTCCGGAGAATAATAAATTGGGGGATGCCAAAATTTATGCGCCCGAAGGTTATCTGCAATACGCGGGGCAGGTTACTCCAGATTCGGTCATTCCTGAGGGAACGGGGACTGAATATCATTCGAATGGAAAAACAAGATATACGGGAACTTTCAAGAACGGTCAATACAACGGAACGGGTACATTTATTTCCGACGATGAGCGGGATAAGTATGTAGGCCAGTTCACATCTGGAGCTATGTCAGGGAAAGGCAAGTTCTATGAATATGGAACGCTTTATTATGATGGAGAGCATCAGGATGGTATTTATCAGGGTAAAGGCAAGTTTTATATGAATGGCTCGATTGCATACGACGGCGATTTCGTGAATGGCAACGCCAACGGAACCGGAAAGATGTACGATAATGGCAAGCTTGTGTATGAAGGTGAAGTTGCAGACAATATACCAACGGGCAACGGAACAAACTACTTAGGAAGTACCAACCTAAAGATTAGCATCACGATACGAAATCCTAGCGTACAGCAGTCTTCCGGTGTATCTTCCTTTAATGTGCCCCAGGGAGTCCGAATTCCGACAAAGGGCGAAATAGTGAAGTAAACGAATTTCTTGGTTTTTAATATCAGTTTCAACAAAATGAAACCTCCAATTTCCACTTTGATAGTGTGATTTAGGAGGTTTCTGTTGCTACTCTATCTTATAATTAGTTATTTTATCATTTAAGTAGATTTCAATTTTCTTAGGTTGGGTTTTTAAGGTTATTATTGTTTATGATTCTTTTTTTACGTATTGATCGTTTGATGCCATTTTATCATTTAAATAAATACGTAAAGTCCCATTTTCTAATTTCGATTTAGTTATTCTGTAATCATAGCTAAGTTTTTTTCTTGAATAAATTAAGTAATTTATTTCCTCTGTTTGGTCATTATTCTCATTGATTTTTTTAAGTAAATGCCAATTTCTTCAAATTGTTTTGTACCCAAGTTTGAAGGCTTTGATCTAGATCAGAAATATTGACATCCTTTGTATTCACGGTAGTTTGTTCATTTGAACAAGCTCTCAAAATAAAGAAGCAAATAGAAATGATAATTTTTTTTGCAATAGTATTCATCTCCGCCGATACCAAAGCTTCGTACAACCTTGTCCCCATTTTCAAATTTAATACCGTGGTCGATTAGGTAAATTTGCATCTTATCGTCCTCTGTAGAAGGCACTTCTTCTAATTTCTATAGTGATCTGATCTTGACCTGTATGATAAACAATATTATTTTGTCTACATTGTAAAAGTTCTCTTGTTGCATCATCTGGATGTGGAATAGCTTTAATCAAAGCAACCTCATCGACGTACTGAATGTTCTCTTCTGTATGGGAATTTAAAATTTCGAGAAGGACGTACTGATCAGGATAAATATTGCGAACTTCCTGCCATTGCATAGTAAACACACTTCTCTGTTTATAGATAACCTTCTTAATTATAACATAACTATCTGATTTTGCTGGCTTGTCTCAGGAAAGAGTTAAATGAATTAAATTTGGATAAAGACAGAGGGGTTTTCCTCTTTCTAACGAAGTCATTAGACTGGATGAAGTTGGGGGGAAAGTATTTCAATTACTACATCTGTTAGGTAGCAAAGAAGTTTTATTACACGATTGTTTATTCCGTTAACGAAGCTCGAGGAGAACTGAGATGCTAGACTTTGAGGCAAGAAAAAGGTTAATATGCTTAATTATTGTACTGTTTTTTGCAGTAGGATGGCCAATTATGAGTTCAACATATCTTCTATTTCACCCTTCCTATGGCGGAGAAGATAATCATTTAAGTTTCGTTTTTACCTTGGTCTTGGAACTTCTCGGATTAATCTTATTGAGAGTGGTACTCAAAAGCCAGGGGAGAAGCTTTAAAGAACTTGGCTGGACCTTCAAATTTACCGATATTGGTCACGCGTTATTACTATATCTCTGCTTTTATGTACTCGAAATTGTATTAATTCTATTCGTTCCATATGTAAGGTCTGAGCCCGAGAACATTGGATTTTTAAAAAGCAACATCACGCTATTTTATTTTCTTTTCATTATTGTGAATCCTTTCTTTGAAGAGTTAATTGTAAGGGCGTATGGAATAACCGAGTTTCTTCACTTTTTTAAAAAGGAAGAGATTGCTGTACTTGCAAGTACGCTGATCCAGACGTCGTATCATTTGTACCAAGGTGCAGTACCTGCGATCTTAAATGGATTACTATTTTTTATTTTCTCTATTTATTTTGCTAAAAAGAGGCGTATTATTCCCATTATTCTGGTTCATGGATTTTTGGATATTTATGCGATGTTTCAGTTGCATGGAACGTGATGGAAGTGTACTTTGAGGCTCAGTTTGGCAAGTCGAAGGAGGGGCAAACTATACATGATTCACATAACCCGGAATCTCCACATATAAAAATAGGTGAATCACACTTACTTCATTATGAGGAGAAGTCCATGATCGTAATCGAAGGTATCAACTATATAACCTTTGGGGAAGGCACGCTGTCTGAGCTGGAACTAGCCATTTTCCAAAAGAAGCAGGCCAGTCCTTATGAGTATCGGTATGACTCCATACATGATTTGCTTTTTGAGCTGCGTATGCGAACGCAGATTATGGAGTCGGCGAAGGAGCTGAGTAGAGCCGGTGTCTATTTTGCCGGATTCCAGAAAACGCTGTGCAACCCGACCTATTGGCATTTAACGAACGAGGGCAGGTTTCAGTTAAATCATGGTGTTAAGCCGCGAGACGCGATAAGGGATATTTTTGAAAATGGCGGTTCCTACGGGTTCGAGTGTTCGATGGCTGTCATCGTTGTTATGTATCATGCTCTGTTACACTCCATAGACCCTAGTCAATTCGACCGTTTATTCGCGGGTCTTTTATTATTTGATTGGCATTCCAATGGCAAATTGAACCTCATCGACCGATTCAATAAGGAGGAGGCGGTGGTGGGGGATGTGCTTTATTTTGAAAATCCCGACGTTGAAGAGCTGCTTCCCTGGTGGAAGGGGGAGAATGTTGTGCTGCTGGAGAACGAGCTATATTATGGACATGGTCACGGCCTCGGAATTGCATCTGGGGAAGAAGTTATTCATGTCCTAAATAAATATAGAATGCCTGGCAGTACAAAATCAGCATTTCTGACGGATCGTTATGTTCATCCGGATTTCTCCCACTTCTCAGAATTTCAGCATCCTTTGCGGGAGAAGCCCCTTATTACGAAAATTGGAGACTGGATTCATGTCCGTAAGGCTGGTTTTTTCACGACTCTTGGTAAATGAGCCCATTTTCTATAGACATATATCCTAATGGCAAAACGATGCATAGGATGACGTATTGACATATGCCTACTTCAGGAGGGAACAAAAAATGCCAAAAGACAGCCGATCAACAGAGGATAGCTTACCGATTTATCATGCTTCAACCAGAACGGAGAAACTCCAAAAAGCTCAACCTGTGCAGCCAGTCCAACCCGTTATACCGGCTCAACCCGTGCAACCCATTCAACAAGCTCAGCCAGTTCAACCGATTCAACAAGTTCAACCTGTGCAACCAACTCCACAATGGTCCGGAGATAACCTCCCGATCTACCAACAACCTATCGTAGCGCCAGTAGGCCATGCTCCAACACAAGCCCATCACGCACAAGCACAAGCTCAAGTTCACCATGCCCAGCCTCATCACGTTTACCATCCGCAGCATCATTATGCCTATCATCCACATCATGTTTATCATCCTATGCATCATATGGCTTACCATCCGCAGCATCACTACGTTGCCTATGTTGCACATCCCTACCATGCTTATATGCATCATCATCCGATGCACCACCTTCAACACCATGTTCAGCACCATCAACATACCGGACAGCAAGGCCAGCAGCATCACACGGGCCAGCATCACAACATGGGGCAACACCACAACACAGGGCAACATCACCAAACTTGGCAAAATCACCAACATTATACGTCTACACAAAATAATTAATACGGTCGCCGAATTCAAAATAGACCCTGGAGGCTTTAAGCATCCGGGGTTTATTCCTGTTCGCTGATGATTTGTTACGACAATATTCGAGAAAATTGATATAATTATTGAGATTTTCACTTTCTTCCACTTTGCATAAAAGCTAGAATCTGATAGTATATAATAAAATACCGATGGATTTAGTAAGAATTAAAAGGAGGCACCTTTCCATGCAAAAACTGATGCTTGATTCCATACAAGAAATGACGCATCTGGATCAACTCGAAGCTGAAGCGATTTATATTATCCGAGAAGTAGCCGCGGAATGTGAGAATCCCGTGATGCTGTATTCGATCGGGAAGGATAGTTCCGTGATGCTGCATTTGGCGCTCAAAGCTTTTTATCCCGAGAAGCCGCCGTTTCCTTTCATGCACATTGATACAACGTGGAAGTTCAAAGAAATGATCGAGTTCCGCGACCGCAAAGCGAAAGAGTTCGGAATCAAGATGATCGTTCACTCCAACGAAGAAGGGATTGAACAGGGGATTAACCCTTTTGATCACGGTTCCGCGTATACGGACATCATGAAAACGCAAGCCCTGAAACAGGGATTGGACAAGTACGGATTTACGGCTGCGTTCGGCGGCGGTAGACGTGACGAGGAGAAGTCGCGTGCGAAAGAGCGGATTTTCTCCTTCCGCAATAAGAACCATGCCTGGGATCCGAAGAACCAACGCCCGGAGATGTGGAAGCTTTTTAACACAAGAATTAACAAAGGCGAAAGCATCCGCGTATTCCCGATATCCAACTGGACGGAAAAAGATATTTGGCAATACATTCGCAGAGAAAATATTGATATTGTGCCGCTTTATTTTGCCCAAGAAAGACCTGTTATCGAACGCGACGGCCATCTCATCATGGTGGATGATGATCGCATGAAGTTGGAGCCGCACGAGAAAATTGAAATGAAAAAGATGCGATTCCGCACATTAGGCTGCTATCCTCTTACTGGTGGGGCCGAGTCGGAAGCGGATTCGCTGGATAGCATTATTGAAGAAACACTTGGTGCGGTTTCATCCGAACGGACAACCCGGGTTATCGACCAAGAAGCGGCGGGAAGTATGGAAAGACGCAAACGGGAGGGTTATTTCTAATATGAAAAGTCTGCTTAAATTTATTACATGCGGAAGTGTGGACGACGGGAAATCCACTCTAATTGGGCATATGCTTTATGAGGCGAAGCTTTTGTTCGCCGATCAGGAGAAAGCGCTTGAACTCGACAGCAGACTTGGCAGCCGCGGCGGCAAAATTGACTACTCCTTGCTTCTTGATGGATTATTGGCTGAGCGTGAACAAGGGATTACGATTGATGTCGCTTATCGCTATTTTACGACGGACCACCGTTCCTTCATTGTAGCGGACACACCGGGACACGAAGAGTATACACGTAACATGGCCGTAGGGGCGTCCTTTGCGGATCTTGCCGTCATTCTTGTGGATGCAACCAAAGGGATCATTACTCAAACCAAACGCCATACTCGCATTTGCGCACTTATGGGCATTAAGCATCTTGTTTTAGCTGTGAATAAAATGGATTTAGTTCATTTTGAACAAAAGATTTTTGAGCAGATTAAAGATGAGTTCTTCCAAACAGCTGGTGAGTTCCATTTCCAAAGCATTGAAGTGATCCCTGTTTCGGCAACAGAAGGGGATAACATTACGAAGAAATCACAACATACCCCTTGGTATGAGGGCCTTCCTTTATTATCTTACTTAGAAAATGTGGATGTTCTTGAAACGAATGACACGAAACAATTCATGATGCCGATCCAGCGTGTATGCCGACCGGACCATACGTTCCGCGGTTTCCAAGGCCAGATTGAGGCTGGCAGTATCGCGGTCGATGATGAGTTGACGATTCTGCCGAGTCGTGAGAAGGCGAAAGTCAAACGCATCTTAGTGACAGACCAAGATCGAGAATCCGCCTATGTTGGACAACCCGTAACGATCCAGTTGGATCGTGAAGTCGACGTTTCTCGCGGTTGCGTATTCACGAAAGACAGTGAAATCAAAGAGGCTGATCGTTTTAGCGCGACGATTCTGTGGATGGATGACTCCGTACTGACTCCGGGCAAAAATTATTTGGTCAAAGTAGGAACGAAAATCCTGCCAGGTACCGTGACGGCGATTAAGCATAAAATCGATATCAACACAGGAAATACAGTTCCAGCCGATCAAATTGTCAAAAACGAAGTGGCAAAATGTGAATTTTCCTTATCGGACGACATTGTTTTTGATTCCTTTGAACAATATAAAAGCATTGGCGGATTTATCCTGATCGATCGTGTTACCAACATGACATCCGCTTGCGGAGTCATCGAAGAGGCCCTGCAAAGCTCCGACAGCGTCGTAAGTTTAGATGCGGAAGTTACCAGAAATGTTCGTGCTGAGCAAAAAGGACAAAAGCCCTTGACCCTCTGGTTCAGCGGTTCGGTTTCGGATAGCTTAGCACTAGCTAAGGAAGTCGAGAAACGTTTGGTATCGACAGGCTACCATACGATGTTACTTGAGAATAGCCGCGGTGAATCGTCGCTACGAATCGCGGAAGTTGCCAAATTGATGAACGATGCGGGACTTATCGCCTTGGTCGTGAATCAGAATGACAATGACCAAGCAACCGTGCGAGACATCATTGGGCATGAGTTGATGGAAGTTGATTCAAGCAACTCGATTGAAGAGGCTTCGAGTGTTGTGAAGCGGGTTGTGCGGTTTTTGATTAATTCTTAGTGAAACGTGGAATAAATGAAAATATGACCCCTATATCATCGTGTATTTGATGATGTAGGGGTCTTTTATTTTTTTACAGTTTTAACGACCGGACTCTCAACATACCGCATAATTTAAAATACTATCCCCTCATGAGTTTTGAGAGGGTTATTTGACGTTCAGGAATTTTTATAAAAATTTTATTTGATTTGACATATTTCGACTTAAACTAAATGTACTAAGAAATATAAAATATTTCTTCGATTCAGAGGGGAGAATTCTATCCATTTCTGATGCTTATAATAATTCAATACTGTTTACATATACTCAAGATGCAGTCTATGGTAAAGTTTTATCTTCTATACACGATGTAATCGGAAACAGTATTGATATCGCTTATACAACAGATAAAGTTACTATAACAAGCGCTGATAAAATAATTACCTATAATAAAGTTGAACAACAGGTAGAGTTTCCAGATAAGCCTTGGAGAAATACCAAAACGGAAATATTAACTTCTGTTCAGGATGCTATGGGTAGGACAACCAGTTATTCTTATTTAAATAATTATATTTTTCCAGTATTTAATCTTTTTACGAAAAATATTTCTGATGATTTATCTACATCAAATAAAATGGCTTTACTTAATAAAGTTGTTTATCCAACGGGTTCAGAAACAGTCTATTCATATGAGAATAGACCAGTTACACGTGATGTCGGAACAGGATCGGTCTCCCAAGGCTATCGCATAATTAGTAGAGAAGACCAATTAATCAATGGAGGAGTAAGCACATCCTTTAATCGCAAGAATTTTGAATATCCTACCGACATCGGTAAAGTGTATTGTACCCAAGTTGAATACGGTTATATTAAAAGTTGTGGCGACGTCTCATCTACAACAGTTATAAAAGATGGATTAGTTACCCGAACATTTGAAAATTTAAAACATTATGAAACCATTAATGGTGGCGCTCTCGCAAGACTTCCGTATGAGTATTATTATAATACAAGAATCACGGAACAAGATGGGGATTTGAGAAAAGTAACGGAATACACCTACGATAAGGAGCGCAATTTCCCAAACCCAATTAAAACTAATATTCAAACGTTAACAACGACGAAAGCATCGACTCCTGTTTCAGTAAGCGCAACCTTTGATAAATTCGGAAATGTACTTACAGAAACGGACCCGTATCAGAACATAACAACATACACCTACGATGCTAACGGTAAACTTAGTACTATTCTAAAACCGATTAACTCCACCCTTAAGTCTTATACGACTTTTAACAGAAATCAGCAGGGGAGCGTAACGGAACTTTCGGTTAAAGAGAATGACCAGGATGGTTTACAATTATTAAAACTGAACAATAGTTATGATACTTTTGGAAATCTGGTCAGTGCAACTGCAACAGATGGAACTAATACGAGTACAGTTAATAAAATATATTCCACTAATGCGCCTTATAACAGTGCGTTTATGACACAACAAACGATTCAAGCGACAGATGCTGATGGTATTACTACTCCGGTGACCCAAACAATTGATTATGAAGTACTTCAGGGAACATAAAACAGTTCACGAATGGTAAAACGCAATCAACAAGTTATCAATACGATAAATTAGGCAGAATATTATCGGCTACTTATCCTGATGACAACAAGGTTACAGTTGCCTACGATGATGTAAACAACACAATTACAACGACGGATGAAACTGGCGTTCAAAAGCGATTAAACTTTAATGGATTAGGAATGAAGGTCTCAGAAGGTATCATTGGAAGCGGTACTTACCTCTATGGATATGATACCTATAGCCGGCAAATATCAGTTCAAGATGCATTAGGGCATACAACACAGTTTGGTTATGATAATTGGGGAAGAAAAGTAACCGTTATTAATCCTGATAACACCCAATTAAAAATTAGTTATGATGATATCTACCGTACACAAACGTCAACAGATGCGGAAAATAACCAGTACCTCAGCTCCTATGACCTTCTTAATCGATTAACAAAAAAAGAGTGGTTAAAACCATCCGGTTCCATTCAACTGGCTAAATACGATTATGATTTTGTGGGAAATGCGGTAAATACGGTTGACGGGAACGGAAACTCGACCAAATATAAGTTTGATGTATTCAGTAGATTAATATCTGTCACCGATGCTTTAGCTCAAACTACGAATTATTCCTATAATTACGCCGATAAGATTACTCAAATCAAGTATTCGGATGGAAATATGGATCAGAAGTTGTACGATGCATTAGGACGTCTTGTGCAAAAAGTGGATTCGACTGGCCAAATTGAGAAGTATTATTACGATTTGAATAACAACTTGATTAAACATTTGGATCGTAAAGGTCAGACTCAGACATTCACCTATGACCAACGTAATCGATTATCGCAAAATATAACAGCCAAAGAAACGATCTCTTACACTTACGACGCAGCAGGCCGTAGACTTAGCATGACGGATGTAACGGGCACTACTTTTTATTCTTATGACACCATTACAAAGTTGCTTAATAAAGTTGCTTACCCTGATAATAAAACAACACAATACCAGTACGATGTTCAAGGAAATCTTAAGCAACTGACGGATCCTTTTAATCAAAATACATTTTATAATTATGATGTTCTTAATAGACTAACCAATGTAGGTCCAACTCTAAATACATGGGATGCCACTTACACATATAAAGCCAATAGCCTCTTATCGACCATATTAAATAATAATGGTGTCTCAGCAAGTTATAGCTACGACGGAGGTAATTTAACTAATTTAACAGAGCGTAATTCAAGTGGGACCGTAATTAACACATTCAACTATGGTTATGACAACAATTCAAATCAAACAAGTAGAGTTGAGAATGGACAATCAAACTCCTTTACGTATGACCCTCTAAATAGAATTAACACTTCAAGTCAGTTTGCGGAACAGTACAGTTACAATTCCCGTGGAAATCGTCAAACCTTACAGACCTCTGGAACAGTTAATATTAATCCAGGTAATAATCAATACGACGAGCGAAATCGACTGATTCAAGTCAATAAGCCAGACGGAAGTAGTGTAGCTTATAAGTACAACGGCGATGGGCTCTTATGGGAACGGACGGAGAATGGTCAGACGACAAGATATTATAACAATGGTGCCGATGTTATTGCAGAAGGTAACGTTGTTAATGGTGTTGCAGCGCTAAAAGCGCGATACATCCGTGGCAAGGGGTTAGTGGCAAGGGAGGACTCCGCACGTAAGTCATACTACCTCCACAATGGTCATGGTGATGTGGTAAACTTAATGGATAGTACTGGAATGTCGAAACTTAATTCGTATTCGTACGATATTTGGGGAAACATCGTCAGTCAAACGGAAAGTATAGCACAGCCATTTAGATACAGTGGTGAGATGTTTGATGATTCAACGGGTTTACAGTACTTGCGAGCACGTTGGTATGACCCAAGCATGGGGCGGTTTATTAATGAGGATAGCTATGAGGGGCAGATTGATAATCCGCTGAGTTTGAATTTGTATACGTATGTGCAGAATAATCCGTTGACGAATGTTGACCCTACTAGACATTGGTGTGAGTCCTCAGATGGTAATTATGCACATGCTGGTGGATGTTATGGTACAAGTGACAAGGAGACTTTTGCTGATGTAGGTGGTTCTCATTACTCAGCTGACTTTGAACATGATGGGGATTTAACATATTCAGCTGGAAAGGAAACTGGTATCTATGAGCATATTGAAGGCGCACATGAAGATCATACATGGACTGGAGTGGTATTTGATACCGTAGTTACGGGAGGAGTTGGAGCAAGTGGAAAGCTGATAAAAGGTGGAGTCTCAAAATTATTTGCAAAAATAGTTGGGGCTGAGATAGCGGAAAGTTTGGCATATTCTGGGGTCAGAAATACTGCTGTCGATTTTATGAATGCTAAGGGGAAAAGCACATTAGCCAGACATTTAGCGGATCATGCAGATGATTTCGGAGTTACAACAGAATCAGAATATTTAAATGCCGCAAATAACTTCCTTTTGAAAAAGGCCAATTCGACAACAAAGGCATTTACATCAAATGAAGGAACGTATTTCAGATATGATACCGCAACAAATGAGTTTGGAATAATAAACAAATTTGGAGGAATTTCAACATACTTTAAACCAGGTCCTGGGCTTGAATATTGGTTAGAACAAGTAAGCAAATATGCACCGAAATAATTGAATTTGAATAGAGGTAAAACATGAAGAAGTATAAATGTCCTTGTTGCGGATTTTTCACATTTGAAGGTGCTTCTGAAGAGGATCTATTATTCGACTATTGTGAAGTTTGTTTATGGCAATATGACCCTGTTGTTCATGATAAACCTGATACTCTTATAGGTGCGAACCATATTTCATTAAATCAGGCAAGGGAAAATTACAAACAATTCGGTGTTTGCAAACCTGAAAACAAGAGTAAGGTAAGAGAACCATTAGAAGAAGAATTGCCAAAAAATAATTTGGAGTAAGTTTAGTCCTGAACCTTGATTGGCATTGTGCCTTTCAAGGTTTCTTTTTATCCGCCGCTGTATCGCTAACATCACAAATAACCGCTAGAACGATGCTAGCGGCTGTACGTTCAACTCAGCCAACGATTTTTAAGATGTTTGATTTATAGCATATTACGCCTGAGAACCACTTTACTACTCTGACCGATTCTGAACTAGTCTGCGACGTTGTGTGCGTAGCTGTTAATCAGCATCAATACGACAATCAAGAGACGTAGCTGTTAATCAGCATCAATACGACAATCAAGAGAGAACAGAGGGACGTTTCTGTTCGGCAGGATTCGTTCGGTGCTTACCCTGTCATTTAGATGAAATACAAGTTTTATCGAAGGTCATAAAGTGAAGCAATGTCTAGGAGATGCAGCGCATAGGGCTTTTGGGGAGGAAGCTAAGAAGTGATTGAATTTTAGTACCCCCTGGGTCGTATTTAGCTGGAAGCAATGCATGGTACAAAACAGAATCCTTCTAAAGTGGTAACATGAACAAGACGTTGTCGGTATTCATCCCCAGACCACACAATTGTCATTTTGTTGCATCATGAAAACTCATGAAAGCTTGTACAGTCAACGTTCTTGTCGAATCCTCCTAAATTCCCACTGGACAATGCAACATAGTGGATGGTACAGTTCCAGCCAATGAAACATATTGGATGGGAAAGGGAGTGCCGACACTAATGAACGTAGTCCAGCCGATTCGTGACAAAAACAAGATTGAAGAAATTAAAGACCGTCTACAACGCCAATCTATTCGTGATGAATTTCTATTCACTCTTGGCATTAATAGCGGTCTACGTATTTCTGATCTTCTACCGCTACGTGTGGTTGATGTGAAGGATAGTCGCACATTACGATCAAGGAGAAGAAAACTGGCAAAGACAAGCGTTTCAAGATCAACAGCAACCTCCGTACCGTCATTGATGATTACATCAAGCGCATGGACGAAGAAGAGTTTCTGTTCGCTTCTAGGAAGACAGGATTGCCAATTCGAAGAGAACAAGCGTATAAGATTCTCAATACCGTTGCAAAAGAGGTTGGGCTTGATGAAATTGGTTGCCATACTATGCGTAAATCGTTTGGCTTCCACTTCTACCAGAAGACGAAAGACGTAGCGCTTTTACAAGAATTGTTTAATCACTCTGCACCTAGCGTTACTTTGAGATATATTGGCATTAACCAAGACATAATGGACAAAGCGATTGATGATTTTAGCTTGTAAATGGGGTTAAATGGGCAACAACCACGAATGGAATTGAATGTCCAGTGTGGCTGTTGCTTTATTTTATATGAAGAAGTGTAAAAGGTTACGCTATTTTAGCCAGAGAAAACCCTTGTATTATTTGCAATTAACGATTTGTTCTTGATTCCCATCGTTATCGCTACTTCTTTCGTAAAACCGTATACGATTAGTGCGATTTCGTCCGAACAAAATAGCATGGTTTATCGCAGAAATTAACATGAGTCGTTACCGCTCACACATCAAGAGCAGGGACTCTTTCGATTGTATTTACTTTTTTCGAAACAGGTATGAAATTTGGGGTTTACAGAATACACAGATACAGAACTCTCCTTGCTTTCTCAGTTCTATTTCTGTATCTATTTTTTTAGTACTGTTCCTGTTCTGTATTTATATTCTGTAAACCCCAGAAAACTAACCTGTCTAAAATGGCAACATACTTCCGTCAACATCTTCCTCAGTCAGTTTTAAAAACGCTTTGAAAGAGCCATCCTCACTGCTGTTAGAGATATTTCCATGTTCATTTTCGTATGCGTGTATGCTCAGCACCGATCGTTTTTCTATGGGAACTGATAATTTACCAAATTGACTATATTCCTTCGCCCAATACGTGTTTGGTCGTCGCAAGTGTTGCGGTAGGTCAAAAATGTAATTGCTGATCTTCCATCGTATCATGTTATGTTCTTTCAAGCGTTCCATATAAGTATCAACAATCCCATCTGGTAGCATTCTAGAACCTTTAACTATAGATGATCAAAAGTAAGCTAGAACTCATCTGTTGCTACAGTCTTGTTACGATTAACGATAACGATAAAAACTGCATAATCTTGAACATAATGCTTTTTAGTTTTTGTGATATTCCCTTGCAGATATTGGTTGTTCAGAGTTGATTGCTAGAAAATTTAAAGTTAAACGATAGCATGTGTCGTATCAAAACATGGGGGGGATGGTTATTATCAAAACGCCTTAGTTTTAACTCACAAACATGCTATGCACATCTGTAGCGACAGCCATGCTGGAATTGAATGCGATACCTAATCGCTAGAATCATCTTCAACAATAAGCTGACTTAATCTGATACAAGCAGATGGCAGTACCAAGCGTGAGTATCAGGAAGACAGGGATTTTATTATCCAAAGTCACATTCGACGCATACGGAACTGTAAGGAAGAACTTCAAGCTACTGAGGAACGATTGACAGTAATAATGAAGGAAACAGAGTATAAACTAGAATCTATGTATGGCATTGAATTGGTAACAGCGGCAGGGTTTGTTGCTGAAATTGGGAACATACATAGGTTTACAAGTCCCGAAAAATTAGCACGTTTTGCAGGAATTGCTCCTGTAGTTTATGGCTCTGGCGACAACCACAAGCACTACAAATGCAAACAAGGCAACAGAGTCTTGCATGAGTTGTTTTATAGGCTTGCTTGTAGACAGATTGGAACGAAGCGTGGAAGCAAAGAGCCAAATAATCCATATTACTATGAATATTATCAACAGAAGATGTTGGCAGGAAAGACAAAGACACAAGCAATCATATGTATCATGCGGAAGTTAGTTGATGTGGTCTATGCTTTGATGAAGAATAAGACAAATTATGTCAAACCAACAATACAATTGAAGCAAGCAGGGTGATATACTTGGTGGTAACTGGAAAAACGGTTGCCATCTTTTTTATCCCATAAGAACGGTTTTATTAACTAGGATACGTATGAAGGGCAGATTGATAATCCGCTGAGTTTGAATTTATATACGTATGTAAAATGCCCACTGGACAATGCAATATAATGGATGGTACAGTCCCAGCTAATGACACATATTGTAGGATAGGGAGTGACAACTCTAATGAACATAGTGCAACCAATTAGACAAACTAGAAAGATTGAAGAAATTAAAGACCGTCTACGTCGCCAGTCAATTATCTGATAAGGATTTATTTCTCTGTAAAGATATGGTAGTATAAACAGGACGTGTTGTTCTTTATTGAGAACACTTGCAGTAATAACACTGATTTAACGGAGAGAATACTATGCAACTAATCATCTTCTTTCTAGCAGCCCTAATATGCATGATATTGACGCCAATTGCGAGAGTCATAGCTAAGAAACTAAATATTGTTGATTCCCCTAATACCGATTTGAAAAAGCACAGAGAACCCATTCCCTATTTAGGTGGAGTGGCAATTTTCGCTGCAATAGTTATTTCTATGGCTATCTTCAAAGGAGATTCAAACCTACTATTAAACGCTCAGCAACGGGGATTATTGTTAGGCACATCAATCATTTTAGTAATTGGGTTAATTGATGATATGAAGGGAATGACCCCTAAGATTAAACTGGGCTTACAATTGTTAGCGGCTTATATCGTTTGGTTTCAGGGAATTGGTTTTTCATTGTTTGATCATTGGTATTTAAATATGGCACTTACATTGATTTGGGTTGCAGGCCTGTCGAATGCTTTCAATTTAATCGATATCATGGACGGTCTCGCCGCGGGAATTGCTGCTATATGTGCTTTGTTTCTTGCGTTGTTCCTTCTACTATCGGGCGATCCATTCCACAGCACCTTAATGGTAGTTGTATCCGGATCATGTCTTGGATTTCTAATTTTCAATTTTAAACCCGCCAAGATCTACATGGGTGATACCGGAAGTTTACTGCTGGGCTTCTTGCTTGCCTGTACGGTAGCTCATTGGGCCAAAGATCAACAGCTTAATCATCATTTCATCGTACCGGTATTAATTTTGGGGATACCGATTTTTGAATTGTTCTTTGTATCGATACTTCGGATAAAGGCCGGGAAGTCTCCGCTATTAGGAAGTCAGGATCATTTTGCCTTAAGGCTTATTAAGATGGGATTTTCGGTCAAAAGAACGGTGGTTCTGACTTACGTCTGCTCTGTAGCCTTTGGCGCTATAGGTTTTATGATTTTATTTTTTCACTATTTTACATACGGTTTTGTGGCGTTCACTCTAGCGTTTGTATGCTTTGCTGCACATAGATTAAGCCAAGTAAAAATAAACAAAGCTTAACTTGAGGAGTCAGACCAGATGGCTAAAATATTGTTCATCGTTCCTTATGCCAAGTGTTACTTGAATTTTTATTGGGATCTTATTGAATCGTTGGTGCAAGACGGGCATCATGTGACGGCGATAGCTCCAGATACCGATGCGGAGGTCGATTTGACTGCTATAGGTGTGAGGTTTATTCAGATTCCGATAAAAAATACAGGCATTAACCCGTTTTACGATATACGCAGTGTTTGTTATTTGACCCGAGTTTTACGAGAGGAGCGTCCCGATATCCTTTGCTGCTACTCAATTAAGCCTATACTTTACGGCTCTCTGGCTGCCCGGATGGCAAGAAGCAGAAGAGTCTTCGTGACAGTCACAGGTTTAGGTTATTTATTTACAGGACGCACATGGAAACAGCGGTTGCTGCTACCTCTTGTCACCTTTTTGTATCGATTTGCTTTTCAACATTGTGAAAGGGTCTTCTTCGAGAACCCGGATGATTTACGTTTATTTAAACAGCTTGGTTTAATCAAGAGGAACAATACGACCATCGTGAATGGTTCAGGCGTTAATCTCAATAAATTTACAATGACCGGAAATCGCCCTGTCCCAAGCCAAGTCTCATTAACTTTTATACTAATCGCAAGAATAATTAAGGACAAAGGAATCTACGAGTACATCGAGGCGGCGAGGATTTTAAAGGCTAAGTATCCTGCTGTAAAATTGTCCCTCTTAGGACCATTTGATTCGAATCCGAGTTCCATCAGCAAATCACAAGTTGCAAAATGGATGGAAGAGGGAGTGGTCG
This sequence comes from Paenibacillus sp. FW101-FHT12H11, assembly GCF_058790355.1. NCBI lineage: Bacteria > Bacillati > Bacillota > Bacilli > Caryophanales > Paenibacillaceae > Paenibacillus > Paenibacillus sp. FW101-FHT12H11. The sequence continues at coordinate 29,064 of NZ_JBYTCO010000020.1, read as the reverse complement.
ACTATCTGGGGGAGGCAGCCGACGTGCGCCCTTACTTAAGGAATTCGAATATTTTCGTCCTACCTTCCTATCGCGAGGGCACCCCCAAATCCACACTGGAAGCCATGGCAATGGGACTGCCAATAATTACGACTGACGTACCTGGGTGCCGTGAGACAGTCATTCAAGATTTTAACGGACTGATAGTCCCTGTAAAAAATGGGGGAGCACTTGCCGCAGCGATGGAACGTTTTATCTTGAACCCGCAAATGGCAGAAGTCATGGGAGCAAATAGTAGAGAGCTGGCTGAGTCTAAGTACGATGTCCGCAAAGTAATCGGAAAAGTAAGAGACATGATACAGATTTAATTAAAAAGGGGAGACACATGTCCATGTACATAATTGGAGCTGGGGTGACCGGATTAGCTTTTGCGTCGGCATCGGGACGCGGAAACGTGCTGGAGAGCGCTCCGGAGCTAGGGGGAAAAGCATCTTCGTATCATGTTCAGACATCTGTCGGCAAATTTACCTTCGATATCGGCGGACATTGGTTCCATCTTCAGAACGCACCGAAAGTCATGCAATTACTGGATGGCCTTCCTCTCGAGAAACATGTACGACAAGCATTCGTATATTGGGATAATAAGTGGTTTGATTTTCCAATTCAGCAGAGTTACAAAGCACATCCCGATCATCGTCTGGTCGATCAGATTGAATATGAATTAACTGTAATTGCCAACGAAGCAGCGACGAGGAGCCGTGGCTATCTGAATTATTCGGACATGCTGCTCCATTCTTATGGTCCTACTTTGTTTGAGTGTTTTTTCAGAGATTATAATGTGAAAATGTTTGGGGTGCCGAACTTATCACAAATCCAAATCGGCCAATATGAAGAAGTCAGGAATGTACGCACGAATCAGAGCATCGAGGGGTATAATCATTATTTTTACTATCCGAGAAGTGAATTAGGAGCTTCAGCTATTCCTTTGCATTTGGCTCAAAATAAGCAAATTCAATTTAGTTCCCACGTCCAATCGATAAATTTACATCAACAAACCATGAGCATAAATAATCGAACGTCTCCTTGGAAAACCATTGTATCAACGATGCCTCTGCCTAAATTGATTGATATAATTACCGATGTTGATCCTGATATTGTCTATTTGTCCCAGCAATTGCAATCGAGCAAAGGGTTCATTCTCAACTTAGGCGTTAAGAGAAATCCAATGCATGCCAACAAAAGCTGGATTTACATACCTGATCTTAAGTACCGTTTTTACAGGATCGGATTCTATAGTAACGTTGAGTCTAAAATGGCGCCAGAAGGCTACAGTTCCATGTATGTGGAATGTTCACCGCTGTTTTTTCAGAACCAACAAGAGGCTTTGAACTTGGTTCCGCATGTTATAAAAGACCTTATGGATATCGGTATGATTGAGGATGAGAGGGATATCATTACCTTGAGGCCAATCTACTTGGAACATAATTATTGTTTACCGAATAGTAAGGTAACTGCTCATATCCAAAGCTACTTGCGGCGGCATGGCATTTACAGTATTGGCAGGTATGGCAGCTGGCATTGGTCCAGTCAACACGAAGATATGCAGCAGGCCATTACTTTAGCTGAGGAGTTGGACGCGGTATCCAATTTTAGAGATATGTTAGGGGTTCGATAGAGCCTTAGTAAAATAAATCCCTCTGTCATAGTGGCAGTGGGATTTATTTGCATAATGAGCTAAAATGGAAAACTTTTGCATCATCGTAATACTTTCGCCATGTTCGTTATTTGGAAAATAAGCGAAGATAGAACCTGTAAGGCTTACATTGTTTCTTGTACGAACGGTCGTAACGAGGCGAGGATATCAAGATATCCCGCAGTGCTGTGCATCGTATGCTACGGTATCCTGTACGCTCGGATCGGTAAGAAACCACCATTTGGGGTTCGATTCCCCACTCGCATAGTGAGCGATTCTGGTAGAATACTCGACTTCCCATCGAGCGATGAAAACTCAATTAGACCTGTTAGCGGGAATCCTCGGCCTCCTTCGGGTAGGCACTGATGAAGCAGCTTTGCAGCCTGTGGATACCGGTCGAGAAAAAAAAGTACAAGACCACGTAACGGCAAGATGAGTGAGCGCAGGCTGGAATGGAAGCCGACATCACCATCAGAAAGTTTCGTGCGCAGGTACTGATTTTCCAACCTTAAGCTGGCTCCGCTTCCGACTCAGGGGGATTTCCTCATATAAGGTCACAACACACCGCAAAGTTTCCATGAAATGAGGAGATATATATGTTTAAAAAAGTGATTGTTAAGGCTGACGAACGAGGATTATTGTTTAAGAAAGGCAGTTATGTGAAGCACTTACAGCCAGGTGCTCATCGATTAGCTCCATTTTCAGATGATGAAATTGTGTTGTTAAATGTCACTAAACCATTTGTCGTACAGGGAAAGGATCTGAACTTATTTCTTCAGGATGAACGGTTGCTTGAGGAGATTACGGTTATCAATGTTCAGGATCATGAGTACGTGCTTCATTATGAGGATGGAAAATTCGTATCGCTTCTGATAGCCGGTAAATATGCTTTCTGGAATGCGCTGAAAAAGCACGACTTTACCCGAGTCGATATTCGACAACCAGAGGTTGGTGCAGACATAGATAGAGCTATATTTGCGAAAGTTGCCGGATATCTTTATGTTTCGGAAGTGGCCAGCCACGAGACAGGATGCTTTTTTATAACAATGTCATGCAGAAGGAGCTTGCCCCAGGAAAATATTACTTCTGGAAGGGGCCAGTAATCGCCTCGATAAAAACCGTGGATTTACGGCAGCAGCAGCTGGATATGAGCGGTCAGGAAATGATGACGGAGGATAAGGTAACGCTTCGCTTAAATTTCGTCTGCCAGTACAAAATTATCAATCCGCTGCGCGCACTGGAGATCAAAGCTTTCGAGGATCAGATTTATATTCTGTTGCAGCTAATTCTGCGTGAGTATGTCGGGACATTGAAGCTTGATGACCTGTTGCGGATGAAGCAAGAAATAGCGGCATTCGTACTGTCTCGTCTGAACGAAAAGAGTGAGGACTACGGGGTTCAATTCTTTTCCGCCGGTGTAAAGGATATTATTCTTCCTGGGGATATCAAAGAGATACTAAACACAGTACTGTTAGCAGAGAAGAAAGCTCAAGCAAACTTGATTACTCGTCGTGAGGAAACCGCTTCTACCCGCAGTTTGCTTAACACAGCTAAGTTAATGGACGAGAATCAGACGCTATTCCGCTTGAAGGAGCTTGAATTTCTCGAGAAAATTTGTGATAAAATCGGGACGATTTCGCTTACCGGTAGAGACAATCTGCTGGAACAGCTGAATTCGCTGGTTGGGGGAGCTAAGTAAAAGGTAATGTTGTGAATCCTCAACTATTCAAACAGTAAATCTCTACATCCATGTGATGTAGGGATTTTTTATTTTTGGCCAGTAATATCCATGTTTTAATCATCAAGACAACCCTCATCAAAATACATATAAGGGCATAGCATTATTTGGAGCCTGAAACGCCTTGGCTTTATTCGGGGAGGTGGAGTGAGAATATGCAAACATTCCAAAGGGGGGCAGAGTCTTTACAAGATTAAATAATTACATACAAATGCGAAGGAGACTGTAAAAAGGAAACCGTTTTATGAATCCAAGTTGGTGAATATAAAGGAGGAAGATACATGGAGTGGTATTCAAAGGTGTTGAAAAACTACGTTGGATTTTCAGGTAGGGCTCAACGCAAGGAGTACTGGATGTTTGTGCTTTTTAATCTGATTATCTCCATCATCCTTGCCATATTGGAATCCTTATTGGGGATTACAAATGTTTTGACTGGCCTGTACTCACTGGCGGTTCTATTACCGTCTTTAGCCGTTGCATGCCGGAGGCTTCATGATACCGGGAGAAGTGGTTGGTGGATTTTGATTGGATTAATTCCACTTATCGGTGCGATTATTCTTATCGTATTTTACTGCCAAGACAGTGATCCTAATGAGAACCAATATGGACCTAATCCTAAGTAGTTAGCATAAGCAGGTGCAGTAGCGTCAGAATAGAACCCCATCCTAAATAGGTGGGGTTTATTTGCTGTTAGATTATTTTGAAATATAAAAAGCGTTGTTTGCATAATTAGATCGTAAAGTAGGCAAATAATGACCCCGCAAGAATGAGGATCAGGCATACAAAAAAGTTAGCTTTTTTTTGACTTAGTTTTATCTTTTCAAAAATAAAAATAACTACTCCTACTAGAAATAAATACTGAATTGATGAAAGAATATTGTTATTTGGAATTATGAAAAAGATATTCTTAGATAATTGAGCTAACCCTGCAAAGATACATAGTACTAGGAAAATTAAGGGGATACGAAGTTTCAAAAAAACCACCTCTCATAATTTTAGGGATTTAATGCTCTAAAATTGTGTTATATATAATTATACTATAATAGTATATAATTTCCAATTTATTGATATTGCAATTAATAGGGGTCATTGATTCAATTGTTTTTAAAAAACAGTATTAGTTTTAGCAGTTTTGCAACAACTGTATGGGGTAAATTGGAATTTATTTAATTTAACCGCAAAGTTTACTAAGTGAAATCTCAAGACAAAAGACACCCGTGTGGGTGTCTTTTGTCTTCCTCTCTATTTCCCCTGCAATCTCACTTATGCTGAAGTACTAACTAACTAACAATTTTAGAATCTTATTTAGAAATATAAAAAGTGTTGTTTTCAAACTTTATGGCTAAACCGAGTTCATCAACCGCATAATGCCATGTCATTGGAAAATAGGTTACATCATTTAGCACCAATAGCGGGTATTCCTCGGAACCATTATCAATCCAAGCATCATTCACATAGATATTAAAATCAGGTTGACTAGCATACAGGTTAGAGCTAGTACTTCCATAATCCAATTCAAGCTTTCCAGCCTTATTGGAAGTCTTGCGAATGACGAATCCAGTTTCAGCGTCCCATACTGTTTCTAGAGCAAGCGCTTGAGTAAACTTAAAGGTCATTGGAAAATACGTAATGTCCTTATAAGAAATGACGGGATATTTAAGGGCCGAGTTGGTGATTGAAGTACCATTCACGTTAATCGTGTATGTTGGCTTTTCTACTTTGACATACCCACTTGAAACTGTTTCTACAGGTGTTGCTGCTGGTTTAGCATTGGAAGTTGACCCGCCGGATGATGTTGATGGCGAACTGCTTCCGGAGGAAGATCCACCATTGTGATAATGGTAGCCGGTACATAATCCTTTGGCCTTGGAACTGGCTGAGCAATTATGCCCGCCGTTCGCATCCGTCCTACCTGAATGTGCGTAAGCGGATTGTGAGAAAGTCGTTACTAGAATGAATGATAATACTAGTAGTCCTATTTGCCTAAATTTCATTGCTGTCCATCTCCTAAATATAGTAGTTTTTACCTACGTGATGATACCAGATATTTCAAGGGCTTTCAAATATTATTTTTATGTAGCATGCGGTTTTTATTTTTCGATCCCCCCACTTACGCCAAAGTAACTAACTGACAACTTTTTCAGTTCTTATGCAGCTTTTCCTTTGCCTGTATAATAACAAGTGTAAGTAAATCAGTGGATGGAGGACGGAAGATGAACGTTAGAACTCTTGGAAAAACAGGACTGCAGATATCAGAAATCGGTTACGGTGCATGGGGAATCGGTAAAACGGCTTGGATCGGCGCTTCCGATGAGGAATCCATTCAAGCACTGAATCGCTCGATTGAGCTGGGGTTGAACTTTATTGATACGGCTCTAGGTTATGGCGACGGCCATAGTGAACGACTTGTCGGACAAGTGGTGAAAGCCCATGATAAGCCTATCTATGTAGCGACCAAAATCCCTCCGAAAAACAGACAATGGCCGGCACGCGACGGCGTACCTGTGGAGGAGACTTTTACAGCGGAGCATGTCATAGCAAGTACAGAGCAAAGCCTGCGTAATCTAGGTCTAGAGACGATTGATGTGCAGCAGTTCCACGTCTGGTCGGACGAGTGGGTGGGACAGGGAGACTGGCTGGAGGGGATTCGCAAGCTGAAAGAGCAGGGCAAAATCCAACACTTCGGCATATCCATTAATGATCATCAACCGAACAATGCGCTCAAGCTGATTGAAACGGGGCTCGTGGATACGGTGCAGGTGATTTATAACATTTTCGATCAAAGTCCTGAGGATCAATTGCTTCCTGCCTGTGCAGCGCACAATGTAGGCGTTATTGTCAGAGTCTCGCTGGATGAAGGCGGTCTCACGGGCCGTATTACACCTGACACGACGTTTAGCGAAGGCGATTTCCGCAACAACTATTTCCGGGGTGATCGCAAGCAGCAGGTGTATGATCGCGTTCAGAAGATTACAGCTGATCTGGATATTGCTGTTGAACAAATGCCGGAAATCGCACTGCGGTACGTGTTAAGCCATCCTGCTGTGTCAACGGTCATTCCGGGTATGCGCTCTGTGCGCAACGTGGAAGCAAATATGCGTGTTGGTGACGGACAAGGACTGACCAAGGAACAAGTGGAAAAGCTGAAAGCGCATCGTTGGATTCGGGATTTCTATAGAGGTTGATTAGACAAAACGAGGAGGATTTAGCGTTCATGGACAAAAAGAGGATCATTGTAACTGGCGGCAGCGGTAAGGCGGGCCAGTGGATTTTAAAACATTTTGTGGAAAATAATTATGATGTCATTAATTTGGACGTGAAAGCTCCAGCGGAACCGATTTGCCGGACGATTATTACTGATCTCAATGATCTGGGTCAGGTACATAATGCGATATCGCAATTCAGTACTGGCAATCGGAAAGAGGTCGAGGGTATTGTGCATTTTGCCGCTATTCCTCAAGCCTATACACATACGAATGAGGTATGTTTCCGTAATAATGTGATGAGCACTTACAATATTCTAGAGGCGGCGGCCAACTTGGGGGTCAAGAAAGTCGTGCTTGCGTCGAGTGAGTCCTCGTATGGCATTTGTTTTGCCAGTGAATTTTTCGAGCCTAATTATCTACCCATCGATGAAGATCACCCACAGTTGCCGGAGGACAGCTATGGCTTGTCCAAAGTGGTGAATGAAGTGACCGCGCAGGCGTTCAATCGGCGTACCGGTATGCAGGTGGTCAGTTTCCGCTTAGGCAACATTCTGGTGCCCGAAAGTTACGAGCAGCTGAAAGCTAACTTCGATAATACGGACGCGCGTTTGCGCATCCTGTGGTCCTACATTGATGCAAGGGACGTAGCTACTGCTTGTCTTAAAGCCATTGAGGTCGATGGGCTTGGCGCGGAGGCGCTTATCATTGCAGCGGATGATAGCTCGTCGAATCGGCCAACGCTGGATTTAGTAGCGAAGTACCTGCCTGGTGTAAAAGAAATTCGTTCCTCGTTAGAGGGAAGAACATCTCTTATTTCCAACGCGAAAGCGAAGAGATTATTGGGCTGGGAACCACAAATTAAAGTGATGGAGCAGTAACGAGAAGAGGTAATGAGAAGCAAGCCAATCCTTTGGGATTGGTTGCTTTTTTTATTGTAGGGAATGGTATATGCGATTGAACATTTTCTACCAATCACCGTCTTAAGCCCTACCTACTGTGATATAATGGTAATAATTGAGATAGAGGAGCGGCATGATGAACTTCGATAACATCGATCGATTAAAAAAAGAATTAGATGGGCTCAGGCCTCTGCCTGCGGCTGCTTTGAAAAATTTGGATGAAGTTTACCGAATCGAGTAGACATATAACTCTAATGTAATTGAAGGTAACACGCTTACTCTCCTAGAAACGAAACTTGTTCTTGAGGAAGGTTTAACGGATTTCCGCCGGCTATCGTAAAAGCAGCAAATATATTGGTACGGTCAAGTGACCTAAAGGAGAACCTATGAAAGAAAAAATCACATACACATCCATCGATGAGTACATCTCCGCCTTTTCGCCGGATATTCAGGAGATTCTGCAAAAGCTGCGAGAAGTCATTAAAGAATCCGCCCCGGACGCCAAGGAAAAAATCAGCTATGCGATGCCAACTTTTGAGCAGCACGGGAATTTGGTGCATTTTGCAGCTTTTAAAAATCACATTGGATTTTATCCGGCACCGGACGGAATTACCCAATTCCAAGATGAGGTCGCAGAATATCATGCGTCAAAAGGAACTTTGCAATTTCCACGTGGCAAACCGATACCTTATGAATTGATCAGCCGGATAGTGAAGTATAGGGTTGCTCGAAACATAGAGAAGGCGAAGAGTAAGAAAAAGAAGTGAATGTTTTAACAGTTACTTACCGTCTATTCACGCTTAAATGTGTGTTGGGCGGTATTTCTTGTTCAAGTCGCAAATCTTCCTATGATAAAATATGGTTACAAAAGTCTCTAAAGATGGATGATTCATGAGACCGTCACCAATTTCGTAATCGAAAAAGGAGTTATCCACAACTATTCTTCTCCTAAGGACAAGTACTACTAGATTTAAACGGAGGACAACACTATCCAGAAATTTATCTATATCGTCATTTTACTCTTTTTGGGACTGGGTCTCCTAAAACAAGGCTATCTATATGAATTAAATTATTTATTCGCCAATATCTTTCTAGTCGCTGCATTTTTAATCTACAGCCTTACAATTAAGCAGATACGCTTACATCTGGTGCATCTATGTTTATTCTTAATCGCTTTACTTTACTGGATTAGTGTGTTTATCGCGGCAGATGTGGAAAATGCCATTTTAGAGGCTATCAAAATAACCACCATGCTCCCATTTGCAATACTTTTTTCTGCCCTGTCCAAAGAACAAATGATGAAAATTTTCAGATGGATTCCTTACATGGGAGCATTCCTCGTTGTGATTGGAGTCATCTTTCAGTTGGAGAGGCAGCAACGACTAGAATCAACAATAGGTTATGCCAACGCATTAGCTATTTTCTTATTGGTTTCTCTGTTAATGAGTATCTTCTTTTACATGAGGAAAGCCAGTAAGATTGACTTCATATTGATGATTATTCAAGCTACAGGACTTCTACTTACATTCTCCAGATCAGTATGGGTGCTGTGGATTGTGTCAGTTGCTGCATTGGCATTATTTCAAGAGTTCCGGAAGAGAGCTATTTGGCTAAAAATAGTGTCTGTTCACTTTATTAGTTTTGCAGTAGCAGCTTTATTAAAAGGGGATATGCTCTTTTTTTGGTCAAGGCTCAAAACGATCCAGCCAGAAACCTCTGAATTTCAGATGAGGCTTATGTACTGGAAAGATAGCTTACCCATGATTACCGATTATTTTTGGCTTGGAACAGGCGGAGGAGGATGGAGTGTATGGCAATCCTTTTACCAATCGCAAGCGTATTTTGTTCGGTTTGTACATAATCATTATTTACAATTAGCACTAGATATAGGTGTATTCGGATCTTTGTTGTTTATATTAATTGCCATAATCCTATATTATCGCAGCTTTGCTCTGTATAAATCATTAAAAACAGTTGCTGAGAACCATTCGCTAGTATGGATAAAAGGAGTTGTGCTAGCGAGCACTGTTCTACTCCTTCATGCCGGATTTGATTTTGATTTTAGTTTTCTTTTCATCCTCGCTATCTTCCTTATGTTTGTTGAGTACATTATGGTACAGAGTCCAGATATGGCTACAGTACTAATCAATCCAAGTAAGTCTGTAAAGGCAATTCTATCTATTTGTCTGGTAGTCATGTTGTTTTTCACAAGTTGGGTGGAGGTAGGGAAATACTTTCAGATGAGAGGCCAGAATAACGTTGCAATTGGGAATATGCAATCGGCGATTCAAGATTATTCGATAGCACAGAAATTGATGCCTTGGGGTGCATCGGCCTATTATGACATGGCGAAAGTGTATGTTTTACTTGGGAATAAGTCAGGAAATCGTAATGATTATTTGGAGGGGAAGAAACAAGTTGAACAAGCGGTGAATCGACTTCCTCATGAGAGGTTGTACCAACAGTTAAACGAGGATCTTTATGAAAATTTAATGAAGGAATAAAGTTGATTTATAAGATGATTATATCATTTATGGTATAATCATTTTTGTTTAATTATTCCATTACTTCGAAGAGGTGGCTTGGATTCATGAGTTATTGGAAACATATTCTCCAAAAGATGGGTTTGTCTTTAATTGTCGTATTTATCATCCAGATTATTTTGCCTACAGTTTCGTTTGCTTTTCCTGGCTTTTTTATGTATTCACCGGAAGATGGGAGATTAAGAGGCTACGTTTATGTGAAAGATCCTACGAAAGTGTCCGTAGACATAACGAATAATGGATCGGTAACAACCATTACTTATGATAGTAACAAGGATAAATTATCATTTCATGATAGCACTTATTATGGGTATGATGATGCAAATCTCAAATTGAAAAATGTTAATATCAATCAAGTCGGCTATACAGCTAACACAGCTCCTAGCAGAATCGTAGCTTCAGATGGTCAAACCACGCAGGAGTTCACCAAAGAAATAGATTCATATGGAAATGTTCGGTATTTTGGTGACAATACGAAACTTGGCTTATATCGTATAGTAGGTGAGCAATATTTATCTAAAGTAAATGCTAATACATATATACCCCGGAATAATCAGCTTGTGAGTTTCATACCTGCTAGCGACGATTCGAACGCCATACAGCTCTCGTTGCCATCGGCAAATAACCTACCTGCGATAGATTTCGGTCATCTTGCTCTATCTGACTTCTTATTAAAAGATGTTACCGCAGGGACTAATGTAACTTTAACAAGTCTTAATAGGTTAACTGGATATGAAACACTACAACAATATCCTAACAGTTATTTCAACAGCGTTATAACACTGGAAACATCAACATCACTAGTTAAAAATCATGAGTATGAATTGAGCTTATCTTCATTAAGCAACGGTGATGAGTTAAAGCTTCCTGCACAAGGGACTTATTCTTTTAGTCTGACACTGGGTAAGGTAAAAGTTGAATTCGCAGATCAAGGAAAACCTAATTATGACTTCTTTGAGGGTCACAGTGCTGCTTACTTTGATAATGTACAAATAAAGGATAGTCGACAGTTAAGGATTAGTCCGGAAGCGATGACTGTGGGGCAAGAGAAAGATTTTAAAGTGTTCAATCAATTTGATGATGGGACGGTTAAGGATGTTACGGATTATGAGATTGCTGCGTTGACGTTTTCTGATGTAAAAAATAAAGCAATTTCTTTGGATAGCACAACTAAAAAAATTACAGCTCTCAACCCAGGTTTAGCATCATTAGTAATAAAACTTAATGGAGTACATTATCCTTTCACTATTACTGTTATAGCTGTCAGTACAGGTGGAGGGGGAGGTAGTGGGTTCTTTCAGTACTTCTTGGAAGATCAAGACCTAACTCGTGGTCAAATTCACCCGAAAGTATCTTGGATGACATCTTCTGAGCCGCTCTATTCTGGATATGAACTAACCTTCTCTGATACAAATGGTTCAACGATCGGTCAAACGATAAACGTTCCTAAGCAGGTAACAACAGGGGGTGGATTTAATTATTTCGATATTCCAAATAGTTCATTGCCGCTCGGTGCTGTATATGTTGATCTAACTCCAAAAGACTTAGCTGGTCATAAGGTTTCAGAAATGTATCGTATGCAAATTTTTGATAACACATCGAATAGCCCAGTCCTAACAGGAGGTAATCCCGCAATCCCGGTACCGGTCATTCAGGATATGCAGTTTGATGATCAAGATACAAGACTGTGGAACTTGGGTGGACACATTGCTTGGTATGATGCATCAACGAGTCCCTCTTCTGCTACTTCTTACAGCCTTTATTTTGTAGATGCAAATAACGTGAAGCTGAAGCCTATTGCGGAGATACAGCGAAATAACTTTAAACGTCCTTATCAAGATCTAGATCTACCCAGCTATGAAATTACATTGCCGAATGGTTTTGTGATGCCAGAAGGTGCTCAGAAAATAGGCATTTTCGGAAAGAATGCTCAAGGAGAAAGTACTCAGGGCTATTATTATAGATTCTGGGATAAAATTGCGGGGACAATGGGGAATGATTATTTCGAAGATACTGATAATCGTGCAAATCACATAAACGGAACCTTGAACTGGACACCGATGCTAAATGAAACTAATATCGTAGGTTATGTAGTACAGTTCCTTGGAAAAGATTTCGAACCTATTGGTAAAAGCTTTGCACAAATTGAAAAAGGGCAGCAGCAGTACAGTGTATCTATTCAGGAAGATGAAATTCCAGTTGAGGCCAAAGTTATTACACTCAGTGCTGTGAACGCTGACGTTAAATATTTTCCAGTCGGGACTTATTCTATCTCAGACAATATTCTTGGAGAAGCGACTAGTTCCTTACCTGTAGACCAGCTATTGCCTGGGATAACTCAGCTCATGAATTGGGATTTAGATGGTGAACTAGGAGAAATAGGCGGATACATGTACTTTAACGCTGATTACAGTGCGATAAATTCGTCAATTCTGCGTTATGATATTTATTTTGTTAATGATCAATTGCAAAAAATGAAGTCTATTATAAGCTTGCCTAAAAATAATGTTGGATATTACCCAACAAGTATCCCAATGAACACTAAAATACCGAACGGTGCAACCAAGCTCGCTGTTTATGGAATTACAGCAACTGGCGAGAGTGTGCCGAAAACAATTGATTTAAATGACCGAATCTACAGCCCATCTTTATTGCCAAGTCAGATTAGAATAACCAACAATAAGTCAGACTTAGCGGATACGATTACAATTACAGGGTTGCAGGCATATGATGCTGTTAGTATATACCGTGATGTCAATTCATCAAATGCTTTCTTAGTTGGTTCTGTGGAAGATAAAGCTTCTTCGATATCATTCAGTGTGCCGCAGTTAGGGAAAGAAGAGGGGAGTTTGTATTTTGCTCTTCAACGTAACGGAGGAATTCGGAGTCTAAAGGTACTTAAATCCTACGATAAAGAGCCAACGATAGGCGGCGCCGTTGGAGGAGGGGGTGGCGGTGGCGGCCCAGTGGGCCCTGCAGAACTCTTCAAATGGGATATCGTCAATCAAAATGGTGCGATTCGCGTATCATCGAGTATCAGTCCTGAACAATTAAAAAAGCTAGTAGAAGAACAAGCTAAAGCTAGCAAAAATGAAGTTCTAATCGACTTAAAGACTACTGCTGATGGCTACGACTTCAAGCTCAATGCTCGTTTAATTGATGAGATTAAAAGCAAGCTAGAAGATCCTGTTCTAGTTTTTAATACGACTATAGGAACAGCGAGAATCCCTTTTGACGTACTTCAAGATGCATTGAAAGCAAGTGGTGGAAAGGATTGGATGAGTCTTAGAGTTAGCGTTGATAAGCTCCCGACGGCCGACCAACAGGAATTAGAAAAATCGATTGCTTTAAATGGGGGAGAGAGTGTAGGTAATGCTCTAACTTATGAACTTTCACTTATTGACGATAGCGATAGCATCGTTGCGACTATTGATTCGTTTTCCGAATTTGTTGGACATAATGTTCTTTTACCTAAAGATTTTAAGTTAAATCCAGGTGAAAAGTTAAACGGAGCCGTATGGGATCCTCAATCCAAAACGTTGGCTTCCGTCCCATTGACCATAATTTGGGACAAAGATGACAAGCCTGCATACGCAACACTTTGGAGAAAAGGGAACTCCATCTATACGGTGTTTAAATCGCAAAAACAATTTGCCGATGTAGAAGAGGGCTATTTTGCCAAAGATGACATTGAGTCATTAGCGGCTAGCAACGTGATTCAAGGATTTGAAGATGGTTCTTTCCGTGCTGATGAGAACGTAACTCGTGCGGAGTTTGCGACACTTTTAGTTAGAGGCTTGGGCTTAAAACCAGCAAGTAGCACGTATAAAGGATTTTCAGATGTTAATGATGCGGATTGGTATAGTCAAGCTGTCTATACGGCAGTAAGCTCGGAACTTATTAGTGGGTATGAAGATGGAACCTTCCGTCCAGCGCAAAATATTACGCATCAAGAAGCCGTCACGATGATTAGTAATGCTTTGAAATTCATTAATAAGGCAATAAAGTTGGATGATTCAGAGCGTGCGCGATATGCACAGCGTTTAACTGAATTATCCTGGCCAGTAGATGAGTGGGCAATCGATGCTGCTGCTATGGCGATGAAAAGAAATATACTGAATGCAGGTAATGGATTTTCCTTTGAAAAGGATGCCAAGACGACGCGCGGTCAAACCGCTCTATTGATTAATAAACTGCTTCAGAACGCAGCTTGGCCAAAGAATTAACATATTTGTCTCACTCATCGCATATCCATTAACAAAAGCATAAAACAGGCAAAGGTGCCTCAGGTCCAAGAACGTCGAGCGTTCTCCGAACCGGGGCACCTTTTTGCTTCCATTCGAGGCGGAGAGGTGAAGGGAGTGCCCCCTAACGAGAAACCGATACGCGCCGTACCGCTCGCCGTCCGGATCATTCCGAACGTCGACGCCGGGCTCGCGCAGAAGCTGGAGCTGAAGCCGGGCATCCGCAGCCTCGGCTTGCTGACTTCAACCATCGATGATGTAGGTTACACCGCCATCGATGAAGCAACGAAGAACGCAGCGGTTGAGGTGGTATATGCCCGCTCGTTCTATGCCGGATCAGGGCACGCCTCGGGGCCGCTGTCCGGTGAATTCATCGGCATCATCGGCGGCGCCTCGCCGGACGAAGTGCGAAGCGGGCTGGATGCCGCTATACAAGTGATGGAGAGTGGCGCCTGCTTCTACGCGCTGAATGCCGACGCAACCCACGCGTACTATGCGCATGTAGTATCCCGCACAGGCTCGTATCTCTCCAAAGAAGCGGAGATCCGGGAAGGCGAGCCGCTTGCTTACTTAATTGCTCCTCCATTGGAAGCCGTCTACGCCATGGATGCCGCACTCAAAGCCGCCGATGTGCGTCTGTGCAAATTCTATGGTCCGCCGACGGAGACGAATTTTGCGGGCGGATTGCTGACAGGCAGTCAATCGGCCTGTATGGCAGCGGCTGAAGCATTTGCGGAGGCTGTCCGTAGCATCGCTAGAGAACCGAAGAAAATAGGCCAGTAAGAGGTAGGTGTCCGTAATGATTGAACAAAAGCTAGCCTTGGGCATGATCGAAACCTACGGCTTGCCGGCATTAATTGCCGCCGCAGACGCTGCAGCAAAAACGGCGGATGTAAAGGTCACGATGTATGAGAAGGTGGATGCCGGCATCGTAACGGTTTATATCTGGGGCGATGTGGCAGCAGTCAAAGCGGCTGTAGATGCGGGGGCTGATGAGGCGAAGCGGGTCGGCAAGCTGCTCGGCACACAGGTGATCCCGCGTCCGGATCCTTCGGTCTACTTGATGCTGCAGAGCGTCCAAGAGCGGGAGCAGCCCAAAGTCCCTGAACAACCAGAAGCACCCAAGCCAAAAGAGCATGAAGAGCCTCCTGCAACTGCACCGAACTGGAGCAAAATGTCCGTCGCCCAACTCAGAGAGCTCGCCCAAAGCATGCCAAAATTCCCGCTGGCCGGACGAGATATTCAGCTGGTTAGCAAAGCGGAGCTAGTCCGGCTTTTCTCGGAGCTGTCCGCTGAAGAAGGAGAGCGGCCGACATGAAGCTGGACAGCGATTTGCAAGCGCTCCAGGAGGTTCGCAATTACCTGCAAGAGGCCAAGGCCGCTCAGAAATTCCTGGAAAAAATGACGCAGCCACAAATTGATGCGATCGTATCGGCCATGGCCGAAGCGGCGGAGCAGCAGGCTGAGCGGCTTGGCGCTATGGCCGTCCACGAGACCGGCTTTGGGAAAGTCGCCGATAAAAAGGCGAAGAATCTGTTCGTCGCGAGGGACATCTATGCGGCGATAAAGGACATGCAAACGGTGGGGATCATCCGCAAGGACAACACAAGACAGGTCTGGGAAATCGCCCAACCTGTCGGCACCATTGCGGCCATCATTCCCTCAACGAACCCGACTTCGACGGTGCTGTTCAAATGTATGATCGCGCTGAAAGCACGCAACGCGATCGTCATCTCCCCGCATCCTTCGGCGTTTCGCTGCTCGCAAGAGTCAGCCGCCGTCATGCGGGATGCGGCAGAGCGTGCGGGAGCTCCGCCGGGGCTTATTCATTGCCTTTCGCATCCTACTTTGGAGGCGAGCGGGGAGCTGATGCGGCATAAGCTGACGGATCTCATCTTGGCCACAGGCGGAACCGCCATGGTGAAGGCCGCCTACAGCTCCGGCAAACCCGCCTATGGTGTCGGGCCCGGCAATGTGCCGGTGTACATCCACCGGAGTGCGAACATCCCAAGCGCGGTGAACCATATTTTGCATAGTAAAACGTTTGACTACGGCACGATCTGCGCTTCCGAGCAAGCGCTTGTTGTGGATCAAGCCATTAAGCCGTACCTCATCCAAGAATTACAACGTCGTAACGCCTATTTCCTCAATAAGCACGAAAAGCAGAAAATCGCCTCTATCCTGATGACCACGAAAGGGATGAATCCGCAAATTGTTGGCCAATCACCACAGGCCATAGCAGGCAAAGCCGGCATCGACGTCCCGGATAGCGCGCAGATATTAATCGCAGAAGAGACGGAAGTTGGGCACGATTACCCTTTTTCCATGGAGAAGCTTTGCCCTGTGCTTGCCTTATTTACGGTGGACGACTGGCAGGAGGGCTGCCAAAAGTGCATTCAGCTGTTAACGCTCGGTGGCTTAGGACATACGCTCGGCATTCACGCTGAGGACCAGGCGATTATTGAAGCTTTCGGGTTGGAAAAGCCGGCATCACGCATTGTCGTTAACACGGGAACAACGTTCGGTGGTATCGGTGCTACGACAGGAATCTTCCCCTCCATGACACTGGGCTGCGGGACGTTTGGCAATAACATCACCTCGGACAACATTGGGCCGCAGCATTTGCTGAACATCAAGCGGGTTGCCTTCGGCATAAAGGAAATGCCTCAGCCTGAGGAGCCTGTGGCGACGAATTCCGACGACTCTAGTCAAATCGCCAGCCAAGTGGCGGACAGACTAATCAAGACGAATCAGCTCGGCATTACGCGTGAGGAAGTTGCTCAGATTATCAGAAAGGTCCTTACGGATATGCAATTATCTTAATCCCATCATCCAAGGAGGAGATTGCAATGGCAGGTGAATTGGCCGCATTAGGTTTAGTGGAAACGAAAGGCTTGGTAGGTTCAATTGAAGCGGCGGATGCGATGGTGAAGGCGGCGAATGTCAGGCTGGTCGGGAAAGTGCATGTTGGCGGCGGGCTAGTGACAGTGATGGTCAGGGGAGATGTCGGTGCTGTCAAAGCAGCCACAGATGCAGGCGCAGCAGCTGCGGAGAAGGTAGGAGAGCTGGTTTCGGTGCATGTGATCCCCCGTCCGCACTCCGACATTGAGTTCATTCTTCCTAAGCTTGAAGGGTAAAAGATGGCGCTCATTACGGAAACGTATCTGCGCGCACAGCTGATCAAAGGTTTGGCGAATCCGTTTCCCGTTACAGAGGGGGATAAGCTGACCCCCGCAGCGGCCGATTTCTTGAAGGAGCGAGGAATTCGTTTACAGCGTGTGGCTTCTGCGCCATCCGGCACCCTGCCGCCGAACTTCCTACCTGTCGGCGTCTCCAACCGGCATGTACACCTCGCACCTCATCATATCGATATGCTTTTCGGCAACGGTTACCAGCTGACACCTTTGCGCGAGCTGTCCCAGAAGGGGCAATTCGCCGCCATCGAAACAGTGACACTCAAAGGCTCGCACGGCAGCCTGTCTAACGTCCGCATTTTGGGACCCTCACGTGGTGCGACCCAAGTGGAAATCTCGCGCACAGACGGATTCGAGCTTGGCGTTCATCCACCGATTCGCCTTTCCGGCGATCTTGTAGGCACACCGGGGATCACGCTGGTTGGCACAACGGGAACCCTCACCTTAACCGAAGGGCTGATCATCGCCAAAAATCACGTACATGCCTCCCCGGTGGAAGCCCAGACCTTGCGCCTAAACCACGGGGACCGCATACACGTGCAAGCAATGGGGGAGCGCTCCATCATTTTTGCCGATGTGATCGTGAGGGTGAGCCCGCAGTATTCGCTGGATTTCCATATCGACCGTGATGAGGCGAATGCAGCCCACTTAACGACAGGGGACACAGTCCAGATCATCCCTAGGAATGCAGAAAGGAGGTTGCGCTAGTTGGAGATCAAGCAAATGGTCGAAGCGATCGTTCGTGAGATTTTGAACCAGCAGGCCAAGAGGCCGAAGGTGCTTTATCTGTTTTACGACAGCACGGCGCATGAAGCTTTCACCGATCATTTTATAGCATTAAATATTCACGGCATTGACCATGATCTGATGTTCCTGGACGGCGAAGCCTCCTGTTGGCTCGGTAAGCACAAAATCGAATGCGCCGGCCGAGGCCAGACCATTGCTTCTGACGAATTCGCTCCAGCTCCCATAGAGGTGCCTCTTGCGTACGAAGGCATCGTGATTCCGGAAATCGATCTGGATAGTGCGGCGAGAGCAGCCCTCGGCATGAAAGGGACGATCGTCTCGGAGATCATTTTTTCTACGCTAGTTCAAAATAAATTCGTCCTCATCGGTGAGGATATCTCAGGATTGAAAAAGGCGGACCGCCGGACGCTTCAAACGCTGATGCTGCCCACCCCGTATCGCAATCTTTTTGATTATTACAAAATGGAGCTCCAAATGTATGGCGTCGAATTCGCCCCCAGTAAACAGCTTGCCGAGAAAGCCGTGAGCAAAATTCGCTCTGAAATTCTTGAAGCTCCAGAATCTTCTGCCCCATCCGAACCCACATCCGAACCCACATCCGAACCCACATCCGAACCCACATCTGCACACGAACCCGAACCCGAAGCCATCGTATACGAAGGAAAACTGGTCTCCGCAGAATGGATCCAACGGGAGCTAAGAAATCGTCCCATTCGCTCCTTGAAAATCGGCAGAAAAACAATCATTTCCGCTCTAGCGCAAGACATGCTGAAGGATAGAGGCATCCAGATCGAATATATGGCCGAAAGGTGAGGTCCTATGTTTTACGGGAAAGTCATTGGCAGTGTATGGGCTACGCAAAAGGAAACAGGCATGGACAATTTAAAGCTGCTCGTCATCCAACCGATGGATTTCAAAGACAGCGAAGCGGGTACGCCGATTATCGCCGCAGACCGCATTGGAGCAGGTGTTGGCGAACGTGTGATCGTATCTAGGGGAAGCCCGGCCCGAACCTTGTTCAAGGATAAAATGGTGCCCATCGATGCGATGATCGTTGGCATTGTCGATAGCTTCGAGGTCGCGAAGGAGGCCGAGGAGGAAGCATGGAAGAGCACAAACAAAGAGTGATTCAGGAATATGTCCCCGGCAAGCAGCTGACACTGGCTCATGTCATTGCCAATCCGGACCCGGTTTTGTATACGAAACTTGGCATCGAGGAGCGCAGTGCGATTGGCATTCTTACGTTGACACCAACCGAGACAGCCATCATCGCTGCGGACATTGCGACCAAAGCAGCCGACGTCGGCATCGGCTATTTGGACCGATTCACCGGTTCGCTGGTGCTCACGGGAGAAGTCGCTGCTGTGGAGATGGCGATTGCGGCTGTGAATGTGTTTTTGCTCGAAAAGTTGAAATTCTCGACGGCACCGATCACGAGGTCATAACGCGATGAAAAAAGTGATGATCATCGGTGCCGTCGGCGCAGGCAAATCAACGCTGATCAAAGCCTTATTCGGGGAGGCCCAGCCCGCATCCAAAACACAAAGCCTCATCTACCGTGACTGGGTGATCGATACTCCCGGCGAGTACAGCGAGAATCCGCTGTATTACCGCTCGTTAATGGCGACCTCGCATGAGGCCGCCGCCGTTCTGCTGGTTCAGGATGCTACGCGGGACAGGAACTATTTTCCCCCTGGATTTGAACAAGGTTTTGCCGTGCCGGCTTTAGGGGCTGTGACCAAGATCGATCACCCCCAGGCAGATATCGATCATGCGATAGAACTTCTGAGGCAGGCGCTGCCGGAAGGCGAAATCTTTCTGACATCCGCTGCGTCAAACGAAGGCATTACCAAGTTAAAAGATAAGCTTATGCAAATCGTACACTCTTGATCCTAAAGTGAAGAGGGATGCACCATGGCGTCCATAATGGAATTGTGCAGGAAGTATACGCTTTTGAGCATAGAAGAAACCCAAACCATCCAAGAGATGGCGGATCATCTCCAACTATTTGCCAATGTATCCGAATCCGATGTCTTTATAGACTGCCCACTCCCTGACAAAGGGATGGCGCTAGTCGTAGCGGAGGCGCGTCCCTCCAAAGGCTCTTCCTTGTACAAGACATCAGTCGTAGGTCAGTACGCTTTTGTGCAAAATGAGCCCGCCGTCATGTTCTGCCTGCTTTCCGGCCAATCCGTGATCGGCTCGCGCGGCATTTCGCAGGAGCAGATTGCCATCCAGCAAAATGTCGTGCCGATTCGGTCCAGAACCGGCCAGGTTATCGGGGCACTCATCATGGAGAAGGACATTACGGAGAAGCTTGAGCAGGAGAAGAATGTGACCCGATTGATGGAGACAACGGAACAGCTGAGCGAAACGCTGCTTAGCGTGGCCATGTCGCAGGGCAGCATGCAGTCGCTGATGCATGAAGGCGTCATTGTTTTTGATGACAAGGAGCGGGTCACCTACACGAATCCGCGTGCGCTCGACATGCTGAAGGAAATCGGTCATACAGCTGAGGCTGCTAACGGCTCCCTGATCACCCAGTTATTTTACGGGAAATTGACGGTACTTGGCCGCTCAGGCCTCATCCAGCAGGAATTGCAAATCGGGCATGTGACCTTCGAGCTCAAAGCTATGTCCATTTACCGGGATCAGCGGGAGGTAGGCGGGATTATTTTACTGCGCGATATTTCGGATATGAAAGAGAAGGAAAAGCAGTTGATCATCAAGTCCGCCGTCATCAAGGAGATTCACCATCGTGTGAAAAATAATTTGCAAACCGTTTCCAGCTTGCTCCGCCTGCAGATGCGAAGAACGAAACACGAAGAGGTCGTGAGGGTGTATCGCGACAGCATCAACCGTATTAATTCGATTGCTGTCATTCACGAAATGCTTGCGTTCGAAGGACTGGAGACGATCCATTTTAACGAGGTTGTGGACCGCATCATTAAGAACATTATTTCCTCCTCGTCCAAACCGGATCAGACCATCGTCCCGGTTATTTCCGGGGATGAGCTCATCTTACAATCCGATGCCGCTACGACGCTTGCGCTTGTTGTGAATGAACTGGTGCAGAACTGCGTACTGCATGCTTTTGGAGAACGGCGTACCGGACATATTGAAGTTTCTCTGCAGCACCAAGACAGCTTTGCCCGGGTTCGGGTGTCGGATAACGGCGTCGGCTTCAAAGCGGCGAATCACTCCGAGCGAAAAGGCCATCTCGGCTTGAAGATCACGGAGACATTAGTAGAAGAAAATCTCGGCGGCGTGCTGGATATCATGACGGATGAGCGAGGAACCGAAGTGCAGCTTACATTTCCAATAGCGAGAACGCAGCCAAAGGAGGACGAAATGCCATGAAAAATGCCATCGTCGTCGTCGATGATGATCCGATCATCCGTATGGATATCCGTGAAATGCTGGAGGAGGGCGGCTACCTCGTCGCAGGCGAAGCCAAAAATGGTGAGGAAGCGATAGAGCTCATAGCTCGCGTGAAGCCGGATTTGGCGATTATGGATATTAAAATGCCCGTCATGAACGGCATCAAGGCGTCTCATATTATCCGCAAGCTGCAGCAGGATACGTCGGTGTTGCTTTTGACGGCTTACAGCCAGAAGGAGCTGGTGAAGGATGCACGCGAAGCGGGGGTGGCTGCTTTTTTAGTCAAACCGGTGTCGGAGGAAGACTTGCTGCCAGCTGTCGAGATTGCCTTGAGCCAGAAGGAGAAGATGGACTCGCTAAAACAGGACATCAAGCTTCTCAAGCAATCCATTGAGGAACGGAAAAACATCGAAAAAGCGAAAGGGCTTGTCATGCAGAAGCACGCTTTGAGTGAGGAGAAGGCTTACGCCAAAATGCGCGAAGTGAGCATGGCGACTAGCATCCCCCTCTCGAAGCTGGCGGCAGATATTCTGCGGGATGGAGCTGAGGCCTTAGCAGGTGCGGGTGAGCGAACACATGGCTGACCAATGGATTACGAGTGTTGGACTCGATATCGGAACAAGTACGACGAAGATGGTTATTTCCCGGTTGAAAATCGTGCGCTCCTCCGGCGTGCTCAGCCTGCCGCGCTTCCAGATTGCGGACCGGGAGCTGCTGTACGCGAGTCCGATTTATAGCACTCCGCTACTCAGCAGCGATGAGATCCACGCCGAGCGTATTTGGGCCATCGTGGCTCAGGAGTACGAGCAGGCCGGCATCCTGCCAGCGGATATCAAATCCGGCGCCGTCATTATTACCGGTGAGACGGCGAACAAAACAAACGCGCAGCACATCCTCCATCTGCTCGCAGAACGAGCGGGCGATTTCGTTGTCGCGACAGCCGGCGCTGATCTCGAAGGGCTGCTCGCCGGCAAAGGCGCCGGCGCGGAGCAGCGCTCCTGGCAGCTTCGAGGCGCAGTCGCCAACATCGATATCGGCGGCGGTACGGCCAATGCCGCGATTTTTCATCGCGGCAAGCTGCTCGGCACGGTCGCCTTTCATGTCGGCGGCAGGCTAATACGGATCGACTCGACTGGTACGATCCTTGAGGTGTCGCCGTCGCTGCGCCCTTGGCTGCAGGAGGCCGGCTACACCGTTCAGCCGGGCGACCGGCTAAGCCTGCCGCAGCTGAACGAGATCTGCACAGCCATGTGCCGCTGCATCATGGACTATTTAAGCGGTCGCGGTTCGTGCGCGGAGCTAACGGCCTTAATAATCGGAACGCCGTTACCTGCCATCCCCTCTATAGAAGAGTGGATGGTCTCCGGCGGCGTAGGCCAACTGATGGCAGAGACAATGCCGTCCCGCAGCTTGGAGGAAGCTGCCGCATACCAGGATATCGGCCTGCTGCTTGCCCATGCCTGGAAAGATCTGGCCGCTGGCTACCCCGCTCGCCAGATTCAAGCGGATCAGACGGTCAGAGCGACCGTCATCGGCGCCGGCATGCAGAGCACGGAGATCAGCGGTGCGACGGTGCACTTGGATGCTTCGCTGCTGCCGATCCGTAATTTGCCCGTGCTCAAGCTGGACCTATCGCCGCAGCTGCTAGTCCAGGGCAGTGCGCTTGCGGACCGGTTTGACGCTCTCATGCAAGATGGCGCAAGCTTATTCGCTCTTGATCGTTCGCCTCCGTTTGGACTCGCGTTGTCTGGGACGCACCACTTAACCTATCCAACCCTTCAATACATAGCCGATAAACTGTATCTGAGTTTTATTCATCATTTTCCTCACAGCGAGGCGATGGTCGTCATTTGTGAAACGGACATCGCCAAAGCGCTCGGCCAATCCCTCTCGAGACGCTGCGCGCAGCGTCCGAAAGTCATATGCATCGATCAAATCCGTGTGGAGTACGGGGATTATATCGATTTGGGCGAGCCGATTTCCGGTATCATGATTCCCGTAGTGGTCAAAACATTGGCCTTTCAAGGCCAGGGAAGAGGGGAGGAGAACGGCCGGTGAATTTGAAAACGACGCTGCTCGGCAAAACGTTTCAATTCAAAGATTTGAAGGAAGTGATGGCCAAAGCGAATGAGGAGAAGTCAGGCGACCAGCTCGCGGGCATTTCCGCGCAGGATGCGAAGGAGCGAATCGCCGCCAAAGAGGTGCTTGCCGATTTGACGCTGGCAGATATCCGGAACCATCCCCTGCTGCCTCCGGAGACCGATGAAGTTTCTCGAGTCATCGAGCATGCTTTGAATGAGAAGATCTATGCCGAGGTGCGGAATTGGACGGTGGCTGAGCTGCGGGAGTATTTGCTGCGTCAGGAGACAGGGAACCCCGAGATTCGCCGGCTTTCCCGAGGCCTAACGAGCGAGATGGTAGCGGCCGCCGCCAAGCTGATGACCAATCTGGATCTGGTGCAGGCCGCGTCCAAGATGGAGGTCACCAGCCATTGCAACATCACGATCGGTCAAAAAGGCGTGCTCGCCGGGAGGGCGCAGCCCAATCACCCTACGGATAATATTCAAGGCATAAAAGCAGCGCTTTTTGAAGCATTAAGCTACGGGATCGGCGATGCGGTAATCGGCATTAATCCCGTGATTGATTCCGCAGATAGCGTGAAGCGCATTTTGCAGATGACCAAGGCGGTCATGGAGAAATGGCAGATCCCTACGCAGAACTGCGTCTTGGCGCATATCAAAACGCAGATGCGCGCTATTCGGCAAGGAGCGCCTGCGGATATGGTGTTCCAAAGCTTGGCGGGAACGGAAGACGGCAATAAAGCTTTTGGCATCGATGTCGCTCTGCTGGATGAAGCGGATGAACTGATCACGCGGGAGGGGACAGGGACGGGGCCGAATCTGTGGTATTTTGAAACGGGCCAGGGCTCTGAGCTATCAGCGGAAGCGCATCATGGCATCGATCAGGTCACGCTGGAGTCGCGCTGTTACGGGCTTGCCCGCAAGTATAAGCCGTTTATTGTCAACACGGTGGTTGGCTTCATCGGGCCCGAGTATTTATATGACAGCAAACAGGTCATTCGCGCCGGGTTGGAGGATCATTTCATGGGTAAGCTGCAGGGGCTGCCGATGGGGGTGGATGTTTGCTATACCAACCATATGAAGGCGGATCAGAATGATATGGACAATTTGGCTGTGCTGCTTTCCGCCGCAGGCGTTAACTATTTGATCGGAGTCGCCATGGCGGACGATTGCATGCTCAATTATCAGTCGACCAGCTATCACGATATCGCTACTTTGCGGGAATTAATGAGACTGCGACCGGCTCCTGCTTTTGAACAATGGCTGGTTCGAATGGGCCTTATGGACAACGGCCGGCTAACGCCGCTTGCGGGGGACCCGAGCCTATTCATGTGAAGGAGGTGTAGCGATGAACCAAGCTGTCCCTATCGATGCGCTAGTGGATCTGGTGATGGCAGAGCTGGAGAAGAAGCTGTCCGTTACTGTTTCAAAAGAAGAAGAGCCCTCGCCGACCGATCAGCCAGATCCCGATATGCCGTCAGAGGAAGAGCCGCAGTCGCAGGTTCCTAGTCCCAAATGGGGGGAAGGGATGAACGAACTGCTCGCCAGTACTCCTTCGCGAATTGGCGTTTGGCGGACCGGAACGCGGGCATTAACCAAAGAAGTGCTGAAATTTCGCCGTGACCATGCGGCTGCTGTCGATTCCATTTATGGCGAAGCAAGTCAATCGCTTTTGGACCAATTCGGCTTATTTGTCGTGGAAACGCGTTATGAGAATACAGAAAACTACCTGAAGCGCCCCGACATGGGACGTATTGTTACCGAAGAGGGAATCGCTCTTATCCAGCAAAAATGCAGCAAGCATCCTCAAGTGCAGATTGTTGTGTCGGATGGGCTTAGCGCCAACGCGGTAGATGCCAATCTGGCCGATGTCTATCCCTCGCTTCTTGACTCGTTGGCGGCTTATAAGTTATCCACAGGCACTCCGTTTTTTGTGCGAGGCGGGCGGGTTGCCGTGATGGATCACATCGGGGAAATCTTGCAGCCGGATGTGCTTGTGCTTTTGATCGGAGAACGTCCTGGGCTGGTTTCGTCCAAATCATTGAGTGCCTACATCTGTTACAAACCGAGAAAAGGCACGGTAGAAAGCGACCGCACGGTTATATCCAATATTCATCGCGGAGGCACACCTCCTTTGGAGGGCGGCGCACATATCGGGACCATTGTACAAAAAATGCTCGAACAAAAAACGAGCGGAGTTAACCTGGAAATCTGATTTCAGTGAAGGAGGTGGGGCGGAATGGGACTGGCGATTGGCATCGTCATCGTTGTCATCACATGTTTGTTTGCTGGTTGGATCGTTAGCGTTGCGAACAAGAGCATTCGGGAATTCGATGAAAGCAAGCACGAAAGCTTTTTGGGGAAATGAGACTTGGCTGCACAAATCGTTGTGAATGGATGAGGAGGAGTAGAGATGAGCGTATCTTCCAATCATCAGGACAAAGACAAAAGTGATTTGAACAAGTTCGGCTATGCCCAGGAGCTGCTGCGCAGTATGGGCGGATTTTCCAACTTTGCGATCTCATTCTCCATCATTTCCATTTTGACTGGCGCTGTATCCTTATATGGCCATGGATTAACCTATGGCGGATCGGGCATGATGGGCTTCGGCTGGCCGATCGTCGCGTTTTTTGTGATGTGCGTTGCGGCGGTGATGGCTGAGCTGGCTTCGGCCATTCCGACGGCAGGCGCCTTATACCACTGGGCTGCGATCCTCAAAAACAAACGCTGGGGCTGGTACACCGCCTGGATCAACCTCATTGGCCAAATCGGCATCGTCGCTGGCATCGATTATTCCGTTGCGCTCTTCGCTGACCCTCTAATTGCGAGTGTCTTCGGCTATGAATCGAACAATACAACCGTGTTGGTTTGCTTCTCGGTCATTTTGCTCACGCATGGGATTCTCAACCACATCGGCATTCGGATCGTTGCGAAGCTGAACGACTTCTCCGCCTGGTATCACATCGCTGTCGTGGCGGTGCTGGTCCTGTCTCTAGCCTTTTTCACCAAAGGCAGCCTAAACCCGGTCTCGTACCTGTTTCATGTAGGCGAAACCTTCTCTGACAAACCTTATATGTTTGCATTTTTGATCGGACTTTTGCAGGCACAGTGGACGTTTACGGGTTATGACGCTTCGGCGCATACCATTGAAGAGACGATTAATCCGCGTGTGCGCGCGCCTTGGGGCATTTTCACCTCCGTCGCCTATTCATTTGTCATTGGTTTTATTATGCTTGCTTTTGTCACTCTGTCCATCAAGGATGCTAGCGCTGCTGCTGGTTCCAGCAATGCGTTCATCTATGTGATCAGCGAAGCGCTTGGCGGCACGTTCGGTTCCGTCATTTTGTGGCTGGTCACCGCTGCGATGTGGTTCTGCGGACTTGCGTCCATCACTTCTTTTTCCCGCATGATGTATGCTTTTTCAAGGGATAAAGGGATGCCGTTAAGCTCGCAGTGGGCGCAAATTTCAAAAAAATACCGGACCCCGGCCAAAGCCATCTGGCTGGCCATCATCCTCTCCTTCCTGCTTGCTTTCATCGACTATCTCATCAAAATGGTGAACCCGGATGCCACATATACAACGATAGCGTTTCTAACGGCGGTTAGTGTTGTTGGTCTTTATGTCGCCTATGGCATTCCGATTTACTTGAAGCTTCGGGCCAAAGCCGAAGGAAGATTTCAAGATAAGCATCTTGGTCCCTGGAATCTCGGAAAATATAGCAATGCGATCTCCATTGTCGCGCTGCTCTGGATTATTTTTATTTGCGTCATCATGGTTATCCCGCCGAACCAAATGGCCGGTTATGCCGTAGCGGGAATGCTCATTCTCTTGGTTATCATGGATTTGTCCTACTATAACAAGCACTTCCCTGGCCCTCAGGCTGCGCTTAACAAGTCTATGGAGGAGATTTTGCGCCGGGAAAAAGAGCTGGAGTAGTCTCCGCTTATTGGTTTAGCATTTGATAGATTTGGGCATCCTTTTACTAGAGTTGAAGATTCTAGTGAAGAGGTGCCTTTTTATATGCAGAAAAATTGGGTTAACGCCATTATTGCTCTTTCTATTATCGGCCTTATTTTTGGCTGGGTTCGTCATGCAGATGCTCGCAGCGGGCAAGAGGCGCTTCAACTTTTGAACACGGTAAAACCGTACATGGTGAATGAGCAGCATATCACTTTTAAATATACGGGCTATTACGGAACTTGCGCTGGTAGCGATCTCAACATCCTGCAAACCGGTAAAAAACTTTCTCAAGCCTTCGATATCCCGAAAAAAGAACAATTGGGTGAGTCCAATTCTCATGCTGTGTACACTGCGAGTATGGAGATTGCTCCCGGTACGGTCGTTACTTTAACAGTTGCTAGTCCAGCTGGGTCAAACGGCTGCTACACCGTCCTCAAACTAGATGCATCTGAACAAGCGGATCAATCTGAACTTATGAATTGGCAGGAGCAAGCGGGCGATCAATTAAAGAAACTAGGCATCCAAGGACAATGGAATGTGATGGTGCAAGGTTATGTGAACGAACAGGTAGTATACGGGAAAAATAGTGCCAACGAGGTTATTCAAGCGGTAGCGCAGTCTTTTAAAGGGAAAACGGTAGAGAGCTATAGCGATTCGAAGACGATTAGCTTGTCATTGGCTTCTGATGCGTTTCAAACTTCCATCCAAAGCGGAAATCAAACCGTGAATTTGCAGCTTGCTCTGCATCAGGAATCAACTTCAGGCAAATGGCGCCTGACTGCGGGTACACCAATTATCACGATGGAATACTAAAAGGGGTGAGAGAGATGTTAACGATTATGAAGCCGGTCATCCCGGGTGTGATTGCCGAATCCATTGAAAGCTTGCGACGGGAGGGATGGGAAGACGATGATTTCTTCAACTTTCCCAAGTATGATGACGAATCGACGGAGGCTCGTATTCTGTTCCATTATTTTCGAAATAATCGCGTAACGTTCGCCGCGGCGATCATCAACAGCTATACCGTTTATGATGGATAAAAGATGACATTCACACTTGCTTGAAAGGGCAGGTGTTTCTTTGTTTTAGAAAATGAAAAAAAGAGTTGCAATCCACTTGTCGGACATGTTATATTGTCATTCCGGCCGCAAGAAAGCCGCGAAATAAGCGTGTCAAAGCAGCTCGAAAAAAGATTTTAAAAAAGAGTTGCACAATGAAAAATAGTATGGTATATTACTTTTCGCTGCTTCGGTAACACGGCAGTGAACGAAAGAAATTGATCTTTGAAAACTGAACAACGAGTGAGTAAGCACAGTCGAGTAATCGACTATAAATGAGATGAATAATCTCGCTAGCAAGTCAATGAGCTATTCAGCTTTCAAATAAGGACGAGCAATC
>NZ_JBYTCO010000019.1:0-71750 GCF_058790355.1 Paenibacillus sp. FW101-FHT12H11 | reverse complement strand
ACGGTTTCTTTTTGTTTTACAGAATTTAAAAGGAGGGTGCCCCTTGCCATTTTCATGGCTTATGGGACACCCTCTTACCTTCTGAACTACTAGGAATGAAAAATGAGTCGCCGAGGCTAAATGCTTTGAATGTTTCGGAAAGAAAGGAGTTATTTTCACCACGAGGATAGTGCCGTTCTTTTCCATGTATTAGGTGCTACACAAACATATACATACCCGTCATCCCATGCCATCTGCCCCACTTCTCCGGGGGCAGTAGACGAAGCCGGCGTCATAGATTTCCTGATGCGAATGCTGTCATCACTGACGTCCAGCTTGGTCTTGGCGTCCGAATTTCCAATACCGATATTGCCGTTGCTGCGGTTAATCGTTAACGGGTTGTCGAGTGCTTTACCATCATCCGAATATCGGATAATTTGCAGATTGGAGCCGGCATTTCCTCCTGTTTCCTCAGAGGTATCTGCACGCATCGCCCAGCGAGGCGTCGTCACATTCCCATCATCCGATTTGGCCCAAGTCAGATCACGATTGACGCCACCGGTTCCGGCTATCCGTAAAATCCCGTCCATTACATTGAAATTAGAGGAATGCGTGCGAATTTCGGCCACATCCTGATCGAACGGAATTTCCAGACGCGTAAACAGCTCATTTGCGTTTTTGCCGTCTGGTGCCATCGTCGTTTCGAACGACATATGATTATGATCGTGCTGCTCCGGGTTATTCGCTTTGGCATGAGCAATGATAGCCGCCTTGTCCTTTCCATTCTCATCCAGCCAAGCGATGGCCGGCTTCGCTCGGTCTTTCGTCCACTGCAGCCGAATGAGATCCGACAAATGGCCTTCCGAGGAGATCCACTGCTTATCGGTAGAAAGATGAATCCGATCATTATGAGGGACCTCAAGTCCTCCTCCCGGTAAAGACGATTCCTGAAAGGTTCCAGCCGTCTCATGGCCACTTGCGAAAGCAAAAGCCACTCCTGAGACGCCGAGCGCCGCACTAGCCAACAGAGTGATCACCAAACCTGCTTTTTTCATTTTGCATCCTCCTCCTTCTTGTTCATCGAACCCGTTTAACGATTAGCGTTCAATAGCTCGATCCATCTCACGTAATCATGGACAGCGATGCCGATATAGCTCGGATAAAGGGAGAGGCTTTCCTTGACCTGTTTCAATTCCGACTCCATAAGCGAAGAGTTCGACTTATAAAAGGTCGTATAATCGACTTCCGTACTGGGCAACGTATCCACTGCAATGACTGCCTGTTTCTTCAGCGTAGCTGCTTCTAAAATGATGGATTTGGCTCTGGCAATGATGCCGTTGTTGCCGAGTGCCGTATTACGATAAGCCATAATGACGACAGTATCCGCCTTTTCCAGCAGCCAAGCGCTAAAGGAGTAGCTGGATCCCGGAACGGTACAGCTGTTGATCCAAAAGGGAATATCGAAGGCCATCGTCATGCTGCGATCAGAGCTTTTCACTTCCGATTCAATGAATCTGATTGTATCCATCCACCGTTCAAGCACCCAGGTCTGATTGCTCTTCCACATGTCCAATGTGTAGGGCTCAATATCAAAATGAAAGCCTTGGAAGCGTTCTAGCGCACCTACCGAAGCGTTATATTGCGTGACCGCTGCAATCCATTGCCGGATATAAATATGGTTATCTTCATATATCCAATCTGATTTGCCGGCCAACGCCTCAACCTTAATGCCCTGACCACTCGCTCTACGGATGAAATTCCGATAAACGTCTTGACCTGGATACGTTTCATAGCGCACATAAATGGAAGTCAGTTTTTGGTCCGCCGCAAACTGGAGGATGCGGTCACCATCCGTCTCAATTAACTTGCTGTCCCAGATCCAAGTGGACCTTTGCGCTTTGTCCGCCGAAGTTATCAGTACCAAATTCCGTTCTCCCATCCAATCGACATCGGCTCCGAGGCTCTCACTAACAGCTCTCAGCGGAACCATGGTTCGGTCATTTTTAAGGACAGCCGGAGAGTCCAATTCCACCTGCTTGCCAGCAACCGAAGCAATCTTCTGACCAATGGTTAATAATGTTGTAGCGTGCTGACTCCGAAAGGTCACCTGTTCCAGGGAACGATCCCATTCCACTTCAGCACCCAGTTTTTCGGCAATTTCTCTAGCCGGCACCATCGTACTACCCGTCTGTTCATCGATGTAAGGCTGGACATCCGTAAAGGCTATCTTTTCCCCGTTGACCTCCACCCCAAGCTCAGTGATAAGAGAGTATGCCGGGAGAAATAAAGGACCACTTGTTAAAATTTGTACAAGGACCAAGCATACAATCATCTTTCTCATAGGGACTAACGGATTAAACCATGCTATATTCAAGCTCTTCCTTTACCACCTCTACAATGCCTTCAATATAACCGGACAACTCCCTTTCATCCGGTCCTTCCGCCATTACACGCACCAGTGATTCCGTGCCCGAAGGCCGCACCAATACACGGCCTCGACCGGCCATCTCACTTTCCACCCGACGGATTGCGGCATCAATTCGGCGATTGCCTTCCAGCTTGTATTTATTCATCACTCGTACATTTACCACCAGCTGTGGGTATTTTACGACAGGGGACACGAGCTCCGACAAAGGCTTTCCTTCTTGAAGCATGACCTGCAGCAGCTGAACAGCCGATAACAAGCCATCCCCTGTCGTCGATTCATCCAGTAAAATGATATGTCCGGACGACTCACCGCCCAAGTTGTACCCGCCTATCCGCATCGCTTCCATGACATGCCGGTCTCCGACCTTGCTCTTTAACGAGTTGAGACCTATGGTTTGCAGCGCTTGATGAAAGCCAAGATTGCTCATGACGGTAGAAACGACGGTGTTTTGCCTCAGCCGTCCCTCCTTGGCCAGACGAGCGGCAAGGATATAGAGGATGTGATCCCCGTCCAGAATTTCGCCCCGTTCATCAACCGCAATCAACCGGTCCGCATCACCGTCGAACGAGAGTCCAGCATGGGCTCGATGGTCCAGCACAGCCTTACGCAGATGCTCCGGATGCGTTGAGCCACAATCCTGATTAATATTTAAACCGTCCGGCTGATGATACAAAAGAATGGTCTCTGCACCCAATTCTGCGAATAGCTGCGGAGCTAGCAAGGAAGCCGCCCCGTTCGCGCAATCAAGCACGATCTTGCAGCCTGACAGCGGCACCGTAGCCGTCGACTTCAAGTAGCTCACATAGTTCTGCGCGCCCTGCGGATCATCACGCAGGGTGCCAATTCCTGCTCCCGTAGGGCGGGAAATCCAATGTTCGTCACCCTCCAGGCGGCTCTCTACCTCCGCTTCCCACGCATCCGGCATTTTGAATCCGTCCCTGCCAAAAAATTTAATCCCGTTGTCCTCCATCGGATTATGAGATGCCGAGATCATCACCCCTGCATCTATACCTGAGTGCCGTGTGACATAAGCCACACCCGGCGTCGGTAGTACGCCCAGTCTTACGACATCCGCCCCAGTGGATAACAACCCGGCAGCCAAAGCTGCTTCCAGCATGTGCCCGGAGATGCGGGTATCCCGTCCGATGACGACGGTAGGCCGAATACTTCCACAGCTGCGGGATAGCATGTAACCAACAATAAGCCCTAATTCAAAAGCCAACTCTGGCGTTAACTCGCGGTTGGCAACCCCTCTGACGCCATCCGTACCGAAAATAGCTCCCATATCAGCTTTCCTCCCTATGACTTGTTATGCAAAAATCCCCATGTGTTCATAAAAGGCACGATTCGCCTCCTCCAATTGTTCAGGAGTGTTAATCCCCATCACCTCTGTCGGATCCTCGAGGATGATGGCCTCAAATCGCTTCTTGCCCCCGGAAATATCGGCCTGTCGCATGACCTTCACGATATCGGTCAAATAGTACTCCTGCTGCGCATTATCATTGGTAATGCCGGGGAGCGCTTGAAACAAGCTATCATTATCGAAACAGAAAATCCCTGTGTTAATTTCATTAATCAATTTCTGCTCAGGCGTCGCGTCCTTCTCTTCAATGATATCGACAACCTCGCTGCTTGCAGGATCTCGAATAATTCTTCCATAGCCGGTTGGATCCTGAACGATCGCGGTTAGCACTACACCGGCGCTTATGTTTGCCCGCTGGGCGGCAAGCAGCCGTTCGATGGTCGATTGTCGGATAAGTGGCGTATCGCCAGTCAGCACCAAGGTAGACCCGCTGCGTTTACGGAGCAGAGGCTCCGTTTGATGAACGGCGTGTGCCGTTCCAAGCTGAATCTCCTGCTGGACGTAGGTGACCCGCGTGCCCAAGCACTTTTTCACCAGCTCTCCCCGATGCCCGATCACCGCCACAATACGGGTGATCGGCATCGTTTCCAGCTTGCCCACCAAGCGGCCGATCATTGGCACGCCTCCGACGGGATGAAGCACTTTGGGCAGCT
Source organism: Paenibacillus sp. FW101-FHT12H11 (assembly GCF_058790355.1). Taxonomy (NCBI): domain Bacteria; kingdom Bacillati; phylum Bacillota; class Bacilli; order Caryophanales; family Paenibacillaceae; genus Paenibacillus; species Paenibacillus sp. FW101-FHT12H11. The sequence continues at coordinate 67,327 of NZ_JBYTCO010000019.1, read as the reverse complement.
CCGACTTCATCCGTGTACCTTTGCCTGCAGCTAACAGAATAGCGAATGCTTCCATGTGGTTCAGCTCCCCTCTGAATGGTTATTCAACCGTCACGCTTTTGGCCAAGTTTCGCGGTTTATCAATATCGTTCCCCAGAGACAGGGAGGCGTAATAGGAGATTAACTGAAGCGGCACGACAGCCAATATCGGTGCCAGAAGTTGGAGGGTCGGCGGGATGAAGCAGATTTCATCGACGCTATTCAGCAGCCCCACATTGCCTTCCACCGTAATCCCCATGACATGGGCTCCACGGGCCTTGACTTCTTTAATATTGCTAACTGTTTTTTCATACAGATCCATATGCGTAGCCAGCGCAATCACCGGCGTATCCTTCTCGATCAGCGCCAATGTACCGTGCTTTAACTCTCCGGCTGCATAAGCCTCCGAGTGGATATAAGAGATTTCCTTCAATTTGAGAGAACCCTCAAGTGCAACGGCATAGTCCAAGCCCCTGCCGATAAAGAATAGACTGTCCGCATCCTTGATCGATTCCGCATACCTCTTCACTTCGTTGGCGTTTTCCAGCACCTTCTCCACCTGAACAGGAAGCGACTTCAAACCTTGGATCAGCTCCGTATGAAGCTCATCAGACAGCGTCTTTCTTTCCTGGGCCAAGTAAATGCTGAACAAATAGAAGGCGAGCAGCTGAGCGGTGTACGCTTTCGTGGATGCCACTGCAATTTCCGGTCCGGCCTTCGTTGCGATGACATAGTCCGCATCTCGCGCAACTGAACTGGTTGGCACATTTGTAATTGCCAATACTTTAGCGCCTTGCCTTCTGCTCTCTTGCAGGGCAGCCAGCGTATCCGCCGTTTCCCCAGATTGGCTCACGACGATGACGAGCGTTCGTTCCGTGATAATCGGGTCACGATATCGGAATTCCGATGCGATATCGCACTGCACCGGGATTCGCGTTAGCTTCTCAAGGACCGTGCTGCCGACAAGTCCGGCATGATAAGCGGTGCCGCAAGCCACGATAAAGATTTTATCCACCTGTTGAAACTCGCCTGCTGCGTGCGCCAACTCCGGGAAACTCACTTCGTCTTGGTCGTTGATGCGCCCGAGCATCGTATTCCGCAGCGTTAACGGCTGTTCGTGAATTTCCTTCAGCATGAAATGCTCAAACGGTCCCTTCTCCACCTGATCCGCGCTCCAATCAATATGCAGCAGCTTACACGCCGCCGGCTCCCCTGTCTCGACCTTCGTGATGGAGATACCCTCCTGCGTAAGGATAGCCAAATCGCCATCCTCCAAAATATAAACCTTACGGGTATGCTCAATTAGAGCCGAGATATCCGATGCAAGGAAGTACTCTCCCTGACCCTCACCAATCACAAGCGGACTCGATTGTCTGACTGCAACAAGCTTATCCGGCTCATACTCCGTCATGACACCAAGCGAATAAGCCCCTTGTAATCTCTGAATGACTGCAAGCATGGCGATGTAGATGTCGCCTTCATAATGCTCAGCGAGCAAGTGAGCAATCACCTCAGTGTCGGTCTCGGAAGTAAAGGTGACGCCTTTATCCTCCAGTTCTTTCTTCAGCTCCATGTAGTTTTCCACGATGCCGTTGTGCACGACAGTAAATTTACCCGACATATCCGTATGCGGATGCGAGTTGGCATCCGACGGTCTGCCGTGCGTAGCCCAACGCGTATGCCCGATACCGATCGATCCGATCAACGGCTGTTTATCCAGCTGAACTGATAAGTTGGCCAGTCGTCCTTCCGCCTTGCTAATCTTGAGCTGATCCTGCACCAGTACCGCGATCCCCGCGGAATCATACCCTCTATACTCCAGCTTGCTTAATCCGTTCAGTAGAATCGGCTGTACATCTCGCTTTCCTATATACCCTACAATGCCACACATCGTTGTTATCTCCTCTCTCTTCTAGGATGAGTTTAAACGCCTACGGCGATCCTCACTTCTTGCTTGCGAATACCTGTACCTAATTTATAAATATTGTCCCCTTGGATGTCGGCAAATGCATTGCGCGTATCGATGATCGGCACGCCCAGTTCCACGAGTTCACGGCTATTGAAGTTGCGGTGATTCGTGATCAGCACCATGCAGTCATACTCGGCAAAAGCGGACAGATCGTAGTTCACGGATTGTACCGTATCGCCAACTTTATCGAAGAATGAAACGGCATGCGGATCGTAATAGTCCACTTGAGCTCCGCTCTCCCGAAGAAGCTCGTACAGCTCCAGTCCCGGCGATTCACGGAGATCATCTACATCCGGCTTATACGCCATGCCTAGAATAAGGATCTTCGAATTGCGAATAGATTTCGTATACATATTGAGCACCTGCGAAGCTTTATACCGAACATATTCCGGCATATTATCATTGATGGATTGCGCCAGCTCGATAAACTTGCTGTAGAAGCGGAATTCCTTGGCTTTCCACGATAAATACATCGGATCCAGCGGGATGCAGTGACCGCCGATGCCAGGCCCCGGATGGAATGGCATAAAGCCAAACGGCTTCGTCGACGCCGCTTTAATGACCTCCCAGACGTCAATCTCCATCTTGTCGCACATCATGGCCATTTCGTTAATGAACGCAATGTTAATACTGCGGAACGTATTTTCCAGCAGCTTGGACATCTCCGCCACTTTTGGCGAGGAGACCGGTACGACGTCCTTCACGACATGGCTGTATAAGGTGACGCCGAGGTCGATGCATGCTTCCGTCGTACCACCGATCACCTTAGGCGTATTAAAGGTGTTGAATTTGGGATTACCTGGATCGACCCGCTCCGGCGAGAAGCAGAGGAAGAAATCCTTGCCCACCTTGAGTCCCTGCGCCTCCAGCTCGAACTGGATGAGTTCCTCCGTCGTTCCCGGATAGGTCGTGCTCTCAAGGATGATCAAGGCTCCGCGCTTGAGATTTTTCTTAATTTCCCGGACAACACTTTGAATATAAGAGGTATCCGGGTCTTGGTTTTCACTGAGCGGCGTCGGTACGCAAATAGAGATCGCATCCAGCCTTTGAACGGTATGGTAGTCGTCGGTCGGAATGAACCGGCCGGACTCGACCGCTTTCGCCACTTCTTCGTTCGGAACGTCCTGAATATACGATTGGCCGCTTTGAAGCGACTCTACCTTCCGGAAATCGAGATCGATGCCGTATACAGTAAACCCGCCTTTCGCCATCTCCATGCAGAGAGGCAGCCCTACATAGCCGAGACCGATGACCCCGATTTCAGCTGTTTTTGCCTGGAATTTATATTTTAAATTGGTATATGCGTTCATTGTAATTCTCCCTCCTATGTTTTCACGTGGATTAGCCCAGACGGGAAACCAGCTTTTTGATTCTCCACTCCAACTCTGAAATGGAGAAGGGCTTCGTCACATAATCAGATGCGCCTAATTCAAAGGCACGGTCCATACTTTTCGGTAACTGCTTATCCGTAAGCACGATAACTTGTCCTTCGCCGGCATGGTCCCTCTGGATTTTGTCGATCAACTGGTATCCGTCAAGAATCGGCAGGTTTAGCTCCGTAATCACCAGGTCCGGCATGGTTTTCTCAAATTTCTCGAGCGCTTCACTGCCGTCCTTGGCCTCTTCGACCTTGTAACCGCCTATCTCAAGCCGCAGCTTGACAAACTCTCTGCTCACCTCGTCCGGATCGGCGATGAGAATCGAGGTGATTCCCTGTTGAACCCCATGATGCATGAACAGGTGAATGTCTCTGCTCTCCCCTTTCCCTTGCAGTGTTGTATGGAGTAGCTGTGACATTGACTGTTCCGTCAGCTCGCCACTCTCCGGGAAGCTGGCGACAACCATCTGACCTTCGAGCAAATTTTGCTGTTCAAGGAACTCTTTGAGTACGAGCGATGTATAATGCGTGTTGATCAGCTTTTGCCCGGACAGAACGACTCCGAGAAGGCCGCTGGGATCCAAGTAGAAGCCATGAAGGGGTACTTCAGGCTCAAAGCTGCTCACATAGGACTGCATGTGTTCCAGTACCTTCTGGCCCACCTCTGCGCTTGGCGCAAGAATCATCCCGCATGGAGCACCCTTTTCATACGAAGCCTGAACTTGTTCTGCTAATTGCAACATTGCTTCTTGAATCGGATCATGCACTAATACTGCCATCTTCTCCACTCCTCTTGTCTTTGTTTAGATTTGCTATTTATTAAAATTGGTACGGACCATCGTTCCCCACGAGTTGTTATTGCGCAGGAATTCGACGTGTCCGTTTAACCTCCACCAAACACCAATTTGCCGATACCCCGCAAACATTAAGATCGAAAACAAGATCATTTTGTTCAGGTCACCCAGCTTGGGATACCGGCTAAAGGCCGTCTCTTCAATAAACAAGGCACCCAGGCTTAAGGCAAAACAGGATAAGAAATTGACTAACGAAAAGATAACGATGGTGTGCCAATCCGTCATATTCAGCATCCAGTAGCCCAATATCGCCAACAGGCCGCTGAGTCGGAAATACGGATTCAGTGTTTCAAACACGATGTTATAGGGAATGGTCAGCATCCCGAATATTTTGTATTTCGGGCGCAGCAACATGTAAATCCCTTCCTCAATCATATTTTTCAGATTCCCCCGCCCCCAGCGCTTGCGCTGACTGCTCAAGATCCGGTACGAATCAGGGGCTTGTGTCCAGCAAACGGCATCCGGGCAAAACGCTACCCGGTATGGGATTTTATGATCCAAGCAGTGACGGTGGAGCTTAATCACAATATTCATATCCTCACCAGGGTAGCCCCCACGGTAACCGCCGACAGCGATGACCATCTTCTTTTGAAACACGCCGAAGGCTCCCGAGATAATAATGAGACCATTGACGGCGCCCCAACCGATCCTGCCGCCGAGAAAGGCTTTCGTGTATTCGACGTGCTGCAGTGCCGGCAGCAGCTTACGAGGAAATTGAACATCCTTCACAATGCCGTCTTCCACCGTACAGCTGTTCACGATTCGAACATTGCCCCCAACGGCAATCGTCTCCTCGGGGTTCTCCATGTAGACCCGAGCAATCCGCGTTAGGGCGTCCTTTTCAAGCAATGAGTCTGCGTCAATTGTCGAGATCAACGCATAGTGGGAAAGGTTGATGCCTGCGTTTAACGAATCCGCCTTCCCTCCATTTTCTTTATCTATGAAAAAAAGATTGGGATACTCGGGATTATGGTACACCCCTCTGATTTTTCCGGTCTTAATGCTGCTGGAAAGCACCGGATGAATGAGCTCTAGCTTGAATTCTTCAAGCATGACCTTCAAAGTCCGGTCCTGTGAACCATCATTGACGACGATCACCTCATATTCCGCATAATTGAGCGCCAGCAGTGACCTTACATTCTCAATGATGGTTAACTCCTCGTTATAGGCCGGCACCAAGAGGGAAACCGGCGGGAGCTGACTGGAACTGGATAGCTTATTAATCCGGTTGTACTGGATTCCCCGCTTGATCGAGAAAATATGCCGAATTGAAAATCCGAAAATAAAATAATAAAGCAGAGTAACAAGAACAACGTAAAAGAGAGCGGCGTAACTGTAATAGAGCAAAAACTCCCTTAGCCCGTTTAGAAATGAATCCAACACCTCTTGATATCCGAAAACCCACATGTTTACACAACCCTCCTATACGACACGATAGATACGTGTAGACTTGCGAAATATTTTGTCATAGGTATACATCAGCAGGTTATATTGCGTGAGCTTCTCCCAATTGTGTAGCTGCATAGACAGCTGCTTAATTTCATCCTCAATCAGCTGCTGCATAAATTGCCCGCGATCCGTCCCTTGCACCGCTGCTGCACGCTCACAGAACGCTACCATACCTTCTTCTCCCATACGGAGCAAGCCTCGGCCCGACGCATACACAATGCGCTGATCGGTGTCGCCCAGACTGGTTTCCATCAGTTCGACGTAAGCCGGATTTTTGATGTTGGCCAAAGTCTCTATCGTCAATCGGCGAATGTCCAGATTGGGATGACTCAGCAGCTTGCTAACGACGTTTCTAGGCAGCAGGCGGGAGCTTTTCAGGTACAAATCCACTGCTTTGATTTGAATGTCTTCCTGCTCGGCATCCATGAGACGGTAGACCGCAGAGGCCGCTGCCGGATCGGTGTAGACATGGAGGCCAATCAGCCCAATCCGAACGTAAGCCGGATTCTTATGACTCACATAGCCCGTGTACATAGAGCCGGCATCTACTTCCGAATCTGCGAGCATATCCACAATCAGCTCGTAGCAGTTCTTGTTGTGCTGAAGGAGAATCTGCACCATGGCTTCGAGCTCCTGCTGGCTGCTGGCGCACTTGGCGACCGCTCGGGCGACGACAAACAGCGCCGAATTGAGCGGATGTTCTTTTAACATGTCCAGTAACGCCGGCACTGCCTCCTTCACCCTCATGCACCCCAAATGATAAGCGGCATCCAGCTTCACCCGATAAGTTCGACTATTAAAGCGCGCTAGATGGTGCTGCACGAGCCCTAGATCTACGCAAAGCTGAACCAGCTTGTGCCGCTGTTCACCCGAGAAGATTTCCATCATATCATTCAGTTTTTCCTGCATCGCCTCTCTTTCCACTGGGTTCATCGTCCAGGGAGGGACCCTTAATGGCTCCATCCCATCCAGATTGGCTTGCAAATACGTCAGGTAATCCTTGAACTTCGTTTTGAAGCGATCGTTCAGCTTTCTCCTTCTAATATTTCTCAACTTAATGGCATAAATAATAGCCACACACACCAGATTAAAAGCTAAAATGATATATAACGCTTGTATGGCTGTATGAAGATTGGTGTACACACCTGCACTCTCCTCTTTTTCAGCTACCCGATTTATTGGTAGAGATAACGGGGCCATTGATCTTATGCAACGCCTCTTTCATGATGTAGTAGCTTTGCTTCGGTCGTTCCACATAATTCACCTTATCCTCCCAGCCCTGCCAGGTGTATAGCGGCATCGTGGCGACCTGCACCGGCTGCGCCGCTGCCGAGCTATCCCGACCGACGACTTGATCATTCTTCACAATCCAAGGAAAAAAACGGACGCCTTTCACATGTGTCACTTCAAATTTATTCTTACTCGTGGCGTTGTAGTTGATTACGCTCAGAGAGCTTGGATCGCTGAATCCCAGCAGCATCCACGGAATCCGCATTTCGAGCACCTGCCCTTGAACCTGCCACATCGCCTTCGAATTGTAGTCGGGACGCGCCGGATCACTGTAACCTTTCTCTAAAAGGCCAACCTCGACATCCCCGAAGGGGTGGTTCACCCGGGAATCGGGATATTCCAGCAGATAATTGACTGCCAGCTTCCAAGGCTTGAAAATCCCCGAATCATCCTGTTTTTCCTTCGGATCGATGTCCGGTAGTCCGGAACGCTCATACAAGCGGGCATGAATATCGTAATTGGAAGCGATCGTCATACGGCTTTTATTTTTATCCGACAGCTCAATTAAGGTTTCCAGCCCCTCATCAAGTGTCATGCCATGAAGCTCGGGTCCGTGACGATTGCCACCAGGCAGCGTATCTGCCCCGAAGTAGATGCTTTCCGCAATCGGGTCGAACGGCTCCGATAGCTTGGCCATCAAGTAAAGGTAGCCTTCGTCATGCGTGGCCCAAATCTCCTCAAAGCCGGGGGCCTGCACATCAAGCTTCTTCTTATCCTTCAGTTTGTCCCAGTCCGAGGCGTCCCCATCGATGTGAATCGCTTCGTCTTTGCCCGGGAACATCCCGAGTACCCCGAAGAAAGACTCGTTCGTCAGCGTGTTATACCAGTAAGCCCGGCGATCCGCTTCATCGTAGCGTTGGGTGTTCCACGTCTTCTTAAACCATTCGTCCTGCCACGTGAACAATATTGCACCCGCGTAGCCGGATCCATGAATCTCCTGCAGCAAGTCCGCATCGATCTCTCCCTGCTGCTGCTCGTTATGACCGCCTTGATTGCGGCCGAGCGTGCCCAAGTGGGCTACGCCCAAGGAAGCCGGCACGCCATACTCCGTAACCATGACCGGCATATTGGGGTGCGCTGCTTTTAACTTATTCAGATAGGTGAGGTAACTATCGGCTTCTCCTTTGCTGTTGGTCATTTCCTGAAACGACTTATCAAAAGCAAAGAAATCCGGATAATACGGATACACATGATACGAGGCAAAATAGCCCGCTTCCCAATCCACCGCCTCAATATGCGTGGGATCGACGCTAACCAGATCCTCCTCAACGAGAGGTTCACCCGGATGCGTGATTGGATCTGTCGTCACCCAATTGGCGAAAGCCATCGGATGCTGCCAGCCATACTGAATTTCCGTCTGTGCCGCCGTGTCGACCATCAGGGCCAACCACTTCTCAAAAGCGTTCGCGCCCGGCTTCGTACGGAAATATTTCCCTGCATAGTCCGGTGTGTCCGCGTGCCCGTCATTCGTCCCCTTCACCATCTTCGGGTCCCATTCCGTCCCGACAATCCAGCCCATCAGATAAGGACCTGCATTATATTTATAAGCACCTCCTGCTTTTCCCGAATGAGGCTCGGGCGTGAGTGTCGTTTTTCCATAAACCGCCGTAACCGCGTCTTTAATCTCTTGCTCGAATTTCTGCTTAATCTTGGGATCGAAGGCATCTTGCCCTTCAATCAGCTGTTCCTCGGGGCTCCAAATGCCCTGTAGGAAAAAAAGCGGATCTTTCTGATGTTTCATGTTGTATTTGGAAAGCGCCTCGTAAAATTCGGGCATCATGATCGTATACACCCGAATCACATTCACGCCCATGTCCTGAATCATGCCAAACCATCTCTCATATTCATCCTCCGAAATAGCCAATTCACCGGGAAAATGTCCTGGGATCGTCGCCCCCATATTAATCCCCTTGGCGAAATAAGGCTGCCAGGCTTGATTCGTGTATTCTTCTACATTCGTTCCTTGGGTCCTAAACTTTACATGTATGCCGCTAGCCAGCGTCGTGCTTTCGATTCTGACCAAAAGCGGACGCAGCCAATAATAAAGCGCACCGGCTACTATCGCAATGACAAGACCTATCTTAAACAACAATTTGAGCCACTTGCGCATCATATTCACCTTCGATAGTTTGCTGTTAGTTGTGCTGTCTATTGTCATGTTACGACAGGAAAGTGCAATTGTCTGTTTTCAAAGTGTTAAACATTATGATCATTTCAAAATCATTGTGTTCCTTATTTGAATTTTGTTATCAAAGATTTAAAAGATTGTGAGCAAATCATTAAAATAAAATAATTTTAATAAAATAGAATAGTTACAGAGAAATAAAAGAGTAAATTTAGCGGATATTGCGTTAATGCTTTTGGTAGATTGCATGGTGCTTATTATATTGACAGGGGACGAAAATACTTGGGGGGGGAGTATGGAAAATAATCACTTAAAATCATTGATGAGAACGACTAATTAAAAAGCAAAAAACACCTGAATTGGGCACAGGTGTTCTTCGAAATAATCTATTCATTTCGTCAATGCCCTAACGCATATCCGTCATTGACTTCTATTAATAATGTTTCTCCCTTATCGGTTAGTAGAAGGTGCATGGTCAAGCTGGGAAAGTGGGTTATGGCTCGACTGGAAAGAAAGATTAGCAAGAGGAATTTAATATTCATTAAAAAGCCCCCTCCAAATAAAGAGGGGGCTAGACACCGATGCATCTTATTTTAGTTTTTACTTACTAACAGCGCAACCGACTCCACATGCACCGTATGCGGAAACATATCCACCGGCGTCACCTCCGCGACGCCGTAGCCCCCATCAACCAGCACGCGCAAGTCGCGAGCCAGTGTCGATGCGCTGCACGACACATAGACGACGCGGCGCGGCTGCAGCTCTAAGATCGTCGCGAGCAGCGCGGCGTCGCAGCCCTTGCGGGGCGGGTCCACCACGATCACGTCCGGGCGAATGCCCTGACGTGTCCACTCGGGGAGGACCACTTCCGCAGGGCCCGCTTCGAAATGCACGTTCGTCATGCCGTTCAACTCGGCATTCTTCCGTGCATCCGCGATCGCTTCTTCGACGATCTCAACGCCATAGACCTGTCCCGCGCGCTGCGCCAGGAACAGGGAGATCGTCCCGATGCCGCAATAGGCATCGACGACGACTTCATCGCCGGTCAACCCGGCGTACTCCAAAGCCTTCCCGTACAAGACTTCCGTCTGGACGGGGTTCACTTGAAAGAAGGATCGCGCGGAAATAGCAAATTTCACATCGCCGATATAGTCATAGATGACTTCGCTGCCCCACAGGACGCGAGTCTCATCCCCAAAAATAACATTCGTTTGTTTCACATTAATGTTATGGCAAATGCTCTTCACTGAAGGCAACGCAGCCCTAATACCATCAATCCACTCGTCCACACGCGGAATCGTGCTGCCGTTGGTCACCAAAACGACCATGATCTCGCCTGTGCGGAAGCCGACTTTGACGACGACATGGCGCAGCAGGCCGGCATTCGTCTCTTCTCTATAAGCTCGAATACCTAGCCGCGCACCGATTTCCTTCACCCGAGCGACAACTTCGTCGTTCGCCTCGTGCTGGATCAGGCACTCCTCCATATCAATAATGCGATGGCTTCCCTGCGCATAAAATCCGCCAATGAGGCCGCCGCGCTCTTCCCCAAAAGGAACCTGCGCCTTGTTCCGATACCGCCATGGCTCGGACATTCCCAGCGTGGGATGTACAACTATGCCCTCAGAAGTTTCCGAGCGCACATCCAGCTTCCCGATCCGCTGCAAATTATCCACAACCTGCTGCCGCTTCACACGTAGCTGCGCCTCATAGCTCAGGTGCTGCAGCTGACAGCCGCCGCACTCCTCATAAATGCTGCAAACCGGCATGACCCGCTCCGCACTCTCTTCCACCAATTGCAGCAGCCGCGCATACCCATACTGCTTCTTCACATGCTCCACCCGCACCAGAGCACGCTCACCCGGCAGCGCACCAGCGACAAAAAGGGTAAAGCCGTTCACACGGCCCACCCCTTCCCCATCATGGCTGATCCCGATGATCTCAGCCTCGTATTGCTGCCCGATCTGCACCGGCAGATCCGCCATCCAGGCCGGCGCCACCTTGGGCGCAGAATTCCTTACTCTTTGATCCGTAAAATTCCCTGCTCTTCTTTCCCTAGAACGTTCTGCAGAATTCCCCGCTCTTCGATCCGCAGATTTCCCGTTGGACTTCGCAGCCCTTTTATCTTTTACACTCATAATACCCTCACTCTTGTTCTTCCATTATTTAGCACTACTCCCTAGGCTGATGCGGATGATGCCCGTCATGCTCCTCATCCCCGATCCGCTCCTTCAACTGAAACGGCGTCGTCAACGTCTCAATCAGCGTCTTCTTATAAATCGACTGACCCGACTCATCGACGATGATTTGGAGGTGGCTTTTCAGGTTCGTCATGACGCACGGCAGCGTGCCGCCGAATTCGCCATCCAAGTTCAACTGGACGTAGTCCGGAGAATTAATTTCGATATGATTGGTCTGAAAATAAATCAGGTTCGGGTCATTCAGATGCTCCCCGCGCAGCGCGAGTGTGACCACTCGGATAAATTCCGCAAGATTGCACTTACGCAGTATCAAAACGTCAAACAATCCGTCATTCATTCGAGCTTCCGGCACGAGCTTCTCGAAGCCACCGACGGAGTTCGTGTTGCCGACAAGGAACATCATCACTTCATCGTGAAACTCGAGATCGCCTGCTTTAACGTACAGTTCGATAGGCTTGAGCCTAGGCAGTTTTTCGAGTCCCTTCATATAATAGGCCAACTGGCCGATCATGGTTTTGAGTTTGCTTGGGACTTCGTACGTCAGCTCGGTCATCGAGCCTCCGCCGGCAATATTAATGAAGTAGCGGTTGTTGATTTTGCCTACATCAATATCTGTACTGTACTGCTGGATGATCAGGTCGCATGCCTGTTCCAGGTTCTTGGGAATGCCAAGCGCGCGGGCAAAATCGTTGGTCGTCCCCAGCGGCAAAATGCCGAGCGGCGGCCGCCCCTCTTTCTCGGCCATACCGTTCACGACTTCGCACAGCGTGCCGTCTCCGCCAGCGGCGATAATGAGATCAAAGCCACGGTTCACAGCTTCAGCCGCGGCCAGCGTGGCGTCCCCTTCACCGATTGTCGCATGAGCGGATGTTTCGAAGCCGCCGCGCTCTAAGCGCTGCAGAACTTCTGGCAGGCGTTTCTTCATTTCTTCCCGGCCGGAAGTCGGGTTATAGATCAGTCTTGCTCTTTTGACCATTGTGTCTCATCACCTGTTCACCGTCTCGAATTTGCGGAAGCGATCTGCTTCTCCATCCATTTGGAAATTAGCGGACTTGGCAGCAGCGCCCGTCCATTATATGTATATGCAAATCCCTTCAATCGGGAAGGGATCACTTGTCTCGTGAAATAGCCCTCGCTCAGAAAAAGCGGCGCCACAATAACAGCATGTCCAGGCTTCTTAACCGCCCACTCTGTCATCTTGGCATGCACTTGATCCGGCAACAGCATGGCAACATCCGCTTCGTCATAGCCGCCCAAAGCTTTCAACCGCTCCGCGAGCTGCTCTAAGCCTTGAAGCCACTTCTGATGAAAGCCCTCTTCTTGGCTGCCGTGCCCGATGAGCAGGAGTATCTCCTTGCCCCCCGCAGTGGACAGCTCCTTGATTTTGGCATACATAATCTCCGCAATAACAGGATCGTCATCAATCGGGGATGTAAAATGAATCCTTGCCTTTATTTCAAAAGGCTCCATGTCCGTTTCCAGCAGCGGCTCTTCGATAACGCCTAAAGCGTAGCTGATTTCGTCTATATGTGTACTCCCAGAAGACACGAACAAGGGAACGACGATGATATCCGTCACACCTTGCGCCTCTAAGCTGTAAATACCGTCTTGAATCAACCTGCCTTCCACCAGCTCCAGATAGGAGGCATAGATTGGCATTCCTTCCGGCATATGAACCGCAGATACAGCTTCGTCGACCAGGTCAACCCAGCCTTTATCCCTAGATCCATGGCTTATGACCAGGACACCAACCTTACTCATTATGTTCTCCCCACCCGTTCTATCCATGGCTACAATCCTATGCTAACGAATGTGTTCCCACATGTCAATTGAGCTCTCCATAAACAGGAAAAATCCCGCATTACACTTGGTAATGCAGGATCTTGCATTCTTTTATGATACAAATATTTAACGACCTAAACGATCTAATGTCAATACGTAACCGTCATTACCATAATTCAAGCAGCGCTTAACTCTGGAGATGGTGGCTGTGGATGCGCCCGTTTCCGCTTCGATCTGATTGTATGTGCAGCCTTTGCGAAGCATGCGAGCTACCTCCAGACGTTGGGAAAGCGATTGAATCTCGTTCACGGTGCACAGGTCGTCAAAAAAGACGTAGCACTCCTCTATATCCTTAAGGGTCAGTATGGCCTCAAAAAGTTGGTCTATAGCTTTATCATTTAATTTTTTTAATTGCATACGTTATCAACTCCTGGTAGAAATGCATGTTAGCTTATTATAGTAAGCTCCAGAGTATCATTCGACACGCCCGCTTTAAATCCTGCCTTTAGGATTGCGAAACGTTAAAATTTCTATGCGTTAATGAGCTGAATTGTGACAAATATCTAGGACCCGTGACATTCGTCCATACCAATGATAGGCAAGTGACATATCCTGTAGGAGACAAATCTGATAAAAAGGATCGTGAATCCCAGTGACTAACCCTAGACAAATCATTGGTAATGGCGGTAACCGTCCTGAAGTGCATACAAGAAGCCTCACCACTTTACCTCCGCAAATTGGTGATGATCGCGCATTCGGCCAGTATCCAGGCTTAGGCGGCGGCAATCCGTTTTCGGATTTCTCTCAAGGCGGAGGGTTCCCTACTCCTTTCCAAGGGGGCGGCGATTTCTTCGGAGGCAATACCGGCGGTGGCGGTGGATTTTTTGGCGGCGGTGGTAACGCCGGTGGCGGTGGTGGCGGCTTCTTCGGGGGCGGCGGCGGAAATGCCGGTGCCACAGGAGGAGGCGGTGGCGGTGGCGGCAATTTCCTCAGCAACCTCCTGGGGGGTGGCGGCGGTGGCGCCGCAACTGGCGGAAGCTCCAACCCGCTGAGCGGCCTCAATATGAAGCAAATCTCCGGCTTCGTTGAGCGGATGGGTGGCATCGACGGTATCCTCGGCACGATGGGCAAGGTTCAGAAGTTCATGTCTAGCTTTCAGCAAATGGCTCCGATGGTGAAAACGATTTTTGGCGCTCTTGGCAAAGGTAAAGTCGCCTCAGGAGACTCTATTGAAGTGTTTAGACCGAAACGCAAACGCCGTAAGAAATCAGGGACGGCCCGCAGACGCAAAGGCGGTTCCAAATCCGGAACAGCGAAGCGCAAACGCAGATAATCGGATGATAAGGGAACTCCATTCCCTTATTTAGGGGAAACTTGGAGTTTCACGGTAGCGAGGGGAACTACAGGCTCTTATTTCGCTGCCATTGCCCAAAAACCTGCCCACATCAGCTAATTAGCGGACCACAGTTCCCGCTCCCCCGCTAAAGTAGCCGTTTCGGCCAGAATAGCGCCCTCAAGTTCCTCTCCACCTGCCACGAGAGAGAACCTGTGAGCACAAAAGGCTCCCCGTCTTTTCAGACGAAGGAGCCTTTTTCATTACTACTTTTTCAATACTCTTAGAATAAGGGTAGATGCTTCTGCGCGCGTTGTTAATCCTTGCGGCTTCAGCGTACCGTCCTCGTAACCGTTCATGAACCCTTTGGAGGTTAACGTAGCTACTGCCGCTTGCGCCCAATCTGAAATCGCAGCGTTATCGGAGAAGGTCGTATTCCCTGCCACTTTGTCCAAATGAGCGGCACGAACCATGATTTCCGCCATTTGCTCACGGGTAATGAAATCATCCGGACCAAAGGTTGTATCCGTGTATCCAGTAATAATGCCTTGCGCTGCAGCAATGGCGATCGCATTCTTCGCCCAGTGGTTCGCTGCATCCGCAAATTTATTGTTGCTGCCTTGCTCGTTCAATTTCAGGTATTTCACAACGATTGAAACGAACTCAGCGCGTGTGATGCGGTTTTCCGGTTTAAATGTGCCATCTTCATAGCCGTTAATGGAACCCGCTTTAACCAGTTCAAGAATGTTAGATTCTGCCCAGTGTCCTTTGATGTCGTTTAAGGCAACGGCTGGTGTTGTTGGATCAACTACAGCTGAACCAACTGCCATAACCGCATATTTCGTAAAGTGATTAACCTCTACACTGATGCGATTGCCATTAACCTTGCCACCCTCTACTTGCACCCACAGCTTGTTCGCTTCGTCAAAATAGAAGACTGCTGCTTTTTGGTCGCCCTTCAAGCTTGCCGGGTCGAACGTAAACGTTAATGTTACCGGCTTATTGAAGTTCTCGGTGAAGTTTTTGAGGATCTCATAGATCGGGCTAGCTAGCACTTCATTATTCTTCAAAAGATCTTTCGTTTCATTCAGCTTCTCAATGGTCAACTTCAATTCTTTCATAGAAGCATCCGCCGGAATTGTAACGGTAACCGCATTTTCGAAGCTTACTTCACCCATGCTGCCTACCGGAAGGGTTAGCTTACCATCTGTCGAGGTAACTTTAGTGTCAACTGGAGTAGATGGTGAAGTTGCACCTGAGCCAGAATCGGAGTCGGAATCAGACGGATCCGTCGTCGACGTTCCAGTCGTAAACTTCCAAATATCCGACTGTCTCAAACCGCCGTAAGCATCCTCTGCGACAGCATACCACTGATATGTCGTATTCTGAGCAAGATTCGGCCACGTTACCGAAGCGTTCTCTCCGCTTTTCACAGTTGCTACGCTTCCGATCGTTTTGTTCGTATACACGTTCACACCGATATAATCCGTAGCTACGCGTTTGGTTACAGCATCCAGATTCAGATCCAGGCTGAATTCGTCTTTCCCAGGATACTCACTCGGATCATAATAGTTGTAATCGTCCAGATGAGGCGAGTAAGTTTTCATGTTGATTTTGCCATGTGCCAAATCAAATTGCATTAATCTCATATACCCAAGTCCGCCTTCAGGCGCCCCTTGGTAGTCCGCCAACATTTGATACACATTGCGGTCTGGAATGCCGTCGTTGTTATCGTCGATCGGATCGACTTTCAACTCAGCGTCGTGATAATGACCGGATAGAGCGGCAATAACGTTCTTATTCGGCTTAATAACGCGCTCAAATACTTTTTCCGCCATTGGCGCACGGTTATTGGAAACGAGCATGAATTCATGGAAGTTCAGAATCGCTTTGCGGTTCGGATACTTTTTCAACACTTCGTTGATCCAATCAATCTCTTTGTCTCCATATCCCCAGCCCATGTAAACCATGATAAAATCGTTACCGTTCGAGGAAACTAAGTCATAGTGGCCGCGGTTGTTATCGTAAGATTCTCCATAGGTTGGTTGGTTTTTGAAACGATCCTCACCAAACCATTTGTCATAATAGCTGTAATCATTGTCTTGATGGCCTACGTCATGGTTCCCTGCAAGCACCCCGTAAGGGATTCCAGCCGTTTCCAAAACTTTCATATCTTTATCGGCTTCAATCCATTGGTACTCTTGGTCGGCGTTATCAACGATGTCGCCGGTATGAATGACGTATTTAATTTTGTTGTCTTCTTTGTGGTCGGCGATCCATTTCACCATTTTTTGATAGATATATGGATAGCTCTTGGAATAGTACTGCGTATCGGACATCCACACGAAGGAGAAATCATAGTCGGTATCAGCGGCTTGATTCTGTGTGATAGCAATTTCGTCCTGCACCATCACTTGAATTTTCGCGTTATTGGCATAATCGCCGGCTTGAACATTCGCTTTGAGCTCAAAGTCTTCGCTGCCCGCGATAACGGTCTTCAAAGCGACCCACTCCAGCTTACTTGGGCTCCAAGCATATAAAGAAACTTTACGCCCTTCCAGGGATTTCCCTTTCCAGTCAATGACAACTTCATCCGTGCTTTGAATCGCAGGATCCAATGCAACCTCAAAACGTTGATAAGGGAACTTCTCAACAGCATCATCAGTAAGATAATTGCCGTCTACGCTGCTGATTTTACTGTAATCTTCAGGTGTCATAGCCGCTTCACTTGCAGGCTTCTCCTGCTTCGGAGGCTCTGTATCCGCAGCGCCGCGATAGCCGGTGAACGTTCCCTGTGTGCTTGCATCGTATTTGAAGCCTTGATTGAACGTAACTTTCAAGTCGTCGTTCATCGGATCGCTTACTTTCACGCTTAAGGAAGCGTTCGGATCCACATTGCTCGCACCTTGACTCGGAGAGATTAATACCGGCATATCCGGCGCCTCGTTAGGCACTTCGAAATGAACAGTGACTTCCTTCACATTCCCAACTTTATCCGTTGCCTTGACGTTGAAAACATGCGCTCCACCCGGCAGTTGTGCGGATGAAGTAGCCATTGGCAGCGTAACTGTCTGATCGTCTAGCAAAGCCTCGACCTTGTCTACACCGGCCAATGCATCCGTTACGTTCGCATCGATCGTGAAGCTTCCGCGGTACATTTTCCCTTCCTCAATGGAAGGCTGCACAACAGGAGCTGTGTTATCTACCTGAACGTTAGAAGTAATCGTACCCCCTGTCGTATCGCTAACTGTAACCTGATGATTACCATCATTCGTTAACGCCGTGTTCCAATCATAAGCCTTGGAAGCAAGCTGCGTGGACGGAATGACGAAGTTGAAATCAATCACTGGCGACAGACCGGAGGAATCCCCGATTTTGATCACCTTGTTCGGATCGCTATATTTTGCATCATACACAACCGTACCGTCAGCAAACACGAGACGAACGTTCTTCACTTCAAAATTATCTTTATTCTCTTCCGGACGATCGTCAAACGGTGAAGCCTTGGAACCAGCACGAATCTGGAACGCATTGCTTCCTTCTTTGAGACGCTCGGCTTTTAATGGAATGGATAATGTTTTGTAGCTATTAATAGGATCTTGGAAAATCGAGAGAATTTCCTGCCCTTGGGTAATCCCATTTTTGAAATAATAGTTCACGCCCATGACTTCAAAAGCGAAGAACGCATCATGCTCTACGGCATGATAAGTCGACTGTGTCAGCTCGCTGCCGTCGATCGCCAGTTTCAGGCTGTCCGGGTTAACGCCCTCGCCTGTTCCTTTCAACGCTTTCGTTTGCGAAACGACGTCACCGTCTTTCACATTCAAGCGCAGGTTGGAATGGTCTGATCCGCCTTGAATTTGAACACGCTTCGTCTGAGTAACCGTTTCATTCGTGCCGTCGGACGCTGTGAAATAATAATCCAGGTAAGAGTTTCCGATAAGCTCAGGCGAATAAACCATATAGTGGTACAACGTATCCGCGAAGCTTTCTTTCAAGTACCTCTTATTGTATTGGGACTGCTTTTCTGTTTTATAGTAGAGTGCTACGGTTTTGAGCGATGTTTCGTCTTTAGCCTCTCCGATAATTTCAAGATCTAAAGCTTGATCCAGCGTGCTCTCTTTGGTCAAATCATTAAGCGTAGGCTTAAGAGTATCCGGCGTGACCTTCACCGTCTGTGGTGGCACTTGAACTTGATCTACGGAACCCGGTGTTGCTGCTGCAACGGTCGAGCTGTATTTAATCATCGTTTTGCCGCCGTCAGTCGGGTATTTATACAAAATCCCTTTATTGGCCTTTGAATCGCCGTTGATGTAATAAGCTGTAGAAAGCTCAATACCCGTATTCGTAGCAATCACGAGACCACGGTTGGAGCCGTTCGCCATCCCGTCACTGTGCACGCGTACAAGGTTAGTGCCTTCTACCAGATTCGTTCCGTAGTTGGCATTGAAGTCAGCTGCGGTCGAGTTCGCATTCTGGTTGTTGATGATCCAGAAGACGAGCGTCCCTTTTGAAGGAATGATCATATCTTCTTTATCCGCAGGCCATGGAACGTCCGCATCAGGACCCGAATCTGTGTAACGGTAGACGACTTTATAGTCTTTGAAATTCACGGGTTGATCCGTATTGTTATAAACTTCAATGAACTCATAACCGTCCGCTGAGCCCACATTCGTGGAGTCTGGAACAACTTCGGTCACCATGAGCGGTGGAACTTTCGAGTAGTCGGATTGATCAAGCGTAACATTTACGTTGTAAACGTTCGATCTTACCGTGCTGAAGCCGTCATTCGCTTGAATGTAGTAATTCAATTGACTTTCAGTTAGCTTGTCCTTCGTAATAACAGCTTGATATTGATTGCTGCCCGTTACTGTCATAGGTACGGATTCATAGCTGGTCTGCGATGCCAACTGATAATACACGGCAGCAGATACCGTTTCATTCTGCTCTGTGTTAGCAATCTGAGCTTGCAAGATCAAGTCGTTCTTCTGATCAGCCTGGGCAACCGGCGTGTGGCCGATGACAGGAGGATCAGAGAAGTACAGCGGAACAGGCGGAACCTGAGTAGGGTCGATAGTCCCTGGGGTGGCAGCGGCTGCATTCGCGTCAGCCCCCGAGCCATACATCACCATGTTCTTCGTTCCATCCGCCGGGAAGCGATAGAAAATTCCTTTTTCCGGCTTTGTTTGGTCATCGTTTTGGTAGCTGGCAATGGAGATATCCGTGCCGTCTTTCTCTTGAATGACTAGATCCCTTGGGCTGCTGTTGTGCATACCACCACCGCCGTCAACACGGAAAAGGTTCACATTTTCTTGCAGAGTCGTATGGAAGTTCTGATTAAAATCCGATGCTTGCAGATTTAAATTGATCCCTTTATCCGTATTCATCACCCACAGGACGATGGAGGATTGCGCAGGAATCTTCATACTTCCATTGGGATTCCCATTCTGATAAGATCCCCAAACCGTGCTCGTTCCGGGATATCGGTACACCAGATTGTAATCTTTAAAATCGAGTGTTTTGTTCGTATTGTTATAAACTTCAATAAATTCATAAGCATCTGAACTGCTGATATTCGCTGTATCCGGAACAAGCTCCGTAATCATCAGTTTAGGCAATTTCGAATAGTCGACCGCGCTGATTTGCGTCTCATCCGCCTGTGCCGCCATAGGCATCAGCATGCTGAACATCATCCCAGCTACGGTCGCGCCGGATATCCATCGTTTGAAACTCTTTTTAACCAACTTGATAACGTCCCCTCATCATAAAAAGTTTTATTGACTAATAATGCGCTCAATCAACCAGTAAAGCCCGAACACGCCAATGATCCCCGATGCGTATTGATTCCATTTGATTTGCAAAGGCAAACGTTTAATCCACAGGAGTACTGGAATCACAATCGCTACAACGACAAGCTGTCCAATTTCTACCCCCAAGTTGAATGAAAATAAAGGAAGGGCCATATGTCCAGACAACGTTCCTCGCAGCACCTCGGCAAAACCGAATCCGTGCACAAGGCCAAACAACAACGTAACGATTACACGTGCACTCTCTTTTCGCTTCCATATATTCTCTACAGCAATGTACAGAATGCTAAGGGCAATTAAGGGTTCAACGATTTTAGGTGAGAGATAAGCGACCTCTAGAGAAGATAGGACTAGCGTAATGCAGTGACCTATTGTAAAGGCGGTAATCAGTCGTACGATTTTCCATACCCTTTGCTCAGCAGCTAACAGAAGTCCCAGCACGAAAAGCATGTGATCCAGACCCGACCAGATGTGCTCCATCCCCATGAGAACGTAGGTTTTGAGCGTACTTAGCCAAGAAGCCTCCTCCAAATTAACGGCAGGCTTTGCATCAAGGGTTGAAGCTGGTGCCGCTGCTGACGGATTCCCGGCTGCTGCGCCCGGCCCTTGAATCTGTACAATATAATTCTGGCTGCCAAGTACCTGCTGAATGGTTTGGCCGCCGACCTGAATCGTGGCATAGTTACTATGGTTGACATCGACCCCGCTGTACCAGAAGAAATTGTACTGCATCAGATACTGCTTCACGGTGGCAGCGAATTTATATCGGATATCGATACCGATCATATCCATGCTGGCTCGTTTCTCATGCTTGGCACCGGTAATCACCGCAGATCCGATTTTCCCGTCTCCCGTTACGATCAGGCCGTCATCGACAAGCCTTGTTAGAGCATCCGTAGATGCTGACAATTGTTTATCGCTGATCTTGTCGCCGCCATCCGGCTTGTCCGGGAATATATGAACAAAGTCGCTCTCCAGAATCGACAGGTGGTATTGGATCGTATCCGCACCCACCTTGATATCGGAGTAACCGGTTGAAGAGAAATGAGCTCCTGCCGAACCAGCAAAGGTCATGCTTACGATTACCGCCAAAGCAATAGCAAAAAAGCTCTTATAGATGTTGGTCACGGTTCTATCACGCATGTGTTTCATTTCGTTCCTATCCCCTCATTCGTCTTCATCAACTGATCTTGCTCTTTCGAACCTTAAGCCGCCTCTCCTTCCCATAAGCCTCGCTTGTTACCTGCCCATCATATCCGGGGGGCCGCTGCCTTGCCTATATACATGATTTTCGATACTTTCCCATTGTTTCGATTGGTTTTTTAAGCTTTTATGAACCGCCTGATCAGTAAAAATGCAAAGCTTCCAAAAAAAAGCCCATACCCTTACCAAGGATAATCGTCTACAATTGACTGTATATAACTCGCCGGAAGTCAACAGCGTAACGATCAAAGGGGCCTGCGACTTATGACTATTTTTTCATTGAATAAATCCTTGTTTCGACATGTTTTGACAAGCTTCATCATTCTGATTCTGATCTTCTCCTCTTTTAGCCTACTCATCTTCTGGATGCTAAAAAGCCACCTTCGCAGCGAGATGATCGAACAGAATCACCTCACTTTGCAGAAAGTGGCGGAGCGTTATCAGTTTCAGTTGGATAAAATCAGAGAGGCCCTTTTCAAGCAATTCACAGATAAAGATGTCATTACTCTTAACAATCAAGTGAATCTTAAAAAAGATGCCGAGTCGCTGACCACACGACCCATTGTTCTGGACATCCAAAGTATCGTGGGGGATTCAGAGCTTTATCTGGATAATATGATCCTTCTGTTTCGTTCTGCGAATCTGGCCATTAATAAATTTGGTCCGGGAACGAATCAAGAATTGTTTGCAGGACTGTATGTCAGTAAACCATACCCAGTTTCTTATTGGCAGTCACAGTTTCAACGTACAGAGAATTTCGTGCTTCATCCGGCTGCTGAATTTGGTGCTACACAAGCTGATCCAACGTTCAAAACCATGATTCCTTATTCCATCAAACCTGCACTAGCCGATAATATGTTGATCGCCATGATCGACGCCGATCGTTTGCGGGACGCGATGCTCAAGGAAAATCCCAATCTGGATTTAACCATTGTGGGACCGGGGCAAGACCTCATTTATCAAACGAATCGTAGTAGTGCTGCTAAGCTGCCAGACACGTTATTCTCATCTCCACCTACTGAGCGTGCCTATCTACTGGAAAAAGGGATTTATTACGTCGATTATCAAAATGAAGACAGCATGCATTTCATCATGCGAGTTACCAATCCTGATTTCGCAGGCAAAATCCTTCGTTTGGACAATCTCATGATCATCCTGCTAGGTATCTCGATTTTCATCGCTTTCGTTGTCTCGATCTTTTTCAGCAAAAGGATTAACAATCCTGTACGCCAGCTGCTGAAGGAAAAAGGGCAAATTCAACAAGAACTGAAGGAGCAGCAGTCCGAGCTGACCAACTACCACTTCATCAATAAGTTAAAAAATATCAATCTGGAATCAGGCGAATGGCCGCACATCCAAGGTACTGAAGAAACTTACACCATCGTTCTGTACGAGCTTCGCTATCGAGCAGCTGCTTTTGTAGATGTCCCGCTGAGCAAAGAGCAGATCTCACAGTCGGTCGGTGCGCAGCTCAAACAGTTTGCGGATGCAACTATTCCCGGGTCCCATACTTTTCAAATTGAGCATCATCAGTTTCTGTCTGTTTTTCCTGGTAATGAGAGAGATCGCATCATCGCCATGCTAGGGAAGCTGAAGCAGGTTCTGGATCAAGACAAACGCTACTGTCTGGTAACGGCGGCCGTAAGTTCTGCTTTCGAACATTCGATCCAGTTTGGCTATGCCTACCGCCAAGTCAATGAAATGGCCATGCAAGCCAGACTGCTGGGCGAAACGCAAACGATCACCGAGTTCCGCACGGACCGCTCTACGTATGTCTTAACGCTTTCGCAGGAGCAAGAATTAACCGCCGTACTGAAGGCTGGCAAAGAGCAGGAAACACTGGACCTCTTCCTCCCATGGTTACAAGAACTTAACCACAAAGAAGCGTCAGTTGATGTGTTTAGGCATATGACAGTTGCCGTGACGGACAAGGCCAAGATGGTGCTGGAGCATTACAAAGTCCAAACAGAGGCCTTATGGCAGCTTAAACCCCTTCTGCTTCAGCTGGACGAATGCTGCACACTCACGGAATACGAAATCACCTTCCAGGCTTATTTCCGAGCTGTTACTCAGATTATCCGTGAGAAAAAAGAAGCCAACGACCCTATCGTTGACCGTGTTCTTCGCGTGATTCATGAGCAATTCGCAGAGGATCTCTCGCTCGATGTCCTAGCTGATCAACTGAATTTAAGCACCTCCTACCTCTCGACGTATATCAAAGAGAAGACGGGTGCCAACTTCATGGAACACCTGCATGACCGAAGAGTGAGCAATGCGAAGGAATTGCTGCATTCGACCGATTTGAACATCCAAGAAATCAGTATCCAAGTGGGTTATCGCAACATCTCTTCGTTTAACCGAATGTTCAAAAACCGCACAGGCTCATCCCCAGGCGAATACCGCAAAACAAAGCTATAAAAAAAAGCATCCCGAATCGGGGTGCTTTTTTAGGTTTATTGTAATGCCTGATTATACGCTGCTATTTTGGCGTTAATTTCGGCTGCTGCCGCATCAAGCGCCGCCTGCGGCGGCTGCTGTCCGCTGAGCGCCTGATTGACGGCTTCTTCTGTAAGTTTCCTTGCGTCAGGGTATACGCCAAGAATGCCGCCTAGCGTTGCTTTATTTAATTTTGAAGCCTGATGTTGTTCGATCGCTGTCTTGAACTGCGGATATTTCTTCATGTTTTCCTGCACGATTGGCAGCTCATAGGTTTTCTTCGTGATTGGAAAATAGCCCGTATTTACGTGAAAAATGGCTTGTTGTTCAGGCTCTGATAAAAACTTCATGAACGTCCAAGCAGCCTGCTGTTCCTCCTCGGACTTACTGTTCAGAATCCAGTTGCTGCCGCCTCCAACTCCTACGCCGCCACTCGCCGTCTCAGCTGGTTTCGGAAAGAAGCCTGTCCCGACTTCGAATTTGCCTTCAACCGAGTCCAGGATATCACGCAATGCGGCCGTTGTATCGAAAATCATCGCAACCTTGCCTTCGGCGAACGCTTTCTTCGAGGTATCTCCCTTGCCAGCCGAGTAGATCGCTACATTGTTGTCTACAAGCTCCTTCCACCAAGCAAGAGCCTTGACGCCCTCTGCGCCGTTCAACTGCCAAGCGGTAGCTAGTCCATCGCGACCATTCCCGTTATTTACCCACTCTGCGCCTTGATTGGCGACAAACTGCTCCATATACCAGCTATGTGTACCAAAATAAGCGCCCGTTACGCCGCCTTTTGTCAGCTTAGTTGCCGCTTTCTTAACGTCTTCATACAACACGGGCGGTTGATCAGGATTCAGTCCTGCTGCCGTGAACAAATCTTTGTTATAGTACAGGATCGGATTGGATGCGTTAAAAGGCATCGAAAACAGCGTATTATCCACTGTGTAATAATTAATAATAGCTTCATCCATCTGAGATGTGTCGTACTTCTCCCGATCGATAAACGTCTGAATCGGTGTAATGGCTTTCGAATCAATCATAAACCGGGTTCCGATATCATACACCTGTGCCATGGTAGGTGCAATCGTTGTACCGATGGACGCTTTCAACTTCGTCAGGCTATCGTAATAAGAGCCCTGATAGACGGCTTCCACCTTCATATCTTTATGCGATGCATTGAACGCAGAGACGAGCTTGTCCACTACTTTGCCGTTCTCGCCGCTCATCGCGTGCCACCAGACGATTTTCGTAACCCCAACGGCCGACTCCGAGACGGCTTCCGCAGCTCCAGCTTTGCCTCCTCTGACTCCGCTTTGGTTCCCCCAGATTGTATAGC
The DNA here is from genome assembly GCF_058790355.1 of Paenibacillus sp. FW101-FHT12H11. Lineage (NCBI taxonomy): Bacteria > Bacillati > Bacillota > Bacilli > Caryophanales > Paenibacillaceae > Paenibacillus > Paenibacillus sp. FW101-FHT12H11. The sequence continues at coordinate 42,152 of NZ_JBYTCO010000019.1, read as the reverse complement.
TAATTCCAAAAATGCCAAACAGCAGCAAAATAAACATCGTATAAATGGGTACTGAAACTTTACGTTGAAATTTATTCATGATATTCCCCCCCATGACTTTTAATCATAGGGGATCAATGTATGAGCATGATTATTGGAATGTTAAGAGATTGTTAAAATTGGACTTATTCCATTTTAAGCGCCGTTCCTTCAGGCACGATCTGCACCCATGTATTGCCAGGCAGCAGCGGCACTTCTTTGCCGTCTTCCGCGTAGGCGCGCAGCATGCCGTTTTTGCGTTCCCATGTAATCGGCTGGGATTTGCCCTCTTGCAGGATGACGCCTTTATTAGGGCCGAACACGTCGACCTCGCGGCGCCCTTCCTTGTCTACGATTTTGTGCTTGCTCTCGAGCACGAGCAGATTTTTGGCTTGCAGTTGCTTTCCGGTCTCCTTGTCGAGATGCGGCTTGCCCTCCATGCTGCGCATGTACACGCCATCCCCGGCATTGTATTCATAGGAAACGAAATATCCTTGAAGATAAGGAATAAGAATGTAATGAGTGGCAGCGCCGGTTAGTTTACTTTGACCATCATCCTTGGCGAAAGTAAGCAGCGGTCCATTCCACTCTGTGCGGAATTTGCGCGCTTCGGCGCCTTTCTTCATTTTATCCACAGAGGTATAGAGATTGTGAGGAGCCTTACGATCCGTCGAGCGCCAGTAGTAGGCGCCATCGCCATAGACCTCATCGAGATGAGCCAGCTTGCGGCCGGCCATCATGTCCATCGCCTCCTGGCTCCAACCGGCATGAACGATAACGGCATCCAGCGCATCGCCGATCTCTACAAAATAAGGCCGGATGCTGCGAACTGGACCGATCGTTGTGGCCTCGTGGCTTTGGAACACGGAGACAAATCTAGTAATCTCGCCTTCTGCGAGAATTTCGTAGACGATGTCAGCCTGATCAAGTCCGGTTTGCGGCCTGGCTTGCGGAGCATTTTCGACCATAACCATGAAAGGACGGCTCTTCACTTCTTTCGCCGAAGGGAGTCCAGTCAGCGGGAATTTGTAGGGTAGCTCCGACTCTACGGCTGTGGTTGCGGGCTTCGTGGCAGGCGTTGAAGCAGACGGCGTTGCTGCTGCGGTATCCGGCGTCGTTGTTGGCAGGGAAACCGGCGTATCGCTGCAGCCGACAAGGGTTATGACCGAGCAGCCGAGGACGAGCCAGGCGCTGAGCGTTCTTTTGCGGCGGGATAGGGACAATGATTTCATCAATAGGCACCTCTTCTCTTCATCTATTGTTCTATGAAAATGTATATGCTAGGCAAGAGAGAAATAGAAGACTTTTTGGGTTAGGGGCATTCCCCTGCTTACTTTACATGATGGAGGATTTCAACGTAATTAGGTATAGTAGAGGGAGAACGATGTGGTGACAGTAAATTGCGGACGAACTTCATGTAAAAAGTACAGTAAATATCGTTGCAAACCCCAAGGAGGACTCGCCCATGACCAAGCCGACTGATGACAAGGCCGTCATTCTATTCGACGGCGTCTGCAATTTGTGCAGCGGAGCTGTGCAGTTCATCCTGCGGAACGACCCGAAGGGCCATTTCCGTTTCGCGTCCTTGCAGTCGGCTGCCGGGCAAAAGCTGCTCGAGCAGCATCGGCTGCCCACGGACAACATCAGCACGATTGTGCTGATTGAGAACGGGCGCGCCTACACCCGCTCGACGGCGGCGCTGCGCATTGCCCGGCGGCTGCGCGGCGCTTACCCGCTGGCGTATGCCGCCATCATCATTCCGCCTCCGCTGCGGAATCTCGGCTATGCCTTCATCGCGAGCAATCGCTATCGCTGGTTCGGCAAGGCTGAGCATTGCATGCTGCCGAAGCCAGAGTTCAAGCAGCGCTTCCTTGAATAGCTTCGCAACACAGTACGCGCTTAATCCAGGAAGCGCTCAGGCTTTTTCAAGCCGCCGAACATCCAGCAGCACAGGCTGAGCGTGCCCATTTGGAAGCTGTGATGCAGCAGCTTCGCCCGGCGTCCGCCGTCTGCCGCACCTAGTGCGAGCAGCAAAGGCGCAAAATGCTGCGGCGTCGGCACCGCCGCAGCCGCATGGGGCGCTCTTTCGTCATACCTCACGAGCGCCTCAAGATTCCACGTTTCGAGCTGCTCCGCCAGCCACTCATCGAATTCCACCGCCCACAACTGGGGCACCGGATTATTACGGTCTAACCGCTGCAAATTGTGCACGGTGCCGCCGCTTCCGAGGATGAGGACATCCTCCTCCCGCAAAGAGCCGAGCGCCGCACCGATACGGTAATGCTCTTCCGGCGTCAATCTCGAATTCACCGAGAGCGCCACCACGGGCATCTGCGCATCCGGGTACATCAGGTACAGAGGCGCCCATACCCCATGATCCAATCCTCGCTCATCATCCAACTCACAGCGGATGCCTTCCTCTTGAAGCAGCTGCTGAACATGCAAGCTCAGCGTCAAATCGCCTCTAGCTGGGTATTTAATGCTATAAACCTTATCTGATGCTCCCGAAACATCATACATCGTCTCCGGATGAATCGCTGAGCTAATCGCCTGCACAGGACTCTCCCAATACGCGCTGAATACAACGATCGCTTTGGGCCGCGGAATGCTCTTCGCCAGTTTGTGTAAAAACTCGGTGTAAGCATGCTGCTCAATAGCCAAGTTCGGCGTTCCATGTGCGATAAAAAAGGCTGGCAGCATGACAAATCACCCCTTCGTCCGGTTTGGAAACATTTTACCAATATTCTACAGTATTCTCTACTGTAACGAAATAAAACCCGCGGATTATCATTCGCTAGGTCTGTTTTGTTGAGGTGCATTGGATGAAATCTAACGAAGAGGCCTATTCGAGGCCTCCATCTTACATTACATTGGACAAAATCCAATGAGGCCTAGAAAAATTGCCTCTTAGAGCCGAATAAGGAGCTCCCCGTTGGATTTCATCCAATATAACGGAGATTTAAGCTGCTAAATCCGTCTTTCTATTGGATTTTGTCCAACGGGATGGCTGGGAGGCCTGGTGGCCGATTGTTCGTTGCCGGAAGTTGCTGGGCTCAGTGGATGTAGCCTGCGTGCCGCGAGCTAGTGGCCCGGGTTGACTAGTAGCCAGAGCGCCGAGAGTTGGCAATTCGAGTAGCATGTGGACTGGGAGCAGCCTTGCCTATAGGCCGGTTAGCTAGTCAATGGGTGCTAAAGTGCTGATAGGCTAGCTGCCACCATTCAAAAACTGCTCAATCCCGTCAGCAATCCCGACGGCGAGCTTTTGCTGGTACTCCGCTTCAGACAGCCGCTCATCTTCTTCAGAGTTAGTCATGAAACCGAGCTCAACCAGCACAACTGGCACCTTGGACCAGTTAAAACCGGATAGGTCGCTACGCGCCGACAGCCCTCTGCCTGCTGTCCCTGTCGCCGCCTTTAAGTGCTCAGCAATGAAACCGGCAGCTTGCCGGCTTTCTGCTGAAATGGGCTTCAGCGCCGCCGAAGCAGCTGACGGATACAAAACCGAAAATCCGCTCGTTTTCGGCGAGCTATCCCCATCTGCATGAATGCGCACGGCCAGCACTGCGCCGGCCTCATTCGCCATCTCCGAACGCTGCTTGTTGGAGATATCGACATCGTGCGATTCGCGGGTCATCGCCACTTCGATGCCGCGCTTTACCAGCTCGTCCTTAACCAACTGCGAGACCTCCAGGTTCAGCACATATTCCGGTTTCTTCGTACGAACGCCGACAGTACCGGAGCTGACCTTAGGTTTCACTTCTCGCGTATCCGGGCCTACGGCCTCGGGCTCGTTGTTGCCATGACGCTGATGCCCCGGGTCCAGCATCACCAGCTGGCGCGCCACAGGCAGCCGTTCCACTTGCGCTGCATCTGGTTCTGCTTCCGCCGTTTCCGCCGTTTGCTCCGTCGGTATCGGCACCAATTCCTTCCCCTGTGCCATTAACACCTGTGCTGGCTCTTGAACTGCCGTCAGCTCAGGCGTCGGCCGCGCGCCTACAGCCGGCGTCTCCACTACCGGCAAGCCGTTAACTTCAACACCTGCCCGCTCGCCGCAAGCAACGAGCAAACCAACCACCAAGACCAACATAGCCATGGTAGCCAGCGGCATCGCTCTTTTTCCCACCATCATCACACCGTTCTCTCCTATCTGTTATCTAACCATGCATGAAACGCAGAGCGGCAGCCAAAACTAGTCGAAAGGCATCCCAAGGAGGCAATCGCATGAACACCCTCTGGAACTTTATCGTAGATCACTGGATATCCCTCGCCCTCATCGTCGGCGTACTCCTAGCCATCTGGTACGAATTTAAAAACAAAGACAAATATATCCGCGGCGGCAAGGATTAGTACCCATAAAAAACAAAAACACAGCCCTTTCCCGCAAGAAAGACACTGTGTTTTTCATTATCCTATTTCAAAGCTTTCATCGCAATATCCGTCCGGTAGTGCTTCCCGTCAAAATGGATCCGGTCCGCATCCGCGTAAGCTTTCTGACGAGCTTCGACGATGTCTTTGCCGATACCGGTGATGCCCAGAACGCGTCCGCCGTTCGTCACGATCTGCCCGTTCTCCAGCGCCGTTCCTGCGTGGAACACCAAGGAGTCCTGCACGTTCTCCAGCCCTGTAATCGGCAATCCTTTCGGATATGGCCCAGGGTAACCGCCCGAAGCCACAATCACACAAACTGCCGCGTCCTCGCTCCACTCGATCGGCTGCTCAGCCAACGTTCCGTTGTTGATGGCAAGGAAAATATCCAGCAAATCTGTTTGGAGTCGAGGTAAAATGACCTGCGTCTCCGGATCGCCGAAACGCGCGTTGAACTCGATTGTTTTCACACCGTTCGGAGTCAAAATCAATCCCGCATAGAGCACGCCCTTGAAAGGTCGGCCCTCTTTCACCATCGCATCAGCCGTCGGCTGGACGATGTTCACAAGCGCTTCCTGCACGATGGACTCCGGGATATGCGGCAGCGGTGAGTACGTGCCCATTCCGCCCGTATTCGGCCCTTTGTCGTTATCGAAGACTGGCTTATGATCTTGCGAAGGCACCATCAGACGAACCGTAGAGCCGTCAACGAATGCAAGCAGCGACATCTCTTGCCCCGTCAAGAACTCCTCAATCACGACGCTCGCGCCGGATTTACCGAATACTTGATCAACCATAATGTCGCGAAGCGCCGCTTCCGCTTCTTCCATCGTTTGCGCAACAGTCACACCTTTACCAGCAGCTAATCCATCAGCTTTGATAACGATTGGCGCTTTTTGCGAACGCAAGTAGGCAAGTGCCGGTTCGTACGCGTCAAAAGTTTCATAAGCCGCCGTAGGAATGTTGTATTTTTTCAGGAGCTCCTTCATAAATACTTTGCTTCCCTCAATAATTGCTGCATTCGCGCGAGGGCCGAACGCCTCAATCCCTTTAGACTCCAAGTGGTCCACAAGGCCTGCAGCCAGCGGATCGTCAGGAGCTACCATAACCAGATCAATCGCTTGCTCTTTCGCAAATGTGCTGATCTCTTCGAATTGCAGTTCCGTGATCGGCACACATTCCGCCAACCCCGCAATGCCGCCGTTCCCCGGTGCGCAGAAAAGCTTGCTGATTTTCGGGCTCTTGCTCAGCGCCCATACAATGGCATGCTCGCGCCCGCCTCGTCCAATTACTAATACACGCATCTTTGTCACCAGTCCCTTTCATGGGGAATGCCCACGGTCCGCACTCGAATCGTGAGCATTCTCAGTTGTTTTTAGTGTTTGAAGTGACGAACGCCCGTCATGACCATCGCGATTCCGTTCTCGTTCGCTACGCGAATGGACTCTTCATCTTTGATCGATCCACCCGGTTGGATAACCGCTGTGATGCCTGCTTTCGCAGCCATTTCAAGCGTGTCGCCCATTGGGAAGAAAGCATCGGAGGAAAGAACGGCGCCTTTCGACTTGTCCCCAGCTTGCTCGATCGCAATTTTAGCCGCGCCGACACGGTTCATTTGCCCCGCGCCTACACCAACCGTCATGTCATCAGCGACAAGTACGATCGCGTTAGATTTAACGTGCTTAACTACTTTCCATGCAAAAAGCAGCTGCTTCATTTCTTCTTCTGTCGGCTGACGCTCGGAAACAACCTTCAGATCCGCTTCCGTCAGTTGGTAAGCATCGCTGTCTTGCACGAGCATGCCGCCTTCAACGGTTGTAACAACTGGCTCTGCCTTGCGGCCAGCAACGGTATCTAAGCCGACTACTTTCAGCAGTCGGATATTTTTCTTTTTAGAAAGGATATCAAGTGCTTCCGGTGTAAAATCTGGCGCAATGACGATTTCCAGGAAAATCTCATGCAGCAATTGCGCTGTTGCTTCGTCAACCGTACGGTTCGCTGCTACGATACCACCGAAGATGGACGTAGGGTCAGCGGCGTACGCTTTTTGATATGCTTCCAACACATTCGTACCGATACCTACACCACAAGGATTCATGTGCTTAACTGCAACAACGGCAGGCTCGCTGAATTCCTTAACGATTTGAAGCGCCGTATTGGCATCATTGATGTTATTGTAAGAAAGCTCTTTGCCGTGAAGCTGTTCAGCCGTCGTAATGTTGCCGGCCGCCGCATTCGGCTTGCGGTAAAACGCCGCGCTTTGATGCGGGTTTTCTCCATAGCGAAGCTCTTGCATTTTCTCGTAAGTAACTGTGTAACGCTCTGGGTAAGGCTCGCCCATTTGTTTGGACAAGTAGTCAGCAATCAAAGCATCGTATGAGCCAGTGTGACGGAATACTTTGGCCGCAAGACGTTTGCGCGTTTCAAGTGTTGTATCGCCCGTCTCTTGGACCTCTTCAAGCACTTTGGCGTAGTCCGCTGCATCGACAACAACAGATACGAATGCATGGTTCTTTGCCGCTGAACGTAGCATAGTCGGACCGCCGATATCGATGTTCTCGATAGCGTCTTCGTAAGAGACATTCGGCTTCGCAATCGTCTCAGCAAAAGGATACAAATTCACGACAACCAGATCAATATAATCCAGCCCTAGCTTCTTCATGCTCGCTTGGTGCTCTTCGTTGTCACGAACTGCCAACAGACCGCTGTGAACAGCCGGATGCAGCGTTTTGACGCGGCCATCCATGATCTCAGGGAAGCCTGTAACCTCGGAAATCCCGATAACCGGAACCCCTTTATCCTTCAACAAACTTTGCGTACCGCCAGTAGATATAATCTCAACGCCCAGCTTCGCCAATTCGCTCGCGAACTCAACGATCCCCGTTTTATCGGACACGCTGATCAGTGCTCTTTTGATTGCCACGGTTCTTCCTCCCAGAAAAGTAATTTTATATATATTATAACCTACAACCGAATGCCCACCCTGCGGCCATCCATGCTCACGCGGCCCTCGCGCAGCCATCGAATGACCTGCGGCAGCAATACGTGCTCAGCCGCATGAATCCGCTCTGCGAGCGATTCCGCCGTCTCGTGCTCGTGGATCTCCACGGCGCGCTGCGCAATGATCGGGCCGGAGTCCAGCCCGCCGTCCACGAAGTGCACGGTGACGCCGGTTTGCTTCACGCCGTACTCGACGGCCTGCTCAATCGCGCGCACGCCCGGAAAGGACGGCAGCAGTGATGGATGGATGTTAATCATCCGGCCGAAAAACGGCTCAACCAGCACATTCGTAATAATACGCATGTAGCCTGCCATCACAACCAAATCAACCTGGCGGTCTTGCAGCTCCTTCAAAATAAGAGCCTCATAAGCCTCACGATTGGCATATTCCTTGGGACGGAACGCGAACACAGGCACTTTCGCTTCTTTGGCACGCTCCACCACGTAAGCCTGCGGACGGTCACAGACAAGAAGCTCGATGCTGACATCAAGCTTCCCCTTCTGTACCTGATCCACGATCGCTTGGAAATTCGAGCCGCTGCCCGAAGCAAAGATCGCTATTCGATAAGGCTGCATTACACCTCAGCTCCTTGGAACGTTACAACACGCTCGCCTTCAGTAACAACGCCCAAACGGTAAACTTTCTCGCCTTGCGCTTCCGCTGCGGCAATCGCTTTCTCCGCATCATCCGCATTCACGATAATAACCATCCCAATCCCCATGTTGAACGTGCGGAACATATCGTTGTTCGAAATGCCGCCTTCACGCTGCATCAAAGAGAAGATCGGCAGAATCGGCCATGAGCCGTATTGGATATCCACGTTCACGCCGTCAGGCAGAACACGCGGAATATTTTCGATAAAACCGCCGCCTGTAATATGCGCCATGCCTTTGATCGCTACGTCTTCCAACATCGCAAGAATAGGCTTCACATACAACTTAGTAGGCTCTAGCAACACGTTGCCAAGTTTATCGCCCAGTTCATCCACATGCCCTTGAAGTGTGTACCCTTTCTCTTCCAGCAAAAGCCTGCGCACAAGAGAGAACCCGTTGCTGTGCACACCGCTTGAAGCCAGACCTAACACTACGTCTCCAGGACGGATTGTCGTACCGTCGATGATCTTTTTCTTGTCGACGATTCCAACCGTAAAGCCGGCAATGTCATACTCCCCTTGTGCATACATGCCAGGCATTTCCGCCGTTTCGCCACCGATGAGTGAGCAGCCAGACTGCTCACAACCGTCAGCGATCCCTTTGATAATAGCTTCGATTTTCTCTGGAATTACTTTGTCACAAGCGAGATAGTCAAGGAAGAAAAGCGGCTCAGCGCCTTGAACAATAATATCGTTCACGCACATAGCAACCGCGTCGATCCCGATCGTATCATGCTTATCCATTGCAAAAGCAATCTTCAGCTTCGTGCCCACGCCGTCCGTTCCAGATACAAGTACAGGCTCCTCATACTTGTCTTTGTTCAAGCTGAACAGCCCGCCGAAGCCGCCGAGGTCCGTTAACACTTCAGGACGGAAAGTCCGTTTGACGTGTTTTTTCATCCGTTCTACTGCTTCGTTACCTGCCGCGATATCGACTCCGGCCTTTTTGTAAGCATCCGACACTTCGCAACCACTCCTTATATTTGTCTATATATAGTGGGAGGCCCGAAGCCTCCCCTGTCCTTTAATCGCAAGCACAACCGACCTTCGTTACATCCACAATTTCCGTTGGATACGTATTATCGAAGCATGCTGTACAGTACCCGCTTTGGGAACCGGCCGATCCTTGACCAATGGAATCGAGCAGCCCTTCTTTGGTTAAAAAATGCAGGGAATCCGCGTTGATCGCCTTACGAATTTCCTCGATAGAGTTCATCGCAGCGATCAGCTCTTTCCGATCCGGTGTATCAATGCCGTAGTAGCATGGATTCATGAAAGGCGGCGAAGAAATCCGCACGTGCACTTCTGTAGCTCCAGCTTCTCTAAGTAAATTAACAATGCGAAGGGACGTTGTGCCGCGAACGATGGAATCATCGATCATCACGACACGTTTGCCTTCAACTACTTTGCGAACGGCGCTCAGCTTCATTTTGACACCTTGTTCACGAAGCTCCTGGCTTGGAATGATGAACGTCCGCCCTGTGTAGCGGTTCTTGATCAGCCCCAACTCATATGGGATACCCGTTTGTTCAGCAAAACCGATTGCCGCCGAGATACTGGAATCCGGCACGCCGGTTACTACATCCGCATCAACGAAAGCTTCCATCGCCAACTTTTTACCCATCCGCTTACGTGCGGAGTGAATGTTCACTGTATCGATATCGCTGTCCGGACGAGCAAAGTAGATATATTCCATCGCACAAATGGCGCGTCGGCCGCTCTCCGTGAACTGCTCGGAACGGAAACCGTCGCGATCCAGCACGATGAGTTCGCCTGGCTGTACATCACGGAAATAAGTAGCTCCCACCGCATCAAAAGCGCAGGACTCGGAAGCGAACAAGTAGGAATCGCCGAGACGGCCGATCATGAATGGGCGCAAACCGTTCGGATCAAGCGCAGCAATCATTTTATCTTTGGTAATGATCAGGAAGGCAAATCCGCCAATAACTTGCGTCAAAGCGTCTTTGACCGCGTCCACGATATCGTCATGCTCCGAACGGGCAATCAGATGCGCTAGGACTTCCGTATCGCTTGTCGTTTGGAAAATCGATCCCTTGCGCTCAAGCTCACGCTTGATAATGTTTGCGTTATCCAGGTTACCGTTCGTCGCAATCGCAAGATCGCCCTCACGATATTTGAAAACTAACGGCTGTGCATTCGCCAGCTTGCTTTCGCCTGCAGTCGAATACCGCACGTGTGCAATGGCTGTGGAACCTGTCAAAGGTGACAAGTTTTCGCCAGTGAATACCTCTTTGGCAAGCCCCATACCGCGATAGTAGTTAAACTTGCCGTCTTCTACCGTACAAATACCAGCGCTTTCCTGTCCACGGTGCTGCAAAGCATGAAGGCCATAATAGCAGAGAGAGGAAGCTTCGGAATGACCGTACACTCCGAAAACGCCGCACTCTTCATTCAGCTTGTCAAACAATCCGCCATGGCCGCCTACACCTTCGTTGAAGTACTCCCCTGTCCAAAGCTCGTGCTGCTGATCCCCCAGATTAACCAGGGGAGCCGCAGGTAGCTTTAGGGCCTTGGATTGTTTTATGCCATTAGACATGGAATCGCATCCTTCCAGACTTTCGCCAGCTCGCTTACCGGAGACTGGAGACGCTGTTCGTTGTTGATTTTCACAGTTAGTTCTGAACCTGTTACTGTTCCAATTTCTTGATAAGGCACGCCTTGCGAAGCAACCCAGTGCTTCAGGGCATCCGCTTTGTCCGGGGAAGCACTTAGCAAAATACGGGATTGGGATTCGCTGAACAATGCGAAATCAGGACGAAGCTCGGAAGCTACGTTAACGTCAGCGCCTACACGGCCGCTGATGCAGCTTTCTGCCAAAGCAACGGCCAAGCCGCCTTCGGACAAGTCATGCGCAGAAGCGACAAGACCTTCTTGGATCGCTTTAAGCACTGTGTTTTGAAGGCGTTTCTCCACGGCTAGATCAAGCACTGGAGGACGGCCTTCGGTTACGCCGTGAATCACATATTGGAATTCGCTGCCGCCGAGTTCCGCTTTCGTCTCGCCGAGCAGGATGATGATGTCGCCTTCTTTTTTGAAGCTTTGCGTCGTGATGTGGTCGATGTCATGCACCAGACCTACCATCCCGATAACCGGTGTCGGGTAAATTGCGCCTTTGGCGTTCTCATTGTAAAGAGAAACGTTACCGCCGATAACCGGCGTATCCAAGAAGCGGCAGGCTTCCGCCATACCGTCAGTGGATTTCTCCAACTGCCAGAAGATCTCAGGCTTGTCAGGGCTACCGAAGTTCAAGTTGTCCGTAACAGCCAAAGGCTCAGCGCCGGAGCAAACAACGTTACGCGCTGCTTCGGAAACGGCGATCCGTCCGCCAACCTCCGGATCCAAGTACACATAACGTCCGTTGCAGTCGGTTGTCATCGCAAGACCCTTGCGCGTGCCGCGAATGGTCACCACCGCTGCATCCGATCCCGGACGCACAGCTGTATCCGTACGAACCATGTGGTCATACTGGTTGTAAACCCACTCTTTGCTCGCTACCGTCGGGGACGCGAGCACCGATTTCAGCGCATCCGTCAGCTTCGTTACCTCTGGGTAACGCGTCGTGTCGATCGCTGCGCTTGCTTCATAATAAGCCGGAACCTTGCTCGGCTTATTGTAAACCGGGCACTCGTCGACGAGTGCGCCTACAGGCATATTCCCCACGACTTCACCGTGGTGGATCAGCTTCAGGTAACCGTCGTCGGTTACCTTACCGACTTTCGCGCAGTGCAGACCCCAGTGCTCGAAAATGCCTTTCGCTTGCGCCTCATGCTTCGGCTCAACTACGAACAGCATGCGCTCTTGCGACTCGGACAGCATCATTTCATAAGCTGTCATGCCTTCTTCGCGCTGCGGAACTTCATCCAGGTAAAGCTCCATACCGTTGCCGGCTTTACTTGCCATCTCAGCGCTGGAGCAGGTAAGACCTGCAGCGCCCATATCTTGAATTCCAAGCACGATGCCGGAATCGATTAACTCTAAGCACGCTTCCAGGACGAGCTTTTCCATGAACGGATCGCCCACTTGGACCGCCGGGCGTTTCGCTTCGGACTCAGCCGTCAATTCCTCGGAGGCGAATGTCGCTCCGTGGATCCCGTCGCGGCCTGTTGCCGGACCGACGTAGAAGACAGGGTTGCCTACACCTTTGGCAACGCCGCGTTGGATTTTGTCGTGGTCGATAAGACCCACGCACATCGCGTTAACGAGCGGATTACCTTCGTAACTCTCGTCGAACATCACTTCGCCGCCGACTGTCGGAATCCCGATACAGTTACCGTAACCAGCGATACCGGATACAACGTGCTCGAACAGGTATTTCACGCGGTCATTTTGCAGCTTGCCGAAACGCAAAGAGTTCAATAAAGCCACCGGGCGTGCGCCCATGGAGAAAATATCACGAATAATACCGCCCACGCCTGTCGCCGCGCCTTGGTAAGGTTCGATGGCGGAAGGGTGGTTATGACTTTCAATTTTGAAAACAACCGCTTGGTTGTCCCCGATATCTACGATCCCTGCGCCTTCGCCAGGTCCCATCAGAACGCGAGGTCCTGTAACCGGGAATTTGCGAAGCACCGGTTTGGAATTTTTGTAAGAACAATGCTCGGACCACATTACGCTAAATACGCCGATCTCCACATAGTTAGGATTACGTCCAAGGAAGCCGCAAATTTTGGCAAACTCTTCGTCCGTTACGCCCATTTGCTTGTAAATTTTCTGTTCCGCGATTTGTTCGGCTGTTGGTTCCTTAGCGGATAGCTGCTGCGTCATGTTTTTCCCTCCAAGCACTTAGAATAGATGTGAACATTTTCTTGCCGTCTGCGGAGCCCAGAATCTCATGAATGGCGCGCTCCGGATGGGGCATCATACCTACAACATTTCCTGCTTTGTTGCTAATTCCGGCAATATCGTCAAGGGATCCGTTCGGGTTAGACCCTGCTTCATAACGGAAAACGATTTGATTGTTTTCTTGCAGTTCTTTCAATGTAGCATCGTCACAATAGTAGTTGCCTTCGCCGTGTGCGATCGGAATATTGATTAGCTCACCTTCGGCGTAATCACGCGTGAAGGCCGTTGTGTTGTTTTCCACTTTCAAAACCGTTTGGTGGCAGCGGAATTTCATGCCGTTATTGCGCAGCAAAGCGCCTGGCAGCAATTTAGCTTCCGTCAAGACTTGGAATCCGTTACAAATACCTAGAATGTATTTGCCTTCTTCCGCCGCTTTAGCCACAGCTTTCATCACATTCGTAAATTGCGCAATCGCTCCGCAGCGCAGGTAATCCCCATAAGAGAATCCGCCCGGCACGAGGATGCAATCGTATTTGGACAAATCGTCCGCCGTATGCCACACATAATCAACCGGTTGTCCGATCGTGTCCTCAACTGCTTTGAAGCAGTCGATGTCACAGTTCGATCCCGGAAATACAAGAACCGCAAAATTCATGACGTTTCCTCCCTCTCCTGATCTCTATTAGGCCAACTCGTAGCGGTAGTCTTCGATAACTGTGTTCGCGAGCAGCTTCTCGCACATAGCTTTCACGCGTGCTTCCGCTTCTGCTTTATCCGTTGTTCCAAGTTCCAACTCCAAATATTTCCCGATGCGCACTTTGCCAACTTCCTCAAAACCCATGGAATGAAGCGCTCCTTGCACCGCTGTTCCTTGCACATCCAATACGTTCTGCTTAATCGTTACGTAGACCGTTGCTTTCATTTTCTATTCTCCTCCTCGTATGTGCTTGCTCTAATTTTTTGAATCGACTAAACGGTGCAAAATCTCTTTGTATCGGTTCGCAGTCTCTTCCACGACAGACGCTGGAAGCTCATCCGGCTCACTGTTTTTGTCCCAACCAGAACCCGCCAAGTACGTACGAACAGGCTCTTTGTCCATGGAATCAATCTCGATATCCAAGGCATATTTATCTTCCGACCAATAACGAGAGGAATCCGGCGTGAAAATTTCATCAATAATAATCAGTTCACCTGCATAAAAGCCGAATTCAAACTTCGTATCCGCTAAAATAATGCCTTTGCGCTCACAAATGGAATGAGCTAGCGTATACAGCATGATGCTGCGCTCTTGCAGCGCGTACGTCAGCTCTTCGCCAACCAGCTCAACCATCTGCTCGATGGAGATGTCCTCGTCGTGGCCGACATCATTTTTCGCCGCCGGGGTGAAAATAGGGTCCTGAAGACGTTGGTTTTTGCGCAATCCTTCAGGCAGCTTACGGCCGTTGATTTCGCCGGTTTTCTCGTACTGTCTCCAGCCGTTGCCTGTGATATATCCGCGTACAACGCACTCGATGGAGATACGCTCCGCTTTTTTCGCTACAATAATACGCTCTTTCAGAAGCTCTCTCGCTGCCGCATCCGGAATAATATCTTGCAGCAGCTCGACATCCGTGTGAACGATATGATTTTTCATATAACCGCTCGTGATATCGAACCAGTACTTGCTGAGCGCGTTAAGCACGTATCCTTTGTCAGGAACACCCGGCTTCAAAATGTAATCAAAAGCTGAAATCCGATCCGTCACGACGATCAGGAAATTTTCACCCAAATCATACAGCTCGCGTACCTTGCCTTTGTGTACCAGAGGCGCTTTTACGAGTTCAACCGCTGAATCAAGGATTTTACCTGCCACAGACAACCCATCCCTTCTCTCCCAATGTGCCTTCTATTTCAAACCTAAACGGTCAAAGATTGTAGTTACATGTTTCAAATGCCAGCTTGGATCAAAGCAATCCGCAATTTCAGCCGGGCTCAATACTTCCGTAATTGCACGCTCATTCTCTACGATGTCACGGAACGAACGCTGTTCTTCCCAAGCTTGCATCGCTCTAGGCTGCACGGTATCGTAGGCTTGCTCGCGGGAGAAACCTTTGTCGATCAGCTTCGTCATGACGCGGCCAGAGAAAGGCACATCATACGTACTGCGCATATTGCGTTTCATGTTCTCAGGGAACACCGTCAAGTTTTTGATGATGTTGCCAAGACGGTTCAGCATGTAGTTCAGCAATTGTGTAGCATCCGGAAGAATGACACGCTCAACGGAGGAGTGCGAAATGTCGCGCTCATGCCAAAGCGTCACGTTCTCGTAAGCAGAGATCATATGCCCGCGAATGACACGGGACAGACCGGAAATGCTCTCGCAACCGATCGGATTGCGTTTGTGCGGCATCGCGGAGGAACCTTTTTGACCTTTTGCAAACGGCTCTTCTACCTCGCGGAATTCACTCTTTTGCAGCGCGCGAATTTCTGTCGCGAATTTGTCCAGGGATGTAGCAACGAGCGCCAGAGTAGCCATGTACTCAGCATGACGGTCACGCTGCAGCGTTTGTGTGGAAATCGGAGCCGCTTTCGTGCCAAGCTTCTCGCACACGTACTGCTCTACGAACGGATCGATGTTCGCGTAGGTGCCTACTGCACCGGAGATTTTACCGAATTGTACGCCATCAGCGGCAAAACGGAAACGCTCCAGGTTACGTTTCATTTCCTCGTACCAAAGCGCCATTTTGAGTCCGAACGTCGTCGGCTCCGCATGCACACCATGCGTTCTGCCCATCATGGCTGTATCTCTATGTTCAATCGCTTTATTGCGAAGGATTTCTATGAAGTTCTGGATATCTTTGTCCAAAATCTCGTTGGCTTGTCTTAGCAAGTAACCAAGTGCCGTATCTACAACGTCTGTTGAAGTTAATCCGTAGTGAACCCATTTGCGCTCAGGCCCCAGTGTCTCGGATACCGCTCTTGTGAAAGCAATAACGTCATGACGCGTTTCTTGCTCGATTTCGTAGATGCGGTCAATGTTGAAGCTTGCGTTCTCGCGCAGCACTTTCACATCTTCTTTCGGGATTACGCCTAGCTCAGCCCATGCCTCACAGGATAAAATTTCAACTTCGAGCCATGCTTGAAACTTGTTTTGCTCAGTCCAAATGCTCGCCATTTCGGGGCGCGTATAACGTTCGATCATTTTGCCGTTCCTCCAATAATTATCATTTACTTACTTTCCCAAATCGTCGTGCGTTCTATCCAAGTCAGTGCTTGCTCTACATCGTTTGTCAGCAGATTAATGTGTCCCATCTTGCGTTTCTCTTTTGCTTCCTTTTTCCCGTACAGATGAACCTTGGCGCTAACGCCTAAGTCTGCATCTTCCAAGAAACCGGGCTGGTCGATCTTGGCGTTAAGCGGTTCGATATGCTCGCCGAGCAAATTCACCATAACCACTGGGGATAAAAGCTCCGTCGAACCTAACGGCAAGTTGCAAATCGCTCGAACATGCTGCTCGAACTGTGACGTGCGGCACGCTTCCATCGTGTAATGACCGGAATTGTGCGGGCGCGGAGCAAGCTCGTTGACGTAGAGCTGGCCATCCTTCGTCAGGAACAGCTCTACGGCGATCAATCCGATCACGCCAAGTCCTTCGGCGATTCGCGTCGCCAGCTTCTCGGCTTCCTGCTGCACATCCGCTGGGATGCGGGCAGGTACGATGGATTGATGCAGGATGTTATGTACATGTATATTTTCCGCTGCAGGGAATGCCTTCACTTCACCGCGAGGGCTTCTTGCTGCAATAACGGATAATTCTTTGTCAAAGTGAATGAATTGTTCGAGAACGAGCTCGGTTTTGGCACGGCTCAGCGTTTCGTAGGCTTCCTCTACTTCATCTAAAGAGCGAATAACCCATTGGCCTTTGCCGTCGTAACCGCCGGTCGCCGTTTTGAGCACACACGGTGTGCCGAACTTGATGACCGCGTCTTTCAGCTCTGCGGCGCTCTTGATTTCCGTATAAGGGGCAACCGGAACGCCTGCCGCCTCAATAGCTCTCTTCTCGCGAAGGCGATGCTGAGTCGTATATAAAAGCTCGCTTCCTTGGGGAACATAGGACTCATTCATAAGAATGCTAGTCACGTGAGCGTCCACGTTCTCGAATTCGTAAGTGATCACATCGGATAATGCCGCAAGCTTCCGTGCCGCTTCGACATCATCGAAGTTCGCAAGAATCTGTTCATCTGCGACTTGTCCGCATGGCGCATCCTCTGTGGGATCGAGCGTTACGAAGCGATACCCCATGTTGCGACCGGCCAAGGCCAGCATGCGGCCTAGCTGCCCGCCGCCCAAGACGCCGATCGTGCCGCCGGGCTTGATGACCTTACCACCTGCTGTGTCTGTCATAACAGGTCACTGCTTTCCATCACTGTCTGCGCCACGCGTTCACGGCGTGCTCTGACCCTCGCTTGCAGCTCAGGATCGAAAGCCCCTAGAATTTGCGCAGCCAGAAGGCCTGCATTCGTTGCGCCTGCATGCCCGATCGCCACCGTAGCAACCGGAATACCGCCCGGCATCTGCACGATCGAAAGCAAGGAATCGAGACCGTTCAGCGTCGATGTTTTGACTGGAACACCAATAACCGGAAGCTCCGTTTTGGCTGCTACCATTCCTGGTAGATGTGCCGCTCCGCCTGCTCCGGCGATAATGACTTGAATGCCGCGGCCTGCCGCTGCGGCTGCATATTCGAACATCAGATCCGGCGTTCTGTGCGCAGAAACCACCTTTTTCTCATAAGGCACTCCCAGCTCTTCCAACATGTCGCATGCGTGCTTCATCGTTTCCCAATCCGACTGGCTTCCCATTATGACACCAACACGTACCGTCATCACTAACCCACTCTCTATTGTATGGTAAATATGGTCAAACCCTCTAAACCAAAAAATGCCCAGAGCTAGAATACACGATTCTATCCGCTGGACAGCAAAAGAACCGAATGCAAAAAGACCATCATCTTCCTATGGTTTCCCTCATTCGCTTCCTCGTAGTCCAAAAATTCATGGTTTTTGGGTAGAAACTTTCAGGCCTTATCCCTGATTTTATACGAGTTGATTCGACATTTTCAATTAGTGCGGCTTCATTTCCCGCTTCCCTAGTTTACTACCAACTGACGTGTCATGTCAATTTCAAAAAACGAACGATTTTTAGGTAAATCTTTTGAATAGTTCGTTTTTTGCTGTTTTTTTCTCTAAAAACAAACTTTTGAGACATTCTTTCCATTTTCACCCTCACATCAAGGTTAGACTTGTTCGGTATTCGGGTATAGAGTAGGAAAAGACCCTCATCTTTTTTTCGACAAATCCGAAGAATGGCACAAACTTTTCCGCGCAAATATCGTCTAATAAGATAGATGACTTCAAAAAGGAGAGAGTTCAAATGAAAAAGAAGATGTTCTCAGCAAAAATCGCATTGGCTACAGCCCTGCTAGTCGCTGCAAGCTCTGCTCTTCTCCCGCAGCAGGCAAGTGTGTATGCCCAATCCGACAGCGTGGATTTCAGCGTACAACTCGCAACGATTAATATTCAGATCGGGGATCAACTGCTTAGTGTGCCTGGCGGAAAATCGAAGGATGGCGACACCTATGTCGGCCTCGCTTTTCTTAGCAAGGAACTGGGCTTGACGACTTCCTGGGATGCAACGACCAAAACCGTCACCGTCAGCGGCCCTAATAAGACAATGAGCATGCAAAACCAAAGCACGCAATACGCGTTAAATGGTCACACCTTCTTCGCGTCTCTACCTCCCGTCATTATCGATGGAACAACCTATTTGCCGCTTCGTTTGCTGCTGGAGCAAATGGGCTACAAGATCGGTTACAATGATGAGAACCGGGTCGTGAGTATTTCTAAAGTCAAAGAAAACGAGCTTAAACTGACGAACAAGTCCGAGACGCAAACGAAGACCGATAACCGCAGCATTAGCTTGCAGTATCCTCAGATCGAAGGCTGGGCCAATTCCGCTGCAAGCACGAAAATTAACACATTCATTCAAAATGAGATTGCTAAATATAGAGCCGCGGCCATCCAACAATTAGCCGATCTTACCGAGGATAGCAACGGGACTGAACCGGATTTTCCGAATACGTTCGATGTCAATTATCAAATTACTTATAATCAGGACCATAAGCTAAGTCTGTATTTTATCGTTTACACTTTCTCAGGCGGTGCGCACGGGTTCTATTCCTGGGATGCCCATACGTTCGATCTGGATACGGGAAATGAGCTGACTCTTCAGCAGGTGACATCGAATAACACGACCTATAAGACTATTATCAATCAAGAAATTAAAAAACAATTAAAAGCGAACGATTATGAACTTATTGAACCGTTCGAATCTATTCGTAACGATCAGGGATTTTATCTAAAAGATGACACCGTCGTCGTCTATTTCGGGCTTTATGAGTACGCCCCTTATGCGCTGGGTATTCTGGAATTTCCGATTCCGTTGTCTGCTTTTAAGGGAGAATAGCAAAAGCGCCCCATCAACTACGCGAAGCTGTGAGAGAGCTTCTTCGTAGCGTTGGGGCGCTTTCTTTGTAGCAGCCGGTTAGCATGCGCTCATGCTTATGAGCTTAACGCGGCTTCATACCGCATGGAGCTTCCGATTATGGCCAGCTCCTTCACCAAACCCAGCTGTTTGAACACATGCAGAGAGCTGTTCACCGTCATCGCATTGATCGTCGGATATTTGACGGCTAATGCTTCACAAATCTCTTTGACCGTTGTGTAACTACCTTGGTCGTACATAAATTCCAACAGCGCGTAACGCTGCGGAGTTAAGGGAATGTTTTTGGCGCGCATGCGCTGCAGCGCTTGATTCAGATCGTGTTTTGCCATTGTGGAAACCTCCTCTGCGATTTATGATCTATTTTTAAGGCGCTTGGGTGCGCTCTTATTGGAGAATAACTTATTATTTATAATAATTATAATATAATATTTATTTTATTTTAAATGATAACGATTGTCAATGATCTCATGGACTCACTTTTCATAATTAACTCCGATTCCTCCTGCTAATTTCAGTGAATACTCCTCTATTACCCAAATAACTGCAGTTTCTACCACTAATTCCGCCAGATCTAGCAGGTTTCGTCTAATTACTCATGATTTAGATGGAGCTTCTACCGCTATTTTCTCCCCCACCACTGAGCAGCGCAGAATAGCGTTAGTTTTTCCATCTGTTCGTTCCGAGTCACCGTTTTCGGTCCAATGTCCTCAATCCGAGTATCCGAGCGCAACCAAAAAAACCGATCCCCAACCGCACACGCGATTGAAGCTATCGGCTCCCACATCTATTCCTGAATCAGCCTGCAAGTAGCAAAAGGCCCATCTCTGCCATGCCTCCCTCAATTTCCGAGAAGCGTGTCTCATCATCCATCACGCCGATCAGCCCAGGCCGCTCGTGGACTCCATCCATCCCGCCCCGCAAGAATGCGGTCAACGTCAAGCTCCTCCGCCTCCTGCTCCGTAAGCTGCTTAGACTATTCCACCCGCTCCCTAACATCCGCACCAATTAAGACCGTATAGGAATGAAAGGTGTGGTACGGCTCGCCATTAGGAAAAAATTTTTTCGCATAATCACCGTTCGTGATCATCGTCGTCTCTGCCGACTCCCCAATCAGTCTGATGTACGGCTTCGTGATATGCAGCTTTTCTTCATATACGCCGCTTCTCACATAAATGACCGTTTCTTCCGCCCTCTCCTCGGCAAGGCTGTCGATTGCTTCCTGAATACGGATATAATCGGCGGTTCCATCTGCGGCTACTATAATCATCCTTTATCGCCCTTCCTGATCGATTATGCTTACTCTTCCACGACAAAACTGCCATACGTCACTTCCCGGAACCTTTCCTTCCAAGGGGAAACTCCTTGCAGCTTCTCATAGATTTCCTCCGCTTTCTGAACACACACCGACTGCACAACCTGTCCATACTCCAGGCATCCGGAGTCCTTGATCATTTGAATAAACGTTTCCTTCTCTTGTAGAAGAACATCCGACGAAATTGCCCCTTCATAGTACTCCTTCAATGGAGTAAACGCCTCATCCTCGACGGAGAGCAAATACAAAATAGGAAGCGTACGCTTCTTACCGTACAAATCATTTTTCACATCATATCGGACGATATCGCGCATATCATTCTGAATCTGATGAATGAGACCGAAGCAATCTGACAGTTCATGAAGCTGCTCGATTGTCTCCCGCGGGGAATCTACCGTCATATATCCCATAAAACAAGCTAAACGAAAAAGAGAGCCTGACTTCTCCTGCGTCATCACCAGATAATCATCCACCGACACGGCTGCATTCACTACGTCTTTGTGCTGCCCGTTGATCGAGCGTCCAACGATCTTCGTTACCTCGGCCAGCCATTCCGGTTTGATCTGCAACTGCCCCAATTCACCGAAGAATCCCATGATCAACGCCAGAACCGCATTCAATGCCTCCGCTTGCGAGCATTTCATCCAAGGTTTGTCCTCTTGATCCTGATCCTGCAAATCATCCACAACGTCCAAGATTAAATTGGCCAACTCCGCGAGTGCCGCGTAACGGTCAATATGAGGTGAATCCCCACCCAACATATAGTGCGTGCAAAGTGTGACCTTAGCCCAAGCCCCATTCTCTTTTTCTTTATCTGCAATGAAAGACTTCAAAAGGTCGTTTAAGTCCTTCACCTCAATATAGTCGTCCACCAAGCGAACCATATGTTCTTTCACATTTTGCTTCATGCTCCATTCACCTCGCTTTTATCTCTTTCGTGTTAACGGCCGGACTCCTTTAGGCAGAAATAACTTCCTCAATAGGAATCCACATTCTAAATGACGTGCCTTGCCCTTTTATCGTGTTCAAGACCATTTGACCGCCCATATGAATAATTCGGCTTCTGATTTGTTCAATCCCCATGCCGGAAGCTCCGATCTCCTTTTGCACGCCTTCATTTTGAACATTGAACCCTACACCGTCATCCTCATAATAGATATAAAAATAGTGATCCGCTTCCTCTACAGTAAACATGACTCTTGCCGCTTGCGAATGCTTTTTTGCGTTATTCAGAAGCTCTTGCACAATTCGGAATAGATGGCGTTTTGTCGGCAAATCTTTGCTTTCTATATAAGCTACTGAGCCTATGTCAATAGAAAGCTCGAACGGCGTTGTATAGGCTTCCTTCTCTACATACATTTGAAGCGTTTGAATCAGTCCTACTTCCCTCAGTAAATGCGGGTTCAACTCAAAGCAGCTCTGGCGCAAACTCGCATTAATCATATCCACAAAATTGTTCATGTTGTTAAGTTGTTCTTGATCGGACTTTTCCAAGGTGCTTTTATCCGCGATGGAGGAAATTCTTCTTTTCAGGAAGAATAAATCCTGCATGGTTGTATCATGCAAATCGTTTGCGATGCGAATCCGTTCCTCTTCTTGCAGCTCAAACATCACCTTACGAAACCACTGGATGTCCTGCGCGACCGCCTCATGCGGAAGCTGTGCGGCAAACTTTTGCAAATTCCCCGTTAACTTGCGTATCAAGTGTACGTTTTCCAGACTAATTTCCAAATACGTCGTAATAAACTGGAGCCACTGCTTCTCCTCTTTTGAAATGAGCATATTGGTCTTCTTGCGTGTCATCACCAAATATCCCGTAAATGCCCCGTGCCCCGTTATCTCTATACTTGTAAAATCAGGATGGTTAGGTAAGGATGCCTCAAGGATCAAACGTTCAATTTCCAAAGCATCAATTTCACCTTGCGTAATAATTTCTATTTTTTCATTTTCATGGCGAAATACGATGGCGCCCCCAAGAACCTGCAAGGTATTCACAATGTCTATCAGAATAATATCCTTCAACTCTCGCAGTGTAGAGATGGCTCCCAAATTTTTCGATATCTTTTTTAAAGCTAACTGCAGGACATGCTTCTTCGGGAAAAGAAAAGGCTCCAGACGCGTCGTCCCGTACTCAGCTGCATAGAGTAGAAACGATCCCAGGAATATCGAACCAGCGAAAACAAACAGGATTTGCTTTTCGTTCACCTCGTGGCTAAACAGGAAAGCGTAGATACCAGTGAACAAACTGACCGGAATGACCGATACAAGACCAGCAAAGATAAACCGACGAATCACCATGCCAATATCATAAAGCTGATTGGAAGCTATTAAGTAAATAAATGAAATCGGGAACAAGATGATCGTCCAACTCGTATAAATCGCATCAATAACCCAAATGCCAAGAAAAAGTTTAGGAAGAAAAGACAGACAAATGATAGGAAATATAGAAATGAACAAAGAAAAACAGACACTTTTTACTATGCTGGATAAGTACGTTTTATCATTACGAACTTTAAAATACATGTAAGCAATTACACAGATATTAATTAAAAAGCCTATAATGAAAAAAACTAACGTTACAATGCCATCCAACCGATAAAACTGAGTCATTGATGGCATTAAGTAAAACCCTCGCAGCATCGCTATCACTACTAAAATGGCATAAATATATTTGATATACCCCGTAGCAAATTGTAATTCTCCTTTTTCCTTAAAAAAAGTCACTATAAAATGCAAGAAGACAACCGGCAGTATCATCATAAAAGAAGATATTACAATCTTTCCAAGCAGATCACCTCTAATCGAGGCACCTAAACTCATATAAATTAACCCCATCGCCACAAAAACAACGGAAAGCAACCTGGCAGATGGAGAACGGCGCAATTTCAATAAGAGGATACAGGCTAAAAATATACAGATAGATTCTTCTGCTAAGGGAATTACGTCATAGAGAGTCGTACTATTTTTTACTATTTTAAAATCATGATCAATTCCAACTCTGGATATAAGCAATGTGCTTGCTTGTTCAATAGCGCCCCATTTGACCACATACTTAGAATCCTCAGGGGGTTTTCCATCAACAAGCTTTACAACATCTCCTACTCTAATCCCTAATTTAGCGCTTGCACTCTGCGAATGAGCCTCCGTTACCTCCCATTGATCTGCCTTATTCAAGGCTACCATGATTCCGATATATGGCGAATGAAACGTTATATAAGAACACCAAATTTGCAAGAATGCAAATATTGCGACAAAAAAACTAAATAAATACGTTTTTCTAGTATCCATACTACACGTCCTCCAAACATTTGATATAATCAAATAGTAGTTAAAAAATTGTTGAAGGGAGTCTTTCTACACAATGACTATCCAATTAGCCTCTAAGCTGCACGACGTTGTTCACATGCTTAAAAATCTTGAATTAAACCCAGTATCAAACCCTCTAGCAGGTGCTGGTGCCCTTTCTAGAGAGGAATCGTCAGCGATCATGAAAACCTTTACAACAAGAGAGAAAAAACAAACCGAACCAATCTGCAACTGGTTCTAATCCCGTTGTCTTATTTTACCAAAAACAAAAAGGATTGTATAACCAGCTTTTGGCTGTTATACGATCTTTTTTGCATTTCTTCTTACGAAAAGTTGGTCATGCCAGTCTACTACTCTTGCGACGTGAATCAGTATAACAAATAATATGTTAATTAGTACACTTATGGAATATATTCAAAACAAAAACGGGTCCATCATTTGAAATGATTGTACCTATGAGCCCTTCCATATCGAGCTCGCCAGTAAAAAAGTCATCGCCTGATTAATGCCTACTTGGAGGCGATAAACTTGCAGCTTGAGCAAGAATTCATAGACATGCTCCTGAATGAACTGATAAGGCGGGAAATCCTTATTAAAGGGCTGTCAAACCACACGGACAAGGATATTTCTGACAACAAAATTAACGATATGAATAAATGAGCTACTACGGAAACAAAAAATCTCCCGAAAGGGAGACCTACCTCAGGCGCTATTTTTCTCCATGTTTGCTTCAATCTCATATCATACGAAAATAAAGAAAAATAATAAGTTTGATATATTAAAAGCAGGTGGAATAAGTGAAGATAAAAAATCAATAGTTTTGCATGAAGATGATGAATTATTTAAAGTTGGTCACTACTATATAATGGCAGCCTATGCCCAACCAGATGGATCTATCTTAGTTTCGGGTCCCAACTCTAGCAATGAGTTAACTGAAACGAGCAAAGAAAAAATAGAATCTTCAGCAAAATATCAAGAGTATACAAAAGCTCTGGAAAACCAAGTTGTAAGTGATAGAAAAAGATTTAAGTCTTTACAAGAAGAATAGAGCATAGCAAAAAGCAGTTGGCCCCAAAGGTAGCAATGGTTCTAGGAGCTCCGGTGAAGCATTAATTATTGACAATAGCAACTCCATGTAAGGGAGACACTCCCTCATGGAGTTGTTTTGTATTCTATTGTACAAATTTCCATCCCCACCGAAACACCCAACTCGCGAAACAGCTTGCTATAAGCAATACTCAGCCAAACCGTGTTCAAATGCAGCTCCGGCTTCTGATTTTTAACCATTTCGCGGTCCTGTTCGATCAGCCGATTCTGGAAGCGGATGAAAGTATCATCCGCTTCCTCATACGCGTAGTTCCGCTGCTTAAGCATGAAGGCTTGACTTGGTCCTTCTTTCGTTAGCAAACCTGGTTCACCCAAGCAAATCCATACAAATTTACGCAGCGAGAGCGAGACGACGCCCCGATGAATGCACCAATCTTGAGCTTCTACCCCTCTCTTTTTACCGACAAACCACATCGTTCTACCGCTCTGAAAATACCTTCATAACCCGTGCAGCGGCATAAATTGCCGCACAGCGCTTGCTCGGCCTCAGCCCTTGTCGGGGCGGGATTTTTGGCCCACAAGGCCGTTAACGTCACAACCATCCCGGCGGTACAATACCCGCACTGCAGCCCTCCTTCCTCTAACATCGCTTGTTGAACAGGATGCAGCGTTTCCCCTCCGGATATCCCCTCAATGGTCGTTACCTGCTTGCCTGCGGCTTGATAAGCCATTAGCAGACACGCATTTACAGGCTTTCCATCAAGCAGCACCATGCAGGCGCCGCATCGTCCAATCTCACAAGAAACTTTGGTACCGGTCAGGCGCAAGTCGTCTCTTAAAATATCTGACAACCGCTTGGAAGCAGGAACCGGAATCGCGATCTCTTTCCCGTTAATGGAGCATTCCAGCACATACGTTGTATTAATCAATGGCCTCCACCCCTTCTAACCAGTCGATGGACTGCACGATGTCTTCCGGCGAAATCGGAAGCCGGTTCACCCAAATGCCGGTAGCTTGCCGAACCGCCGCCGTAATCGCCGGCGCCAATCCGACGCTGCCGATTTCGCCTACCCCGCGCGGGCCGAACGTATCGCCCTCGGGTAATTCTTCAATCGCTTCTACACGAATGATTTGCGGACTATCTCGAAAAGTCGGAATCAGATACGTGTCCAAATTATGCCTCACATAGGAGCTCTCCTGCATAGGAGCGTCCTCCGTTAATGTGAAGCCTAAAGCCATTACGCTGCCTCCCTCGATTTGACCGAGGAAGCCCATCGGATTAATGACAGGACCAGCTGCAATCACGTGGTCCGTCGCAACCACTCTCACCCGCCCTGTCAGCATGTTCACCTCTACCTCCACGATGGCGGCTGCGTAGGAGTACAAATAATGCGCTCCGACCTGCCCCGCCGGTGTCGTCGGGTAGTCAAAAGCCGTCTGCGCCAAGATCGGCTTAGCTGCTGATAAGGCAGCCGCCGCCAGCTGCGCATACGTCACAACCGGCTCAACCTCCCCATCGCCCTTGCGATGGATCCCGCCTACGCCGGTTGTCAGCTCCTCCGGCGCGAAGCCGCCAAGCTCAGCCGCTTGCTCCAGCAGCGCTTGCACGAACGGCGGCTTCAGCCGCTGCAGGGCGCGCCACATCATCGTCGTGGCGCGGGACGCCGTGCTCGAGCCGCTGCTCGGCACGCGGTCGGTATCACCGATGACGATACGGATGTCACCGGCGGCGCAGCCGAAGCAATCCTGCAGCATCAGCGTGAGCGCTGCGTAAAGCCCTTGCCCGAACTCCTCGAAGCCGAAGGAGGCCTGGATCTTTCCCTCCGGCGTGAGCTCGATGCGTCCGCCGGAGTGATCCGGGATGCCGAGGCCGAGCCCGGCGCCGTGCATCACCATCGAAGCGCCGACGCCACGGCGCAGCCATGGCTCCAGGTCGCCGCTCGCCTGCGGCTGGCCCCGCTTCGCCCAGAGCGGAGACTCCTGCGCCTTGTGCCATACTTGGCTGGCGCCTTCGGTCGGCACGATCTCTTGGCCCATCGGCCCGGGATCGCTCGGAGCGCGCAGGTTCAGCCTGCGCAGCTCCCAAGCGTCCATCCCGAGCTTCTCAGCGAGCCGCTCGATCTGACTCTCCACGGCAAAAATCACCTGATTGCCGCCAAAGCCCCGAAACTCCCCGGATACGCCATTATTCGTATAAACACTAGTTCCTTTTACATTAATATGAGGAATCGTATACGGCCCTATTGCATGTTCAGTGGCAAAGTTCAGCACTTCACAGCCCAACGTTGCGTAAGCGCCTGTATCCGCAAGAATGCTGACTTGATGCGCGATAAGATGTCCATTTGCATCTGTACCGGTCTTCATTGTGATCCGCATCGGATGCCTTTTGATCCCGGCAATGACCGACTCCCTGCGGGAATTATGCATCTTGATGGGAGCGCCTGTTGTAAGCGCAAGCAGGGCACCGAATGGCTGCACATTCAGCTCATCCTTCCCGCCGAACGATCCGCCGATGGGACTGGATACTACGCGAATCTGCTCTTCTTCCATGGCGAGAATCCGGGCTAGCTGCATTCGGTCTTTATAACCATGCTGCGTTGGCGAGTACACTGTCAGTCGGCCATCTTTTTCCGGAATAAAAAGGCCGCCCTCCGTTTCCATGTAGGTGTGCATTTGCCTCGGAGTGTAGTAAGTCTCCTCTACGATATGCGCACACTGTGCGAAAGCAGATTCCGCCTCACCTTGCTTCAGGCTGGTTCGATGCAGCAAATTGCCATCCGGATGAAGGCGCACAGTTCCTTCGTCCAACGCCGTTTCCGGATCGTCTACAACCGGCAGAGGCTCATAGACAACTTCGATTAAACTAAGCGCATACTCCGCGATCTCCTCTGTATCCGCTGCTACAGCCGCCACGGCATCACCGATATAACGGACACGCTCGTGGCAGAGGACAGGCTGATGCGGGAAGGCAATGCCGAACAAATTCATGCCCGGCACATTCTCCGCTGTAATAACGGCGCGAACACCCGCTGCCGCTTTGGCTTTGCTGGTATCTATGGATAATATCCACGCATGCGGGTACTTGCTTCTCAGCACTTTTCCATGCAGCATCCCCGGTGCCGTTAAATCCGTCAGGTATTGGAGCTTCCCGGTGACCTTCTCTTCACCATCGGGACGAATGATCCACTTTTTAGCATACGTATCACGACCTAGGAGCATAGGCTCCGCCCCCTTTTCGCCAAGCTTTGTAGCACTCGGAAACGATCAGATTCGCCGCCGTTATCTTGCGGTAAGCAACACCTGCGTAATCATCCGCTACAGCCTCGAATTCTTCAGACACTCCCTTATGCAACGTTTGCAGGACCTCCTTGGATAAAAGCTTACCGGTGACCGCGTCCTCAAGCTCGGTGAACCTCGCTGGAACAGCGCTTCCTCCGCCTGCGCTTAAAGCGATTGCGGCAATGGTTCCGTCCGCCTTCATCCTTAAACTGCCTGCAACCGTTACGACAGATGGGGTAAAAGCCTCTCTTCGGCCTACTTTCAAATAAAACTCATAGGTCCGGGAAGCGTCTTGTTCGAGTTGTTCTACCTTGTTCGGCTCCACGTTAGTCTGCTGCTCTGCCTCAGTCTGTTTCGCAGCAACCTGCCCAGAAGCTCGCACCACAATCTTGGTCATCATTTCATCCGAGGTAAAAAGCTTGCTTTCCAACCACTCCTTTAGCGGCAGCATGCGCTCTCTCTGCCCATCCGACCACCCCACTTGGGCATCCATGACAAGGAGAACCGGAATGAGATCTCCCGTGCGGGTTATCACATTGCCTCCGATCGAAGCTAAATTACGGACAGAAGGTGCTGCAATTTCGGAACAAGCTTGCACCAAGAGTCCGCAGCGCTGCCTCATCAACTCATTGTCCATCAAATCAGATAAACAACAGGCTGGACCTATATGAACATGACCTTGTGTGTCAATGGTTAAACCCGAAAGAGCGGGAATACGCCCTAAACTGATCAAGTGCTGCGGGGTCGGCGATAAGCCATTCTCCCAGCGTGTGCGAAGCCATGTGCCGCCCGAGATTAACACTGAATTGTCTCCCCATTGATGTTTTAATTGCATGGCTTCCTCTACGCTCGTCGGCTGCCATACCGATGGCTGCTGCTCCGGCAGCTGGTACAAAGGAACTGACATGAACAAAACCTCCTCAGCGTATTCTGAACCGCCGTTTTCCATAAATTATCCGTAGTTAAATTAGATCAACTATAAACAATTTGCAAAAACGGAGTCAACTAACTTAACATTATTTTGTATTTTTGTATAAAAAAATAGCGCATCATTAGTAATAATGCACTTTTCGCTTCAAATATGTTATTTAAATTGACATGAAGTGGTTGGCAAATAGTTTTTTCGCCTCTTCATATCGGTCTGCTGTGTCTATGTCCATGAATAGCAACTCGGTCCCCTCAAGGATATGCCCCCGGTACAATGGCGAGCGGAACAGGGAACGCGCTCCGACATCCCCTTTGAGCGAAGCAGCGGCTTGCCACATGCTCGGGCCCATAATCAGCGGAGGTTTCGGCTGACCTTGATCTCCGCTGGCGATATAGTCCTCCCCTGTATGCTCATTGAACGTCTGCGCAAGTTTATTCAACATCGCCTCATCAATGAACGGCTGATCTGCCAGCAAAATCATGACTCCTTCTGCACCCAGCTCCTTAGCCGCCTGAATCCCGGTACACAGCGAGTGCGCCATCCCGCTCGCTGCATCTGGACAGACCGCAATATGGCAGCTCCCCAGCCGTATTTGTGCTAAAGCAGCTGCCGGCAGCCAATCCAAGAAGTCACCTTCTCGCACGACAACAACCACACTGCTTAGCTCCGAGCCCAGCGCTTGCTGGAGAGCAACTCCGCCTAGCGGAACGCCTCTCGCCAGTTCTAAGGACATCTTCGATGTCCCCATTCGCCTGGAGCTGCCGGCTGCCAGATAAACGCCAACGACCTTTCGCTTCCTAACGCTCACCATGGGCGGCACCCTTCGATATCTCCCGATCTGACGGAGGAGCTCCATTCTTCATTTGCGCGTACATCACGCTTTATACTAATTAATTCCGCTATGATGCTAATGGCATTTTCGATAGGTCCCTCCGAGCCAATGTTCAATCCAACGGGATAATGCACCCATTCCGGTCGCTCCGTACCGTCCAGCAGTCTCTCGGATCTTGAACGTGATCCCATAATGCCGAGGTAGTGCAGTGGCGATTTCAGAACTGCCCGCACGAATTCAGCATCTTTATCAAACTGGTGACTCATCACAACGACATAGTCGTCAGCGGTCAATCTTAGCTTTTTAACCAGCTCTCCTGGAAAAGCAACAGTTGTCTCCGCACCGGGAAAACGTTCTTGCGTGCAGTAGGCGTCGCGCCAATCCGCGATCACTACGCGAAATCCGCTGCTTATGGCCAGCCCTGCGAGCGGAATAGCATCTTGATTAGCGCCAAACACGATGACTCTGGGCTTAGGCTTGAACGTGTAGACATACGCATTGGACAACGATTGGCAATCAGAGGAAGAAGAATATGACGCCTCCTTATCTACACCACTCAAATAATACTGTATATCGGAATACCCCTCAGCAAACGAGCGCGTTAACCTTATCACTTCCCCGCGGTCCACAGCCGCTTTGGCCGCCAGGAGGTGAACCAGCAGTTCACCCGTGACCGGCTCCAGCAGAATGCGAATTAATCCGCCGCACCCGATCGTTTCACCCCAGCCGAAATCATCGGCAGGCCGCATGTCATATTCCACCATTTGCGGCTTCTGTGATGCCTCGACGAGGGGGACATATCCGGATAGATCGGCTTCCAAGCAACCCGGGGAGATGCTCCCGTACAAGCTTCCATCCGAGAGCAGCAGCATCATGGCTCCTTGCTTTCGGTAAGCATGCCCTTCCACGTAAATGACCGTCGCCAGCACAGCTGACTGCGCACAATCCTCTACCGCTTGTAAAATGTCGTAGGCTTCCATTACTCAGTTCACCTCGCTTTTTATGGCACCCTCGTCTTACCAGCCGATTGCTAAACCGTCGCCTCGCGGATCGGCAGCTCCGCTCATGAAGCCCCTCTCATCAATAACAATCCCTTGTGCTTGCCCCATGATGCCGTCCCATGCCTTCACCGGTTCTACCCGATGCCCCCATTTTTTGAGACGGGCATAGACTTCATCATCCAGGCGATGCTCAAGTTTCAACGCATCTCCGTCTTCCCCCCATGTACGTCCGTAGACCCAACGGGGAAGTGCTATCGCTTCTTGAATGGATAGTCCATAGTCCAGTACGCCGGTGAGAATGGAAAGCTGCGTTTGCGGTTGACCTTCCCCGCCTTGGGTGCCATATAACATGTACGGCTTACCTTCTTTGCTGACAATAGCCGGCATTAACGTATGGAACGACCTTTTTTTCGGCTCCAACACGTTCGCGCAAGCAGGGTCCAGCGAGAAAAAGGAGCCCCGATTTTGCATAATCATCCCCGTATCCCCCGGCACATAGGCAGCGCCGAAGTCGAAATAGAGGCTTTGTATAAAGGACACGGAATTGCCCGCTTCGTCAACGACAGCCGCATAAGCCGTATCTTGGCCGATAGCCGGAGAGAAATGCTCACTTGCTTTAAACGGCTCATCCTGTATGGCCTGCCAGAGCTCCTTGGCATAAGCCTTGGACAGCAGATGCTCCAGCGGAATTTCCCGAAAGTGCGGATCCGTTAAATACAGATCACGGTCTTTAAACGCCTTCTTAATAATTTCCGACATGATATGATAAAAGTTGGCTGATGCTCTGGGAACCGCACTTACCTCTATATTTTCCAACATATTCATCATCATTAGCGCTGTGAATCCTTGCGAGTTCGGCGGCATTTGATAAATCTCATAGCCACGGTACGTAGTAGAGAGAGGTTGCACCCATTCCCCGGCATAACTCGTAAAATCTTCTTCCTGCAGCAATCCGCCGTCCTGTTGCACACTTTCCACAACCGCCTTCATGACGGCGCCATTGTAAAAAGCATCCCGGCCATCCCGACCAATCTGGCGCAGCGTTTCAGCCATCTCTTTCTGAACCAGTCGGTCCCCTTCCTTCAAAAGCTCGCCGCCAGTCATATATAGCGCACTAAGCTGTTCAGAAGCCCGAATGAATGCTTCATCCTTCTTCAGCCAGTAGCGTAAATTACGTGAAATCGGAAACCCCTTCTCCGCGTAAGCAATTGCGGGTTCCAACAGCCTCTCCCAAGGCAGTTTGCCGTATTTCTCCCACACTTGCCACCACGCATCGACCATGCCCGGCACCGTAATCGCGCTCAGAATCCCTCTCTGCGGAATCGCTTGCAAACCTTTAGCCTCGTAAAAATCAGGACTCGCCAGCGCCGCAGACTTCCCGCTTCCGTTGAAGCCTGTATAGGTGCCTGTCGCTGCATCGTAAATCAGGAAGAAAGCATCTCCGCCAATGCCCGTCATGTGCGGATACACAACACCGAGCGTCGCGCTAATCGCTATCGCACTGTCGAAAGCATTGCCTCCCTGCTGCAAAATCGCGCTGCCCACGCTGCTTGCCAAATAATGAGGCGTAGCAACCATGGCACGCTCCGCTCGCGGCATGATGTTTAACATGGCTGTTCCTCCTCCTTACAAGCATATTGATTGAGAGCCGCTTGCAGTGCTGCACCGACATTCACTTCTGCTCTGTGCCAGAGAAGAACAGCTTCCAGAGCGCCAAGAACGTGGAGTACGTTCTTTTGATTACAACTAAAGCCCATCGTGCCGATTCGCCAAATTTGACCTTTCAGCGGCCCGAAAGAGCTGGCAATTTCGATTCCGAACGTATTCAGCAGCATCGAGCGTACGGACTCCCCGTCAATCCCATCCGGAATGCGGATGCAGGTGACGACCGGCAGCTTGCAGGTCGGGTTCCCATACAGCGTAAGCCCCATGGCCTGCAGGCCTGCGACCAGCGCTGCTTCATGACGCTTATGACGAAGATAGCGTTCCTCCAGTCCCTCCTGAAGGACTAATCGCAGCCCTTCGCGCAAAGCATAAAGCATGGATGTCGCTTCCGTGTGATGATTGAGCCGCTTCGGGCTCCAGTAGTCCTGCAGCATACCCAAATCAAAATAGTTACTCGCCACCGGCTTCAAACTGGAGACGGCCGCCCCTTGGTCACGCAGCCCCCGTTCGATCGTTTTACGCCGCAGCACCTTGGCCTCGACTCGATCATTATAGGTGATCGGCGACATGCCGGATGGGACGGACAAGCATTTCTGCGTCCCGCCGATGACAGCATCGAGCTGCCAAGCATCCGTTCGAACCGGGACACCACCGATTGTGGCTACCGCATCCACGACTAGCAGCGCATCCACTTCCCGGCAAGCCGGGCCGATGCCATCAAGCGGTTGGATGCAGCCTGTTGACGTTTCGCCGTGAACCATCGCAACGATGTTCGGTTTTTCCCGGTGGATGGCGTCTATGATCTCCTGTGTGTCGAACACAGCCCCCCACTCCCGCTCCAACATGAGAACCTCTGCACCGCAGCGTTCAGCAATTTCTACAAGCAGATGACCGAAACGTCCATAAATAGGAACAAGCACCTTGTCCCCTGGCTCAATAACACTTACCAGCACGGCTTCAATACCGGAACGCGAGGTGCCATCTACTGGAAAGGCCCATTGATTGCTCGTTTGAAACACATCGCGAAGCATTTCCATCGTTTCATTCATTAAGTCTGTAAATTCCGGATCGAACTGCCCCAGAATTGGATACGACATCGCACGCAGCACCCGTGGGTCGACCTCTACAGGTCCGGGGGTCATAATGGTTCTCAGTGAGGGCGACAAATCCTTATAGTATTTCATCTGCTTTCCCCCCATAGCCATATTGGTACAACACGTGAACCAGTGTGTGGAATCCGGCGATCAGATCATCCGCTTCCGTAAATTCCTCCGGACTGTGACTTATGCCGCCAACACTCGGTACGAAAATCATCGCTGACGGACAGATCGGTCCGAACAGCTGAGCATCATGTCCTGCGCCGCTGGGCAGCCGCATATGCAGAAATCCGCCGGCTTCACAGGCAGCTTCAATTTCGTTCGCCATGCTTTCCTGCATCGCGACCGGTGGAGCATGTAAATTTTCAACCGTTTCTATAGTAAGCCCTCTTCGCATCGCGATCTCTTCGAGCTTTGTTAGCAACCTTACACAAAATGTACGCATCTCCGGCTCGTCAGTATGCCGAATATCCAATGTAAACTCCACTTCGCCCGGCACCACATTCGAGGTTCCCCGCTTCACTTCCAAACGTCCCACCGTAGCAACAAGCGGCTCTCCAGCCTCAAGAGCCATCTGCTCCGTTATTGCCACCATTTCTGCCGCTCCGGCGAGCGCATCCTTGCGCATCTTCATCGGTGTTGTTCCCGCATGATTAGAGCTGCCTGTTACCTGCACAGTTAGTCGGATTTGGCCAACGATGGCCGTTACAATCCCAATTTGTTTCTTTTTATAGGCTAAAATAGAACCTTGCTCAATATGAATCTCCATGTATCCGCCGATGGATTCGCGTTTTGCTGGATACTGCTGCCCGCTTGCTGTGGCATCTGTGACATCAAAGCCGGCTTCCTGCATTGCTTCAAGCAATGTTATGCCATCGCTATCTGCAATTTCAGAAGCAAGACGCAAGGTTCTTGTTCCAGTGACATGTCCTGAGCCCCAGTAGGCCAAGGGGAAGCGGCTTCCTTCTTCTTCACAGAACGAGACAGTTTCTAATGTCCGCTTTGGTGTCCCGTAAGCTGCTTTTAAATATCCGAGTGCCATCATCGAGGCGACGACACCGTAAGCGCCATCGTACTTCCCGCCGTTTTTGACCGTATCGATATGTGAACCTGTTAGTAACGGCTTCGCGTCCGGCTGACTGCCCGGCAATTTTCCAAATACATTGCCAACCGCATCGAATCCGGCCTCCAACCCCAACTGCTGCATTTTGCTAACAATCGCTCGTTGTGCCTGCAGCCATGGATCCGTATACAGCAGTCGGGTGACCCCTCCTTCGGCATTAGCCCCATACGAGGAAAGCTCCTCCAACTCCTCAAGCATCCGCTCTCCGAATTGGGACAGCGTA
Organism: Paenibacillus sp. FW101-FHT12H11; assembly: GCF_058790355.1. Lineage (NCBI taxonomy): Bacteria > Bacillati > Bacillota > Bacilli > Caryophanales > Paenibacillaceae > Paenibacillus > Paenibacillus sp. FW101-FHT12H11. Next base: position 6,957 of record NZ_JBYTCO010000019.1, on the reverse strand, counting down.
TCAAGTGAATTCGGTACCCTTTTAGCCACCGACCTCACCTCCAACGATCACTGCGGGGCGTAACCATGCGCCATCAGCCGTCTCCGTAACTCCTTCTCCAAGCTCATACACCTTGCTTCCACGGCAAAAGGTCGCCTGCACACGGCATCCAAACGTCCGCCCCACATAAGGACTATGCTTGTGGCGGTAAAGCAAATCATCCGCCTGCAGGGTATACCCCCTGCTCAGATCAACCAATGCGAAGTCGGCATCCGCTCCGACGGCAATAACCCCCTTGCGAGGATATAGTCCAAAACGCTTGGCAGGCTCAAGCGAAAGCATCCTCGACAGCTCAGGCAGAGGCACATTTCTGCGAAGATGCCCCTCATCCAACATCAGCTCCATGGAGCTCTGCGCCCCGGAGATGCCGCCCCACGCTTCGAAGAAATCCCCCTGCTTCATGGATGTTGGGCACGGGGAATGGTCGGAAGCGAGAATATCAAGCCGCCCGGCCATCAGCTCCGCCCACAGCCGGTCTTGATCTTCCGCCGTGCGCAGCGGTGGCGCGCACTTCGCGACCGGACCCAGCTGCGCCAGATCGGCGCTGGTCAGTGCCAAATAATGCGGGCACGTTTCCACCGTGACGTCCAGCCCTTTGGCCTTCGCCTCCGTGATGGCCTGAACACCTTCCGCGCTGGAAATATGCACGAAGTGCAGCCGGCAGCCCGTCTGCTCTGCGTAGCACAGCGCGCGGTTCACCGCTTCCAGCTCTGCTGCGATCGGCCTCGTCTCAACGTAGTCGAGCGCTCCTTGTCTGCCTTCCGCTAGAGCCTTGGCGGCCCGCTTGGATACGATTTCTTCGCTTTCAGCATGAAGAGCGAGCACCAACCCCAAGCGGGCAATTTCCTGCATGCCTCTATAGAGGGTTTTGTCGTCCACCTCAGCGAATATATCGTCCCCTTCTCCTCCGGGACAGGACATGAAGGCCTTGAAGCCAATGACGCCGGCTTCCGCCAGCTCCTGCAGGTTCCCGATATTGCCGGGAACCAATCCTCCCCACAGGGCATAATCGACCACGGAGTGTCCTTTGGCCGCTGCCAGCTTTTGTTCCAGAGCGCTAAGCCTTACCGTTGGAGGTACGCCATTAAGCGGCATATCGATAAATGTCGTGCACCCTCCTGCTGCAAGAGCTGCCGAGCCTGTCGCGAACCCCTCCCAATGACCAAGCGCCGGTTCGTTAAAATGAACATGTGCATCGATCATGCCGGGCAGAATATGCAAGTGCTCCGCCTCATAAACAGGCGTCTGCTCCGAATAGTTGAGGTTTTCGCTTAACGCAGCAATTTTGCCGCCTAGAATACCGATGTCTACCTGCCGCACGTCATCCATGAGCACCGCGGTACCTTTGCGAATCACGAGGTCATACTGTTGATCATCCATGCGAAATCCTCCCTCGGACGTAGATATAGCCGCAATTTTTCCAAACGCTAGCTTCCTCTATATGTGTTATATCCCCACGGTGCAATCAAAAGCGGGACATGATAATGACTATCTGCTGCGGCAACGCCGAAACGGATGGGCACTTGATCCAGAAAAGGAGGATCGGTTAGATGCACTCCCGTCTCTCTGAAGTAATCTCCGACATGGAAAACTAACTCATAGGTTCCGGGTACAAAATCTTCCCCACTCAGCATCGGCCCCTGCAATCGGCCATCGGCATTCGTGATTTCGCTTCGTAGAAGCTCAGCCCTTCCCTCTTGAAGACGGTACAACTCTATCTGTACAGCTTGTGCTGGTTTACCTTGGCTAATGTCCAGAACGTGCGTTGTTAATCCAGCGCTCATAGGCCCTCCAGATCACGTTTTGACATCGAAAAGCCTTGAAAACCATACGGCGGTCTAGGCTCTGTGAACACCTTTCCTTCACCTGCCGTGGCTTGTTCCAGAATCGTTTCCCACGTACGGTTATTCGATTCGAACCGAATCTCTTTTAACTGTGGGAACCTTAGTAATGCGCGCTGTCCGATGCGGTAGATGAGATTTTGAATCGATGGCGAGTGTTGTTCATGAAAAACCGTATGTGCGATGTCGCGAATTTGCTCAGCAGCCACATAACGGCCCAGATCCGAATCCAGCGCATCCTCCACTTCCTCATAGCTCCAAGCAATATCCAGGAAAATAAATAGCGGGCGGTCATAGGATTCTGGTAGTGTTGTATACTCATCTCGTACAAAACCTGCGAATGAACTGCCCTTCACCTTGATCAGCTTCAGATCAGCCATACCGCCTTCATGCTCCTGAATCGCGATGCCCTCTTCCGTCCTTGTAAGCTCTACTTTGGCTGTCGGATGCTCATTTTGTGAATACCGGTAGACCAGATTCCCATTCTCGAAGCCTTTGGCTCCCGGTACCGGCAGCGCATCAAAAGCAACCTGGTCGGCCGTCATTTTCACACCGGTCATCTGAGGATATGTCTCTAGCAGCTTGCGGCTTGCGAAGGCGAGAAAACCTTCCGCCGTTGCACCTTCGTATTCTCCAGCTTTGCGCAAGATGAAATTTTTCATGGAATCCGTGGCTACGACCAGCGTATTATCCCCCTCTGTAAAAGAAGTGAAAAACTTCTCCCCACTAACCGCCACCTTAATATTCATCCCAAAAAGCACATTGTCTCGTCCCACAAAACCCGATTCAGGGATTAACGTCAGATTGGTTAGCGGTTTTGCGTAGGACCTGTATACCCATACATCGCCTTTGCCGTAGTACATGATTCTCTCAGATCCGTTCTTCATCGGTTTCCCCTCCGATTCGTCTACTAGCACTGCCTCTAGGCGAAACCGCCCGATTTTGCAAACCTCCTGTAAAGCCTTGCCCATTTCCTCCTGCACCTCTCGATGAATGCGATGGCTCAGCGCTTCGCGAATCGTTTCCTTGGTCTGACCCTTGACGGCCATGATGAACGGAAACTGAAAAGCCTCCGTATACTGCTTGTTAAGCTGAAGAAACTGCTCGTATTCTTCCGGTGATAACTGGTTCAGGCCAGCTCCAGCCTGCTCATTTACGGAGTGGTTCGTCATGCGAACACGAGTTCCCAAGTCGGGATGAGCTCGCAGCAGAGCCAACTGCTCTTCCCGATCCGCGCGCCATACTTCCTTTTCCAGACTGCTGATCAGATCCTGCCTTGTTGCGAAGGGCCGTGAACTCCACGCCCGCTCCGCCACCCAAGGGGAGTGTTCATACAAAGGGCCGAAGGTCTCGACGAACCCTTTCTGTGTCAGTTCATTCACTTCCTGAAGCGTTAGCGCCACTCCCCATCACCTCTCCAACGATGTAAATGTTAACCATTCTTGATCAAGATTTGTTTCATTGTAAATGCGCCATCCCCATGGGTCAATTTATATGAAAGAAGTTTGTAAAGTTTCATAACATCAGTAACTTTTTTTGTGAAATTACAAAAAAAGCCGCTTGGGACAAGGAATTCTCCCTAGCGGCTTTCATTTTTGGGCTTCTGCAACGCGATTCTCACCCCCAATAACCGGCATGCGCCGCAACAGCCTCCGCCTCAATCTCTGCAACCGGGCCGATAACCTGTATCTGTTTGCTGCCCCGAGCAAAAACGACCCGACACGGCAAATCCAGCGTCGGATTCTGTTCATCCACCCCAGTCAATTCAGCCAGACGCGTCTCCGAAATGCCATAAACAACGCGCCCCACGTTGCCCCAATAAATAGACCCCGCGCACATGGCGCAAGGCTCAGCAGATGTGTACAGCGTGCATGTCCATAGCTCGGCTTTGCTGTATTTTTTCGAGGCCGCTTCCATCAGTGTGGTTTCAGCATGCCCCGTACAGTTGGACTCAGTTATCTCTATATTGCCTTGCTCCAAAAGAACCTCACCCGTCGGCCCTACCAGCAGCGCACCAAATGGCGTATTGCCGGATTTTCTAGCTAAGACAGAGAGTTCAACGCATCTTTTTAAATAAAACAAGTGATTCTCTGGTCCATTCATCGGTTACCCTCCATGTTCGTCTAAAATCTTTGCTCCCTTATATAGGGAACGCCAAGCGCTTCCGGCGCGCCCGAAGGCCTATTGCGGTTACGCCAGCCTAACTACATAAGAACGAGAATAGTGACGAGATAGGGAATCATTTTCAGAAAATAAGAAGGAATATGACTTCCAATCAGCTGTACGCGGAAACCCAGAATATCCAAAACCCCAAAGAAATACGCACACACCAAGGCCCGAATCGGATTCCACCTGGCAAAAATAATGAGCGCCACGGCAATCCAGCCGCGCCCTGACGTCATGCCTTCATTCCATGTCGGCGTGTAAACAAGCAGCAGAACTCTAACAGATCGTGTACGCCAGCTGTTGCACCTACATCGAGCCCTTGCGTTGGATGTACCGCTACCATCAGCTTCGGATCGAGGTCCACTTCCCTGGCGAGGAGCAGCTTCTGTTGATTGCCACCCGACAAGTGGTGCACATGCGCATCGATTCCCGGCGTCTTCACATCAAAAAGCTCAACAAGCTTCTGCGACCAATGCCTACATTCAAACCGTTAACCACCAGCATAGGGTTGCCCAAGGGCTTCTCCCTCACAACGGTTCGGGCATTTACGCTCTCTTGTCCGACCATCAGCTGCGCCAAATCACGTTCGCTCGTCTAAGATTTCGCCATCGTTGCAATCATTTTTCCTTTGCGCATCACGGAAATATGATCGGAAGCGAACATCACTTCTTTCAGCTTATGTGTTGTCATAATTCAGGCGGATCTCACCATGAGTGGGGCGATATACCCCGGAGAGCATGCACATCATCGTGCTTTTGCCGGCGCCATTTTCCCCGAGCAGCGCATGAATTTCTCCTGCTTTTGCCTGAAAATTCACCTCATCGTTCGCGATCACTGAGCCAAATTGCTTCACAATCCGGATCATCTCAACGGAGTACTGCTCCTCTTTCTTCAATCGCGCCCCTCCTCTTATAACCGCTTATGCTCAAAACAGCATCTCCCCAGGAAGGATCTGCTGCGGCTACATACTTCTATCCATTTTTTCCACTATACTGTTCAGTTGAAATATACGTCAATTAACATCACATCTTATTAGCGATGCTCACGAAAAACACCTCTTACTTTGTGCTAATCGCCAAAAATAGCGTCAACTAACATAGCGCGAACGCAAAAAGGAGCAGCCACAAAGCGTCTCTACAGACGTTTTGTAACTGCTCCTTAGCTAATCGCTCTCTAAGAAAGAAAGATGCCGCCATATACAAAGCCGGCCACAATGACAAAAGCAGGATGAATCTTTCTCTTTTGAATGAGATAAAATGCGACTGCCGCGATGCCAATAAACTGAAGATATCCAATTGCCTTTGTAGACTCCACCAGGCTGCTCCATGTAACCAGCACCATCATGATTGCAATTACGGGCTGCACAAGCAGCGTCATTCCTTTTATCACAGGAGATTGCTTATATTTCTGCAGGATATTCAATAAAATGATAAGTGCGATAATCGACGGAACTACTGTTGCCGCTACAGCCACCAAAACCCCGATCCATCCGCCAAGCTGAAACCCGACATAAGCGGCAATTTTCGTCGCGATCGGCCCAGGCAGGGCGTTCCCCAGCGCCAGCATGTTAGAGAAGTCGCTGCTGGTCATCCAGTCATGGTTCGTGACAATCTCCTGATACATCAATGGGATCGAAGAAGGTCCACCTCCGTATCCAAACACATTGGCCAGAAAAAAACTAACGAATAAATGCCACCATTCCATCATGCGTCCTCACCAGTCCCCAGTTGTCTCTTCTTCCACTTATCCTTGAGCTTATGATGGAAGGCGCCATATAGGAGGAAGAGAAAAATGACAATCGCCGGATGCACAGAAAATGTCTGCAGCAGCAAGAAAGAGATCACGAAAAAAGTAATGCCTGCCACCCAGCCCAATCCCTTGATGGCTTTCTCCCCAAACTCATACGCCATGACACCCAGCATCACCGCTACAATCGGCACAACAGCAGCTATCATCCCTTTGATCACATGCGACGTACTAAAAAATTGAATAAATGAATATAACCCCACCATCGCCACACAGGTAGGCACAATATGCGCAAGAACCCCAACTGCCGCTCCAGCTGTTCCTTTAAGGCGGTAGCCCAGATACCCGGCCAGCTTCGTTGCAATGGGCCCAGGCAGCGTATTTGCTATGGCTAATACCTCCATGAACTCCTCATCTTTCATCCATTGAAAACGCGTCACTGCCTCATACCGGATTAACGGGACTATCGACGGTCCACCACCATATCCCAGAATCCCCGTACGCAGCATCGCCATTCCAATCTGAACATATGTATTTCCCACACGCATCACTCCTATCTCTTGTTGCAACTTCAGCATCTATATATATACATAAATCTGCAAGCAGGCATCAAAGTAAACTTTGCCTTATTGTAATCTAAGTTTAAATGATTTATCTGATTCTATCCGCACTTTTGTAAAATGACAAACAATGTTTGGTTTCTTTGGACGTTCAACTCACCAGGGGGGACTCCTGCGTCGCCTATGTTGTATTTTATGCATTTAAATCATGCAAAATAGCGAGAGATTGCCTCTTCGTTGTACATAGTGCAACATTCTTTGAGTTGCGAGTCCCTTTTTCGCATATTTCGGTGAAATGGTTGTATTTTATACAACGGGAAGTTATTTCGTAGCGGAAAAGTATCTGTTATGTTGTATTTAATACAACATACCGAGGCAAAGATGTGCTTTTATGCCTTTCATTCATCCAACTTTACTGCAAAAAGTGCAGGTAAATTGCCCTCCTCATCGTTATGTAAGAGCCCCCACGGTAATGGCAGTACACAATAAACAAAAAAACCTTACGAGGATTTCTCCTTGTAAGGTTTCTCATTGTGCTTGGCAACGTTCTACTCTCCCAGAACCCTGCGGTTCAAGTACCATCGACGCTGGAGGGCTTAACGGTC
>NZ_JBYTCO010000018.1:0-74912 GCF_058790355.1 Paenibacillus sp. FW101-FHT12H11 | reverse complement strand
GTCGATGGTACTTGAACCGCAGGGTTCTGGGAGAGTAGAACGTTGCCAAGCACAGAAGAAAAAGCCTTTTTGAGAGAAATCTCAGAAAGGCTTTTTGCATTTCATAAGGCAACTTTAGTGGTGAGATTCCCGCAAAGTGTCACAAGGGAAGTATAGGTCACTAATTGATCCGATTTAGATCTTTTCAGAGCTAAGTGGAACTACAGGGTCTTATTTGACCCCAACAGGCGGGTTTTTAGCCAAAACAAACGAAATAACGGTACGTAGATCCCTTTAAGAGTGGAACGGCTCGATTTTATCAGAAATAGCGGAGCGTAGCTCGAAAAGTTGCTCACTTGCAGAAAGTACATCAAAATTTGTTAGATCGCTTCTAAGCAACAAAAAAACCTGCACTTTTTACATGTAATGTGACAAAGTGCAGGCTTCCCTTTTATTGTAAGTAACAAGAAGTTTCTTTCTCAGAAATCTTCATTAAACCAGTTTTGCGATAAGGTCGGAACCGAAACAACATCCATAGCCGCGGCATGAGCATCCAGATGTGAAAGATCATGAAATAAATCAACCAAGGGGCTGGAATCCAGGGATACAGAATCGTAATCAGGGAGAGACCAATCCAGAACAGGTGGAGCTGTATTTTGCCTACTAGCTTAACCGACGCATGGCCATCCGGCAGCGAACCGCACCAGAAAATTCCCCATCGATAGGACCACCCTCTCATGGCCATTCCAATAGTGAATTGGAAATAAGCCCGAACAAGCAGTGTATGGAAAACTAGTAATAACGGATAGCTGACTAACATTGGTAGCCAGTTTGCGGGTTCGAATTTGAAGAATAAGGCCAAGGCGAGAATGAGGAAGTAAAGAATCCTTTTATACAAAGAATGATAAATGCGCTTCACTAAAGTATAACTATAAATAGTAGATTGTTTGGAGAGATTGGGTTCCAGTTTTGTTGACATGATGACCTCCGTAAGCCGGTTGACCTGATATAGAGGTAATATCGGCATATTCCTTCCAAGATATGAGCGTTTAGCTAGTTTAGGAGAATCGAGATTCGGATATACTAGTAGTAAAAGTACATGGGGTGATCATATGGAGGAGAACCGAATTGGGATTTGTATGATCTGTGAGCAGCAGCGAAGTGGCGGCATTCATATTATTACAGCTTTCATTTGTGATGAGTGCAGCGGTGAAATTGTCAAAACGAATGTGAACGATCAAAAATACCCATTCTTCGTAAATCAGATGAAAAAAGCTTTATACTTGGGCAACTCAAAACAATATATGAACTAATTGAGAGAAGCTTCTTTCTGGAAGCTTTTTTGTTTTTTATGCTTCAATCCACTACTATAAGGGTAGTAAGTAGAAAGTTCAAGGAGTCTATTCGCATGAGCAGCAATAACAATTCAGAGAAACAGCTCAAAGCACCGTTGTATGAGGCAATGGTAGCTCATCAAGCTAAAAACCCGGTAAGTCTACATGTACCAGGTCACAAATCCGGTCAAGGGTTACTGGACGAAGGGGCACCCTTTTTTAAGCGAATAATGGCGATTGATTATACGGAAATATCAGGTCTGGATGATTTGCATCATGCAGAGGGTGTCATTATGGAGGCGGAACAGTTAGCCGCAGCCTGCTTTGGAGCGGAGGAATCCCACTTCCTCATTGGTGGCAGTACGGTGGGGAATATCGCCATGATTGCAGCCGTCTGTGAGCGAGGTGATATCATTCTTGTCCAAAGAAATGTACATAAATCAGTTATTCACGGATTAATGTTGGCAGGGGCGAGAGCTGTGTTCATTTCACCTTCCATCGATCCGCAAACGGGTGTTGCGACAAGCGTACATATTGAAGCTGTAAAACATGCGTTGCAACAATATCCGGAGGCAAAAGCTTTATTTTTGACCAATCCCAACTATTATGGCATGGGCATTTATTTAACACCTTTTGCTGAGTTGATGCATGCACAGGGGAAGATGCTTTTGGTGGATGAGGCGCATGGTGCTCACTACGGATTTCATCCGGAGGTGCCGGCCTCTGCGCTGTCGCAGGGAGCGGACGCAGTCGTGCAGTCTACGCATAAAATGCTTACCGCGATGACGATGGGAGCCATGCTTCATTTGAAGGGTTCGCGTATGAATAGGGAGGCGATTCGTCGGCTTTTGGGAATGCTGCAGAGCTCAAGCCCTTCGTATCCGATCATGGCATCGTTAGATTTGGCGAGAAAAAGAATGTATACGGAAGGGGAAGCCTGGCTGTCAGAAGGGATTATGCTTGTTAAAGAATTTAGATCCCTACTAGACGAAATCAACCGATTTGATTACTTTCCTAAGGAATTTCCGTTATCTAGAAGCGAAGGATATGAGACGGCGGATCCCTTTAAAGTGGCCATTTGTGATGCGACACAAAATTTAAATGCGGCAGAGCTCAAGGAGAAATTAGAGGAGCAGGGCATTTACGTAGAAATGACGGATGGCCGTCATGTGCTGCTTGTTTTCACACCGGCTACGAGCCGAGCGGATTTAGAAAGGGTTATTGGCGTGTTAACCAACATTTGTTTGGACGCTCCAGCACAAAAGAAGGAACTTCATGGGCCTATCTCGAATATACTTAAATTACCCTACTACACACAAATCTCTTCACCAATTGTTTTTGATCTGAGAGACATCTCAAGAGAAGGGCGGGAAGTGGGAGCTTATCGGCAGGTAAGCGTTGAGGATGCGGTTGGCAAGCGTTCTGCGGATATGGTGATCCCGTATCCACCAGGAATTCCTTATCTATACCCGGGTGAAGTTATTACGGATACCGTGGCTGAGGCTTTACTACAATTAGCGGCAAACGGAATTAAGTTTCAAGGTACGGAATTTGGTCAGACACACAAGTTAAAGATATACACATAAACTATTATATGGACTGGTAAAGCAGCACGCAGGAGGAAGAGTGAACGGAATTTTCATTACTTTTGAAGGACCGGACGGTTCCGGAAAAACGACACAGCTCAAGAAATTAGGTGAAGAGCTTAAGAAATTAGGACATGATGTTCTGGTGACGAGAGAACCAGGGGGAACAGCAATCAGCGATAAGATTCGCAGTATAATTCTTGATCCTGTGAATGCAGAAATGGTCGATCAAGCGGAAGTGCTGCTATACGCGGCATCCCGAGCGCAGCATGTGCATCAGTTGATTTTGCCGGCTCTGGAAGCTGGGCGCATCGTCTTGTGTGATCGTTTCATTGATGCAAGCGTTGCGTATCAGGGATACGGACTAGGCTTGGATGTTGAGCAAGTCAAAGCGATTTCACGCTATGCAAGCTCGGGATTACAAGCAACTCGAACATTCATTTTGGATGTTCCCGTAGAAGTCAGTATGGCGCGATTGCATCAAAGAGCCTCAGGCGCAACAACCGCAGCGGAGCAGCTGGATCGCATCGAACAGAAACATGTGGATTACCACAGCCGAGTAAGGGAAGGATTCCACCAGATCGCATCCGATCATCCTGAGCGTGTAAGAGTGATTGACGCTAACCGCACTGTAGAGGAGATTGCAGCAGATATTTGGAGTCAGTGTAACCGTTTGCTTGAGGAACATTTTGCTTAGGAACATTTTTCCGTGAGAAGCAGAAAATCCATTCTTAGTTTATAATAAGAGGAGGCAACCCCTATGAAACTAGTCGTAGCTGTTGTACAAGATAAAGACAGTAACCGTCTCTCCAATGCGTTAATTAAAGAAGGTTTTCGCGCTACGAAGCTGGCAAGTACAGGCGGTTTTCTACGCGCAGGAAATACAACTTTCATGATCGGTACGGAAGATGAGAGAGTGCAAGAGGTTATGCAGGTCATTCGCGCCAATTGCAAAATTCGGGAACAGCTTGTTACACCGGTTTCTCCAATGGGAGGAACGACAGATTCTTACATTCCATTCCCAGTGGAAGTCCAAGTGGGTGGAGCCGCGGTATTCGTATTGCCGGTTGAACGCTTCGAGCATTACTAAATTATAGATGACCTAAATAAGGATGGATGTGTCTTGAAAATTAATCCGGGGTGGCAGCCCATTGGTAAGAACGTCAAAGTGAATGAGAACGTACCGCCGCCACAGATGGCCCCCCGGAATTTCTCTGACATTATGCAGCAGCAGGATGAGAAATTTACGCAGGAGCAGTTGTCCAAAATGGTGCAGCAGATTACGCTGCAAGGCGACCGTCTGTCACGGGGGATGACCGTAAGAGAGCTTCTCCAGTATAAATTGCTGATTAAGCAATTTCTGGAGGAGACGGCTCGCCGAGGTGTCAATTTACGAGATACGAAGGGCTGGGATCGTCGCGGCCGTTCGAAGCGATATAAGCTTTTGGAAGAAATTGATCAAGAGCTCCTCTCGTTAGCGGACGAATTGCTGGAGAGCGAGCAGGGGCGTATTGAGATTTTGCAAAAAATCGGAGAAATCCGCGGCATGTTGATTAACTTGTTATTTTAGGATGGTGCCATAACGAATGTCCTTCCAGACCATACCGGGGCAAGCAGCGGCAAAGAAACTTCTGCAGAACGGGCTGCGACAAGACAAGCTGTCACACGCCTATATATTTAGCGGGCCTGTGGGGACAGGGCGTTCCGAAATGGCGATAGCTTTGGCGAAAGCGATTTATTGTCAGAACGGAACGGATGACGCTTGCGGTGAATGCTTGGAGTGCCGTAAAGTGGAGCACAGCAATCATCCCGATCTGCATATCGTTGCACCTGAGGGGGCCTCAATCAAGATTGAGCAAATTCGGGAGCTTCAGAAGGAGTTTGCTTACCGTGCGACAGCTTCCGGCACGAAAATATATATTCTGCACCATGCAGAGAAAATGACTGTACAAGCAGCAAATAGCCTTTTGAAATTTCTAGAAGAACCAACTTCCAGGGTCGTGGCTATTCTCATCACCGAGAATGGAAATGCCTTATTACCAACGATTCAGTCGAGAGCACAGTGGATTCAATTCACTCCGATGGCGCGTGAGCAGATGGTGCTGACGCTGCTCGAAGAAGGATTTCCAGCTGCTCTTGTGCAGCCTGCAGCACATTTAACGGCAGGATTACAAGCAGCGAGGGAGTTAATCGGAGCGAATTGGTTTGCAGAAATGAGAACCGTAATGTTACAATTAGCGAAGGAGACGCTCACACGTTTTCCTACTTCTATGATTACGGTTCAGCAACGAATTGTGAAATCAGAACTTGCAGAACACATGTCGAGTCTTTTCGACTTGTTGATTCTCTGGTTTAAAGATATGGTGCAACTGCGCCTTGAGCGCAGGGACAGGCTTGTATATAATGACCAGCTAGACTGGATGAGCTCTCTGGCGTTCAGCCGGGATGTCTCAGTCTGGGTGCGTATGATGGAGCAAGCCGTAGATTTACAAAAGCGACTGCGCTTCAACGCCAACTCTCAGCTGGTTATAGAGAAAATGCTCGTGGAGATGCAGGGGGTGTAAGATGTATTCGGTTGTAGGAGTCCGCTTCAAAAAAGCGGGTAAAATATATTATTTTGACCCAATCGATTTGCCGATTGAGCAAGAAAGTGCCGTAATTGTTGAAACCGCTCGCGGTGTGGAATACGGCAAAGTCGTAGTGGGCAAGAAGATTGTCAAGGAAAATGATGTCGTTCTTCCACTCAAAAAGGTCATTCGCATCGCGGATGATTCGGATGCTGACTTGGTTGAAGAGAATAAAAAAGCAGCCAAAGATGCCTTCCAAACGTGCCACGACAAGATCAGAGATCATAGTCTTAAGATGAAGCTTGTGGACGTAGAGTATACCTTTGACCGCAATAAAATTATTTTTTATTTTACAGCCGAGGGGCGCGTTGATTTCCGGGAACTCGTGAAAGATTTGGCGAGCATTTTCCGGACAAGAATCGAACTGCGTCAAATTGGTGTGCGGGACGAAGCGAAGATGTTAGGCGGTATTGGTCCGTGTGGGCGGATTTTATGTTGTTCATCATTTTTAGGTGATTTTGAGCCGGTATCGATCAAGATGGCCAAAGATCAGAATTTATCGCTGAATCCGACGAAGATTTCGGGTTTATGCGGTCGGTTAATGTGTTGCTTGAAGTACGAGCATGATAATTATGAAAGTGCGAAGGATTCTCTGCCAACTGTTGGAAGGCATGTGATCACTTCTTTTGGTAATGGTAAGGTACTAGGGTTAAATATCAGTGAGCGTACCGCAAAGGTTCAATTATTCGACCTTGGTAAAGCACTTGATTTACCTTTCGATGATGTAGTTGAACAAGAGTAGCGGCAAAGGATCCAAGGAGGCGCTGGCCAGTAAGCATGCATGGCACTAGAGGTGAAAGCGTGGATAAACAAGATATTTTTGGACAAATAGATGGGATCGAAGAACGAATGGGTGCCACTTATGCCGAGTTGGGTGCCTTAAAGAAACAAATCATTATACTCATCGAAGAAAATAAGAGACTAAGCATAGAAAATCAGCAACTGCGCAAGTTGATTCGACAAGAGGAAACGACGGTCGAACAACCTGTCGGAGAGGCGGAGGAAACGGTTTCGTTACCGGGAGCCGGATATGATAATTTGACCCGCTTGTACAATGAAGGATTTCACATATGCAATGTGTATTATGGACACCTTCGGACTGAGGGAGATTGTTTGTTTTGCTTATCCTTTTTAAATAAATAAGTGTGTTTGACCGTAGGGGTTTATGCCTTACGGTTTTTTTCCATAGACGAGCTAGGACTGGAAAGGAAATGAAGAACGCGTATGGTGCCTTTACGACCGACTGAAAGAATAGACGATTTATTAACGTATGATTTAAAAATAATTCAAAGCGAGGAAGTGTTCAGCTTTTCGATGGATGCTGTCCTGCTTGGCCGATTTTGCAGTTTGCCGCCGAAGGGACGGGTTATCGACTTATGTACAGGAAACGGTGTCGTGCCGCTGCTCTTGTCTACTCGAACTAAGGCAGACATTTGGGGCGTAGAAATCCAGGAGCGCCTTGCGGATATGGCGGTTCGAAATGCCTTGCTGAATGATTTAGGCGAAAGGCTGCATATGATACAAGGCGACTTAAAGACCATTCATGGCACTTTAGGCCACGGCCAATTCGATGCTGTAACGGTGAATCCGCCTTATCTGCCTGTGCCGAATGGGGAACAGAATGTGAATGAGCATTTTGCGGCAGCGCGTCATGAAATCCACTGTAACTTGGAGGATGTGATAGCTGCATGTGCGAAGTTGGTTAAAGCAGGCGGTAAAGTGGCTATGGTTCACCGGGCAACACGATTGGTGGATATTATCAGTTTAATGAGGAGCTACCGTCTGGAGCCGAAAAGAATTCGTTACGTGCATGCGCGCGCTGGAGAAGAAGCGATGATGGTGTTAATTGAGGGAATGAAGGATGGCAAACCGGAAATTCGCACACTGCCTCCGCTTATCGTGTATGACGAGAACCAGGAGTACTGTAAGGAATTGAAGGAAATATATTACGGGGGCAGAGCTTCCTTAGAGTTTTCATAAAAATAAATATTAGGGTATATGGAAGCATATGACTAAAGTGAAGAGGGACAAACCGTGGGCATAAATGTACAAAAAAGTTATCGCGAGGACGGAAATAGCTCGGGTACGCTCTACCTGGTTGCCACACCGATCGGCAACCTCGAAGACATGACCTTTCGGGCGGTTCGCATCCTCAAGGAAGTGAACTTGATTGCCGCCGAAGATACGCGGCAAACCCGCAAGCTGCTGACGCACTTCGAAATCGCTACGCGAATCGTCAGCTATCACGAACACAACAAGCAGGCAAGCGGCCCCGAACTCGTCCGCTTGCTGCTTGAAGGGCAGAGCATCGCGTTAGTCAGCGATGCGGGACTGCCGGCCATCTCCGATCCAGGTTATGACCTGGTGAGGATGGCCGTAGAGCAGGGCGCGCCGGTGGTGCCTGTCCCCGGCGCGAATGCAGCCCTGTCGGCGCTGATTGCATCAGGCCTGCCGACAGAGCGGTTTGCCTTCGTCGGATTTCTCCCCCGGGAGAAAAAGGATCAGACGAAGGTGCTCGAAGGGCTGCAGCACGTGCAGGACACGCTGCTGTTCTATGAATCGCCGCATCGCGTCGACAAAACACTTGCCCGCATGGCGGAAGTGTGGGGGCCGGAGCGCCGGGTTTGTCTCGCCCGCGAGCTGACGAAGCGGTACGAGGAGTTTCTGCGGGGCACGATTGCCGAGTGCCTCGAGCATCTTGCGCAGCACCCGCCGCAGGGCGAGTACTGCGTGATCGCCGAAGGCGCGTCGGCAGAGAGCGCGAAAGAAGCCGCCGATGGTTGGTGGGAGGCGATGACGCTAGGCGAGCATGTCGAGCACTACGAGGGGCAAGGCAGCGACCGGAAGGAAGCGATGAAGCAAGTTGCGAGCGATCGCGGCCTATCCAAGCGGGATGTTTATAACGCATTGCTTGAGCGCTAAGCGCTCAAGCGGTGTTGGCTGACTGGAGCGCTGCGGAAAAAGTCCAGACAAAAAAAGATCTCTAATCCGTGGCCGGAGCCAGCAAATTAGAGATTAGAGGAGATATGAAAAAGGTTAGAATTACCAATAGGATAAGTGCTACTTCTATTATATACTATTTTTCTTATTTTGTCACAGGTGTTGGCATTTCCGCTAAACAAATATGACAAACAATTTTTCCCTTAAAGTAAGAGACGCCTTCAGCGTTGCCACAGAAGATACAAGCAGGCTCATATTTCTTAAGCATGATACGCTCGCCATCTACGTAAATTTCAAGGGCGTCTTTCTCGCCAATTCCAAGTGTACGGCGAAGTTCAATTGGAATAACAACACGCCCCAATTCGTCAACTTTTCTTACAATGCCCGTAGATTTCATCATATATATAAACCCCTTTCGATTTTATAAAAATTTTATCAATATCGTCATGTTTCGACATATCTCTTAAACTCATGATACCAACCATTCCCAAAATAGTCAACCATATTTTCGCTAGTTTGGGCGCGTAGACGATAATTTTTTGAAATCTGATCACAACTGAAAAGAGAGGAAAAGCCAAGTGGAATAAGGATTTGTAAATAATATATTACTATTTGATGTGAGAAAAGGTGGATTTAGCCAATTCATTTAAGCGGATGAAAGCAATGAAAAATTGGGATTAGTAAATTCGACAAATTACGACATATATGTCGATATGATGGTAAGAAATGTCGAAAAGATGTAGAATTTTAATGAAGAGAGGTTGTGATTGAATGAAGGAAGAGAAGGTTTTTAAAGATCCCGTTCATAAATACATTTACGTGCAGGATAACACGATCTGGGATTTGATTAATACGCGAGAGTTCCAGAGGCTGCGCCGCATCCGGCAATTAGGAACTTCTTATTTAACTTTTCATGGCGCCGAGCATAGCCGTTTCTCGCATTCGCTCGGTGTGTACGAGATCACGCGCAAAATTATTTCTCAATTTGAGCGCAATCAATATGAAGATTGGCCGAAGGAAGAGCGTCTGATCTGTCTGTGTGCGGCACTATTGCACGATTTGGGGCATGGACCTTTCTCCCACTCTATTGAGAAGGCTTTTGGAACCCGACATGAGGATTGGTCTTGTAAAATCGTGCTGGGCGATACGGAGGTCAATAAAGTTCTGAGCCGGGTTTCACCTGATTTTCCCAAAAAAGTGGCGGGAGTCATTTGCAAATCCTACAATGAAGAAATTGTTGTAAGCCTCGTGTCGTCTCAATTGGACGCCGATCGGATGGACTACCTGTTAAGAGACGCCTATTTTACGGGTGTTAATTACGGGACGTTCGATTTGGAACGTATTCTCCGAGTTATCCGGCCCTATCGGGGGCATATTGTCGTTAAAGAAAGCGGTATGCATGCTGTAGAAGATTATCTCATGTCACGCTATCAGATGTATTGGCAGGTCTATTTCCATCCGGTAACGCGGAGCGCGGAAATTCTGCTGCACAAAATCTTTGCGCGCGCCAAACATTTATATGAAGATAACTATACGTTCGGTTTTATGACGGATCCCATCCTGCACCTGATTCAGAATAAGATCTCACTTGAAGATTATTTGCTTCTGGACGAATCTGTGATGCAGGCGATGCTAACGTTTTGGATGAGCGAGAAGGATCCCATCCTTGCCGATATGTGTAAGCGATTCTTAGACCGCAAATTGTATAAGTACAGTACTTTTGATGAGTCGAATCAGCGTATGATTCAGCTTATGGAGAAAGTCATGGCCGAAGTTGGGCTCGATCCAATTTATTACATGGAAATTGATTTCCCGTCGAATCAATCCTATGATGTGTACAGGCCGGGAGAGACAGAGGATAATTTGCCGATTCTGCTTTTGGATCATAAAGAGACGCTGACCGAAATCACTCACCGCTCGGAAATCGTGCAGTCGATTAGCGGCTTTCAAATGGGTAAACATCATGTCTATTACCCCGAGGAGTTGCTTGAACGTCTGAATGCTTCTGAATATCCGGAGCTTTGGGAGATGCTAGGCGAGCAGGAATAATACATAAGAGGAAGTAAGGAGAAGACTATGCTGACAGACTCACATACGCATTTGAATGCGGAACAATTTCAGGAAGATCAGGACGAGGTTATACAACGTGCTCGTGAAGCCGGTGTTACCAGAATGGTGAATGTTGGCTTTAACCGGGAAACAATTCCTAGTTCAATAGCTCTTGCTGAAAAATATGATTTTATCTATACAACAGTAGGTTGGCACCCTGTAGATGCAATTGACATGATGCCAGGAGATTTGGAATGGATCGAATCGCTGTGTCAGCACGAAAAAGTGGTGGCAATCGGAGAAATCGGGCTTGATTACTATTGGGATAAGTCGCCTAAAGATGTACAGCAACGAGTTTTTCGGGAGCAAATCAGGTTGGCGCGAAAGCTTCAAATGCCGATTGTGATTCATAACCGAGATGCGCATCAGGATATTTTGACTATTTTAAAAGAAGAAAAAGCAGCAGAAGTCGGGGGGATCATGCATTGCTTTTCGGGGAGCTGGGAGACGGCCAAGCAGTGTTTGGCTATGAATTTCCATATTTCCTTCGGAGGCCCTGTCACTTTCAAAAATGCAAAGCAGCCCAAGGAAGTGCTGGCGCAGGTTCCTTTGGACCGCTTACTCATCGAGACGGATGCTCCTTATTTGACCCCGCATCCTTTCCGCGGCAAGCGCAATGAATCGGCTTATGTTCGGTTGGTTGCCGAAACCGCCGCTGAAATCAAGGGGATAAGTCTGGAAGAACTTGCAGAAATAACGACAAACAACGCCATAGCCTTGTTAGGTCTCAAGTAAAGCGCTTTTTGCAAATTTTCGTCGTAGAAAAACTCCGCAGCTGAGTGAGATAAAGAGGAAGCCGATGAGCGGCACGACAATATAGATAAGTGAAGATCGAATCATAAACGGAATCGAAAGCATACATAATTCTAGGAGTAAGGCTGACCAAATGATGAAGGCTAGGGAGCCGGCCTTCAACTGACGGTTAAGCGGGTACATGTCGAGCCAAAAGGTATAGCGGTGTGAACGCTCAAGTGGCGTTAGTTGAACCATGGAAATAATCAAAGCGATAAAGAAGATGAGCAGTCTCGCTGTGCTGCTGCTTGAAACGGCGATGGCTAATGTGCCTAGTAAGGATATACGCAGGACAATCGCGAATAGCTCCGTACGTAGAAATGTTTTCATATATATGTAGAGATAGGCAGCATCTTGTTTAAAAGGAATAAATCTTGTGACCCCGCTGATCCAGCTTCGGCGGGCTATTCGCGTACCCAATTGCGGAACATCCACGAACCAGTTGAAAAAGGCATATAATCGTGCTTGCTGCTGCCGTTCCTTCGTAATGAGATAATCCCATCCGATGTAGTATTTGGATACGTAATGCGTAGCGGTTAACCAAACCAGTGTAAGGACAAGAGCAGCTCCGCTTGCCCAGAGGACGCTTGTCAGAAATTGCAGCGAAATCAGCACGGCTGTTGCCAGCCAGCGGAAGCTAACGGAAACCCTTCTTGCGCGCTCATGAGTGAATCGGCTTTCTTGCCAGCTGGCCAATAAATTGCCTACCTTCATTAATAGAAGCAAGGCAAGCATCCATAAGAAATGCTGTTCATCGCGGCCAAGGCAGTGATGATACAAGGGCCATAGGACGACCCATGCCAGAAATGTCCAGAAGGCTTGAAGCACTAAGCTGTACATGAATCCGCCGCGGAAGTAAGGACCCATCTGATGTTCAACGCGCAGTAGAAACATACGGTCTGCGCTTCTGGCTAGCGTGCGAATGGGGCTTGAGGCTAACAAAGGTACCAGCAGCAAAAGGACGATCCACAGATAAGGATAATCTGTCGGAAGGCGCTGTAGTATTTTTGCATAATAATAGGAAGAAAGGATGACAAGAAATAGCAGGAAGCCAAAAAAATTGCTGCGCGCTGCATACTGCAGGTAACCCATGGATTCCTTCATATAATGTTCAAATCTCTTCTGCCATAGGGCACGGGTATCCATGTCCATCGCCTTCATACCAATTCTCCTTTTACAAGCTTATAAAAGATGTCGTCCAATGACGCTTGCTGGAGTCCTGTCTGCTGACGTAATTCGACTAAATCGCCTTGGGCGACCATATGTCCTTTGTGCAGGACGACATAGTTATCGCAATATTTTTCAATCGTAGACAAAATATGCGAGGATATGAGAAATGACGCGCCGCGTCTCTTCATTTTGACCATCAACTCGAGTAATGAGCGGATGGCTAGCGGATCGAGCCCGAGAAAAGGCTCATCAATGATGTAGAGAGAAGGTTCGATCAGGAATGCATTCATGATCATGACCTTTTGCTTCATCCCTTTGGATAAATGGCTTGCGAACGAGTTGAGCTTGTCCTGCATGTGGAACTGCTCGAGCAGCGCTTGCGAGCGGGAGAGATAGTCATCCTTCGTTAAGCCGTAAGCCATGGCGGTTAACTCCAGATGCTCACGAATCGTAAGTTCTTCATAAAGCTCTGGACTTTCAGGCACATAAGCGTAAGTGGCACGGTAAGGCAGCGGATCTTCGGCCAGCGTCAAACCGTTAATTTTTATAGAACCCCTTTGTGGTTGAAGCAGTCCAAGGATGTTCTTGATGGTTGTACTTTTTCCTGCGCCGTTCAAACCAATTAATCCCATCATTTCACCTTGGCGGATGGAAAATGTGAGGTCGTGAAGAACGGGTTTATTTGGTAAATATCCCCCGAATAAAGCGTCAACTTGTAATATGGGACCCATCTCAGTGCCTCCCTAAATAGCTAATTATTGGAATTTATATACGTGTTTCATACCTGATAATTATAAACAAATTTAGTTTCGAAGCCTAGTTTAAGAGTGAAAACACGAAGAAACTTAGTATTCGTACGTTATAATGAGTTAAAAGTAGATAAAAGGTGGTTTTATTTTGAAAATAAGCTATTTTTAATTGATTTAGCCCTTTTTAGTAGGTGTTAATCCCTTTACAGGCAGAGATTAACAGCGTAATATACTTTTCATAATAACTTAATAACCAATTTGCCATTTTTCCATTCGCTGAGTTCCAATTATGGGAACGGGGGAACCACTGTTAACTTATAAAGCGCCAACGCTGACGAAGTGAACAGAGTGAGTAACAGGGGTGAATCTTGGACGTTGAACGGAAGTTTACGTCTGAGTAGGGCGACTCTCACGTCCGAATCCGTCAGCTAACCTCGTAAGCGTAAGAGAGGTAACGATTGTCGTGCGTGCTATTTGTGTATTTTTACTATGCAAACTAAGCCAGCGAGAAGAGTCCTCTTCTTGCTGGCTTTTTGTCCCCATAAGGACCTTTAACTGTTTCGGACGACTAATCGTAACCCGGAATTCATAGGATGATGAATAGCAAAGCGGGGTGGGACGACCAGAACGCAGCTGTTTCCAAACACTGCCGATGGACGACACGTTAAGTTAAATTAAAAACCTTAGTCGCGTCAAATTTAATCATGCTGTAACCTGGCGGCGAGGCTTTGAAGGAGGACCGAAGAAGTGGGCAGTATCTCTTTTAGCGAGACCCATGTAAAACGATCATCCAGCATGTCCTTCGCATTGCGATGGAAGCATGAAAACTTGCGTTTGATTTTAAGCCTGGCTATAATCTCAATCGCAATGACTTTCATGTTTTTGGTGTTGTTGTACGGTACGGCTACCAAGAGCGTATCCGTGGTTGTGAATGGACAAGAAACCGTTGTGCACACGAAGCAATGGGTCCTGCAACGCCTACTGGATGAACAAGCCATAACGATTGGTGAACACGATGAAATATCTGCAGACCCTGCGGCTACAATCAAGGGCGGGGACAAATTCGTCATCGAACACGCTTCTCCAATTCAATTGACTGCTGATGGAAAGACCACCACTGTTTACACAACTGCAAGAACGGTTGAAAGTGCATTGCAACGTTTACATATTGCACTTGGGGAGCACGATAAGCTGACTCCCGAACCGACAGCCTCTTTGGGATCAGGCGATGAAATCAAAATCGTCCGTGTGAAAAAAGAGACGGAAGAAGTAACAGAGCCGATTGCATTCGACACGGAAAAGAAAAATGATGCATCGTTGCTTAAGGGTAAAGAGCAGGTCGTTCAAGAAGGTAAAGAGGGCGTACTTCTGAAAAAGAAAGAGAAGACTTACGAAGATGGCGTATTAGTTGCAGAAGCTGTTGTAGGTCAAGAAGTACAGGAACAAAGCGTTAAAAAAGTTGTGTCCGTTGGCACAAAAAATCCTGTTGTTGTTCTATCGGCGTCATCCCCTAGCGTGGATGAGGTCTCTAAGAATGGTGTAACATTCGGGTATAAACAAATCCTCAAGAACGTGAAGCTCACGGCTTATTCAGCGGGAGCCGATTCGACAGGCAAAGCCGAAGGTTCTCCTGGGTATGGGAAGACCTATACAGGAACGACAGTTACTGAGGGCAGAACGATTGCGGTAGATCCGAAAGTTATCCCACTGGGATGGTGGGTTTACATTGAGGGTGTTGGCTTCCGTCGTGCTGAAGACATTGGTAGCGGTGTGAAAGGCCAAATGATCGATGTTTACTTTGAAGATCATGGCTACGCTAATAAATTCGGAACGAAACAAGGATATACGGTCTATGTCGTAGGACCGAAAAAGCCGTCTGAGAATTAACGTGTAAACGTCTGTTTCAGCGGGAACAATGTCAATATACGTTGCCAGGCAAGCCGCCTGGGCGAAAGAAGAGGGAATCCCTCTTCTTTTTCTGCGTACTGGGAAGGGAACCGATTATGATTAAAGAAGTCATCGTCGTTGAAGGGAAAGACGATACGGCCGCTATTCGCCGAGCCGTCGAGGCGGATACAATAGAGACAGGCGGCTCAGCCATCGGGCAAGCCGTATTGAAGCGAATAGCCCTCGCGCAGCAGCGCAGAGGCGTCATTATATTTACGGATCCGGATCACGCAGGTGAGCGGATACGGAAGATTGTGGCAGCCAAGGTGCCGGGCTGCAAGCATGCCTTCATCACGCAGGCGCAGGCCGAGTATAAGGGCGACATCGGCGTCGAGAACGCAGCGCCGGAGATTGTCCGTGAGGCGCTCCAGAACCTGCGGACAGAGTACGACGGGGCTGTCTCGCAGCTTACCATGGAGGATCTCATAGCCGCAGGCTTGATCGTTCATCCGGAAGCGGCATCCCGAAGGCTCGTCGTTGGCAATGCCCTTGGCATCGGCTACTGCAATGGCAAACAATTTTATAAGCGATGTGCGATGTTCCAGATCTCGCGTGAGGAATTTGAGGCAGCCTTGGAACATCTGGAACCAAAGATATAGTGAAAGTGAAGTAAGGGATGACAGTGGATTTCAGAATTCAGAACCTATAGATAAATGAGGGCTACATTATGACTATACCCGGCAGTGAAGTGATTGTAACAGTGGAAGATGTCGCAACACCCAGTAAGACGAAACAAATTATAAAAAAGCACAATCTTGTGCTCAAAAAGAGTCTGGGCCAGAACTTCCTGATCGACCAGAACATCTTGGGCAAGATCGTTTCGGCTGCCGAGCTTGGGCCTAACAAAGGCGCGCTGGAAGTCGGCCCTGGCATCGGGGCGCTTACCCAGCAGCTGGCCAAGCTCGCAGGGCGCGTCCTGGCCGTGGAGATCGATCAGCGTCTCCTGCCTATCCTAGGCGAGACGCTCGAGCCTTATCCCCATGCGAGTGTCGTGCATGGCGATATTTTGAAGACGGACCTGCCGGAATTGTTCCGGCAGCATTTCGACGGGCTGGATGGCGTCAGTGTCGTCGCCAATCTGCCCTACTACATCACGACGCCGATCATTATGAAGCTTCTCGAAGAGAAGCTTCCTTTGGAGAACATCGTCGTGATGATTCAAAAAGAGGTGGCCGACCGCATGGCGGCTCGTCCGGGCACCAAAGATTACGGCAGCCTCAGCATTGCCGTACAGTTCCACTGCGAGCCGGAGCTTGTCACGATCGTGCCGCGCACCGTCTTTGTGCCGCAGCCGAACGTTGACTCTGCCGTCATCCGGCTGCGTGTGCGCAAAACTCCGCCGGTCGAGGTGGCGGACGTGGACTTCTTCTTCGCTGTCGTCCAGGCGTCTTTCGTCCAACGGCGCAAAACCTTGTACAACAACCTCGCTGCGAGGTTCTTTACGAAAGAAAACAAATCGGAGCTGGAAACTCTGCTCCATAACATCAACATCGAGCCTTCGCGCCGCGGCGAAACACTCAGCATGGACGAATTCGCGCGCTTATCGACTGCACTTCGCGCGCACGGCTGTAAATAACCCGCACCAAATGCCCAGCCCCGCCATAGGATAACCCATGGAGGGGATTTGTGCGATGAGGCAAGGTGATTTTGTAACCCGTAAATCCTATGGCGGCGACGTCATGTTTAAGATTGAACGTATCGATCAACTGAAGGCAGTCCTACGCGGCGTCGATTACCGATTGCTTGCGGACGCGCCTTTAGTGGACTTAACGTTGAAGAACCCGACAGAGTCGATAGACCATCCCAGGTCGAGTTCGCCTGAATTTCGCGAGTCATTGCGAAGGCTGGCGGTTGCCCAAGTGCAGCTCCAGGAGAAAAACCAACTCTCGGTTGCCCATACGCAGAAAGTGAACGCGGGATATTTTGAAGTCCCGGGTAAAGTGCTGCACTTAGACGGTGATCCGACTTATCTACGCAAGAGCATGCAGCTCTATGGTGAACTTCGTGTGCCCGCTGAGGGCTTCTATATTCCCGAGCCCCAGATGGCCGACGCGCTTCACCGGCTGCTTCCGCAAATTAAGCCGGATATTGTCGTCATCACAGGGCATGACGGAATACTTAAGCATCGCAAAGCAGCTGGGCCAGGCGGCTTGTCCAGCTATAAGAACTCGCAGAACTTCGTGAACGCGGTTCAAATAGCGCGGCAGTATGAGCGCAATCGCGACGCGATGATTGTCGTGGCTGGAGCTTGCCAGTCACACTTTGAGGCTTTGCTTCGAGCTGGAGCCAATTTCGCCAGCTCGCCGGCTCGTATACTCATCCACGCGTTAGATCCGCTGTGTATCGCCGCAAAGCTATCCTATACATCCGTGAAGGACACGATTTCGATGTTGGATATTATGGATTTGACGGTGACGGGGCTTGATGGCCTAGGTGGTGTAGAGACACGAGGGAGCTACCGAATGGGTGTTCCCGGCATTCAACATACAGATGAGCATGCGTAAATCTTTGCTCAGCACATGATTTTCTTTTAAGGACACTTGCCTGATACTTCTCTCTTCGGAGAGGGTAGCAGGGGAGTGTTCTTTTTTTATTGGAAAAGTGTGAATAATTTGCGAACTTTGGAGACAACCTGTACAATGGGGAATTCAGAAATTAGGCGAAAATCCCGTTGACAACTGGATTATGGTGCTGATATAATATTTGACCCTGTTTGACATGCTTGTCAGGATGGGTTATAATTAACAAGGAAAGAGGTGGTAGTTGACAATGGCAAAAAATGCGCTGTTGGAAATCAAACGCAGTTTGGAGCCCCACGTCGGGCAGAAGATCATGTTGAGAGCGAATGGTGGCCGTCGAAAGACAGTCGAACGTTCCGGTGTTTTAGAAGAAACCTACCCTTCTGTGTTTATCGTGAAGCTTGACCAAGAATCACACGCCTTTAAACGAGTGTCATACAGCTACGCCGACATTCTTACCGAATCTGTTGAAGTTACGGTTTGTAATGATGATGGTCAGGTTCGTATCACCTATATCCAACATTAAGCTTAATAAGTTTCTATAATGAGCAGACCCTAGGGTCTGTTTTTGCATTTGAATGGTCTTGGTGCGTCTGGGCATACTAACCTTACTTTACGCTTACGCTGCCAGCTTTGATCGCTCAAAGCTCAGACTAAGCTCAGGAAAAGGAGGTTTTTTGATGAGTCGCAGAAGAGGTGTTATGTCCGAAAGTTTTAAAAATGAGTTGGCGAAAGATCTGGGGTTCTATGATGTCGTTCAGCGCGAGGGTTGGGAAGGAATTCGTACCAAGGATGCCGGGAATATGGTGAAGCGAGCTATTCAGATTGCAGAAGAACAGTTGGCGAAGCAGTATGTAGCCTCAGCGCCGCCGGTTACGCAAACTTCATACGGGCAGAATGGCTCTACGCAGCCAAGCTTCTCACAGGCGCCAATGTACAATCAGCGGGTTGTACAGTCTCAACAGCACTATGGACAGCAAACGCAGGCTTTTACACCTTCCTATAGCTCTCAAAACACGTACACCTCGTCTTCACCTAGCGGTCAGTCACAAGCGGGCTGGAATCCTATGGCATCGGCCACCCAACAAGCGGGGCAAGGCGAACGGCGACCCTACTACAGCTAAAGCGAATGCTTTAGCTTTTTTTTTGCGCTTTTGTTATAATATTTTAACGGCAAACGAGCAAAAGAAGGTGATCCTGATGAAGATTTTTGAAAAAGCACCGGCTAAAATTAATTTATCCTTAGATGTTTTACATAAAAGACCAGATGGTTATCATGAAGTAGAGATGGTCATGACGATGGTCGACCTGGCTGATCGGATTGAAATGCAGGAGCTTTCGCGGGATACGATCATTATTTCCAGTCAAGCGGGCTATATTCCGTTGGATGAGAAGAACTTGGCCTTTCAGGCTGCGCGGCTTATCAAAGATCGCTATGACGTCAAGCAAGGCGTTTACATTCATTTGGATAAAAAGATTCCCGTGGCTGCAGGACTTGCAGGGGGCAGCAGTGACGCGGCGGCAACGCTTAGGGGTTTGAATCGGCTTTGGAATTTAAACATCCCTATGGAGGAGCTGCAGGTGCTTGGCGCTGAGCTTGGATCGGATGTGCCCTTTTGTGTAACGGGAGGGACGGCTGTCGCCAGAGGGCGCGGAGAAAAGCTGGAGCCAATCGTCTCGCCGCCGCAATGTTGGGTTGTATTGGCCAAGCCTCCCATCAATGTGTCCACGTCGGAGATCTACGGCAAGCTGAACGCTCGTGAGATCAAGAATCACCCTTCAACGGAGAATGTCATGAAGGCGATTCGTGAGAAGCAGTTTGACCAGCTCTGCGGCAACCTCGGCAATGTGCTGGAGGAAGTAACGCTCGACCTGTACCCGGAAGTTAGACAATTGAAAGATTGCATGCAGCGTCTCGGCGCAGACGGCGTGTTAATGTCCGGAAGCGGGCCGACGGTGTTCGGCCTTGTCTCCAAGGAAGCGAAAGTTCCCCGTATTTATAATGGGCTCCGAGGATTCTGTAAGGATGTTTATGCGGTGCGGATGTTGACCTAGCATGTGGAGTTGTGTGCGAGGGGCCCGAAGGGGCTCTTTTTTAACGGAGTGGATAAAGGGGCAGCACTTAATCTACTAGAACGATAAAGCCGTCAGGCTCATGCCTTGGCGGTGCTTTTTTGTGGAAATATTCACCTTGCTGAGAGTAATTTTTACTGTGTTAGTATTATGTTATGTATATGTTAAGTTAATTTTCATGTGAAGCTTGAATAAATACGTATAAAAGTGGTATATTTTCTTTATATTATTCGGATTTTGGGGGGTAGTGCGATGAAAAAGTTGAAAAGGAGCGCTAGGCTGGTAGAAATGACGCAATACTTGTTATTTCGCCCCCATTCGTTAATTCCTTTAACGACTTTTGCCGAGCGTTACAACTCAGCGAAATCCTCGATCAGTGAGGATTTGGCGATTATTAAAGAGGTTTTTGAAGAAGAAGGACTCGGGGAACTGCAAACGCTTGCGGGTGCAGCCGGCGGCGTGAAGTTCTCACCGAAAGTGCCGAAGGAAACCTCGTTGAAGTTCATTGAGCAGCTCTGTTTGCAGCTGCAGCAGCCTGAACGGATCCTGCCAGGCGGTTACTTATATATGTCCGATATCATGGGGCAGCCCCAGTATTTGAATGAAATTGGCAAAACGTTCGCATCTGCGTTCGCAGGGCGTGATATCGATGTGATTATGACCGTAGAAACGAAAGGCATTCCGCTCGCGTACGCGACGGCTACTTATATGAATCTACCCGTTGTTGTTGTTCGTAGGGATAGTCGGGTAACAGAAGGCTCAGCCGTAAGCATTAACTATGTTTCCGGCTCCAACAAACGTATTCAGACCATGTCGCTTGCAAGACGCGCCTTGAAAGAAGAATCCAAGGTGCTTATCATCGATGATTTCATGCATGTCGGCGGAACGATTCACGGCATGATGGATCTGCTGGCGGAATTCAAAGCCTCAGTCCAAGGGGTTGGCGTCTTCATGGAGTCTGTGGAAGTGGAAGAACGTTTAGTGGATCAATACGTTTCCCTATCCCGATTGTTTGGCGTTGATTCCAAGACCAAACAAATCACGGTAGAGCCAGGTAATTATTTTGATAGTAAAAAAGGAGACGCGTAAAACGATGGAATTCATCTCAACAACGGCAGCACCTGCTGCTATCGGACCTTATTCACAAGCCGTGAAGCTCGGTAATTTGCTGTTTACTTCAGGACAAATCCCGCTTGGCTTAGATGGGCAAATCGTACAGGGCGGCATTAAGGAGCAAGCTCATCAAGTGTTTGCAAATTTGAAAGGCGTGTTGGAAGCAGCGGGTACTTCTTTCGATCAAGTTGTGAAAGCGACCGTTTTCCTCAAGGACATGAATCAATTTGCTGAGCTGAATGAGATCTATGGCACCTACTTTGGAGATCACAAACCGGCTAGATCGACTGTCGAAGTGGCTAGATTACCACGTGATGTTTTTGTCGAAATAGAGTTAATTGCTGTGATTCCTGTCGAAATTTAACAGTAACATTAAGATTGTATAAAATTATCGAAAATTTCAAAAAAATAAGAAGGAATTTGCACAACGATGTGGAATATTACACCCAAGTCTCAGAGATGGAAAAAGGTGGTGAACACAAGTGCAAATTACAGATGTAAGGCTCCGCCGGGTCAACTCCGAGGGGAGGATGAAGGCAATCGCTTCCATAACTATCGATAATGAATTCGTAGTACACGACATTCGTGTTATTGATGGGAACAACGGTATGTTCGTAGCGATGCCAAGCAAACGAACGCCGGATGGGGAGTTTCGAGATATCGCTCATCCAATTTCTTCTACGACTCGTGAGAAAATTCAAGCTGCGGTATTGGCTGAATATGACCGTGCAGCGGTAGAAGAAGAGGTTATTGAAGAAGGCGCATAATGTCTAATAATTGAGAGGGCCCGTAAGGGCTCTCTTTTCTTTTTGGGGACTTTGATGCTATATTTGGTAAAGAACTGTTAACTACTTCATTTAGGCATAAATCATACAGCTATTTATAATAAAGGGGTTGGATAGTCTTTGAAACTCATGGCGATTGTGTTGGCGGCAGGACAAGGTAAACGAATGAAATCGAAGCTGTATAAGGTGCTTCATCCGGTTGTAGGCAAACCGATGGTAGGGCATGTTGTAGATACTCTTCGGCAAATAGATGTAACAAGAACGATGGTCATCGTAGGATTTGGAGCAGAAGCCGTCCGGAATTATCTTGGAGATCAGGTTGAGTATGCACTCCAGGAGAAGCAATGTGGAACCGGTCATGCGGTCCTGCAAGCGAAAGATTTGTTAGGCGATGAAGACGGGATGACGGTGGTCATCTGCGGAGATACGCCGCTAATCTCAGACGTAACGCTTAAGAATACGATAGAACTTCATCAGCGTTCGGGCGCGGCAGCTACGATCCTGACAGCGAAGCTCGATGAGCCGCAAGGCTATGGCCGTGTGATTCGCGGTGAAGATGGCAGAGTTGCGCGAATAGTTGAACAGAAGGACTGCAGCAGCGAGGAAGCGGCTGTTCAGGAGATTAATACAGGGACATATATTTTCGATAACCGGAAGCTCTTCAAGGCGCTGGGCTCTGTCACAAACAACAATGCTCAGAATGAGTATTACTTGACGGATGTCATCGGTATCATGACGAGTGCAGGGGAAACTGTGCAAGGGTACTGCATGGCGGATGCTGCAGAATCTATCGGCGTGAATGACCGTGTGGCGCTTGCCGAAGCGGAACGCTTGTTCAAAGCGCGCATTAACCGTGAGCATATGCTGAACGGAGTTACGATTATTGATCCTGCCAACACATATATTGAGAAGGATGTTGTGATTGGAGCGGACACCGTTCTGCTGCCAGGTACTATTTTGCGCGGGAAAACGATCATTGGCGAGCAGTGCACGATCGGACCTCAAACCGAGATTATTGATTCTGTTGTGAAAGATGACGTTACGATTAAGCAATCCGTTCTCCAAGAGGCTTTTGTGGATAATGAGGCTAGCGTAGGGCCTTTCGCGTATTTGAGACCTGGAGCGGACATCGGGAAGCAAGTGAAGATCGGCGATTTCGTCGAAATCAAGAATGCGAAGCTTGGCGAGGGCACGAAAGTGTCTCACTTAAGTTACGTTGGAGATGCGATTGTTGGCACAAATGTTAACATTGGCTGTGGCGCGATTACGGTTAATTACGATGGATTTAATAAGAGTTTAACGGAAATCGGAGACGATGCGTTCGTAGGCAGTAATGTGAACTTGATTGCTCCTGTGAAAATCGGCAATGGTGCATACGTTGTCGCAGGATCGACCATTACCCACGCTGTGAGCGATGGGGATCTGGCTATCGCAAGAGAAAGACAAACGAACAAACCCGGTTACGCGGACAAAATCAAAGGCCGGATGAAAGCGAAGAAAGAAAACAAAGCTAAAAAAGAATAGGAAAACGTTAAATCTCCCTAGCGAGGGGGAATTTGGATGGAATCTCTGAAGGATGGGTACGCTATGAACTAGCTGTTACCCACTTGGCGTCGTTTACGAAAGTAAGTGTGCTGAGCAAAATTCTTAGGAGGTTCTTTTTCTTATGGCATTGTCACTGAAAGCGGAAGCCCGCAAGGACACAACGAAATTCGATATCAAACAACTGCGTGTAAAAGGCAAAGTGCCTGCGGTCGTGTATGGCAAAAAGGTGGCTGCAACGGTGATAACCGTCGACCAGAAGGAATTAGTGGCGCTGCTTCGCAAAAGCCCGCACGCTGTCATTGAGCTGGAGCTGCCGGACGGCGGCAAGCAGCCGGTCATGATCAATGAAATCCAGCGCAACCCGTTGAACCGGGAGCTGCTCCATGTTGACTTCCATCAAATCAACATGGACGAGCCAGTCAAAACAGTGGTCACCTTGGAGTTCATCGGGGATGCTGTTGGGGCGAAGGAGGGCGGTATCTTGCAAATTCAATTGCATGAGCTGGAAATCCGCTGCTTACCGAGTGAGATCCCGGCATCGATTACTGTGGATATTTCGAATGTAGGAATCGGAGAAAATATGCTGGTTAGTGAGCTCAACGTGCCGGGCACGATTGAAGTGAAATCGGATCCGAGCGAGCTTGTACTGACCATCCTGGCGCCTCAGAAAGAGGCTCCTGAGGATGTTGCTGCTCAGGGCAAAGAGGATAAGCCAAGTGAGGTTAGTGAGGAAGCGAAAGAAGAGCAGACCGTATAAGCTTAAAGAAGGGTACCCTCGCCGCTGCGCAAAGGGTATCCTTTGTTTTTCCTCTTTCTTCCGTTAATACCCGGGTCGGGAAACGATGAAGTGCGTATTTCTGTTATAAAACGTATTATTAATTTTAATAAAATGCGGGCTGTAAAATTCGATATAGCCTATATCCTTATGCAGATTTTGGTAGTATACTTGGACGGGAATACCGGCATCTATATGATCTTGAAAATGATGATCGCTTGTAAGTTGTTGACCGTTTAGATACATATTCGCTGTTTCACCCGCAATTATGAATTTGATGTTCACTTTAGTAACATATAGGTAAACAATAACCTTAAGATGCAGGTTACGCCAAGGATTTTTTAGTAAAAGGCTAGGAGGATCTGGAAAAAAATGAAATGTTTTATCGGACTGGGTAACCCGGGAAAGCAATATGAGATGAATCGGCATAATGTCGGGTTCATGGCGATAGACCGTTTTGCCGCCAAATGGGGGATAAACTCTTTTCAAAGTAAGGGGAAGGGACATCTGGGAGAGGGAAACGTGAACGGCACGAAAGTATTTCTATTGAAGCCGATGACGTATATGAATCTGTCAGGTGAGTCGATGAGAGCAATCTTGGACTTTTATAAACTGAAGGTGGAGGATGTCGTCATCATTTATGATGATATGGACACGCCTTTCGGGCAAATCAGGCTCCGCTATCAAGGAAGTGCAGGCGGCCACAATGGGATTAAGTCCATTATTCAGCATGCCGGGACTCAGAGCTTCAACCGCATTCGCGTGGGCGTGAACCGTCCAGCTCCAGGCTATAATATCGCTGATTATGTCTTGGCGAACTTTTCCAAGGAAGAGATGAAATCGCTGGATCAGGTGCTGGATCTAACCTGCGAAGCGATGCTGTCGAGCTTGGACGAGCCTTTCGAGAAGACGATGGGCAAATTTAATAAATAGGTAAAACGGTTTGTCTCCAAACATCATAGGCATGGTCCTTATTCGAAAATGACAATGGTACATTCGGCTAATTTCTCCGGAGAATGGTCATACTAGGATGTAATTGAATCGTCGAAGGAGGCATACATATATGATTAAGTACATTTGCAGGCATTGTCATACCTTTGTTGGGGAAATTAATCAAGCAATTACGGAGCAGCAACTCGGCTTCCATTTCTTGACCCCTGATGAGCGTAGAGATATAATATCGTATAACACGAATGGTGATGTTACGGTTAGGGTTGTTTGCGATTACTGCCGCGAGGCGCTGGAAGCCAATCCAGAGCTGTCGCTGCTGGCCAGTCCATTGCAGTAACATGATATTTTCGCTGAATTAAAATGATGAAGATGAAGAGTTAATAGCCGAGGCAAGTGTGCCAAGGCTTCTTTTTGTGAGAGGAGTGTACTTGTTTGCAAGCTTTAATACAGGCTTTTTCTGCGGATACCGACTTTCAAACGATCGTGTCAGGCATCAGGTCCGAGATGAAAGAGCAGCTCGTTGCCGGACTTACCGGTTCCTCCAAGCAAGTGATGATCGCAACTCTTGCGCGAGAGCTAACGCGCCCGCTATTCATTGTTACTCATAATATGTTTGCCGCTCAAAAAATAGCGGAGGATTTGCTAGAATGCCTATCATCCGATGATGTTCTGCTCTATCCGTCGCAAGAGCTTCTGACAGCGGAAGAAGCAGCTTCCAGCCCGGAGATGCTGGCACAGCGCATTGATGTGCTCACGAAGCTAGCGGGCGGTTACCGCGGCATTGTGATTGCTCCGTTCGCAGGCGTGCGCAGATTGCTTCCGATTAAGCAAGTGTTCGAAGAATCCCGAATAACCGTTAAAGTCGGGGATACCATTCAACTGGATGAGCTTCTCAGCACCTTGTCGAATTTGGGCTACGAACGCGTGGAGCGGGTGGAGACCAAAGGGGAGATGAGCGTTCGCGGCGGCATTCTGGATTTGTTTCCATTGACGTCGGAAAATGCGATCCGAATTGAACTTTTTGATGTCGATGTGGACTCTATTCGGACTTTTGATGTGAGTGACCAGCGGTCAATAGATAAATTAACGTCGATTACGATTCCGCCATGCCGTGAGATTCAAGCGGATAGAAAGCGATTACAATCTGCTGCCCAGCATGCATATGAACTGCTGCAGGCTCAGCTGGAGAAGATGACCGACCGAACGGCCAAAGACAAGCTGCTTGAAGGGATCGGACATGACATTGAACTGCTCCGTGAAGGGCAGACGTTCCCGGGCATTTATAAATATATTTCTCTTCTATATACGGAAAGACAGACCCTCATAGACTACATGCCTAAGGATGCGGTGCTGATTATCGACGAACCGGCTCGTTTGCTGGAAACCGCGAAGCAGCTTGAGCGCGACGAGGCAGAGTGGATGATGCATGCGCTGACAGAGGGGAAGAGCTTGCCGGCTTTTGTGCTGTCCAAATCTTACGAAACGCTGCTGCACCGCAGACCTTTTCCAACGTTGTATCTCTCTCTATTTCTGCGTCAGGTCATTGGGATTCAACCGCAAAATATCGTGAACTTCGTCAGTCGCGTGATGCAAAATTTCCACGGGCAGATGAATTTGCTCAAAGCGGAGATGGAGCGTTGGAAGAAAAACGGAGCCAACGTCATTCTACTTGCCAACGGCGAAGAACGTGCTGAACGGGTGAGGCGTGTTCTGAACGACTACCAGATTGAAGTGCCGGAAATTGTAGATGGGAATCTGCAAACAGGGTTTGAACTGCCTTCGATTCATTTGGTTGTCATTACGGAAGGCGAGATTTTCACACAGAAACAGCGCAAAGCCCGTAAAGTCGAGAAGAAGCTGGAGAACGCCGAGCGGATCAAAAGCTATCAAGAGCTTAAAATTGGCGATTATGTTGTTCATGTGAACCATGGGATCGGGAAATACGTCGGTATAGGTACGCTCGAAGTGGGCGGTATCCACAAAGATTATTTGCATATTATGTATGCCGGCGGCGATAAGCTGTCAGTGCCGATTGACCAGATTGATCTGATTCAGAAATATGTAGGTTCCGAAGAGAAGGAACCGAAGGTTTATAAGCTTGGCGGAGCCGATTGGGCGAGAGTGAAGAGCAAGGCAAGAGCATCCGTTAAGGATATTGCCGATGAGCTGATTAAGCTTTATGCGGAACGACAGGCTACGACAGGTTATGGATTTAGCAAAGACAGCTCCTACCAAAACGAGTTCGAAGCCATGTTCCCGTACGATGAAACGCGGGATCAGCTTCGTGCCATCGAAGAAATTAAGAACGACATGGAGAAATCGCGTCCGATGGATCGCTTGCTTTGCGGCGACGTTGGTTACGGGAAGACCGAGGTTGCCGTTCGTGCGGCCTTTAAAGCAGCCATTGACGGTAAGCAGGTTGCGGTCTTGGTGCCGACAACGATTTTGGCGCAGCAGCACTACGAGACATTCCGCGAGCGTTTCTCCGGCTATCCGTTTAATGTGAGGGTGCTCAGCCGTTTCCGCTCCAAGAAAGAGCAGACGGAAGTCATGAAGGGTGTCAAAAAAGGAACGGTTGACGTTGTCATTGGAACACACAGATTGCTGTCACAAGACGTGCAATTCAAGGATCTAGGCCTGCTGATTGTCGATGAAGAGCAGCGGTTTGGCGTATCCCACAAAGAGAAGCTGAAGCGGCTTAAGACGAACGTCGACGTGTTGACGCTGACCGCAACGCCGATTCCAAGGACGCTGCATATGTCTATGCTCGGCGTTCGGGATTTGTCCGTTATTGA
Organism: Paenibacillus sp. FW101-FHT12H11; assembly: GCF_058790355.1. Taxonomy (NCBI): domain Bacteria; kingdom Bacillati; phylum Bacillota; class Bacilli; order Caryophanales; family Paenibacillaceae; genus Paenibacillus; species Paenibacillus sp. FW101-FHT12H11. The sequence goes on along the minus strand of NZ_JBYTCO010000018.1, from coordinate 47,123 downwards.
AACGCCGCCGGAAAATCGGTTCCCTGTTCAGACGTACGTGGTCGAGTATGGCCCGACACTGGTTCGGGAAGCGATCGAGCGGGAGTTGGCGCGTGAAGGTCAAGTGTATTACCTTTACAATCGGGTTCAAGGGATTACGCAGATTGCCGATCAAATCTCGATGATGATACCGGATGCCCGTGTTACAGTTGCGCATGGTCAGATGGGCGAGCAGGAACTTGAGAAAACGATTCTTGACTTCTTGGACGGAGAATACGACGTGCTTGTCAGTACGAGCATTATCGAGACGGGTGTCGATATTCCGAATGTGAACACGCTTATCGTTCATGATGCGGATAAAATGGGACTTTCTCAGCTGTATCAGCTGCGCGGTCGCGTAGGGCGATCGAATCGCGTTGCGTATGCTTATTTCACGTATCAGCGGGATAAAGTGCTCACGGAAGTAGCGGAGAAACGGCTTCAAGCGATTAAAGAGTTTACAGAACTTGGCTCAGGCTTTAAAATTGCGATGAGGGATTTGTCGATTCGCGGTGCAGGGAACCTGCTGGGTGCCGAACAGCATGGCTTCATTGCTTCTGTAGGATTCGACCTCTACTCACAGATGTTAGCCGAAGAAATTGCAAAGCTGAAACTAGAAATAGATGGGGAAGCGACCATCCCGGAACCGGAATGGAACACTTCCATCGACATACAATTGGATGCCTATCTGCCATCCGACTACATCTACGACAGCATGCAAAAGATCGAGATTTACAAAAAAGTGGCCGCGATTCGCACGCTGGAAGAAGCGGCAGACCTGCATGATGAGCTCGTGGATCGCTTCGGAGATCTGCCGCAGGCCGTGTTTAACTTGCTGTCAGTGGCTCGCCTGAAAGCATACGGTGCGGAGTACCGAATTGAAACGATTAGCCAAAAAGGGGATGATTACCTAATCAAGGTGCATATTGACCAAAATGGCAGGCTGGATGGACAGAAGCTGCTTAATTTGTCCAAAGGCTTTGATAATCGGATCAAGCTCAATGCAGACCCGCAGTTGCATATTGTTATTCGCTCCAAAGGTATGAAGCCAGAAGCTTCCATCGAGTTGGTGGAAAAATTCTTGGTACAATATAAGGATGTTCTGAAAACGAAAGGGGAATTAAAGGATGTTGCCAAATCATACTAGCAAACGACTTTTTTCTAAAAAATGGATATTAAGCATGGTGGCATTGCTTGTTGCATTTTCCGTATTAAGTGCTTGTGGAAGCAAAAAGGAGGGTGCAGCAACCGCTTCACCTTCCCCATCTGCAGCAGCAACAGCAACGGGTAATCCGGCTGACGTGATTGCGACTTACAAAGAAGGCGGCAAAATCACGCGCGGTGAATTCGATTCTTTCATCAACGTGAACAAAATGTTCTCGCCACAATTGGCGCAATTCATGACAGATCCGGCTTTTCAACAAGATATGTTGAAGCAAATGGTGACTTTCCGCGTGTTGTCTGCGAAAGCGGATGACAAAGTAAAAGCGGATGCTGACAAACAAGTCACTGAGCAAATGAAAGCTATCACGGATTACTTCGGTAAACAAGAAGGCGGAATGGACAAGCAGTTGAAAGACAACGGTATCGAACTGAAAGATATCGAGTCTTTGATGAAAATGAGCTTCTACACAATGGGCAGCATGGAAAGCAAAATCACGGACAAAGCTGTTCAAGATTCTTATAACGAGCAAGCAGCTGCACATGCTTTTGATATCGCGACAGTTAGCCACATTCTGATCTCCTTGAAGGATGCAGCTACTCAGAAAGATCTGCGCACGAAAGATGAAGCTTTGGCACGAGCGAAAGAAGTTAAAGGCAAATTGGATAGCGGCGGAGATTTCGCGGAACTAGCGAAACAGTATTCCGATGATCCAGGTTCCAAAGATGCTGGCGGTACGTACAAAGATGCAGACATCAACCAATGGGTGCCTGAATTTAAAGAAGCGGCAAGCACACTTCCTTTGAACAAAATTTCAGATCCGGTTGAATCCTCTTTTGGTTACCACGTGATGAAAGTGGAATCCAGAAGCACGAAACAGCTGGATGACACGCTTAAAACACAAATCAAATCTCAGCTTGCGGAGAAATCCCTTTCTGAGTTCGCAGAGAAAGAATACCCGAACTTGATCGAAACGAATAATTTGCCTAAACCGGAAGCAAGCCCGGCTCCAGCGGCAAGCCCTGCTGCAAGTCCAGCGGCGAGCCCTGCAGCAAGCCCGGCGGCAAAGTAAGAACTTACCAGGATGTCCGAATATGGACATCCTGTTTTTATTTGTTATTTTTGGACAACATAATCACAGCAGGGTGCAATGCAAAGCTACATAAAGAAAAATTCCTTAGCAGAAGCGACTGCATAGAAGATTGGGAAGTGAAGAATACTATGGATAGAATTCAAGTTCCCACCAACACCCGATCTAGCATACAAGATTTCATGCTCCTGTCGTATCTAATTCTTGAGCGGAAAGTGAGGCATCTAGAGGTATGAAAGCAACTGGAATTGTCCGTCGGATAGATGATTTAGGGAGAGTTGTTATTCCCAAGGAAATACGACGCACACTGCGAATTCGCGAAGGCGACCCTTTGGAAATTTTCGTTGATCGCGATGGTGAAGTGATTCTGAAGAAATATTCGCCTATTGGAGAGCTCGGTGATTTTGCTAAGGAGTACGCAGAGTCGTTGTTTGAGAGTACGAATCATGTTGCCATGATTTCAGACCGAGACACGATAATTGCTATGGCTGGTGGGTCCAAAAAGGATTTCTTAGAAAAATCAGTGGGGTCAATTATTGAATCCTGTATGGAAAGCCGTAAACCGATTCTGGAGAGCAACTCCGGGCAGTTTGAGATTATTAAGGATATGAATGAGACGTTCTCTTCTTTCGTCGCTGCTCCAATTGTGGCGGGGGGCGATCCAATTGGCTCCGTTATTTTGATCTCGAAAGACGAGAGTGTAAAAATGGGGAACATGGAAGTGAAGATGGTAGAAACAGCGGCCGGTTTTCTGGCGAAACAGATGGAACAATAGAGAAAATCATAAAACACAAAGGCTTCCTTACTGAGGTGATGTTCATCTGTAAGAGAAGCTTTTTTTGTCTGCATAGAGCTATTTCGTTATAATACGTGTATAGGTATCACATCAGGCAGAGGAGAAATAGGATGGGGGAGACCGGCAAGGGGCATCACATGGATCGCGAAGAGCTCCATCAGAATGCCGGAAAACAGGGGACAGCCAAGCTGTTAAAAGGGGCTGCGGTTCTGGGTGCAGCAGCTGTGCTCTCGAAGTTACTGGGCACATTGCAAAAAATACCGCTGCAAAATGTAGCGGGAGATGCCGCTTTTGGTATCTATAATGCGGTTTATCCGCTTTATATTTTGATTTTATTTGCGGCAACGGCAGGTTTTCCTGTCGCTGTTTCCAAGTTTGTGGCGGAGAGTGTCATTCACGGCGATCATCGTGAGGCGAAACGAATCGCCCGCATATCGGGAACAGTACTGCTAGGCAGCGGTATCGTTTTGTTTGTATTGCTGTATCTTGGAGCGGGCGAAATTGCCGGTTGGATTGGGATTCAGCAGACGGAGAAGGCGATTCGAAGCGTTTCCTTTGCCCTGCTCTTGGCTCCGACACTGGCGGTGCTGCGCGGTTATTTTCAGGGGTATCAAAACATGCTGCCAACCGCGGTCTCACAAGTCATGGAGCAATTGATTCGGGTTATTACGATGGTTGCTTTACTGCTTTATTTGGCGGCACTTGCTTATGATGAGGAGTGGATTGCAGCAGGAGCAACTTTCGGTTCCGTTACCGGTGCAGCGGCAGGGCTAGTGGTTATGTATACATATTGGCGAAAAGCCATGCGGAATCTGAGTGATTCGGAGGAGCAGGAGGATGGAGGCAGTCCTAAAGCTCAGCTCCTGTCCACTCGGCAGTGGGTGAGACGGATTGCAGCTTATGCGATTCCTGTCTGCTTAGGAGCGATCGTAGTGCCGCTTCTGACTTTGGTCGACACGTTTACGATGCCGCGGTTGCTCGAAGCTTCGCAAGGCAGCGAGCTTGAGGCTATGCGGCAGTTTGGTTTGTATAACCGCGGCTTGCCGCTCGTCCAGCTTGTTGTAATGGTGGCTTCCTCGATGTCCGCTGTCCTCGTTCCTGCGATGGCGGATGCGAAGGCAAGAGGGCTGACCGATGTCATGCGCTCCCGCGCGGAAATGTCCATCCGGCTCTCTTGGCTTATTGGGTTGGGCGCCTCGTTTGGACTCGCATTTGCCGCGGTGCCGATCAATATCATGCTGTATAAAAACAATGAGGCAAGCCTAACGATGGCCGTGCTGGCGTTCACGGCCTTGTTCAGCACGCTGAACGCGGTCTCCGCCAGCGTGCTGCAGGGGGCCGGCGCGATTCACACGCCGGCGCAGGCCTTGCTCGTTGCCATCGTGCTGAAAGGACTCGGCAACGTCGTGCTCATGCCCCGCTGGGGCATCGAAGGCGCCGCGCTCAGCGCGGTCATCGCCTACGCCGCTGCGGCGGGGCTGAATCTGGTGCAGCTGCGCCGCTGCACCGGGGCGCGCTTCGCGCTGCGGCCGTACGTCATCGCACCCACGCTGGGCGTGGTGGCGATGGGCGTTTGCCTCGCAGCGCTGCAGCTGCTGGCCATGCCCGCTGTGGCGGCATGGCACGTGCCTGAGCGATTGAGCGCGAGCGCCATCGCTTTGGTTGGGGTAGCCGGCGGCGCGGCCGTCTACGGGCTTGCGCTGCTGCGCAGCGGCAGCATCAGCCGCGAGGAGCTGCGGCTGATGCCGGAGCTGGACCGGAAGCTGGCGCCGGTCCTGGCTCGGATCTGGCCGGCGGGGCGTTCGGCCGGCCGGTAGAGCCTTGTCTTGTGAGCCTGTATTGATGGGCTGAAGCCTAATCCATGCTGTATGTTGCACAACATACAACATAGCTTGCAGGCTTGCTCTCAAATAACAAACATATTTCTCAGGAGGTGCCATCCATGTCAACTCAAGCTCAAATAACCGTCGTCGGACTCGGAACGGGAGACGAAGACCAGCTCACACTCGGCGTCTGGAAAAAGCTCCAAAGTGCAGCAAAATCACAAGCCGCGCTCTATTTGCGCACGGAAGACCATCCGATGGTCCGTATGTTGGACAGCAATCAAATCCCTTACCAAACTTTCGACGCCAATTATGTGGCTCATCAAAGTTTTGAAGGGGTTTATGAATCTATAGCGGAAGCACTTATTCAATCTGCCAAAGATTCATCCATCGAGGTCATCTATGCTGTTCCCGGTCACCCCATGGTGGCGGAGTACACGGTACAGCTTTTGAAGCAGCGGTGTCCGGAAGAAGGGATCTCGCTCCAAGTCATTGGGGGAGAAAGTTTTCTGGATCAGGCATTTTTACGCTTTGGCTTTGATCCGATCGATGGATTTCAACTGCTTGATGCGACCAGTCTCAGCCGCTATGCGCTAAATCCGCAGATGCATACAATTATCGGGCAGGTCTATGATACCTACACGGCGTCAGACCTCAAGATTTCTCTCATGGATACATACCCGGATGAATATCGCGTTGTTGTGGGCCACTCCCTGGGTGTGGCGGGTGCCGAGCAGATTATTGAAGTGCCGCTGCATGAGCTGGATCATGTGAAAGGCTACGGAAATTTATCGCTAGTTTGGGTGCCGAAAAGCGAGGAGGACGAGGTCCGCTATCGCACTTTTGGCCGATTGCATGAAATCGTGCAAATTCTTCGGAGTCCAGAGGGCTGTCCTTGGGATCGCGAGCAGACGCATGCCAGCCTCCGCAAAAATCTCATAGAAGAAGCTTACGAAGTGCTGGAAACGATCGATGAAGATGATCCTGAGCACATGTGCGAAGAATTGGGAGATTTGCTGCTGCAAGTTATGCTGCATGCCCAGATGGAAGAGGAGATCGGGACTTTCACTGTGTATGACGTGATTGCTACGCTAAATGAGAAACTCATTCGCCGCCATCCGCACGTATTCGGGAACAACAAAGCGGAAGATGCCGATGAGGCGCTTGTGAACTGGAATGCGATGAAGGCCGAAGAGAAGCGGAAGAAAGGCATCGACGTGACGAAGCAATCGGTCCTGGACGGCATTCCACGGGAGTTGCCTGGGCTCATGAAGGCTTTGAAGCTGCAGAAGAAGGCGGCTACTGTCGGCTTTGATTGGTCCGAGCTGCAAGAGGTGCTTGGGAAGCTGGACGAAGAGCTGGTCGAACTGCGTGAGGCTATCGACAATACGTCGGAAGAAGCAGCTCAAGATCGGCTTGAGGAGCTTGGGGATGTGCTTTTTTCTATTGTAAATGTTGCTAGATTCCTCAAAATTGATCCGGAAGAAGCTATTGCGCACACAAATCGCAAATTTATTCAAAGATTTTCATATATGGAAGATCAGCTACGTTTAAAAGGGCTTTCTTTTGAACAAACTGGGTTATCAGAGATGGAAAATTATTGGCAGGAAGCAAAAAAAGTTACAAAACTTCGCTAGTAATAGAAGGAATTTGGCGAAAAAAGAAGAATACTAAGTTTGGTGTAAGGTTGAATATGGAAATTTACTAGTAGGGATATTTGAACATCGTTCAAAGTCTCTCAGCTTTGCGAGTTTTGGTACATAGAAGACATGATCTTCAACTATTTTTGGGAGGTAACAAATCACATGAACAAAACGGATTTAATCAACAACATTGCAGAAAAAAGCGGACTAACTAAGAAAGACGTAGAAGTTGTACTTAACGGATTCCTTGGTGAAGTTACAGACGCTCTTTCATCCGGAGATAAAGTTCAATTAATCGGTTTCGGAACTTTCGAAACTCGCAAACGTTCCGGTCGTACAGGCCGCAACCCACAAACTGGTAACCCAATCGTGATCGCGGAATCCAATGTTCCAGCTTTCAAAGCGGGTAACAAGCTTAAAGACGCTGTAAAATAATGCGAATTGACAAGTTTCTAAAAGTATCTCGACTGATTAAGCGCCGAACCGTAGCGAAGGATGTGTCCGACCAAGGGCGTGTCTGGATTAACGGCAGAGATGCCAAGGCGAGTACGCAAGTGAAAGTCGGCGACGAATTAGCTATTCAATTTGGTCAGAAAAAAGTGACGATTCGCGTAGAGCTCCTGTCGGAGTCGACCCGCAAGGAAGACGCTGCGAAGATGTACACGCTGGTCAAGGAAGAGGCTTATCAGTCCGAGTAACACGATATAACACCGAATAGTCCAGGATTCCCGGATGAGGGATCTTGGGCTTTTTTTTGGTTCTAAAATAGGACATCCTCCCATATCGTAATGATAGATGAAGGAGGGGTACAGGCCATGATGGAACCCGTTAAAAATACGAACAAACGGCAAGAAATCAAAATGCTGAATCGCAAGCTCTTGGAGATCTCCGGAGTTTTGAACGTAGAGAGCTTTGACAGCGAAGAGTTCCTCCTTGAAACGGAAATGGGCTACCTGATGATTAAGGGGCAGAATTTGCACATTAAGAATTTGAGCTTGGAGCAGGGGTTAGTCGCCATTGAAGGACTTATTCAAGAATTATCGTATGTGGATGGAAATACCCAGGAGAAATCCAAGGGGTTTCTTGGTAAATTATTCAAGTGACGCTGAACGTTCAATTCCACACGATCTTCATGATGTTTTTGAGCGGGGTTGCCATTAGCGCGATGTTTGATGTGTTTCGTGTGCTTTCCGGTAAGCTCAGGTTGCCGCGATGGACGATTCCGCTCATTGATACGGTGTATTGGATTGTGGCGACAATCCTCGTGTTCCGACTGTTGATTTACAGCAATGAAGGACAAGTTCGCATGTTTATTTTTCTGGGAATGGGGATCGGTATTTGCTTTTATTTCGCCTTCCTCAGCCAGGCAGTGGTTCATCTGACGCTGTTTCTCATACGAGTAGTTATTGCGATTTACAAGTTTATTGCAAAAACCGTCGAAATTCTTATCATTAAACCGATCATTGGCTTATATCGTCTAACTGTGATAATTTTGGGCTTTTTGCTTGCTGTAGCTATATTCCTTTACAGAATTGTGCTACAATTGCTTTATCCTTTGTGGAGATTACTCCTCTGGATGACTCGGCCTGTGCATAAATATTTCGTGATCCCTGATTGGTTGAAGAAGCTGACAGGCAAGATCGTAACGTTGTATCGCAGGTTATTCTCAAAGTAGGAGGAATTCCTATACATGCAGGCTCAAGCAACCGCACCAAACAAGCGCAGCAGTAGTGTAGGCTCAAAGCGAAGACTGCGTTTTCTGATGATCTTTGTTCTCTGTTTTATGAGTTGGGCTGCTGTTAACATTTGGGGGCAGTTCGCTAAGCTTCACGAGAAGAGAAATGCCGTGGCGAATATGGAGCAACAGCTCGTTGATGCGAAGAAGGTCAAGGAGCAGACGCAGAAGGAAATCAGTAGGCTTCATAATGATGAATACTTAGATCAAATTATTCGCCGGGATTTTCACTATAGCAAAACGGGAGAGACGCCACTTAGTGTCTCGAAGCAATAAAAGGACTGAAGAAGGGGCGAATGCCGTGTTGACCGTGGTTTCTGCATCGGTTATAATCGGCGTAGCCAGTGTTTTCAACATTTTAAGGGAGGAACATTTTACTTTATGGCAATTGAAGTTGGCACCAAGTTAGAGGGTAGAGTGACGGGGATTACTCACTTTGGAGCATTCGTCGAGCTTGCTGAAGGAGTTACCGGTCTTGTTCACATTTCGGAGATCGCAGACAATTATGTGAAAGACGTTAATGACCATTTAAAGCTGGAAGACAAAGTATTGGTCAAAGTGATTAACGTGGACAAGGATGGCAAGATCGGACTGTCGATCAAGCAAACGATTGACAAGCCAGTTGAGGAAAGACCAGCTCGTCCTGAACGTACAGGTGGCAGCAGCTATCAAGGACGCCCGAGCGGAGATCGTCCAGGCGGCTTCCAAGGTGGTCGTCCAAGCAGTGGCGGAGAGCGCAGCGGTCCTCCTAGTGGTGGCCCAGGCGGTGGTCGTCCAGGCGGCGGCGGCTTCAATCGTGGCGGCGGCGGTGGTGGCGGTCGCGGCGGCTTTAACAAGCAGCAAGGCGGAGCTAGACCGTTCTCGTTCGAAGATAAAGTATCTCGTTTCCTTAAAGATAGTGAAGAGCGGATTTCGTCTCTGAAGAAGAACACCGAGTCCAAACGCGGTGGTCGAGGCGGAAGAAGAGACTAATAGATGCTTATAATAGAACCACATTTCGCTTAGGCGGATGTGGTTTTTTTATTTTTTTCGATGGTTTCTGTGGAATTACCAATTATTACAATTCATCGTATGGTCAATTCCAATCGACATGGAGTTACGGGTATCTCCCCCATCTGCGTGGCGAAAGTTCGGGAGGATCAGACTTTTGGATACGCTTTCAGCATAAAAAAGCGAGACGCGGCAAGGGCTGGGGGCGGGTGACACGGCTGGCGCGGCTTGTCGGAAATTTCTTTGAATCTATCAACTCATTCTGACAAACTTTCTGCTAGATTGTCTCTATACTAGAGAAACAAATAAGGGAAGAATGGATGGTGTTCAAAGCATGCAAAGAAGAAGCCTAGGAGCGGCGATTAGCGGTGGATGGTCAGGAATTTGGCAAAGAGCGAAAACAGGTGCTCACAGTGCGGCAGTGGAAAATCGGTTTGTTCAAGCTTTTGTAGCTAAGAAATGGTCTTTTCTCCTCATCGTTATGGCATTCCTTCTTGGACGTGCGATGATCCTCGAACAGCTATCTCCTTTTGCTTTAGCCTTTATCGCGGTTATCTATTTTACGAGGAGAGACATTTTACATTGGGTAGGTATTGCGGCGTTTGCCGGGAGCTTACTGTCCATCAATTCGAATACAGGATATCTTGTTACGGAGATTATTGTCTTCCTGCTCATTCAAAAAGCGCTTGAGAAGTTTGAGCGTTCAGAGCTTTCACTCGCTCCGCTGCTCGTTTTCAGCTCAACCTTCCTGGTTCAGCTTTTTGCAGAGTTGGTCGTATCGAACTTAAGCTGGTATACCCTGATGATGCTGTCCGTAGAGGCACTGCTTAGTCTAGTGCTGACACTGATTTTCATACAAGCTATTCCGGTATTCACACTTACCCGTAAAAACTATCATTTGAAACATGAGGAAATCATCTGCTTAATTATTTTGTTAGCCTCCGTTATGACAGGGACGGTGAGCTGGGTAATGGGGCCTGTCACCGTGGAGCACGTACTCTCCCGATACTTGATTCTGCTATTTGCATTGGTAGGCGGAGCGCCTTTTGGAGCCTCGGTTGGCGTTATCACAGGGCTTATCTTAAGTCTTGCGAATAGCAACGCCATCTATCAAATGAGCTTGCTTGCCTTCTCCGGGATGTTGGCCGGACTGCTCAAGGAAGGGAACCGGCTCGCGGTTGCTTTCGGTATGCTGCTGGGATCTTCGATTCTATCGTTCTATATAGGTTCGAGTGCCGATATGATTAATTCCGCGTGGGAATCGCTTGCGGCCGTTACGCTGTTTCTCCTTACACCGAGGAGCCTGATTCTTACGCTTGCCAAATATGTGCCTGGCACACAGGAGAATCTCAAATCGCAGCAGGACTATGCGAAGCGGGTTCGCGATGTGACGGCCAGCCGTGTGGAACAGTTCTCGGAAGTGTTCCGGCAGCTGTCGCGCAGCTTTAAACAATTAACGACGGATGATGCGGTCAGCCGTAAGGAGGAGGAAGTTGGGCATTTCATGAATGCCGTTGCACAGAAAACTTGTGAATCCTGCTGGAAGAAGAGCCAGTGCTGGGATCAGAAATTTTACCAAACGTATACGTTTATGACGGATATGATGACCAATATTGAGACAAAGGAGAATATGACGAAGAAACAAATACCTGCAGAATGGAAGAAGGTGTGTAATAAGACGGATCAGGTGCTCGATGTAATGAAGCAGCAATATAGCTTATACAAGAATGATATGCATTGGAAAAAACAAATTATGGATAGCCGCCATCTCGTCGCAGATCAGCTATCCGGTGTCTCGCAGGTCATGGAGGACCTGGCGAAGGAAATTAAACGCGAAGGGCAGGAGTTGTTCCTTCAGGAGGAGCAAATTCGCAATGCGCTGGAGGAGTTGGGCTTATCAATTCATACAATCGACATTATTTCCTTAGATGAAGGAAATATTGAAATTGAAATCATTCATCAATACACGAAGGGCTTCGATGAATGCCGGAAAATCATTGCGCCGCTGCTGAGCGAAATCATCGGCGAGAATGTCGCCGTGATGCGTGAAGAGATGCATGAGCGCGGCGAAGGCTACAGTACGGTCGTATTCGGTTCTGCCAAAGAATACGTGGTCGAGACCGGGGTCGCCGGCGCAGCCAAAGGGGGCGACCTTTTCTCAGGCGACAGCTTTTCCACGGTGGAGCTGGGCAATGGCAAGTATGCCGTTGCGCTTAGCGACGGCATGGGCAACGGCGAGCGGGCGCGGGCCGAGAGTCAGACCGCCCTTAGCATCCTGCAGCAGCTGCTGCAGTCCGGGATGGACGAGAAGCTGGCGATCAAGTCGCTGAACTCGGTGCTGATGCTCCGTTCCTCCGATGAGATGTATGCAACGGTGGATATGGCCTTGATTGACATGTACAATGCCAATACGACTTTCATGAAAATTGGCTCCATACCGAGCTTTATTAAGCGAGGAAACGAGGTGATCTCGATCTCCGCGAATAATCTGCCTGTGGGCATTCTTAGCGAGATCGATGTCGATCTGGTTTCTATCCCTCTCCAATCGGGAGATATCCTCGTCATGATGACCGATGGGATCTATGATGCGCCTGGCCATGCGGTGAATAAGGAGATGTGGATGAAGCGCATGATCCATGAAATTGACACGACCTTGCCGCAAGAGTTCGCGGATTGTTTATTGGAACGAATTTTCCGCCATCATCATGGCGAAATTCAAGATGATATGACGGTCGTTGTCGCTCGCGTAGAGAAGCAGCAGCCGGAATGGGCGACATTCCGCTGGCCGGGGATTACGCGCATGGAGCGTCCGAAAACGGTCAGCTAGCTAGTAAACGAAGCCGCCGTAACAGCTCATTTGCTGTTGCGGTTTTGGTGTGGGAAAATAAGGGTATTACAGGATTTATGAGAAAGGCGGTATGGCATGTTCAGGAAAGTGCTTTCTCTCGCATGCATCATCCTCGGGGCCTTGATTTTTCTATATCCAGCCTTGAATGACCGGTACGAGAGTTATCAGCAGCAGAAGATTATGAATCAATGGCAAGAAAGTTTGCAGCTTATGGATCAGATCCCGCCGGAGGAGAGTGAGAGCGCACAAACTGAGGGTGTGGATACGCTCATAGGAAAAGTCGAGGCAACTGGCAGCTTGGGTGCTATGGGCCCAGTGGATACCGCTGGATCTGTTGATTCGGCTGCTACTAATCCCCCTAGTGTAAAGCCAGTGCAGCCTTTGGATTTGCAAGCTGCGCAGAAACCGACACCTCTGCCCAAGAATGTGGAGGGCGTACTGCGAATCGATAAAATCAATTTGAAACTTCCGATCTTGACGGACGCAACTGTAAAGAATTTGAAAGTATCCGTGGCAAGTATAGCTAATACGGGGAAACCGGGCGAGGTAGGCAACTATGCGATAGCTGGCCATAGAAATTTGACCTATGGGAAAAATTTCAACCGGTTAGATGAAGTTGACCTTGGCGACATCGTTCAAGTCGAGACAGGGAGCAAACAGTTCAAATATATTGTGGAGGATAAGCAATATGTCCTTCCTACAGATATTTCGGTCTTAAAGGGTAATGCTAAAGATAAGGAAATAACATTAATTACCTGCGATCCTATGGATAATCCGACGCACCGTTTAATTATTAAAGGGAAAATTGTAGAATCATCGGACTAAGTGGATTTTGCTCTCACTTTAGTCCGATGAGAAACAGTTATGACGTATACAATACAAAATGTATCATATAATAGTTATATTGATACGTTATGTATTGTATAGCGCGGTGTTTTCTGATACATTTTGTATCAAAGGTGAATTAAGTTTTTTTGGTCCACATATGCATAGGAATGGAGGGAATTTATGAAGATGTTGAAGAAGGAATTGAAGCTGCTACTCGTCATTTTGTTAGTCTTCATGCAGTGCTTGTATGCAGTCGGCGTTTCAACCAAAGCAAGCGCGACTGAAATCTCCAATACAAATAACATTTTGGAGAGCGTGACGATGGCTGTTTACGACAGTGCGGGACAAGTCGTGACAGGAAACGTCTATGATCAGGGAGCTAGAGTAAGGCTGGACTATACCTGGTCTTTGCCGGACGGCCATAGTTACCGTGCAGGCGACACCTATACGTTTTTGCTGCCAGCACAATTTTTGTTATTTAATAACGTGGGTGGGACTTTGACTACCGGTGACGATCAAGTTGGAACCTTTCAAGTGAACAAGGACAGCCGCCAAGTCATCATTACATTTAACAACTTCATTGAGAGCCATGATAATGTGAGAGGGACCCTCACGATCAATACCCAGTTTAATAAAAGCCAAATAACCGGCTCCACAACGCAAATTATTACGATCCCGGTTCAATCGGGAGAAGAGGTATTTACCCTCATTTTTAGGCCAGATGTTCCTTCTACCATAAGTAAGGCAGGTGTGGCTAACGGTTTTAATGCGAAGCAAATTGATTGGACCGTTGATGTGAACAAGTCGATGGACTCCATTCAACAAGCAGTCGTAAAAGATCCTATTCCTACGGGGCTGGCTGTGCCTTTAACAGTTGCTGTTTATGATTTGGATGTGAAGCTGGACGGTACAATGGTACAAGGGGGATTGGTGGACAGCAGCAAGTATACAGTAAGCACGGATGACAGTATTCTTGCCGTTCACTTTGCTGATAACCCAATTACTCATGCATACAGGATACAATTCGCTACGGCAATTACGGACTCAACCAAGTCATCGTTTGTGAACACGGCAACATTGTCTGGCAGCAACAAAACACCGGCTCAAGCAACTGCAACTGTTGAAGTCAAGCATGGAAGTGTGCTTAAGAAGATCGCAACTGACTACGCGACAGGGACGCAGACGATAAGTTGGGCAATTCAGTATAATTATAATGAGGGGAATATCCCGCAAACGGCAGCCTGGTTATCGGACCTATTCAATGAGTCCCAAGAGTTAATAGCCGAATCCTTTCAAGTATTTCCAGTCACATTTAATGGGGTGGGCGGCGAAGTTTTGGGTAGTGTAGTGCCTTCTACTGAGTATACTTTGACGCCGCAAACGGCCGAGGGTAAGAAGGGATTTAAGCTGCAGTTTCTTCAAGATATTTCATCTGCTTATAAAGTAATCTATAAAACGAAGGCAAGTAAACCTGTTCTGGACAATGGTTCCGTAACTAACACCGTTACTTCAGGTGGCGGAAGCAGCGATTCGGTTGTTAAGCCGATTAATCAGGTGGTACTTGTCAAAGGTGACGGGCATATCGATTATAATACAAAAATAGTTGAATGGAATATTGCGATTAATGGGGACAGCCAGCAAATGAGCCATGTGGTTGTAACGGATACATTCCCCTACAAGGGTCTTCGTCTTCTTCCAGATACCTTTAAAGTTAAGCAAGGCGCAGGAGTGCTGGATCCATCTGAATATACATTAGACGACTCTGTAGCTCCTGAGGATGGCTTTATAGTAAGATTCAAGAATCCGTTAACCGGGCCGGTAACCATTAATTACAAAACAGCATTTAATCTGGATTGGATTCAACCTGCAGGCAGCAGAACAGACTTCTATAATACAGCTCAAATGGCCTGGTTGGATCGTTGGGAAAATGAGCAAACCAAGACAGTGACGGATATTTTTTATACAAGGGACGAAGTCAAGAATAATGGTTTCAAAAACGGCACCTATGACGCTGCGCACAAGCAGATTACTTGGACAGTAGGGGTCAACTATAATAGTAAGCCCATTGAGCAAGCTGTTGTTGAGGATCTCTTGGAGTCAAATCAAAAGCTCGATGCCGTCACGCTTGCTGTTTATAAGATGGTCATTGCTCCAAATGGGACCACAGCATTAGGCGGCATAGTAGATCCTTCTGACTACGAGTATCAAATTGATGCAGCTAATAAATTAAAACTCTTATTCAAGCAACCTATTTTAGAGCCGTATTCCATCGTCTTCAAAACGAGTCTAGACGGACAGCTGATTAACAATACCACAGTAAACAACACAGCCAAACTATTCGATGCGAGTAAGCCCGTGTCGAACGGTCTGAAAGCGACGGTCAACATCCCGCACGGAGGCGAGTACGTCAGCAAGAAAGGGTTACAAAGCGGCGACAAGATTAATTGGACGATAACGATTAATCAAGGACAGTCAACTTTGAATGACGCTTTATTAATCGATACGCCTACGGTAAATCAACTGCTGCTGCTGGATACGTTCCATCTGTTTAAAACGATAGTAGATGTGAATGGCAACGTAACGAAAGGAGCAGAGCTAACCAAGGATGTCGACTATACCTTGGTAATTGAAACGGATGCAAGCGGCAAACAAACGTTCCGCTTGCATTTCGTGAATCCTATTAGCTCCGCCTATATCTTGGAGTACCAATCGCTCATCGCGGCTAACGATAAGGATACTGTTTCCAATAAGGTTATCCTGAGTGGTAACAATGTAACGACAGTGACCAAGGAAACCGTGCAGGATATCATCGTTGGCGTTTCGAGCGGTTCCGGCACAGGCAGCGGTGTGAGAGGCTCGCTCTCCGTGAAGAAGGTGGATGCGTCGAATAACACTGTATTGCTCAGTGGAGCAACTTTCGACTTGTACCGGAAGTCCGACAGGACGTTGGATCGGATTGGTACAACGACCACGAATGAAAATGGAATTGCTAATTTTACCGGCTTGTTGAAGGGAAATTATGTTGTGAAGGAGAGTGCAGCGCCTGCTGGGTACGCATTGGATGCTGATAAGGAATATCCGGTATCCTTAAGTTCGGGTGAGAATTATTCAATCACTGTAACTAATACTAAGTCCACCGAACCATCTAACCCACCTACTGGTACGCCAACTGATTCGCCGTCTAGTTCGCCGTCTAGTCCGCCTAATAACGATTCATCATCGAATGATCCGGATCCGACTCCGAGTGCTTCAACATCACCGAAGCCAAGTACATCGCCTGCTCCGTCCGGTTCGCCAAGTCCGGGTTTGGGAACAAGCCCGAGTCCAAGCTTAAGCCCAAGCCCAAGTCCTGGTTTGTCGCCGAGTCCGACGCCTGCTCAATCAAATGGGTCTGCGCCTTCGCTCAGTCCACAGCCAACGACGTTGGATGGTCTCCAGCCGGAGACACTCCCGGTTACCGGTGAGTCCAGTCACACGGCAGTGAAATTATCCGGTTTGGCGCTCATTCTTCTAGGCTTCCTCTTACGAAGAAAATGGCATAAAAATTAAAGTTAATGCCAAGCCTTAACAGCTCATTCGCTGTTAGGGCTTTTTTATATTTTTTTTCTGATAAATTATGACATATTTCTTGCAATTATTAGGAATTAAGACCTATATTCCCTTGCCAATAGGACTATAATCATGGTTAACTATAAATAGATTCTTTACAGTTAAATAAATGAGGTGAGGGATGGCGAAGGTCGCATGGAGAGTCGTTAAAGTTGGGATTCACAGAATGGGTAGATCAAGCGTTTAAGCTGAGGAAAAACTGAGCAATCGTGCATCTATGATGAGCGAACAGTATTGGGTTGCGACAATTATAATGGAGGTAAATCATGCTGCGTTATCGGAAGAGAATTGCCATTCTGATGTCGCTGATGCTGGTCATCCAGTTAATTGGCGGTATGCTTGGCGCGGTGCAAGCTGCATCATCCTATGCATTTGACGGAAGCGAGCTAGATGAGTTTAGTGTAACCGGGTACGATTCAGACCCTAATGATCCAAATGGACTACAAAAGAAAGAATTATCGGAAGCTGTGCTAGGGCGCGATACGGAAATTTTGGTCCATGCCCATAATAAAGCTTCGGGATCGATGGCCTTCAACGTTGGCGTTGAAGTTGTACTGCCGGACGGTCTTGAGCTGGCATCGGATATGAGTCCCAGTACGGTAGTGACGGATGGCGCAACAGGAACCATGACAGCCTTCTGGAAAGATATCAAAGATATCGCTGCCGGGGAAAACTTCGATTTTCCTGTGAAAATCAAAGTTTCTAATAACTACAGGAAAGCCAATAGCAGCGGTCTGGTTCCGTTTGGGACTATGTTGACGCCTACCGTTCGGTTATATGCGAGCAGTGATGCCCGCAAGTTATACTATGACGCTGCGCTGCCTACCAAGACGTGGAGCAAAGCCATCAAGGTCACGCCTTTTTCCATCCGACTTATCAATGATGTGAAAAATGTGAAGGGGGCAGGCCCTGATGATGCACCTCCTGCAGGAGGCTCAGAGTGGGGGGATCTCCCTTACAAGATCGAAATGGTTAACAATGCACGGTCATCTACAACATTCACACTCTTTAAAGAGACAACAGATGCGGCAGTTGAGCACTACGGTTTTACAGGTCAAACCGGAACGCCGACACAAACGGTTACCAGCGGGGTGCGAACCATTAACTGGACGCTTCCGGCACTAACCGTGGCAGGCGAGGACGGAAAAGGCAAGAAAACGTTTAGTTATCAGGCGGCTTTTTTGAATACGGACTCAGGCAATCATATCATGACGCATGGCATGCAGAAGGACGATAAGTTTGACTATTCAGCTACTGTGGACGGTCAAACCTTCACGGGGTCTGTTACACAGAAGGTGACTGCTCGAGATATCGTGATATATAAAGGTGTACAGAAGAAGGCAGGTTCTTCTTCAGAAGGAAGTGAGGTCGGGTACGGCGACAGGCTTGTATACACGCTGCGTGTCAAAGTCAACGAGTACGTTCCTGTGACAGGGGTCACTGTGAAAGACACGCTGGGTGACGGGCAGGACTTTGTTGATGGTTCGACAGAAGTCAAGGATGCAACCGGTACATCAATATCCCGTGGTTTATCGGAAACGGCTCCAGCGGAAGGAACTACAGCCTTAACGTGGACGCTAGGCGATATGAACTACGCAAGTGCCACGGATCGTGAATTCACAATTACGTATGAAGCCACCGTTCGGTCGACCTGGAAGGTTGCTAAATCCGGTGGAAGCAATGTAGTTGCAGCGGACGTCCTCGTCAACAAGGCTGAGGTAAGCGGTGTATCTGTTTCGTCAGGAGCGGTTACCGATTCCGATTCAACGGACATTCACGTGACGACGCCTAGTGTTAGCGAGAAAATCGTTAAAGTGAACGATGGAACTACCGTGGGGGGCCAGCCGGTTAATGAGCAGAAGCAGGCGGTAACCGTGGGTGACACGGCTAGCTTTGAAGTGGCTTACGACGCTGTGGGACTGCCGGCGAAACAGCACAAAGTTAAGCTTTATGACTATCTGCCTCTCGGCACGATGTATGAAGGCTCACTTAGCACTTATCAAATTAATGGAATAACGCCTACATACGAAGAGGATATGCAAGCCCTGATGTGGGATTTTGGTAATACGGATCTAGTCGAGGGTCAGGTTGACCGAATGACCACGGATTTAAAAGTGCGGATCCAAAACGATACCAGTTACGTCACCAAGGATAAAGGGGCTAAAAACCTGGTTGTCCTTACTTATGAGAATTCAGAAGGTATTGTTGAAAGCAAGCGTAAAGAAGTTGAATTAGCTTATGTAGAGCCTGATGTGAGCATATCGCGCACAGTGAGCAAAACGACGGACCTTCACGGGAATGAATCCGTTACAATTAAAATCAAGCTAACGAATAATGGATCGACACCGGCCTATCATGTCAAGCTAACGGATAAGTTAGCGGATGGCTTAAAGGACTTGCCGGAAAGTGAAGACTATACGCAGACAGACACTTCGATCAAATTTAATGAAATTCCTTCCATACAACCAGGTACAACCTATACGGTTACATTGACTTACACAGCTCAGCTAATCGATCCAATCGGCGCGAGCAGAGATATTGTGCTGAAAGATGCGAGTTGGACCTACTATGGGCAAAATAATACATCAGCAGGAATCTTCAATCGCCCTTACACCGGGCAAGAGACGACGACAACCAATCTAACAACAGCCGGACCGACGATTACGAAAACCGTTGAGGATACTTCGGGTACGAAAACTTCCTTGAAGCCTGGAGATTGGGTAATTTACAAGGTGGAAGTGAAAGTGCCGGACCACAACGTGACTTATTCACCATCGGTCGAAATTGAAATACCAAGTAATGAAGATTATGCTGCCACGTATACAGGTTATAATTCCGGAACTCATACAGGGACGGGATCGCAAACTGTCGATACGACGACAGCGGGTCTCATTAAAATTGATACCGGAATGGTAGAAGAGCAGGGCGCGACGTATACGTATTTTGTTAAAACCACAGTTAAGAAGATTAATGCAGGTACATCGGTAAATGATACGTCTGGCGCAACCTTCAGATGGAAGGCAGATGCATCAGCAACAACAAAGAAAAGCTTATCCGTTCAAAACACAGAAAAGCCTACGGTGACCATTAAAGCGCCGCAGTTGGAAATCACCTTAAGTCCTGCTACAACATCCATGAAAGCAGGAGATACCCAAGCCTACACTGTCAAGGTGAAGAACAAGGGGCTGAACCCGGCCTACAACTTTACGCCAACAGTAACGCTGCCTGCAGGATTTAGTTTCGTTCCTGTAGACGAGACGGTCGCAGGGGGCACGATGACGTTCCCGCAAGTGACGACACTTGCTAATAATGCCGAGCAAACATACACATTCACTGCCCGTCTTGACAACGTCAAGGGGTCGGGATCAACGCAAACAATTCAAGCCTCCACAGGAGACTACTACAGTCTGCCTGATAGTGGCGGTGCCAAGTATGATTACGTGGCAGGTTCAGCTACAGTTGAGGTTCCGCGCGTCGCGATTACGAATGTTATTACGGCAACGAGCAGTGGCGACATCACCAAGATTCGTCCAGGAGATACCGTAGACTATCAAGTTAAAGTGACAATACCTGACGGGACGATAGCGTACAACGTTGTTGTTGAAGATGTGGTTGATTCTCTTGGAAGCAACTTTACTTTAACGAACAATCCTGACAATTTTACAGTTGCAGGGAACAAGCTCACTAAAGTTTTAACTAATTCGGAGACGGATGCCTCACTTGGAGCTAAAGTGTTCACGTACACCTTTCAAGCACGAGCAAAAGCAGGTGTTTTCGACTCCACTGAAGTAGTTCCGTA
This sequence comes from Paenibacillus sp. FW101-FHT12H11, assembly GCF_058790355.1. NCBI lineage: Bacteria > Bacillati > Bacillota > Bacilli > Caryophanales > Paenibacillaceae > Paenibacillus > Paenibacillus sp. FW101-FHT12H11. The sequence goes on along the minus strand of NZ_JBYTCO010000018.1, from coordinate 26,782 downwards.
CAAAACTACGGCTGTGGCCAAGTGGAATAAGCAAAACGGTTCCGACCCAGCCCAAACGGCTGATGCAGTAACGAGCATTGCCATTATGCAACCGAAATTGACCATGGCTCCGGTAGCAATTACAGATACGAAGTTTTCCAAAACCAACACGGAGATCACAGTTGAGTTTGAACTGAATAACGTTGGGAACGCGACAGCATACAAGCCTTCGGTGGAAATCAAGCTGCCAAGCGAACTGAACGTGAAGCCAGGCTCAATTTCGGACAGCGGATCCCTTAGCGGCGGCGACACGCTTACATGGTCCGCGCTCTCTGATCTAGCTGTAAGCGGTAAGAAGAAAGTGACTTTCATCGTCACTACGAAGCCAGAAGTTTTGCCGGGGACGACGGCTATTACGATCAACGGTAAAATAACCGGATACGAGTCTCGGGAGAGCACTCCGGTTGCCATTTACACACCTGTAGTGTCCTTGCCACAGGTCCTCTCCGTAGATGTGTTGACGGTATCGGCTTCAATCAAAGAATCGACGAACAACAGCACGACGACAGTGCGCCCTGGGGATGAAGTGACCTATCTCCTGAATTTGGATCAGCCGCTTAATACGACCTCGTATCATGTAAATCTTGATTCGCTGTCAGGGCTTGTCCAACAGGAAATCATTTCGGTAGGTAAAATCGTTGGCGGCTCTGTCACTGATATTCCGAAAGTTGGAGATAAGTATCCGCTTGGGTCTATCACAGGGGATGCCAGTCCGACGGATCCGTCCGCGCAGTATCAAATTGTTACAAGGTTGAAAACGGATGGACCGACGGGCGGCTACTTCGCACAGTTCACGCCGAAGCTTGACTATCAGACAGCGGCTGTTGAAGGCGCGCCTCGAAACATATCGGCCGAGATGCTGTCCGTGAACGTCGTGCAACCCGACATTTCCCTGCTGTTAAGCAGCATCAAACCGGCTCGTCCGGACGGTTCTGTTCCGTTCGATACGGCGAGTGAAGAGCTTCTCTTCACCATGAAGCTGACGAATAACGGGCAAAGTACCGCGTTCAACCCGTTCACGACGATCCAGCTTCCAACAGGCGTTCATATCAGCTGGGCAGATCCTAGGGCTACAGTAAGCGGATCTACCTATAGCTTGACTTGGGAGGGTACGCCGATTCAGCCTGGCAGCAACAGCGAATTACAATTCAAAGTACAAGCGGATAACGCTACCGTGGTTAGCTCGGTATATAGCGTCAAGTATACCTTGAACGAATACTACTCTCTCCCTTCGAAGGGCGGGAAGAAGTATGATGAGCTGAGTTCGAACTTAATCAACGCCATTGTACTTGGGCAGCACACGTTGAATACAGCTCCGGATCAAAGTGTGAAGGCTGGACAAACGGCAACGTTCCCGCACATCGTGACGAATACTGGAGCGGGTGTAGATCTCTTTAAGCTTGAAGTGAACACGCCATTTACTACGGATGTGATCGTTAATGGCCAAGTGGCAGCCACGTGGGCATTCGATCAGGGCCAGTGGAAATGGACTTACATCTCTCCGGATGTGAATCAAGGCGGCGTCCCGGGCTTCATGTTGAATGCCGGACAGCAGCAGGCGCTGCAGCTAGTCGTTCATGTTCCGGAAGGCACTCCGTATGACAACGATCATCCGTATCTGATCGGCCTGAAGGCATCAGCCGCCGAGAGCGGAAAAGAAGAGAGCATTCAAGACAAGCTATATGTTGTTGGGGATCCAATTGACGGATGGGCGGGTAGTCAGCCGCGTTCGCCATGGACAGAGCCGGTGCTTGCACCAGGGGATCCATTGAAGCTTTCAGCCGTTAGCTCTAACGATGTACAGCGAGTGGAAGCTGTTTATATCCATGGCTCCCATTCCGAAGTCATTCAATTCGTGCTGACGAACCCGGAACAATACATTACAGATGGCCATAAAGAATGGAAAAATGTGCTGACACGGTTACCGGACGATATTCTGGGTAATCAGACTTCAGAGTCGTTCAAATTAACCTTCAAAGGTTACGATGCGGTAATCGGCGGTCATGACATCCAGACAGATGCACCTAACGGCGCATTAGGCGGCAATAATGGTTTTACGGTGAAAAATGCGATTGAAATTCTTGGCACCATTACAGTTGCAGGAGAACACCGGCCAATCGCCGGCGCTACGGTTACCTTGTACAAGGAAGATGCCAACCATGTGGAAATCGCAAAAACAACAACGGATGCCAACGGTGGCTACAATTTCGGACAACGTCCGGCAGCACGTTATAGCATCGTGGTACAAGCTGAGGATTACGCAGAGGCAAGCAAAACATTCTATGCGATACCGAACACTGTTGGAAGCAACCAAGTTATCGTAGATGCCGAGCTTAGCCAATATCGCTTAGTTTTAACGGCTGATCCTAGCAGCATTGTCGGCGATGGGCAGTCCACGACTATTTTAACGGCAATTGTATTGGATCAAGCGGGTCAGCCGCTTTCGAATGTTCAAGTGAACTTCACTGCTCCAATCGGTACTTTCGTTGGTGGCTCATCGGCTGCCACGAATGACAAAGGTGAAGCAAAAGTAACGTTCAAGTCTGCCGTCATCGAGGGCATCATCTCCGAGAGGTTTCCGATTCAGGCGGTTGCTGACGACAGTCCGCGCGATCTTCATGCCAAAGCGCAAATTATCATGACGTTTGAACCGGCTAGCATTGTCGGGATTGTTACTGAGATGATCGATGGCGTTGTAACACCGGTTAATGGAGCTCATGTTGTCATTACGGCTAATTTTGACGGGAATCCCGGCGTCGACTTTACTGGCGAAGCTTACACGGTTACGAAAGATACGTACCAAGGCTATTACAAAATCGCGATCCCTCGCGGAGGCGTCGATTATCAAATGCAAATTACGAAGCCTGTTCAAATCGGCGGACAAACCCAACTTATCACCTATACACAAATGATAACGGCAGGTGTGGTTTCCGGTACAGGACATGAAGAATTTATGCCTTCCAAAGGGGCTGGCGGTCTTATTGCAGTAGGTAACGACAACCAGAGTGTCGGTGTATTTCCTGCGGACATGACGAACAAAATGAGAGTTCGCTTGCTGGACGGCTCGAATCATGAAATTTCGAATGCTCCGCTTCAAGCCAACGGAACGTTCAGTATGAACGGCCTGACGCAAGGCGAATACAAGATGGAAATTAGCTACGAAGTAGAACCGGGCGTATTCATTGTGCTGAATGAGAATGCGCAAGGGGAACTGTCGAAGCTAAAAATCAGCAGCGATGGCGAACTGAACATTGCACTTGAGCTTATCGACCCTTACGGCAAAGTTACAGATGCCATCACGGGGGCAGTAATCGAAGATGCGCACGTTGAGTTGTACTATGCAGATACGCCTAGAAACGAAATTAGTGGAAAAACTAAACACACTATGGTACCACTTCCTGTTCTCACTGGCTTTGCGCCAAACGATAACAAGAACCCGCAGAATACAGATGCAGCCGGAGATTACGCGTATATGGTCTTCCCGACATCGGATTATTACATCCGAGTAACGAAACCAGGATATGTGACGTATATCAGCCCGACGATATCCGTAGAATATGCAATCGTTAAACACGATTTGCAAATGCTGCCGGAATCACCATCAGACAGCGGCTATGTCGGAGGCAGTGTTGTTCTGCCGGGTCAAACAGACTTGTCCGTGCATTTATTTTCGGATAAAGCCAATTATGGGGAAGAACAAGAAATCACGTTTACGGTCGAATACAGCAATAAAACAGGTACATTAGCGCAGGGAGTTAACGTTAGCGCACAAGTTCCGACCTACACAACGGTTGCTGACGCAGCAGGCGGATCCGTGAACGGAGATACGATCACTTGGGCGATCGGTGATTTGGCCGCGAATGGAAAAGGGTCGTTGACCTACAAAGTGAAAGTGTTGTCCAACGCTCTTCCTAAAGCAGAACAAATCGTGACGAACGAAGCATCGATTTCAAGTAAGACAACACTGGTACATTGGGAAGACGATAAGTCCGCTCTTCAAGTGATGTTGTTCTCGAACCGTTATGAGAATAGCAAGCACACCAGATATATCATGGGATACCCTGATCTGGAATTCAAACCGCTGCGCAATATTACCCGCGCTGAAGTTGCGGCGATTTTCGCAAGGATTATGGATCTGCGCAGTACAGTGAAAGGGGAAGTACTCTACCCGGATGTGCCAATCGCTTATTGGGGCAGCGAGTACATTGAGGCTGCTACGAGAGCCGGCTTATTTGGCGGGTATGAGGATCGATCGTTCCGGCCGGATACTGCGATTACGCGTGCTGAGTTATCGGCTGTCATAGCCCGTTACTTGAGCCTGAAAGCAGATGCATCCAACAATCTTCATTTCAATGATATTTCTGCGCACTGGGCGAAGAATGAGATCGAGGAGATTTACCGTTATCACATCATTAACGGATATCCGGACGGCTCCTTCCAACCGGGGCAAGCGATGATTCGCGCAGAAGCTGTGACGATGATTAATCGTCTTCTGCACCGCGGTCCGTTGAAAAACGCCAGTCAGTCTTTCCCTGACGTCTCCCCGTCATATTGGGGCTTCGAGCAAGTAGAGGAAAGCGCCAATACGCACGAGTACAAACGCAATGAAGACGGCTCAGAAACATTAACCAAGTTGATACCTGAGCCACTCTGGTAATGAAAATAGAGGCAGGAACCCCTCGGGGTATCCTGCTTCTTTTCTTTCTATTTCAGGTGATTAGAGCCTCTCGAAAATGGAAAAACTAGGAGAAGAACTGCTAGAGAGCAAATTTTCCTTATGTCAGGGAGGCAATTGTTATGATGAAACAGATTTTGTTAATTACAGATGGATGTTCGAATGTTGGCGTGAGTCCTGTTATAGCGGCTGCACAGGCGCATACTGAAGGTGTAACTGTGAATGTCATAGGAGTGGTCGATCAAGGGGAGTTAGGCCTGTTAGGCACGGAGGAGATTCGTGAGATTGCCGCAGCAGGCGGTGGGATGAGCCGTATTGTCAATTCGGTCCAGCTGTCCCAAACCGTTCAGATGATGACGCGCAAAACTGTAACAACAACGATACAGCATGCGGTAGGCAAAGAATTGCAGAGCATTCTGGGGATTAATCAATTAGAGCAGCTGCCGCCTGAGAAGCGGGCAGAGGTCGTGCAGGTGATCGATTCCATGAGTGAAACTACTTCCCTTCGCGTAGCGCTTTTAATAGATGCTAGTGCTAGTATGAAGCCCAAGCTTGCAGCGGTGCGGGAAGCTATTCATGATCTTCTGCTAAGTCTTAGAGCCCGCAGTGGTAAAAGTGAATTAGCCGTATTCCACTTTCCGTCAACCAAAACAAGGGATCAAGAGCTGGAGATGGATCTCAACTGGACGAATCAGCTTGCAAATTTAGACAAGATGTTCTATAAAATAAACATGAAGGGTACGACTCCGACGGGTCCGGCGCTCCTGCAGACGCTGCAGTTCGTGACGGAGAAGCCTGTCGCACCAACAACCGAGGATGGGATGCTGAGTGACTACGTGGTATGAGGAAGCTTTCCGTCCAGGGACAGAAATCCAAGGCAAATGGAACGGCCGCAGTTATGTGGTCGAACGTTTATTAGGTGCTGGCTCTAACGGTGTTGTGGTTCTCGTACGAAGAGGAACGGCCAGATTTGCTCTAAAAGCAGGACACGAAACGGTTGACCACCAATCAGAGATTAATTCGCTTCTCGCCATATCCCTCACAGATACATCCTTTAAGAACTTCTTAATCGATGCGGATGATATGCAGGTTCGCGGGAAAGAGATCTCTTTCTATGTCATGCGATATATTGATGGAATGACAATCTCTCATTTTATACATAAGCGTGGGCAGGATTGGATCTATGTCATTGGCTCTAACCTGCTCAGAAAGCTGACGGAGATCCATAAGAGCGGTTACGTGTTCGGGGATTTGAAGATTGAGAACATGATCGTATCCAAATATGGGGATGTGGATCTCATCGACTTCGGTGGGGTGACACCCAAAGGCAGAGCGATTAAACAACTGACCGAAGTGTACGATCGCGGCTATTGGAAGATGGGGGAGCGGGTAGCGGAAGAGAGCTATGATTTATTTTCATTTGCCATTTTACTTTTAAAATCGCTCGATCAGCGCAAACGCTTCACGGCAATGAACAAGATGCTTCCTCAAAACAGAGATGTGGATCAGCTTATGGTCATTATGCGAGAAAATTCAGCAGCTGCCCAGATCGCGCCATTTCTTCAAAAAGCATTGAGAGGCGAGTTTACTACGTCGCAGGAAGCTTTTCATTATTGGAAAAAACTCATTTCGGGTAAAAAGCTTACACAGCCCGCTCTGAAAATGCCGTGGCTCAAGATTTGCTTCGCGGCCTCCATTTTTATTTTTGCAGCTACTGTTTATGTTTATTGGCTGAACTAATAACTAGGAAACATGCAAGTCGGAAAGGAAGACAGTATGGAAATCGATCTTGTCGCCAAGGTGCGGCAGCGGGTGACCGAAGAGAAGTTGGCGGATTCGGGAGATGTCGTCGTCGTCGCAGTTTCAGGAGGACCTGATTCCGTGGCGCTGCTTCATGTCCTTTTTGCGCTGACGCCCGATTTCAACTGGAAACTGGTTGTCGCTCATGTGAATCATCAGTTCCGGGGTGCGGAATCGGATGGGGAAGCCGAGTTTGTGATGAAGGTGGCTCAGACGTTAGGTCTACCTTGTGAAATTGGCGTCATCGATGTACCGGCTTATATAGAGGAAACGGCGTTGAATGGGCAAGCAGCCGCGCGTGAGAAGCGGTACGAATTCCTACATCAAGTTGCTGAAGATTATGATGCTCAGCGAATTGCATTCGCGCATCATGCCGATGATCAAGCGGAAACGGTCATGATGCGAATCCTCCGAGGAACAGGCCCGTCCGGGCTTGTCGGGATGCCGGAACGCAGGCGAGAAAAAAAAGTGGAACTGATTCGTCCTTTCCTACGTATATACAAATCAGATATTGTGAATTATTGCGCTCAGCATCATATTACTTATTGTAAAGACAGCAGCAATGAGCTGCGGAAGTACTTTCGTAATCAAATTCGGCTGGATGTTATGCCGATGCTGAAGCAGTACAATGAACATCTGCCGGAGTCGCTGAATCGATTGACGGATATGATGCGCGCTGAGGATGATTATTTGGCTGGGGAGACCGAGCAGGTTTTACGCCGGATAGTGACTTTTCAGGAAGCGGCTTGCCGGCTACAGAGAAGTGATTTCAGCGGACTTCACGTTGCTTTACAAAGGCGTTTGATTAAATTAATATTAAACTGTCTTTGTTTGGGAATGGACCGGCTGGAATTTAACCGGATTGAAAGTATCCGCGAGCTGATCTTGCAGGATCAGGTTTCTAATCAAGTACTGCAGGTGGATGATGCCCTTTATATTGTGAGAGAATATGAAGCCATTCAATTTCAGACATCTGCTCCCTCGCCGAAGCCTTATGCTTATGCGATCGGATCTGATACGGATGAACTGAACCTGCCGGAAATAGAAGCCAAACTGCTTTGCTCATGGATGCCCGTCAGTTCGCTAGAGACAGCAGCTTTGCTCTCATCCGCAACGGACGTATTTTTGGATCTGGATCAACTTCAACTGCCGCTAGTTCTTCGAAGCCGCAGGTCAGGAGATCGATTGGAACCGTATGGTTTAAACGGGTCCAAAAAGGTAAAAGATATGTTCATTGATGCCAAAATGCCGCTAAGCCGGCGTGAGGTCATCCCGTTACTGGTCGATGCTTCCGGACAAATCCTCTGGATTGCCGGCTTTCGTAGGTCCAAGCACGCTCTTGTTGGTCCCGATACAGAACGTGTGCTTCATCTGAAGCTCGTGCTGAAGTAACATGCGTAAATTTCGTTCTTCTAGAATGTAAATTTATAAGGATTCATAATATAAACTAGGGGGTTCATCCTTGTACAGCGACATTCAAGACGTTCTTTACAGTGAAGAACAGATTCAAGGGAAGATTCAAGAATTAGGAGAGCAACTCTCCAAAGATTACGAAGGCAAGAATCCATTGGTCATTTGCGTACTTAAGGGAGCTTTTATTTTCATGGCCGACCTTGTGAAGCAAATTAAAGTGCCATTGGAACTCGACTTCATGGCCGTTTCGAGCTATGGTCAATCCACGAAGTCATCCGGTGTCGTCAAGATTATCAAAGATCTTGATGTTCCCGTAGAAGGACGGCACATTCTTATCGTGGAAGACATTATCGATAGCGGTTTAACGCTGAGTTATCTGATAGATGTGCTAGAGCGACGCAATGCGAAGACGATTTCGGTCGTTGCGCTGTTTAATAAACCGGCACGCAGAACCGTTGAACTCGAACCTGATTACGCAGGTTATGTGCTTCCAGATGAGTTCGTTGTCGGATATGGTCTGGATTATGCAGAGAAATACCGTAACCTTCCATTTATCGGCATATTGAAACCAGAGATTTACTCAACCTAATGTCATATCTCCGGGCTTCTTCATTGCGGTTATGTTGTAGTGCTTTACCGGGATATGGTAAAATAATAAAAGTGTGCCGTTCGAGAGGAGGCTTGGGATGAATCGAATTATCCGGAATACCGGTTTTTATTTACTTATATTTTTGGTAACAGTAGGTATCGTCCATTTCATCAGTACCCAAAACGAACAAAAGGAATTAATTACTTACGATAAATTCCGCCAAGCGGTAGTTAACAAAAATGTGGAATCCGTAACCCTCAAGTTCGATGGATACACGTATTTGATTAAAGGTAAGTATATTAACCCTCCAAGCGGAGCAGATAAGAAGAGTTTTGAAACGCATGCTCCGTACGAGCAATTGGTCGTTCAACTGATCGAAGCCAATGGTGTTCCGTCAGAAACGTATGAGACAATGGAGCGGGATAGCGTCTGGATTAGCTTCCTGACCTCTATCATCCCATTCGTCATTATCTTCATCCTGTTTTTCTTCTTACTGAACCAAGCTCAGGGTGGCGGCGGCAAAGTGATGAACTTCGGCAAAAGCCGTGCCCGCTTATATAATGAGGAGAAGAAACGTGTCACATTTGAAGATGTGGCCGGTGCGGATGAAGAAAAACAAGAGCTGGTCGAAGTTGTTGAATTCCTCAAAGATCCAAGGAAATTCGCAGCAGTCGGCGCAAGAATTCCTAAAGGGGTTCTGCTCAATGGTCCTCCGGGAACGGGTAAAACATTGCTTGCACGGGCAGTAGCCGGTGAAGCAGGCGTTCCGTTCTTCAGTATTTCCGGTTCTGACTTCGTGGAGATGTTCGTCGGTGTCGGCGCATCCCGTGTTCGTGACTTGTTCGAGAACGCGAAGAAGAACTCGCCTTGTATCATTTTCATTGATGAGATCGATGCAGTCGGTCGTCAACGCGGCGCCGGATTAGGTGGCGGACATGACGAGCGTGAGCAAACCCTCAATCAGTTGCTAGTTGAGATGGACGGGTTTGGCGCTAACGAAGGTATTATTATCGTTGCGGCAACGAACCGCCCTGATATTCTTGACCCTGCCTTATTGCGTCCAGGTCGTTTTGACCGTCAAATCACGGTTGACCGCCCTGACATTAAAGGCCGCGAAGCTGTACTGAAAGTACATGCGCGCAATAAACCGCTTGCCAAAGATGTGAAGCTGGACGCTTTGTCCCGTTACACGACTGGATTTACAGGCGCTGATCTAGAGAATCTATTGAACGAAGCAGCGTTGATTGCTGCTCGCCGTAACCGTAAAGATATTTCGATGGCTGAGATCGAGGAAGCTTTTGACCGTATTATTGTAGGTACGCAAAAGAAAAGCCGGATCATCAGCGAGGCTGAGAAACGCATTGTTGCCTATCATGAAGCCGGACACGCAATCATTGGTTATCATGCGGAAAATGCAGATATGGTGCACAAAGTGACGATCGTTCCGCGCGGACGCGCTGGCGGTTACGTGATGATGCTGCCAAAAGAAGGCGAAGACCGCATGATGCAGACGAAGAACGAGCTGTTGGATAAAGTGACTGGACTCCTTGGTGGTCGTGTTGCCGAAGAATTATTTATCGGTGAGATCGGCACAGGGGCTTACAGTGACTTCCAGAAGGCTACAGGCATCGTCCGCCGCATGATTATGGAATACGGGATGAGCGATAAGCTTGGACCGATGCAGTTCGGCAGCTCCCAAGGTCAAGTGTTCTTAGGCCGCGATATTGGCCATGAACAAAACTATAGCGATGCAATCGCTTATGAGATTGACCAAGAGATGCAAAGCTTTATCCGCACTTGTTATGACCGTGCACGCGCTATTCTTACTGAGCATGCCGATCAAATGCATCTCGTAGCCAAAACGCTGCTTGAGAAAGAAACGCTCGATAAAGACGAAATTATTGAGCTTTTGGAGAAAGGCAAGCTGAATGCCGGCGGGATCGACGAGGACGTTAAAGTGAACATTCAACCGCAAAGCAAAGAGAATGAAAGCAATAAATTAGAGTTCGAAAAAGAGAAAGATCCGAATTCGGATCAATCCGAAGAGTAACAAGCAATGGCAACTCGTAAATCCGGTGTACACGTTAGGTGTACCCGGATTTTCTGCTTATTTCGGCTTTTTTACGCATTGACAGGGGATGCTGGAATGTGTAAATTAGTTGTAAATCTCTAATTTTAACTAGCTTAGATCATACTACTTTTAGATAGTTAAGAAGTACACTTTACATCCCAGACAGGGGAGGAAGCATCCATGGAAGCTTTAGCACTAGAGCGTAAAGCGGAGCAGAACCGAGAATTGAAAGAGCGGTTGCTTCAATTGAAGAAAGAACGGAATGCTATTATTCTTGCTCATTATTATCAGCGTGACGAGGTTCAAGAAGTTGCCGATTTCCGGGGGGATTCCTTTTTGCTAGCGCAAAAGGCGGCACAAACAGATGCAGATGTGATTGTTTTTTGTGGGGTCCATTTCATGGGAGAAAGCGCTAAAATTCTGGCGCCGAACAAAACCGTGATTATTCCGGATGAGCGTGCAGGCTGCCCGATGGCGGATATGGTCAATGTTGAGGGTCTTCGTGCTTTGAAGCGGCAACATCCGAAAGCTAAGGTCGTTGCCTACATCAATACATCAGCCGATGTTAAATCAGAAACAGATATTTGTTGTACCTCTGCAAATGCCATAAATGTTATTAATTCCGTCGATTCGGATGAGATCATCTGGGTACCGGATAAAAATTTGGGCGACTATGTATCAAAATTCACAAGCAAAAAAGTGATCATCTGGGAAGGTTATTGCAATACGCATGATATGCTGACGGTTAAAGATGTAGAGGAAATGAAAGCGCAATATCCAAATGCGCAATTTGTTGTACATCCGGAGTGCCGGCCAGAAGTCGTGAAGTTGGGCGATTTTGTGGGAAGCACGACAGCGATTATTAAATATTGTAAAGAATCAGACTGCAAGGAGTTTATTGTCGGGACGGAAGACGGGACAGGGTACCAATTACGCTTGGATAGCCCGGACAAACAATTCCACTTTGCAACCAAATACCTGGTTTGCCCGAACATGAAAGTAAACAATTTAAAGAAAATTGTAAAATGTTTGGAGACCATGCAGCCAGAGATTTATGTACCGGAAGATGTAGCCGATAAAGCAAGATTGTCCTTAGAGCGCATGTTACAAGTAAAGTAGCATGCGCTACTCTCTTGTTTAATTGAAAGTACGCATCAAATCATTTTTGTTATACCCTCGTGAAGAAACAGAATCCCATTTTTTCCGATTCTGTTTCTTAGCGAGAATAAATGGTGAAGATCGGGTGAGCGGCATGATTCCTAGATACCTCGTAGATGTAGACTTAAATTCCATTCCTCATGTACATACAGATGTGATTGTGATTGGCGCAGGTATTGCAGGATTATTTACGGCTCTGCGCGCTAGTGAAAATAAGAAAGTTCTGATGATTACGAAGAAATCTCTCCTCGATAGCAATACGCGTTATGCACAAGGCGGGATTGCAGCTGTTATTTCGGATGAGGATTCACCTGAATATCATATGCAGGATACTTTGATCGCCGGCGCCGGCCTCTGCTCACCAGAGGCTGTTGATGTTCTTGTTCACGAAGGTCCTAACGGCGTACAGGATTTGATTCAAATGGGAACTCAGTTCGATCTGGAAAATGGAGAGTTCGCTTTGACGAAGGAAGGGGCTCACAGCCAGCGACGCATTTTGCATGCCCATGGCGATGCTACCGGCGCCGAAATTGTACGAGCCCTTTCGGAGCGCACGAAACAAGATCCGAACATCGAGATCTGGGACGATCACTTCGTGATCGACCTGATCACGCAAGATGGCGAGTGCTACGGTGCACTCGTGCAGAAGCCGGGCGGCCAGCGGGTTTTTGTCCGCGGCAACGCCACGATCCTTTGCTCGGGTGGTGCGGGGCAGCTGTTCCGCTACACCACCAATCCCGATATCGCGACAGCTGACGGCATCGCGATCGCTTACCGTGCCGGTGCGCAAATACAGGATGTGGAATTCGTACAATTCCACCCTACGGCGCTGTGCTATCCTGGCGCTCCCCGCTTTCTGATCTCCGAAGCGGTACGCGGCGAGGGGGCTTACCTTCGCAACATCAAAGGGGAGCGCTTTATGGAAAGGTACCATCCGCAGCTGGAGTTAGCGCCTAGGGATGTTGTGGCTCGCGCTATCGTCGACGAGATGGAGAATTGCAAGTCAACATTTGTATACATAGATATTACACATGAATCTGAGGAACTAATTAAACATCGGTTTCCAACGATTTATGAGTATTGCTTGAATTATGGTTTGGATATGAGCACGGACTGGATCCCGGTTGCTCCCGCAGCTCACTATATGATGGGTGGCGTGAAGACGGATTTGCACGGAGAAACACATGTTCGTCGACTTTTCGCGTGCGGTGAAGTGTCTTCTACAGGTGTACATGGCGCTAACCGCTTAGCGAGCAATTCGTTATCGGAAGCGATCGTCTTCGGCAGAAGGATTATCGAGCGTATTCAAGAGCTGCCGGCTCTGGAAGGCGACATTCAAATCCGAGCGGAGTCCGAAGCACCAAGAACCGAAATTCCGAATCAAGCTGTTGTCGAAAAGAAGCTGAAGCTGCAGAAAGTCATGCTGCGTTACGCCGGATTGAAGCGTTCAGCCAAAGGTCTGCAGAAAGGCCATGATGAACTGTCCAGACAGCTTTCTATTTTTGATTCCTTGATGACGAAACGTGAAGATTATGAGTTTGCTAATTTACTGAACTGTGCATTGCTTACGACAACAGCGGCTTTGGCGCGTGAGGAAAGCCGCGGCGGACATTACCGGGAAGATTTCCCGGAACGGGATGATCGTGACTGGAAGAAGCATATTGTTTTTAAGCGCGGGGAAGATAGCATAGAGGAGTGGATTTAATATGCTGGATTTAAACATGGAACTTATTCGTAAACAGATTCGGCTTTGGCTAGAAGAAGATATTGGCACCGGTGATGTCACGACTCTGACAACGATCCCTTTGGACCATGCGTCCAAAGGGATTATCCACGTCAAAGAAGACGGAATCATCTGCGGTTTGCAAATTGCGCGGGAAGTTTTCGCTGTCGTCGATTCAACGCTTCATTTTGAAACAAAAGTAGCGGAAGGATCGTCAGTTAATAAAGGGACGATTATTGCTGAAGTGGAGGGCAACACGCGAAGCATCCTGCTTGGTGAACGTCTGAGCCTTAACCTCATGCAAAGGTTGTCCGGTATTGCGACCAGAACGCGGGAGTTTGTTAATGCCCTGGAAGGTTTGCCTACCAGACTCGTAGACACAAGGAAGACGACGCCGGGCCATCGGCTGCTTGAGAAATATGCCGTTCGCGTAGGCGGGGGTCATAATCACCGTTTCGGTCTTTATGATGCTGTTATGATCAAGGATAATCACATCAAGGGCTCTGGAGGTATCACACAGGCTATACAAGCGGCCAGGAAGCAGATCCCCCACACCATGAAGATTGAGGTCGAGGTCGAAGATTTTGACCAACTGCATGAAGCGTTATCGGCCCAAGCAGACATTATCATGTTGGATAATATGGCGCCCGCAAAGATGAAGGAAGCAGTTTCCATAATTAAAAGCAAAGCTCCGCATATTGTAGTAGAAGGATCAGGATCTGTAACGGTTCAGACCATTAAAGCAATGGCTGAGTCGGGCGTAGATGTGATCTCGGTTGGACGGTTGACCTACTCGGTTGCAGCGCTGGATATTTCACTTGACCTTAATGAGCGGAAGGGGACAGCGTTATGATTCTCGTGATCGATGTGGGGAATACCAATATTGTGCTTGGCCTCTACAAAGAGCGTACACTTCTGCACCATTGGCGGGTGAGCACGAACCGTTCTGCTACCGTTGATGAGTACGGCATGCAGTTGCATAGCCTTTTTCAACACTCAGGGATTAAATTCAGCGAAGTGGAGGGCGTAATCGTCTCTTCCGTTGTTCCTCCGCTCGTTAGCGTGATGGAAAGCCTTTGTAAGCATTATTTGAAAAGGACGCCATTTACCGTAGGTCCCGGCATTAAAACGGGATTGAATGTACGGGTAGACAATCCCAAAGAAGTTGGGGCGGATCGTATTGTAAATGCGGTTGCTGCTCTTGAATTATATGGTGCTCCTTGTATTATTGTTGATTTCGGCACGGCGACAACCTATGACTATATTGATCCGAACCAGCAGTTAGTGGGATGTGCGATTGCCCCAGGCATTGGTATCTCCACAGAAGCGCTGTATCAAAAGGCGGCGAAACTTCCGCGCATTGAGCTTGTGAAGCCGAAAAGCGTAGTCGGCAAAAATACGGTAGCTGCTATGCAGGCAGGGATTATTTACGGTTACGTGGGTCAGGTTGATGGGATTGTAGAACGTGTAAAACAGGAGTTTAATGTAAATCCTACCGTCATAGCAACGGGGGGGCTTGCAGAATTAATCTCCAGTGAGTCCCGTACGATTCAAATCGTGAATCCTCTGCTGACACTGCAAGGTTTACAAATGATTTATGAGAGAAATGCATAAGCTGTTTAAGGAAAGGACGTAACATGGGCGATTATTTAATTCGAGGAACGGCCCTTCAGGGAAGAGTTCGTGCTTTTGCAGTGCAAACCACCGACCTCACAGATGAACTTAGCCGAAGACACCAAACGACCCCTACCGCCACTGCGGCGTTAGGAAGAACGGCAGCAGCCGGCCTTCTTCTGGGAGCTATGCTCAAAGGTGAGGAGCATCTCATTATTCAAGTCAAAGGAGACGGTCCAATCGGGCAGATTGTGGTCGATGCCAATGCCAAAGGCGAGGTGCGCGGTTATGTGGATAATCCGCTGGTTGACCCTCCCCTCAAAGCGAATGGCAAACTCGATGTTGCCGCTGCGGTCGGAACGGACGGCTTTTTGTACATAACTAAAGATTTAGGTCTCAAAGAACCTTACAAAGGCAGTACTCCGATAATTTCCGGAGAATTAGCGGAAGATTTCACCTACTATTTTGCGAAGTCGGAACAGACGCCTTCAGCTGTAGCTCTTGGTGTTTTGGTAAATACCGATCATACCATCTTGGCGGCGGGTGGATTCGTCATTCAATTGCTTCCTGGATTAAGCGATCAGGAGATTAGTGAAATCGAGGAAATACTCGCACGCATCCCTTCCTTTACAACCATGCTCGGCAGCGGATTAACCCTGGAGGGAATTTTGCAGACGGTATTGCCTTCTTTTCAAACACTCGATCAGATGGATGTTATGTTCCGCTGCAAATGCAGTCGGGAAAGGATTGAATCGACACTCATTTCCCTGGGGAAAGCGGAGCTTCAAGAAATTCTCGATGATGAAGGCTTCGCTGAAGTTGTGTGTCATTTCTGCAATGAAGCCTATCGTTTCGACGAAGAAGACTTGCAACGGATGATTGATCTGTAGATCAGCAGCATTATGGAAATGAAGAGGAGTCAGGATGCAGAACGTAAAGCGATTGTGGGGAGTCATCATTCTGATGGCAGTATGTATTCTCGTGCTCGCATCCTTGCTGATCACTCATACTATGAACCAATCAGAATCGAGTCACCCAGCGGATCCTGAGCAGCAAGGCGAGCAGAACAATGAGCAGGTCGTAGCCAAAATTGGAAGTCGGGAAATTACGCGGCAAGAGCTTCAAACGGCGTTGGAACAACATTACGGTGCAGAACTGTTAGGTCAACTGTTGGATCGCGAAGTGATACTTCTGGAAGGAAACGAGACGGGGACTGCGATTGCAGATGCGGAGATTGCACGTGAGTTGAAACGAATGCAGCAAGGATATGAGAGTGAAGAACAATTTTATACCTCTATGCAAAATCAGTTGGGGCTATCCCGGCAAGAAATCAAAGAGGACGTTACGAATAAACTGCTTTTGGAGAAACTTGCCACCAGCCATATTCAAATAACGGATGCTCAGGTGGAATCTTATGTCCAAGCGCATCCTGACGAATTTAAGCAGGAAACCGAGTACAACATTCAGCAGATTATTGTTTCTACCAAGGATCAGGCGAACAAGGTGATTGCCGCGCTGGCGAAAGGCGTAAGCTTCGAAATCCTGGCTAGAGATCGTTCCCTGGATGACGCGACCAATAATTCGGGAGGGGACCTCGGTTGGATTGAAGGGGATGACCCTTTTGTGTCGGCACCCGTTCTGGAAGCTGCGAAGTTGCTGAAGGCTGGTGAAGTCAGTAAGCCGGTACCGTTAACGCAAGGATTTGCCGTAGTGAAGCTGAAAAACAAGCGTGACAAAGAAAATCCGGATCAAGCGTTTATTCGTGAAAATGTGCGCAGAGAGTTGGCGCTGCAGGAAGCTCCGCCGCTTAAAGATTACATTTCGCAGCTTCGGACGAAATGGAAAGTAGCTGTTATTGCTCCGGAGTTTAGGTAGGCCGGTGAAAATGTGGTTGACAATGCGTGGGTGCATTGATAAGATTAAATGTATAATACCGACTAATTAACTCGGAAATCATCTATTACTCAATCTGGAGGGGAACTAGCAATGGCAAGATTAGTACAAAGCATTACGGATTTGATTGGAGATACACCGCTTGTTCGTTTGAATCGTGTCGTTCCGGAAGGAAGCGCAGAGGTTTATGTTAAATTGGAGTATCAGAACCCTGGTGCCAGCGTTAAAGATCGTATTGCCATCTCCATGATCGAAGTGGCTGAGCAAGAAGGCAAACTTAAGCCTGGTGATACAATTGTTGAGCCAACTAGCGGTAACACAGGAATCGGAATTGCACTAGTTGCAGCAGCTAAAGGATATAAAGCGATTCTGGTTATGCCAGAAACGATGTCATTAGAAAGACGCAACCTGCTTCGTGCTTACGGTGCACAGCTTGTTCTTACACCGGGAGCAGAAGGAATGAAGGGTGCGATCAAACGTGCGGAAGAACTGAAAGCAGAGAATCCTTCCTATTTCATCCCGCAACAATTTGAGAACCCGGCTAACGTGAAAGTTCACCGTGAAACAACAGGTCCAGAAATCGTGGAAGCAATCAAAGGTCACGATGGTAAATTGGATGCTTTCATTTCCGGTATCGGCACAGGCGGTACGATTTCGGGCGCCGGCGGCGTGCTGAAAGAAAACTTCCCTGATATCAAAATTTATGCGGTAGAGCCTGCGGCTTCCCCAGTTCTTTCCGGAGGCAAACCAGGTCCTCACAAAATTCAAGGTATCGGAGCAGGTTTTGTTCCTGGCATTTTGAACACGAACATTTACGATGAAATCATTGCGGTGGAGAACGAAGATGCTTTCGAAACTTCCCGTCGTGTAGCCAAAGAAGAAGGAATTCTTGGCGGTATTTCCTCAGGCGCAGCGATTTACGCGGCTTTGAAAGTGGCCAAAGAACTTGGAGCTGGCAAACGTGTCGTAGCGATCGTACCAAGTAACGGTGAGCGTTACTTGTCTACGCCACTTTACCAATTCGAAGAGCAATAAAGTTGACCTTCATTCAATTAAGTAAGCCTCAGCTCTTGCAGCTGGGGCTTTTTTTCTGTAATAGGTTGGAGTATACTAATGGACAACTAATCTTCGGATATTATTGGAAGGAGGGGCAATCATGATAATAACAACCCTAGAGCAGTGGCGTAGTTGGTCCTCCGCGTATACCATGCTGCCTTACGTCGTTAAGCTCGAGCTGAGCGAAGATCGTATCGTCTCCTGGGAATCAGCTTGGAAGGAAGCGGCGCCGGATTCTTTTGTACTGGAGAGCGGGAAGGGCGGGCGCTACACGTTCCTCGGGTTACAACCATTTTCGACGATACAAGGAAAAGGGTTGGAGGCTGAAATAACCTCGTCCGGTCGTGTAACCCGCATGAAAGGCGAGCCGCTTTCGATCGTGAAACAATGGATGTCTTCCCATCATAGTCCCAAAGTAGAAGGCGGGCCTAAATTCTTAGGCGGATGTGTCGGATACTGGAGCTACGATGTGATTCGTACCATCGAGAAGTTACCGACCCAAGCGGCGGATGATCTGCCAATCCCGGACTACTGCTTTGCTATGTATGATCAAGTATGGGCTGTGGATCACCTTGAGAAGAGCCTATACCTCACGGTCCACACGCCCGTGCAGCCGGACCTGGCTGCGGATGACGCATATCTGCAGCTGCTTTACGCACAGGCGCAAGCGCAGGCAGATGCCATGCTTCGTCGCTGGCAGAGCATCTGCGCTACCAGCGCAGCGGGCTCGCCGCACAGCGGCCCGGAAGGGGCATCGATCGCGCGCGAGCAGCTGCACATCGATGTAGAAAGCATCGCAGGCATCCAGCCTGCGTTCGGCAAAGCCGACTACATGGCGGCGGTGCAGCGCATCCAAGCCTACATCTCGCAAGGTGACGTGTTCCAAGTCAACTTGTCGGTGAGACAGAGCCGGCGCTTGAATACGACGCCGGAAGAGATCTACGAGGCGCTGCGCATCGTCAATCCCTCGCCTTACATGGGCTTGCTGCGTTTCGCAGGCTTCGCCCTCGTCTCCGGCTCGCCGGAGCTGCTCGTGCAGCTGGAGGACGGCGTCCTGCGGACGCGTCCTATCGCTGGCACGCGCCCGCGCGGCAAAGACGAGCAGGATGACCTGCGCCTGGCCGGCGAGCTCATCGACAACGAAAAAGAGCGCGCCGAGCACGTCATGCTGGTCGATCTCGAGCGCAACGACCTCGGACGCATCTCCAAGTACGGCTCCGTCCGCGTCAAAGATTTTATGGTCATCGAGTACTATTCCCATGTCATGCACATCGTCTCCGAAGTAGTTGGCGAGCTGGCGGAAGGCAAGGATGCGTACGATGTCATTGCGGCTACGTTCCCGGGAGGAACAATCACAGGCGCCCCGAAGATTCGGACGATGGAAATCATTGAAGAGCTGGAACCGGTCCGCCGCGGCCCGTACACGGGTTCTATGGGATGGATTGACTATAATGGCAATATGGAATTTAATATTATTATACGCACGCTGGTGGCGGCAGAAGGTATGGGGCATATTCAAGCGGGGGCGGGGATCGTCATCGATTCAATTCCCGAGCGCGAGTATATCGAATCTTTGAACAAAGCCAAAGCGATGTGGAAAGCAATGGAATATAGCGAGCGGAGCATGAGCCGAGCTTAAGCCTGAGCAGGGCTGACGAAAGGGGAGCTTAGAATGATTTTAGTGATTGATAATTATGATTCGTTTACGTACAACCTCGTCCAATACTTGGGGGAGATTGGGGAAGAAGTCATCGTTCGTCGCAATGACGAAATTGATTTAGCAGGTGTGGAGGCCTTGGCGCCCGACCATATCTTAATATCTCCGGGGCCTTGCACGCCGAATGAAGCCGGTATTAGCCTATCACTGATTGACCATTTCAAGGGTAAAATCCCCATGTTCGGCGTTTGTCTGGGACATCAGTCTATCGGACAAGCTTTTGGCGGCGACGTCATTCGCGCTGAGCGCTTAATGCACGGCAAAACCTCAGAAATTTTCCATGATGGCCAAACGTTGTTCGAAGGGTTACCATCTCCTTTCATCGCGACGCGTTACCATTCTTTGATTGTCAAAGCGGAGACGCTGCCTGAATGCTTGGAAGTCAGTGCGCGTACGGCTGAAGGTGAAATCATGGCGCTGCGTCATAAGGAATATCCGATTGAGGGCGTTCAATTTCATCCCGAATCCATTATCACGGAGCACGGCCACCAAATGCTGCGCAATTTTCTACGCCGCACGGCTAAAGCGGGAGCTTAATTTATGATTATTAGCATCAATGGCAAACTTATGGATGAACAACAAGCCGTGGTCTCGGTTTATGATCACGGTTTTCTTTACGGATTAGGTCTCTTTGAGACCTTCCGTACTTATAACAAAGTTCCTTTTCTCCTTGCTGAGCACATGAATCGTCTTGCTGAGGGGTGTAAGGAACTGGGGATTGCGTATGAGCCTGATCTTGAGCGCGTGCAGAATTTAATTGATGAACTGCTAACTGCGAACGAGCTTCAGGATGCTTATATTCGTTTTTCCGTTTCTGCTGGAGTAGAAGCGCTTGGTCTTCCTTCTGGGGACTACGGTCAGCCTACCGAGATTGTCTATATCAAGGCGCTCCCGCCGAGGGATGCGAAAACTTATGAAGAGGGCAAAGCTTTACAGCTGCTGAAGCTGCCTAGAAATACACCGGAGGGCTTGTACCGATTCAAGTCCTTTCACTATATGAACAATATTTTGGCTAAAAGAGAGCTAGGCCAATACCCCTGGGCCACAGGCGCAGAGGGTCTGATGATGAGCGAAGAGGGTTATGTGGCTGAGGGCATTGTCAGCAACATTTTTTTCATTAAGGACGGGACTTGCTACACGCCTTCGCTGGATACGGGCATTTTGGCTGGAATAACGAGAGCGCATATACTGCGAATTGCCCAGCTTGGGCAGATTCCTGTAGAAGATGGATTATATCGATGGGAAGATTTGACGGAGGCCGATGAGGTGTTTTTGGTCAATTCCATTCAAGAAATCGTGCCGGTCACAACTTTATATACACCAAGCGGTCAAAAAATCTCAGTGGGTACAGGAACAGTGGGTCCCATAACCCGTGAGCTGATTCGGACATATAACGAATATTGATAAATTGATAAACATACAGGAAGTGAACAGCAGATGAAAGTGTTATCCTGTAAAGGACACGAACTGCCCATCGGTGATCGAACGATCATCATGGGCATATTGAACGTAACGCCGGACTCCTTTTCGGATGGCGGCTCCTATGTCACCGTAGAAGATGCCATACGCAGAGCTCGGCAAATGGTTGAGGATGGCGCAGATATCATTGATATTGGAGGCGAGTCCACCCGTCCGGGATCTGCGGAGGTGACCGAGGAGGAAGAGCTTCGCCGGGTAATCTCAGTTATTGAAGCGTTAAGTCGCGAAATTAACGTTCCTATTTCTATAGATACGTATAAAGCAGAGGTCGCTAAGCAAGCTTTGGCGGCAGGGGCGCACATCATCAATGATGTATGGGGTGGGCAGGCGGACCCTCGTATGGCTGACATAGCGGCGAACTGCGACTGTCCCTTCATTATTACCCATAACCGAATGAACGCGGAATATAAGGATTTTCTGCCAGAGGTGCTGAGTGATCTTCAGCAATATGTGAGTCAAGCACGAGACGCGGGGGTTCGTGACGAACGGATTATTTTGGACCCCGGCATCGGTTTTGCGAAATCTTACGAACAGAACTTGCAGCTTATGAACCAATTGCGCCCTCTTGTTGATCTTGGGTATCCGGTTCTCCTGGGTACATCGCGTAAAAGCGTAATCGGGATGACGCTGAATCTGCCTCCGGCCGAGCGGTTGGAAGGTTCGCTTTCAACCGTCGTGCTGGGGATCGCACAGGGCTGCGGGATTGTTCGCGTGCATGATGTATTAGCAACCAAGCGGGCCGCCGTCATGACGGATGCCATTATTCGCTCATAATGAAGGAGGTCATAACAATGGACAAAATCACGCTGTCCCGCATGCAGTTTTTTGGTAATCACGGTGTTTTTCCGGAAGAAAATAAATTGGGCCAGCGCTTTTATGTAGATGTCGAGCTGATGCTTCCGCTTCATAAACCCGGACAGTCGGATCATCTCGAAGATACGGTGAATTATGGCGAGGTTTTTTTCAAAGTGAAAGAAATTGTCGAAGGACGCACTTTCCAATTAATTGAAGCTTTAGCGGAAAACATTGCATCAATGCTTCTTCATACTTATACTAGTATCAATGAAGTGACGGTTCGCGTTATTAAGCCGCATCCGCCCTTTGCCGTAATTTTTGATGGCGTAACTGTAGAGATTAACCGAAAGCGGGCAACGACATGACAGCCGAAGAACAAGAACGCAGCATTGCAGCTTATGTCGCATTAGGATCCAATATCAATGATCGCGAACAATATTTGCAGGATGCGATTACAGCGCTGAACCAGGAGTCGGGTATTGTCGTGACTGGCTTGTCCAGTATTTACGAAACCGAGCCGGTCGGTTATGTAGACCAGTCTGCTTTTCTTAATATGGTCGTTCAGATACAAACGGTTATTCCTGCTGAAGATTTGTTATTCAAATTGCTGGCCATTGAGAATCGTTTGGGGAGAAAGCGCGATGTGCGCTGGGGTCCAAGAACGATCGATTTGGATTTGCTTCTGTACGGCGACGAGCAGCTTACGACCCCCGACTTGATCATTCCGCATCCGCGGATGCATGAGCGGGCTTTTGTATTAGTCCCTCTCTCAGAGGTTCTCTACGAGCGGCAAGATGCTGCATTTGAATTCATCTCCGCGAATCTGGAGAAACTGGAAGGAAAGGAAGGCGTTGTGTTATGGAAAAAAGCTCAGTAGCTCAGCGCATACGCGCTTTTCGTAAATTGAAAGGATATACCCAGAATGAATTAGCTGATTTGCTCGGCGTATCGATCGCCATTTTGGGTGCAATTGAAAGAGGAACACGTAAACCGGATACGAAAATCATTAATAAGATCTCGCAGGTGCTTGGTATCGAGCCGGACGAGTTAGTCGCAGTGGTTGCGAGATAAGAGAGGTGGAATCTTCGGTGCTGAAAATAGGTAATGTCGAAGCTCCCAATAAAGTTGTGCTTGCCCCGATGGCGGGCGTTTGTAATCCTGCATTCCGTCTGATTGCCAAAGAGTTTGGCACAGGGCTGGTATGTGCGGAGATGGTAAGTGATAAGGCTATTGTACACGGGAACACCCGTTCTATGGAAATGTTATATGTAGATGACCGGGAGAAACCGCTCAGCTTACAAATCTTCGGCGGCGACACGGAAACACTCGTGCAAGCGGCCAAAATCGTTGATCAGCATACCAATGCAGATATTATTGATATCAATATGGGCTGCCCGGTGCCCAAAATCACCAAATGTGATGCTGGCGCACGTTGGTTGCTTCAACCGGATAAAATTGAACAAATGATCGAAACCGTCGTAAAGGCAGTAAACAAACCTGTTACCGTCAAAATGCGGATCGGCTGGGATTCTGATCACATCTATGCTGTCGAAAATGCAAAAGCTGTCGAAAGAGGCGGCGGCAGCGCAGTTAGCGTCCACGGTCGTACGCGCGAGCAGCTCTACACAGGTAAAGCGGATTGGAACATTATCCGAGATGTGAAGCAAGCTTTGTCGATACCGGTTATTGGTAATGGTGATGTAGTTACGCCTGAGGATGCCAAACGCATGTTGGACCAAACGGGTGTGGACGGCGTCATGATCGGCCGTGGTGCATTAGGCAATCCGTGGATGCTCTACCGCACGGTTCAATATCTTGCTAATGGGGAGTTACCTCCGGAACCAACACCGGAAGAGAAAATCCGCATCGCCATCCTGCACATGGACCGGCTCATAGCACTCAAAGGCGAGCACGTTGCCGTCAAAGAGATGCGTAAACATATGGCTTGGTACCTCAAAGGATTAACAGGAGCAGCTCGTGTGAAGGACGCCATTATGGAGATGTTGAAGCGTGATGAAATGGTTCGGACACTGAATGAATACGTTGAGCACCTTGCTGCGCAATCGTCGTCATCCAGCCAAGAAGAATCTCCCGTACTGCATTAAATCATGCAGCTATGGTTGAGATTGACATTTTGAAACGGTTGCAATATAATCAGTCAATATTAATGTGTTCCTGCATATATTGAAAGACAAACGAGTAAGTTCCTAATTTTATAACCGTGAATTCATACTACTTGAATCAGCTCTATAAAGACCTAACTCCTAGCAGGAAGCATCGATTCAACGATATGAAAATCTTTCACATGACGGGAGATCAGTTGGTAATGGCTGAAAAAGAGGTCATTCTTACACCAGAAGGTTTGAGAAGGCTCGAGGACGAGCTTGAGCATCTTAAATCCGTGAAGCGCCGCGAAGTCGCGGAGAGAATCAAGGTTGCCATCGGGTATGGCGATATCAGTGAGAACTCGGAGTACGAAGATGCGAAGAACGAGCAAGCCTTTATCGAAGGCAGAATTATCACTTTAGAAAAAATGCTGCGCAATGCGCGGATTATTAATAACGACGATGTGGATATCAACACGGTAAGTGTAGGATCCATCGTTACACTGAAGGATTTGGAATTCGGTGATTTGGTTGAGTACAATATTGTAGGTACTGCGGAGTCTGATCCGCTACAGAATAAGATTTCCAATGAAAGCCCGGTGGGCAAAGCAATTCTTGGCAAGCAAAAGGGCGCAACCGTTGATGTTAACGTTCCAGCTGGCGTCATTCAGTATCAAATTGTTGATATTAAAAAGTAGCGTGCAGCCGCAGCCCCGTTGCAGTTTACCTTTGCTTAGCATAGGCAAATTGTCTGGAAAGCTTCCTTACGGAAGCTTTTTTCCGGTTTTAGCACCCTTTACTAAAATATGTAGGAGATGAAAACATGAGCCAGGAAGTGGAATTGAACGAATTGCTCGTCATTCGCCGTAACAAATTGGACGAGCTTCGCGGTCTGGGCGTAGACCCTTTCGGCAGCAAATACGTTAGAACGCATACAACGCAAGAGATCTTGACAGCTTACCAGGACAAAACAAAGGAAGAGCTGGACGAAGAGATCCACGAGGTTAGTATTGCAGGACGTATTATGCAAAAAAGAGGCATGGGTAAAGCAAGTTTCGCTCATATCCAAGACATTACAGGGAAAATTCAAATCTACGTACGGGAAGATGCGTTGGATGCGAACAAGTACAAAGCCTTTGATCTTTTGGATCTGGGCGACATGGTTGGCGTTCAAGGTGTTGTTTTTAAAACGAAAACCGGAGAAACCTCCATCAAGGTTAAGTCTCTTGAGGTATTGACCAAGTCCTTACTTCCGCTTCCGGACAAATTCCATGGTCTTAGCGACGTAGAATTGCGTTATCGTCAACGCTATGTTGATTTGATTATGAATCAAGATGTTCAACAGACATTTATTCTGCGTTCCCGTATTATTCAGTCGATGCGCCGTTACCTGGATTCGCTGGGTTATTTAGAAGTGGAAACACCGACGCTTCATTCGGTTGCAGGCGGGGCTTCGGCTCGTCCGTTTAATACGCATCATAATGCTTTGGATATGCAGCTACATATGCGTATTGCCATTGAGCTTCACTTGAAACGTCTAATTGTTGGCGGACTAGAGAAAGTTTACGAAATTGGTCGTGTATACCGGAACGAAGGTATCTCCACGCGCCATAATCCAGAATTTACGATGATTGAGTTGTACGAAGCCTATGCTGACTACAAAGACATAATGAAGCTGACTGAGGAGCTTATTGCGCATATCGCTCAAGAGGTTCTTGGTACGACTTCAATTCCTTATGGAGATCACGTGGTTGATCTAGCTGTTGGCTGGAGACGTATCTCCATGGTTGATGCGGTTAAAGAAGTGAAAGGTGTAGACTTCGGCGTTCAAATGACGAACGAGGAAGCGCATCGCTTAGCCAAAGAGCATAATGTGCCGGTGGAGCCGCATATGACATTTGGTCATATTTTGAACCAATTCTTTGAGACGTTTGTAGAAGAGACGCTGATCCAGCCGACCTTTATTTATGGACATCCTCTAGAAATTTCACCGCTTGCCAAAAAGAACCCGGAAGATCCGCGTTTCACGGATCGCTTCGAGCTCTTTATCGTAGCTCGTGAGCATGCGAATGCATTTACTGAGCTTAACGATCCTATCGATCAAAGGGAGCGTTTCGAGGCTCAGCTTCGTGAGAAGGAGCAGGGGAATGATGAAGCTCATGAAATGGATGAGGACTTCATCCGTGCATTGGAATATGGAATGCCGCCAACAGGTGGTTTAGGAATAGGAATCGACCGTTTGGTTATGCTATTGACCAATGCCCCGTCTATTCGCGATGTCTTGTTGTTCCCGCTTATGCGTGAGCGTCAAGGAGAGTAAGGAAGACCATTTCGGGGCATCGTAAGGTGCCTCGAAATTTTTTGTCGAAAGTACTTGCATTGTCTGTGGCGTCTGTGGTATCTTATAAAAGTTGCCGCTGAGGACAACGAGCAAATGGTTGAAAAACAACTTAAAAAATAAGTTGCAAACAAAAACTCAGTATGGTATATTGAATTTCCGGCTTTCGAGAGAGAGCGAATAGGACAAGGGTTCTTGATCTTTGAAAACTGAACAACGAGTGAGTAAGCACAGTCGAGCAATCGACTATAAATGAGATTGTAAAATCTCGCTAGCAAGTCAATGAGCTATTCAGCTTTTCTATTATGGAGAGTTTG
>NZ_JBYTCO010000017.1:0-83549 GCF_058790355.1 Paenibacillus sp. FW101-FHT12H11 | reverse complement strand
ACACGACCGTTAAGCCCTCCAGCGTCGATGGTACTTGAACCGCAGGGTTCTGGGAGAGTAGAACGTTGCCAAGCACAATGAAAGAGTCTTTTTGGAAGAAATTCCAAGGAGACTCTTTTTTTTACATCAGTACAAAATAGCGTAAAAAACCATACTAGCCCTATAAGGAGGGATTAGTATGAAAGCATTTTTTGTGAGCAAACGGGTGGGGATTTTATTAACTTGTCTTTGGGTTTTACAGGGGTGCTCGGTGAAGATGGACGCCGTGAAAGAGGAACTGGCTCCGCTCCAATCCTTAAAGCATTCAGCTGATACAGGACCTGCACCTAAACTAGAAGCAGCATCCAAACAAGCAGCACCTCCAGTAAAGGTATCCGCTCAGCGCCAGATGCCCGCTAAGCAGGTCGTCAAAGGGATTTATGTATCGGCCTGGTCTGCGGTAGGCAATAAACTGGAGCAACTGATTGATTTGGTGGATCAAACCGATTTAAACGCCATGGTGATTGATGTGAAGAACGATTCCGGGCAAGTTACATACACCTCGGCCGTACCTATGGTGAATGAGATAGGAGCCAATAGCCATGTTATCATTCGCGATTTGAAAGGGACGCTGAAGAGATTAAAGGACAAGCATATATATACGATAGCGCGTGTTGTTGTTTTTAAAGACCCCTATTTGAGTAAGAAGAAAAGCAATTATGCGATGAAGACTTATCAAGGCGGCGTTTGGCAGGATAATAAAGGAATAGCTTGGGTGGACCCATACAAGGAAGAAGTGTGGGAGTATAATCTTCAAATTGCCGAGGAAGCAGCCCAGCTAGGGTTTGACGAGGTTCAATTCGACTATGTGCGATTCCCCGAAAACAGCAAACGGGTTGACGCGGAGGTCAAATTCGATAACCCAAGGAAATGGACAAAAGCACAGGTCATTGAGTCTTTTCTCAGTAAGGCGAAGGAGCGTCTGGGGAACGAGGTTTATGTATCCGCTGACGTATTTGGTTTAACAACCTCCTCGGACAATGACATGGGCATAGGGCAGGACTGGTCAATGATTAGCAAGCAGGTTCACTATATCTCGCCAATGTTATACCCTTCCCATTATTCGAATGGAATGTACGGTATTAAGTATCCCGATCTGCAACCCTACGCGGTGATTCACAAAGCCATTAGCGATGCGAATGGGAAAAACTCAAACCTGATGCGAGTAAGTGCACCAACGGCGGAAATCAGACCATGGTATCAAGATTTTACAGCAACTTGGGTGAAACCTCATAAGAAATACGGGAATGTAGATGTGAAAGAGCAAATTAAAGCGGCTAGGGAACAGGGTGTGGAACAGTTTTTGTTATGGAATTCGAACAGCACATATTCCTATCGTTAACCGAATGTTCTTATTCGGATGGCTGTCGATCTCTGGAGGGGTCCTTTTCCTTGACACGAAAAATGGGCTTTTGTTAAGATTGCAATCATATACGGTGAGCAGGATGCTTATGTCGAAGTTTTTGAAGAGAAAAGATCTAAGGAGGAATATGTGTTGTGAGGGAAGACAAGTTTGGTAAAGAAGGTTTAACGTTTGATGATGTGCTGTTGGTGCCAAGGAAGTCTGAAGTGTTCGGTAAGGAGATCGACGTTTCAACAGTTCTTGCTCCTCATGTGAAATTGACTATCCCGTTCATCAGCTCTGCGATGGATACTGTTACGGAATCTGCCCTAGCGATTGCAATGGCCAGAGAAGGCGGTATTGGAATTATCCATAAGAATATGCCTATCGAGCTGCAAGCTGAGCATGTAGACCGTGTTAAGCGCTCAGAGAGCGGGGTTATTACAAACCCATTCTCCTTAACGCCAGAACACCATGTTTATGACGCAGAAGAGCTAATGGCGAAGTACCGGATATCAGGCGTGCCGATCGTAGATGAAACGAACAAGCTTGTTGGGATTTTGACGAATCGCGACTTGCGTTTTGTTCATGATTACTCCATTAAAATTAAAGAAGTAATGACGAAAGAAGGCCTTGTTACAGCTCCAGTGGGAACTACGCTGCAACAAGCGGAAGGCATTCTTCAAAAGCATAAAATTGAAAAGCTTCCTTTGGTCGATGATAATTTCGGTCTGAAGGGATTAATCACGATTAAAGATATCGAGAAGGCGATTCAATTCCCTAATTCTGCGAAGGATGCACAAGGTCGTTTACTTGTAGGGGCAGCTGTAGGCGTTTCTAAGGATGTTATGGAAAGAGCCGCTGCGCTTGTTAAAGCAGGCATTGACGTAATCGTAGTAGACTCAGCACATGGCCATCACATTAACATTGCTGAAACTGTCAAGAAGATAAGAGCTCAATATCCAGATCTTCCTATCATTGCAGGGAATGTAGCGACAGGTGACGGTACACGTGATCTTATCAAAGCTGGGGCATCTATGGTGAAGGTTGGGATTGGACCGGGATCGATCTGTACGACTCGCGTCATTGCAGGAATCGGCGTTCCGCAAATTACAGCTATCTATGATTGCGCGCAAGCGGCTGCTGAATTCGGTGTTCCCGTTATCGCCGATGGCGGTATTAAGTACTCCGGTGATGTGGTCAAAGCGATTGCGGCAGGGGCGAGTGCGGTGATGATTGGTAGTCTTTTTGCCGGGACAGATGAAAGCCCTGGAGAGTCTGAGATTTTCCAAGGACGTAAGTTTAAAGTTTACCGCGGGATGGGTTCTTTAGGTGCCATGAAGGAAGGCAGTAAAGACCGTTACTTCCAAGAGAACGAGAGCAAACTTGTTCCTGAGGGTATTGAGGGACGAGTAGCGTATAAAGGGCCATTAGCTGATACGGTATATCAACTTGTTGGCGGTCTCCGTTCCGGCATGGGTTATTGCGGAGCAAAAAACATTCAAGAATTGATCCATGATACGCAATTTATACGGATTACAGGGGCTGGATTGAAGGAAAGCCACCCTCATGATATTCAAATTACGAAAGAAGCTCCTAACTACTCCTTATAATTGTAACAATTTGGCTATAATTGGAGGCGCAGGATTTGAACCTGTGTCTTCTTTTTTTTGTCTAATAGGGTGTGTTACAATATAAAATGTTATAAAAATTACTAGGGAGAGTGAAGTTGTGAGATTTTTTAGTTTTACAAGGAAAAAAATTGCTTTGGTGTTAGGTGTTAGTTTAATCGCTCAATCCGTACTTTTACATATACAACCGGCGTTCGCCGCAGATACCAAAACACCAGCCGCAACAACAGCTCCTACGACGACTACTGCACCTACAGGGGGCGAGTTGAAGGTCAATGCCAAATCGGCAATTATTATGGAAGCAAGCACAGGTGCTGTTCTTTATGAAATGAATGCTGATGAGGCGCTTCCACCCGCGAGTATGGCGAAGATGATGACAGAGTACTTAGCGATGGAAAGTATCAAAGAAGGTAAATTCAAGTGGGACTCCCAAGTCACGGCTTCGAAGAATGCAGCTGATGTCATTGGTTCCGGCCAGTTGATCGCAGAGAATGAAACGTTATCTTTCAAAGATATGTTCAGTGCGATGTCCATCTATTCCGCCAATGATGCCTCTGTAGCTTTCGCTGAACTTCTGGGTGGGGGATCAGAGGAAAATTTCGCGAAAATGATGAATGAGAAGGCTAAGCAATTAGGCATGTCCGACCAGGCTCATTTTATCAGCGCTACAGGTCTTTCTCGTGCCGATTTGAAGAATCCTCCACAATCCATTGAAGGCGAAACGAAAATGACAGCGCGGGACGCAGCTATTCTTGCCTACAACATCCTCAAGGATCACAAGGAAGTTCTCGAATTCACGAAAATTCCTTCGTTAAAGCTGAGACCAACCGATAAAACGCCTATGATCAATTGGAACTGGATGCTGGAAGGCAATTCGACCAATGCTAATTTTAAAAAATATGCGTATACAGGTCTGGACGGTTTGAAAACAGGTTCCACAGATGACGCTGGTTATTGCTTTACAGGAACTGCCGAAAGAAACGGCATGCGTCTTATCACGGTTGTGATGGGAACGAAAACAGAACCTGAGCGTTTTAATGAAACAAGGAAGCTGCTTGATTATGGCTTTAATAATTTCGAGATTAAACCTTTCCTAAATGCGAAACAAGAAATAGATTCTTTGAAAATCGTAAACATTAAGAAAGGCGTTCAAACGCAAGTGCCTCTAGTAACTAAAACAGGTCTAACTTTCGTTACGAAAAAGGGCGCGAAGGATACTGATTTTAAAATCACGGCGGAGCCGCTCGAAGAAAGCAAATTGGTAGCTCCAATTGCGAAAGGCGATACGCTCGGTAAAGTGAAAGTTAGCTACAATGGACAAGAGAAAACGGCAGATCTAATTGCCAATGAAGATGTCGAAAAAGGAAGTTGGATCCGGCTGTTGTTCCGCTCCATCAAAAACTTCTTTGGCGACATGTTTAAAGGGATCAAGGGCGGTTCCTAGACCAGATAATGGGTTGTATAATGCCCCTCCTTCATGTAAAATAATTGTTTAGAAGTTTACTATCGAATCGTGTAGGAAACTGTATAAATTCGTACGAAGGTATAGGAGGAAATAAAGAATGGAAACAGGAACATCCCGCGTTAAAACAGGTATGGCCGAAATGCAAAAAGGCGGCGTAATTATGGACGTTATGAACGCCGAGCAAGCAAAGATCGCAGAAGCAGCTGGTGCCTCCGCTGTTATGGCGCTAGAGCGCGTACCTGCTGACATTCGTGCAGCTGGCGGAGTATCCCGCATGGCTGATCCAACTATCGTTGAAGACGTTATGAAAGTCGTATCCATTCCGGTTATGGCGAAAGCAAGAATTGGTCACTTTGTAGAAGCAAAAGTCCTGGAATCTCTGGGCGTTGACTATATCGATGAGAGTGAAGTTTTGACACCTGCGGATGAAGTGTATCACATCAACAAGCGTGATTTCACGGTTCCTTTCGTGTGTGGCTGCCGTGATCTAGGCGAAGCTTTGCGCCGTATTGGAGAAGGAGCTTCGATGCTTCGTACCAAAGGTGAGCCAGGAACAGGGAACATTGTTGAAGCTGTTCGTCACATGCGCATGATTCAAGGTCAAATTCGCAAAGTTCAAGGCATGTCCAAGGATGAGTTGATGTTTGAAGCAAAAACACTTGGAGCTCCTTATGAACTGATGCTGCAAGTACATGAAACAGGCAAATTGCCAGTTGTTAACTTCGCTGCAGGCGGTGTAGCGACTCCGGCGGATGCTGCTCTAATGATGCACTTGGGTTCCGATGGGGTATTCGTAGGTTCCGGTATCTTCAAATCGGACAACCCAGAGAAATTCGCAAAAGCGATTGTAGAAGCTGTAACACACTATACAGACTTTAAATTGATTGCAGAAATCTCCAAAAACCTAGGCAGCCCTATGAAGGGAATCGAAATCTCCAAGCTGCAAGCTTCCGAGCGTATGCAGGAGCGCGGCTGGTAATGACGAAAATTGGGGTTCTCGCGCTTCAGGGCGCGGTAGCAGAGCATATACGTGGCATCGAGAAGGCAGGCGCCGAGGGCGTTGTAGTAAAGCGTACAGAGCAACTAGCTGAGCTTGACGGCATCATTCTGCCAGGCGGAGAAAGTACGACAATTGGTAAGCTTATGCGCACCTATGGTTTCATCGATGCGCTAAGAGAATTTTCTGCGGCAGGAAAGCCGATCTTCGGCACTTGCGCAGGGTTGATTGTTATCGCGAAAGAGATCACCGGACAGCCGGAAGCTCACCTTGAGCTAATGGATATTACGGTGGCTCGCAACGCGTTCGGACGTCAGCGCGAGAGCTTTGAGACGGATCTGCCGATCAAAGGCATCGACGAGAATGTTCGCGCAGTTTTCATCCGTGCTCCACTGATTGAGAAAGTGGGCCCGGGTGTGGAAGTTCTGGCTACGTATGACGGCCAGATCGTTGCGGCGCAGCAAGGACACCTCCTTGCGGCATCGTTCCACCCTGAGCTGACAGACGATTTCCGTCTGCACAGCTATTTCTTAGATATGGTAAAACAAAGTCAAGCATAATTGATGGTACAAGCACCTTGATATCACCGGATACTTCGGTAAGGGTGCTTGCTTCCATATACAACCATTTTGCGCTAACGGAGGAATCTCCTTGTTTGATGTAAAGTTACTTCGAAACGATTTGGCTGCCGTGCAAGCAGCCATGCAAAACCGTGGAAAGCAGATTGAAGAGCTGAACGGTTTTACAGCATTAGATTTAAAACGTAGAGAGCTTCTTCAAGAAACAGAGCAGCTCAAGAATCGCCGCAACACCGTTTCTCAAGAGGTGGCTGGGCGTAAAAGATCCGGCGAGAACGCCGATGAACTGATTCAGGAAATGAAGGTTGTCGGAGACCGCATCAAAGAGTTGGACGACGAGATTCGCGTATTGGACGAATCCTTACAGCAAGTTCTCCTCTCCATCCCGAATATGCCTCATCCTAGCGTCCCTGTGGGCCGCTCGGAAGAAGAGAATGTGGAGATGCGCCGCGTTGGCGAGATTCCGCAGTTCGATTTTGAAGTGAAGCCGCACTGGGAAGTGGCGCAAGAGCTGGGCATTCTGGATTTCGAAGCGGCGGCGAAGGTAACAGGTTCCCGTTTTGTGTTTTACAAAGGGCTTGGCGCAAGATTAGAGCGCGCATTGATCAACTTCATGATGGACCTGCACAGCGATGAGCATGGTTATGAAGAAATGCTGCCGCCATATATCGTTAACCGCGATAGCTTAACAGGTACAGGTCAACTTCCGAAGTTTGAGGAAGATGTCTTCAAAGTTGAGAATTCGGAATATTTCCTAATTCCAACGGCAGAAGTACCGGTTACGAATTATCATCGGGAAGATATTTTGACGACAGAGCAGCTGCCTGTTAATTTTGTTGCATTCAGCGCTTGCTTCCGCTCGGAGGCCGGTTCCGCTGGACGAGACACACGCGGCTTGATCAGACAGCACCAATTCAACAAAATTGAGCTGGTTAAGCTAGTGAAGCCCGAAGACTCCTATGATGAGCTGGAGAAGCTCACAGGGCATGCTGAGCGCGTTCTACAGCTGTTGAAACTGCCATACCGTGTGCTATCCCTGTGCACAGGTGATATCGGCTTCACATCAGCGAAGACGTATGACTTGGAAGTTTGGCTTCCAAATAGCGGCGCGTACCGCGAGATCTCTTCCTGCAGTAACTTCGAAGACTTCCAAGCGCGCAGAGCGAACATTCGCTTCCGTAGAGACTCTAAGGCGAAACCGGAATTTGTACATACATTGAATGGTTCAGGACTAGCTCTTGGACGTACGGTGGCGGCAATTCTTGAAAATTACCAACAGGCGGACGGTTCAATTATCGTGCCTGAGGTTCTTGTTCCGTACATGAACAACGTAAAAGTCATTACGAAAAAATAGCACTTGCTTCTTTGCAAGGTTATGTGATACAATGCTTTTTGTCACTGCACAAGGTTGTCTCCTCTAGAGGAGACAGCTATCGTGGAGAGGTGGTCGAGTGGTTTAAGGCAGCGGTCTTGAAAACCGCCGAGGTGCAAGCCTCCGTGGGTTCGAATCCCACCCTCTCCGTAACCATGGTAATACCCCAACCAAAAAGTCATGCGATTCTGAATGAATCGTGTGGCTTTTTTTGTTATTTCTTTTTTACGAAGCAATTTACAAATAATTAAAAATAAATTAACACAAAGTGTGTATTTAGCATGATTCCCATTTTTTATAATAGACAGGATATTCCATGCTAAGGAGAGTGAGCAACAGTTGAAGACTGTCAGGAAGAGATTAATGCCCGTTCTGTTATCGGCGGCTGTAAGTGTATCTTCGTTTGGCTCCATTGTTTCAACAGCAGCTGCAGACGCTATTGTAATCCCGGGGACTCCGTATCAAGCGAACGGTACTTATGATGTAAATGTGCCGCACGTGTTTATTAACCAAGTTTATGGCGGGGGATTAACGACAGATGCTAGCAATACAGCCTCATCCCATGGTTTTATTGAGTTATACAATCCTACAGATCACGACGTCATCCTCAACGGGTGGTCCTTGCAATACGCGGATCGCGGATCGTCGGCTAAGACAGGCCCTACAGGTGATTGGCAGAAGCTAGACCTAGTAGGAACGATTAAAGCCAAATCCTCATTCCTTGTTCTTGGACAAGCTACAGGTTCAGGGTCTCCTAAATTTAATTTGTCATCTACATATGACCAGTTATGGACAGGACGCTGGATCAATAACAAAGGTTTGAAGGTTGCGCTTATGAGCAATCAGACAAAGCTCGAAGTTGCGAATAAAAATCCCTTTGCCAATAATCCAAAGCCTGCCGGTTATGTAGATATGGTGGGGACGGGAAGCAATGATGGCGACAATACGGATATTCAGACGGATATAGATGGCTATGAGTTTGACTATCCGAAGGGATCCACGGAAGGTACGTCGAAACAGAAGTCCATTCGTCGCAAAGCATTAGCAGATACAGATAATAACAAAGCTGACTTCGCACAATTTGATATCACTGGTTCCGCAACAACGGACCAAGATAGAGCTTTGAAAGGTCCGAAATACGGGGCTTATGGGGAATGGTTTCTTCCTTTAGGCTATACGAACACAAGTTTGCCAAATGCTTATGAACAAATGGCCTACTCCGTAACGATGAGCGTTTATGGCGGGAGACCACCGTACACGTTCTCAGCTACGGGTCTTCCAAACGGCTTATCGATCAATTCGGCCACAGGGGAAGTGTATGGTGCGCCTGCACAAGGAACCTCTGTCACAACTAACGTTTACGTAAAAGTAACAGATAGCTTGCTTGCACAGTACGGTCAGAACCTATCCTTAACGGTCATGGCTCCACAAGCTGTCAATGACGCTTTGAGCATCTCCAAAGTTGGACAATTTGCCGTAGGCGTTACGAATAAAGACGGCGGTGTAGCGGAAATTGTTAAGTACAACAAAGATAACAATAAATTTTATTTGGTAAATGGTTCAGGTAATCCACCTAGTTTGGAAATCGTGCGTTTAGACCTTGTGCAAGGTTTGGTCAAAGAGAAAACAGTCACGATGAAAGATCTGGTTGAGAAGGATGGTTTCTTATATGGAGACCTGACCAGTGTAGATGTCAATACGAAGACCAAACGCGTTTCCTTATCTGTTCAAGAGCAGGATTCTAAGAAGCCAGGGAAAATCCTTGTCATGGATTACGATGGCAATGTTCTGAAATCATATGAAGCCGGTGTGCAGCCCGATATGATCAAAACGACTTCCGATGGTCGTTACATTCTAACCGCCAATGAAGGGGAGCCGCGCACAAGCGGAGCAGATCCGGAAGGAAGCATCACGATTGTTGATACAACCAATGATATGGTTTCTCATGTTAGATTCAACAATGTCTCCGTTATTGATGATAAGGTGCACATTCGCGGT
The DNA here is from genome assembly GCF_058790355.1 of Paenibacillus sp. FW101-FHT12H11. NCBI lineage: Bacteria > Bacillati > Bacillota > Bacilli > Caryophanales > Paenibacillaceae > Paenibacillus > Paenibacillus sp. FW101-FHT12H11. The sequence continues at coordinate 74,127 of NZ_JBYTCO010000017.1, read as the reverse complement.
GCATCGGATCCAACAACCGGCGCTGTTACGGGCGAAGGACAGAAAGCGGATGCCGTGTTTGATTTGGAGCCGGAATACATCGCAATTTCTGAAGACAACACCAAAGCTTATGTGTCGTTCCAAGAGAACAATGCAATCGGAACCGTGGACATTGCTTCCAAAACCCTTTTGTCCGTAAAAGGATTGGGCTTCAAGGATTTGAGCCTTCCTAACAACTCCTTAGATTTAGTCAAAGACAATGCGATCAAGTTTGAAAATGTGCCTTTTTACGGCATGTATATGCCAGATGGTATTTCTACACAAACGATCGACGGGGTTCCTTACATCTTCACAGCCAATGAAGGGGATGTTACAGAATGGCCGGGCGTCAGAACCAACGGAAGCACGATTGGCGCTATGAAGGGTAGTTTGGTACCGGGTTCGGCGGCAGCCATCTTCTTGGCGGGGAAAACCGCTTATGACGGTGTCGAGGTTGCTGGCGATATGGGCCATGACAGCATTTATCTCTATGGCGGTCGTTCATTCTCGATCTGGCAAGCTAACACAATGGCTCAAGTATATGACAGCGGCAATGAGTTTGAGAAAGTGACGGCACAGCGTTTACCTAACAATTTCAATGCAAGCAATAGTAAAACGGCAATGGACGATCGCAGCTCGAAAAAAGGTCCTGAACCCGAAGATATCAAAGTTAGCAAAGTAGGCAGCAAGGTTCTGGCTTTTGTTGGGTTAGAGCGTGTTGGCGGCATTATGACTTATGATGTTACGGATCCAGCTAATGCGAAATTTGTAAACTATACGAACTCCCGTGTATTTACTCCTAAAGATAACTTGAACACGGACACTGGTCCTGAAGGCATTGAGTTTATCCCTGCTTCTGTTAGTCCAAATGGCAACCCGCTCCTGCTAGTGGCTAATGAGGTTGGCGGAACCGTAGCGGTCTATCAGCTGAATGTTCAAAAAGTTACTTTGGATAAGACGGTTTTATCTGTATCGGTAGGTGCGGTTCCAACAAAACTGACTGCAACAGTATCCGATTCCCAAGGAAATGGTATCACTTCAGGTACGGTACAATGGGAATCATCTAATCCTTCTGTTGCAACGGTTAATGAAGAGGGGGTTGTCTCTTTCGTAGCATACGGCAGCGCAGTGATTACTGCTGTTAGCCCAGATGGGTATGGAGCTGCGGAAGCTAACGTAGACGTATATTCTACGAGTACGGATGACAAAGGAAATGGTGGTGCTCCAGCGTCTTCTGGGCCAACGTCTCCATCTACAGTACCAACTACACCTAGTACTGGCGATGATAAAGCAACCATTACTCCTACTGTAGAAAAAGACAGCAAAGGTACTTCCGTAGCTAATGTTTCAGTCGCCCAAGTCACGCAAGCCTTAAAAGATATGGCGGAATCGACAAGTAAATTGACTGTTCTTGAAATTAAAGCAAGTGCAGATGCAGCATCCAACCAAGTGGACGTTAAGCTGCCTGCTGAAGCAATGAGCAAGATTGCGAACAGCGAAACGACAGGAATTAAGATTGCTGCTGGCATTGGACAAGTATCTTTTGACAAGCAAGCGGTCTCCACCATCTCCTCAGCCGCGTCAACTGGTGAGGTTTCCATCTCCATACGCAAAGCAGATGTGAATGACATTACGCAGAATATGGACACCGCGGCAAGAGAAGCAATTAAAGAGGCCGTGAAAGACCGTCCGATCTTTGATTTTACGATTACTGCTGGCGGCAAAACAGTATCCAGCTTCAATGGAGGATCGGCTCAAGTCGCGATTCCGTACCAACCGGCTGCAAATGAGGATATTAACGCTATTGTAGCTTATTACATCGCAGATAACGGTGAGATCGTCAAGGTAACGAATAGCCATTTTGATTCTGCCACAGGAACCTTAAGCTTCAACGTTAAGCATTTCTCGAAGTACGCTGTTGGTTATCAGAAAGCAAACTTCAAGGATACAGCTTCGAGCTTCGCAAAAGATTACATTACGTACTTGTCAGCAAGAGACATTCTGAATGGTGTCGATGATGATGCTTTCGCTCCGGAAGCGGATATCACCCGAGCCGATTTCACGTTGATTCTGGCTCGCATGGCTAATGCTGATCTAAGCGCTTATACAGGCACTGGCTTTGCAGATGTCAAAGCCGACAGTTACTATGCCAAAGCTGTTCAATGGGCGGCTGAGAAAGGAATTACGAGCGGCGTACGCGCAGGCGAATTCGATCCGCAGGCGAACATTACTCGCGGCCAGATGGCAGCTATGATTACCCGCTTCGCTTCGTTCATGGGCTATACGCTACCTAAGGCGACGCAGGCGACGGACTTTGCCGATCAAGCGGCTGTTCCTGCTTATGCAGTAGAAGCTGCGAAATCTCTGCAGCGAGCTGGAATCATTTCCGGCAAGTCCGGCAATTTCTTCGCGCCGCAGGATACGGCAACACGCCAGGAAGCAGCTAAGATGCTGGCGATTCTTATGCAACTGACGGTGAAATAAACAGTGGATTCACACAACTCCCCTTCGGCAACAACTTAGGGGAGTTGTTGTTTTTTTACATGGATAAAAGCCGGTCGGCTTCCGCATTTTAAACATGTGGAGGTGTTACCTATGAGCTATGATAAGCTGACAATTGATCAAACGGAATTGGTACAAGAGTGGAGTAATGTCCTGCCTACTACCCTGCAGCCTACAGATCAGGCGCGTGTATGGGCCGATGAAGCCGATCCTCAGACCGTTAGGGTTCATATTGAGGCTGGTGGACATACGGGCTACAATTTCGATTTTAAAGTCAACTACGTGGATGCTAGAGAGGTTAAAGTGGAGCTGATGGATGTCCAACAAGGCACCATGCACATCGATGAAACAGGTGATGTTGTGCAAAATCTAGTGGACGACTATGTTCGTCACATTCATGAATGCGCACAAGCGCTCCATAGAGTCACACACCATTAAAATGGGGAGGGGAGTTCACTCATGACGAAGCAAAAAACGCGGGATAAAAATTTGCAAAATGTAGACAAAGATTTCCGAACCGATGCTGTAAACAGCCACAATAGGCAGCAACAGCAGCAGCAAGTGAATGATCGCAGACATCAAGATGCATTGAATCATCAAGAATAAATTGCAGATTAACTAGGAGGGAATGATCTCTATGAAATCAGATGCCTATGGTGTAACGGATACATCCCAGAATCAGTCGAGCGGCAACAGCCAGCGACAAAAGCAACAAGAGCCCCTTTCAGGGTCGAAAAAGGTGAAAAACCGTAATCATTCCAGAAATAATGGCCATGGGGAAGGCGCCGGCCACGGTCATTAATCTTTTTAAATAAGCATGATTAAAGTTCGATAAACCGGACATACTATATTTGTCGGTGAGCAGAGAGGTGTGGTTCCGTTGGAGCATTCCGCGAAACAAAAACCGTTGCATAGAGGACTTTCATACCTGTTATAATCAGGCTGGAGGGGATGTGCCAAAGACACTTACCGTGTTTTATAAGCAGATTTTCCTAAAGGTTTACGTGTAACAAGTTTAAAAGAAATCAAAAAACACCGACAAAAAAAGAACCCCTAAAAAGGGTTCTTTTTTTCGTTTATTTCTAAGTAAACCTGCGAAGGATCTGAGTCCGTATGCTGTTCTTTAGAATGAACAGGCCGCGTTTTTCGATACAGCAATAATTTAATGCCGCCGCCGATCAGAATCACAGCTACGATTAACGTTTGACCGAAGTTGTTCAGCCAGTACATGTAATTCGCATGGGGGAATACCTGATACAGGAACTGGACAATGACTTCTTTGAATACATAGTAGCCTCCAAGAAGGATAAGTACGAATCCGATGGAGCGGTGATACGCTGACCAGTTTTCAACGATAGGTTTATCTACCAGTGTACCGTTCTCATACTTGGAGATACTCTGTAAGCCATCGAAGAAGCTGAAAAACCACAGAATCGGAATCAAAAAGAAGAAAAGGGACAAGCGCAGCACATCCAGCACATAAATGGAGAACAAGAAGATCGCCATCAATTGAATGCCCCGTTTATTCATGGAGAGATACAAGTGAGCTGCACCTGGGAAAATAGCGATAATCGTTGCTAATGTTCGGTTCTTGCGCCCAGAATCATCGCCGAAGTGAAAGTCGTCAAAAAGGCTGCGGTCAATAAGCGGCAGGCCATCTTGCTTACGCTCCTGCTGCTTCAGTGCATCGAACATGGTGTAAAACCACAAGACGGGCATAGCTAGCAGAAAAGCAACGAAGCTATTGTTATTGGTCATCATCGTGATGAAAAAGACGAGAACAGCAACCCCGAAGAACGAAACCATAGCGGTTAACCCGCGCTGCATGAGACCCAGCTGGAAATGACCCAGCCCGGGGATGAAGGAAAGCAGCATAACTCTCGTTCTTTCTTGCTGCGAGGCAGCGTGAACAGCGTAAGGATTAGGCTCCCATGCTGGCGCGTGGTCATAAGGTGTTTCAGCTCCGTAGGGTGATCCATGCGGTCCATATTGCGTCCCGTATTGCGGACCGGGATAGGGTTGGTAGCGCAGCAGGTAGACGATCATATCAATCATATTGATGACAGCAACGAATAATGCGAACAGGAAAAGCGAAGTGAGAATACCATCATCACGCACGTGAAAGAACGCTGCACCAACGAACATGAGAAATAAGGGGCCAAAGAATCCTGCTCCATATAAAATTGCGCGTACGACTCGATTCATATAGAGATGACCCGCTCCGGGGATGAAGGACAACAGGAATGCGGCGATGCTGCTTTTGTTAGGCATGAAGTGTATAGACCTCCTTGTGGCTTATTTATTTTGCAGTGTATCCAGCCAGGTTAATGTTTTATTTAGCAATCGGTCCGATATCGGTTGATCCATTTTCATTTCTGGAGGAGGAGCGGGCTGAAGTGCGCCTCGAGGCCCCAATTCCTGTGATAATCCGTGGAAAAAGCCTGTAGCGACTAAAATGAGTGTAGCAGCCGCGGCAATTCCGTAATGCAGCATCGTTGAGTGATACCAGGATCGCTTGGTTCCCAACGTTCGTGCAAGCACGGCATCTACGAATGTTCGTTCATCCTTTTCCAATACGGGCAATATCATAGTCATTTGCTCCATACAGATCATATACCGATCCAAACATTCATCGCATCGGTATAAGTGATGCTCCATTTCGCTGATTTCATGGGGTGGCAGCTGCTGATTGAGATATAGCCCCCAAGCATGTTCATCGTAGTGTTTCACATGAAATCCTCCTCCTTCCAGTTGTTACGGAGCCACTGCTTGGCCCTATACAGCTTCGACTCGATCGTTTTTACCGTTACCCCGTGGGCATTCGCTATATCTTGATAAGACTGATGTTGAATATAATAGGCCGTTAGTACTTCATGGTAATTGGCGGGGATTTGGTGGAGCTTTTGACGGACCAGCTCTGTGGTCTCCTTCATCAACACTTCATGTTCCACGCCATTTGAAGAGAAAGATGAGGTTCCTGCGGTTTGGACCGCTTGCATCGGAATTTCCATCTCTGACGTCATTTCTTCCCTTCGCCTGCTAGCCGACCGTTTAAAATCAATGGCCCGATTCACTGCTATGCGGGTCATCCACGTTTTGAGTCCTTTCATCTGGTACTGAGGGAGGGAGAAATAGATTCGGGACCAGACGTCCTGCGATAAATCCTCGGCATCTTTCGTATGGCGTACAATGGCGTAGATCGTCTGGAACAAGTATTGACGATAAGTCGCAACAAGCTCTCGGAAAGCCGCCTCATCACCATTCAATATGCGTGTTACAAGCTCTTGTTCCTGAATGTGCTTCTCCTCCTCTCCGCATAAATAGACGAAGGCGACCAGGATAACCCTGCACTTTACTCAAAAAAAAAGAGCGAATCGAGTAGATTCGCTTATTAACGGTTAAAGCGCCGCGGTAGATCCGCTTGACTGGACGGCTGGAATCTTAGGCGTGACTCTTACGAACCATTGAGATAGAAGGGCACTGAATACACCAAGGATACCAAGGACGATAAAGCCCTGATTCAAAGAGAACCAATCGCCGATAACACCCATCAGCACAGGGCCAACGAACATCCCTAATCCATAGATCGCTTGGAAAAATCCCATTGCCGTTGCCCGCTTCTCCGCTGGCATATGTTTAATGCTCATTCCCATCAATAGGGTGAAGGAAAGCCCCCGACCAAAGCCGGCGAAAGCCTGGGTAACCATAAGCACCCATAAATGATGCGTAAAAGGGATGGTAAATGTAAAGACCCCCATGAGAATGAAGCCCCAAACAACCATTCGCTTCTCGCCATATTTCGCTGCCCATTTCCGCCCGCCAAATAAGGAAGCTAGCGCAACCGGCACATTGGCGAATAAAGAGAGGAGCGATAAAGAGAATTTATCGGCGCCAAGTGAAGTGGCATAAACGGGAGTGAACCCGAAAACGGTTGCGAAGATGAGCACCTGCGACAAAATAGCGAGTAAAGACACGAAGAGAAGCGTACGGTCCGCCGCCACATTTCCGATGGCACGCATCGTGATTTTAGGCGCATCAGGCTCTATTTTTTCGATCAAAAAGAAAGAACCGATGAACCCGAGCACCCCCAGCAGAGCTCCTAGAATAAAAGCCGCCTCCCAGCCGAGCGAATCTGCCGCCCATCCCGCGGAAAGAATGCCGAGCACTTGCCCTAAGGAGTTGAAAAAAGAGATCGTGCCGATCGCTTTCGTCGACTCTTCATGCTTATAGTAGCTCGTAAATAAGACCGTGAAGTCGACCCACGTTGCCGCGGCCGCCCCCGCTAGCGCTCGGAGAATTAGAATCCACGTGAAATCGTGGGTAATCCAAAGTCCAAGTCCCCCAATGGCTGTAAAAAACAGCCCAAACGTAATAAAAAGCTTTCGTTTATGAAAGCGATCCGACATGATGCCTACCGGTATACGCAGCAGCATTTGGGAAATCCCATACATGCCAACGATCCATCCCGCCAGTTGGTGGTTCCCGCCAAGGAATTCCACATAAGGCGCCATGATGGGAACGCTCGTATACATGGACATCCAGAACAACAAGGTGACTGCGCAAAACAATGGAATGCGATAAGAGCTTGGGATTTTGTTAATCGACACGGGGATAGCTCCTTTCAGACCTGATCTAATTACTGTTTTATTATAGAACATCGACTAGGGCAAGGCTATGATTGGTTGTTTGCAAAATAAAGCAACCGGTGGAAATTGCTTAGAAAAACCTAGATTTCCTGCTATATCAAGGGCACAAAAATGGATGATTGTAGGAAACGGGAGCACCCTGTACATTGAATCTTGTCGCTGGCAAGTAGCTGCCTGCTGATATCATTACAACGAGAATGGAGGAATACAAGTGGGCGCGAGTCGATTGAAACAAGTCTGGTCAGGCATCGCTCGGGACAAATTTTTATATGTGTTAGCGCTTCCGGGGCTGCTCTACTTCCTTATTTTCAAATATGTGCCTATGTGGGGAATCGTCATATCCTTTCAAAACTATTCACCCTATCAAGGCATGTCGGGGAGCCCGTGGGTGGGACTGGAGCACTTTCAAAGGTTCTTCTCCAATCCGGATTTCTTCACACTCTTCCGAAATACGCTGGCAATTAACGTCTTATCCTTAGTGCTCTTCTTTCCGCTGCCGATTCTATTATCCCTAATGCTGAATGAAGTGCGCCATATGGTTTATAAGAAAATCATTCAATCAATTGTCTATTTGCCTCACTTTTTATCGTGGGTCATTATCGTAGGAATCACTTTCCTGCTGTTCTCAACAGGAGATGGGGCTATCAATCAAATGCTGGTTGCTCTGGGCTTTGGTAAAATCGACTTTTTAACGAATAAAAACTATTTCTGGGGCATGCTGACGGCGCAGTCCATCTGGAAAGATGCCGGATGGGGCACGATCATCTTCCTTGCGTCGATGGCGAGCATTGATCCTCAATTATATGAAGCGGGCAAGATGGACGGCGCCGGCCGGTTCCGCCAAATGTGGCACATCACTTTGCCAGGTATTCGTTCCGTTATTATCATTCTTCTCATTCTAAGGATCGGCCATATCATGGATGTCGGCTTCGAGCAGGTCTTCTTGATGATGAATGGGGCGGTATCCGAGGTAGCGGACGTATTCGATACGTATGTGTACAGGCTTGGTGTGAAGCAAGGTCAATTCAGTTACAGTACCGCAGTTGGATTGTTCAAATCAGTTGTCGGCTTGCTGCTGGTCATTGGAGCCAATAAATTGGCCAAAAAATTTGGCGAAGACGGCGTTTACTAGAAAGGGAAGGAGGAATCCTTGATGTCAGCTGAACATGTATCTACAAATATTGCTTCCAAAGGCGATCGCGTCTTTAACGCGGTGAACGCCATCCTGCTAGGAATAATGGGGATTATTACATTCTTCCCGCTCTATTACGTGTTTGTTGTTTCGTTTAGTGATCCGTCCAGCTACATTTCGAGCGAGTTTAAGCTGCTTCCTGCTAAATGGAGTTTGGCCTCTTACAAATACCTGATGTCGACCGATGCCTTTCTACATGCTATAGGAAACAGCGTATTCCTAGCTGTAGTTGGGACAGTGCTTAGCTTGCTGGTAACATCCTGTCTGTCTTATGCGATTTCTCGTAAAAGGCTTCAGGGACGCAAGTTCATCATGCTGCTCATTCTGTTAACGACCCTGTTTAATCCGGGGATCATTCCCCCTTATTTGCTGGTGAGAGACCTGCACATGATTAACAGCACGTGGTCGCTCATCCTGCCGGTTCTAACAAGCGGCTGGTATGTGCTGCTGATGAAAGGTTTCTTCGACAGCATTCCGGCTAGTCTGGAGGAATCGGCGCGTATCGACGGCTGTAATGATATCAGCGTCTGGTATCGCATTATTTTGCCGCTGTCGCTGCCTTCACTTGCTGCTTTCGGGCTGTTTTACGCGGTAGCATACTGGAACACCTTCTTCACAGCACTTCTCTATATCAATGATTTCACGAAGCAGCCGCTTCAAGTCTTACTCCAAAATATGTTGATTGACGCTTCAACGGCAGCAGGCGGCGGCGCCGCAGCTGAAATGATGTCCGAGCAGCGGATTCCTCCGGAAACGCTCAAGATGGCGGCAGTTGTTATTGCGACCATTCCGATTTTGTTGGTGTACCCGTTCCTGCAAAAACACTTTGCCAAAGGTGCAATGGTAGGTTCGGTTAAAGAATAGATAATTGATGAACATTTGGGGAGGTTGTACAATAATGGTTATGAACAAGAAAGCAATAAGCGTAGTAGCATCCACCCTTCTCGTTTCCTCTGTGCTAGCTGCATGTGGAAGCAAAGAGAGCGCACCGGCTGCCAGTGCGGGACAAGCAGCGTCCGGCAAGCCAACTGAGATTAGCATCATGACAATGTATTACACGCCGGAGCCTCCAGGGCCGGACAATGTCATCGTCAAAGAAATCGAAAAGAAAACGAACACAAAGCTCAAAATCACTTGGGTTTCACCAAACAACTATGGCGATAAAATCAATGTAACACTAGCTTCAGGCGATATTCCTGATCTGATCTTGCTAGATGATCCATTCAGTGCTCAAGTACGCGGCATGGTCGCTCAAGGCGCATTCTGGGAACTTACACCGATGCTGAAGGACTATCCGAACTTGATGGAATATCCGAAGGAATCATGGGAGAATACCAAGCAAGCTGACGGTAAAACGTATGGTATCCCGCGTGCCCGTCCTACGGATGGCGGTGGATTCCCTTACCTGCGTAAGGATTGGCTGGATACGTTACATTTAGAAATTCCGAAAACCACGGACGAGCTCTACACAGTATTAAAAGCTTTTGTTGAGAAAGATCCGGACGGCAACGGAAAAAATGACACGATCGGTTTCATCGGCTTCGTCGACCAAAATGGCATGTCCTACATGACGCAGCTGCAGAACAGCTTCACGAAAGTAAACGGCGATTGGAAGCTTGTAGACGGTAAGCTGATCAATGTAAACGTGCTGCCCGAAGTGAAGGACGCACTGACTTGGATGAACCGTGCCTACCAAGAGAAATTGATTCCTGAGGATATCGCGGTACTCAAAAATACACAAGCTAAAGACCTGCTGAAAGCGAACCGCGGCGGAGGCTTCCAGGATACAGCTGAAGCTGCATGGGAACCGACGGAAGAACTGCGTAAAACGAACCCGAAAGCAGACTTTATCCCACTAGTTTCGTTAAATGGCTATTCGAACAAAGACAGCGGATTCTTCGGTATGTACGCGATTCCGAAATCTGTGCCAGAAGCGAAAGTGAAGCAATTGTTGAAATTCATGGATTACGGCGCTACGCAAGAAGGTTATGATCTGGCAAGCTTTGGTCTGAAAGATGTCCACTACACAGAGAAAGACGGCATCAAGACACCGACAGAGCAAGCAAAGAAAGATATTGTAGCCCAACAAGCGCTAGGTCAAATTTTCTTGAAATATGACAAGTACCTGCGTGCTTACCGTACAGGTATGCCGAACGATTACTTGGAGCGCAACAGAAAAATCATTGATGAAAAAGTGAAAATCAGTACGGGCGACCCTTCGTTAGGTCTAAATTCCGATACGAACCAAAAGGTCGGTACGGAGCTAAGAAAGAAAATTCAAGACATGAAGACGAAGGTCATTATGGGGAAAGAATCGCTCAGCGCATGGGACAGCTATGTAGCTAAGTTGAAGACAGATCCGGATATGGTCAAAATCACAGAAGAAATGAACGCTGCTTATCAAAAACGCAATAGCGCGAAATAAATAAATACCGCCCCCCCGACGCCAAAAAATTGCGGCAGTCGCGGGGGATTTCGGCATTGGATGAAAGAGGGACAGATGATGTGGAGTCGATGGAGGCAGAGCTGGTACTGGTGGACACAACGTTCCGGCAGGGGGAATTTTTATCGCAGAAGCTTGATCTTGGTGTTGTGCATTACCAGCTTGCCTACAGCCATCATCGGGTACACTTCGTATATTACGGGACGCGCTCATATTGAGAAAGAGATTATGCGCAACCATGATACACTGCTGAAGAAAACGATGGATCGTATGAATGATAACCTGGCTCAGCTCGAGCTGGCCGCTACGCAGTGGTCTCTGGATAGCAGGATGGATGCCAGAATTGCGGATATGAATCTCAAGGATGAATACAACACAACGCAGAATCTATATCGTTTCCTGGGTCTCATGAAGGGAGCGTATCCTTTAATTGACCAAGCGCAGCTATATTTGGACCGAGAAGATCCCGTCATTATTTCGGATAGCGAGGGGATTGTTCCGATTCGTAATGAGCTGGAGAGGGATATTTTCCACACGTTAATGAAGCAAGAGCGAGGGGTGTTCTGGTGGGAGTCCTTGCCTAAGGGAAACGGGAAGCCTGAGTCCACTTCCATTGCGCTAATCGAGAAGCTGCCAAGCGTAGGAGAGCCGTATGGGGCCCTTATTTTGTATTTGAATCGCGATAAGTTGGTAGAAATGGTTGAAGAAATGGCCACAGACCCCAATGGCGCCGCGTTTCTTATGAGTAAGGATGGACATATAATCGTCTCCCCAAGTAATGGAAATGAAGAACATGCCCAATTAGAAGCTGCGGTCAGGGAAAGTGTCAACGGACGGTCGGAAGAAATAGGCTCTTACATCCTGGACCGTAACGGACAGTCCTACTCCGTTGCTTTCGGCCAGTTCTTCCGTTCCGGAACATTGTGGAAGTTCGTAACGGCAACCTCCTTATCGCAATTGACGGCCCCTGTGGAGTTTATGTCTAGAAGTATGCTCAGTATAGGGGGAATAGGGCTTCTCTTGGCTGTTCTGCTCTCGTGGGTAGCTTCCAAGCGAATTTATCAACCGATTGTGCGGCTCGTGAATGTGATTAAGGATTATAAGCCCACTCAGGAGAGCCAAGGGGATGACCTTGCCTTTATTGAACAGGAGTGGCGGCATTTAAGTCAGGAGAGCAGGGTGCTGGAATCCAAGCTTGATAAGGCCTATCCTGCTCTAAGGTCCGCGTTCCTCTTGCAGTTGGTGCAAGGACACTTTTACTCCCTTAGCGAGACAGAGCTAAGAGGGCGGATGGAGAGCTTCGACTGGCAGACGGAGTCCCAGTGGTTCGTTCTGCTGCTGGTGAAGATTAGCGGATTTGCCAAAGAAGATGGCCGGTTCCTGGAAAATGAGGAACAACTGGCAACCTTCGCGGCAGCGAATATCGCGCAAGAGATCGTAAATACGCAAACCCCAAATGCGGAGATTATGAACTTCCAGGATATGACCGTAGGCATTCTGCTCTCTTATCCCATGGATCGGACGAAACAGCAGGCCAAGGATGAGCTGTATCTGTTAGCGAGTGATTTGGCGCAAACCATTAGCTCCCTTCTTAAAATGCAGACCACCGTCTGCATGGGCCGTTTAACAGCTAACGTGCAGGATTTGCCGCAGCTTTTAGTATTTTTGCGCAGCTCTATCCGCTATCGGGATTTGAAAGCTGACCATCAAGTGCTTGATTTGGAAGAGATGCTGCCGAGCACCAATGACGATGTGCATTATCCATTTGCCTTGGAAAAAGAGCTCATGCAAGCCATTCGAATGGGTCAAAGCGAGCAGTCGCTGAGCTTGATCGAGAGCTTCGTTCATGAGCTTGTGCGCCAGTCGAGTAAAGAGAAGATCCTCCAGGAAGGAGCCATGCAGGTACTGGGCAGTATGCTGCATACTATGCTGGAGTCAGGCTTTAATCCGCATCATTTCTTCGAGGGCTACAACTTGTACGAACAGTTGAATCAGCTTAGGGAACCCGAGCAGATGGTCCGCTTTTTCCAGACGAAGGTAATCTCACCTTATATTGAAGGGCTGAATGAATACCAGGACATCCACATGAAGCGCCTGGTGGAGCGCGTTACGGATCGGATTCAGGAGCGTTTTATGAACAGCGACATCTCCCTAGAGGAATGTGCGGACGCTTTTAATACAACGACCTATGCGCTAAGTAAAGCATTCAAGCAAATCAATGGCGTGAATTTCATCGACTATTTGATCACCCTGCGGATGGATAAAGCCAAGAAACTGCTCCTCGAGTCTGATTTAAAGGTCAACGAGATTGCCGAGCAGATTGGGTATCAGCCATCGTATTTTATCCGTCTTTTTCGGAAATATGAGAACATGACGCCGGGACAGTATCGGGACCGGATGAAATAGGGAGGGGCCTGCCGCTTTTTGATGCGGTGGGCTCTTTTTTTTGCGCTGAGATGCCGCCCCGCCCTATGTTGTACTTTATACAATACTGAAGGCGGTTTTACCTCGGAATCGTCATCTTCATTGTATGATGTACACTCATTTTGGCCTTTATTGGGTTAATACCGTCCCTCCCTCTCCGAAGCATTGCACAAAGTACAACAAAACTGCGAATTGAGGCCGAACCTCCGTCTTTTTGTTGCAAAAAGTACAACACAGCGCATGTTTTTCCTGAGTACTACTGCTCAGTGCACCTCCCTACCAAATTGGGGATAACCCTCCCTCTTTTTCGTTGTTAATAACCTTCAAAAACCTCTTACTTGTGCTGATGTTGATAATGCTGATTTTTTTCTCAGTGGGCAGGAAGTCTATTAACATGTGGATAGGTAGAAAAAATTGAATTTTTGCAGGAATTTTCGAGAAATATTACAGTTGGCAATCAACAGAGCTTCAAGCCGAGGATGTGCCTGCTACGATACAAGATGGCAGAAAAAAACGATGGCAGAAAAAAAACGCCAGCCAACGGATTATACCGTTAACTGGCGTTTGGTTGTATACGCGCCCGAGATGATTCGAACATCCGGCCTACAGTTTAGGAAACTGTTGCTCTATCCTGCTGAGCTACGGGCGCATGGCAAAGATTATGATAGCACGAAGCCTTATATGGCGCAACCTTTGAGTGGCAAGATTTAACTTGTAGTTGAAATTAGCTAACTGCATCGTGCGATGGGGAGCTACAGGACGTTATTTAAGCCAAAACGTACACTTCCAGGGTACAGACGGAAATGGGCTCTATTTTGCCTAATTAACCAAGAATTTGGCTAGAAATGCTAAAATAGCGGATCACAGTCCCCACTTCCTCGCTAAATTACTTAAGATCCGGCGATTAGGGGATCATAGTTCCCTTTCGCATATCAATGCGAGGCGACCGCTTGCGAAGCTAGACCGCACTCAGCCTAGCGGCCAACGGCAAAGTCCAAAGCCAAAGCCAGAGCTAACGCGCTATTCCTTCCCGCGCAGCTTGCGGAAAAACTGCGTCAACATCGTCGCGCACTCCTCTTGCAGCACGCCGCTGACCACATCGACCCGGTGATTGAACCGGTCCTCCTGCAGCAAGTTCATCAACGTTCCCGCGCAGCCGGCCTTGGGATCGGTTGTGCCGTAGATCACCTGCGGAACGCGCGCTTGAACAATCGCGCCGGCACACATGGGGCAAGGCTCCAGCGTGACGTAAAGCTTGCAGTCAAGCAAGCGCCACGCTTGCAGATGCTCGCTGGCCTGCTTAATAGCAATCATCTCAGCGTGAGCAAGCGGATCCAGCGTCGTTTCACGAAGATTGTAGCCGCGGCCGATAATTTCCCCTTGATAGACAACAACGGCACCAATCGGGACCTCTCGAATGGCTTCGGCTTTACGCGCTTCTTCTATGGCCGCTTTCATCCACGGGATATGTTCATTATATTCATTATATTCATCCACAGGGGGACACCTCACTAAAAATAATCTTATCCACATGTGAACAAAGGATCGAACAAGTATTCGTTGTTAACAACCTGTGGATAACAATGTGTATAACTCGAAAAGTTGTGGATATTTAATTCTTCTAACATTCATACAACAAATACCAGATGTATGCAAGAGATTTAGTTGATAATAGGGAAATCCATCCGTATAATGAGAGATAACGTAGGTCTTTTAGACCATATAGCACGATATTGTACGACAAAGCATGACAAATCATTTGCAAGGTTCGATAATGGCAAACTTACCGAAAGGTAAGGACGCAAAGCCGAGGGTCTACGGTTCCTATGGAACTACGACAGCCTGGTTACCGAAAATCGATGCTTTTTCAGGTTGAGGTAATAGGCTGTCCCCAAAGCAGGGGCAGTCTATTTTTTTATAGGGAACGCGGGGAGGGGTGATCAACAAAGTGGTTAGCAACAGCAAACAAAAATCTGCTAAGTTTTACGGCAGCAAAGAAGGGTACGACGCTGATGTAATGATTGACAGCAAGGCGATGCTGAGCAAGGAAGATTTCGTAGCCACCGGCGTGTTGACCTATGCACTAGGTGACATCATTGAAGTGGAGCTGCCGGAGTACCATGTTTTTGCGCTGGGAGATAAGTGTAAAATGACGGTATATACGAAATCCGGGCTGTTTGTTATGGATACGGTGGTTGTGGCCAAGGAGCAGGGTTCGTTGATTGTTCTGAATCCCCCTGAAAACCGCAGGAAGTTCACGGAAAAGCGGGAGTTCCCTCGCGTAGATGTGAAGAATGAAGGGCTTCTTTTCGCGCTCCAGGATAGAAACAAGAAGCTCAAACATCATTTTGATACACCGATTCGATTCTCTATCAAAAATCTATCTATTAATGGTTTAGGATTTACGATCAGTGAAAATGCTATGCTTGAAAAAGTCATTCAAAAGAACTCTCAACTGGAAGTGGAGTTGATTTTGGGCTTTTTGGTGCCATGTACAATGGAAATTGTTCGGCAAGAAAAAACGAATGACGGCTACTATTACGGTGCTAGTTTTGTCAGCATCCCGGATGAGAAAACGAACGCGCTGCGCGGATTTATTATAAAAAATCAGATTGAAACGTACTTCGTCCAGAAGCGGGAAATTGAAACAAAAAAAGCACTGGAAAAAAAGTCTGCGGCTAATCAGTAGCCTACAGGCTTTTTTTTGCGTTCCAAGTACTATATAATAAGAAGGATGATTTTCGAAAATTAAGGAGTTGTAACTACGATGGCTTTGAAAGCAGGTATCGTCGGTCTACCGAACGTAGGAAAATCGACATTGTTTAATGCAATTACACAGGCGGGGGCAGAATCTGCAAACTATCCGTTCTGTACGATAGATCCGAATGTTGGGGTAGTTGAAGTACCGGACGAGAGATTGCACAAGCTGGTAGAGATGATTGTCCCTAAGAGCATTGTTCCGACAGCCTTCGAATTCGTTGATATTGCGGGTTTGGTGAAGGGCGCGAGCAAAGGCGAAGGGCTTGGAAATAAATTTTTGTCGCACATTCGTGAAGTGGATGCCATTGTGCATGTTGTCCGTTGTTTTGAGGATGATAATATTACGCACGTCTCCGGTAAAGTAGATCCGATTGGCGATATCGAGACGATTAATCTTGAATTGATTTTGGCTGACATTGAGTCGGTTGAGAAAAAAATCGAGCGCTCCCGCAAGAACCTGAAAGGCGGCGACAAGAAAGTTGTTGCTGAGGTTGAGTGTTTGGAACGCATCAAGGAAGCTCTTTACAACGATCTGCCAGCGCGTAGCATCGATTTGAGCGACGATGAGAAGCTGCTTGTTCGCGACCTTCACCTGTTGACCATGAAGCCGGTTCTTTATGCGGCCAATGTGAGCGAAGACGAAGTATCAACAGCGGATGAGAATCCATTTGTTAAAATCGTTCAGGAATACGCGGCGAAAGAAAACAACGAAGTTGTTTCGATCAGCGCGAAGGTGGAATCCGAGATTGCTGAGCTCGAAGATGAAGAAAAAGCAATGTTCCTCGAAGAGTTGGGACTTCAAGAGTCCGGCTTGAATAGATTGATTAAAGCAGCTTATCGCAAACTTGGCTTGTATACGTATTTTACAGCTGGGGTGCAGGAAGTAAGAGCTTGGACGATCCGCAAAGGAACGAAAGCTCCTCAAGCGGCCGGTGTGATTCATACCGATTTCGAGCGTGGATTTATTCGCGCCGAGGTTGTGTCTTATACGGATTTGGTAACGGCGGGTTCCATGAATGGCGCGAAAGAAAAAGGGCAAGTGCGTCTGGAAGGTAAAGAGTACGTAGTGAATGACGGCGACGTTATGCATTTCCGATTTAATGTTTAAGGAATAAAAAATAAAGAAAGGAGTGATCCGTTATGTTGGATCGACTTCAGTCCATTGTGGACCGCTATGATAAATTAAGTGAGCTGCTGTGTGACCCGGATGTGACGAGTGACACGAAGAAGCTTAGAGAGTATTCGAAGGAACAATCCGATCTTCAGGAAGCCTACGATGCTTATAATGAATATAAGAGCGTGAGCGAGCAGCTGGCAGACGCGAAAGCGATGCAGAACGAGAAGCTGGATGATGAAATGCGTGAAATGGTGAAAATGGAGATCGAAGAGCTTAGCGAGCAATCGGCTAATCTGGAAGAACAACTCAGAATCCTCATGATGCCAAAAGACCCGAATGACGACAAGAACGTCATCGTTGAAATTCGTGGAGCAGCAGGCGGCGATGAAGCTGCGTTATTCGCAGGCGACCTTTATCGTATGTATACCCGCTATGCGGACGCGCAAGGATGGAGAACGGAAATTCTCGATGCTTCCGTGAACGATTTGGGCGGATTCAAAGAGATTATTTTCATGATTACAGGAAAAGGCGCTTTTAGTAAGCTGAAGTTTGAGAGCGGAGCGCACCGTGTGCAGCGTATTCCAGTAACAGAATCAGGCGGACGTATTCATACCTCCACTTCAACAGTTGTAGTGATGCCTGAGGCGGAAGAAGTTGAGATCGTTATTAATGACGCGGATATTCGCGTAGATACATTCTGTTCGAGCGGAGCGGGCGGTCAGTCCGTTAATACGACGAAATCAGCGGTTCGCGTGACTCACGTGCCTACGGGCATTGTGGCAACATGTCAGGACGGCAAATCGCAAAACTCCAATAAGGAGCAAGCGCTTCGCGTACTGCGTGCACGAATTTCCGATAAGATTCGAGAGGAAGAGGAAGCGAAATACTCAGGCGAGCGTAAAAGCAAAGTCGGTACAGGTGACCGTTCGGAGCGCATTCGCACGTATAACTTCCCGCAAAGCCGGATTACGGATCACCGGATTGGTTTGACGCTTCACCGACTAGATACAGTGCTTAACGGTGACATGGGAGAAATCGTGTCGGCGCTAACGATTGCCGCCCAGTCGGATGCTTTGGATAATGGGGAGCAGGCAATGTGATGCCGACTGCCTCGAAGACGATTAGAGAAGCCTATGTAGAGGCTTCTTCTTTTTTAGGGAAGCTGGGCGTAGCGGAGGCGGCTTCCTGTGTGGAGCTGTTGCTGCAGCACCTATTGGGCTGCAGTCGAACTGAGCTGCTGTTCCGCTTCCAGGAACAGTTTCCTGCCGAGCTGGAGGCCGCTTGGCGCCAGCTAGTAGAGAGGAAGGCCGCGGGTGAGCCGGTACAGTATGTAATCGGCGAGCAGGATTTCTACGGCCTTACGTTTGCCGTTAGCCCGGCCGTGCTGATTCCGCGGCCGGAGACGGAGCTGCTCGTGGAGGCTTTGCTCCGCGAGGGCTCGCGTCTGTTCCCGCAAGGCGCTCCGCTCCTTGCGGATGTTGGTACCGGGAGCGGTATCATCCCGGTGACGGTGGCTCACGCGCGCCCAGACTGGCGCGTGGCGGCCAGCGACATCTCCGCGGCAGCGCTGGAGATGGCCCGCACGAACGCGCAGCGCCATGGCGTGGCTGCGCGGGTGGAGTGGCTCGAGGGCGACCTCCTCGAGCCTTATATTGAGCGCCGGATCGCTCCGGATATACTGGTGTCTAACCCACCGTATATCCCTGATGGCGAGCTCCCGGCGCTGATGCCGGAGGTGCGGCTGTTCGAGCCGCACACGGCTTTGTTCGGCGGTGTCGAGGGACTCGACCTGTACCGCCGGATGGTTGCGCAGCTGCCGCTGCTGCCGCGAATCCCGACCGTGGTCGGGTTCGAGGTCGGCATCGGGCAGGCGGAGGCTGTGGCGGCGATGCTGCGCGCCGCCGCCGATTGGGGAGAGATCCGGTTCGTGCCGGATCTGCAGGGGATTGATCGCCACGTGATCGCGATCCGGCCGCGGGAACAGTAGGGGCTTGTTTTTGTATCCAGTGGTGGCGTTAATCTTGATATTGGGTAAGGGAACAATGGTCCGCTATTCTCCATTAAAGTTGCATTTTCCACCCTGGTACAGGAACTACAGTCCGCTATTTTGCCGGTTTCGCTCGATTGACGCTCCATAGGGATTAAATAAGACCCTATAGTTCCGTTCAGAGAGGGAAACAGCCCGTTTTTCCCAAAATAGCGTTCTCTGGTTCCGCTAAAGATAGGCCTGAGCGTGAATTTGTTAATTGTCAGTTAACAGAATCCCAACTCTATCAAATCTACCAAATTTAAATAGATTGCTAGGTTTAGCCTCTCCTCTTTTTGCCTATACTGGCTAGTAGAAGCGAAGGGAAAGGGGCTTTTCCTCATGGTAAAAAGAACGGATCGCCATTCATTCAAGCACTTATTATTCGTGGCTTTTGCACTTATTGTTATGATAACTAGTTGGGAATCCAATCGTACGAATGCGGCGGTTATTTCGCCTACCATACCGGAAGAATCTATTCGCCTGCGTATTCTAGCAAACTCGGATTCGGCGCAGGATCAAGCACTGAAACGCGAAATTCGCGATGCGATTATTGAGCGTATGCAGGGTTGGGTTGTTGGCCCGCATTCCTTGGATGAAGCAAGAGCGGTAGTATTGGCTCATTTACCGGAGTTCGATGAGCTTGTCGGACAAATGATTGAAGCTCGTGGCTACAGCTACACACATACGGTTGAACTTGGCAAAGTCCCTTTTCCTACGAAAATGTACGGGAATGAAGTTTACCCTGCAGGTGACTATGAGGCGCTTCGTGTAACGATTGGCAGCGGGGAAGGCCAGAATTGGTGGTGCGTGTTGTTTCCACCGCTTTGCTTTGTAGATTCTGTTTCAGGAGAAGCGGTGGCAACCGCCGCTGTTGTAGCGAAAACAGAAGGCCAAGACAAATTGAAAACTTCGTCTACACCTGCACCTACGGCAAAAGACAGTAAAGTGGCCCAGCCAACGGTCAAGCAGAAAGCAAGTACGGACGTGCAGCCTGTTATGGCTGATGCGACTGAAGACACGCAACCTAAAGTCAAGTTTTTCTTCTGGGAAATGACCAAAAAAATCGTTTCATGGTTTAGTTAACTTGATTTCATTTTGGAAGTAAGGATGATAGATCGTGACAAAGTACTGGAAAGTAGACCCGGATAGGGTTGGTAACAGGGGTGAAGAATTATCAGATGCCGCAGCGCTTTTGCGGGGCGGGGACACCGTAGCTTTCCCTACGGAAACGGTATACGGGCTTGGTGCTGATGCTACGAATACCACAGCGGTAAAGCGTATTTTCTCAGCTAAAGGACGACCGTCGGATAATCCGTTGATCGTCCACATTGCGGATACGAAGCAGCTCTCAGATCTCATTGAGCCTGATAGTGTCACGCCTGACCATCATAGGCTTATGGAGGCTTTCTGGCCTGGCCCTCTTACAATCGTGCTGCCTGTAAAAACAGGCGGCATTTCGCCGTTGGTGACGGCCGGTCTTACTACGGTTGGCATTCGTATACCTGATCATCCTGTGGCCTTGGAGCTACTTCGAAAAGCAGCGCTTCCTATAGCAGCCCCAAGCGCCAATAGTTCTGGCAGACCGAGTCCAACGCTGGCGTCACATGTGCGAGAAGATCTGGACGGTCGAATCGGTGGGATAGTGGATGGCGGCGGCACGGGGGTCGGTGTTGAGTCGACGGTGATTCAGCTTGCAGATGGTGAGCTGTATATTTTGCGTCCAGGCGGCGTTACGGCAGAGCAGTTGCAGTCCGCCCTGCCGGCTATTCGAATTCATGAGCCTGAGCGGGAAGATGTGCAAGTTTCAGAAACGCCTCGTGCTCCGGGGATGAAGTATACGCATTATGCGCCAAAAGGATACATGCATATTGTATCTGGAGACAATTCTGAAGCAGTGGCTGAATGGATTCAGCGCGACATTCAAGCCGCTAAGGAGCGGGGGGAATCGACGGGGATCCTTACTTTTGAGGAAAGGGCTTCTCTATATGAAGCTGATTTGGTCATTGCCTGCGGCTCGTTAGCGGAACCGGATAAGATTGCTCAGGGGCTGTACGCAGCATTAAGGCAATTTGATCAGCAAGGGATTCAGTACATTGCTGCAGAAGGCTGCCCGGAAACGGGGATTGGTCAGGCCATTATGAACCGTCTGCGCAAGGCAGCCGGTCACCGGCTTGTACGTGTTTAGCTAGCATGATTCCCTGTTTGTCCGCATATCTTGGTTAAGAAAGCGGACAAGGGGGACAGCACTTATGCTCGTAACTGGCGTTGAATTTGGGCAGCTTATCACCATCTTCATCATGGCGATAGCCTTGGGTTTGGATGCTTTTTCCTTAGGAATCGGTATCGGCATGAAGGGGATTCGCTTGTTGGATATTTTAAAAATAAGCACGGTGATCGGTATTTTTCATATCATTATGCCGTTAATGGGCATATTTATGGGACAATATGTTTCGCTTCTGCTTGGCAATGTGGCCACTGCTGCGGGCGGATGTTTGCTCATTCTTTTAGGCTCCCATATGGTGTATAGTTCGATCCGTGGAGAAGAAGCAACCTCTTTTGATCATAGATCTTTATGGGGTCTGACGATTTTTGCGCTTAGTGTAAGCATAGATTCGTTTTCAGTAGGTGTATCCTTAGGCATGTTTGCGACGGATATCCTGCTAACCGTGCTTGTATTTGGTTTGTTCGGCGCGCTGCTATCCGTAGCTGGTTTATTGGTTGGCAGACGGGTGAACGGCTGGGTTGGCGAGTATGGAGAAGCGTTTGGCGGGCTAATTCTGCTCGCGTTTGGGATCAAGTTTTTGCTATGATACAATAGAGGCGGAGCAGGCTCTGCCTATGTTTATGAAGAAAGTTTTGTTACCGCAAAATTCAGCCCATGCTTACGAGAAAGTTTTACTACGCAAAACTCAGGCCCATGCTTACGAAGAAAGTTTTGCTACGCAAAACTCTAAGGAGGTTCTCATGTTGCGAATTCTATTTGTCTGTACAGGAAATACGTGCCGCAGTCCATTAGCCGAAGGTTTGCTGCGTATCAGGGTGCACCAAGAAGGACTTGCGGCAGAAGTTCGTTCAGCTGGCGTATCCGCGATGACGGGCGCTCCGATCTCCCGAAATAGTGCAACGCTGCTGCAAGAGGCAGGGTTCAAAGAGCCTATTCGTTCATTAGCGATACAGGAGTCTGAAGTGAAGTGGGCAGATCTCATTTTAACGATGACGATGGGGCATAAACGTTCGGTTATCCAGCGGTATCCGGGCGCGATAGATAAGATTTTTACACTCAAAGAATATGTAGAGGACGATCAGCGCATCCTTCAAGCGATTGAGGAGAGAGAGAAGTTGGTCACGGAGCTTCAGCTTAAGCAGGCTCTTTCACAAACAGTAACCGTTGAAGAACGAAATCGGATTTATCTGTTGGAAGATGCCATCCCGGATTATGATATTTCTGACCCGTTCGGAGGCCCTATAGAGGTTTACCGGCAAACAGCGAATGAAATCAGCGGGAGTTTAGATAAATTGGTTAAGAAGCTGCGCGAGCGGAAAGAGGATTCGCAGTCTGGGAAATGATTTGCGAAAGACATCTTTACACCTCGTGCATAATGCGATAAGATGGATTCATCAAGCAAGACTCAATGTAACTGGCGACGAGTGGGAGTAACCACAATGGAGCATTGAGCTATACGGCCGGTCGCCTGGGCAAAAGAGCAACGCGCTATTTCTAGCGTGTCCGCTCTTTTTTTCGTTTTCTGGTGGACTTTGGGATATAATAGAAGGGTCGAATTCGAACAAGCAAAGGAGCGTTCTATCCATGAAAATTGCGTTAGGTGCGGATCATGCAGGCTATCGTTTGAAAGATGTTATTATTCCTTTTATTGAATCCTTGGGCCATCAGGTCATAGATTATGGATGCAGCTGTGCAGATTCCGTTGATTATCCGGATTATGCACTCAAGGTTTGCGAAGATGTGGTTTCCGGGGAAGCCGACAAGGGAATTCTGATCTGTGGAACAGGCATCGGGATGTCGATCGCTGCGAATAAGGTTCCAGGCATCCGTTGCGCGCTGGTTCATGATCTATTTTCTGCTAAAGCCACACGGGAGCACAATGATACGAATGTACTTGCTTTAGGCGAGCGTGTCATCGGACCGGGTGTTGCCGAGGAAATCGTGAAAATTTGGCTGGAAACAGAGTTTTCCCAAGGTGTCCGTCACCAGAACCGCATTAACAAGGTGCAAAGCATCGAAGATCGCTTCGCGATTCATCCATAAGGGTGGCCACCATGACAAATTCCATACTTCACACGATTGCAGAAGATTTGGAAGCAAATCTTCGCGAGTTGGTAAAGGTGGGCAATCTACGGCCAGGTCACATTCTGGTCATTGGTACAAGCACGAGTGAGATTCTCGGTCATCGGATTGGGACGTCGGGGACGTTGGATGCAGCTCGGCCGATTTTTGAAACGGCGCAGCGCATTAGCCGCGAGTTCGGTTTGCACTTGGCTTTTCAGTGCTGCGAACATTTGAACCGCGCGCTTGTCATTGAGGAAGATCTTTTCGCGATCTCCCCTCAGCTTGAGCCAGTGTCGGTTATTCCTGTGCCAAAAGCCGGAGGTTCAATGGCCTCCTACGCGTACCGCCACTTCGCGAAGCCTATAGTCGTCGAGACGATTCAAGCGCATGCCGGAATCGATATTGGCAGTACGCTGATCGGGATGCATTTGCGGCGGGTTGCTGTGCCTGCACGGCCGCCCGTGCGGAATATGGGTCATGCTTATGTAACCATGGCCTTTACACGGCCTAAATTGATTGGTGGAACAAGAGCTGTCTACACACCTGAGGCTGCCGAGCAGCTCTATCAGCAAGCCGCGCCAGATGCGGATTGCTAGGTTAACTTATAGATATAAATTATCTTTTAGGAGGAATTCCATATGACAAACTTTCTAAGTAAACAAGATCCGAAAATCGTAGAAGCTATGAATCTAGAACTTGGTCGTCAACGCGACAAAATTGAGCTTATCGCTTCTGAGAACATCGTCAGCCAAGCTGTGCTTGAAGCGATGGGTACAGTACTGACTAACAAATACGCAGAAGGTTACCCGGGCAAAAGATACTACGGCGGCTGCGAATACGTAGACATCGTAGAAGATATCGCTCGCGACCGCGCGAAAGAGCTTTTCGGAGCTGAACATGCGAACGTTCAACCGCACTCTGGTGCACAAGCGAATATGGCTGTTTACTTGGCAGCTCTAAACCCTGGTGACACTGTTCTGGGTATGAACCTGGCACACGGTGGTCACTTAACACACGGCAGCCCTGTTAATGCTTCCGGTATTCTTTACAATTTCGTGGCTTACGGTGTAAGTGAAAAAGACTTCCGTATCGACTACGACGATGTTCGTAAAGCGGCTTTCAAACATAAGCCTCGCATGTTAGTTGCTGGCGCAAGTGCTTACCCGCGCACGATTGATTTCGAAGCACTAGCATCCATCGCTAACGATGTAGGCGCATTGTTCTTCGTTGACATGGCGCATATTGCCGGTCTAGTTGCTGCTGGTTTGCACCCGAACCCAGTGCCGCATGCACATTTCGTTACAACTACAACGCACAAAACGCTTCGCGGTCCTCGCGGCGGTATGATTCTTACGCGCAAAGCTTGGGCAGCTGCGATTGATAAAGCTGTATTCCCTGGTTCCCAAGGCGGTCCTTTGATGCATACGATTGCTGCAAAAGCCGTTTCCTTCGGTGAAGCTCTGCAACCGGAATTCAAAACTTACGGTCAAAACGTCATCGACAACGCGCAAGCATTGGCGACTGCACTGACAGCTGAAGGCATTAACCTTGTTTCCGGCGGTACAGATAACCACTTGATGCTGGTTGATCTGCGCAACCTGAACATCACAGGTAAAGATGCTGAGCACGTACTTGACGAGATTGGTATCACAGCGAACAAAAACGCGATTCCTTTCGACCCAACAAGCCCGTTCATCACAAGCGGTATCCGTTTGGGCACACCGGCTGTAACATCCCGCGGCATGGGCGTAGAAGCGATGCAAACAATCGCGAAAGTGATTGCAATTACATTGAAAAGCCCGAAAGATGAGGCTGTTCTTGAGAAAGCTCGCGGCATGGTGAAAGATTTGACGGCGCAATATCCGTTGTACGCAGGTTTAACTTACTAATCAAAATAGAAAGGGCTGCCTCAAAGGGTCGTTAATGACCTTTTGAAGCAGCCCTTTTTTTATACTACTGCATGACGCACCTTCTGCTCGGCTTCCTTCAGGCTCGGCAGTATGGACGCCAGCAAGCCAATTCCCGCGACGCCGGTCAGCAGAATAAACAGCGCCATGGCCGCGGATGGCAGAAAACCGCCAATGATCATGTTTAGTCCGCTAAGCATAATGGCAACGCGATTCGTCATGCTGCTGAGCGCCATATAGGAGCTGCGGGCGTGGTCGGGGACAAGCTGTACAAGCAGCGCTTGTTTTAAAGGCACATAGGTCAACTCACCTATGGTGGCAACGAGCATTAACAGCATAAGCATGATTGGCTGGCTGCCGAATACAAGATATGTATAGCCGGCTACGTTCAGAAACATGGCGAACAACATCATCCTGGTGTCGGAATTTCCTTTGAGCAGCCGCCCAACAAAGAGGGAAAGCAGCACGACGGCGAGTGTATTCTCTGTGCGTAGAACGCCGACGAGAGGCAGACCGTCGATGGTAGCGGACATGCCGGGAAACCAAGGGGTGTGATGAATATCTTGAGCGAGCCGGATGCCGATATATCCGTTTAGATTCATTTCTACGGACACGATGAGCACACTTGAGATTAGATAAATGAGGAATCTGCGGTCGCTCAGCACCCCTTTATAACGGTGATACATCGAGATACGTTTAGAAGGGTGCGCCTCTTCCTCCACGCTAGTCACTTCGGCCGGCATCGTTTCTGTCATGAAAAAGGCTGTCACCAGCAGCGCAACAAGTGACATTCCGCTAGCAACGAACAAAAGCTCAAAGAGATAGTCGCTAAAGAAGAAACCGCCAATCATCCCCGCAACGGAAATGGCCAGGTTATTGGACCAATAATTAATCCGATAGATGGCTTTACGGGTATCAGGTCCTGATACATCAATCAGCATGGCCTCAACAGCAGGTTTGCTTAGGCCCCAAGAGGCCGTACTGATCACTGTCATGATGAGCGTGAGTGCTGCGGAATGCCAGATTGGCGAATTAGCGAAGGTCATAATCGTATAAGCCAGAAGGGCGACGCCCTCCCCGATTAGCATCATTTTTTTGCGGCCAACCCGGTCTGCGTAATGACCACCGATCGTGGCGCTGATTAGAGCAACAGCAATGGAGATAGTCGTCGCTGTGCCGGCGATGGTTGTGCCGAGTGTACGGGCAAAGTAAATCGACATGAATGGAATAACCATATTGCTGAGGATGTTGGTCAGAAAGCTTAGAGCAATGCGCAGTCGCACATTAGGATGGAATTGAAAGAATGTCATGCGCCATCACCTGTTTCCTAGTATCGTCAATTTCCGTGTTTCCCCATCATAACAAATGACCATGAGTTAAAAAGTGTACAGAGCTTTGGAAAACTTTCACCTTTTATCCCTGCTGCAGGCTGTTGACGAAATGGAAAGGCGCAACTATACTCTTTGGTAATTCGTGTAAAGGAGGGGACTTTCATGCAGCTTGCCTTACAATATGCGCAGTTGAAAACATCAGTAACGCGTGTTTTACAGATCCCCCACACGTATATGGACGTGCCAGTCTCCGTAGAAGAAATTGCCGGTTACCTGTATTGTACGGAGCGCAATGTAAAAATTTTGATCCGCAAAATGAGCGAAATGGGTTGGATCGTCTGGACGCCGGGACGAGGCCGTGGACACCGCTCGATGATTCGATTTCTGGTTCCGGCAGAAGATGTGCTGATGGCGGAAGCGAAGATCCATGTTGAACAAGGAAACTTGAACCATGCGATGAGTTTGTTTCAAATGGATGGATTGGACGGGAGCGTCATGGATCGGTTCTTGGCTTGGCTCGGCAGTTATTTCGGATACAGAGCCAATTGTGATTCCGGAAATCCTGAAACGCTGAGGCTGCCGATGCAAATTCGCGTGCTGACGCTTGATCCTGTCGATGTGCTGTTCTCGCGGGACTTGCATTTCGTGAAGCAAGCCTTTGACACATTGCTCTATTTCAATCCGCTTTGCGGCAGCCTGGAGCCTGGCTTGGCTCATGAGTGGGAGTGCAATGAGGATGCGACGGTATGGACTTTCTATTTGCGGAAAAGAGTGAGATTCCATCATGGCCGGGAGCTGACAGCGGACGATGTGGTGTTTTCATTCAACCGGTTGCGTTCACTGGGCACTGAGGATTCGCCGAATCGGTGGCTGTTGAATTCCGTCAAGGATATTCGCGCCGTCGACAGGCTGACGGTTCGCATGGAACTTGCTGCGCCGAATTATATGCTGCCGCATTATGTTAGCTCCTACCAGGCAGCGATTGTCCCTGCTGATGTTTACAGTGCAACTAAGGTAGCGGATGCCAGCATGCTCCCCGTTGGAACGGGCCCTTTCCGCATTACGAGGCATGATGCGGGTGGCGTGACGTTAGAAGCCTTTGAGGAGTACTACAAGGAAGGCGCCCATTTGGATCGCATCGAGCTGCTCTATGTTCCGGACAACGTAAGCGATCGAAGATGGCAGCAGTTAAACTTCCAAATGGGGAAGCTTAACCATTATAAACAGCCTGCCCCTGCACACTGGTGTAAAAAGGAAGTGATGATGCTGGGGTCTAGCACGGTTGTGTTTAATCTTCGCAAAAATGGACCACAGCAAGCCCTTGAATTCCGCCAGGCTATTCAGTTTATTTTGAATCGCTGTGGGTTAATAAAGGAATTAGGCCTTTATCATGCAAGGCCAGCTGCCGATTTCTTGCCAACGGATTCGCCGGGGGTTGGACCCGAGGATCACCAGCCGGAGCGGGCGAGGGATCTGCTTAGAGAATGCGGTTATAATGGCGAACCCATTACCATGACATTTACGCTCAAGAATCAGCCTCAAGCCGAATGGATTCATGCTCGCTGTCAGGAAGTGGGTATTCCCGTTATTCTGAAGCTGTATACTTTTGAACAAATGACAAAGGTGCCGCTGCTGTTAGAGGCCGATGTTATCATAGGCGGAGTTGTTGCGGATGATGATGAGGCACGCTGCTTGATTGAGATGTATAAAGTGGGCAATTTAGCGGTTCGAGTCTGTGCAACGGATGAGCAGCGACGAGTTTTTGATGAGACTATTGCGGCTATCGAAAATGAGCCCGACAGACAAGTGCGCCTGCAACGAATCCGAGGGATGCAAGATTTAGTGTCGAAAAACTTCGCTGTCCTATTCCTTTTGCATACGACGCAGCAATTGGTGTACAGCCCTCATTTACAAGGCATAACGTTCAACACGCTGGGATGGTTTGACTTCAAAAACATTTGGTACCACCCTGGGCCAGTTGAATAATAAACAGATAAGATGCAAAGCCGCTTGGGAGATACTCCCGGGCGGTTTTTTACGCAAATAAGGATATTCATGGTAGGTTTGGTTTTTCGGAGGATAAGTTGGATAACATATGATATAATGAACGAGGTTTGTCGTACCTTGACGCTAAAATGGGTAAAATACATATAACATTGTGGTTTTTTAGGAGGAAATTATGGGGAAGTTATTTATTTGTGATCATCCGTTAATTCAGCATAAGCTGACCTTTATTCGGGATGAAAATACGAAAACAAAAGATTTTCGGGAGCTCGTAGACGAAGTAGCGACTTTGATGGCTTACGAGATCACGAGAGATATTCCGCTTGAGCATGTTCAGGTGAAAACGCCTGTAACAACGGCAGATTGCCGCATTATTTCCGGCAGAATGCTGGGCCTTATCCCTATTTTGCGCGCAGGATTAGGAATGGTTGACGGTGTGCTTAAACTGATCCCAGCTGCCAAAGTAGGACATGTTGGTCTATACCGTGATCCTGACACGCTGCAGCCTGTCGAATATTATGTGAAGCTGCCGACAGATGTCTTGGAGCGGGAGCTCATTGTGATCGACCCGATGCTCGCAACAGGCGGTTCAGCGAATGCAGCAATTGAAGTATTGAAACGCAGAGGCTGTACACAAATGAAGCTGATGTGTTTAATTGCTGCGCCGGAAGGAATTAAAGCGGTTCAACAAGAGCATCCGGATGTTGATATTTACGTGGCGGCCGTGGATGACTACTTGAATGATCATGGCTATATCGTACCTGGCTTGGGAGATGCGGGAGATCGTCTGTTCGGCACGAAATAATAGACTTATGACGATGGGGGAGAAGAACCAATGAAACGTTTGAAAGTCATTACGATTTTCGGTACTAGACCTGAAGCGATTAAAATGGCTCCGTTGATTAAGGAGCTGGAGAAGCATCCAGAACATATCGAGTCTCTCGTTTGCGTAACGGCTCAGCATCGGCAGATGTTGGATCAGGTGCTTGATATTTTCAAAATCACACCGGATTATGACCTTAACGTTATGAAGGATCGCCAGACGCTGAATGAAATTACTATGCGCGTGCTGCAAGGCTTGGAGCCGGTTTTCCAAGAGGCGAAGCCGGATCTGATTCTCGTGCACGGCGATACGCTGACAACCTTCCTTGCGAGCTATGCGGCATTTATGCAGCAAATCCAGGTTGGACATGTTGAAGCGGGTCTTCGTACGTGGAACAAAATGTCGCCATATCCGGAAGAAATGAACCGTCAGTTGACGGGCGTTTTGGCGGATCTGCATTTTGCGCCAACCCAACAATCGGCTGATAATTTGCGCAAAGAAAATAAATCGGAATCTCAAATCTATGTAACAGGGAATACCGTTACGGATGTCTTTCAATATACCGTGCAGGAATCCTTCGAGCACCCGGTTATGGAGTGGGCCGCAGGCCGCAGGCTGATCTTGATGACAGCCCATCGCCGTGAAGCGCAAGGTGAACCGCATCGCCAAATTTTCCGTGCTGTGAAACGTATCGCTGATGAATTTGAAGATATCGCAATCGTATATCCGGTGCATCCGAGCCCGGCTGTCAAAGAGCCTGCCCACGAAATTCTGGGCAACCACCCGCGCATTAAGCTGGTAGAACCATTCGATGCCAGTGAGTTCCATAACTTCTATCCGAAGACACATATGATTCTGACAGACTCTGGCGGTCTTCAGGAGGAAGCGCCATCCTTTGGTGTGCCGGTACTTGTGCTACGTGATACGACAGAGCGTCCGGAAGGCATCCAAGCGGGCACATTGGAGCTGGTTGGAACAGATGAGGAGAAGGTCTACGAGCGTGCTCGCGCGCTGCTGACAGATCCAGTTTTATACAACAAAATGAGCCAAGCCGCCAACCCATACGGGGATGGCAAAGCATCCCAAAGAATCGTTCAAGCGATTCTGCATCACTTTGGGAAGGTCTCGGAGCGCCCTGAAACATTCTAACCGTGACAAAATCATGACAAACGCTACAGCGTACAGTTCGACTGTTTGGTTTGGAAACTCGCAAACCTTAGAGCCACAAGGCTCTGAGGGCTTTCGGGCTGCGAGGACTGTTAAGTTTCGTCAATTGACAAACCTCGCACTGCTTCGATACAATAAATGAGGATTCGTAGCACTATGTCTACGAAACAGGTTTTCCTCAGCGGAAAGCCTTCAGGAGGGATGCTATGAAACGGCAAAATCCCAATGATAATCCGTGGCGGGCAGTAGCGTTAACTAGTGCGATCGGCATTGACCTTGTAGTTTGTTTAGGAGCCGGGTATTTGTTCGGCGATTGGCTAACACGCGTACTAGGGGGACAATTCTGGTTGTTAGGCGGATTTTTGCTAGGGCTTGTAACCGGAATCATTAGCATTTACTTCATGATAAAGCGGTACGGAGGGCTATGATGGATGAATTTTCAGCCACTCTGAAAACGGTTCAAAATGTGTTTCTTTTCTTTTTATCCTTTTGTTTGGCTGCATGGGCGCTTCTTGTCGATTACCGGGTTTACTTTGCCGGCATTATGCTTGGATCTATGGCGAGCATGATCAATGCAAGGTTTCTGGCTTGGAAAATTAACAAGTTGGCAGCAGCTGCGATAGAGCAGAAAGGGCGCAAGGTGACCCTAGGTTTTCTGACAAGAGCAGCAATTGCTGGCTTCGCAGGTTTGGTTGCCGTTCGGTATCCGGAACATGTCGCTTTAACCACGACGATTGTTGGATACTTTTTTGCTCAATTGGCAACACTCGTACTGGGTATTCTTTCTATTAGGAAGTCTAAGAAGTAATTCCATTCGATGAAAGGGGTGAAAATGGGAAATATGGAACATAAGGTACCAGAATTTGAGTGGTTAGGTATTCACTTCGACGCATCAGCTCTTATGATGATCGGAATTACCACCATTATCGTGCTTATTCTTGCAATCGCAGGGGCTAGCCGTGCATCTGTAACGAATCCTTCAAAAATTCAAAACTTCATGGAATGGACGATTGAGTTTGTAGAAGGCATCATTGGAAGTACGATTGGTTCTAAGCATGGCAAAGGTTTTATCGCGCTTGGTCTTACGCTCATTATGTACATCTTTATCGGCAACATGCTCGGCCTTCCTTTTTCGATCGTGACGGAAGATCATGTGTCATGGTGGAAATCACCGACGGCTGATATCGCTGTAACAGGAGCACTGACGGTTATCGTTATCGTACTAAGTCACTACTTGGGCATAACACGTAACACGAAGCATTACTTCGCGCATTACTTTGAGTACAAAGGGGCAATGTTGATCCTTCATTTGATTGAAGTCGTATCAAAGCCGCTTACGCTCGCTTTCCGTCTTTACGGTAACATTTATGCAGGTGAAATTATGATATCTGTCATCATCGGAGCTGGTTGGTTTGGAATTGCGCCTCTCTTCGTATGGCAGGGCTTCAGTGTGTTCGTAGGTGCTATTCAAGCCTTCGTATTTACAATGCTGACAATGGTTTACATCTCACAAACGTTAATCCATGAAGAACATTAAGAGTAAGACTTACCTCGGGTAGTCTCGAGTCACTTATACACAAAACAAACCTAAGAGTTTAAGGGAGGATTTTATCAATGGGAGCAATAGCATTAGTAGCAGCAGGTATCGTATTCGGTTTAGGAGCACTAGGTGCAGGTATTGGTAACGGTTTGATCGTAGGTCGCGCTTTGGAAGGTATTTCCCGTCAACCAGAACTACGTGGTACGCTTCAAACAACTATGTTTATCGGGGTAGGTCTAGTAGAGGCAATGCCGGTCGTTGCATTGGTACTTGCGTTCATCTTTATGGGGAAAGCTTAAGAAACCGTTTGGCGGGGATGGCCGTAGTCGCCACCACGCCTTCGTTTTGCCCACGTTATCAGAAGGGAGTGACGTTACTTGCATATTGAATGGTCCACATTTTGGATTCAACTTATCGCGTTCTTAATTTTATACGTGCTACTTTCCAAGTTTGCGTTCGGCCCTTTGTTCGGCATGATGGAGAAACGCAGACAGTTAGTTAAAGATCAAATTCAAACAGCTGAAGCGAGCCGCAAGCAAGCTGATCAACTGTTAGAGGAACAAAAACAAGCACTGCAACAAATGCGTAAGGAAGCTTACGATATCATTGAGCAAGCGAAACAAACAGGTTCCAAACAAGCTGATGATATTGTTCGTGCAGCTGGAGCAGAAGCAGCTCGTCTGAAAGATGAAGCTTTGAAAGATATCGAGAACGAGAAGAACAAAGCGGTTGCCGCTCTTCGCAGCCAAGTTGGCGCGATGTCCGTTCTGATTGCCTCCAAAATTATTGAAAAGCAAATCGACGAAAAGTCACAAGAGCAATTGGTTGAGCATTACCTCAAAGAGGTAGGAGGCAACGTATGAGTGACATCGTCGTAGCGAAGCGTTATGCCAGAGCTCTTTTTGAAGTAGCCAAGGATAAGGGGATTATTTCCCAAGTCGAAGAAGAGCTGAAATCTGTAGCTAGTGCGATTAGGGACAATGCAGACTTGCAGAAGTTCCTGAACCATCCGAACATCGGGAACACCGTCAAAACGGACCTGCTGAAGCAGATTTTTGAAGGCAAAGTTTCCGAACCGGTGTGGAACACGCTGCTGGTCTTGATTGATAAAGGAAGACAAGCGATTTTATCCGTTCTTGTAGGCGATTATGTGAAGATTGCGAATGAAGCGCTTGGACAAGCGAGTGCAACGATTTATTCCGCTTTTACACTGACAGAAGCTCAACAAGCGGAAATTGCATCACATTTCAGCAAAGTTACGGGAAAAACAATTCGTGTTGCGACTGTTGTTGAGCCTAAGCTGCTCGGCGGCATCCAAGTGCGCATTGGTGACCGTTTATATGATGGAAGTTTGGCAGGCAAGCTAGACCGCCTATCCAAAGCTTTGGTTTAATAACAAGCACTGTAAGAATAGGGGTGACGTTCGTTGAGTATCAAACCTGAAGAAATCAGCTCATTGATTAAACAACAGATTGAAAACTATAAATCCGATATGCAAGTGGTTGATGTTGGTACAGTCATTCAAGTAGGGGACGGTATCGCTCGTGCTCATGGTTTGGAAAACGTAATGGCAGGCGAACTGCTTGAGTTTTCAAATGGCGTTCTGGGCTACGCGTTTAACCTTGAAGAAAGCAACGTAGGTATCGTTATTCTCGGACCTTACAAAGATATCCGTGAAGGCGATCCAGTAAAACGTACAGGACGTATCATGGAGGTTCCTGTTGGGGAAGCCCTTCTCGGCCGTGTCGTTAACTCCTTGGGTCAACCGGTCGATGGTCAAGGACCTATTGCTACAACTGAATTCCGCCCTGTTGAGAACATGGCTCCAGGCGTTA
This sequence comes from Paenibacillus sp. FW101-FHT12H11, assembly GCF_058790355.1. Taxonomy (NCBI): domain Bacteria; kingdom Bacillati; phylum Bacillota; class Bacilli; order Caryophanales; family Paenibacillaceae; genus Paenibacillus; species Paenibacillus sp. FW101-FHT12H11. Next base: position 40,101 of record NZ_JBYTCO010000017.1, on the reverse strand, counting down.
TGGCTCGTAAATCCGTTCATGAGCCAATGCAAACAGGTATCAAAGCGATTGACGCGATGGTTCCAGTTGGCCGTGGTCAACGTGAGTTGATCATCGGTGACCGTCAAACAGGTAAAACAGCGATTGCGATCGATGCGATCCTGAACCAAAAAGGCAACGGCGTTAAATGTATCTACGTTGCAATCGGTCAAAAACAATCCACAGTCGTAGGCGTTGTTGAAAAACTTCGTGCTGCTGGCGCTTTGGAATACACAATCGTTGTAACAGCTTCTGCTTCCGAGCCTTCACCAATGCTTTGGTTGGCTCCATACTCAGGCTGCGCAATGGGTGAGTACTTCATGTACAAAGGCGAGCACGTATTGATCGTATACGATGACTTGTCCAAACAAGCGGCTGCATACCGTGAGTTGTCCCTCTTGCTGCGTCGTCCACCAGGTCGCGAAGCATACCCAGGTGACGTATTCTACTTGCACTCCCGTTTGCTGGAGCGCGCTGCGAAATTGAACGATGATCTTGGTGGCGGTTCGATTACGGCACTTCCATTCATCGAGACACAAGCAGGCGATATCTCCGCTTACATTCCGACGAACGTAATTTCCATTACGGACGGTCAAATCTTCCTTGAGTCCGACCTGTTCTACTCCGGTCAGCGTCCAGCGGTTAACGTTGGTAACTCTGTATCCCGTGTAGGGGGCTCCGCTCAAACGAAAGCAATGAAAAAAGTTGCCGGTACACTGCGTGTAGACTTGGCTCAATACCGTGAGCTTGCTGCCTTCGCAGCGTTCGGTTCTGATCTTGATAAAGCAACAAAAGCCCGCCTTGATCGTGGGGTTCGCACACTTGAAATCTTGAAGCAAGGCGTGCATCAGCCGCTTTCCTTAGAGAAACAAGTTTGCTCTCTGTACACGGTTGTTAAAGGCCACTTAGATGACATTCCAGTACAAGACGTTACTCGTTTTGAAGCGCAATTCTTGGCTTACCTGGAATCCAACCGCTCCGAAATTTTGAACAGCATTCGTGATACCAAAGATATTACTGCGGATAACGACAAAGCGCTGGTTGATGCTATCAACACGTTCAAAAAGAGCTTCGCAGTTTCTGAATAAAATTTGAATACCTGCGCTTTTCTTCGTGAAAAGCCAGGTACTCCGTATATGCCTGAGATTGGGTGCATGCTGCCTGAGATCAGGCCTTCGAATGAAGGCTTTCCAAAGCCTCAAAAGAGAGGTGACAGGTATGGCAAAAGGAATGCGCGAGATTAAGCGCCAAATCAAATCGACACAAAACACGAAGCAAATTACGCGTGCGATGGAGATGGTTGCAGCTGCGAACTTGCGTCGTGCTCAGCAAGCTGCCGAAGCGGCTCGTCCTTATTCGGATAAGCTGAAGGAAGTAGTAGCTAGCATCGCTGCAGGCTCCAAAGGTGTGAAACATCCAATGCTGCAAACGCGCGAAGTGAAGAAAACCGCTTACTTGGTTATCACTTCGGATCGTGGTTTGGCTGGAGGCTACAACGCGAACGTATTGCGTAAAGCGATGACGGAGATTCGCGAAAAACATCAATCCCCGTCGGAATATGCTGTTTTCGTAATCGGACGTAAAGGTAGCAACTTCTTCAAAAAACGTAATGTTGAGATCGTTCAAGAAGTTACAGGACTTCCGGATTCTCCGAAGTTCTCGGATATCAAATCGATTGCGGCTTCTGCTGTTTCTAATTTTGAGAAGGGCGCGTACGACCAATTGTTCTTGGTGTACAACAAATTCCAAAATGCAATCAGTCAGATACCAACCATGGTTCGCTTGCTTCCTATGGAGGAAGTAAAAGGCGCGTCAACGGCTAGCTACGAGTATGAGCCGTCTGCGGAAGGCGTTCTAGAAGTACTGCTGCCTAAATATGCGGAAACAATTATTTACAGCGCGGTATTGGAAGGTAAAGCAAGTGAGTTCGGCGCGAGAATGACAGCGATGAACTCCGCAACGAAAAATGCAACGAAGATGATCAGCAGCTACACATTAGCATACAACCGTGCACGTCAAGCTGCCATTACGCAAGAAATTGCGGAAATCGTCAGCGGCGCGAACGCGAACGCTTAATTGATAAAACGCCTCGCTTAGAGGCGAAGCTTTTCTTAGGAGGGAAACCATGAGCAAAGGGCGCGTTGTGAATATTACAGGGCCTGTCGTCGACATTGAGTTCGGACGCGGACAACTCCCTGAAATTCTGAATGCAATCAAGATTGAAAAAACGGAAGCCGGTCAAACGGTTACGATTACGGTTGAAGCGGCGGTTCACCTCGGTGACAACCTCGTTCGTTGCGTAGCGATGTCTTCCACAGACGGACTTGTACGTGGCGCTGAAGCTACGGACACAGGAGTTCCAATCACAGTACCTGTAGGTGCTGCAACACTAGGTCGCGTATTCAACGTAGTTGGAGATCCTATCGATGGTATCGAAAACGTTGATCGCACGTTGACTAGTCCAATTCATAAAGAAGCTCCTGCATTCGAGAACTTGTCCACGAAATCGGAAGTTCTTGAAACAGGAATTAAAGTTATTGACCTTATGGCTCCTTACGCAAAAGGTGGTAAAATCGGTCTCTTCGGTGGTGCGGGTGTAGGTAAAACCGTAACGATGCAAGAGTTGATTCACAACATTGCCCAAGAGCACGGTGGTATCTCCGTTTTCGCAGGCGTTGGTGAGCGTACTCGTGAAGGTAATGACCTTTACCACGAGATGAAAGACTCCGGCGTTATTGAGAAAACAGCGATGGTATTCGGTCAAATGAACGAGCCTCCAGGCGCGCGTCTTCGCGTAGCTTTGACTGGTTTGACAATGGCTGAGTATTTCCGTGATGTTGAAGGCAGAGACGTTCTTCTGTTCGTAGATAACATCTTCCGTTTCACACAAGCAGGTTCCGAGGTTTCGGCTTTGCTTGGACGTATGCCATCTGCGGTAGGTTACCAACCGACTTTGGCTACAGAAATGGGTCAATTGCAAGAGCGTATTACATCCACGAAAAAAGGTTCCGTAACGTCGATTCAAGCGATTTACGTTCCTGCGGATGACTATACGGATCCAGCTCCAGCTACAGCGTTCGCTCACTTAGATGCGACAACGAACTTGGAGCGTAGCATCGCGGCTGCGGGTATTTTCCCAGCGGTAGATCCACTTGCTTCCTCTTCCCGTATCTTGACGCCAGAAATTCTAGGCGAAGAGCACTATAAAGTAGCACAAGGTGTTAAACAAGTTCTTCAACGTTACAAAGAGCTTCTGGATATCATCGCGATCTTGGGTATGGATGAGTTGTCCGATGAGGATAAACTAGTCGTTACTCGTGCGCGTCGTCTCCGTCTGTTCTTGTCTCAGCCGCTTCACGTTGCTGAGCCGTTCAACGGTTTCCCAGGCTTGTATGTACCATTGAAAGAAACTGTGCGCAGCTTCAAAGAAGTTCTTGAAGGTAAGCACGACAACCTTCCTGAAGTAGCGTTCCACAACGTAGGTACGATTGAGGACGCAATCGAGAAAGCAAAAACGCTGTAAGGTTACCTTTGGTAAACTTCGCGTTAGCTGAGGAAGGAGAATCCAAGTGAGTACATTCCTACTTGAAATTGTTACTCCTGAGCGCAAAGTGTACACGGAACAAGTGAACATGTTAGTCGCAAAGGGTGTCGAAGGGGAGCTTGGAATTCTGCCGAACCACATTCCACTCGTGACTCCATTGAAAATCAGCTCGATTACTGTGAAGAAGCAGGGCTCCAAAGACGAGATCATCGCAGTGAACGGCGGATTTATGGAAGTGCGCAAGGACAAAGTGGTCATACTGGCGGAAAGCGCCGAGCTGCCAGAACAAATCGATGTGGATCGTGCGAGAGCAGCGAAAGAACGTGCGGAGAAACGTCTTGCGGAATCGAAGCAAGATAACGTTGATTTCAAACGTGCGGAAGCCTCTTTGCAAAGAGCATTGAACCGGATCAGCGTGTCCGGCAAATAATAGATCAAAGAAGCGATGGGACTTAGGTTCCGTCGCTTTTTTCTTATAAACGGATTATTCTTGAAAGTTATGGAAATTCTACTCACAAAGTATGGAAAAAAGGGGGCTTGGAATTAGTCATCGACTCCCCTGTGCTCTTTTGGTATAATATTGAAGGTGATTATTACCAATTTGAATCAATGATTTGAGAAAGTAAATAAGAATGGAGGCGGTTACATTCAGATGATGTACACAAATAACTATGTAATCGTAGCGATTTTTCTTGGGTTAGGTATTTTCCTCCCGGTGGCAGCGCTTACGATAGGCAAATGGTTAAGACCGAGCAAACCCGTTGTGGAGAAGTATACGACGTATGAGAGTGGGAACGAGCCTGTTGGTGAAGGGCAAATCCGGTTTAACATTCGATATTATTTGTTTGCGTTGATGTTTGTCATCTTTGATGTAGAGACCGTGTTCCTGTATCCTTGGGCTGTTGCTTTTAATCAGCTAGGACTTTTTGCTTTAGTGGAAATGTGCATTTTTGTAGCCTTGCTAGCCATAGGATTAATATACGCTTGGAAGAAGAAGGTGCTGCAATGGACTTCAGTCTAGAGTCGATCTCCCCAGAAGAACGCGAAGAGTTAAACCGCAACGTATTTATGACAACACTGGAGCAGGTGAAAGCTTGGGCTCGCAGTAATTCACTTTGGCCTTTAACGTTTGGTCTTGCTTGCTGTGCTATCGAAATGATGGGTACGGGCGGATCGCATTATGATTTAGACCGTTTTGGAGTCATCTTCCGTACGTCCCCTAGACAATCCGATGTGATGATTGTAGCAGGGACAGTTACGAAGAAAATGGCTCCTTTGCTGCGCCGTCTTTATGAGCAAATGCCGGAGCCGAAATGGGTTATCGCTATGGGCTCTTGCGCGACTGCCGGCGGACCGTACGTGAAATCGTACTCCGTTGTCAAAGGTGTAGATCAGATCGTTCCGGTTGATGTATACATACCGGGTTGTCCGCCGAATCCAGCGGCACTTATTTATGGGATCAACAAGCTTCAGGAGAAGATTCGCTATGAAGCGAAGACCGGTAAGCAGGTGATCAACCGATGAGTGAGGATAAGAAACCGGAGGAGAAGGTCGAGGTCGGGCAGACAGCCCCTGCGGAAGAGACCAAGGCTGAAGGAAATACAGAGCAGTCGACGCCTGCTGCTGAGGCTAAACCGGCGAGCGAACCGCCCGCGGCTGAAGCGGCGGAGAAGACCGCCGAAGAGAAGGCCGCGGAGCGCGCCGCGGCGAGAGCCGCCCGACTAGCGGCGAAGGCGGCGGCCGCTGAGCCGACGGGCGAGCCCGCGTCGGCGGCAGCACCTCCATCCCCTGCTGCTGCAGGGGATGACGAGAAGGCGGCCAAAGCGCAGGCCGCCGCAGAAGCACGCGCAGCGCGAGCTAGCGCGCGCGGAGCGAAAACCGATGCGGCGGAGCCTGCCGCGCCGAAAGAGCCTTCGCCGAACCAGCCCCTGCTGGACCGGCTGGTGGCGATCTTGAAAGAAAGCGCCGGCGAAGAGGCCGTCGTCGATAGCTTCATTAACGAAAGGGACGGACACCGTCCTTACGTTGTCATTCACAGCTCACGCTGGCCGGAGGCTGCGCTGACGCTGCGGGATCACGAAGAGCTGCGCTGCGACTACTTGCGCAATCTCTCCGGTGTGGATCAAGAGACGCATCTGGAAGTGGCGTATCATCTGCTTTCCCTCACGCACAAGCGCGAGTATTGTGTGAAGGTCAAAACAGACCGGGATCAGCCAAGTATCCCATCTGTCGCTCCTGTGTGGCCAACCGCGAATTGGAATGAGCGGGAAGTGTATGACCTGCTGGGAATTGACTTCCCCGGGCATCCCAACCTGGTAAGAATCATGATGCCTGACGATTGGGTCGGCCATCCACTGCGCAAAGATTACGAACCGCTTGACCCGGAGGTGTAGCATTTGTTACGGACAGAAGAGCTCCTGCTAAACGTTGGTCCTCAGCATCCTAGTACGCATGGCGTTTTCCGCGTGATTGTGAAGCTGGATGGAGAGATCATCAAAGAAGCTATACCCGTTATGGGCTATCTACATAGAGGAACAGAGAAGTTGGCTGAGAATCTGAGTTACACGCAAATTATTCCCTATACAGATCGTATGGATTACGTCTCTGCCATGACGACGAACTACGTTCTCGTTCATGCCGTTGAGAAAATGATGGGACTGGAAGTTCCGGAACGCGCGGAATTCCTTCGTTTGATTGTGATGGAACTTCAGCGGATTGCTTCCCATATGGTGTGGTGGGGAACGTATTTGCTGGATATCGGAGCGATGAGTCCGTTCTTATTCGCTTTCCGTGATCGGGAAATTATCATTGACCTGTTCAATGAACTCTGCGGAGCTCGTTTGACTTACAACTACATGCGTGTAGGCGGGGTAAAATGGGATGCTCCAGATGGTTGGATCGATAAAGTTAAGAAATTTATCCCGTATATGTACGGCAAATTGGAAGAATATCATACCCTTGTATCCGGAAATGAGATATTTCTCTCAAGGATTAAGGGTGTAGGTAAATATGACGCCGATACAGCCATTGCTTATGGGCTTAGCGGCGCTAACTTAAGATGTACGGGTGTTGACTGGGATATCCGCAAAACGCAGCCATACAGCCTTTACAATCGCTTTCAATTCGATGTGCCTGTACGAAGCGGCGGCGATTGCTATGATCGCTATCTAGTACGCATGGAAGAAGTAAAACAGTCCCTGCGTATTTTGGAGCAAGCAGTGGCACAGTTCCCTGAACAAGGGGAAACTATGGGCAAGGTGCCTAGGGTGATTCGTCCTCCTGAAGGTGAAGTGTATGCGGCTATCGAGTCTCCTCGTGGAGAAATCGGCTGCTATATTATTTCCCGAGGCAAGCAAGAGCCATTCCGTCTGAAATTCCGCAGACCGTCCTTCGTAAATCTACAAATATTGCCCAAACTCCTGGTCGGTGAATCGATGACCAACCTGATTACGATATTGGGCGGCATCGATATTGTCGTTGGGGAGGTGGATGCCTAATGGTAAATTTGCTGGAAGAGAGTCTAACCTGGACGAACTTCTTCGTTTTCCTTTTCTGGGGCGTCGTTATGCTGCTGTTGGTTCTTGGCTTCGTTACCTATGCGATCTACTTTGAGCGGAAGGTTATTGGCTGGATGCAGCTGCGGATCGGACCTAACCGAACAGGGCCGCTAGGGCTTCTGCAGAGCGTCGCGGACGTGTTCAAACTGCTGATTAAAGAAGATACCATTCCCAAAAAGGCGGAACGTGAACTGTTCATTTTGGCGCCAATCATTACGTTCATTCCTTCGTTTACGATTATTGCGGCAATTCCTTTCTCGGATCGTATGTTTAATGCGAATTTGAATGCGGGTCTGCTTTATTACGTGGCGCTTACAGGGATTTCTACAATTGGGATTATTCTTGGGGGCTGGGCATCAAATAACAAATATGCCTTGCTAGGCGGCATGCGTTCAGCAGCGCAAATGATCAGTTATGAGGTACCGCTCGTCATTTCCGTCATTGGTGTCATTATGATGACAGGCAGTTTAAATCTGCATACCATTGTTGACCATCAAGCCGGAGGCTTCTGGCATTGGAACTTCATTCCTCAAATTCTAGGTTTCATCATCTTCGCCATTGCCGGTGTATCGGAGCTTAACCGGACGCCTTTTGACCTGCCCGAAGCAGAGTCTGAGCTTGTAGCAGGTTATCACGTGGAATATAGCGGCTTCCGCTTTGCATTTTTCATGCTATCGGAATACGTTTACGTGTTTATCATTGCTTCATTAACGAGTCTGATCTTCTTAGGCGGATGGCATGCGCCGTTCCCATTCCTTGATTTTATTCCGGGGATCATCTGGTTCCTGCTGAAATTCTCCCTCGTTGTATTCGTCTTGTTCTGGTTGCGGGCGACGTTGCCTCGCGTACGAATTGATCAGCTCATGGGATTTGGGTGGAAAGTGCTGCTTCCTTTAGCGCTTGTCAATATGCTGGTAACGGCGATCATTATGACGATCTTTTAACAAAGCCTGCGCTTACGATGTCAGTTTTGCTAAAGCAAAACTCAGTGTATGCTTACGATGCAAGTTTCCTACGGAAACTCTAAGGAGTGAACCAAATGAAGGGCATAATCAAAGGCTTAGGCGTAACGTTGAAAAGTATGACACAGAAAAAAATCACGTACGCATACCCTGAGGTCCCGATCAAAATGCCGGATCGTTTTCGCGGTATTCAACATTTTGACCCAGAGAAGTGCATCGTGTGCAATCAATGTGCGCGTATTTGCCCAACCGAGTGCATTACTCTGACGGGCAAAGCCAATCCGGACCCCGAGAAAAAGGGTAAGGTCATTGATACGTACGATATCAACTTCGAAATTTGTATTTTGTGCGATCTTTGCACAGAGGTGTGTCCGACGGAAGCAATCGTCATGACAAATAATTTCGAGCTAAGTTCCTATAGTCGCGATGATCTTTTCAAAAATTTGCAATGGTTGAATGACAATAACCAAAACATTCGTCAGGAGAATAACTCGGCCATGCCAAAAGGGGGGGCCAAAAAAGATGTTTAGCGGAATTGGTGATTTCCTCTCAAGCGGTTCAAGCTGGGCTTTCTTCATTTTCGCCCTTCTGGCCATCGGCGGAGCGATTTTTATGATTTCTTTTACCAAAGTTGTTCATATGGTCATTGCCGTTGCGCTTACGTTCATTAGCTTAGCAGGGTTGTATATTATCCTTGAAGCCGAGTTTGTTGCATTCGTACAGGTGTTGATCTATGCAGGGGCCATCTCGATCCTCATGATTTTCGGCATTATGATGACGAAGCACAGACAAGGGGAAGAGGATGAGCCAAGGCGTCCTTGGCACGAAGGTTTGGCGATCGTTGGCGCTTTGGGCTTGTTCGGGGTGTTATTTTATGCGATTCAAAAAACGACCTTCGTCTCACAAGGCTCTTTAGATGCCGGCAAAGACAACACATTAGAAATCGGCAAGCTGTTGTATAACCAGCACGTGATTCCATTCGAAATCATGTCTGTGCTGCTGACAGTCGCTTTCATCGGCGCTATTATCGTAGCGAAGAGAGAGGAGGATTAGCTATGGGCAACATTATTACTCCCTATCTCACGCTGGCTGCAATCCTGTTCTGTATCGGTCTGTACGGCGCTTTAACGAAAAAAAATGGGGTCATCGTGTTATTGTCAATTGAGTTGATGCTCAATGCGGTGAACTTAAATTTGATCGCTTTCTCCAAACTCGGGGATCATCCAGCGCTGACAGGTCAAATTTTCTCACTCTTCAACATTACGATTGCAGCCGCAGAAGCAGCTGTGGGGATAGCGATTCTTATTACGATTTACCGAAATAGAGGAACAGTAGATGTAACGGATTTGGATTCTATGAAGCGCTAGGAGGCTAACAAGGATATGGTATCGGACTATTCACAGTACGCCTGGCTCATTCCGTTGTTTCCGTTGATTGCTTTTCTAGCGCTTACGGCTATGGGACGTCAATTAAAGGACTTGGGCATTTATATCAGTATTTTTGCGATGTTCGCCTCATTTATCGTCGCTGTGCTGATATTTGTTGAACGCATCGGCGGCAAAGTTGAGGATTATACGTGGGATAAGCTGAATTGGCTGCAAGTTGGTGATTTTACCTTGAGTATGGGGTTTGAGGTCACCAATTTGAACGCCCTGATGCTGGTCATTGTCACGTTGGTCTCTCTCCTCGTTAATATTTACTCTAGAGGTTATATGAAAGGCGACGAGCGAATCCATGTGTTCTTTGGTTATATCGCTCTGTTCTCTTTCTCCATGTTAGGTCTGGTTATTTCGGAAAACATGTTAGAGCTCTACATTTTCTGGGAACTTGTAGGGGTATGTTCCTTCTTGCTTGTAGGTTTCTGGTACTTCAAGCCAGAGGCGAAGGCTGCAGCGAAAAAAGCTTTCATCGTTACCCGGATCGGGGACGTAGGCCTGTTCCTTGGCATCCTGTTGCTGTTCTGGTACATGCCGGGGCATGCACTTGATTTTACCTCTATACATAATGCCTTCACTACGGGCAAAATTGATCCGACTATCGTCACTTGGATTGCCGTTCTGATCTTTATCGGGGCGATAGGGAAATCAGGCCAGTTCCCGCTGCACACCTGGTTGCCTGACGCTATGGAAGGCCCCACGCCGATCAGTGCGCTGATCCACGCAGCAACAATGGTTGCCGCAGGGGTGTACTTAGTGGCGCGTACGTTTGACATTTTCCATGCTTCGCCGGATGCCTTAATGGTTGTTGCTTATGTGGGCGGCTTTACGGCCATCTTTGCGGCGACGATCGGAATCGCGCAGAACGATATCAAACGTATTCTCGCTTATTCGACAGTAAGTCAGCTTGGCTATATGATGATGGCGCTCGGCATTGGCGTGTCGTATACGTCAGGGATGTTTCATTTGTTCACGCATGCTTTCTTCAAAGCTTTGCTCTTCTTGGGCGCAGGCAGCGTGATTCACGCCGTGCATACGCAGGACATCAATGAGATGGGCGGCCTATCCCGCAAAATGAAAATAACGACCTGGACATTTGCCATCGGAACCTTGGCGCTCTCGGGAATTTTCCCATTCGCAGGGTTCTGGTCGAAGGATATGATTTTGACAGAAGCGTATGAACATAACCAGCTGTTGTTCTGGGTTGGTGTGATTGCGGCATTCTTCACCGCCTTTTATATGTCCCGACTGTTCTTCCTGGTTTTCCTTGGCTCGCCTAGAGGGAAAGCGCACGGGCACGACGATCATGCCCATGAGCCGCATGAATCGCCTTCCACGATGACAATACCGCTGATCATTTTGGCTGTACTTGCTGTGGTTGCGGGGTTTGTAAATACGCCGTTCAACGAATGGCTGGGGCACTGGTTAACGGGTCAAGAACATGACGAGAAAGCCAACTGGATCGTTATTATTTTATCCACACTCGCCGGGTTGCTTGGTATTGGTCTAGGGTACCTAATCTACCTGAAACGCACGATTCCGCGGGATGTCGTATCCGGTAAGTTGCCTTGGTTATATACACTGCTCAACCGTAAATATTTCGTGGATGAAATCTATGACAGTCTTATCGTCAAGCCACTGCGAGGTCTAGGATGGATTCTTGAACTGATTGATGTGTACATCATTGATGGTATCGTGCGTTTGGTCGCCTTTACTGTCGTCAGTCTTGGGCGTTTGGGCTCCCGTCTTCAGAATGGCCAGATGCAGACCTACGGCGTCATCATGATTCTAGGGATGCTGATCTTGGCGCTCGCCATCGCAGGAAGGAGGTTCATCCATGCCGGCTAATCTACCTATACTCAGTCTAATCGCTTTCTCACCTTTGCTCGGTGTGCTGGTCTTGCTCTTCATTCGAAGTGATCGCGGCCGTTTAATTAAAACGATCGGTATTATCACGACATTGATTCCGCTTATTTTGGCGGCATGGTTGTATTCTGATTACAATTTTCAGGGTGATCCGATTCAATACAAAGAACAACTCGACTGGATCAAAGTTCCGCTGAACCATGAGGGGATTCAACAAATCACATCTTATTTCTTTGAATTCAAATACAGCGTTGCCGTTGATGGAATATCATTGCCGCTTGTATTTTTAACCGCTCTTGTGTCATCCATGGCTGCTCTAGCCTCGGTGTACATCAAGAAACGGTGGAAAACGTACTTTATTTTATTCCTGCTGCTAGAAACCGGTATGTTCGGCGTCTTTATGGCCCAGGACCTTTTCTTGTTCTTCCTGTTCTTCGAAATCACTCTCGTGCCGATGTTCTTCCTGATCGGCATATGGGGCTATATGAAGAGAGAGCAGGCGGCAAACCGCTTCCTTCTCTACAACGGGCTTGGTTCAGCGATTATGCTGATCACGTTCCTCATCCTTGTCAGCACGGCAGGCTTCAACCAAGATCCTTCGCAGACAGAGGCTATCATTTACTACAGCGGGGATATTCATACCATTGCGCATAATTTGCTGCAAGATCCCGCCGCTTATGTGAATCAAGAGGGAGCGCCGTTCTTCCTAAGCCCAGCCATGAAATGGACCGTATTCATTATGCTGCTGGTCGCCTTCGGCATTAAGCTGCCGATCTTCCCGTTCCATACGTGGATGCTAAAAGTACACACAGAGGCTCCGCCTGCTGTTGTTATGATTCACTCCGGTATTTTGCTCAAAATGGGGGCATACGGCCTTATCCGCTTCGGCATTCTGTTCTTTCCGGCGGAGGCGAAGCAGTGGGCCTGGATGTTGGCCCTCCTAGGCGTTATCAACATCGTGTACGGCGCCATTCTCGCGATGGTGCAAAAAGACTTCAAACTCGTGCTGGCTTACTCGAGTATCAGCCATATGGGCATCGTCCTGCTCGGACTCGCCGCATTTAACGTGTCGGGCCTCCAGGGAGCCGTGTTCCAACTAATCTCACACGGTTTGATCTCGGCCCTGATGTTCCTGCTCGTCGGCAGCATCTACGAGCGGACGAACACGACCGAGCTCGATCGCTTAGGCGGTCTCGCCTCGTCGGTTCCCTTCATCAGCGGGATTCTGCTGATTGCGGGAATGGCCTCGCTCGGATTGCCGGGCTTATCCGGCTTCATCAGTGAGTTCCTCGCGTTCCTCGGACTCTTCGAGACACACCGGGTGTACGCGATTATCGGTACACTGGGGATCATTCTCGCAGCGGTGTACGTGCTGCGCGGGGTGTTAAACATCACGTTTGGCCCTAAGCAGCCAAACCTGGTCCTGCAAGGGATACGCGACGCACGATTAATCGAGGCGGTGCCGATGATTACCTTGGTGGCGTTCATCCTCTTGCTCGGGGTGTACCCAAGCGTGCTGAGCCAGCCGCTTCAGCAAACGATAGGCAGCTTGGATCAATTGATCCAAAGCGTAGCCGGGAAGATAGGAGGTTAGTCCGGTGGAACAGCTTCGACTCCAAGTCGCCGATTTAGCGCATCTGCTCCCTGAACTTTCGCTGGTTGCCACCGCGATCATCCTATCTCTCTTGGATTTGATCCTGCCAAGCAGGTTAAGTCGTTCCGTTATTGGATGGTTGACCTTGGTCGGCCTTGTGATTTCCGGCGTGTTTGTCTTGCTTCAGTTGAATCCGGATGAGGCGATTCAACTGCTCAATCAAAGCTATAGAGTGGATGATTTCTCCAATCTGCTGAAATTGTTCACCCTGCTAGGAACAGGTCTCGTCGTTCTGATGAGTCTAAGTTATGTGAAGGAAGATACAATCCCGCATGTAGGTGAGTACTACTATTTCTATCTGCCTGCAGCGCTCGGCGCAATGATTATGTCATCCTCGGGTGATTTAATTACGCTGTACGTAGGGCTGGAACTGCTTAGTATTACCTCGTACTTGCTTGTGGCGATGAAGAAGAAAGATAGGAAGTCCAATGAAGGAGCCTTTAAATACTTAGTGATGGGCGGTGTATCCTCTGCCATCATCTTGTATGGCATGTCCTTCCTATATGGGATGGTCGGATCGAGCAATCTTGCACAGATTGGCGCTGCGCTCCCATCGCTCATTGGTTCCTACGAGCCACTGCTCTACGTTTCATTTTTCATGCTGCTTGCCGGATTCGGCTTCAAAATAGCCGCCGCCCCTTTCCACAGCTGGGCTCCGGATGTCTACGAAGGCGCACCGACGCCTGTGACGGCTTTCTTGGCTGTCGTGTCCAAAGGTGCTGGTTTCGCCATCCTTTTCCGAGTTTTCTACGTCTTGTTCGGGTTTAGTTCTTTCGAGGAATCGAAATTCCAATCCGATGTGTTCCTGGCTATCTCCGTTATGGCTGCTATCGCCATGGTGGTCGGTAACTTCATTGCCCTGAAGCAAACGAACATGAAAAGGTTATTGGCTTACTCGGGAATTGCCAATGCGGGATACTTGCTTGTTCCAATTGCGACGTACTTCTCTGGTGTCCACTACGCGAATTTCTCTGAATTTATTTTCTATCTGATCGCGTACTTGTTCATGAACATCGGTGCTTTCGCCGTACTGATGATTATTGAGCAAGCAGAGGGGCATACCGAGGCCAAGGGTTTCGGAGGTCTGTATTACCGTGCTCCTTTTACAGCTGCTGCCATGGTGCTGATTGTGTTGTCCTTAACTGGAATCCCGATATCCGGAGGATTCTTCGGTAAGCTGTACATCATATTCGGTACGATGCAAACCCATCAATACTGGCTCGGCTCCCTTATGATCGCGACGAGCGTAGTATCTTTCTACTACTACTTTGGTGTCGTTCGCCAAATGTTTATGCGCAGCGATTACGAGTCGGCTGAGGTCAAGGTACCTATTGCTTTGGGCATAACAGCCTGGTTATGTGCTATTATCAGCGTAGTGCTAGGTTTGGTGCCGCATCTTGTACTCAAATGGATTGAATCTATCTTCATGCTTACGAAGGATTTTATCTTGATGTAAATACGAATGAGCCCTCCCCTTGCTGGGGAGGGCTTTTTAATGTGTGCCACGCATGGCGATTAACTAGGCGGTGAAAGTCCGCTGTGGGGGCTTGTAGTTGCCAACCACTAGCCAAGAGCAAGGGTGTCCTCCGCGAGGTGGAATCTGAAGGAAGCTGGAGGCAAACTTCTGACCCAAGGAACACGAATATCATCAGGCACAGGTTATGGGATGAGTTTGCATTACAAAACGAAGTCCAATTAACTACACGGACATACCAGTGTAAATGATGTGGGTACACGGAAGGAAAGTGAATCGTCTTACCGTGGGAGATCTCATGGACGTGAGGAGATCAACTTCGAATCACGGTTGAAACAAGATTTATCATGAGAAGTCAGCAGAAGCCATAGTACCTCGGGTAGTCGACGACACGAGGGAAGGGCTGAACCTTAGGAGGTGTTTAGTCAATGAAAGCTACCAATACAGGAGTGAAAGGCAGCCAACTTCCAAGAAAGGAAGACTCTGTGCAGAAAGATAGTGCGGAACACGAAGGATATGCAGGAGTGCATAATCCTGTGAGGATAACTGAAACGGACGACGCCAACGCAAACGAGTCGAAGAAGGGATTGCTTGAGGAAATTGTGAGCAGCGACAACATGAATCAGGCGTACAAAAGAGTCAAAGCGAACAAAGGCTCACACGGAATCGATGGGATGAAAGTAGATGAACTTCTGCAATATCTTAAAGAGAACGGCGAAGCCATCAAGCAATCCATTCTGGACGGAAAGTACCGTCCGAATCCCGTTCGAAGGGTAGAGATACCGAAGGAGAACGGAAAGAAAAGAAATCTGGGAATCCCAACGGTTGTTGACCGAGTCGTCCAACAGGCAATTGCCCAAGTACTTACGCCCATCTATGAGAAGCAATTTTCAGCGAATAGCTTTGGCTTTCGTCCCAAACGGAGCGCGCATGACGCCATTCGGAAGAGCCAAAGCAACATAGCGCAAGGATATAAATATGTAGTCGACATGGACTTGGAGAAATACTTCGACACGGTGAATCAAAGTAAGCTCGTCGAAGTATTATCGAGAACCATCAAAGATGGGAGAGTCATTTCACTCATACACAGATATCTGAAGGCTGGCGTAGTCGTGAAACAGCGCGTTGAAGAGACCGAAATCGGCGTGCCGCAGGGGGGAAACCTGAGTCCAATACTGAGCAACATCATGCTGAACGAATTGGATAAGGAACTGGAGAGCCGCAACCACAAGTTTGTGCGCTACGCGGACGATCTCCTCATCTTCTGCAAAAGCAAAAGAAGTGCAGAACGGACGTTGGAAAATATTCTTCCCTACATCGAGAAGAAATTGTTCCTCAAAGTGAATCGGGAAAAAAACGGCAGTGAACGAAGCGACGAGAGTCAAGTTTCTTGGTTTCTCATTCTACCAACGAAAAGGAGAACCGAAGGTCAGAATTCACCCAAAATCCATCGCAAAGATGAAATGCAAAATAAAAGAGCTTACATCGAGAAGTAATGGAGTAGGCAATGTTGACCGAGCAGAGAGACTAAGACGCTACATAATGGGATGGATAAACTATTTCAAAATAGCGGACATGAAGAAAATGCTCCAGTCTACGGATGAATGGATGAGAAGGCGGATCCGCATGATCTACTGGAAGCAATGGAAACGAGTAAAGACGAAATTCGCAATGTTGAAATCGCTCGGAATCCAAGAACAGCAAGCATGGGAATATGCAAACACAAGAAAAAGCTACTGGAGAACCTCCAATAGCCCTATCCTCTCAAAATCCCTCGGAAACAACACCATCAAAGGACTCGGATTCATATTCTTTTCAGATTACTATCGACAAGTAACCACGTAAACTAAGGAACCGCCGTATACCGAACGGTACGTACGGTGGTGTGGGAGGTCGGCTACCCAATTAATGGGTAGCCTCCTACCCGATTTTACACCTGAAAGCGGAATGTGGTAATTGCCCCCAAATCACACACAAATCCCATAATTGCATGTACAATAGACAGAAGTGGATAACCCCCCGATTTTTTTTCAAAAGTTCTGAACTTTTTGCGAAGAAAAACCGTTATATGTATCGAGAAGACGGGTAATGTGGTATAGATAGAGAAGGCATAAGACCATTACGAGATAAAGGAACTGTGATTTCATGAAATTCATTCGACACTTAGGGTTCATCGTCCTGATGATACTTGTTGTGGAACTTACAGTGATGGTTACAAAAACAGAAGCAGCTTATCCCGTTTCGACGGATCCCATGAGGGTGAAACAGACCTATTTGGATATGATCCACATCAATGAAGCGTGGGCTGCGGCTGGAGATTCGCGTGCATCCATTGTAGTTGCTGTGGTTGACACCGGCGTTGATCTTACACATCCTGACTTGGTAGGTAATTTGGTGGAAGGCGTGAATTTGCTTCAGCCCTCAAAAAAGCCAATTGATGATAATGGACATGGAACGAACGTAGCTGGCATCATTGCGGCTTCGATTAATAATGATAAAGGCATTGCAGGCATAGCTCCAATCGCTAAAATCATGCCGATTAAAGCATTGGAGTCAGATGGAACTGGCGGCGAAGCGAAGCTTGGCGAAGGCATCAAATATGCTGTGGACCATGGAGCGAAGATCGTCGTGCTCTCCCTGGGACTGAATAAGTACTCCGATTACATGGCAGGCATAGTAAAGTATGCAGAAGATCACAATGTCCTGCTTGTGGCAGCTGTTGGCAATGAAAGCATGAGCGTGAAATACCCTGCGGCGTATCCAACGGTTCTAGCTGTAGGAGGCGTGACGGCTGATAAGCAGGCTGACCCTCGTTCAAATTTCGGGCCTGAGCTGGATTTGGTTGCACCCTGGGATGTGTATACCACAGCTCTAGGCGGCGGCTATCAGTATCAAGACGGCAGCTCGATGTCCGCTCCGCAGGTTGCTGGGGCAGCGGCACTAGTATGGAGCAAATTTCCAACGATGAGCGCGTATGAAGTGAGATCCCAACTGGAGCAGACGGCGGATGATCTGGGGGAAACCGGGTGGGATGCCAAAACCGGATATGGGCTGCTGCGTGTGGATATGGCGCTGACTAAGCCTTATAAAGAGGACCGATTCGAGCCAAATGATCGACAGAGTCAAGCAGCTAAGCTGCCTATACATACCTCTGTGAAAGCAGCGCTATCCTCCGCGCTGGATGAGGATTGGTACGCGATCGATGCGGCTTATGACGGATATATCGAGCTATGGTTGCAGAACACCGATAGTGCGGGTATTCGTGTACGTTTTGATTCCGGGGAAACCTTTATTTCCAATAGTTCCTCAGATGGAACGCAGCCCTTTAAGGTAAAAGTGACAAAAGGGCGCACGTATGTGCAGCTTCAAACCGTAGATCGCGAACGGAAAACAGGCATCAGTTATAGTTTGCAAACGGATTTTATCATCTACACGGATCCTTTTGAAGATAATGATAAGCAGTACAAAGCATTTGCGCTCCCTGAACGCAGCCAAACGATTCGCGGAACCTTTCACCAGAAAGGGGATGTCGATTGGTTTGTCTTACCTCTGGAGCATTCGGGTTCAATAAGATTGAAGCTCTCCGTCGATACGGGTCGTATAGATCCGATGATTCTTTTTCAGAAGGAAGGAGAAAAGTCGATCACAATAGATCAAGGTGGAGATGGCGGAATTGAAATCAGCTCGCTCATAGATGTATTTCCGGGGCAATACTATATTCGAGTCAGTAATACGAAGGATTATACGGAGCCGATCACAGGTGAATATACGCTGGAAATTGAATATACACCGAAGTTAATTGATCCAAATGAACCTAATGATAAGTCGTATCAGGCGACTTTTGCAGCGATGAATTCGGTGTACGAAGGTTTATTTAATAACAATGATGATGTGGATTGGTTCGAATTCCGAATGGGCCAAAACGGTCTGGCGCAAATACGGTTGACCAACATTCCGACTTCGAGGACGATGTACGCAACGCTTTATGACAGCACATTAAAGGAACAAGGTTTTTATAGAAATGAGTACGGTTCTGATCAACTTTTTGTTGAGAAAACGTTGAATGCAGGCACCTATTATATTAAGCTGCAAGCCAACCAATGGTTCATGAGTCAAATGTACAGGTTGAAAATTAGCAGTTACACGCTGGTAAGCGGATTTGCCGATATTGAAGGGCATTGGGCTCAAGATGCAATAAGCAAACTTACGGAGCAAGGCGTGATCAGCGGTTATGGGAATTACCGTTTTGCTCCGAATCAGTCGATTACCCGAGCAGAAGCAGCGACGGTTTTGACTCGAGCTTTGAAGCTGACGAAGCGTAAAGAGCTGAAGTTCTCCGATATGCCTTCTTCACACTGGGCCTATGATTATGTCGCCAAAGCGCTGCAAGCAGATATTGTTGCCGGTTACCCTGACGGAAGCTTTGGACCTGATCGTACGCTTACGCGAATGGAAATGACACAAATGCTTGCCCGCAGCATGAATATGACAGGGAAGAAGCGGGGGAACTCCCCTTTTAACGATGTAGATGAGTCTTATTGGGGTTTGGGTATTTTGAAACAAATGTGGGCTGACGGCTGGATCACCGGCTATTCCGATGGCTCTTTCCATCCTGATGAGCAAGCCACACGCGCTGAATTCGTCTCTATGCTGGTGAAAGTAATGAATCGGTAGAACCGAGAAGAGGTGACCTATGGGAGAAGCGGATAAATGGAATGAAGCCGCGAAGTATGCTTCGGTAATGAACATGGTCGATATCGTGGTTTATATCTTGTGTATCGGGCTAGCGTGGTGGGCGCTGCAAGCATTTCGCTTTGATGTGCTGCTTAAGAATCCTAAGGGCGCGCAAGCCATTATGTTACAAATTCTACTTTCTATTGGGCTCGGTCACTTAGTCGCAAGTTTTTTCATCCAATATTTAGGGTTCTCCATGGGCTTTGGAAAGATGTTTTAATTCCCTTTTTCGAATAATGATTTAAATTGTTGTCAACAATGGATAGTAGAACGGATCGAAAATGGAGATCTTATTCGAACTCTATGTAGGTGTTTCAGAATACCAAAAGAACACAGTTGTAACAATGTGGCTTGTGATGATAAACTTAGGAAATGTGCAAAACCTTGTAATTAAAATAAGTGCGCGGAGGGACCATGATGAGCAAAATTATCGTCCGCGGTGGCCGAAAGTTAGCTGGCAATGTGAAAATCAACGGAGCGAAAAATGCGGTACTGCCGATTATTGCAGCTTCCATTCTGGGGTCGGAAGGTGAAAGCGTCATCCACGATGCGCCTCCCCTTGACGATGTACTAGTCATTAATAAAGTATTGCAAAGCTTAGGTATTGAAGTCGCCTATGACCGACAGGTTATTCGTGTTCGGGCGGAACGCATTGACACATGCGAAGCATCCTATGATCTAGTCCGTAAAATGAGAGCCTCTTTCCTTGTTATGGGGCCATTGTTAGCAAGACGGGGGCAAGCAAGAATTTCACTCCCAGGCGGTTGTGCGATTGGCACGCGGCCAATTGATCAGCATCTCAAAGGCTTTGAAGCGATGGGTGCCGATATTGAATTGGGCCAAGGGTATATTGAAGCCAGAGTGAAGGGGCGCCTGAAGGGTGCTAAAATTTATTTGGATGTTGCCAGCGTTGGCGCAACCGAAAACATTATGATGGCGGCTACGCTTGCAGAAGGCACAACCATCATTGAAAATGCAGCCAAAGAGCCGGAAATTGTCGATTTGGCGAACTACCTGAATGCGATGGGTGCAATTATCCGTGGCGCAGGAACGGGCGTTATTCGCATAGAAGGCGTAGAGAAACTTTGTGGGGCCGTACATACGGTTATACCGGATCGCGTAGAAGCGGGCACATATATGATTGCTGCTGCTATTACCGGCAGTGAACTGTACATGGAAAATGCTATCGGGGATCACCTGCGTCCTGTCATTTCTAAAATGCAGGAGATGGGCGTTGTCATCGAAGAAGACGAAAACGGTATTCGCGTTCGTGCCACGGGACCGCTGCGTGCGGTTGACGTGAAGACACTGCCGTATCCGGGCTTCCCTACCGATATGCAGTCGCAAATGATGGCGCTGCTGATGGTAGCGGATGGCACAAGTCTTGTGACCGAGACGGTGTTCGAGAATCGGTTCATGCACGTGGAAGAATTCGCGAACATGAATGCTCATATTAAAGTCGATGGCCGCACGGCAATTGTCAGCGGGAATGCGAAGCTGCGCGGTGCAAAAGTGTGTGCAACCGATTTGCGTGCCGGAGCGGCGTTGATTTTGGCGGCGCTGGCAGCGGAAGGTGAGACCGAGATTACAGGCGTTCACCATATTGATCGCGGATATGTCGATATTACCGACGTATTGCGCGGGCTTGGCGCCGATATTTATCGGTCGGTGCCGCAACAAGTGGAGCAAGAAGCGGCGGAGCTGGGTTTTTTCAATATCCAGCCAACGTTAGCGTAGGATAGTAAGAACCGTCGGAGGGAGCTCCGGCGGTTTTTTTATGGCCATATGCGTGTGCAATGGGAACTGGAGTCCGCTATTATTCTGAAAAAGCGGTATTTCCATGTGGAAGAGGAACTACGGTCCGCTATTTTGTCGATTTCATTAGAAAAATACGTCATTGTGGACAATTAAGACCCTGTAGTTCCGCTCACTGTGGCAATAGCTCAATTTTCACGAATATAGAGGACTCTAGTTCCTCTAATTGAACCTTTGCTGAATTCAAAGTAGATAAATAAGATTTCCCAGGGACAATACTTTATACAAGTGGGGTAACGGCTGTGTCTACGAGTGGAACTTTCACTGTGGCACAAAAGTCAGACGGAATGGTATGGGCTTGGGGTCATAACTATTGGCGCGAGCTTGGAGATGGCACAAGAACTGACCATTATACGCCGGCTCAAGTTACAGGTCTGTAAATCTCAAATTGTAATATGTTCTAATCTATCAGCGCCTCTCATAAGCTAAGTCATACCAAAATACCTGCTAGTAAACGCGCTTATGGAGGCTGCTGAGACGATGTTGAAGAAAAAACGTGTTCCTGGCCGCGGGGTCATCCTATGGATGGCTGTTTGTTTGTCTTCTATGCTCTGCGTCATCCTCCTTGTTCCTGGATTGCTAGTCAAGAAGATTCCGGGGGGCGAAGAACCGCCTCCTGTACAGCTAGCGATTGATGGCTCTCATCAGGAGACGGTGACCGCTCAAGGGTTGATGATCCCTGTCTATTTGACCAAAAAAGATGAAATCGAAACGGTGCCCTTGGAGCAGTATGTGAAGGGTGTGCTCGCTGCAGAGATGCCAGTAGAGTTCGAGCTGGAAGCGCTCAAAGCGCAAGCAATGGCAGCTAGAACATACGTCATACGCAGGGTGCTAGAGAAGGATTATAGTAATGTGCCTGTAAATGATGCGCTTGTAACAGACACGACGGCACATCAAGCCTATCTGACCGATCAAGAGTTAAGAGAGAAGTGGACCAAAGGGACGTATGAAACGAATATGGCTAAAATCGATAGAGCTGTGAATGAAACGAAAGATTTGATCTTGACTTACGAGCACAAGCCTATCAATGCTACTTTTTTCTCGACGAGCAATGGGTATACGGAAAACTCAGAAGATTACTGGCCGTTTATGAGTCCCTATTTACGCAGCGTGCCCAGCCCGTGGGATGTGAAGTTGTCTTCTCGCTACCAAGAAACCGTAGATATTACGTACAAGAGTATGCTGCAGAAACTGGGCGTCAAGAGTATAGCCACCACCGGCACCGGAACAAAGAGTATGAAAGTGCTAGAGTGGTCCATGGGGCATCGAATCAAGAAGATGGCGATCGGAGGAAAAACCTTCTCTGGTCGAGAAGTAAGAGAGAAGCTAGGATTAGCATCCTCCCAATTCGCATGGAAATGGTCCGGTTCCAAAATTACGTTTACGACTTACGGATACGGTCATGGTGTTGGCTTAAGCCAATATGGTGCTAATGGAATGGCCAAGGAAGGCAAGACCGCAGCGCAGATTGTAACCTACTATTACACAGGCATCTCTATTGAAAAAGCGACCCCTTTTATCCAGAAATCTTAGTTTATAACGTTTCTATAAAAATATCTTTCTTCAAGTATAAAACCTTTAAATGTGTCAAGAATGGTTGATGAGGTGATTAACCATGAGTGATCAAAACAAAGGTTTTCAAAAAGAAGAAGCTCCTAAAACTGTTCAAGGGGCACAAGGAAGTCCATCCGCATGGAAGAGGTTGCTTGCTAAGAAATGGGTATTCCCAGCAACGTATGTAGCAGCAGCGGCAATTATCTTAACCTTAATGTGGGTGTACCAGGACACAGGTACGAAAACAGTCAGCCAAGACGATCTGGGCATTAAGGTAAGCAGCGACGATCAAGCACCTGACAATTCCAAAGATGGAGCGGTTGCCGTCAACGCACCAGCAGAAGCTATGCAATGGCCTGTGAAAGACAGAGCGGCTCTAGACGTATCCATCCCGTTCTATGACACCAATGCAACCAATGAAGTTAAACAGGCGGCAATGATTCAGTATAACGATCAATTGACGCCGCATACCGCAATCGATTTGAAAGCCAAAGATGGCGCAGCATTTGATGTATTGGCCGCTATGAGCGGTAAGGTTACGGCAGTTGAGCAAAATCCGGTTGTCGGTAATCTTGTCGAAATTACACACAGTAATGGCTTGATCAGCGTGTACCAAAGCTTAGCTGAGGTTAAAGTAACCAAAGGCGCTGAAGTGAAAAAAGGCGACGTCATCGCCAAAGCGGGGCGTAATGATTTCGAGAAGGAAGACGGCGTGCACCTGCACTTTGAAGTGCGTCAAGTTAGCGATAATGCTGCTCTGAATCCGGAAACGATTCTAAACGCTAAACAGTAATCGGTTATCATGAAAAGGCAATCAGGTGGCTTCTTCACCAACCAGCCTACATAGAATGAGGGCAGCGGGTATATCCTGCTGCTTTTTTGCTTTGAAACCTAGGGGGATTCACTCCACGGCTTGCCCTTCATCAGGTACACAACAGACTTGTCCTTGCCAAAAAAGACCGCATAAGCCCTTATTTCCTGATTTTTTTGAAAATAAATATGGGAAATGGGCTTGTCAGGCTTGGTTACGTAGAATATCTAGTCATGCCCCTCATATACTTTACCAAACTATCTCGAGTAGGGAGGCGAGGGGAGTGCACGATTACATCAAAGAGCGAACCATTAAGATTGGTACCTGTATCGTCGAGACCAAGAATACGGTTCGCACCATTGCGAAGGAATTCGGTGTTTCCAAGAGCACGGTGCATAAGGATTTGACGGAAAGACTGCCGGAAATCAACCCGGACCTGGCCAACCAGGTGAAGCACATTTTGGAGTATCATAAGTCCATTAGACATCTAAGGGGAGGAGAAGCGACGAAAATCAAGTATCGAAAGACACGAAACCCGAAGCACTCCGAGAACTTAGTCACGGTCAAATCCTAAAAATACCTTCATCCCGACGGTTTCCTGGAACTGGACATGTCGAAATTTCACGGAAAAAGAGGAATTAATGCATTTACAGCGAATTTAGCTTATAATTAGAACTATCTATAAGAGCGCCGATTCTTCACGGGATGGACGGTAGATTTAGGGAGGATTAACTTGAAATGTTAAGCAAGGATATTGGAATAGATCTCGGCACGGCAAATGTGCTCATTCATGTGAAAGGACGCGGCGTTGTGCTCGATGAGCCATCTGTAGTAGCGATTGAAAGCGATACGAAACGCGTGCTTGCTGTTGGAGAAGAAGCTTTCCGCATGGTGGGTAGAACTCCAGGCAATATTATCGCGATTCGTCCATTGAAAGATGGAGTTATTGCGGACTTCGATATTACGGAAATGATGTTAAAGCATTTTATTGCAAAAGTAGGGGGCAAGAACTGGTATTCGCATCCGCGCATCTTGATCTGTGCCCCTACCAACATCACCTCGGTTGAGCAGAAGGCGATCCGCGAAGCGGCTGAGCGCAGCGGTGCCCGAGAGGTATTCATGGAAGAAGAACCGAAAGCAGCGGCAATTGGCGCCGGTATGGACATTTTCCAACCTAGCGGCAACATGGTTGTAGATATTGGCGGAGGGACGACGGATGTGGCCGTGTTATCCATGGGCGACATCGTCACCTCCTCCTCCATCAAAATCGCTGGCGACAAGTTCGATATTGCCATCACGAAATATATCAAAAATAAGTACAAGCTGCTGATTGGTGAGCGGACGAGCGAAGATATTAAGTTGAAAATCGGAACGGTATATCCACACGGCAGAGATCAAGAGATGGATATTCGCGGTAGAGATATGGTATCCGGATTGCCGCTTACGATTACGATTCACTCCAGTGAGGTCCAGGAAGCCCTATGGGATCCGGTTTCATCGATCGTAACGGCTGCGAAAAGCGTTTTGGAGCGTACGCCACCTGAACTTTCCGCAGACATTATTGACCGTGGCGTTATCCTGACAGGCGGCGGAGCTTTGCTGCACGGCCTGGATCAGTTGTTAGCAGACGAGCTGAAGGTTCCGGTATTAATTGCGGAAGATCCTATGTCTTGCGTAGTTAAAGGAACTGGGATCATGCTCGATAATCTGGATAAAGTTTCCAAGCGTAAATTTAACTAGACAAGTTTATCCAAGAGGTGAAGAGATGCTAAGAGGACTGTATACCGCGGCGGCAGGAATGATCTCCGAGCAGCGCAGACACGATACCATTACGAACAATATTGCTAATATTAATTCCCCGGGTTTTAAACAAGGCAATGCCTTGTCGCGTTCGTTCCCGGAGATGCTTATTTCTACAATTCGCGGTGGACAAGGCGCCTCTACGGCACCGCTTGGGAAGATGAGTCTGGGTGTGTTTTCAGAGGAGAATATCTCCATCCACGCACAAGGCGACCTGCAGGAAACGCAAAATCCATTTGATTTTGCCCTCGTGTCGAACATCCAAGTGCCTGGCATGGCTTTTGACGCTTCGGGGAAATACGTGAATGCGGACGGGGAGCGCACGTTCCAGCCACAGGCACTATTTACCGTGATGAATGCGAATGGAGAACTCCGGTATTCCTTGAATGGTAAGTTCACCGTCGATCCGACAGGACAGCTCGTGAACGCGAATGGCAATCAGGTGTTGGGTCGCGATGGACAACCCTTACTGCTTGTTGATGGAGCGGGACAGCCGATTCGGTCCTTTAAGGTAACAGACAAAGGGGAGTTCCTTGACGGGAACGGCCAACCGCTGTTGAATCAAGCTGGACAACCTGTAGGATTGATGCTTTCGCGTGCAGAGGATCCCAATCTGCTGTTGCGCGAAGGCAACGGCTTGCTGCGGATCAATCCAGGCGACGAAGCAACGGTCACACAGGTTGCCGTTGGGGATCAAGTCGAAGTTCGCCAAGGATTTATCGAGCGCTCCAACGTGGATTCTGCGCAGTCGATGGTCGATATGATGTCGGCACTCCGCGCCTATGAAGCCAATCAGAAAGTCATTCAATCTTATGATAAAAGTATGGACAAGGCAGCGAACGAAGTCGGACGCGTCTAATCTAGCTTGCGAAGGAGCCACACATGAACAATTCCATGATTAACTCATCGGTATCCATGCACAGCTTACAGCAGAAGCTGGATATCTTGTCCAATAACATAGCGAACCTCAATACGACGGGTTTTAAGAAAAAGGATGCCTCCTTTGAGGATGTTCTGACCAATGTGAAGTCACAGCCGGAAGGATTTCGTCAGCAGGGCAGATTCTCTCCCCTTGGGTTTAACCAGGGATGGGGATCAAAGTTGGTGCAAATCCAAACGAACCTTGCGCAAGGGCCAATTCAGTCTACGGGCGGTATTACGGATTTTGCGATTCAGGGAGACGGGTTGTTTGAAGTGTCCGTCAGCAAGGTGGATGGGAACGGAAACCAAGTGTTTCAACCTGCATGGACGCGTAATGGGTCTTTCAATTTGACACCTGATGCTAATGGCGATACGGTTCTTACCACTAAAGAGGGCCATTTTGTTACAGGAACAGACGGTAACCCCATTCGTATACCTGCTGGCTTCAGACCTGTTGTTCAACCAAACGGCATTATCAATGGATACAGTGAGCAGGACCCGACTGCTGAGCCGCTTAATCTGGGTCAGATCAAGCTGGTTCGCGTTGTGCGTCCACAGTTGCTCCAAGATGTTGGAGATAACCTGTACGCACTTCCTACGGGAATTACAGATGCCGAGAAGGCGAACATTTTGCAAAATGTGGACCCGGGGCTGGATACAACCAATAATCGGGTTACGTTAATGCAGGGGTTTTTGGAGCAATCCAATGTGACGCTTTCCGACGAAATGACGGATCTTGTGATGGTGCAAAGAGCGCTTCAACTCAATTCCCGGGCGATTACATCTGCCGATCAGATGATGAATATCGCGAATAATTTGCGCGCCTGATCGTAGAAAGGGAGGGATAGGGCTCGATGTCTGACAAGCCTAACAAGCCTACTCCAAAGAAGAAAAAGGCACCTAGGCCGAAATGGCTAAACATCATATGGCTTATTTTCAAAATCATACGTATTCCCGTTCTTTGCGTGCTAGCCGTTTATATCGGGCTATGGGTCGGATACTCCAAGCTGGGCCATCAGCCATCAGCGGAGATCTTCCATATGAGCACTTGGCGGCATTTATACGATTTGGTATTTGCGAATTAATTCAAACTCCCTTATTGGGAGTTTTATTTTTGTGTTAGCAAATGTATAATGAATGAAGGCTAATCGTCAGAGACCAGATAAAAGGCGCAGGAGGGGTACTTTGAATATTCCGAACATGCTCACCATCAGCAGGTTTGTTCTTATCCCTGTGTACCTCATCATTTTTTTCAACGGCCATATCCAGATAGCCTTTCTGATCTTGCTGGCAGCAGGGCTTACAGATATCTTAGACGGTTATATTGCCAGAACTCGAGGTTTGGTCACACCGGTTGGTGTTATGCTGGACCCCCTTGCGGATAAGTGCATGATGATTGCGGTCATTCTCTCTCTACTCCTTACAGGGATGATACCATGGCAGGCGGCGGCAGCGATTTTTATTCGTGATCTGGGCATGATCATGGGCTCTGCTTTCGTCCACTTCAGGGGAAAATTAACCGTTCCCGCCAATGTGATGGGGAAATTAACGACAGTACTTTACTATCTCGCCATTCTCTTCATTGTATTTCATTTAGATTTCGCCATTACTTATTTGTGGTTCGTGATCGGGATCTCCTTCTTAACTTCCTTCATTTATATTTTTCAATTCTTGCTTTTAAACCGGAGGGCCAAAGCGAAATAGACAATAACGTAAAAAGAGCCTATGCGAGGGCTGTGCACACACCTCTTTACATAAGCTCTCCCTATATGAACCTTCACTTCTGCAGTTAATGAAGGGACACCAGTATTGTAAGTGATTACCTTGTATTTTATACAAGAAATTGAAAGGAGCATTTCCCGTTATGCTAGATATTAACCAGATTCAGGAAATTATTCCGCATCGCCCCCCTTTTCTGCTTGTTGACCGCATTTTGGAAGTAGAGCAAGGCGTGAAAGCGGTAGGGATTAAGAATGTTACCATTAATGAACCTTTCTTTGCAGGTCATTTCCCAGGGTATCCGGTTATGCCGGGTGTGCTGATTATTGAAGCTTTGGCACAAGTCGGCGCTGTAGCTGTCCTTTCCATGCCTGAGTATAAAGGTAAAATTGGTTTATTCGCTGGTGCAGATGGCATTCGCTGGCGTCAACAAGTGGTGCCTGGTGATACACTGACATTGGAAATGACGATCACACGAGTTAAAGGAACAATTGTTAAAGGTCAAGCTGTGGCCAAAGTAGGCGAGAAAGTGGTAGTCGAAGGTGAACTTATGTTCGCCCTTGCTAATAAATAACCCCATAGATAAAAAGGAGATGAACCTGACTACTATGACGCGCGTACAAACAGAGTATCAATTATGGCTGAACGATCCAGCAGTGGATGCAGAAACAAAAAAGGAACTGCTTGCAATTCGGGAAGACGAGAAAGAAATTGAGGATCGCTTTTACAAAGATCTCGAATTCGGTACAGGTGGGCTTCGTGGCGTCATTGGCGCCGGAACGAACCGCATCAATGTCTACACCGTTGGTCGTGCAAGCCAAGGTCTTGCACAATATGTGAATAGCACAGGCGTACAAAGCCCTTCTATTGTACTGGCTTACGATTCACGTCATATGTCGCCGGAGTTCGCTCTAGAGGCTGCCCTGGTTTTTGCAGGAAACGGCGTTAAGGCCTATCTATTCAAAACATTACATGCTACACCACAGCTGTCTTTTGCCGTGAGATACCTAGGCGCGACAGCAGGTGTTGTCGTGACAGCAAGCCATAATCCACCCGAATATAATGGATATAAAGTATATGGCGCGGACGGTGGACAACTCGTTCCTCAGTTTGCGGAGCAAGTGATCGCCGAAGTTCAAAGCATTGACTCTTTTGATAAAGTGAAGAAACTGAGCCAAGAGGATGCAGAGGCACAAGGTCTTCTTGTATGGCTTGGCGAAGATGTCGATCAAGCATACATAAAGGCAGTAACCGCGATTAGCCAGAATCCGGATGTGATCAAGGAAATTAGCGATGATTTCCGCGTTATTTTCACGCCGCTCCATGGTGCGGGTAATGTGCCGGTTAGAGCCGTATTGCAAACCCTCGGTTTTGGACAAGTTCGTGTTGTTGCTGAGCAAGAGCTGCCGGATGCACAGTTCTCAACGGTGAAGTCTCCGAATCCGGAGGAACGTGAAGCTTTTACACTCGCTATCGCACAAGCGAAGGAATGGGATGCTGATATCATTATCGGGACCGACCCGGATGCTGACCGTATGGGCGCAGTCGTGAAGGATCAGAACGGGGAGTATTTTGTTCTTACAGGCAACCAATCGGGAGCCATTATTGTTAATTATTTATTATCGAGCTTGAAAGAGCGTGGAACACTTCCTGCCAATGGCGTAGTTGTCAAAACGATCGTAACGAGCGAGATGGGCGCAGTAATAGCCGATCATTATGGAATTCCAACGTTAAATACGTTAACCGGTTTTAAATATATCGGGGAAAAGATGACCCAGTTCGAGCAAACGGGCGAGCATACTTTCCTTTTTGGCTACGAAGAGAGCTATGGTTATTTGGCTGGCGACTACGCGCGCGATAAAGATGCTGTTATCGCAGCTATGCTTATCGCAGAAGCGGCAGCTTATTATAAGAAACAAGGCAAGACATTATATGAAGTCCTGCAAGAGCTGTACGAATCCTTTGGTTACTTTTTGGAAAAACTGGAATCAAGGACGCTCAAAGGGAAAGACGGCGTAGAACAAATTGGACGTATGGTAGAAGCGTGGAGAACGAACCCTCCAACAGAGATTGCCGGTACGCCAGTTACCGCTATGGAAGATTACGCCAAAGGTGTAAATGGACTTCCGCTTGAGAACGTGCTGAAATTCAAACTGGAGGACGGTTCCTGGTTCTGTTTGCGTCCGTCGGGTACTGAACCCAAAATTAAATTCTATTTTGCGGTAAAAGGATCTTCAGGCGCAGAAGCGGCAGAACAGTTAGATCGCATTATTCAAAATGTACTTAGCCGTGTAGACGGATAATGAAATAGGATCAATTGAACCTCTTCAGAACCTAAGTCAGGGGTAGGTCGTCTAATGAATAGATGGAATAAATCCGTATTCATTGGGCCTATTTCCTCGAGTTTAGGAGCTGAAGGGGTTTTCGAATGTATATGGGACTAGAAAGTAAATGCTCTAAGGAGTGGACAATTGGTGAATTGGTATAAAACTTGGAATAACCCGCTCAAAAATGTATTATGGTGGCTTGTCATTATCGGCATGTTAGGCTCGCTTCCGCTAGCTTACACGCGTCACCTGACGGAAACTTCGACGAAGAACGTCGAGTTCGTTTTTGACTATCGTGACTTATTGGATATTTCGGATCTGCAAACAAACCCGCAGAGCTTCATCGCGCAGCAGCTGAAAAATATGAAGGCCGCTGGCATTGGATCAATGGCCGTGTATGAAAGCACGCTAGGCGAGTTCAAAGAAAGCCGCCACATTGAGATGTATAACTCGAGGGACGCCGCCGCGCTTACGCAAACCTTTGGTGATCCTAATGAGAATTTCACCTATGTGTTGTTCAAGGACAGTGCCACCCAGCAAAAGCTGGAGCCATTAATTCAGAAAACATTTGCTGACCTAAACGTTGGCATTAAACCATGGAGCTTCAAAAACCGTAACGGGCTCATCATTCAAATGAGCATGGACGATGCTTCAATTAAGGGAATGGATCCTGACCCGATTACGCTGCAAATGCTGAAGGATCAAGGCTTCCAAATTGTTGTACGCCTATCTAATCGCCGACCTTTCGTCACGAATGAGATGGATAAGTTCCTGAAGCAGCTGCATGATATGGGCGTGAAAAGAATCATTGTCGATGGCAACGAAGTTCCAGGTTATACAGAAGAAGATACCGAAGTTAGCCTTAATAAAATGGCGGATCTGCTGAACAAAAATGGCATTGGTTTAGCCGCTATCGAATTACTGAAAGAGCCTCAAAAGGGTTTCAACACGTTAGCGAAACAGACGAACTATAATGTCGTCCGGCTGCATTCTTTCACGGAGAAAGATGGAGAGAAACTCATGGAGCCGCTGAAAAAGGCCGAGCTGGAAGACCGCATTCAAGGTGTTGCGGATCGCTTCGTGCTTGCGGTGAAAGATCGCAACATCCGTATGGTTTTCTTAAATGCCAAACCGCTTAAGAGTCTGGATAAAGGCAAATTAGTAGACCCTCTATCCGCCTTGTACGAGAGCTTGCAAGGCAAAGACGGGGCGATTCCGCGCATTGAGAAAGCCGGCTTTACGCTTGGGTCAGCGCAGACATTCGAGATGCATACGACAGGATGGCAGAAAATCGCCAGCGTCTTTATGTTGATTGGCGGTTTAAGCATCATTGTGCTTATGATTTCTTTCTTCATTCCAGAAGCTACACTTGTATTTTTTGTGCTTGGACTGCTCGGTCTGGTCGGTTTACATACCTTGTCAGCTAATTTGTACGCACAAGGGCTTGCCTTGTTAGCAGCGATTTCCGCTCCAAGTATCGCGATTATGTTGGCGATTCGAACGGTTCGATCAGGAGCTGCAGCGAAGTGGAAATCAGGTCTTGCGTTTGCAATATGGACGCTCATCAAGACATCGGCGATCTCACTTCTTGGTGTCGTCTACGAAGTTGCGCTTCTGAATCACATTACGTATTCGCTTGTTCTGCAGCAATTCCGTGGTGTAGGTGCGCTGCATCTACTGCCAATAGCAATCGCAGGTGTGTACTTGCTGTTCTTTAGCGAGAATAATACCTATAGCGATAAAATCATGCATATTCGTCGTATCCTTACATCTTTCATTAGCGTATTGTGGATCGTTGTTGCTGGAGTTGCCTTGGCTGCTGTTTTCTATTACTTGTCTCGCACGGGTAACGAAGGACAAGCTTCAACGGTGGAAAAATTATTCCGTTCGTTCTTGGAGAACACGCTTGGTGTACGTCCGCGCACGAAAGAGTTCTTAGTGGCTCATCCTTTATTCGTTCTCGGTGCATACTTATCTATACGCTATAGACATGCTGTCTACTTGATATTCATAGGTGTAATTGGGCAGCTTTCCATTGTTGATACCTTTGCTCACTTGCATACACCGCTTCATATTTCTCTCATCCGTATCTCCTACGGGATCGGTTTTGGCGCCATCATTGGCATCGTGCTTATCGCAGCTTGGGAAATCGTCACAAGGAGTTGGAAACGATGGGTACCAAGGTTGTCAAAATAGCACTATCAGGCTACTACGGTTTCGATAACAGCGGGGATGAGGCTGTGCTTCAATCGATTTTGTTCGCTTTGGAGGAACAAGGCCGAGAGAAGGGCATTCGTATTGAGCCGATTGTACTTTCCGCGAATCCGGAGAAGACGTCGGCGATGTACGGTGTCCAGTCCTATCACCGCATGAAACCTGGCCCACTTCTCAGCGCCCTGCGGGAAGCAGACGGTTTAATCAGCGGCGGCGGGAGCTTATTGCAGGATGCTACAAGCTCCAAGACGATTCCGTATTACTTAGCCGTTTTGAAAATCGCACAGTGGCTTGGGAAGCCTACGTTTATATACTCTCAAGGCATCGGCCCGGTGAACCGCCGGATGTTCGACGGTTGGATCCGCGGCGTGTTCAAACGCTGCGCCTACATCTCCGTCCGCGATACGGAGTCCGCGGAGCTGCTTGGGACGATGCGTCTCCCGCGGGAGCGCATCGCCGTCGTGCCCGACCCGGTCATGGGCCTGCCGCTTCGCGGCGAGGCTGGTGTTAGCGGGTCGGCAGAGGGCGCTCGGACGGTGGGCGTGTCCGTCCGCTTCTGGAACGAGGACCGCTCGGAGCTGGAAGCTCTCTCGCGGTCCCTGGCAAAGCTGCTCGCCGCCGATTCTAGCGTGCGGCTGCGGTTCTTGCCCTTCCACCTCCCGTCGGACGAGGTGGCCTCGCAGTTCGTGATCGACCGGTTGGGCGATCACGGGTCGCCGGTGGAGATGGTGCCGGGTATCGTCCATCCGCAGGATATGCTCGCGCAGGTCGCGGGTTGCGACCTGCTGATCGGGATGAGGCTGCATTCCTTAATTTATGCAGCCTCGCAGTATGTGCCTATGGTCGGCATCTCGTACGATCCGAAGATCGACCAGTTTCTCCATAGGCTTGGCATGAAAGCTGCCGCATCGACGTCCCATTTCGATGCGGATGCATTGGCCCAGGAGGCTGCGGCTCTCCTGGATGGCCGAGAAGCTTGGGCGGCGTCCAAGCGCGCCGCCATCGAGGAGCTTAAGGCGCAGGCGCAATTTCCTGCGAAAAGCATCGTTACTTTTTTTAATAAATAAAAAAATCAACCAAAACGTGAAAGCCAACGTCACATAAAGGAAGAGATATCTATGAGCTCAACATCGACAACGACCTCAGCTGGAGTTGTTTCTGCCCAAGCTATACCGAAAGTAAGCATATATGGGGTTCCCATCTCCAAGATGAGCATGAACCAAACAGTTGCGTACCTATCCAAGGCGATTGAACAAAGACAGCCTCATCAAATCATAACCGCCAACCCGATTATGGTGATGTCGGCGCTGGATGATCCCGCCTATATGAGCATGATGCAGCGCGCCGAGCTTATCGTTCCTGATGGAACAGGAGTAGTCTGGGCCGCCAATTATGTGGGAGAGCCTGTCGCAGAGCGGGTCCCAGGTTACGATTTGTTAAATGAGCTGATGAAGGCTGGAGAGTCGAAGGGCTGGAAAGTCTATCTGCTCGGTGCTTCTAATGAAGTGATTCAAGCGGCAGCGGACAAAATACGCAAGAATTATCCTGGAATCAAGCTCGTTGGTGTGCGTGACGGTTACTTCAAAGATGAGCAGGATGCCGAAGTGATTCAATCCATTGTAGATGCCGCACCGGATCTTCTATTTGTAGGGAGAGCTGCAGCGAATCAGGAGCCTTGGATCGGCAAATACAAAGGGCAGATTGGCGTTCCGGTTATGATGGGAGTCGGGGGAAGTTTTGATGTTCTTTCGGGTAAGCTAAAAAGAGCACCGGTTGTATTCCAAAAACTACGTCTTGAATGGTTCTACCGCCTGTTACAGGAGCCGTGGCGCTACAAAAGAATGTTATTACTCCCTAAATTCGCGATGAAAGTGATGCGTGACAAAGAGAAAGTCACAAAACCATGAAAATTTTTATGAAAATTGGCTGAAAACGGTCATTTCAGACAAATTTAGCAGTAGTATTTGTGGACAAATGGGAGTATAATTCTCTTCGGCGGATCACCTGCCACCCAAGACAAGAGGAGCTGTGAAGAAGACATGTATGGATTATACGCGATTGGGTTCATCGCCGCCTGTATTATTGCAGTGCTGCTGACACCCCTGGTCAAAAAATTTGCCTTCTGGGTTGGAGCTGTAGATGCCCCCAACCATCGAAAAGTTCATACGCGAATTATGCCGCGTCTCGGAGGCCTAGCTATCTTCCTTGCTTTCGTCGGAGCTTATTTCGTCGTCTCTCCAGCGCTTGATGCCGTTAACTCCAATGCCGCGTTCGGTTTGCTGCTCGGCGGGTTAGTTATCGTCATCACAGGGGCTTTGGATGACCGTTTTCAACTATCCCCCAAATGGAAGCTACTTGGGCAGCTTATTGCTGCTTGTATCGTCGTTTCTTTTGGTCTCAAAATCGATCTCGTTAACATTCCGTTCGGAGAAACGAACCTGCCTATCGGTTGGTTGAGTATCCCGATTACGATATTATGGATTGTCGGCGTATCCAATGCCATTAACCTGATTGACGGTCTTGATGGCCTGTCTGCGGGCGTTTCTGGTATTGCTACTACTACGATTCTTGTTTTAGCGCTTATGATGGGTAATGTAACTGTTATTCTATTGGCTGTTATCTTACTAGGAAGTATTGTCGGATTCATGTTCTATAACTTCCATCCGGCCAAAATTTTTATGGGCGACTCGGGCGCTTTGTTCCTAGGCTTCGCACTTGCGACACTGTCGATCCTAGGCTTTAAACAAGCAGCCGTTGTCTCTCTTCTAATCCCGATTATGATCCTAGGCGTACCTTTATCAGATACCTTCTTCGCGATTATGCGCCGTTATGTGAATAAACTGCCGATTTCGGCACCGGACAAAAGCCATCTCCATCACTGCTTGTTGCAGCTTGGCTTCAGCCATCGTACAAGCGTACTGATCATTTACGGTATTGCTTCCGTGTTCGGCGGCAGCGCGGTTATCTGCTCCGTCTTCATTTCCCAGGATTCCACTTGGGGATTAATCATGATCATTGTTGCTCTATTCCTAGTGATGCTCGTCGGAGCTGAAGCGATCGGCATCATTAGTAAAAGCCGCAAGCCGGTACTTAACTTCCTGCAAAGACTTCTAGGCAAAACTGTGCAGGGCGACCGGATGGGCAAATAATCAGCACTTATACATGTTTCACTCAAATCCAACCTTCGGGTTGGATTTTTTTTCTATTTTGTGAACTTCCTTCTTTCTCTAAACAATTGAGAGGTTTTGACCGATAAGAAAGGTACAAGAACTTTTGGTGGTATGCCGCGTCAAATCATGTAGAATGATAGAAGGATTTGGGAGGGATTGTCGAAAGAAAGTTTGTCTAACCGTTGGTTAGCAGCATTGCCATGTCGATATGAAGGATATTTTAGAGGACATAAGGAGGAACTAGCTTTGAAGACCAAGCAAAGAAATAAGTGGATTAGCATTAGCCTCATGGTTGCTATGTTGTTGGCCTTGCTTCCGCCACTCGGGGCTTCGGCCGCGCCTGTAATTAATATTACGAATTACTACGTACATACTGACCCTAATGATACTACTGTGGTTCAGGATCCTGAGCAATTCCTTGATGCATTGATTCCAAGGATTACGGCGAACCCAATTACGCTAAGTGCAGACATTGGGGGCATTTCGGATGATCAGATTACGAACGTTTTCTATGAAATCAAAAATATGACCACAGGTATTACGACACCAAACAAAACAAATCGCGCAATCAAAAATCCTAATAACAGCAACCAAATTACCTTTGAGAATATTCAATTAACGGAAGGTTTAAATAAAATTGTTGTTAAATACGGAAGCACTTCAACGGTTGATTCTAAGCCGGCTTGGGTTTACTTCACACCTGTGTCTAACATCACAAATTTGAAAATCAATGATGTTGATTTCGCAGATGGTGGTATGTACCCAGCAACAGGTCCTTATACGAATCTTACAATTACAGGTAATTCTAATAATGCTTATCAAGTAAATGCTACGGTATCTGGAACTACATACGAAGCAACTAATTTTTCAGGCGGTATTTTTACATTCTTAACAAATACGGGAAGAGCTTCGGATCTCACCTTAACACCAGGGGATAATCTAATCACTTTCGTTGCGAAGAACCCGACAAACTATTATACAACTTCAAGAAACTTCATTTATAACAATGGTTATGGATTTGCTTTTAATGGTAAAGTTCGTTTTAAAGAGGCAGCAGCGAATTCAGACCAAGCGTTGGTCGCGATCCCTAGTTTGGAGAGTGCCACAGATAATAACATTGTTTTTACAGCTGATTTAAAGAACAGTAAAGGAAACATTACGGCAGGTAGCCCAGATTACTTATACGCGGATATTAGCGTTGCGGGAAGCGGGACAACTCTCCGTTATACATTTGCAACAGGTTTGACAACCCCTATTGGCGGCTACTTGAATGTTAACCCTAATGTTCCTAGTGGAACGGCTCCGAGCCTGGTTAATCCTGCGACTGTAACAGGTGGAACAGCTTACGATGTCCATCATATTGAAGCAAACCTACCACTCAGTGGTACAACAACTTCACAGGAAATTGACGTTAAATTCGTTACAAGTCTAGGTGGAGAATATACAACTAGATATAACTTTAATTACGTTAACCCAACTTTGCCTTACATTGATTACACTGCGCAATATTTTGCACCACCTACTGGAGTTGGAGCAGGTTATGAAGTTAAACTTACTGAGCAAGGTACGAATCAAATCAATGAATTCCCAGCAAAACTTAAATTCCATGTGAATGGCAATGCCGATAAAGTGAAGGTTACAATCCCTGGTTTTGCGGGTAACGGTGATGTGAGCGTGACTGCAGGCGTAGCGGAGATTGATCTTCATGATATCCCGGATGGCGCTACCAAGCTGACATTGGTTCCTTGGAATACGACAACCGGATATAACCAAGCTGGTGCCAAAGTGTATCAGTTGAATATTTCAAGTGCTCCCTACGTCATTGTGAACAGTCTCTATAATGGTAAAGTAGTGAGTAATCCTGCTCAAATCACTTGTGCGAGTGGTGCGGCTCCTTGTATTACAGGTAAAATCGTCAATCTTCCTGCGTCAAACTATGGCGATGTTGAATTATCAGTAAATGATACAAATATCACTATTCCAGCTGGAGCAATTGACACGGCAAATGGAAATTTCAATATCCCTGCTTCTGTATTGAATCCCCTTTTTGATGCAGATGGTAAGAAAACGATTAAATTCTCACTTTACTTGAAACCAGCAGGCGTTAAGGTGCTTGTCACACAAACAATTTATGAGATTTTCGTTTTAAGTGATTTTGCTCCTCTAGTTGAAGAACTAGCTGTTGATCCAGCTATTACGCCTTTTACACCAAGCTCAGTACCTGGGGCTTTCTTGACTTCGTCTGATAAGCTGCAGCTCTCCGGTACAGTGTTAAACGCAAAATTAAATTCTGCTGATCAAACTTCAACAGCTATTCTATATGTAAGAAGTGTTCCTAACGGCTCCACTCTAACTGTTGGTACTACGCCGCTACTAGCGCAAATTTCTCAAGTAACCAATCCGTTGGATAGTAATCAAATTACGACCAAATTCAAAATTTCGACTCCTTTGACTTTGGACGCGTATGGAGATTATGTGTTAGAACTAGTGGCTAAGAATAAGACTGGCCGTACGACAAGCAGAATGATTACTATTACAAAACAGCCTGTAGACTATCTGCTTCTTCAACCTACCAACTTCGTTAAAAATGCAGATAAGATTGATCAAGCTAACGTGAATACAAATTTCCAAACTGTCGTAATTCAAGCTGACGGAGCAGACTCCATTGTTTACAATAAAACGGAAGCCAAACTTACTGCGCCAGGTATTTTCCGATTAGATGTGCCGAACTTGAAAGCAGGGAAAAATACAGTTAGCTTTGAAGTTATTCGAGGCAGTGCTAAGTCAAAAGGTACTTTTATTCTCAATAATTTGAATACACCTATTGAAGGTGCGCAATACCGTACGAATCTTACAGCCAAAATGAGTCTGTTCGATGGGGATCTTACATTAACTTTCCCGAAAGACACGAAGTTGATGAGAAATGACCGTACACAAACAGAGCAATTCATTACATCTGATCGTAAATTAGTGTTCGGGATAGCGAATCAAGATGACGGGCGTGTAGATAAGGCTTCTGAGACTCAAGCCGGCATGCGCTTCCTTCAAGAGCCAACAGGACGATTTAGAGCTGCTAGTAAACTGTTCTGGGTCGATGGAGGTTCGATTGATAGTAGTGCAGCAAGTACAAATGCGACGCTTAAAGACGCTCTACAAGGCAGTGGTAACCTACCGTCTCCATCGCTACCTGGACCTGGGGAGACAGCATTTTACTCTCGTTACATTAAAAATCTCGTCATACCTACGGAACGTGGAACGCTAACGTTGAAATACGATGAAGAGATTCGTAATGACTCTTGGAAGTATCTCACTGTGTACCAATTCGGTACGTTCTTGGACCCAAGCGGAACCGGGAACCAATATGTAGGATGGAAGAATATTGGCGGCGTTGTAGATGCTAAATCCCATACGATCAAAGTGCCGGTTGATAATTTCGGCTATTTCCAAGTCATGTATATGGATAACAGCTTTAATGATGTAACGAATCATGACTGGGCCCGTGATTACCTGGATATTCTTTATTCCAAAGGAATTATGAACAACAAGACACCGGGACAGTTCTTACCGAATGACGCAATTACTCGCGGTGAGTTTGTAACGATGCTGGTTAACATTTTTAATATTCCATTAGTGAATGAAGATACAACCTATCATACTAATGATCCGACCAACCCTAACTTCCAAGGTACATTCGCGGATGTGCGCAGAGGTCTTGGATTACCTAACAGCAGCAGTTTGTATGACTTCATGCATATTGAAGCAGGAGCTCGCGCAGGTATCGTCAGAGGCAACTCTAATGGCTTGTTCTTGCCGACCAATTCTATTAGTCGTGCTGATGCAGCTGTTATGATTGAAAGAGCAGCAAACATGAAAACTAGCACGGATTCAGTTAAATCACTTGCTAATCTTAAAAAGCAATTCACAGATGCAGGTGATATTGATACTTATGCACTAGGTTCTGTAGAAGCAGTTATTAAAGCAGGATTAATGGATGGCATTGAGAACGCGCCTGTTCAAGGACAGAAGAAGCCAACCTATAGTTTTGATCCAAAAGGCAACATGACCAGAGCGCAAGCCGCGGCGATTGCTAACCGCGTTCTTAAGCAACAGAAGAAAATTCCTTAAATCTTGAATTGAATCAAACAAAGACTGCTTCGATATAATCGGATGCAGTCTTTTGTTTTTCTAATGGTCTAAAAATCGTTTCAGCTTATCTTAAGCTAACTTTTAGGTTAAATTCAGCTTCTCTACTTATTTAGTTCACAATTAACATGTAAATTGTAAATGTGAGTGATACATGCACCAACCGATAATTATTTCTCTAGTAAATAGAGCCTACTGGAAAATACTTATCAATGAAATTTAGTATATACTCACGTATACTAAGTCGTGTAGCCGAGATGATAGCCGCGGAGCTACATAGAACGGCTGAAAAAATGATTCAAACTGTCGTCCCGTTGGTTATAAGTTTTTATAACAAAAACTTTCAAATATTAGGAGGAAACAAACCCTTATGAAGAAAACT
>NZ_JBYTCO010000016.1:11862-85050 GCF_058790355.1 Paenibacillus sp. FW101-FHT12H11 | reverse complement strand
CCCTGATAGCTCAGTTGGTAGAGCACTCGACTGTTAATCGAGTTGTCACAGGTTCGAGTCCTGTTCGGGGAGCCATTGCTTCCATAGCTCAGTCGGTAGAGTGCATCCATGGTAAGGATGAGGTCACCGGTTCGATTCCGGTTGGAAGCTCCAGTAGTTTTTTGTAAGGCCCGTTGGTCAAGTGGTTAAGACACCTCCCTTTCACGGAGGTAACAGGGGTTCGAGTCCCCTACGGGTCACCATTACGTATTACCCATGGAGGCTTAGCTCAGCTGGGAGAGCATCTGCCTTACAAGCAGAGGGTCGGCGGTTCGATCCCGTCAGCCTCCACCATTAACTGTATGTGCCGTTGTAGCTCAACTGGTAGAGCAACTGACTTGTAATCAGTAGGTTGGGGGTTCAAGTCCTCTCGACGGCATGTTATTATTGGGGATTAGCCAAGCGGTAAGGCAACGGACTTTGACTCCGTCATGCCAAGGTTCAAATCCTTGATCCCCAGTTTCTTTCATGAGTCATTAGCTCAGTTGGTAGAGCACCTGACTTTTAATCAGGGTGTCGTAGGTTCGAATCCTACATGACTCACCATTTGCCTTATATACAGATGCGCGTATGGCGGAATTGGCAGACGCACTAGACTTAGGATCTAGCGGGCGACCGTGGGGGTTCAAGTCCCTCTACGCGCATTAAATCCTCAGCAGTATTTATACTCTTGAGGTACCCTGCGGAAGTGGCTCAGCGGTAGAGCATCGCCTTGCCAAGGCGAGGGTCGCGGGTTCGATCCCCGTCTTCCGCTCCATATTTTAAGCGCCCTTAGCTCAGCTGGATAGAGTATTTGACTACGAATCAAAAGGTCGGGAGTTCGAATCTCTCAGGGCGCGCCATTTTTATTAGATATACCGTATCGGGATGTAGCTCAGCTTGGTAGAGCACCTGCTTTGGGAGCAGGGGGTCGCATGTTCAAATCGTGTCATCCCGATATACGCGCGGGTGTAGTTCAATGGTAGAACTTCAGCCTTCCAAGCTGGTAGCGTGGGTTCGATTCCCATCACCCGCTTCAAAACAAGAGACAGCCACCTTCGGGTGGCTTTTTCTTTATGTACAGGTAAAGAGTAAGGGAACTGTTGTCCGCTATTTCGAGCAAATCAGCCAAATTCCCCATTAGAGGGAAATACAGGGCTTTATTTGTCCTCGAAGGCAAGTATATTAGCTAAAATCAGCAAAATAGCGTACCATAGTTCCCTGCGAGGGACGGATGCAACAGTTTCCAGCTAAATAGAGGCCAGTAGTGCTGCTAACACAATACATAGCTTGGGTTCATAAGCATGATTATAGAGAACTAGAGGCGTAAGAAAAAGTCACCTTCGAGTGGCTTTTGTTTTGTTTATGAGAAGGGAGGAGAAATCGCCTTGCTGTGACATACAATAATTACCACAGCCTAATTAGGGCTTTTTTTATTTTACTACTATGTGCAAAGAGCGGATTGTGGTAAAATATTCTGAAATGAGTTTTTGTAACGTCAAGCTTTTATAGAGAGAAGCATTAATGCAACATAGTGAATAGATGAGGTGGAGAGTTATGTTAGAGAATGTAATCGGCCTACAAAAGCAAGGAACGAATAATCTGCTTCGCAGGGACGTACGCTTCTTGGGGCACATACTAGGTGAAGTTCTGGTACATCAGGGCGGCAATGATCTCCTCGATGTTGTCGAGAAAATTCGTGAGATGAGTAAGTCTTTAAGAGCACACTATGTCATTGAAATCTATGATGAGTTCAAAGAAACGATTTCTTCGCTTGACCCGGAAATTCGCCATCAAGTGATCCGAGCATTTGCTATTTACTTTCAGCTGGTTAATATTGCTGAGCAGAATCATCGGATTCGTCGTAAAAGA
The DNA here is from genome assembly GCF_058790355.1 of Paenibacillus sp. FW101-FHT12H11. Classification (NCBI taxonomy): domain Bacteria; kingdom Bacillati; phylum Bacillota; class Bacilli; order Caryophanales; family Paenibacillaceae; genus Paenibacillus; species Paenibacillus sp. FW101-FHT12H11. Next base: position 83,160 of record NZ_JBYTCO010000016.1, on the reverse strand, counting down.
GACTACGAGCGTTCCTCCGGTGAGACCGTGCAGCCTGGTTCCATAGAGAGCATTGTTCAGGAACTAAGAAACAATCATATCCCTTTTGAAGAAGTACAAGAAATTCTTAAATCTATCTCTTTAGAACTTGTAATGACCGCTCATCCAACGGAAGCAATGCGCAGAGCCGTACTTGATATTAATCTGCGTATTTCGGAAGATATGATGAAGCTGGATAATCCGATGTTAACTTCACGTGAGCGTGAACAGCTGCGTGAGAAACTGCTTGGAGAAGTTCTGAATCTATGGCAAACGGACGAGCTGCGTGATCGCAAACCGACGGTCATCGATGAGGTTCGTAACGGGTTGTACTATTTTGACGAAACTTTGTTCGATGTGCTGCCAGAGGTTTATCATGAGCTTGAACGCTGCTTAAATAAATATTACCCGCAGGATACTTGGCACGTGCCATCATTCTTGAAGTTCGGTTCATGGATTGGTGGAGACCGCGATGGCAATCCATCTGTGAGAGCGAATGTAACATGGGAAACGCTAGGACTGCACCGTCAGCTGGCTTTGCAAAAGTATGAAGAAGTTCTTAAGGAAACTCTAGAGCATATGAGCTTCAGCAAAAATATTGTGACAGTTAGCGATGCCTTACTGGAGTCCATTAAATGCGACCGTGTAGCTCTTGGCAATGTGCAGGATGTATGGCGCAATGAGAAAGAGCCTTACCGTATCAAAACAACCTATATGATCGAAAAGGTGCATAACACAGGTAATCCTAATGTGCCAACAAGCCAGAAATATAACAGCCCCGACGAATTTATTAGTGATTTGCAAATTATTGATGCTAGCTTAAGATCACATTATGCAGATTACGTTGCTGACAAATATATTAAAAAGTTGATCCGTCAAGTTGAACTGTTCGGCTTCCACTTAGCTGCTCTTGATATCAGACAGCACAGTAAAGAGCATGAATCAGCTATGACAGAGATTTTAGCGAAAATGGGTATTACGAGTGACTACAGTAAGCTTTCTGAAAAAGAGAAAATCTCGCTTCTGACAGATGTTCTGAATGATCCGAGACCAATCACTTCAACTTACCTGGATTACTCCGAAGGTACGAAGGAGTGTTTAGACGTTTACCGTACGGTTGGCGAAGCACAGAAAGAGTTTGGACGTAATTGTATCAATAGCTACCTAATTAGTATGACACAAGGTGCTAGCGATCTTCTGGAAGTTGTAGTGTTTGCGAAGGAAGCAGGGCTATACCGCAAAGAGAACGATGGCAGCGTAACAAGCACGCTTCAGTCTGTGCCTTTATTTGAAACGATTGATGACTTGCACGCGGCACCAGGTATTATGAGCACACTGTTAGCAATTCCTGCTTACCGTGACAGCCTTGATCCGGAAACTCAACTTCACGAAATCATGCTCGGGTACTCGGACAGCAATAAAGACGGCGGAGTAATCACAGCAAACTGGGAGCTTCGTATGGCGCTTCAGGATATCACGGAAGCTGCGAAAAAATTCGGCGTGAAGCTGAAGTTCTTCCATGGCCGTGGCGGGGCGCTGGGGCGCGGTGGAATGCCGCTTAACCGCAGTATCCTTGCACAACCGGTAGAAACGCTTGGCGGCGGCATCAAGATTACAGAGCAAGGGGAAGTTTTATCTTCTCGTTATTCCTTGCAAGGGATTGCTTATCGCAGCTTAGAGCAGGCGACTTTTGCATTAATTACAGCGTCCAAACTATCGCTTTCCCCACAAAGACTTCCACAAGAAGACAAATGGGAGACGATTATGCGAGGTATTTCGGAGCAAGCACAGACGAAATATCAGGATCTCATTTTCCGGGACGAAGACTTCTTAACGTTCTTCAAAGAATCAACACCGCTGCCTGAGATTGGCGAGCTGAATATCGGTTCACGTCCATCCAAGCGTAAAAATAGCGACAGATTCGAAGATTTGCGTGCGATTCCGTGGGTATTCTCCTGGACGCAAACTCGTTATTTGCTTCCTGCATGGTATGCGGCAGGCACAGGTCTGCAAAGCTTTTATCAAGGAAATGCAGCGAATCTAGAGACTTTAAAAGTAATGTATGAAGATTGGTCATTCTTCCGTACTATGATTGATAATCTGCAAATGGCGCTTGCCAAAGCGGATCTGCAAATTGCGAAAGAATACGGGAATTTAGTGAAGGAATCGGCGATTGCAGAGCGTATTTTCAACCTCATTAGGGAAGAATATGAATTAACTTCTTCGATCATTTTGCAAATTACAGGGCAGCAAGAGATTTTGGATAATGTTCCTGTTATTCAAGAGTCAATTCGCCTGCGTAACCCTTACGTTGATCCACTGAGCTATATGCAGGTTGAACTGCTTACAGAGCTTCGTGCCCTGCGTGAAAATAATGAAGACGATGCAATTCTGCTGCGTGAAGTGCTGCTTACAATTAACGGCATTGCAGCTGGGCTGAGGAACACTGGCTGATACTATAGAGTGCATAAGCGTATAGACAGGATGATAAAGTCGGGGGCCTCGTAGATCGAGTGCAGCTCGGCTTTTCTTGTTCTATACAAGATCTGTTTTCCTCGAACGGCAGCACACATGTGGGGATGTTAGGTTCGGTTGAGCTTCCTTTGGCGTTTATCGCTACGTTTTCCATTATTGCGGAGCCGGTAAATGGGTTATAATGGATAGGGATGGGTTTAATTTTGGTTGGAATTTTAATTTCTGAAAACAAAACGTTATTTTTGCGTATGTATTAGAAAAGAGTCGAATTGTCTAAGAAGCCGGAGGAAAACGAATTGAATTTTGTTGAAGCACGTCTGGCTAAACTAGCCAGAAATGGGGATCGAAATGCTTTTGCGGAGCTTGTAGAGCTCTATAAGGATAAGATCTTTCACTTGGCTTACCGTATGCTGAATAACAAACAAGAGGCCGAGGATGCGGTGCAGGAAACGTTCTTGCGTGTATATACGAATTTGCACCGATATGATGAGAATCAGAAGTTTTCAACTTGGATTTTTCGAATTGGAACGAATCTGTGTATCGATAAATTGCGTAGAAGAAAAAATACGTATTCCTTAGACGCGGAAATGCCGGACGGAGAAGGCAATGACTATTATGCAATGCTGCCAAGTCATGAAGACACGCCTGAGAAACAAATCATCGTGTCCGAGACGCAGGAACAGATTCGTAAAGCGATTGATACCTTACCGGAAAAATATAAATCAATCGTCATTTTACGCTATTTGCAGGATATGTCCCTTCAGGAGATCTCTGAAGTGCTTGATATGCCCGTAACGACGATCAAAACACGAGTACACCGGGGCCGAGAGTACTTGCGCAAACGGTTAGAACAGGAGGAACAAGATGCCAATACAAATCCTGTTCCAAGGTGAAACATATTTAAATTCGAAACGTATGGTATATCACAACATGCAAAAGTCTAAGAAAGGGGTGGCTGCCCGGTGAACTGCAAAGAAGCCCTCCCGCTCATACATGAATATCTAGACGGTGATTTGCAAGGATCGGATTCTCGGCTGTTAAAAGAACATCTGATTGCTTGTCAGGCCTGTCATGCGTTATTCAAACAATTAGAGAAAACAGATGCGCTAGTTAGAATGCTGCCACCACTAAGAGCTTCTGATACGCTGACAGATCAGATTATGAGCGGATTGCCTCCAATGAAGCAAAGAAGCGGCTGGATGGACTTCATTCGCAGGCATCCTGCTGGTTCGGTGGCTGTCGTTTTCGGGGCTGTCATGTTCGGCAGCTTCATGTCCATGTGGAATGACGATACGAACTTGATGGTCAAAGGAAGCAACCTGCAGGATGTAGTCATCCAAGGGGATACCGTCATTGTACCGCAGGGTCATACCGTGCAAGGAGATCTCGTTGTACAACGGGGAACGCTGAAAGTGGAAGGCGATGTAACGGGTAACTTAACTGTTATCGATGGCACACTGAATTTGGCGTCTACCGCGCATATTTCGGGTCAAGTTACACAGGTGAATGAAGCAATTGGTTGGGTTTGGTATAAATTAGGCGAATTCGTAGGGATGCTCTCGAATTAGCTTGAAACGTCTGCCGTTGGCTTTGAGCCGAAGGGGGCGTTTTTTTTTAGGTACATTGAACCAAATCAACTGGGAAACACTCAGATAAAGAGAGAAAAATAGAAGTATACTTAGGATTATGTTATGATTCTAGGTATAGAGAGATCACTGTGTTCAGTCGCCTGGGGGAGAATAATAAATGGACTTACTCACGAGCATCTCGGCTAAGGATATCGTTGATATTCTGATCGTTAGCTATGTGATTTATAAATTAATCCTGTTAGTTCGTGGGACAAGAGCCATTCAGCTCATGAAGGGTATTCTTGTTGTCGTCATTACATGGGTATTTAGTATTTGGTTTAAACTCAGTACGCTCCAGTGGATGATGAATCAAACCTTTACGTTCGGGGTATTGGGCGTTATTATTATTTTTCAGCCCGAGCTTAGACGAGCCTTGGAACAATTAGGCCGCGGAAAGCTGTTTAGCCGCTCCTCAAGCGAAGAGGATCAGGACGTAAACAAACGGATCAGTGAAGTCATACGGGCTGCGAATTATTTGGCCAAAAGAAAGATAGGGGCCTTGATCGTGTTCGAGAAAGAAACCGGTTTGACGGATTACGTGGAGTCCGGTATTGCCATAGAGAGTAAAATCAGCGCTGAGCTGTTGATCAATATTTTTATACCGAATACGCCGTTGCATGATGGAGCGGTTATTATTCGTCAAGGGCAATTAATGGCCGCGGGCTGTTACTTGCCGTTGTCTGAAAATCCATTCATCTCCAAGGAGCTTGGCACGCGTCATCGAGCCGCTATTGGGATGAGTGAGGTCTCAGATGCGATGTGTATCATTGTATCCGAGGAGACCGGCCAGACCTCTTTGACGATGAACGGTCACATTGTGCGGGATATTAAAGAAGAATCCCTGATCGCGAAATTGTTCGAAGAACTTAAGCCGAAGGCAAAAACAAATGAGAAGAACCCTTTCTTGAAATGGAGGGGGCGTTCGAATGGATAAATGGTTGCGTAATACGAATGTGGTGCGCATCGTTGCGCTTGTAATTAGTATTTTGCTATGGGTTGTCGTGCATATGGAGGAGACGAATATATCGGGAAGTTCACCTCTGAGGCAACGGGATGAAACGATTAATAATGTAGCCATCACAACGAAATATGATGAAACTCATTATCATATCTCGTCGATGTCGCCAGCGAATGTGCAGATCATCCTGAGCGGCAAAGAGTCTGCCGTTAAGAAAGTAACAGCTAGCAATACGTATCAAATTGAACTTGATTTAACCCAGGTAGGCAAAGGGGATCATCAGCTTGCGCTGAAGCCGGTAGGGTTTCCAACCGATGTTGAAGTGCAAATCATTCCTAAAACGGTCCACGTGATCATTGAAGAGCTGCAAATGAAGGAAGTGCCTGTCGTTATTAACGTTAAGGGCACGCCATCAGCAGGTCTGAAAGCCGGCCAACCGATTGTGAAACCTAACAAGGTGTACATTACTGCGCAAACAAGCAAGCTTGAGCAGATCGAGAATGTACGCGGCGAGGTTTCCGTGGATAAGGCGCAGTCTGCCGTAACAAAGCAAGTGAAGCTGCAAGCTTTTGATAAGGAAGGCAAAGAAGTCACTGTGAATATGAATCCGCCCGTCGTGGATGTTGAGGTGCCGATAACAAGTCCGTTCCAGACGATACCTCTGCAATTGAAGATAAGCGGAGAGCCGCCGAAGGGATTTGCTATTTCGATGGTGACGCAAAGTCCAGATAAAGTTACGGTCTATGGCACTCAGGATGTTGTGGATCGGATGGAATTTTATCAGGGTCCGCAGCTGAATATTCAAGATCAGAAGGAAACAAAAGAATATTCACTGGACATTCCTTTGAGGAATAAAGTAACACAACTGGATCCCGCCAAGGTGACTGTGAAAGTAGAGATTGTTCCTTCTATTACCAGAGCTTTGGAGAATGTCCCGATTACGATCATCGGTGCAAATGAAAACTATGTAACGAAGGTGACGACGCCGGAATCGGCGCAGCTGAACATAACGGTTGAAGGAGCTCCTACCATCATCGATCAATTAAAGGTGCAGGACGTTCAAGCTATTCTGGATGTAAGTAATTTACCGCCAGGGAAGCACGAACTGAAGGTTACTCTGAACCTTCCAACGTATGTCAAGCTTGGATCACCACAAGATGTGAAAGCAACTGTAGAAATCAGCGAGAAAGCAGCAGCAAATACAACAGCAAATGGAGCACCTAGTGCATCACCAAGTGCATCACCAAAAGCAGCAAATCCATAATGGGATGAACAAGAGGAGAATAGAGACATGGGGAAATATTTTGGTACAGATGGTGTGCGCGGCGTCGCCAATGGCGAGTTGACACCAGAATTAGCGTATAAGGTTGGCCGTTGCGGCGGATATGTATTAACAAGACAGGCTAAGCATCCGAAAGTCGTGATCGGGAGAGATACACGCATTTCGGGTCCGATGTTGGAGGCATCCCTCGTAGCAGGGTTGTTATCTATTGGTGTTGAGGTTATTCGTATTGGTGTTGTAAGCACACCAGCGGTGGCGTATTTAACGAAAAAGCTTGGAGCGGATGCAGGCGTTATGATCTCCGCTTCCCATAATCCGGTTGAGGATAATGGGATTAAGTTTTTTGGGGGCGACGGCTTCAAACTTCTGGACGAGACAGAGCTTGAGATTGAACAACTGCTTGACGCAACTGTAGACGAGTTGCCTCGCCCGGTTGGCGGCGAGATCGGTACGGTTTCAGACGACCCGGATGCGAAGCTAGCCTACCTGGCGTTCTTGAAAGAGACGGTATCCGAGTCTTTCACCGGATACAAGGTTGTTCTTGACTGCGCGAACGGCTCAGCCTTCGAGCTGGCTCCTGCGATCTTCCGCGAGCTGGGAGCGGAAGTTATCACCATCGGCGCTGAGCCGAACGGACGCAATATTAACGAACATTGCGGCTCCACGCATCCTGAGAAGCTTCGCGAAGAAGTGGTGAAACATGGCGCAGCCATTGGTCTTGCCTTTGACGGGGACGCGGATCGCTTGATCGCGATTGATGAGAAGGGCGAGGAAGTGGACGGCGACTTCATCTTAAGCATTTTGGGAGATGCGTTGAACCGCGCAGGCAAACTCAACCACGGCACGATTGTAACGACGGTGATGGCGAATATCGGCTTTTTCAAAGGGATTGAAAAAGCGGGTCTTAAAGCCCTGCAAACAGCCGTAGGCGACCGCTACGTGATGGAAGAGATGCGTAAAGGCGGCTATAACCTAGGCGGAGAGCAATCGGGGCATGTTATTTTCCTTGATTACATCCCGACGGGAGATGGCATTTTAACTGCCTTACAGTTGGTGAACACGATCGTTGCTTCTGGGCATAAATTGAGTGAGCTAAAAGGAATTATGCGTAAATTCCCGCAGCTGCTCGTTAATGTTCGTGTAGCTGACAAGAGCAAGCTGAAGAATAATACGGTCGTTGAAGAAGCTATTCGCAAGGTGGAAGCTGAGCTTGGCGATAACGGACGGGTTCTCGTACGTCCTTCGGGAACGGAGTCTTTAATCCGCGTTATGGCGGAAGGACCGGATAAAGAGCAAGTTGAGGCTTATGTGCATGATATTGCGAAGGTTATCCAAGAGCAATTGGTGTAACGATTTGCTGAGTTGACGTTTATTGAAGTTCCCCTTTCGCGCTTTTTAGCATTAATGTGTGCTTTTCTGGGCGAATAGGGGGATTTTGATAGAAAAAATAAGTTGCACGATGACTGAAAAATGAATATGATGTATTTACTCAAGAAGGAAAGGCAGGGTAGGGGTTAATCATTTACAAATAGCGCCAGAACTCGCAGGCGGAACGGGAATGTAGTATAAGCTACTACTACGCAGGTGAGTTGACGAGGTGAAGGTGTTCGAAACATTCGGCGGGGACCTTCCGGCATTAGGAATGCCGTTAAGTTGGAGAGCAAAAACGCTTGGGCGACCGGGCTGACAAGTATCCAACGTCCGTTTCTTTTTCATGCGAACTTATCGGTAATCGTTAAATATATGGATTTGGATCTTTGAAAAATAGCCTTGTTGAATAGGCTCATAAAACTATGGAGGTACTATACTATGTGCGGAATCGTTGGTTATATTGGAAAGCGTAATTCTCAGGAAATTTTGCTGGAAGGGCTGAAAAAGCTTGAATATCGGGGCTATGACTCTGCAGGTGTAGCCGTGTATACAGCAAATGGTCTGGAAATTAAGAAGGCCAAAGGCCGCATTGCGAATCTTGAATCCAAGCTTGAGGAAACCCCTCTGAACGGAAGCGTTGGGATCGGACATACGCGTTGGGCGACGCACGGTAAGCCGTCAGATGTGAATTCGCATCCTCATACGGATAATTCGTTGAAGTTCTCCGTCGTGCATAACGGGATCATCGAAAATTATATTGCTCTGAAAGAAGAGCTAACCGCGAAAGGCCACCAGTTCGTCTCCGAAACAGACACAGAAGTGATCTCACACCTCATTGCTGATCTATACGAAGGAGATATCCTTAAAGCTGTTCAAAAAGCCGTAAAACAAATGACAGGCGCATTTGCATTGGGCGTCTTAACAGAGTATGAACCGGATCGTCTAGTTGCCGTACGTCAAGCAAGTCCTTTGATTATCGGTATCGGGGAAGGCGAGAACTTCATTGGCTCCGATATCCCGGCTATCCTTGAATATACGCGTAATGTGTTTATTCTAAATGATGGCGAAATGGCGCTGTTGACGCGGGATGGTGTCGAATTAATGACTTTGGAAGGGAATTTTATTTCCAGGGAAATGTTCCATGTCGATTGGGATATTGTTACGGCGGAAAAAGCCGGATTCGATCACTTTATGTTGAAAGAAATCTACGATCAGCCTAAAGCATATCGCGACACAATGGGAAGCCGTATTGCAACGGATGGCCGTACAGTAACGTTAAATGAGCTGTCCATCACAGCGGAGGCAATCCGCAACATCAGCAGAGTTCATATTGTGGCCTGCGGAACTGCGTATCATGCAGGTATGGTTGGGAAATATGTGATTGAGAAAATGGCGCGAATTCCGGTTGAAACGGATGTTGCGTCTGAGTACCGTTATCGTTCCCCAATTATCACAAAGGATACGCTTGTGATTGTTGTTAGCCAATCCGGTGAAACAGCGGATACGCTTGCCGCACTTCGTGAAGCGAAACGTTGTGGTGCGCACGTAATGGCGATTACCAACGTAGTCGGCAGTTCGGTTGCGCGTGAAGCGGATGATATTATCACAACTTGGGCGGGACCAGAGATTGCTGTAGCATCGACAAAAGCTTACACATCCCAGTTGATTGCTTTCTATCTGCTTGGAATCCATTTGGCACAAACCATTGGTACACAAACGGAGTCGGAAATTGTTGAGATGATTACAGCTTTGAAACAGCTGCCGGAACAAGTTGAAGAAATTCTTGCACAAGCGGAAGATCTGAAAGCAGTAGCAGAAGAGATGGCTAAACATGATAACCTCTTCTTCATCGGTAGAGGTTTGGATTATGCGGTAGCGTTAGAAGGCTCTTTGAAGCTGAAAGAAATCTCTTACATTCACTCTGAAGCTTATGCGGCGGGTGAATTGAAACACGGTACGTTAGCGCTGATCGAGGATGGCGTTCCTGTCATTGCGCTGGGGACTCAGCTAGAACTGTTGGAGAAAACAGTTAGCAACATTAAGGAAGTAAAAGCGCGCGGCGCGAATGTGCTAGGGATCGCAGTTGAAGGCGAGCATGAGCTGCTGAAGTCAGTAGACAGCACGTTTGTGATTCCGAAAACGCTGGATGTTCTTTCTCCGGCATTGTCGGTTATTCCTTTGCAATTGCTTTCGTACTATGCGTCCTTGGCGCGTGGGAATGATGTTGATAAACCGCGGAATTTGGCGAAGAGTGTGACAGTGGAGTAAATACCTTCTACGTTTATATCAAAAAGAAACCATTACCTATCAAAAGGTGATGGTTTCTTTTTGTTTTCAGGTATAATCGATAGCTTAATTGACAAATTAAAATAGAGTCCAAAAACGCCCCTTTCTCCGAGTCTATCGAACAATACAGAAGGAATAGTTACTCAGACATTATTATCCATCATCTAGAGCTCGATGAGCAGAAAGCAGGGACCTATGTCAGCTCCTACGCAAGCAAAACCAACATCGGCCGGAGGGAACGACGACTTCTCGCTGAAAGCCATTCTGCCGCCGCTCATGGCGATTATTGTCGGTATGATCATGGTTATTCTAGACAGCACAGTGGTCAATAATGCGATTCCAAAACTCGTTGAATACTTTAACACCGATCTGAAGACGATCCAATGGACCGTCACCGGCTATACGCTGGCCTTATCCGCCGTTATCCCTCTTGCAGGCTGGATGACCGATAAATTCGGCTCCAAGCAAATTTTTATGGTTACTATTGCCTTGTTCACGATCGGATCTGTGCTGTGCGGCATCGCGCAAACGCCGGAACAACTGATCATATACCGTGTTATTCAAGGTTTGGGGGGCGGCATGGTTTCCCCTATCGGGATGGCCATGGTCTTCAAGCTGGCGCCTCCAGAGCGCCGCGGATCCATCATGGGTGTACTTGGCATTCCCATGCTGATGGCGCCGGCTTTCGGTCCGGTATTATCCGGCTGGTTGGTTGATTCGGTCAGTTGGCATTGGATATTTATCATCAATCTGCCAATCGGCATTATCGCTTTTATTCTCGGCTATAAATATTTGCCGAAATCCGTCCGGCATTCGGCGCCACATCTGGATGTCTTTGGCATGTGCCTCGCTCCGATTGCCTTCTCCATGTTAGCATACGGCGTAAGCGAAGGAGGCACTAGCTGGACCTCCGCTTCTACGATTACGGGCTTGGCGGTAGGAGGTATAGCGCTCATTATCTTTATCTTCGTGGAACTGTCACAGAAGGAGCCGCTGTTGGAGTTGAAAGTATTCAGGTCGTCGGACTTTACACGGAGTATCATTTTGACATGGATCGTACAGCTCGCGTTGTTCGGCGCAATGTTGATTGTGCCCCTGTATTTGCAAGGCGTCATGCGCTACACGGCTCTCGAGACGGGTTGGATTTTGATGCCTCAGGCCATATTCGCAGGAATTGGAATGCCGATCAGCGGCCGGTTGTTCGATAAAATCGGTGCGCGTCCCCTGGCCTTCGGCGGTCTTGCCGCCGTATCTGTTGCTCTGTTCATTTTGTCAGGAATCTCAGTGAATACCTCGCTGTGGGTTATCATCCTGTGCATCTGTATCATGGGTCTGGGCATGGGCTTCTCCATGATGCCTCTGAATACCCATGTCCTGAACTCTGCGCCTCGAAGCCTAGTAAGCCGTGTTACACCGCTGACAACTGCCGCTCAGCAGGTCGTGGTCTCGTTCGCGGTAGCCGGCTTGACGGGTTACCTGACGTCGCAGATCACATCGTACGCGGCAAGTGCAGGAGCGGGAGCGAATCCGTTGAATGCGGTGGTGCAGGGTTACGGGGACACGTTCTTCTTGTCTGCGTGCATTGCGACCGCGGGTGTGCTACTAACGCTTATTTTACGAAAACCGAAAAAGCTCAAAGAAGAAGGAACCGCTGGCGGAGAAAATCCCGACCCGGCGATGATGATGGGACACTAACCGTGAATCAACTATTTCGATTCACCAGCATGGAAATAGCCTTGGCCGTTAGTAGGCTAAGGCTTTTTTAAAGAACGTCAGACGACTGTACATAATACCCATTGACATGGTACAGATCTGTCTGTATTATTTGTAATTGAATATGATACAGACCTGTCTCTATCATACGATGAAGGCTCTGAAACTGTGATGGATAAGGAAGGTATGACTTGGATTTTATAAATGATTTTATAACTAGTAAAAATTATGAGAGGAGAGGGACTATTTTATGAAAAAAATGCTCTGGATTATTCTTATGATGTCGTGCGGAGCTACCTTTATATCATCCTTGTTTCCTGTATACGGGAAGTATTATCATTTGAGCAGTCTGGAGATTACCCTTTTATTTGCTGTATATGCCATTATTTTGCTGCCTACTTTACTTATTGTGGGAGCCAAAGCGAACTCGTGGGGATTGAAAAGAGTACTTCGCATTAGTATATGGATATCCATTGTAGCAACGCTGCTCTTTATAGTAAGCCAGAATGTGTGGATGCTTTACGCGGCAAGGATTCTGGAAGGTATCGCATATGGGGCATTTACAGGTACAGCTACTGCTTTTCTATTAAAACAAACCTCTTCCAATAAAATTAGTAAGGCAATCAAATTCTCTGGGGTAATTGTTAATCTTGGCTTTGGCCTGGGTCCAGCTATTTCAGGTTTGGTCGTCCAATATATACACATTCAGCCGCTGCGGATGCCATTTTGGTTTTTGCTCGTCCTATTGGTGATTTCTTTGGTGCTCCTGGAACTGTTGCCGAAGGCTGAAGATTCCCAAAAGCCGGCAAAAGCGAAGATTTCATTGGGTATTCCCAACAATATTCGTACGCACTTTTTTTCAATCATCGGCCTTCCTGCATTTATTTTTTTCATGTTAGGTGGGATTGTACTTTCTCTTATTCCCTCTTTCGTCAAAAGCGTTATTCACACGTCTAATCTCTCTATAGCGGGATTATTAATGCTTATGCTTCTTGGGGTAGGCGGCTTGATGCAATTCTTCCCATGGTTGCAAAATCCGGTTACGCGGATGCGTATTGGTATCGTGTTCCTTGCCGTCGGACCCTGGATTACTGTTTTTTCCGGTCAGAAAGAAAACTTATTGTTACTTGGGATTGGTATGCTCATTCAAGGAATTGGCGCTGGATGGTCGTTTCAAGCTGCGCTGAGGTTTGCCGGCCAACTGCCGAAGCCTGAAGAACGCCCACGCGTCATTTCGGCCTTTTATTTGTGCGCCTATGCGGGATTCATCATTCCTCCAATTGGCGTCGGAGTGTTGACTCAATTTTTTAGCTTAAATTTTTCATTGGTTATTCTAAATTCGCTTGCCGCTTTACTCGTTATTTATGTACTGGTTTACTCCGTCAAATTTAAAAGGTATTATTCAACAATTACATCCCATTAAACATTAATGGTGAAAACTATTTCTGTCTCAACTCATATTTGTACGCATTTGATAGCACACTACGGTTAAGAGATTTATTCTATTAGGAGGTTATCGCGTTGGAGAAATTATTATTAAGGATGCTGTTTCTGTCTTGTGTGGCAGCTGTGCCCTTTGTTTTGAGACGTAAAAACTTGCTTATGCTCTTAATCGTGTTTTTTGCAAAATGTGTGCTTGCGGTTACGTTGGATTCCTACTGCATCAAAAAGAAGATTATTTCCTACCCGGCACGTCCGTTCCCCAAAATTTTTGAAACCAATATTCTGTACGACTTTTTATTCTACCCGCTATTAAGCGTAATTTGGGTAAGAGCGACTTATAATAGTAAACCGGCGGAGCTAATGCTCAGAAGCCTGTTCTTTAGTGTCCCTATGTCCTTGTTGCAGTGGGCTTTAGAAAAGAAAACCAAATTATTCAAGTGGAATTCCTGGTCAGTTTTGCATACTTTTGCATCCCTCAACTTTACGCTATTCACCATACGAGGATTTGTAGGTCTAGTTAGAAGATTACTGCCGAAAGACGGATTATTACAAATGGACGAAGCTAAGTATGACAGTGCGGAACTAACCGCTAAGGCTGCTGGTTGACCATAAAACATCCTGATGAAGCAGCCATTCGTCAGGATGTTTTTTTCATTGACAACATGGAAACCTGTAGTGTAACATACAGATTATATTTTTGAGAATGAACATTCTCAAAAAGCAGAAGGGGTGAGTGAGATGTTGAAGGAAAATAGACTCTCCAAGTTTTATTATGGCTGGGTTGTTATAGGTATTGTGTTTCTATCGTTGCTCGTCTCGGCAGGCATCAGTTCCTTTCCGAGTGTATTAATACAGTCACTCGAGACAGAATTTGGTTGGACACGAGCATCAATATCAGGAGTTATCTCCATTCGTATTTTATTATATGGGCTAATTGGTCCGTTCTCAGCCGCGATGCTTGCTAAATTCGGAGTTCGCCGAACCATGGTCTTCGCCATTATTCTAATGCTTATTTCATTAGGACTCACACCATTCATTACTGCAGTATGGCAGCTCATTTTGCTGTGGGGGGTACTCGGCGGTATTAGTACGGGTGCTTTGGCCAATGTCTTGGGAATCACAGTTGCAAATCGCTGGTTTGTGAAGCACAAAGGGTTGGTAATCGGCATGCTTACAGCGAGCGCCGCAACTGGTCAATTGCTTTTCCTACCTTTGCTAGCCAAGATTACGAGTGACAGCGGTTGGCGCAATGCCGTTTATGTCATTATGGCGGCACTTCTTATCCTGCTGCCAATCGTTGGGATCTGGATGAGAAATCATCCCTATGATAAAGGTTTAGCTCCGCTTGGTACTACGGAAATTGTGAAGCCAACGCCATTCCAAGGGAACTTGCTGCTTACCCCGATCCGTACGCTTTTCTCCGTGACAAAGAATCTGACCTTTTGGATGCTGGCTGGGACTTTCTTCTTTTGCGGATTCTCAACCAATGGACTGATTGGTACACATTTAATCGCAGCCTGCGGAGACAGCAATATTCCGATTGTTACCGCTGCAAGCCTACTCGCATTGATGGGAATCTTTGATCTTGTCGGTACTACGTTTTCGGGTTGGTTATCTGACCGTTTCGATAGCAGATGGCTGCTGTTCTGGTATTATGGCTTGCGCGGCTTATCCCTAATCTTCCTGCCCTATGCACTTGGTACTGGTTATACGCAGCTTACGGTATTCGCGGTATTTTATGGGCTGGACTGGATCGCAACGGTTCCACCGACAGTGAAATTGACCTCTGATGCCTTTGGCAAAGAGAAAGCAGGTATGGTGTTTGGTTGGATATTGGTTGCTCACCAAGCGGGCGCTTCTACAGCAGCTTATGGCGCAGGTTTCCTGCGTGAACTTCTTGGCAGCTACACGGTGCCGTTTGTTACCGCTGGTTTCGTCTGTCTGCTTGCAGCGATTGTAGCGCTAAGAATTCGCAGCAGAAAAGCGGCTGCTGTAGCAGCAGCTTAACAAATAATTAAGACAAACGAAGGAAAAGGTAACAGTGACGATCGTGATGAAACACGACAGATGGAGGGATCCCATGAGTATTGGACAAAAGCAATCCATTCAACCGTTATTTCAACCTTTCACACTTAACCAACTTACCTTAGCTAATCGTATTGTTATGGCTCCTATGACAAGAAGCTTTTCTCCGAATGGCGTACCGGGGATTGATGTGGCTGCTTATTACCGTAGACGCGCAGAGAACGGAGTGGGCTTAATCGTGACGGAGGGAGCGGTCATCGACCATCCTGCTGCGACAGGCGACCCGAACATCCCGCACATGCATGGGGAAGATGCGCTAAACGGCTGGGCTCATGTTGTGAAGGAAGTGCATGCGGCAGGCGGGAAAATTATTTCCCAGCTTTGGCATGTGGGGATTACCAGGAGGACTCGCTCAGAGCCGAATCTGGAGGCCGCTTCCATCTCCCCCTCAGGCATTGATTTGATGGGGGAAAAAGCAGGCGAGCCGATGACGGAATCAGAGATTGCCGACGTCATTAAGGCTCATGCGGATGGCGCCGCGAATGCCATGCGGATTGGCTTTGATGGCATTGAGCTGCACGGTGGTCATGGTTATTTAATTGACCAGTTTTTCTGGGAAAAAACGAATCAACGAACGGATCGTTATGGCGGCAGCCTCTTGGCGCGGACGCGTTTTGCAGTTGAGATTATCGAAGCCTGCCGGCAGGCGGTCGGACCTGACTTTCCCATCATTTTGCGCATCTCGCAGTGGAAAATAGGTTCCTACGGCGCCAAATTGGCAAAATCTCCGGAGGAGTTGGCGCAGTTTCTGGCACCGCTCGTGGAAGCGGGTGTGGATGTATTCGACTGCTCGAGCCGGCATTTCTGGGAGCCGGAGTTCCCTGGTTCAGAGCTGAACCTTGCAGGCTGGACCAAGAAGCTGACCGGCAAGCCGACCATCACCGTCGGATCGGTGGGGCTTGAATCCGAGCCGTTTGATCAGAAGGATGAGCACGAAATGATCGACGAGTTGGTGGAGCGGCTTGACCGTAAGGAATTTGATCTGGCTGCCATTGGCCGCGCCATGTTGGCAGATCCGGCCTGGGCGGCAAAGATTCGCGAAGGTCGCGACAACGAGCTTATTCCGTACACAGCGGATCGTCTGAAAGACCTGATGTAGGTGTCAAACGGACCTAAATGCTATACTAATCTCTGTATGAAGGGGGGAGCGTATGGCTAGGAACAGAGAGTTTGAAGTGAATACCGTACTGGGCAAAGCGATGGGCGTTTTCTGGGAAAAAGGTTATGAAAAAACATCTATGCAGGACCTGGTTACGGAAATGGGCGTCCATCGAAGAAGCATCTATGATACATTCGGAGACAAGCATGATCTCTTTATGAAAGTGATTGACCGTTACGAAGAAGTGGTAGGTACACGAATCTACCATGCTGATGGGCATTTATCACCGAAAAAGGCGATCAGAGAAATTTTTGAACGAGTGATTGGTAAAAAGGAAGATAAACCCCGAGGATGTTTAATGGTCAACACTGCTGTGGAGCTCGCCATCCATGATGAGGAAGCCGCGGCTAAGGTCAATGAGAGCTTTACCAAGACGGAGGCACGCTTGCAAGAGCTTGTTGAACTCGGCATCAAATCGGGAGAAATAGACGCTAGGCAGGATGCTCGAAAGCTTGCGCAGTTTTTAAATAATACATTGCTTGGATTGCGGGTTCTGGTGAAAACGACGGAAGATGCAGAGAAACTGCAGGGCATCGTAGATACAACGTTATCCATGCTCGATTGAGGGATTCAATAGAACAAATGACAGAAAACCATAGTTGATACTTTAAGTTTGTTTATTCCTTGTGCTATGATGAGAATCATACTTAGGGAGAAGACCGATATGGCGAATGATCAACCTTTAACAAAGGAAGCAATTCTGGAAGCCGCGGAGCAAGTTCTGCGACGCTATGGCCCAGAGAAAACATCTGTCGTCGATGTTGCGAAAGCACTGCAAGTCAGTCACGGGACCTTGTATCGACACTTCCCGAGCAAAGCTGCTTTGCGCGGAGCCGTGACTGAACGTTGGCTGCACAGGATTGCGGAGCCTCTGCAGGAGCTTGTGAATCAATTGGATGGCAGTGCGGCAGAGCGGTTGCGGACATGGCTTCAGGCGCTGATCCAGAGTAAACGGAAGCATGTGATCGAGGATCCGGAAATGTTCGGCATGTACTCGGCGGTGACTTTGGATGCCGTTGAAATGATTGCGGAGCATGTCCAACACCTAATCGGTCAGATGACGGGTATCATCGCAGATGGTGTGAACGCGAAGGAGTTTCGTTCTGGCGAACCTGAGGCTATGGCAAGGGCGATTTTTTTCGCGACAACGAGATTCCATCATCCCGCTCATGCCTATGAGTGGTCCACTTCAACGATTGAGCAAGAGTTTGATTTGGTGTGGGAATTAATCCTTTCGGGGATTCGCAACTGATAGAAAGGCCTGGCGGTGATTTCGATTTTCCGCTGGGTCTTTTTTTTGCATAAAGGGGCGAGGGCGAACCGATGTGAGTACATAATGACAAATATATAATTTTGTCAGTTGTAATTTGTTATCTGCGGGCATATAATAGACTCATAAGCCAAACAATGAAGGTAACGAGGAGGAATCATCGCATGTCTAACTTATCCGGGAAAGTAGCCATCGTAACAGGAGCATCCAGAGGGATCGGAAGAGAAATAGCTGAGCTTCTCGCCAAGCATGGCGCGAAGGTGGTCATTAATTTCGCCAGCAATCCTGCTAAGGCAGAAGAAGTGGTGGCGAGCATTAAGCAAAACGGCGGAGAAGCTTTGCCTGTCCAGGCGGATATTAGCCGCGTATCCGATATTGAGCAGCTTTTTCAGACAACATTAGCCGCGTACGGACAAATCGATATTCTCGTCAATAATGCAGGCATTATGATCACAAAACCGCTGGCTGTTATGACGGAAGAAGACTTCGACAAGCAGTATGCCATCAATGTAAAAGGCACTTATTTTGCGATCCAGCAGGCGCTTAAGCATATGAATAAAGGCGGCCGCATTATTAATTTCTCAACATCCGTTGCCGGGATGATGTTTCCTACCTATAGTGCCTATGCAGGCACAAAGGGGGCCGTTGAGCAGATTACACGCCAGCTCACCAAAGAATTGGGACCGGCGGGCATCACGATTAACGCGGTAGCACCAGGACCCGTAAATACCGAACTGTTCACCGTCGGTAAGTCAGAGGAGCAGATTCAAGGGATCGCGAATTTAAATGCCTTTGGCCGTTTGGGAGAACCGGAAGATATCGCAGGCGCCGTGCTTTTCTTGGCCAGCGAAGAGTCGCGTTGGATCACAGGCCAAACCATCCGGATTAACGGAGGCATGGTGTAAAAGCGGCAAGTTAGAGTTGCAATCTCCAACGATGTGGGATATACTAGGTCCGATTAGTGATTGACCAATCACTAATCGGACTTTTTAACAGATGAGGAGGTCGCGGCAAATGGTGAAGGGTGTCACGTCTACCGATCGACGCAATGATATTATTCATTCCGCTGTCGAAGTATTTGCCGAATTCGGTTATTATCGTGCGACAACTGCGCAAGTGGCAGAACGCGCTTCCATTTCACAGCCTTATGTGTATCGATTCTTCACCAAGGAGTCGCTCCTGGAAGCTGCACTGGAACTCTCATGGCAACGTATCCTTCAAGCTTTCCAGCGCGTGAAGGAAACGACATCGCCAGAGCTGCTGGAACTTGGCTTCATCCGCGCTTACGAAGAGATTACGGAATCGCACAGAAATGAGATTTTGCTGCAGATGCAAGCGCAGACGATCCAGGAAGCACCCATCCGAGCTGTCATGAAGCGGGGGATGAATGAGGTGAAGCAGTTCGTGATGCAGGCTTTTGAGGAGGCAGGACTCCAAGAGGCTGAAGAGCGGACGACGAACTTTTTGGCACGGGGGATGCTGTGCAACGTTTCCTTGGCACTGGATATGCCCGATTTGATGATAAAAAAATAATAAGATTTTTTCAACACTATTAATTGATTAAACAATCATAACGCAAGAGGGCTAGCGCATCCAGCTGCCCTCTTCTTTGTCGTTTATCGGAAAAGTCCAACATGTTTTCTCCTTTAGGCAAATATCAGGGCAAATGGATTTGTTACAATGCATATGAAAGCTTGTAATGGCGCTCATTTCTCTAATATGGAAAGTGAAAGGACAGGTTGCGGAATGATCATTACCAATGTGGAGACATTCATCGTCGGGAACTCATGGAAAAATTGGCTTTTCGTCAAACTGCATACGATGGAAGGTATTTATGGTATCGGTGAGGGAACCCTCAATGGGTTCGCCAAAACGGTGGAAGCAGCGATTCATGAGCTGAAGCATTTGTATATCGGGATGGACGTTCATGATGTGGAAACGATCGCACTCAAGATGACGCGCGACGTATATTCGGATGGCGGCCAAATCCAAGGTTCGGCGCTGGCTGCGATTGAAACCGCTTGCTGGGATATCATCGGCAAAGAGGCGGGGCTGCCGCTGTATAAGCTATTGGGCGGCAAATGTCACGAAAAGCTGCGCTGCTATGCGAACGGGTGGTATCGGGGGCCGCGCGATCCGCAAAGCTTTCACGAGAAGGCCAAGGACGTTGTCGCAAGAGGTTACACGGCGCTAAAATTTGATCCTTTTGGTAACGCATGGCGTACCGTGGATAGGAAGGATTTTCGCATGGGGCTTGACATTATCGCGGCGGTTCGAGAAGCGGTAGGTCCAGATGTTGACCTTCTCATTGAAGGCCATAACCGCTTCAGTGTACATACAGCTCTGCAATTCGCAGAAGCCATGCTGCCTTATGAGCCTACGTGGTTCGAGGCGCCGGTGCCTCCGCAGCGGATCTCCTCCATGGTCGAGGTAGCGAAGCGCAGTCCCGTGCCGATTGCCTGCGGCGAAGACTATTACAATCGCGAACAGTTCGCCGAGCTGCTGCAGCATGATGCGGTCCATATCGTGCAACTGGAGCCGCAATATCTCGGCATCTCCGCTTCTAAGCAAATATGCGGCATGGTTCATGCGCATGGCGGGGTTACTGCTCCGCATAGCGCTCAGGGGCCGATCTGCTCGGTAGTTTGCGCGCATTTGAATATGGCGACGCCGAATTTCTTCATCCATGAAATTTTCGACGAATTTAATGAGCCGTGGGAAGAGCAGCTGCTCACACCTCCGCTGAAAGTGGACCGCGGTTATCTGCTCCCGCCTGAGGGGCCGGGTTTGGGCATTGACCTTAATCTGGAGGAGATTGCGAAGCATCCGTATGATCCCGGTCACTGGCTCCCCTTGTTCAAGCAAGGGTGGGAAAAACGCGAGAAGCATTGACTAAGCGAGGCGAAGCATGTTGCCCGAAGGAGGATAGCCCATGAAAGCTTTGGTGTATGAAGGGCCCAGCACGATGAACATAAGGGAAGTGGCGAAGCCGGTCCCTGGACCGAATGAGGTGCTGATTCGTGTGGAGCGGGTGGGCATTTGCGGCTCCGAATTGAGCGGCTTTTTGGGGCACAATTCGCTTCGCAAGCCGCCGCTCATCATGGGACACGAGTTCTCCGGCGTCGTGGAACAAGTTGGAAGTGGCGGAGACGGGGAGCCTAGATTCCGCCGAGGGGATCGCGTGACGGCCAACCCGCTCGTGTCCTGCGGTCGCTGCCGCGCCTGCACGACAGGGGCAGCCCAGCTGTGCCCGGAGCGCCAATTAATTGGCGCTCACCGACCAGGAGCATTCGCTGAATATGTCGCGATTGCGGAGAAGAACGTGTACCGGCTGGACGATCACGTTTCTTTTGATGAAGGCGCTTTCGCGGAGCCGTTCGCCTGTGCCGTGCATATTTGCAAGCTGCTCAGACCGCTGCCAACCGACCGCCTTTTGATTATGGGAGCGGGGCCAATCGGTCTTCTGGCTCTACAGGCAGCGAAGGTGTACGGCTTGCAGCAGGTCGTAGTCGTTGATATCAATGAACAACGACTCGAAATTGCCAAGGAACTTGGAGCTGTAACCGTAACTCGCGTAAGCAGCCTTGTGGAGGGGCATTCCTTCGATGCGGCCATTGATGCCGTCGGCATGGAGCTGACCCGCCAAACTTGCGTGGAGTCGGTGCGTCCGGGGGGCCGGGTCATTTTCACGGGTCTGCATGAGGAAACAAGCCGCCTGCCGATTAATAAAATTATCCGCAGCGAGATTCAGATGACGGGAGCTTTCGCGTACCATTCGGACGATTTCGAGACAGCGCTGCAGTGGATTAGCGAGGGACGTGTCAGCTTGTCGCCATGGACAAAGCTGGCTCCGCTTGAAAGCGGAAGTGCTTGTTTTGAGATGCTCATCAAGAATCCGGGGAAGATCGCGAAGATACTTATGACACTGGATGAGAAAGGGGAATCTGTTCAATGAGTTTGGAGCTCTTCAAACTAGATGGCCGTGTTGCTTTAATTACAGGCGGGACACGGGGGCTGGGCTATGTGATGGCTCAGGCGTTGGCAGAAGCTGGGGCTGATGTGATTGTGACGAGCCGCGAGAAGGAGAAGGCGGAAGCGGCAGCACGCGCGATTGCCGAGTCAACCGGCAGACGGGCGCTTGGCTTAGCGGTGGATGTTACGTTAGCCGAGCAGGTTGAGGCGATGGTTGCGGATTCCGTCCAGGCGTTCGGACGGATTGATATTTTGATCAACAATGCTGGGATTAATGTGCGGAAGCCGATTGAAGATTTTGATGAAGCGAGCTGGGATCTCGTTCAGAACACGAACTTAAAAGCGCCGTATCTATGCGCCCGCGCAGTCGCCAAAACGATGAAAAGCCAGCGTTACGGCAGAGTCATCAACCTGTCCTCCATGCTGGGGAGTATCGCACTGCCGGAAAGAGGCGCCTATTGTTCCAGTAAAGGCGGCCTTATTCAGCTAACGAAGGTGCTGGCCTTGGAATGGGCGCCTTATAACATTACGGTGAACGCGCTTTGCCCTGGGCCGATTGCGACGGAGCTGAACACGGTGGTGATGAATAATCCGGAAGCGAATCGCTTTTTTATCGAAAATATTGCTTTGGGACGTTGGGGCAGGCCTGAGGAAATCATCGGGGCTATTATTTACATGGCATCGGAAGCGTCCAGCTTTATGACAGGGACTTCCATGGTTGTGGATGGCGGTTGGACGGCGAGATAGAAGGGAAAGGTGAATTCGGATGAAACTCGGACTTGCTGTGTACGGAACTACGTTTATGATGGGCATCCACCCTCGTTCGACACGCCCGCGTATTACGGCATCTCAATTGCTTGAGCAGGCGACCGGGTATGGTCTCCAGGGCATTGAGCTTCCGCTGTCTCTGCTTGAGGGCGAAAATGCAGCTGGGTTAACTCGCCAAGCTAAAGCTAGAGGGCAGTATCTCGCAGTAGCCTCAGGTGGCTACGACCCGAAACCGCTTAAGGAAGCTATAGAAGCAGCTGCGAGGCTAGGCGCGCCAACCGTTCGCACGGTCGTAGGCGGTGCGGATTTTGGCGGTGACCGGCGCAGAATGGCCGGGCGGTGGCCGTCTTTTTTGCAGGAAGTGTTATCCGGGTTGGGAGAGGCGGCGAGAGCTGCGGAGCAAGAAGGCGTGGTACTGGCGGTGGAGAATCATCAAGATCTGGCTTCTGAAGAACTGTTATGGCTCTGTCAGGAGATCGGTTCGCCCTACTTCGGTATTACGCTGGATACCGGCAATCCGTTGGCGACGGCGGAGGAGCCGGTAGATTTTGCAAGGAGGATAGGACCGCATCTTAAGCATGTGCACATGAAGGATTATTGGATCTACATGAGCGATGACGGCTATCGCCTCGTACGTTCTCCATTAGGCCAAGGCGTCGTGGATTTCGCTGCGCTGCTTCAGGTGTTTGAAGAGTATTGTCCGAAGGTCCATATGTCGATGGAGCTCGGAGCGCTTGAAGCGCGCCATACGAGAGTACTCTGTGAGGATTACTGGCAGGACTACCCGCAGCGGTCAGCAGCGCAGCTTGCCAACCTGTTGCGTTTTGCACAGGCCAATGCCAGACCCACTGGAGATTGGCGAACCCCTTTTGAAAAGGGTGCATCGGAAGAAGACATTATCGCCTATGAACAGAGGCAGTTCCTGACGAGCTTGTCTTATTTGCAAAATTTGCTGCAAATGCATAATACCGCCTCGCAGACGATGTAACGGGAAGGAGAGGGATCAGGATGCATATTGATCTATCTGGAAAAGTGGCAATCGTTACCGGTGCCGGCCGGGGGATCGGGAAAGTGATCGCTCTGGCGCTGGCCAAGGAAGGCGTGACGACCGTTGTCACCGATATCAATGAGTCGAATTTGGGGGACGTTCAGAAGGAGTTTGATCGCAGCGGTTGCAAAGGGAGTACGTACCAATGTGATGTGCGCAACTATGCGCAGATTCAAGAAGTCGTGCAACATGTCCTGGATGAGTATGGCCGTATTGATATTTTAGTGAATAATGCCGGGGTCGCCGGAGGAGCACCTGTGGATATCCTTTCCGAAGAGGTTTGGGACTTGAACCTTGATATTAATTTGAAAGGGACTTTTCTGATGTGTAAGGCGGTTGCGCCGGTAATGAAAAAGCAAGGATCAGGCCGGATCATGAACGCCGCCTCGTTCGCCGCCATCGTGCCGAGCTATGGCAGTGCAGCCTATGCCTCCTCCAAAGCCGGTGTGGAGCAATTCACCCGTGTGCTGGCCGGTGAGCTGGGTCCGTGGAACATTACGGTGAACTGTTACGCTCCCGGGATGATTCCGACGGACATGAACCATTTCGCGGAGCTTCAGGAGCCCCAGCAGCAGCGCTTGCTCGACACCTTGACGCTGCGCCGCTGGGGAGAAAAGTCAGATGTTGCTAACCTGATTTGCTTCCTCGCTTCTGACTATGCCGGTTATATCACCGGCACGCTGATGGATATCAGCGGCGGGAAGCTGGCCACACAAATCCCGCGGATGGCTTATGAGAAAGCGGCGGCCGAGGGTGCTTACGAGTTCTAGAAGGCGTTCAGGTTCTAGCGACGAAGGAGGAGTACGATGAAGGATACAGCTAGCTTTCAATATAATGGCACAACCGTGCTCGTCACCGGAGCAGCCAAAGGGATCGGCGCTGCCATAGCCGAGCAGTTCCTGCTGTCCGGAGCGAACGTTGTGATCGCTGACGTAGATGAGCATGGGGAAGAAGTTGCTGCTGCATGGCGGAAGGAAGGCCGCCCAGCGCAATTTTTCCGGTGCGATGTATCCAAAGGCGCAGAGGTGGAGCAGATGGTGGCCTTCGCAGAGACATCGTTCGGGGGCTTGGACATCGTGGTGAATAATGCCGGCATCTTCCCCAGAGCCGACTTATTCCAGACGGATGAAGCGTTCTGGGATCTTGTGATGGGGGTTAACCTCAAGGGAGCTTATTTGACCTGCCAAGCGGCGGTGCCTGGCATGATCCGCCGAGGGGGAGGCAATATCATTAATATTGGCTCGCTCCATGCAAGGAAGGGATCGCCGGATACATTGGCTTATTCGATTTCAAAAGGAGGTATCGTCACGCTGACGCTGAATTTGGCAGGATCTTTAGCCAAACACCGGATCCGTGTGAACTGCATACATCCTGGCTGGGTCGCTTCCGAAGGGGAGATGGCTCGCCTTGCTTCGACGGGGGAAGACGAGAAGTCTTTGGAGAAAGCAACCCAACGCATGCCTATGGGGCGAATGCAAAATGGCCAAGATATTGCATCCGCCGTTCTTTTTATCACCTCTGATCAGGCAGGACAAATTACGGGCCAGCAGCTTACCGTTGATGGTGGACTTGGTTTGTAATCCGGATAAATGAGCGAGGAGTGATCGTGACGATGACGAAAATTGCTTTTATCGGTGCAGGCAGTTTGGTGTTTACGAAAAATCTGGTTCGAGATTTACTGACCTTTCCCGCCTTTGAGGCGTGTACCATCGCCTTAATGGATATTTCGGAGGAGCGGCTGGCTTACGCCAAGACAGCGGTTGATAACATCATCGCCGCAGGAGGATACAAGGTGAAGGTAGAGGCAACGACGGACAGGGCGCAAGCGCTAACTGGTGCGGACGGCGTGGTCTGTACGATCCTGGTCGGCGACTTGGAGATCTGGCGTACGGATATCGAGATTCCCAAAGCTTACGGCGTCGATATCAATATTGGCGATACCCGAGGTCCATCGGGTATTTTCCGCTTTTTGCGCACGATTCCGGTGATGCTGGAGATTTGCAGGGATATTGAGCGCTACTGTCCCGACGCGATTTTCCTGAACTATTCGAATCCGATGGCGATGCTGATCAGAGCAATGCAAGGCCAAAGCAACGTGCAAGTCACGGGCTTGTGCCATAGCGTGCAAGGGACGGCTTCGATGCTGGCCGGTTGGATCGGGGCGCCAATGGAGGAGATTACCTACCGGTGTGCGGGGATCAATCATCAAGCTTTCTATTTGGATTACAAATGGAACTGTAAGGACGCTTACCCGCTTATTCGCGAAGCGGTGATGAAGCGGCCTGAGATCTACAATGAGGAGCAGGTCCGCAACGAAATGTTTCTCCATCTGGATTACTACGTGACGGAATCGAGTGGCCATAATTCGGAATATAATGCTTGGTTCCGCAAGCGACCGGATTTAATCGAGAAATACTGTACCCATGGTACAGGTTGGAATCCCGGGCATTATGGAGAGATCATCAACTATGCGGAGAAGCTGCGCGGAGGCTGGCATAAGCAGATGGAAGAGTGGCGGGACAGTCCTATCGATTTGAAGCGCGGCGAGGAATATGCGTCTTATATCTTCAACGCGACAATCGGTGACGGCACTCTCTTTGAATTCAACGGAAATGTACGGAACTTGGGATACATCGATAATTTGCCGCAGGGCTGCTGTGTTGAGGTCCCTGTTCTGGCCTCCAAAGGACGGCTAAGCCCGATTCACGTCGGGGCGCTGCCGGATCACTTGGCTATTCTGGTCAATACAAGCGCGCGCTGCGAGGAATTAGCGGTGCAAGGGGCGCTCACGGGGGACCCGCGCATGATTTATCACGCCATTTGCTTCGATCCCTTAACGTCCGCCGTTCTTAGCCTGGCCGAGATTCAGGAAATGGTTGATCGCATGTTCGCAGCGAATAAAGAGTGGCTGCCTCAATTTAAACATCTCGCTTAAAGCAAGCTAATCCAATCCGAATTCCTCCCATGGAAAATAGCGCTTCCACTGTAGATTTAGCACACTTGTAAGCGCAACCAAAATTGATATGATTAAGGTGTGAAACATTTTCGTATTCACAGAGGGCAAGTCATCACTTCAATCATGCAAAGGGAGGATTCGTAAAAATGAAAAAAACATTTTTAAGCGTTGCTGCCATGATGCTAACCGTTTCCGTGGTTTTCATGGGCTGTTCCAGCCGACCAAGCTCGGGAACATCTACGACGGAAAGTCCGGCGGCGGCGACTACGAAACCGACAACGACGACGGCGGCAAGTACCCCGGATGCCAAACCTAGTGGGGATAAGATCAAACTTACGGTGTACAGTACGATCTCCGAACTGCCGAACCAAGAAATGATGAAGGGCATTGCGGCTGATTTTACGAAGGAAAATCCGAACGTGGCCGTTGAATTCCAATTCCCCGGCGCCGAATACGAGAACATTCTGAAGGTTAAAATGGCGGCAAACGATTTGCCGGACGTCTTCGATACGCATGGTTGGGCGATTATCCGTTATGGCAAGTATCTAGCGGATCTACGCAATGAGCCATGGGCAAAAGATATGACGGACACAATCAAACCTGTTGTTACGGATAAAGACGGCAAAGTAGAAGCGCTTGTCATGAGCGAAGCCAAAGACGGAATCTCCTATAACGCTGAAATTCTTGAAAAATACAGCATCACCCCGCCAAAAACATTTGATGAGCTGATGGCGGCAGCCGAGAAAATCAAATCATCCAGCAACGGAGCGGTGACACCGTTCTTCATGTCCGGTGTGGATAACGGGATGATCGGCGGCTTCTCCGATCTGTACGCGACATCGATGTTTATCTCCCCGGCGACGAACGATGCCAAGACCCTGCTCGATGGGACCTTTGACTGGAATAAATGGACACCGCTTGCGCAAAAGCTGCAGGATATGAGCAAGAAGGGGTACATCAACAAAGATGTGCTGACGGCCAAATACAGTGACATGCCGCAACTGTTTGCACAGGGCAAAGTAGCTTTCGTATTCGGTGCACCTTCCTTCGCGGACGAAGTGTACAAATACAATAAAGCTGCCAAAATCGGTATTGCCCCGCTAACCTCGATGGTCGCTGGAGACAGCCAATCCTTCTCGGGTGGCGAGCGGTACACGATGGGCGCTTGGAAAGACGGCAAGCACTTGGCAGAGTCCAAGAAGCTGATCGCTTTCTTTGCCAAAGCAGACAATATGTCCAAAATCGCCAATGCGACCAAGCTGCCTGCAGGTCTGAAAAACATCGAATCCAAGCATGAATTCTCCGAATACTACAAGCAATTTGAAAATATCCGTGTGTTCCCTTATTTCGACCGTGTGTATCTGCCAAACGGCATGTGGGACGTGATGTGTAAAACAGGCGTTGCCTTGCTTGCCGGAACGGTTTCTCCTCAGCAATTCTCTGACAAAATGAAATCCGAATATTTACGTCTGCGCAATCAGTAGTCGTGGAAAGGGAGGGTGACAGCCACCCTCCCTTTTTGTCTATGATCATGAAGGAGGAAGGTGAATTTATGGCTGAATCAAGGACAGTGCTTGCGCAGACCCGTTCCGGTAAAAAAACGGAAACAACCTTTAGCCGCCTCGTGCGCAGCGGGGCTTTGCTGAATTTGCTCTATATTCCGGCGCTTCTTTTGTTTTTCATTTTTATTTTTTATCCGTTTTTTAAAGGGATCAAAATTTCATTTACGAATTGGGACGGCTACAATCAAGACTACAAATGGATCGGTTTCACCAATTATAGCCGGATGTTCACGGATCCCGAGATCCTTAAGGTAATCCGCAATACGGCGATCTATGGTATCGGCAGCGCTGTTTTTCAAAATGTGATCGGCTTGTTATACGCCTTATTCTTAAATCTGAATATCCGAACCCGAGGACTTGTCCGTACGGTCATTTATTTACCGGTCATTATCTCCTCCTTGATTATGGGGTATATCTGGTATTTCTTCTTCCAGTATCAAGGCGGCGCGATCAATGACATTATTTTATTGTTCCATGATCAGCCCTCTAATTTGCTGGGAGATCCGAATCTAAATGTATGGATTATTACCTTCGTCAACACGTATCAGTACTTGGGGATCGCGATGGTGCTCTATTTGGCCGGATTGCAGTCCATTCCAAGAGATTATTACGAGGCGGCGACGATTGACGGAGCGGGTCCCTTGCAGCGTTTCGCTCACGTGACATGGCCGCTGATTGCACCGGCCTTTACGGTCAGCATGGTGCTCAATCTGATTGGCGGTCTGAAATTGTTCGACGTCATCGTCGCATTGACCAACAGCGGTCCAGGTTATGCCTCCGCGTCGTTGTCCTCGATCATGTACTTGCTCTATTTTGGCAGGGAAGATGCCGGATATGCCGCTACGATCGGTATTCTGATGTTCATCATGATCTCCATCGTGAGTATTACAGCCTTGCTGTTTCTTAGAAAGAGGGAGGTTAACGCATGAAGAACAAACGAAAAAGTCTGTTAACGCTGCTCTCCCTTGTCATCTGCTTGGCTCATATTTTGCCCTTCTATATTTTGATTACGACTTCACTCAAAGCATTCGACGATCTAAGCTCCAAATGGATGTTTCCAGGCTATCTGTACTTCGATAACTTTCGAGATGCTTGGAAGGAAGCGCATCTGGCGGATGCTTTCCGGAGCAACTTCATCGTGACTGTCATTTCGGTCGTCCTGATTGTCGTGATCGGCTCCCTTGCCGCTTATCCGCTTGCCCGGCGCCAAACGAGCTGGAATAAGTTCATTTATGCGCTTTTCGTATCCGCTTTGATCGTTCCCCCATTGACTATTCTGGTTCCGTTGTATAAATTTATGGTAGATATCGGCGGCATGAATCAGTACTGGGGTATTATTTTATTGTTCATTACCTTCAATCTGCCAATGACGATTTTCTTGTACACCGGGTTTATCTCCACGATTCCGCGGGATTTGGATGAAGCGGCGATGATTGATGGCGCGGGCCGGTTCCAGCTGTTTTTCACGGTGATCTTGCCGCTGCTGAAGCCTGTAACGGCGACCGTCATTATTTTGTCCGGTGTTGCGGTATGGAACGACTATCAATTCTCGATCTTTTTCTTGCAAAAACCAGAGATGCGGACCATCACGGTAGCGCTTTCATCATTCTTTGGCCAGTACACGAGCAATGTAGGTTGGGTGGCTGCCGGGTCCTTCATGGGCGCGATTCCGATGACGATTGTGTATTTATTTTTGCAGCGCTATTTTGTCTCGGGACTTGCTTCCGGCGCGATCAAAGGTTAATCGCCAGGAGGTTGATACAATCAGACAATCGATTCGATTCCGGTTATCTCTGCTATTTTTCATTACCATTGTCATCCCGATTGTCGGTATTGTCGTGAAATTACCTTCCTATTACCTCGATTTAATAAAAGAACAAGAGTCCTCTCTGCTAGAGGGGACTTTAACTGCTCTCACGTTCGATATTCAAACGTATTTGGACGATTTGGAACGCATGACCGTCACCCCTTATTTGAACAATGAAGTTATGCTTGCTTTGAAATTGAAATCGACTTCACAGTGGAAGCTCCTTACCCCGTATGAGCAATACGAGGCTGAGGAAGTCCTGAATAAGACCCTCCCCAGCTATTTGAAAAATATGCGAAAGGATATACTCGGAACCATTCTTCTGCCGATGGATGGTTCTGTTTACATTACACCGCCCCTTAGTTTCTCGGATCAAGCGGTGAAAGGTTTTCCTTTTAAAGAGCAGGATTGGTATATCAAGGCGATGAAGGCGGACGGGAACGTAGCGTTCACCGGTGTGCATAAGCAGGATTATCTGAATAACGCCGATAGTGAGGTTTTCTCGGTTACACGTCTGATCAAGGACCCGGATTCAGGTCGGCCGCTGGGTATTATTATGGCGGATGCCGACACGGTGCTTTTGGATCAAATGATGAAAGGCATTCGGCTCAGCAAAGGGGCTAAGGTGGTCATCCTTGATGATAATCAACAATTGATCTATTCGAATCAGCCCATTTCGGGCGACATGCAGCGCCAAATTGCTTCAGGAAGCCGGACGGTCATGGACGTGAAGGATTCCTACACGGTTGTTCGCGAAACGATCTCCCGTTCGAATTGGGTGATTGCGATCCTGTCGCCGGAGGCTTTTATCCAAGCCCATTTGAAGCGGGTATATTGGATTGGCACGGCTTTTGCGGCCAGCGGCTTGCTGATCGCGTTGATTTTGTATTTCACAGTATCCCACTGGATTGTCACGCCTTTCAAACAGATGATTCAAGTGATGAAGCGCGTCCAGCGCGGGGATATGAATACGTTGTATCGGGTGAAGGGGAACGATGAAATTTCCCAGTTAGGCAGCAATTTGAATACGATGATCTACAAGCTTGATGAGCTGATCGACCGGGAATACAAGGCTGTGCTCGGGAAGCGGAACGCGGAGTACCGGGCTTTGCAATCGCAAATCCAGCCGCATTTTCTGTACAACACGTTAAATGGCTTCATCGGCCTCAATCGAACGGGCCAGAGCATGCAGCTGGAGCGGGCTATATTATCGTTAAGCGGGATGCTGCGCTACACCCTAGAGCATAACGATTGGGCGCAGCTGCAGGAGGAAATCGATTTTATCAACAAGTATTGCGGGCTTCAACTGGTTCGTTTCGCCGAGAAAATTCAGGTGCACATTAGCTGTGATCCGGATGCTCTGTCGCTCTTAATTCCGAAGCTGCTGCTGCAGCCGATTATTGAGAATGCGATCATTCACGGCATTGAGCCATGCGATCATAGCTGCGAGCTGAGGATGGACATCCAGATGCAGTCGGTCCCTGGCGAGAAGGAAGACATATTAGCGATACATATCAGCGATAACGGGGTGGGATTTGAGTCCAGCAAGGTGCAGGAGGGTTTAGGCATTCGGAATGTTAGGGAACGGTTGCAGCTGTCTTTCGAAGGAGCATCCATGAGTATTCATAGTGCTAAGGATCAAGGAACCAGTGTTCAAATCCTAATACCTTTAAAGGATGTGAGGCGAGGATGAAGTTAATCATTGCTGATGACGAGAATCTGATTCGGGCGAGCATTCGCAGTATGGTTCAGGATGTAGAATCCTCCTGGCACATTGTTGGCGAGGGAGCCAATGGCGAGGAACTCCTTGAGCTGGTCAGCGAACATAAGCCGAATGTTGCGATTATTGATATCCGGATGCCTCGTATGAATGGGCTGGAGGCGATGCGTCTGGGCAAAGCGATCTCGCCTCGCACCAAATGGATCATTTTGAGCGGATTTTCAGATTTTGCTTATGTGCAGGAGGCTCTGCAGCTCGGGGCGTCTGATTATTTGCTGAAGCCGGTGAATCCGCTGGATTTGGAGCGGGCGCTGACGAATACCGCCAAGCACAACAAGGAATTCATTCAAATGCTTAACCAGCAATTCGAAAATAGTTTATTTGCCCTTTGCAATGGGCTCACAACCTTGAAGTTTGAGGAGCTGGACAGCGTCTATGTGCAAGGCTGGTTCATCGGGGCTGTTTGTATCTTTGACACGACCAAAACCGGAAAATCTTTATCGGACATGACCTGCGCTTTCTATGTTGACTTGCGTAAGCGTATGACAAGCTTGCTCGTGTATGGCATGAATTTCGCCATGGTGTCGCTGCCTGATGGTGAGTGTGCGGTGATCGGTTCCTGGGACCCGGCCAAAGGTTTCGACTGCAGGGAGCAGGTACAGCAATTTTTTGACGAGCTGGCAGGTGTTGCTGAACCGTATCGCCAAGATGGCTTGGCTATAACGATTCTGCAGACTAGCGAATGCCGCGGCTTCGATCAATTGAATGCCCAGCTCGCTCAGCTTGGGGAATGGAGCCATCTGCGTGTGGTTCGCGGCATCGGCCAGCGCATCAGGTACATGGAGCTGGAGGCAGAGGTTCAGGTTCCTGAAAGCTCGAAAATCAGTCAACTATTTTGCGCTATTAAGCAGCATATGTATTTCAGGGCGTATTTGAATTACCAAACGGCGGTGGGTGAGCTGGAGGGATTGCTGCTAGCGGGCAAACGAAGTTCGAACGAGCAAACACGTCAAGCTGTTCACCTGTATATGGTGCAGGCATTGGGCGCCCTAGAGGCAGATGATGCCCCACGCTCAGAGGCTGAAGTGATCAGGGAGCTTCGGAAGATCGGGGAAAGCAAGCTGCGGGAGATCAAGCCCCGGGAGCCGGTCACGGCGGATCTGGTCGAACAGGTCGTTCAATATCTCGAACAGCATTATATGGACGATATCGGCATAGGTTCAATTGCCCAGCAGCTCAATGTGTCTGCCAATTATTTAAGCATGCTCTTTAATAAAAAAACCGGAACGCCATTCGTTAAATACTTAACGAATATTCGCATGCTGAAGGCCAAAGAGCTGCTGTTGAATACGAATTTGCAAGTGAAGCAAATCGCGGAGAAGGTCGGCTACTACAGCACGCGGCATTTTACCAAACTGTTTGTCGAGAACTGTTCCAGCTATCCCTCGGATTACCGGAAGAGTCACGCTTAATCAAATAAATTGAGAGAACCTGCGATACTGCTGTGCCGACATGCCTTCCCATTTTTTAAAAATACGGCTGAAATAATGAAAGTCATCATAGCCGACTTCGAGCGAGATTCGCTCGATTTTATCATCTGTTTCGCGCAATAGACGCTTAGCCTGCTGATGCCGGACGGATTGCAGGTATTTATTAGGGCTCATGCCCAGCATATCTTTAAAAAGCTTACTCATATAGTCTTCATGAACGTTGATGAAAGCGGCCATTTCGACATTGGTCCACTTTTTTCGGTAACTCGTTTTGAGTTCATGAGCTAAATGCAGTAAGCTTTCTTGATATTTCGGATGAAGGGTGCGGTTCGTCTCAGCTTGATGACGGATGAGCAGCGTGAGCATTTGGAGCATCAGCCCCTTGGAGACCATTTCGAAGCCTTGTTTCTGCTCGGTCATTTCATGGATGGTTGCTTCCATCAAGGAAACGACAGCCGGAGGCAGCGAGATGGAATAACCGTACGGAAACAGAGGTGCCCCGTCGATATAAGGCATCGCGCAAAAACAATCCATGAGAGGATGGCTTTCATCCACGACAAGATCCCCTTGCTTCACGCGCAGGTCGCTAAAGAAATCGAAATGAATCCCCAATAGATGAACATGCGGTGCTGTTAATACTTCGATGGTGTGATACACATTGGCTGGTATAAGGAGCAGCCTCCCCGCAGGAACCAACATCGACTTTCCGGATAAAGTGGCCTGCAGCTCGCCTTGAATGACATAGAGAAACTGAAAATCGTAAATGCGCCGCGCCCATTTGAATTGAGGCGTTCTTTGGTGCAATTGGGCCCAATGGACGCTGGGCGCCAAATCACGATAAGTGGTATGCCGAATCGGGGAGATGCCTGTCAATGTCATCACCATCCAATGGATAGACTGGGTAGTCACTCTGTACCATTTTATCACATAGCTTGTTCGACTTTTGTAGAAACTTGGCAGTAGGTTTTGTGGTTCTTATTCTATCTTAGGGGGTAATTTAAGGGAGGATGAACTCAAAACATTTGGCGGTGGTATGATGTTTTCTGCATTGAAAAGGTTACTCATCGGTCAGCCTTTGAAATCAGCCGAATTAGGGGAGCAAAAGCTGAACAAAACAAAGGCGCTAGCGATCCTGTCTTCTGACGCTCTATCATCAGTCGCATACGGACCTGAACAGATACTGATTGTGCTTATCACCATAAGCACCGCGGCTCTTTGGTACTCGGTACCGATCGGCGTGGGTGTTCTCATTCTATTATTGGCTCTCATTTTGTCTTATCGGCAAATTATTTTCGCCTATCCCCATGGGGGTGGGGCCTATGTCGTTTCGAAGGAAAATTTGGGTGTGAACGCAGGCCTTCTCGCAGGAGGATCCTTGCTGGTGGATTACATCCTCACGGTGGCGGTCAGCATATCGGCGGGGACCGATGCGATTACGTCTGCCTTCCCGTCGCTCCACCCCTACAATGTGGATATTGCTACTTTGCTCGTTGTCGCCATAACAATTTTGAATCTAAGAGGAATTACCGAATCTGCCTCCATCTTGGCCTATCCTGTCTATTTATTTATTTTGGCGCTGATTATTTTAATCTGTGTAGGCTTGTATAAAGGGGTGACAGGCACAGTTACACCTGAGATGCATGCTCCAATAGGGACGCCGGTTGCCGGGATTACCCTGTTCTTGTTATTGAAAGCTTTCGCATCGGGCAGCTCGGCCTTAACAGGTGTGGAAGCAATTTCGAACGCGATTCCGAACTTTAAAGACCCGGGACCGAAGAATGCCTCCAAAACCTTAGCGGCCATGGGATTGCTGCTTGCCATTTTGTTCTCGGGCATCGTGTATTTGGCTTATGCCTACGGCATTGCCCCTAAAGCGGAGGAAACCGTCGTCTCGCAGATCGCCTCTCAAACCTTTGGGAGAAATTACATGTACTATTTCATCCAAGGCACGACCGCGTTGATCCTTGTGCTTGCCGCGAATACCGGGTACTCGGCTTTTCCTTTACTCGCCGTTAATTTGGCCAGGGACAAATATATCGCTAGAATGTTCACGATCCGAGGGGATCGATTAGGGTATTCGAACGGGATTATTTTTCTGGCAATTATGTCGATCATTCTGATCATTGCGTTTAAAGGGCGAACAGAGCATCTTATTCCACTATATGCTGTGGGTGTATTTATTCCCTTTACACTTGCGCAAACAGGGATGCTGGTCAAATGGGTGCGCGAAAAGCCCAAGGGCTGGATTGTTAAACTGACGATCAATTTGATTGGCGCTTTGATTAGCTTCACCGTCATGCTGATCTTTTTTATCACGAAGCTGGGGCAGGTATGGCCGGTATTTATTTTCCTCCCCTTGATTGTTTATACGTTCCATAAAATCAAAAAGCACTACGAGGCCGTGAGTGAACAGCTGCGGATCACGACATGTGAGCCTTCTATCCCGATCAAGGGGAATGTGATGATCGTACCTGTCGCGGGAATTACCCATGTCGTGGAAAATTCCATGAATTACGCGAAATCGCTGGCGCCAGACCAGATTATTGCGGTGTATGTGGCCTTTGATCGGGAGGCGGAGAAGCAGTTCCAAGAGAAATGGGAGTGTTGGCAGCCGGATGTGCGGTTAGTCACCCTGCATTCTCACTATCGTAGCATTATTCAGCCGTTGACGAAGTTCATCGATACCGTAGAGCATAAGGCAAACGAGTCGAATTTCCGGGTAACCGTCTTGATCCCCCAGTTTATACCGAAACGAAACTGGCAGCACATACTCCATAATCAGTCCAGCTTGCTGATCCGCGCGTTCCTGCTGTACAGGCGGGATCTCATTGTGACGACGGTACCGTATCATTTGAAAAAGTAGTTGTTCCTAAACGTACAGGAATTGGCGGTATTACGCCATTTCTGTACGTTTTTTGTATGTCAGGCTTCCCTACATCGTAGGACTCCCCGTTTCGATTCTTTTCCCAAGGTGGTGCTCTCTTTGCACCCTCCGGATGAACGCTTGAAGCTCCTGTTCGGTTTCACATACCGCCGCGTGTTCTAACCAAAGGAAAAATCTTTTTTTACATATGGCGGAAGCATGCAGCGGAAAGGTATCTCTTGATTTGACAACATACAGGCCAGAGGGAACACTCTTCCAAGGTGCTGTGAAATTCATGCGAATAGACAGTCTGGAGC
Source organism: Paenibacillus sp. FW101-FHT12H11 (assembly GCF_058790355.1). Taxonomy (NCBI): domain Bacteria; kingdom Bacillati; phylum Bacillota; class Bacilli; order Caryophanales; family Paenibacillaceae; genus Paenibacillus; species Paenibacillus sp. FW101-FHT12H11. The sequence continues at coordinate 46,969 of NZ_JBYTCO010000016.1, read as the reverse complement.
GCTTCTCCCAGTCCTGTTCTTTTTGTTTATTTCGTATGGACCTGTACATGTTCATGATCACGTAGTGCTCCGACATTTCGGTCCAATTGGCATAACCCGCTCGCTGTGCTTTTTGAATAATGTCTGACTTCTCCTTGGAGAACCAGTACCCGACAATAACAGGGAAACGGTTAGCCTCTTCTAACCATAAGACACCGAACCACTCGTAAGTTAAGGGGATCGGATTTAACATTTGGGGGATTAACCCTAAATAATAACGGGGAGCGGAAACCATCGTCATTTCTCCTTTGCACGTAAGACCTACAGCAATAATGTGTGTGTTTTGCTCCTTAATTGTAAGGCTGAGAGGAATAAAAATGGGGTAAAGAAACGTGGGGAAACCCATAAAAAAACGATAAAAATGGCGTAAATAGAAGAAAACCGAAGATTGAATAGCGAAAATTCATGTATGAATTATTTGAAAGCGTATCCATTCTTCTATACGGCAAAAAGAAGGCCACGGCACGTTTTACAAGGCGGATCTCCAAGGCGTAAGATTCAGAGCATCAAATGAGGAGAGTGAATCTACACATGGTTCCCGAATGCAAGATTACCCGAATTGAATGCTATCGCTTTGATGATGAGTTATCCGACAAACTTCTGCCTGGACACGGCCGCGACTGCCATTGCGGCATGGTTTCCATCTCAACAAGCCTGGGTACAAGCGGTTTAGGAGATTATGAAATTCCGTGCGTCAATCTGAAGGGAGACTTCGTTCAATGGGCTGTTGTCTTTCAGAAGCTCAAAGGGCTTTCCCTTGAGGATGGTTTGCACTATGTCCGTCAGAAAAAAGAGGCATGGGGAGAAGTACGGACTCATGTGATCGAGTCGGCATTAACAGACCTGTCAGAGAAGCTTCAACATAAATCGATAGGCAACAAAGAATTGGATGTTCTATCGAATCGTTCTTATATCTTTGACCATTCAGAGGCTTATGTTTCTTTCTAACCATGCGCATTTTTATGGTTTTTTTATATGCAGGCTAAGGATTCTTTACCTCATTTTTATACCGTTCGGCGTTACAATGAGTCAGGAAAGGAAGCGATGAAAGCCATGCAAAGCGATTTGCTGCTAATAGCTGCGCCAACCAAGGCAGGCGAGGACTTTATGAAACACATTAGGTTGCATGGTTTTCCTTATGTTGCATTAACGAACAACAAGATGGAAAAACTCAAGCTAGAAGGGCAGGGAGTAAAAAGAATCATCCAGGTGGATACGTCATTACCGGGATCCACCCATATTCCCGATTATCCGATCGGGGGCATTATTCTGTTCGAAGAAAGTTTGACGCTATGCTGCCGCTACATTCAGATATGCCGCAGTTGGACGTCAGGACCGGTGTATGTGATTACCCAAAGTGTAAATCCAAGATTGATTTATAAAGGGCTAGGCGCTGACTATGTTATTTATTCCAAAAACGGTGATGTGAAGTTCCTTCTATCATCTCTATTACAAACCAATAAATTAGGATCTGTCTGAGTGTGGAGGAGGTGCGCGATGTACAACGATGTAACAATGGTCTTATTAATGGCATTAACCTTTGTGGGGTTTTGGGGATTTATGAAATTTTGCGAAAAAGCGTAGGCAGGATGATGCTTTCAATGCGAGTTTTTGAATGAAAACTTATAGGAGGCAACCAAATGATTGTCATTGGACTAATTGCGCTAGCGATCATGGTGTATCTCGGTTTTGTTTTAGTGAAGCCGGAGAAATTTTAATGGATAAATCAGAACTTATGTAAAGCAGGGGGAGAACCTACTATGGGTATGGGATTGTTGCAAGTAGTCATCACGCTGGTGATTATCATGCTTTTGGTGAAGCCGGTGGGCAGCTACTTGGTGAAAGTGTTTGGTTATGAAAAGAGTGGCTTGGATCGTGTGTTCGGCCCCTTCGAGCGTGTGTCCTATCGCCTAATGGGTGTTAAAGAAGAGGAAGCGATGGGCTGGAAGAAGTACTTAGGAGCTGTATTAATCGTCAACTTTGTCATGATGATCCTTATGTACGCGGTATTTCGGCTTCAAAGTTTTTTACCGCTTAATCCCGATGGGCTAGGTAATGTATCACCAACAATCGCTTTTAATACGGCTATTTCTTTTATTACAAACACGAACTGGCAAGCATACAGCGGTGAAAATACACTGTCCTATCTCTCACAGATGGTAGGGCTAACGTTTCCGATGTTTACGTCGGCGGCAACCGGTTTCGCCGTAGCTGTAGCTTTTATCCGCGGATTAGTTGGCCGTCAAGACAATCTCGGAAACTTTTACGTAGATATGACAAGGGCGATTACTCGCGTATTTCTGCCGCTTAGCTTCATTGTTGCTTTAGTTCTAGTTTTTCAAGGTGTGCCTCAAACCTTGCTGGGCGCTGTTCAAGCGACAACAATTGAAGGGGCAGAACAAACGATTACTCGCGGTTTAGTTGCTTCTTTCGAATCAATTAAACATATCGGCACCAACGGTGGCGGATGGTTCGGGACGAATGCTGCGCATCCCTTTGAAAATCCAACGCCATTTACGAATATGATCCATATCATTTGTATGATGCTGCTGCCTACTTCACTCGTCTACGCATTCGGATTAATGATCAAAAACAAAAAGCAAGGCTGGACCGTCTTCGCTGCTATGGGAATCATCTTCCTAGTCATGCTTTCCACGGTGTTCTACGCGGAGTATAAAGGGATTTCTGCCGTAGATGCGCTTGGTGTACATGGCAATATGGAAGGCAAGGAAGTTCGATTCGGATTATCCGAAACGGCGCTTTTCACAACCGTTACTACAGCAGCTACAACAGGCTCTGTTAATGCGATGCATGAATCGCTTACACCGCTGGGAAGCATTGTTCCTTTTGCGGAAATGATGTTAAATAACGTGTTTGGAGGCAAAGGGGTCGGCTTATTAAACGGACTGCTTTATCTGATCTTGTCCGTATTCATTTGCGGACTAATGGTTGGACGTACACCAGAATTTATGGGCAAAAAAATTGATGGCAAAGAAGTGAAGCTGGCTGCGATCGCGATTCTGACGCATCCGCTCATTATTTTGGCACCGACAGCTTGGGCGTTGATTCGTCCTGAATCGGTCACGTCCATAGCGAATCAAGGGATGCATGGCCTGTCTGAAGTTCTGTATGCTTTTACCTCCGGTGCAGCCAATAACGGATCTGCCTTTGGCGGTTTGAGCGCTGGAACGAACTTTTATGCGATGAGCATTGGTCTTGTCATGCTGGTTGGACGATATATTTCCATTATCGCCATGCTCGCAATAGCAGGCTCACTTGCTACTAAGCGTGTTGTGCCCGTTACAACAGGTACGCTTCGGACGAATACACCATTATTTATGGGGATTTTAATCATGATTATTTTAGTTATCGGTGCTCTAACGTTCTTCCCGGCGCTGGCATTGGGGCCGATTGCTGAACATTTGGCAGCGCGTTAAGGATAGACGTAATAGAGAGGGAGGATTTACATGGCTGTGGAACGTAAAAAAACTTTATCAAAAGAAATTGTCAATCAAGCTATCGTGGATTCATTCAAGAAACTGAATCCAGCGGTAATGATTAAAAATCCGGTGATGTTCGTGGTTGAGGTAGGAACCGTCATTACCTTGCTGCTATCCCTTGTACCTGATCTATTCGGCTCGACGGAAGTAGGCAGGGCTTATAATATCGCGGTCTTCCTGATTCTGCTCTTTACACTGCTTTTCGCTAACTTTGCGGAAGCACTGGCGGAAGGGCGCGGTAAGGCTCAGGCAGATTCCCTGCGGAAAACGAAGTCCGATACGAAAGCTCGTCTGGTTCAAAAGGACGGCTCTTATAAGGAAGTGTCTTCTACGACACTACGTAAGGGTGATATCGTTCGTATTGAAATCGGTGAGATCATTCCTTCCGATGGGGAAATTATTGAAGGCTTGGCTTCCATTGACGAATCCGCCATTACTGGTGAATCGGCGCCTGTTATTAAGGAAGCGGGAGGCGACTTCTCGTCCGTAACCGGCGGTACACGGGTAGCATCCGACTATATCGTTGTCAAAGTGACGACTGATCCAGGCGAATCTTTCTTAGACCGTATGATTGCACTCGTTGAAGGCGCGAAACGGCAAAAAACGCCGAATGAAATTGCTTTAACAACACTGCTTGCTGTATTAACGCTGATCTTCTTGATCGTCATTATGACCATGGTGCCAATGGCCCAATATTTAAATGTAAAACTGGAGATTTCCACACTTATTGCGCTGCTGGTCTGTCTGATTCCCACAACCATCGGCGGTCTCTTATCCGCGATCGGTATCGCAGGTATGGACCGTGTAACGCAGTTTAACGTGCTTGCGATGTCCGGTAAAGCGGTTGAAGCCGCAGGCGACATCGATACGATGATTTTAGATAAAACGGGAACCATCACCTTCGGGAATCGTATGGCGTCTGAATTCGTTCCTGTAAGTGGCGTGACAGCCAAAGACATCACGTTTGCTTCTCTTCAAGCTTCGGTCAAAGATGAAACACCGGAAGGGCGCTCCATTGTTGAGCTTGCCAATAAACTTGGCGAATCCTGGCAAACAAATGCTTATGAAGGTGCGGAAGTTGTCGAGTTCACGGCTGAGACACGTATGTCGGGGCTTAATCTCGTAGGAGGCTCTAAAGTACGTAAGGGCGCTGTTGACGCGATCAAAAAATATGTAACAGCTTTAGGCGGTAAAATCCCTAATGATCTGGAGACCATTACGAACCGGATTGCTAAGGCTGGAGGCACTCCGCTTGCTGTAGCGATTAATGAGCGAATTTACGGTGTTATTTACCTCAAAGATACCGTAAAACCGGGCTTGAAGGAGCGGTTTGCCGAGCTGCGCTCGATGGGGATCAAAACGGTCATGTGTACGGGCGATAACCCGCTGACAGCTGCAACAATTGCTCTTGAAGCCGGTGTAGATGAGTTTATTGCAGAGGCGAAACCGGAAGATAAAATCGCTGCCATTAAAAAGGAACAGCAAGAAGGCAAGCTCGTAGCGATGACAGGCGACGGGACGAATGATGCTCCTGCTCTGGCGCAAGCGGATGTAGGTTTGGCGATGAATTCAGGCACCATGGCGGCGAAGGAAGCCGCTAACATGATCGATCTGGACTCGGATCCAACCAAACTGCTTTCCGTTATTTCCATTGGGAAGCAGCTGCTGATCACGCGTGGAGCTTTAACGACCTTCTCCATCGCGAATGATATCGCCAAGTATTTCGCGATCATTCCAGCGATGTTTATCCTGGCGATGCCGCAGCTGCAGGCCTTGAATATTATGAATCTGGCCTCGCCGGAATCGGCTATTTTATCCGCTTTAATTTTCAATGCCATCATCATTCCGCTGCTGATTCCAATTGCGATGAAGGGCGTTAAGTATCGCGCAATGTCAGCGGATCGCTTATTGTCGCGCAATGTGCTGCTGTATGGGATTGGCGGGGTCATCGTACCGTTCATCGGGATTAAAATCATCGATATGATACTTCACGGATTAAATATCGTTTAAAGAGAAAGAGAAACGAGGAGATAGCGTCATGAAATCGGTTTTTATAGCAATTCGTGTATCTATATTGTTCATGATCGTTTGCGGGCTCATTTATCCGCTGGTTACGACCGGCGTGGCTCAAGTCTTATTCCCCAAGCAAGCGGATGGCAGCCTGATTGAATCCGACGGAACGGTAATCGGGTCGGAATTGCTGGCTCAGAGCTTCGAGTCCCCTAAGCTGTTCCACCCAAGGGAATCTACGGCGAAGTATGATCCCAAAGCTTCTTCCGGTTCCAACATGGCGGTAGCTTCAAGCGATTATGCAGCGGCATTGGCAGAAAAGATAGATGCTTTGAAAAAGGAAAATCCTAGCCTAACCGACATTCCAGCTGATTTAGTCACGCTGTCCGGCTCCGGCTTTGATCCGGATTTGTCACCGGAAGGGGCCAAAGCCCAAGTGCCTAGAATTAGTAAAGAAACAGGAATTGCGGAGAACGTGCTTAACGGTCTCGTTGATCAGTTTACAAAAACCAGACAGCTCGGTTTTCTCGGTGAGCCAAGGGTGAATGTAACAGAACTGAATATAGAGCTGCTTAAACAAGTGAAGTTGTAAGGGGCTGACAACCACTCTCGATAGGTCGAGAGTGGTTTCTGCGTCATTTTGAGGAGAAAGGAGAGGATGCTGGATTGGATGGTTTTAAAAGGAAAACGCCGGAAGAAATTCTATTATCCATCTCCAAATTGCATCGCGGGAGTTTGAAAATCTATATTGGCGCAGTCAGCGGCTCAGGAAAGACGTACCATATGCTGCGGGAAGGGCATAATCTCAGGCAGCAGGGGATTGATGTGGTCATCTGCGCGGTATCTACGCTCCAAAGGCCAGAAACCGTGGAACAATTAGGAGATTTGGAAAGAGTACCGAGCATTCATTGGATGAAGGACGGCACCGAGCAAAAGGATTTAAATCTGGACGCTTTAATGGAGAGAAATCCGGAAGTTGTGCTTGTAGACGGGCTGGCTCATCTGAATCGGCCGGATGCCCGTTTTCCTACGCGCCTGGATGATATCAAGTATCTGCTAGCTAACAATATTAGTGTGATAACCACTGTGAATGTGTATGAGCTGGCAGCCGCGATGGAAGTCGCACATAAGTTGACGGGGATTGAAGTGGGGCACTGTGTGCCCGCAGATACGCTGGAGCTGGCCGATGAGGTTCGCTTAATTGATGCAACGCCAGAAATGATTCTGAATCGACTGGAAGAAGGGCATCTCAAGGGAAATAAAGACACCGCTTTATTCAAAAGAGGCAACTTAGGCGTATTAAGAGAATTAGCCTTGCGTCTCGTTGCAGAGGACGTTAACGATTCGCTGGAAGCGCATCGCGAACAGATGGGGATTCTGGGGCCTTCAGGCGCCACAGAGCGCATCCTGGTAACCGCCCAATATCATTGGAACGGTTCCATTTATGTGCGGCGAGGCCAACAGATCGCGAAGCGGTTGAACGGTGATCTTCATGTTGTGACACTGCGTAAGTTCAATAAACCGCTTTCGAAGGAAGCCTCTGCTTTTCGCAGGTCGATTATGAAGCTTGTCGAGAAAGTCGGCGGCAAGTTCGAGGAGCTTCCGCTAAGATTTCGCCGTTGTATTCCTAAAGCCTTGGTTGATTATGCCATCCATCATAAAGTAACCCGTATTGTCTTGGGGCATTCCAAACAAACCAAGTGGCAAACCTTTTGGCAAGGATCTGTGATCAATGGCATTTTAAAAAGAGTTAAGAATATCGATGTGTTCCTGGTTGCTGATCGTGCCGCACGGGATGGGGAGCGCATTCTTCCTGCCCACATGCAGGTATCGAAGGAGCCGTACAAATATAAGCGTCTGAGCAGGCAAGAGGTTCAAGCCAAGATCGAGAAAATCAAACGGGGAAGGTTCAAAGTGTATATTGGCGCCGCCCCGGGTGTAGGGAAAACATATACCATGCTGCGGGAGGGCAATGATTTGCTCAAGAAGGGCATCGATGTGAAGGTCGGGCTGCTCGAAACGCATGGGAGAAAAGAGACGGTTGAGCAGATCGGGGAACTAGCCATTATGCCTCGGGCGGAAATTGCCTATCAAGGCGTAAGGCTTGAGGAGATGGATACGGAAGCCATTATTAAGGCGCGGCCTGAAGTCATTTTAGTTGATGAATTAGCCCATTCGAATGTCCCCGGCAGTAAACACAAAAAAAGATACGAAGATGTGCTGGAACTTTTGGAAGCAGGCATATCCGTCATCGCTACGGTTAACGTTCAGCACTTGGAAAGCTTAAACGATGCCGTCGAGCAAATTACCGGAATCCGGGTTCGCGAAACGGTGCCTGACAGCATTCTTCGGGCGGCCGATGAAGTGCAATTAATCGACGTGGCTCCTGAAGCTTTACAGCTTCGCATGAGGGAAGGCAAGATTTATGCGATGATCAAAGTGGATCAAGCGTTGAACAACTTTTTTAAAACGGGTAATCTGATTGCTCTACGCGAACTGGCTTTACGTGAAATTGCTGATGATGTAGATGAACGTCTGGAATCTATGGAGCGCAAGAACTCCCTTCGAGGCCCATGGCGGAGAAAAGAGGTTATTTACGTCTGCATCACGGAGATATCACAAGCGGACCGCCTCATTCGCCGGGGATTTCGAATCGCACACCGGCTGAAAGCAGCTTGGTACGTAAGTTTTATTGCAGTGGGGAGTGGCGAGCAATGGAAGCTTAAGCTGGAAACGCTGGAGAAGCTGACGGTTAGGCTTGGGGGCGAGTTTGTGTATCAAGAAGTGATGACCCGTAAAGCCATCCCGGCTATGTTTGCCTCTCAAGCAAGTGTGGCGGGGGCCACGCAAATCATTGTGTGGAAAGACGCTACAGTGAAGAAACTGCTGCCGCTTGCTTCCCAAATGGATGTGCTCATTGTCGCCGATTACGATCTATGGCAATCCGCAGAAAATAAGGTAAAATGAGAGCATGATGAATAAAACAAATAGTTGGATCAGATGGAAATCCTACGTGATGACAGCTCTTTTTATTGCTGTGGTCACTTTATTTTTAAAAGCTTTTAGCGACTTTTTAGGCTTGGTGAATGTCTCTCTTTTCTATCTGCTTCCCGTTCTTTTTAGTGCTGTGCGTTGGGGAAGGGGGCCTTCCTTTTTTGCAGCGGCAATCGGCGTATTATCTTTAGATTTCTTATTTGTCCCTCCTGTATTTAGCCTTACAGTTGCGGATTTGCGTTATTTGATCTCATTTATTGTCTTTATATCGGTTGCTGCTCTCACGGCGAGCTTGGCTTCGAAGCTTCGCAATCAGATTCATCAAGCTCAGCAGAGTGAAGCCAGTACGGCTGCCCTGTATGCGTTAAGCCGTAAAATTACGGCCATTTCCGATTTAGAAGGACTTCTTAATCAGATTGTACAGCATGTTTCCGAAGCATTAAGCGCAAGAGCTGCTATTCTATTACCCAATCCATTGGGTGAACAGCAAGTAGGGGCCTATTCCAAGGATGGGATGGAATGGGTGACAGATGAATCCCACTTGTCTATCGCGGCGTGGGTTTACAATCATCATGCGAGCGCGGGGCGTGGCACACACTCGTTGAGGGAGTCCTCAACACTCTATGTCCCGCTTGAAACAGATCATCAAGTTCACGGCGTATTAGCTGTGTATGTCGGTGAGCGGCCGTTAACGGAGATGCCGGAGCTAATTCGCTTCATAGAAGCACTCTCGGATCTGGTGGCTGTTGCGATTTCCCGCGTCAAGCTGGCGAATGAAGCGAAGGTGGCGCAATTGACTGCCGAGTCTGAGAAGCTGCGAACGGCGCTGCTTGACTCGCTCTCTCATGAGCTGCGCACACCGCTAGCTACCATCATAGGCTCTGTGACGGGGCTGTTAGAAAGCGAAGCTGTATTTAGTCCTGAAGACCGGCGTGAGCTGCTGCTAACGATTCGTGAAGGGTCAACAAGGATGAATAGGCTAGTAGGGAATTTGCTCGGCATGGTTCGAATTGAAAGCGGCATGCTGCGGTTGAATAAGATGTGGTGCGGGATCGAGGATATTGTCGGAGTCGCGCTCGCTCAGCTGAAGGATGCTTTGCAGCATAGGAAGGTGAGCATTCGGCTTGCTCCGGAGCTACCTTCCGTCCCGTTGGATGATGTGCTGATCGAGCAGGTGCTGATTAATGTGATCAGCAATGCCATCAAGTATTCGCCGGAGGGCAGCGAAATTGTGATCGAAGCGGCGCAGCGCCGGGAAACGCTTGAATTGACCATCAGGGATGAGGGAGCGGGCATCGCGGCAGAGGACTTGGATCGGATTTTTGAAAAGTTTTATCGGGGACAATTAACGAAACATATCCCCGGTACCGGACTCGGGCTTGCGATCTGTAAAAGCATCGTGGAAGCCCATGGCGGGCAGATCGTAGCCCAAAGAAATGAGCCCAAAGGAACGGCTATTCATATCAGTTTGCCGTTACAATTCGCTGAGAAACAGGGGGATGAGCATGACAGCAACCGGGGCGAAAATTTTAATTATTGATGATGAGGCGCAAATTCGCAAGCTGCTAAGAGTAACGTTAAACGCGCATGGCTTCGATGTAACGGAAGCAGCAACGGGCCAAGAGGGTTTATTGCAGGCCACGATGGTTCGGCCGGATCTCATCGTGTTGGACCTCGGATTACCCGATATGACAGGGATGGACGTGCTGCAGCATATTCGTGAATGGTCGCAGGTCCCGATCATTATTCTTACCGCGCAAGACCAGGAGCAGGATAAAGTGGCTGCCTTGGACCGAGGGGCCGATGATTATGTGACTAAGCCCTTTGGCATGGGCGAGTTTATGGCACGTATGCGGGTTGCTCTGCGCCATATCGCGAAGACGCAAGATGAACCTGTGTTGAAATTAGGGGATCTGGTGATTGATTTATCCCAACGAATCGTTGAACTCCATGGAGAGAAGCTCAAATTGACGCCTACGGAATATGATTTGCTAAAAGTGCTGGCCCTCAACAACGGTCGCGTAATGACGCATCGCCAATTGCTCAAGCAAGTATGGGGCGGTTCGCAGTATGAATCCGACAGCCAATACCTACGGGTATACGTCGGCCATTTGAGGAAGAAAATCGAAGAAGATTCGACAAGACCCCGTTATATTTTGACGGAGCCGGGGATTGGTTACCGTTTTGCTTGGCAGGAATAACACCTTCTTGTATAGCCTTACATCACTTGTGGGAAATTAACGCAAATGAAAGCGACACAGGGGGTAAGTAAGGTGACCAAGCTGGATCAGCAATTATCGGTCTTCTCCTTAGGCGGTATTAATGAAATCGGTAAAAATATGTACGTTGTCCAATATGCCAATGACATTGTCGTTATCGACTGCGGCTCTAAATTCCCGGACGAAACTTTGCTGGGCGTTGATCTCATTGTTCCTGATATTACTTATTTGCTTGAAAATAGCGATAAAGTCCGTGCTCTGGTTATTACGCATGGACATGAGGATCACATCGGGGGCATTCCATACATCCGCAAACAAATCAATGTGCCGATCTATGCAACACGCTTAACGATTGGGCTCATTGAAGTGAAGCTGAGAGAGGCCGGTTTGCTAGCAGATACCAAGCTGTTCGAGATCACCTCCGATTCCACGGTGGACCTTGGCAGCATCACGTCCACTTTCTTCAAAACCAATCACAGCATCCCCGATTGTCTTGGGGTTGTTTTTCATACGCCCGAGGGAGCGGTTGTTCATACGGGAGATTTCAAATTTGACCTTACACCGGTCAATAATCAATATCCGGATATTCATAAAATGGCGGACATTGGCTCGAAGGGGGTTATGCTGCTTTTATCCGAAAGCACGAATGCGGAGCGTCCGGGTTATACGCCTTCGGAAAGCCATGTCGGAAAGCATCTCGAGGAGGCCTTTCATAAAGCGAAGCAAAAAGTGTTCATCGCCACCTTCGCTTCCAATGTCCACAGGCTTCAGCAGGTGATCGATGCCGCGCAAGCGACGAATCGTCAATTAGCCTTGCTGGGCCGCAGTATGGTCAACGTCGTGAAAATAGCTTCCGAGCTGGGCTATTTGACGGTTCCCGACGGGATGCTGGTGGAGGCGGCAGAGATCGGCAGCTTGGCTTCCGAGCGGATCGCCATTCTCTGCACGGGCAGCCAGGGGGAGCCGATGGCCGCGTTATCCCGGCTATCTCGCTCAAACTACAGGAATGTAGAAATCCATCGGGGGGACACGGTCATCCTGTCCTCATCGCCGATTCCTGGGAATGAGCGCAATGTCTCCAAGACGGTAGACAATTTGTTTAGCCTTGGCGCGGAGGTCATCTACGGCTCAAGCTCAGTGACCGGCATGCATGTCTCCGGCCATGGCAGCCAGGAAGAACTCAAGTTAATGCTGACGCTCATGAAGCCGAAGTATTTTATTCCGATTCACGGCGAATATCGGATGCTTCATCAGCACCGGATTTTGGCTGAGTCCGTTGGCGTCGAGCCTGCTAACATTTTCATCCTGAACAATGGGGATGTTGTAGATATCAAGGATGAAGCGGCGACGCAAAGCCGCAAGGTCACGGCGGGCAACACTCTGGTCGATGGATTGGGCGATGTGGGGAATATTGTTTTACGTGACCGGAAGCAGCTTTCGGAGGATGGGATCCTTATTGTGGTTCTCCTTCTCAGCAAAACGGATGGCAAAATTTTAGCCGGACCCGATATTATTTCGCGCGGGTTCGTCTATGTGCGTGAGTCTGAGGATCTCATAGATCGAGCGAGCATTTTGGCCGCGGATACGGTGAACAGGCTGCAGACAGGGCAGGACCCGCCAAACCAATGGAATGTGCTGAAAATTAATGTGAAAGAAGTGCTCGGACGTTTCTTTTATGAGAAAACCGGCCGCAGACCTGTGATTCTCACGATCATTACGGAGTTTTAGCGGGAGGGGGCGGCAACTAAGCACCCCAACGAATCGGAACTACAGGGCGCTATTTCTACGAAATGCGCCCTTTTGGCCGCGGAGGGGGAACTAGGGTCCGTTATTTCTTCACATTTGGCTGAAACCTAGCCCAATGTGGAGAAATAACGCCCTGTGGTTCCCCTCCAGGCCAAGCATCCCCGCTATTTGCAGAAATAGCGGACTGTAGTTCCTCTAAGTTGGCCCGCCAGCCTCCGCAGTTCCTCAATTCTACGCGAATAGGCACGCGGCACCTCACCCAACGAAAAAGACTGTCCATCAAGTAGATCACTCTACTCAACGGACAGTCTTTGCAATTCTATACAGGCCGCAGCAGCACTTTGCCTGAGGTCATGTTAGCCGCGTACTGTTGGATGGCATCTACCGTTTGACAGAGCGAGAACGTTTGGCTAATCTCGGTCTGGATCTGCGATCCGACCGATTTCTTCATAGAGCCCTGCAGGGAGAGCAGCTCAAAGATAGATTGGGTCTTCACCCAGTCGGAAGCCCAGAAGCCTGTGATCCGCTTGCGGCGGAAAACCAGATCATCTGCGTTAATCGTTGTTGTGCTGCCTCCCAGGAGGCCGTATTGAAACAACGTGGAGCCGTCCGGCAGCGCCGAGAGTACGGTCCCCGTCAGGTCTCCGCCAATGGCATCGAAGCATACGGTAGCTCCAAGGTCATGAGACTTCCGTCTGAGTTCGTCTTCGAAGGCGGGGGAGCTGCTGTTCACGACATGCTGTCCGCCTATCTCTCTAAGGAGCTGCGCATGCTCATCCTTGCGGACAACACTGATGACGGCCAGGCCGTTCTCTCTGCCGAGCTTCACCAGGATTCTGCCGAGTGCGCTGGCTCCTGCCGTTTGTACGATGGCCTTGGACTTATGCTGTTTGGCAATCTTCACCATAGCCATGGCGCTTGCCGGATTGACGAAGAAGACAGCGCCCTGCTCGTCCGATACGTGGTCGGGCAGAACCATGCAGGTCATGGCGCTTGCTTTCGTATACTCCGACCAGGAACCATAGACTTCGGATACGAAAGCTACGCGTTTTCCTTTCAACATGCGGGCTACGAGGCTATTGCCCGTTGCAATGACCGTTCCGCAACCTTCCATTCCGCCAACCGACGGCAATGCGCGTTTAATGCCATAATTACCGGAAAGAAATAATAAGTCAGCGGGGTTAATAGAGGCCGCATGCACTTTGATGAGTACTTCGTTACTGTCTATTTGGGGAATTAACGTTTCGCCGAATTCAATGCCTGAAACCCCGCTGTATGTCTTAATCAGCGCTGCTTTCATCGTTTGTGCCATATGGAAGTACCCACCTATCAGTAGATGTAATTATAACTAGTTAATGTACACTGTATTATATAATACGCAGTGAACGGGTAGGTTTTGATAACATCAAATTTACACAAAGATTTGGTCAAAAAGGGACCGTGCAGCGCGATTATAATTGATTCATGAAACCGTGGGCGATATTCAGGTCGGAGGGCATGAATTTGCTGGCGCCAGATTTAATTAGCCCGGCAAGGACGACACAATTCGAGGCAATGGCGCCGCGCATCCATTTCGGATCGAAAGGGGAATTGTTTTCTAAAGCTGAAAGCTCGAGATGAGCCAGTTGTCTGGTAAGTTGAGTAAAGTCGCTCCTTGAGCAGTAGAGATCCTGTTCAAGCTCGATCTCGAAATGGCGCAGATACGTTTTCTCTCCGCCGGTGTAAGCGAACGGCCCCAGTGATGCGGGTAAGCGGGAGGAGAGCCATTTGATGCAGGTCGTTATTTGCCTTTGATGCGGCGCTCCAAGTAACTGGAATTCTTGATTAAGATCCGAAATGCCGAAAGGAATGAGATAAGGCGCTTCGCACTCCTTGGTAATAATCTGGATGCTGCCGCCTCCGGCATTGATGACGTCAAGGTGGCTGGGGATATCCGATTCGCTTATCGCTTTGCGCAGCAGCTCCGCTTCTTCTTTCTGACTGATCGTCCGATAGGCAATTCGCAGATTTCTGCAAATCTCCTCCATATGTTCAGAGAGGTGCGGCGACCTTCGCATCGCTTCCGTCCCGAAGGCCTCAATGTTTCCGAGGGGGGCGCCTTCCAAGAAGGAGCCTTGTGTGGACAATAAGGACTTGAGCTTATCTTCAATGGATGGAAGGCAGACTTCGCTCTCCAAAAGCTCCCATGTGAGGACATCCACTTGTTCGATACCAATCTCTGATTTCTTGAATACTTTGGCGCTATGACTGCCCAAATCCAAAATTAATTTATCACTATTCATAAGAGTTCACCTGTTACTCCCTTTAGTAATGGTTATCGCACTGTGAATCCCTGTTTAGTTAGTTGCCATCTGATGTATATCTGACTATTCCTAGCAAATAAAGGTCTCAGAAATCCAATAATAAATGATTAATGATTTCTATGTCAACCAATTTATGTTAAAAATATGGGAAAAGTTTCATGGCATTCATATTTCAACAGATTGCATGGTTATCCGACAAATTGGGCTCTCCGGAAATTTGAAGGAAATCAAATAAGAGGCTATCTCCAGGTCGTTTCGGACCGTGGAGACAGCCTCTTGCTTATAAAACAAATTTGTAGCCTACACCCCAGACTGTTTTTATGTATTTGGGTTCTTTGGGGTTGACTTCAATTTTCCTGCGTAAATTTGTAATATGTACATCGATAGCACGATCGTTGACATAGGAGTCGAAGCCACGCAAAGCGTTAATCAAATCCTCCCGGCGGTACACGCGTTCAGGGTGCTCGTACAGCAGCCGAATAAGCTCGAATTCGGAGAATGTCATGTCGATGGGTTCGCCTCGCACATAAAGCGTTCTTTTTTCCAAATTAATGTTCATATCAACAGACGGTACGGGAACAACTTGCTGGACAAGCTGCTCTTCGGGTGGATGAGCTTGTTTGAATCGACGCAGAAGGGCTTGTATGCGGGCCTTCATCTCATGCATGCTGAAGGGCTTGCATAAGTAGTCATCAGCTCCTACTGTAAACGCTTCAACTTTCTCGCTGACTTTGGAATTGGAAGAGATGATGATGATGGGAACGGGCGTTAAGCTTCGCAAGGAGTTGCATAAGTCCGTGCCTTCAAAGTCAGGAAGCATGAGGTCCAATAGAATAAGATCCGGCTCGAATTCGCGAAGGGCGGCAAGGCCTTCCTGGCCATTATGGGCTCTAAGCACTAAGAAGTTCTCTTCTGTCAGATACATACAGACCATTTCACCTATAATATCATCGTCCTCAATTAAAAGCACTCTGTCCAAGTATAAACTCCCCCAAACTAAGTTTATTTTCTAATTTCTTTCCTGAATGAACAGAGGGATCAAAAGTCCTAACAATTTACTTGCTCAACCTATTATAAGGTGTCGAAAATTAAGTGTAAATCGCTCTTATACACTTTTTATCGGGAATTTGTTAGCAAATTGTTAGCGAATAGGGATGAGAAAACGTACCATTTAGGTAAGTTACCTAATAAGTGGAAAGTACAATAGGAGATAATACGGTTTATTGTGAAATTGCTTGTAGGAGGTGTAAATGAAGTGGGTCTTTTAAATAGGTATGGAGTCCTGATTGTAAGTGATTCTAATGAGTTGAGCGAGAGCTTGCTGCCCATCTTTCAGAAAGATGAACAGTTCATCATGACAGGTACGGCGAAACACGGGAATGCCGCATTGGATTGTATGCTTGCTGGAAGGCCGGATTTGGTGGTCATCGATTTAGCAATGGCAGACATGGCAGGGATTCATGCGCTTCAACTCATTATGAATCATCGTCCAATTCCTATTGTAGTGCTTAGTACACATACATCCGAAGGTGCCATGCAGACCATTCAGGCTATGAGGATAGGCGCTGCGGATTATTTTCATATAGAAATGCTTACTGGGCCAATGTCCCATGAAACGATGGTCATCTATTTCCTGGAACGCTGTAAAATGGCCATACGAAACGGCATTCAGAGCGTGCATGAGTCTCCAGTCAAATCCTTAGGAATCGTAGAAACTGCGCTCTCTGGCTCGCTGCAGGCGAAGCACGACCAGTTTCAAAGACGAATGGATATTGAATTTCATTTGCGTAAGGCGATTACGAATGAGGAATTTCATCTCGTATATCAACCCGTTGTTGATGTATATACGAACCGGATTGTAGGTTTAGAGAGCTTAATTCGCTGGCACAGTGCGTCTTTGGGGCAGGTGCCGCCTTGCGATTTTATCCCAGTAGCGGAGGAAAGCGGCCTGATTCATGAGATCGGAGAATGGGTGCTGAGAGAGGCTTGCACACAGAGCGTGAAATGGCAGCAAGAGGGTCTTCCCCGTTTGTTCATGGCCGTCAACCTATCCAGACGACAGTTCAATGATAACGGGCTCAGCGCGATGATTCAGAAGATTTTAGAGGAGACAGGCTTACAACCGAAGTACCTGGAACTCGAGATCACGGAGAGCATGAGCATGGATGTTAATTTGGCGGCAGATGCGCTGGGTCAACTGAAAAGGCTGGGTGTGCGCGTTGCGATGGATGATTTTGGAACCGGATATAGCTCGCTTGGTTATTTAAAGGATTTTCCGATCGATAAGTTGAAGATAGATCAGTCGTTTATTAAGGGATTGAAACATCGGGAAGTGAATGCGGCTATCGTGAACACCGTCATTACAATGGCCAAGAACTTAAATCTGCTCGTAGTGGCCGAGGGGCTGGAGACCGAAGAGGAGCTTCAAGTGCTGAGGGACTGCGGCTGCCGTTTCGTGCAGGGCTACTATTTCAGCAAGCCGGTGCTAGCGGAAAGCATTGGGCACATGCTGAACTCTAATACGCGAAACAAACCAAACAAGATCGTTATTTAAATATAGGCTGGTGATTGTTCTGCTGCGCGATTTGATTACCAATTTTGCGATTATTACCGTGTTTGTCTTATTCGTCGAACAGTTTTTCATTATGACGAAATTGGATCAGAAGCCGACGTGGTACTACAAAGTTTATGTGGGTCTTACCCATGGCATCCTGGTTGTGATTCTGGTTAGTTTTGGCATTACGGTTGATGGCCATATAGGTCTTAATTTTCGCGGTGTAGGTTTCCTGCTTGCCGCCTATTTGGGAGGATATCCTTCAATCCTCATTACCTTTTTCATCCTATCGATATGGCGCTTTGCGATAGAGCACTCTATCCAGCTGCCGATTTTCCTTATTGGACTGGCGGCCGTTATAGGGACTAACTTTACTTTTTCAAAAATGCGTACTTATTGGTCCAAATGGTTATTTGGAGGAGCTTTTCTATATGTGTTCTACTATGGGATGATGTGGGTCGTGTACCATACATCGCTTCAAGTCATAGGAACATACCTCACCTACCAAATGGTGTGTGTAGTGGTTGTAGCATGTTTTCTGGGGTATCTGATTCGCGCCCGGGAGTACAAGCTGTTGATCCGGCAGGTTGAGCAGGAACTTATTGATATGCTTCGCTTACAGCCGGGGTTTACGTTTAAATTTCATAAGCACAGGGGCCATTTTGTCTATATATTGATTGAGGGTCAATTACTTTATCAGCTAGGTTTGCGACCGAGTCAGTTTATTGGGAAAAGGGCTCATGAAATCAGCATATTAGGGACTAAGTTTCCGGAATTTCTGCAGCCCTATTATGAACAGGCTTGGTCGGGCGAAAGAGTCATCTATGAATATGATTGTCAAGGCTTCACGATCCTCGTTACTTTACAGCCTATCTTTAAGTTTGGCGCGGTTAGTGAGGTCATCGGATCAGCGGTGGATGTGTCGGAGCATCGTGCAGCCCAGATGAAAGTTAGGGTTAGAGACGAGCAGTTCCGGACTTTGGTGGAAAATTCAGAGGACTTTATTCTCCGATTTCGACTGGATGGAAGCGTTGCCTCTGCTAATTCTAAAATGTATCAAACCTACCAACTTACGTCTGATCAGGTAAAAGGAAAGCAATTGACCGAAGTCATTCACATGGACAATCCTTCGAAATGGGAGCGCTCCTTCACTCAATCGATCATCAACGGCAAAACGCAGCAATTCGCCATTAATTTTCTGCTGCCGGATGGTACTGAGCATACCTATAATGTCACGTTATCCCCCCTTTTCAATGAAACAAGAACGGAAATTATTGCGGTCACCGGGACCGTTCACGATATTACGGATCTCAAGAAGCGCGAAGAGGCGGATGAATCCAATCGGGCTAAAAGCCAGTTTCTGGCGAGGATGAGCCACGAAATTCGTACGCCGCTTAACGGTATTCTGGGGCTGTCTCTTCTGCTGCAGCGAACGGAGTTAACACCTCTACAGAAAGATTATTTGAGTAAAATGGACGCCTCTTCGAGTGTTCTGCTGGCGACGATTAACGATATTCTGGATTTTTCAAAAATTGAAGCGGGGAAATTAATTTTGGAGAAAGTTGATTTCTCCTTGGAAGAGTCACTCCAAAAGGTCGCCGACCTGGCGAGCGTCTCCCTCGGCAACAAGCGAATCGAGATCTTGCTGGATACTTCCGAGGATTTGCCGGATATCGTCAGCGGCGACTCTTTTCGGTTAGAGCAAGTACTTATCAATTTATCGAATAATGCAATCAAATTTACGGAGCAAGGCCACATCCGGCTTCAAGTGCAGCTTGAGGAATATGCGGAGGAAGGCATTATTATATCTTTTGCCGTAGAGGACACGGGGATTGGAATTTCGAAGGAGCAGTTGTCACAGCTATTCTTGCCCTTCTCGCAAGCGGATACATCGACTAGCCGGAGATACGGAGGCACAGGGCTTGGGCTTGTGATCTGCCAGCATTTGGTGCAGTCCATGGGAGGTGTGCTCAGGGTTGAGACTACTTTAGGGGCGGGAAGTCGTTTCTACTTCAGTCTGTTGTTCGGACGAAATCAACAGACGGAGGATGACATGTACCTTCCTTACAGGCAGCTTGTTCCGCCTCAAGAAAACAAGCATGTGCTCGTTGCCGAGGATCATCCCATTGCGGCTCGGCATGTATCCGATTTACTGAGCTCCTTCCAGCTTGAGGCGAAGACGGTTCTCTCGGTATCCGACTTATTAGCGGCGTTGGAACAAGGAGAGGGAGGATCTGGACATGCTGCGTTCCGCTATATTTTCTTGGATATGCAAATGGATCCCATGCAGCATCAAGCGATTTGGCAGCGTGTGCTGAATGCGGTGGACCGCTCTCGAACCCATGTAATCGCGCTCACGACACTGGAAGGCAGAGAAGAAATGTGCGAGCTGCCTGAAGCGTTGAAGGCGGATTCCGTTCTGGTGAAACCGGTAAGCAGGTTGTCACTGCGCAAAGTTCTGCAGGTACTGAGCGGGCAGAAGCCATCCCGTAAGAGGTGTGATCGCGATAAAGAGGAGGCTATGGCAGGAGGGGCACTTTTCCAGTCCAAGGGGCACATTTTGGTGGCGGAAGATAATGAAATCAATCAACTGGTCATTACGCAGCTTCTGCAGCAACTGGGCTATGAGGTGGTAATTGCGCAGAATGGCTATGAGGTTCTGGAACGGGTGGGTGAGCAAGCCTGGAAGCTTATCCTTATGGATATTCATATGCCGGAGATGGATGGCTATGAGGCAACGCAAAAGCTGAGACAACTTAAGCCAATGCAGCGGATTCCAATCATTGCGCTTACTGCAAACGGTTTCGTGAAAGACACGATGCAAATGCTAAAGCTTGGACTTAATGGCATTTTGGTTAAACCCGTCAATGAGAAACAATTGGCCGATATGCTCGAGAAATGGCATGATTTGCAGTGGTTATTGCAGATTAAGGGGATGGATGCAGAGCGTGTGCTGCGGAATATCGATCAGAAGATCCATATCTTTCAATACATGATTGAGAAGTTTAAACAAGATTATGCTTGTTTCACGGAGAATTTACTTCCGCCTATCATCCATCAAGAAGATGCTGTTGCTCGCCGCATGGTGCATACGCTGAAAGGAGTGGCCGCGAATTTCTATGCCGAATCCTTGTTAGCGGCTGTCTTGGTGCTCGAGAAAGAGATGGAGCAAGAAATCAACTTGGAGACATGTAAAGAGGGGATTGTGCGCGTGCAGCTGGAGATTGACCGAATCATCGCAACGATATAAGGCAAAAGACCAAAAAAGAACCCGGCAGAAGTGATTGCTGGGTTCTTTTCGTTGCCGTTAGTTGGTAGCAAGGTATGTGAGTCCATAGGATAACCAGACGAAGTGATACACATTGACGGCGCCGTAGATGATCACCGTGAGGGATAGGCAGGGCTTGACCCAGGAGCGTTTCCGGATATAAGGGTAGAAGGCCATGAGAATCAAGGGAAGTATGAGTTTAAGGAAGTAATACCCGGCGACATGCCATTCATATACACTTCGTATCAGAGGATTCAGTTCTTCAATAAAGGACAGATGCATGCCGATGTCCGTGAATACAGCATCACTTAAGCATAAAAATAGCAGCCAAAGGAGAAGTTTGCTCTGGAAGAAACGGCGGATGACAGGCATAGGCTGGATGTCCTCGCTTTCGTCGCATGAATGTGTAAGTTTATATTTATGATACACTTTGTATCATACGAAAGCAACCTACGACTTGACCGGGACTTTAGCGCAAAATCAAGCTGAAAGCGGAGACGGAATTCCGCCTGAGGACTGATTACCCAACGACGGATCTCTTCTACAATGAATGCGAGATAGATAACGGTAACGGAGAGAGGGTGAGGAAGCTGCGAGATGGGTTGAACAGGCGGGTGCGCTCGCTCTTCTTGCGTTGGATGTATTCGATACATCGTACGCTGAGCCTTGGAGCGAGCCGTTTCCTTCGCTGCATACTTATTCACCTGAGTTATATGCAAACGCGGATGCTAAGCATGGCTTGGCGGGTTCGGAAGCAGCGGTGGCAGATTCGGAAGCAAAATAATACAAAAGAGGCCATCCTCAAGTAGAAAAATCTACTCGAAGACGGCCTCTTGCTCGATTAGAACACTTTCGTTGTCCAAGACTCGCAATTCCAAGTTTCCGTCACAACATCACGGTAAAATTCCGGTTCGTGGGAAATCAGAAGAATGCTGCCCTTGTAGGCTTGCAGCGCACGTTTGAGCTCATCCTTGGCATCTACGTCCAAATGGTTGGTCGGCTCATCGAGCACCAGTAAGTTCGTTTCGCGGTTGATCAGCTTACAGAGACGGACTTTCGCCTTCTCGCCGCCGCTCAGGACGACAACTTTACTCTCAATGTGCTTCGTGGTGAGACCGCATTTCGCTAGTGCTGCACGCACCTCAAATTGTGTGAAAGAAGGGAACTCGTTCCATACTTCCTCGATACAAGTGTTGTTGTTGGAGTCTTTGATTTCCTGTTGGAAGTAACCGATTTGCTGGTTATCGCCTTTTTGAACGGAGCCGGTTACCGGCTGGATTTCGCCCAAAATACTCCGCAGCAACGTCGTTTTCCCGATACCGTTGGCACCGACCAGCGCAATCTTCTGACCACGTTCCATGCGCAAGTTAAGCGGTCTGGATAGCGGTTGATCGTAGCCGATCACGAGATCCGTCGTTTCAAAAATGAGCTTGCCTGACGTACGGCCCTCTTTGAAATTAAACTGCGGCTTCGGTTTTTCCTTCGCAATTTCAATAACTTCCATCTTGTCGAGTTTCTTTTGTCTGGACATCGCCATATTCCGCGTCGCCACGCTCGCTTTGTTACGGGCAACGAAATCCTTCAACTCGGAAATTTCTTGTTGTTGGCGTTTGTAAGCTGACTCAAGCTGCTGTTTCTTCATTTCGTGTACTTGCTGGAAGTGATTGTAATCTCCGACATAGCGGTTTAAAGCTTGATTTTCCATGTGGTAGATCAAGTTGATTACGCTGTTCAGGAACGGAATATCGTGAGAGATAAGAATGAAGGCATTCTCATATTCTTGCAAATAACGTTTCAACCATTCAATGTGCTGCTCATCCAAATAGTTGGTAGGCTCATCAAGGAGCAGAATGTCCGGTTTCTCCAGCAAAAGCTTCGCCAGAAGCACCTTCGTCCGTTGACCACCGCTCAAATCGTTCACATCTTTGTCCAAACCAATATCGGTGAGGCCCAGCCCGCGAGCGGTTTCTTCGATTTTGGCATCGATCATGTAAAAGTCTTGATTCGTCAATGTATCCTGAATCGTACCGACATCCTCGAGCATCTGTTCAAGCTCTTCCGGCGTCACATCGCCCATCCGGCCGTACATGTCATTCATTTCTTGTTCCATGTCGAACAGATATTGGAAGGCTCCCTTCAGGACATCGCGGATGCTCATGCCTTTGCTCAGAACAGCATGTTGATCCAGGTAGCCAACGCGCATGCGCTTGGACCATTCAACCTTGCCATCATCCGGCTGAAGCTTGCCTGTAATGATGTTCATGAAAGTAGATTTACCTTCTCCGTTAGCACCGATGAGTCCGATGTGCTCCCCTTTGAGCAGGCGGAACGAGACGTCGTTGAAGATGGCGCGGTCTCCAAAGCCGTGACTTAATCTTTCTACATTTAATATGCTCATGAAATGACACCTTTTCTTTTAAACTTTTTCTCGTTTTATTATAAGCGTTATGGGATGGAAAACTCAATGAATCAGCGAGCAAAAATGTGACTTGATGGGATACATAATGCATCCAAAATAAGGGAAGGGTACAAATAGCTAAACCACAAACAGGGTGATCCTATGTCTACGACAGCCGCTCCATCGTTAACCCCTCATCTGCCTGAAAATATAGCGCAGCTTGTCGAGACTCTAGGGGAAAGCAGCGACATTATCATTAGAGAGCTCGGCATCGGACGATCAGGCGAGCTGCCGATTTTCCGAAGAAACGCCCTAAAATCTGCTCGCTGTACTGTGCAAAATTCAGATTGCGAAATTCTTCCCCCGATTTGGTAGCATCTCAGTGATCTTTCCTATTTTTGCCTGATTGGGAAGGGTTAAACGTGGTGGGGATGGAAAAGACCTGAGGGTTGTTTGCCCTCAGGTCTTATGGTGTCTTCCTTATGGCAGGCGCACGGATGCCCTGTATAAGCTGCTGTTCCAGTCCACTTTGCTATTCAGCGACTCCGCGACGAGGCGGAGCGGGACGTACATGCGGCTGTCCCCCATAATCTGGAGCGGGACCGGCACGGAGACCGACTTGCCATTCACCGTCGCTGTGGAGCTCCCGTCCTTCAGCTTCATCGTCACGCCTCCGCTCGTAATGGTCGCCGTCCGGGTTGCGGCGTCCCACTGAAAACCGGCATTCATCGCGGTGATGAAGGGTCGGATCGGGACAATGGTCGTCTCATTGACGATGAAGCCGCTATAGTCATACTCAGGCTGCCCGTTGATATCGATTTGCACCTTCGGCTTGTCGAGCTTACGCACGACGAGCGCATTGCTCAGTTCGCGGCCGGGATAGGTCAGCATGGTGCCGTTGGCGTACAGACCGGAGCTGGACCCGCCGTCCATATTCATGGCTTCCTTCAGCCCAAGCTGAAGGGTGATGGCGGCGAGCTGGGAAAGCGTTGCGCTCGGCACGGTGCCCATCACGAGACGATCAGACGCGTCGATGCCGATGAAGCTGCGCGCTGCGGCAGATTGCGTCACCTTCGGGTCGGAGAAGCCGTCCCGTGCGACGTCGAGATCGACTACGCCGCCGGTGACCAGCTTCGGTCCGACCCCGATCGCCGCGAGCCACGACTTGGCGTTCAGAGAGCTGCCGCCTTCGCCTTTGGCCAGCAGCTCCTTCGTGACGCGATCTCCGACATCCAGATTCGGCAGGATGTGCTGCCGGTTGTTGGCGCTGCCCCCGACAAACAGCACGTAACCGCCGGCAGGAACCTGCACGGAATCGTTCGTGATGCGAGTGATGAGCCCATCCTCGATGACGACCTTGGTCCCGTTCGGGAAGTTGATCCAGCTGCCAAAGTCCGGCGTATACCAGATCACTTGGTCGGTGCTGCCTTCACCGTAATACTTGTTAACCCCCCAAGGGGTAATGGGGTAAGTCCCGTTCCCTTCACTGACCCGCACGGCGATGTCGAGGTCCACGAACTGAATATCCGGCACTTTATCCCGATTCAGAATAAAGGTCTGATTTTCCCCGGAGTGAAGAGCTTCACCGGCTTCTACCATCGTCCCGTTCGGGTAGCGGATATAAGGGTTAGACTCATAGGCATTGAAAAATGTACCGTTAATCGCGGCAACAGCCCCTTCGCGCTCGGCGATCGCTTGTAATGGAGCGTCATGGCCAATTCCTCCGTCAGCCAAGGCGGGAGCAAGCTCCAGGGTCGGGTCGGTCAAATCGACCGTAACGACACTTACGTTATAGGTTTTGCCTTGAGCGGTTACTTGCTTGGTCACGGCGTTCACCGAAGGGGAATATAGCGCGGACGCCGGTGTTGCGCCGGCAAAAAGTGCAGCTGTCAGCAGAAGCGCCGCACTGGGTTTCATGATTTTATGGCGAAACATGAGGCAGTCTCCTTTGGGTTCAGTCGAATGCTGCCGAAAAATATCCGGCTTACTATATTATTCGGTTGAGATGGGCTTTTTTGTGACGTCTGGCGGACATTCCAGGAGGAGGGGATGGTTGGTAAAGGGGCAGGCGGCGGTGTGGGCAAAGGCGCCAACCAAAGGTGCAGGTAAAAGAAAACACCGGCTCAAGTGAGCCGGTGCATGGGGAATTAAGCAAGTTTCGCCAAGTATTCGTCGAGTTGATTGAACGTACCGCCAAAGCCTTGTTCCATGTTCTCAATCATAGACGTGTAGAAAGCAGCTTCTTCTTCGGTTGGGTTAACGGGGCCGCCGCTAATGGTAACAACCGTTTTACCATCTTGCTCTTCGAAGGCTACGATATTCAAAATTTCAAGCGGGAAAACCGGGCTGAACGGAGCACGGATCGTGTTCGCGTCCGCATCGGAGAACGAGTTCGTGTAGACAAGTTTATCCGAAGGGGAAACTTCGCTATATACAAATTTACCCCACATTTGAAAGCCTTCAGGGGATTTCATGCTGAAATGGAACATGCCGCCGGGGCGAACATCACACGTGGATACTTCCAGTTGCATCCCTGTCGGTCCCCACCAGTGACTGAGATGTTCGGGTTTCGTCCAACATTGGAAAACGAGCTCGCGAGGAGCGTTGAACGTGCGTGTAATAACTAACGAGCGGGCGTTTGTAGTTTCGGACATGGGTGAGTACCTCCATAAGTTAAAAATAGTATCTCGATCGGTTGAACCTCCACGATTCAGGCCTCGCTGAGGACGCGGAGATGCTTGGAAACCTGGGGTTGGTTAAGCCCAGGTCGATTGGCGATTTCCCCTACGGTGAGGGGACCGTCAACCAAGAGTTCGACCATGTGTAAACGGTTGGGCTCGGCGAGAGCTCTGCATCGTCGAATTCATACTCTAAATATACTTGGGTTGGAATATTCCTGTCAAGGAATATATAGAAAGCTTAGGGGACTGGAGTAGTATGGCCTGATGCGTGGCGGTTTATTTCGGCGAGGCCCGTGTGTGGGGGATGAGTAATGTTCGAACGGGTGTGAGGGAGGGAACTACAGGACCTTATTTAAACCCGATGAGTCGGGGATGGCAGTTTGGGGGAACTGGGGGATCTTATTTCAGCTGATACAGAGCCAAATGACCTGATTATGGAAAAATAGAGGCTCACAGATCCCTTCGATCGGAAAAACAGCTAATTTGGCTGAAATAAAGGCTCACAGTTCCCCTTCGCCGCCCCTCACGCGCCAAATTCAAAAGGCCGCCAAGGTAAGGTATACCTACCTTCCATGGCGGCCGTATTATTTTAGGCACCTGGTTGTTTCCCCGTGAGCGCCACTTCAAAAGCATCAATGATAAACAAAAACCGCTCAGCCTCCCGAAACACATGGTCCGCGAGCAGCGGATGGATGATGCTTTTGATTTTGCAGGCCTCGATTAAATCTCTGGCCGTCTTCTTGAAGTCGCGGAGCGAGACGACGGAAACGCGGTTCTGATCCAGGAATTGATCCAGAAGCGGCTCTGTCTGCGATTGCGGCTTCATGCCGCTCAGGTCGATAGCTTGAAACAGCAGCTGATCAAAATCGTGGCTGAAATTGCGGGCTTGCTCGACTAATTGACGCTCTGACGGGTCAAGCAGATGTCCGATGAACTTGGCATGATCCGCCATAATGCGCAGGAAGAAAACATTTTCATGAATAATCGCGTCAGGTAACGGATCCAGTCTTCCCGTGTTTAATTCCTCCAGCCGATTCCTGAAATAGTTGGCTTCTCGGCTCGTATGATCAACGAGTAAGGGGAAATTATTGCCCCCTGGCAGCTTGCATTGAATGATCAGTCCAAGAACTTTTCTTTTAAAAGCCCAAATGTGCGTTGCGGCTGAGTGTGCTTCCAGGTTAAAACGCTGTATTTGCGAGGGATCCGTCGCTTCGGTATACGAATGGGCTCTAGCTTCAATTTGCTCAAAAATACTGTAAAATTGATTCGCTTCCTGAATGAGCTGCGTATCTTCGCAGCGGAAACCCAGCTTCAGAAAAAGGGAATGTTCTTTCATAATTCGGGACCAGAATCGCACTTCTTCCAAAGAACGTGCTACAAACGCATTGGACAAGATCAGCACTCTCCTCGCACTCAAATATACTATGTTAAGTATAATCGCCTGGAGGAGAAGATAGACCATTTCCGGCCTAACTGGACGACTCCCTGCTCACGTTAGCTCACGTTACCCGGCGATGATGCTCCGCCTTGCGATAATCTTTGGGCACAATGCCTTTGCTTTCACGGAAAATGCGGGAGAATGTCTTGTACGAGCCGTATCCAACCTCAAGCGCAATTTCCGTTACGCTCATCTCCGTGGACACGAGCAGGCTGCAAGCATGACGCAAGCGCAGGTCGTGCAAGAAGTGAACGAACGTTTGGCCGGTCGTTTGCTTAATCACTTCAGAGATCCGCGAGGCGCTCATCGCGAACTTCGCCGCGAGGTCCGATAAGGCCAGCTCCTCCTGATAGTTGCGGTGGATATAATGAATGATAGGCCAAACGGAGTGATGCGTCTTCGCACCGTGGAGCGGGATCGCTGCTGCCTCCGCAAGGGGAGCTTGCTTCCAACGATGGCGGTCGAAGCGGATGAGAATTTCTTTCAGCTTGCCTTTTAACAGTGTCTGTCTGTATCGTTCCGTGCCGTTATATTCCTGGTACATCTCCTCAAGGAGAGCAAGCATCTGCTGCTGATCTTGTCCATGCAGCTGGACATAGGCGGGCAAGGCCGTCATCTCACCCAAAAGCCCCGACAGACCGGGATCGCTCCCTGATTCCATCAACAAATCCATGCTGAACATGCAGTTATACAGGACCAGATTTTGTCCGGGGTCCGTAAAAATTTCATGCACCTGATAAGGCAGCACGAACGTGAAAGTGCCCGCCCTCATCTCATGGTTGACATCATTAATGCTTTCCGACCCGGTGCCTTCGATGACATAGGAGAACTCGAGGAAATCGTGGCGGTGTGCGCGAAAGCCGTGCCCCAGCGTATTTTTGCTGATATGAAAAGGGAAGGATGAGTGCATGTTTGGGTACGTTTTCAAATAGTCGGGAAAATACGTCATACTCAGCTAATCTCCTTCGAAGAAATGGGACGTTTTCCGAAATATAGGTGCGTTTTTCTACTGCCTTTATTTTATCATAAAAGCAGGTCGTACAGGATGTACTTATGAGGAGGAACAGAACGTGGGAAGCAATAAAATTAGAATTGGTATTATTGGTGCCGGTAACATCGGCGGCGTGCATATACGCGAGTTTTCGAAATTGGCGGATTCCTGTGAAATTACAGAGATTACGGACGCCTATTTGCCTTTAGCTCAAGCAAAAGCTCAAGAATACGGCATTGCTCACGTTGCAGCTAGCCCTGAAGAGCTTATTCAGAGCAGTAATGTAGACGCTGTCATTATTGGTGTGCCTAACCAGCATCATGCTTCCCTTGCTGTACAAGCTATTGAAGCCGGCAAGCACGTGCTGATTGAAAAGCCGATGGGCATTAATGCCGCAGCAGCTAAGCAGATCCTGAAAGCCAGCGAGGCTTCGGATAAAGTGGTCATGATCGGCCACCAAATGCGCTGGGAAGCTGTCCCGCAGCTGATCAAAGAGCAGGTTGAAGCAGGTGAGCTCGGTAAAATTTACACAGCCAAAACAGGCTGGTTCCGCCGCAAAGGGATTCCGGGCTGGGGCACATGGTTTACGAAAATGAACGAATCGGGCGGCGGCCCGTTGATTGATATTGGGGTTCACATGTTGGATCTTGCGCTCTACTTGATGGGCAATCCGAAGCCTGTCTCCGTCTTTGGCGCTACTTATGCCGAATTCGGCCCTCGCAAGAAGGGGATTGGTACATGGGGGACGCCAAACTGGAACGGCACGTATGATGTGGAAGATTTGGCCACGGCCCTCATCCGCATGGAAGACGGCAGCACCTTGACGTTGGAAGTTAGCTGGGCGGTTCATATGGATACGGATAACACGCCTTTCATTCATCTGATGGGCTCTGACGGCGGCGCAAGTTATAAAGGAGCATCCGGCAAACTGCTGACAGAGAAGTTCAATCGGGCTATCGAGACCGATTTGAAAAAGCCTGAGAATGACGAAGGAGAGCGCCTGCGTCTGAGCAGACATTTCCTAACGTGCATTCGGGAAGGCAAACAACCGATTACATCCGCTTTATCCGGCTACACGAACAATTTAATTCTTGATGCCATCTATGAATCTTCCCGCACAGGGAATGAAGTTAAACTAAACTGGGACATCTAATTCGGGAGGGAAACACGATGCTTAGAGGGTTAACGGGAGCAGGACTTGGCAAGTTGGAGAGTAATGAGCAGTTCATCGAGCTAGCGGCAAAATACGGCTTTGCAGCCGTCGATATCGACGCGCTTGCCCTAGTGGAGAGCCACAGCGTAGACGGTGCGCGCGAGCTGCTGAACAAGCATGGCCTTGTTATTGGCTCCATCGGTCTACCGGTGGAATGGCGCGGGTCCGAGGAGCGTTTCCGCGCCGACCTGCCGAAGCTGACTCAAGCAGCCGCAGCGGCTGCAGCGCTTGGCTGCACGAGCTGCTGCACGTACGTTCTGCCATCGACGGATCTGAATGCTGCGCATTTCATGGCGCTGGCTACGCGCAGATTGCGCACTTGCGCGCAAATCCTAGGCGCATACGGCATCCGTCTTGGCCTAGAGTTCGTGGGGCCGCACCACTTGCGCACACGCTGGAAACATCCGTTCATCTGGACGCTCGAAGAGACGCTGGATTGGATTGATGCGATCGGTGAGAGCAACGTCGGTTTGCTGTTCGATGCGTACCACTGGTACACGAACGGGTTAACAGTAGCTGACATCGAGAAGCTGCGCCCTGAGCAGATCGTCCACGTCCACATCAACGACGCGCCGGACGTTCCGGTAGAGGAAGTGCTGGATAACGGACGTGTGTACCCAGGCGAAGGTGTAATCGACTTGGCAGGCTTCCTGCAAGGCTTGGCGAAAATCGGCTATAAAGGCGCTGTTTCGCAGGAGATTTTGACGGCGACGCCGCCGACGGATTCCCCGGAGAGTTTGGTGCAGCGTTCCAAAGCGGGCTTTGATAAAGTTTATGCGGCGGCGGGGCTGTAGGCTTTTGCGCGGTTAGCCCCAAGCGGAGCTGGGCAATGCAAGAATGATGAGCCGGAGGACGTAATGTCCTCGGCTTTTTTCGCTTTTTACAGGCCTGACAGTCTCACGAAATGCCAGAAAGATTGCCATTCGACAAAGGTTCCCATGAACCATCCACACAGTCCGACAACATTTTCAGGCATTCTCGTTTACTATGTTCCTGTTCTACTAAATATGCCTAAATCAAAATGAAAAGGAGATAAGATCATGCAAATTAAAAAGAAGGATGACATTGGCTTGATTTTGGACAACTTTTCGTCGTATGCGAAGTGGGATCCTTCGGGCCAGAAACTATACCTTGTTTTCGCTGATAACAAGCGTGGGGGGCAGTGGACGCTGATGAATTACAACGATGATCGTTTCAGCGTACATGGTCGCGGTAAAGACTACTTGGATGAAAAAGAAGCGTTCTTTGAGGAACGCAACAGCGTTGTGTCGTTCTTATGGAACAACCGTGCCGCGCTTAAGGCAGCTGTAGATCCAAGCGAGTAGAAAGCTGGACAGCCAGCTAGCTCACCTAGTTTAACGAAGAGGCAAAAGCCTCCGAAACCACCAACGATGTTTGGTGGCTCCGGAGGCTTTTGGCGTTGGGTGCTGCTCGGAGTTATAGAGCAGCGCCTTCTTTTTGCTTATCGCGGTATTGCCCCGGGGTAATCCCCTCTTGCTTGCGGAAGGACCGAATGAAGTTTTGCGAGTTATTATAACGCAGCTTGGACGAAATATCCTTGATAGGCATATCCGTCTCCGACAGCCATTTCTTCGCCATGTTGAACCGGTAGGCGGACAAATAGTCGCTGAAGGAGCAATTCGTTTCTTTGCGGAAAATGCTGCTTAGATAATTCGCATTGTAATGCAGTCTGGATGCGCAGTCCTCCAGTGTGAGGTCGGTATCGTAATATTTTTGCACAAGATCGATAATTTTCTCTGAAATATTGTGATACTGCGCATCCTGCCGGTCTCGGTAGATGCGGATCAGCGGGTGGATGACCTCTGTCCAGAACCAATCTTCGATTTCCGCTGTCATATGCAAATTCAGCAGTTCCTCGAAAAGCGAGCCCTTGTTCGGATGAATCTGATTCAAGGAAATGCCGGATTCCTGCATCACCATCAGCAGGTTGTTCAGCAGCCGAGCCAGCGGAATCTGATATTCCTGCGGCGAAAGCGGAGCAGCGAATACGGCTTGCAGGAGCTGCCGCAGCAGCTCTTTGGACTTATCCTTTTCGGCAACCTTGACGGCGTCCATCAATTCATTTTCGAGCGGCTTCGGATAGTTCAAATTTAAGAAATGTTTGCCCGAGTTAATATTCTCGTACTGAATGATGATCCCTTCGCCAAGCTTGATCCGATGCTTCAGAGCTTCCAGCCCTTCTTTGTAGGCGATCGACATTTGCGAAAAAGCATGGATGGGAAGGCTCATCCCAATGCTGACATGCAGATTCAGATAGCTGAAGATGTGCTGCTGCATCTGCTCCGTGAGGGCGTAGACCTTATTGCGGAAAGCGGCAGCTTCGCTGTCTGGGCTTCCAATCAAGGTCACCACCGTCTGATCGATAATGACGGGAGCTAGACGTTGGTCGGAAGGAATAAGCTCCTCAATCATATTGTGCGCGGCGAAAAGCAGCAGCTCCATGTCTCTTTTTTCATAA
This sequence comes from Paenibacillus sp. FW101-FHT12H11, assembly GCF_058790355.1. Classification (NCBI taxonomy): domain Bacteria; kingdom Bacillati; phylum Bacillota; class Bacilli; order Caryophanales; family Paenibacillaceae; genus Paenibacillus; species Paenibacillus sp. FW101-FHT12H11. The sequence continues at coordinate 15,136 of NZ_JBYTCO010000016.1, read as the reverse complement.
CGTGTATTGTCGATGGAGTCGATCTGCAGGGTAATAACGGACATTGTTTTCCATTCGTCCATATGTTTCGTATAGCCGAATTGGGCTAATTTATCGGGCAGCTCGCTCGTTTTGATATGGCCCTGGAACGCTTTGATCAAGAAAAAGGTCCGCACCTGGCCAATATGCTGATGAACCTCTCGTTCCAGCTGGGACTTGGATTGGAACAACGTATGGACGTGCTCGCTGATCATCTGGAACTCATTGGCTTTCCGCTTCTGGTTCACGGTAACGAGGCCCCCGATTTGATTGAGCAGGAGCTGAATGGGCGAGTACATTTTGCGCGAACCGAGCCAAGCGAGCAGCATGGACAGAAGCAGCATCAGAATGCAGATATAGATCGTGTAGACTCCGATTTTACGCGATTCTGTGGTCAAGCTGTCGATGGAGGTTAAGGACAAATAAGTCCAATTATTCAAGTTCGAGTGCAGATAGCTGACCGAATAACGCTTGTCGTTGATATCCGCTGTGAATTGACCCGTAGGCGCCTTGAGCTGGCTCAGGTCCTTCAGGCCGGCCTCCGCAATAGGTTTGCCAATCAGACTGGCGTCCGGATGCATGAGAATCTGGTTATGCTCGTCCATAATCAGAATATCTTCCAGATGTTTGGTATCGCTTTGAATCAAATCCTGCAGGGAACAGGCTGGAATGTTGGCCATCGCCAAGCCGTATTTCTCCAGACCGGTGGTTGGCAGCTTTTTGACCAGTGAAATACTGTAATCGCAGGTAACGCTCCGAGCGTTCTCCTCCGTAAAAAACCACTTCGACGGGTTCAAAATCCAGGTGCTGTTCTCCTGCGTGTTCATCAGGTTCAGCAATTTATCGTAAAAGGGGTAGCCGTCAAAACGGTACAACCCCGAGTTCTTAATCATCCAGTTCTCGCGGGCATTGATCAAGATGACATCTTCCAGCTTCGTGTCAAAAGATTGCATATACCGAATTTCGCTGCGCAGATCGTCATACATCATGAAATCGTTTACAGTTAGCGGCATATCCATCGCCTTTTTGAGCACGGTGGAGTTGATGACCTGATTAAGTGTATGGTTGACAGTCGTTAATTTCTGCTCTACATTGGAGTTGATTTGGGTGATTAACTGCATTTTTCCTTCGTTGACATTTTTTTGGATCTCATTCGACGAGGTCATGAAGGCAAAAGCGCCGATAAAAATAACAGGGAGCGTGCTGAGCAAGAACCCGAACATGGTCATTTTGCTGAGAAAACTTAAATTGGGCATCGCAGCCAACACCTTATCTTAGGATGATCACTTCTGTATCTAAGTTCTGTATCTATGTATTGTAGTCAAGTCTGTCGTTAAGAGCAATAATCATCTGTCTGGCGGATAATCATTTTCTCTGATTATGACCGCAAAACGCTGCTGCATCAAGGGGGAAGGGTCATGAACACACAGGTAAACAGGAAAGGTATTAAGCGCGGTCGTCTCTTTATCTATGGTCTGCTGATGGTTGTTTTGATCAGTGGTTGCACGAAAGGAAGCACTACGGGAGCCAATGAGGCGAGCAGTGATCGTCCTGTTATTTCGATAATGGCACCGCTTCATTTTCCGCATCCGCCTATCCCCGAGCTCGTTCAGGAGATCGAAAAGCTTACGAATACAAAGCTGGAATTGAATTGGGTTCCGGATGGCATATACACCGATAAAATGAACACAGCCCTCACCACGAACTCGCTGAAAAAAGCAACCTATGTGAAATATACGGATTACATGTTGATGAAAAATTCGATCCGCTCCGGCGCCTTTTGGGATATCGGACCGTATTTGTCGGCTTATCCGAATTTGAAGCAGTTGAATAAGGAGATTTTGGGACAGGCGGCTGTCGATGGCAAAATCTATGGCTTGTATACCGAGCGGCCGTCCTCCCGGCAAGGGATTATTATTCGCGAGGACTGGCTGAACAATGTGAAGCTGGCCAAGCCTACGACGGTTGATGAGCTGTATCAAGTGTTAAAAGCTTTCACGTATGGCGATCCCGATCGCAACGGCAAGGATGATACCATCGGGCTGACGGACCGAAATGACTTGGTTTTTGGCGCCTTCAAAACGCTTAGCTCCTACTTCGGCACTCCGAATAATTGGGGCGTTGCGAATGGGAAGCTGGTGCCGGAGTTCGAAACGCAGGCTTATGTGGATACGATGAATTTCATGAAAAAGCTGTACGATGAAAAGCTCATTAACTCGGATTTTGCCGTCACCAGTAAAGAAGTTCAGCGTGATAAGCTGATTCGCGGCATTGCGGGCGTCTATATTGGCAGCATGCAGGATGTGCAGCGCCTTTCGGACGAGGTGCAGCTTGTGAATCCTTCGGCAAAATTCACCCTCGTGAACCATATTGAAGGCCCGACGGGATTCAAGATCTGGTCGATTCCGAACTACAGCGCGCTGTACCTGTTCTCCAAAAAAGCGATTCGCACGGAGGCGGAATTGAAGCAGGTGCTGCAATTTTTTGACCGGTCGATGGATAAAGATGTCGCGAACCTGATGAAGTATGGATTGGAGGGACGTCATTACACCACCATTGGGGACAAAGTCCAGCTGCTGGAGGAGACATCCAAGATTCGCGTGAACGAAGTGAATGCGCTGTATGCGCTCATGATCGCGGACTTGAACAATCCGCAGGTGAAGCAGGTCGCGGAGAGCGAGTCCCTGTCACAGCTGGCGGATAAGCTCAGCTTGGACAACGAGAAATATATCGTTAAGGACCCGACGCTAGGGTTAGAGTCGAAAACCTACGACGAGCGTGGCGTCGAGCTGTACAAAGTTATCTCCGACGCGACGTACAATTATATGCTGGGGAAACTCGACAAAGCAGCCTTTGCGCAGGAGATTGAGCGCTGGAAACGTAGCGGCGGCGACCAGATCATTGGCGAATATAATGAGGCATATGCGAAAAAGTGAGCTGGCGGAAATGCCCGAAAAGGGCGTCTCACGACCGTGAGCTCTCCTGATTCAGGTCGAGCGAGCCGAAAAGGCCGTCTCGTGTCAGGGCAGCCTGCCGAACCTGGCTGAGCGAGCCGAAAAGACCGTCTCGTGCTGGAAAGTCGGCGAAAGTGCGCCGAGCCACCCGCGAGCGAGCCGAAAAGGCCGTCTCGTGTCAGGGCAGCCCGCCGAGCCCGACTGAGCGAGCCGAAAAGGCAGCCTCGTGCTGGAAAGTCGGCGAAAGTGCGCCGAGCCACCCGCGAGCGAGCCGAAAAGGCCGTCTCGTGTCAGGGCAGCCC
>NZ_JBYTCO010000016.1:0-11766 GCF_058790355.1 Paenibacillus sp. FW101-FHT12H11 | reverse complement strand
GTCTGCCGAGCCCGACTGAGCGAGCCGAAAAGGCCGTCTCGTGTCAGGTCAGCCCGCCGAGCCCGACTGAGCGAGCCGAAAAGGCAGCCTCGTGCTGGAAAGTCGGCGAAAGTGCGTCGAGCCACCCGCGAGCGAGCCTTAAAGACTGTCTCATGTCAGGTCAGCCCGCCGAACCTGGCTGAGCGAGCCTAAAAGGCCGTCTTACGCCTCATGCTGTAACGATGTTTTTCACCGCTAAAGTATGGATTATGAGCTTAAGCCCGCCCCCCATATTCACTTTAATTTACAGTATGCAGCCCCATCAGATTCTCCCCTCCAGCTACTCTCACACCCCGCGCCTGCCCGTACTCACATTCACCTTAATCTACTACAGTATCCAGCCCCACCAAGTTCTCTCCCGCACCTGGATCCATCCGCCCGAGAGCATGGGGAGGCGGAGGCAAGACGGATAATCATCTCCCTCCCCAATAATCATCATCTCACATCCTAGAAGAACCAGGTCGAAATGAGTAAATGATTATTTCGGTACCTACCTAAGACCTTGTAACGTGGAACTTGTAGCAAACAAACATTTCACGGAGGTCTAACAAATATGAAGAGAAATTTCGTCTCGATACCGCTCGGCATTCTGCTCGTATCCAGCTTTGGGCTTGCAGCTTGCTCAGACGGAGGCAAGGCCACTCCTGCAGCTACGACGGCAGCAGCCGGGACAACAGCAGCACCAAAAGCAACGGCTGATACAACGCCAGCCTCGATCACCATTATGGCGCCACTGAACACAGCGCAAACGCCACCAGATACAATCATCAAAGAACTGGAAAAATTAACGAACACGAAGCTGACCTATCAATTCTTCCCGGCGGATACGTACGAGGAGAAGCTAAACACAACGTTCGCGACCGGTGCATTGCCGCAAGTGACGTACTTGAAAAACCAAGCGACTTTCATTCAAATGAAATCCGCCATCCGCGACGGCCAATTCTGGGAAATTGGTCCGCTGCTCAAAGACTTCCCGAATCTGAGCAAGCTGAAGTCCACAACGAATGACAATACAAAAGTAGACGGCAAGCTGTACACGCTATACCGTGGCGTAGATATCGCCCGCCAAGGTCTTATCTACCGCAAAGACTGGGCCGATAAGCTGGGCTTGAAGCCACCATCTAACATGGATGAGCTGTACGCGATGGCAAAAGCCTTCACGGAACAAGACCCTGATGGCAATGGCAAAAAGGACACCATCGGCCTAACAGACCGTAACGATCTTATCTACGGTGCCTTCAAAACAGCAGCAACTTGGTTAGGCGTTCCGAACAACTGGGGCGTGAAAGACGGCAAGCTGCAGCCGGAGTTCATGTTCCCTGAATATGTAAAGTCGATGGATTACTTCAAAAAGCTGCGCGACGAAGGCTTGATGAATAAAGACTTCGCAGCAACAAGTAAAACTGATCAACAAAAGCTGTTCACGAACGGTACGGCAGGGATGTACATCGGAGCTATGACAGACGTTTCGTCCCTGAACAAGGATCTGGTCAAAAACGTGCCGACAGCCGTCGTAGACGTACACAGCATGGTAGCAGGACCTGACGGCAAATTCGCTGCATGGGCGCTTCCAGGTTACGCGAACGTCGTGCTTTTCCCGAAATCTGCGATCAAAAACGAAGCTGAGCTGAGAAAAGTTCTCGCCTTCTTCGACAAAATGATGACGCCTGAAGTGGCGAACCTGGCAAACTGGGGCATCAAAGATGTCAACTACAGTGTAGTCGACGGCAAAGCGAAAAAGCTGGATGAAGAGAAATGGACACGTGAAGTGAAGCCGTTCACAGACGCAGCAATCGGCGATGAAGATACATCAGGAAGACTGCTTGGCATTCCAACGATTCCAGCTCAAGGCAAAGCGGATGAGCTGAAAATTGCGAATCTGAAGTTCGCCGTGCAAGACCCTGTGGCAGCGCTTGACTCCAAAACAAACTTGGAAAAAGGCGTTCAACTCCAAGACGTTATCAAAGATGCAACGAACAAATACATCTACGGAAGCATTGATAAGGCTGGATTCGATAAAGCCATCGAGGATTGGAAAAACCGCGGAGGCAACAAAATCATCGAAGAGTACAACGCCCTATACAAAAAATAAGCCGTGGACAGGAATCAAGGAAATCATACTGGTTTCTAATCGGGGAGGCTGCTGATGATCAGGGGCAGTCTTCTCGTTTTAGGAAACATCGGGAAAGGAAGAGAATTATGCAGGACGTACATGCGATGCAAAGTGTGGTGGAAAGGAAACAGAGCAGTGAGTTAGGCAGGCGGCTATGGAGGAACAAATGGATTTATGTCATGCTGCTGCCGGGGATTTTATATTTTATCGTGTTCAAATATGTTCCAATGTACGGATTGATCATCTCGTTCCAGAACTATAAGCCGTTCAAAGGGGTTAGCGGGAGCGAGTGGGTAGGTTTTGAGCATTTTCAGCGGTTGTTTACAGAACCGGATTTCTTAAATATTTTGAGCAATACGTTAATTTTATTTGTGATGAACATCCTGTTTTACTTCCCGATCCCGATCATTATGGCTTTGATGCTCAATGAGGTGAGAGGGGAATTTTTTAAGAAAACGTTCCAAACGATCGTCTATTTGCCGCACTTTATGTCTTGGGTCATCATCGTTTCGATCTCTTTCGTGATGTTGACGATGGACGGCGGGATTATTAACGACATTATTGAATATTTCGGATTTGAGAAAATCAATTTCCTGTTGGCTCCGGAATGGTTTAGACCGATGTATATTCTTCAAGTCATCTGGCGGGAAGCCGGCTGGGGGACGATTATTTATCTGGCAGCAATTGCCTCCATTGATCCGGGATTGTATGAGGCAGCACGTATGGACGGTGCAGGGCGTTTGCGCCAAATGTGGCACATTACGCTTCCGGCTTTGCGCAGTGTCATTATTGTTTTGTTAATTTTGAAAATTGGTGCGGTTCTCGAACTCGGTTTTGAACATGTGTACTTGCTGCTTAACTCTATGAACCGAAATGTTGCGGAGATCATTGATACTTATGTATATACAGCGGGTTTAAAACAAGGCCAATTCAGCTATAGCGCAGCGATCGGATTGTTCAAATCGTTCATCGGACTTGTTCTGGTGATGATTGTTAACCGCATTGCGAAAAAAATGGGCGAAGAAGGCGTGTACTAAGCAAGGCATAGAAAGGCAGGAGGGCTGCACCATGGTAGAGGATAGAACATTAGCCGGGCGAATGTTTAGCATCATTAACTATTTGCTCTTAACGATTATTGGTTTGATTACCGTGATTCCTTTTGTGCATGTTGTGGCGGGATCTTTTACGACCAGCGCGGAGATGGCGGCGAAGAAGTTCGTTATTATTCCGACAGAATGGAGTATTGAGGCGTACCGGTTTATTTTTTCGACGAATACGATTTTTAAAGCGATGGGCGTTTCTATTTGGACGACGCTGCTCGGAACGATCATTTCGATGTTCATCACAGCCCTTATGGCGTACGGCTTATCTCGCAGAGATGTGGATGGCCGCAAAGTGATCATGTTCATGGTTGTTTTCACGATGTTGTTCCACGGTGGTTTAGTGCCAACCTTCCTGGTTGTAAAAGAATTAGGGATGATCGACTCGTACATGGCCTTAATTTTGCCGTCGGCTGTTTCAGCGTTTAACTTGATTATTTTGAAAAACTTTTTCCAAAACATCCCGGAAGGTTTGGAAGAGTCGGCGAAAATCGATGGCTGCAGCGACTTCGGCATTTTGTTCCGCATTGTCTTGCCTTTGTCGATGCCGGCGATTGCTACGATTTCCCTCTTTTACGCGGTGACATACTGGAATACCTACCTGAGCGCAATTCTTTATCTGAACGAGAGCGCGATGTGGCCGATTCAAGTCCTTCTGAGACAAATTGTCGTTCTCGCAAGCGGAATGGATCACAGTGTGGATCTCGACAGCGTGACGCCGCCTCCGGCTCAATCGATCAAGATGGCGGTTATCGTTGTAGCGACATTACCAATCCTTGTAGTTTATCCGTTCTTGCAAAAGCATTTTGCGAAAGGCGCGATGATCGGTTCCATTAAAGGGTAAGAAAGGACTCCAACATGCAAATGTCTAAGCATATCGAAGAGATCCACGAGCTGCTTACGGAGATGGACGCTTTGTTTGCCGGGTTCCACGATTGGCTGTGGGGACAGCACGACGCGGAAAGCGGAGGTTTCTATTACGCAAAAAGTTCAAAGCAGCTGCCCGGTAGTGGTGGCGTTCCAGACATTGAATCAACGGCGCAAGCGCTCAATATTATGGAGCGCTTCGGCTTACTAAGCAGCCTGCCGGAAGAGATGAAGCGAGGGCTTATACGCTTTTTCCAGAAAAGGCAGGACGCTGTATCCGGGTATTTCTACGATGCGAATCCGCTGATGCGCGAAGATGAAGTGATGGTGGCGCGAGCCATCTCCTACAGCCGTAACGCGCTAAGGAAACTCGGCGGGCAGCCGTTGTATCCGCTGCCCTATGAGGCGAAGCAAGCACCGGCTTATATGGATTCGCCGCAAAGCTATCTGGCATGGCTGCAGTCGGTGCCGCTCGTGAACAGCTGGCGCGGCTGCGACCGGCTGTCTACCTCCAGCGTGTACGTGCGGCAGGTAGAGCCGGAGGAGCGCAGGGCGGCTTACGCGAAGACGGCGTTTGACTTCTTTGCGGAAAAGCAGGACCCGCATACCGGGTTATGGGGGGAAGGCTCCTATTATGTGCGGATATCGGGGACGTTCAAGCTGCACATTTTTTATGATCACTTCGGGGTTCCTCTGCCGCGCGAAGATCGTATTTACCAAAGCATTCTCACAGCGCTAAGGCAGGAGGAAGCAGCGGATATGTGTTATATCCGCAATCCAATTCACTTGCTTTCGTATATGAAGCTGTCGATTCCAGAGGAAGAGCTGCGTGAAATCATCCAGATTACGCTCACGAATATACGGAGACTGCTGCGCGCTGACGGTGGCTTTTCCCGTGAGCTTGCTCATTCTCCGACAGCGCCTAACGTCGCTCAGGTTAAGCCAGGCGAGTACTATCCCGACATGCCGAAGGCCGTCCACCTTGGCGGCGGCGAGGTCGAAGGCGATATGAACGCTGGGACGCAAGCGCTGCTAATTCGCTCTATTTGCCGCCAGTTGGCTGGAAAGCCATAAATCTATATAGGAATAGAGAGGGAAACTTACTATGACGGATATTTATGCAAAATCACCGATGGAATGGGCGCGAGCCGCCTGTGATTCCATTATGAGCCAGTATACACCGATGGAGCTGCCCCCTGCCGGGCGTTGGCATTATCATCAAGGTGTGTTTTTATGCGGGATGGAAATGCTTTGGGCCGCTGAAAAGGACGATCGCTACGACGCCTACATTCAGGCTTATGTAGATGGCCTGATTGACGATAATGGCAATCTCTACTTTGCCCGCGATGAGCTTGATGCCGTACAGGCCGGGCTTTTGTTATTCCGTTTGGAGGAGAAGACGGGACGCACGAAATACCGGATCGCTGCCGATAAGCTGAGAAGTCTGCTTAACACGATCAACCTGACGTCCGAGGGAGGGTATTGGCATAAAGACAAATATGCCTACAACATGTGGCTCGACGGTTTGTATATGGCGGGTGTCTTCTCGCTGAAATACGCGAATGCTTACGGTGATCACGCTCTGCGCGATACCGTGCTGCATCAAGAAGGACTGATGCGCAAATACATGAAAGACGACGCAACAGGGCTACTTTACCATGCTTGGGACGAAAGCCGCAAAATGCCTTGGGCCAACGCCGAAACCGGCTGTTCACCCGAGTTCTGGGGCCGTTCGCTGGGCTGGTACGGTCTTGCTCTCGCGCAGTTCCTGGATGAGCTGCCTGCGGATGAGCCAGGGCGCGAGGTGCTGGTGGACTCCCTGCGGGAATTCGTTCATGCCTTGATTCGTTACCAGGATACGGAGAGCGGACTATGGTATCAAGTCGTAGACAAAGGCGATCAACCGGATAATTGGTTGGAGTCCTCTTGTACAAGTCTGTTCGTCTACACGATTGCCAAGGCGGTTAAGCACGGGGTTGTCGGCGGGGAGTGTGCGGCTGCAGCAGTGAAGGGTTATGAGGGCTTGATTCGTACACTGAAATTCGATGGGCAGGAGCGGGTCATCCTGCCTTTGATCTGCATCGGTACGTCAGCCGGCGATTACGAAAACTACGTAACACGCCCAACTAGCGAAAATGACCTGCATGGCGTAGGGGCTTTTGTTATGGCTTGTGTGGAAGTCGAGTCTCTCGTTAAGCAGACGGTATAAGCATCTAAGAGAAACAGACGTAAGAGCAGAGCATCACCTGTTATTCGTCTGTTTCTTTCTCTTGTTATGTAAACGCATACATTTTAATTATCAGATAAAAGGAGAGATATAGCTTTGAATAAACGGCGTATGATTTCGGTCTTCATGTCTGTGATTTTGATGTTTTCGATGCTTCCGGTGGCGTTAGCTGCGGATGCAATTCCATGGGAATTTAGTGCCTTCGGCGCAGGGACTAGTAGTATAAATACACCAGTGCCAACCATGAATGCAGACGGTTCCGTTACCCTGTTAGCCAAAGACGGCAAACTGGCTAGCGCAGAAGAAGGGATATCTTATTATTTTAAAAAATTAGAGAAAGATGCCAACCTTGAGATTCGTGCAACAGCGACTGTCGTTAATTTTAATAGTAAAAATCCGCCATCCACACCCAATCAGAAATCGTTCGGGCTGATGCTGCGTGGAAGTTTTGCGCAAGGTAATGCCAAACAATCATCGAACTATATAGCCGTTGGAGGCATGGGGGATAAAGACAATACGCCGAATGTGGTGCAAGCTATTTATAAACAAGGCGTTAACGGGACTACTTCTGATGCTGCAAATACGAACAAGAAATTACTATTTAGCGGAGTGAGGGCTCCTGCACCTAAAGAGGTATATAACTTTAAAATCAAAAAATCCGGTGACGCTTTCGAGTTAACTGTCAATGGAGTCACACAAATCCTAGCAGTAGATCATCTATTTGATGGCAATGATCAGCTATACGCCGGGTTATATGTTGCCAGAGATGCAGAGATCACTTTCAGCAATTTTGACGTTAAAGTGGATGAGAGAGTCCCAAATCAGCTGAAATTGAATACAACTTCTATGAAAAAGGACTACTTTATCAAAGATAACCTCGACCTTGCTGGCTTAAAAGTAACAGCCGTGTATGCGGATCATCACGAAGAGGAGCTTTCGGTAGGAGATTATCTTGTGACGGGGTTTGATAACAGCGTGGTGGGAACGAATCTCATTACGATCCATTTCAACGGTCAAACGGCCACAATTCCTTTAAACATGAAGGACTTGGTTGTGACGGCCATGGATATCCGGTACAAGCCGGCCAAAACCGACTACTACCCGGAGGAATTCTTCGATCCGCAAGGCCTGACAGTGCTGGGGCAATTCAACGGAGGCGACGTTTGGTCCGAGATGGCCGATTCGCAATATGCAATTTCCCTTCCGCCAGCAGCTGCAACCGTATCGAATGCAACCTATACACTCAAGATACCGGGAACCCATACCGTTACGGTTAGGTCCACAGTAACATCAACCACCTATGCGACATTCGATGTCACAGTGAGAAACGCCCATCTAACGGGCCTGGACATCAAACAACTGCCGCAGAAAACCCAATTTTTCGTTGGCAAAATTTTCGATCCGGCCGGCTTGGTTGTAGAGGCGAAGTACAGCGATGCTTCAACCGTTAGATTATTGCGAAGCGACTACACAATTTCAGCCCCGGATATGTCGACGGCAGGTACGAAGGACATCACAGTTACTTATAAAAATGTGCCCGATCCCGATAAGACAGTTAAGTTTCCTATCCTAGTAAAACAGCAAACAATTACAGGAAGCCAGGTTACCGGATATCCGAAAACAACCTATGCGATTGGGGAGTCTTTTGACCCGGCAGGTATAGAGGTGAAAGCGGTTTATGACAGCGGAGATCAGGAGCCGTTGGCGGATGCCCAGCTTACGTTAGATACTTCAGCTTTTGACAGTACAAAAGCAGGTGTTTATCCCATTACGATTACGCCTGTAAATGCAGCCATTCCGCCGGCCGTGTTGCAAGTATCCGTCGTTGAACCTAGAGAGCACGAGTGGAAAGTCATCCGCTTCGGACAATCCACCTCAAACACGAACAATACGGTTACGGTCGTTGAGCCAGGTAAATCTGCTACACTTGTCGCTTTAGAAGGCGGCGGTAAAGTGACGGGCGACCACGATGGGATCAGCTTTTACTATACGGAGCTGGATGCGGTCAAAGACAACTTTGAATTATCCGCGGATATCAAAGTCGTAGCGTATGCCAAAGATCCGCATGACGGTCAAGAATCGTTCGGCATCATGGCCCGAGATGCGATCGGAACGGCCGGAGACTCCGCTGTATTTGCTTCCAACATAGCTGCTGTTGGCGGATACAGCGGCGGCACAACGAAGCAGAACGGTACGCAGTTGTTCGTCAGAACCGGCGTTACGGCACCGAATGGCACAGGCAGCCAAGGTGTCCAAAGCAAGATGTTGAGTGCGGTGAAACCAGCTCTCGCAAATACCATCCAGCGGCTAATTATAAACTGACGCTGACGAAAACGAACAGCGGCTTCACGGGTCGATTAAACTCCGATAAGGCCGAAGAGATTTTTGCGCCGGAAATTATGTCGGTGCAGGATGGCGACAAGATGTATGTCGGCTTCTTCACCGCTCGTCTGGCGACGATCGAAGTGAGCGGCATAGACCTGAAGGTGACCGCTGCGCAAACGGATGCGCCCAAGAAGGAGCATGCCCCGGAAGCCATCGATCCGGATATGAGCCTGACCGGGCTGACGAGAACTTCAACGACCGCGTATTCGTTTGGGCTGAAATCCAATGTCAGCGGTGTGGTGACAATCAAGCAAGGATCGAGCCTCCTTGCGCAAAATGCCCAAATTCAAGCGGGGCAGCCGCTAGTGCTTAATACAACGGTTACGGCTAACACGTATACCAACTTTAGCGCGGCTTTCGTGCCCGACGATACACAGTATTTGACGAACTACGGCAAAATCGTCAAAAACTTCACCGTCGATATGAAAACCTATGTGGATAACGGTGACATCTACGTATCGCCGGCGGGAACTGCGGGTGGAGACGGTGCAATCAACAATCCTCTCGATCTGGATACGGCCATTGATTACGTAAAAGCAGGCCAGACCATTAACCTTCTGGACGGCAGATATGTACGCAGCGCCAAGCTGGAGATCAAAAAAGGCAATGACGGCACGGCTGATGCCATGAAATCATTGGTCGCGGCGCCTGGGGCGAAGCCGGTGATCGATTTTGACAAGAAGACCGAAGGTGTCGTGCTTAGCGGGAATTACTGGCATGTGAAAGGCATTGATTTCACGAGGTCTGCGGGCAATACCAAAGGCTTTACGGTAGGCGGAAACCATAACATCGTGGAGCTTAGCCGGTTTTACGATAATGGCGATACAGGTTTGCAAATTAGCCGTACCGATGAGTCGGATTCGGATAAAACGCTTTGGCCGTCCTACAATCTCATTCTGAATTGTGAATCTTTTGATAATGTGGACCCTTCGAATAACAATGCCGACGGTTTTGCTGCAAAGTTGACTTCGGGCGTGGGCAACGTTTTCCGGGGAGATATTTCCCATAATAATATCGATGATGGATGGGATTTATACACGAAATCCGGGACGGGGGAGATTGGTCCTGTTGTCATCGAGGATAGCATTGCCTATCACAATGGAACATTAACGAACGGCACGGTAGGTGCAGGGGATAAAAACGGCTTCAAACTCGGTGGCGAAGGCATCCATGTGCCGCATGTGATCCGAAACAGCATTGCTTTTGGCAATGGCGCTTATGGCTTTGCGAGCAATAGTAATCCGGGAGTGCGCGCGGAAAGCGGGAATATCGCTTTTAACAATACCAAAGGCAATTTGAACTTTACGACGTACACGGGCATTCAAACCGATTTTCGGATCGATGGTTTTACTTCCTATCAAAAGGATTACACGGCAAAAGATAATTATCCGGCAGCTTTGAATTCTGACACCAACTATCTATTTGATGGCTCTAAAAGTATGAACAAATCGGGCACGCAGCTGACGGATGCGAATTTCGCGAGTCTGGTTCCTGCACTTCCGTATCAAAGAGACGCGGAGGGGAATATCATCAGGGGCAACTTCCTGAAGCTGGTTAGTCCGAGCCATTCATCCCTATCGGATTCAGGGGGCGGTTATTTTTCTGGCAGCGCATCTCCCGGCATCACGGTGAAAGAAGTAACGGGTGGTGTGGAGCTAATAGGAGTACCTACTGTAGCTACGATAGACGGGAAAAAAGTGTCAACATTCTCAATCGCAGCTGATCAATTAAATAAAGCAATCGACCTTCTGAAGAAAGCAAACGGGAATACGATTATTGCTGAAGTAAAAGGCGATGGAACTGTAGCTGCCGTGGAAGTGCCTGCAAGCTCGATAAGCGCAGGATTGCTGGCATCGCCGGATGCTGTGCTATCGGTTAGAGCTAATGGTGTCACCTACAATTTACCACTTAAAGCACTGGATGCGGAGGCTTTAGCTAAGAGTTTAGGGACAGATGCTGGTAATGTGAAAATTCACATTTCCCTTGAGCAGGTAACCGGTGCTGCTGCTGATCCAATTACAGCAAAAATGAAAGAAGCAGGCGTAACGCCGTTAGCCGCACCGGTAGAGTTCAGCATCGTTGCTGAGGGCAATGGCAAGAAGGTGGCTGTCACCGAATTCGGAAGTACCTATGTCACCCGAGTGCTGATCTTGTCGTCAGCGGTTGACGCTGATGAGGTGTCAGCCGTATGGCTGAATCCGGCGACAGGGGAGCTGACCTTTGTTCCGGCGATCTTTAACGTCGTTAATGGTCAAACGGAAGTCGTGATGAAACGTACGGGGAACAGTGTGTACGCTGTTGTTTCCTCGGATCAGACATTTGTGGATCTGACGGGTCATTGGGCCAAAGCGGATGTGGAGCTGCTGGCTTCCAAACTTGTCGTCAAAGGCGTTGCAGCTGGCACCTTTGCGCCAAACGCGTCCATTACGCGAGCTGAATTTGCAGCGCTGCTCGTTCGCGCACTGGGATTAAATGAAGCGGGCGCCAGCGCTTTCTCGGACGTACTTGCGAACAGTTGGTTCGCTGGGGCGGTTGGCGCTTCAGCAAAGGCCGGGCTGATTAAGGGCTTTGAAGATGGCTCGTTCGGGCCTGGTGAGCAAATCACGAGGGAGCAGATGGCCGTCATGATTACACGTGCCATGAAATTTGCCGGGCAGCAGCCTGCGGTAATGGACTTAGCTCAGCTGGATAAGTTTGGCGACAGTCCCGCCATTCATGAATGGGCTAGAGCAGCTGTCGCCGAAGCGGTTCGCGTAGGCATTGTGAACGGCGTAACGGATACGACGTTTGCTCCTGGCGCGTCTGCGACCCGCGGGGAAGCCGCTGTAATGCTGAAAAGATTGCTGCAGAAGCTGCAATTTATGAATTGAAAAGGCGCCCGCGAGGGCGTCTTTTTTTCGGATTAAGGCAGGTGGTGAGATGCTTACAGCACTGCAACTGCCTCTCTCATTGGATGAAATCCACTACGTTTGCATAAAACCTAACATGAAATATCTAGCCAAAACAAAAAAAGTCACCTATTGTAGAAAATGCAG
>NZ_JBYTCO010000015.1:0-85444 GCF_058790355.1 Paenibacillus sp. FW101-FHT12H11 | reverse complement strand
ACACGACCGTTAAGCCCTCCAGCGTCGATGGTACTTGAACCGCAGGGTTCTGGGAGAGTAGAACGTTGCCAAGCACAGAAGAAAAAGCCTTTTTGAGAGAGATCTCAGAAAGGCTTTTTTGTTTATATTCGTTCATCCATCACCCATCTGCAGATAGTACATCAAAATCAACTGCCTCAGGCCTTTTTCACCCATTACCTGCATTTCCTACAGGTAAATCCACAAGAAATGCCTCAAAAAGGATCAATCCACCCCAATTGCTGCACATTTTACGGTAAACTTGCCAAGCGCATATATGCTTGCAAGTCCTTGAGGAACTACAGGCCGCTATTTCTCTGAAAAGGCATGTTTTACACAGGCAAGGGGAACTACGATCCTCTATATTATCGATATCAGCGGAAAAACACACTAGTGAGGACAAATAAGAGCCTGTAGTTCCGCTCAAAAGGAAAGCTAGTCATTTTTCTCCGAATAGCGGACGTCAGTTCCCTTGAGCGAGTGCATAGTCTCGTTCCCACAAGGTATTTTAAACTTCGAATTATCGAAAAGGATCTAGCCCCCGGCTAGGTCCTTTTTTTATCTCCTTACAATTTCTTAACCTGGCGATTACACAGCATTGACCCTAAGAACTTGGCATCAAGTTAGAATTGATTTATAGAACAAAATAAAAACAAGAAAATACACGGGATTAGCAACGATTTGCACATAGTTTTTTAAGGAGGATGATTCTATGAAAGTAGAATTGCATTGCCATACAAGACTATCAGATGGTTCTTTCACATTTGATGAAATATTGGATATGGCTATTCAAGAAGGTATCGGTCATTTGGCGGTCACGAATCATGATACAACCCGTGATCTTCAGCAAATGGTCCTTACTGGGCAGGAGAGAGGCGTAGAGATCATTCCTGGCATAGAAATTTCAGGTTATGATTTTACAAGAAAGAGAAGGGTTCATATTCTTGGGTACTTCATTGAGCCAGGAAACGCAGCGATTAAGGCGTTATGCAGTCCGCTGCTGGAAAGACGTCACCAAGGCTGCCTTACAGCGATTGATAGGCTGATCAAGGCTGGATACTCAATTACTTTGGATGATGTGATGAAGCATGCGGAAGGCGGAACGGGTATCTACAAGCAGCATATTATGCATGCTTTGATAGAGCAGGGTTACACAACAACCATCTATGGCGATTTATATAAAAAGCTGTTTTCTCGTGGTCAAAGCGGTGAACAGTCGGGTATTGCCTACATCCCGACGGAATATGTAGATGCTTGTGAAGCCGTTAGGGTTATTTTACAGGCAGGCGGAGTACCAGTGTTGGCACATCCGGGGCAATATAGAAGCTTTGAATTGGTTCCGGATCTGGTGGAAGCAGGTCTTCAAGGCATCGAGGTGTGGCATCCGCTGCACGATCAGGAGGATGAGCGAAAAGCTCATGAGTATGCCTTGCAGTTTAACCTAGTGATGACCGGTGGCTCTGATTTTCATGGATTTTATGGCGAAAAAGACGTGCAACTGGGAAGTAAATCCCCCGGCTTGCATGTAATGAACGAGCTGCGTGAACGCAAACAAGCACTGTCCAACAAGGAGATGATTTGATATGAAGCCGATCCATCAACCTCATACTAGCCTTCCATTATCGTCCGAGCCAAGGGTTCACGCAAGCAGTCATGTTATAAACAGTTTTGCTGGAGAATGGACTTCCATTGGTCCAACGAATCATATTATCGAGTCCCGAATCGGTGATTATACCTATACGATGGATGATGTGACGATCAATTATACCGAGGTAGGCAAATTTACGTCCATTGCCTCGCACGTTTGTATCAATCCCGTGGATCACCCCATGGATCGGGTGACGCAGCATCATATGACGTACCGGGGAGCTTCTTACGGACTCAGTGAGACGAATGACGAGGGGATTTTTAACTGGCGCAGAGGCAATCGTGTCACGATCGGACATGATGTCTGGATCGGACATGGAGCAACGGTTATGAAAGGTGTCCACATTGGTACAGGAGCTGTTGTCGGTTCAGGCGCTATTGTTACCAAGGATGTTGCTCCATATACAGTCGTAGTGGGAGTGCCTGCAAGACCGATCAAGCAAAGATTTTCACAGGAGATCATTGATGCGTTGTTTCAAATTGCTTGGTGGGATTGGCCCCGTGAACTCATCCAAGAAAGGTTCTATGAGTTGAACGATATCACGAGTTTCGTCAAGAAATACGCGTAATTGGAGAGGGAGGCGGCAAGCATGTTTGAAGAAATGGATATCATGGACCATCTTATTCAGATGATTCAATCGGGGAAGTATGAGCCTGACGATAAACTGCCATCCGAGAATGAAATCGCAGATTGGTTCAAGGTGCCACGTATCACGGCTCGTAAAGCCTACGAACGGCTTCAAGAGCTCGGCTACATTTACTCCAAACAGGGAAAAGGAAGTTTTGTGCAGGATAGAAACCTGCGAATTCCCCTGGTGCTTTCCGCCAATAAAAGTTTCAGCCAGAAAATGATTGAGCTCGGGTATAAATACGAGTCGAAAAATATTTTTTGCGAGCCCATCGAATTCAATCACAAAATTTACGAGACACTTGGCGTTGAGGAAACGGATCGTGTCTATAGAATTGGGCGCCTTCGCATCATCGACGGCAGACCGATTGCGCTGCATATTTCATATGTTACTCAATCTGTTTTCCCTGATATAGAAAGCTCGGGTAAGGATATTACTTCGATGTTTAGCTATTACAAAGATCATGGTTACAAGAACTTTCAATCTACAGAGTCAACACTTCGGTTAACTCATCCTTCCAAATATGATAGGGAGCTTCTGGCCTGTTCCAGCTTGATTCCATTGCTGGTTCTAGAATGCGAGTGCAAGGACAGCGAGTCAGGCCGAACTTTGGAATACAGCAAAACGATGTATCGTGGCGATTTGTTCACTTATGTTATTTAGAAGTGTTTTTTACACAAACTTAACAGCTGCCAACCTGGCAACAAGATATTGTGTGTGATGTGAGGTTGGTTTGCCTATTGTATGTGATGTGAAGTTGGACTGCCCATTGTGTGTGATGTGAGGTTTGCATAGGGAAGAAGGAGGCTTAGACATGAATCGGAAGCAAAGAACGGAAATGCTGATTAACGGTTCGCCCCAGCTCGCTGCCGCTTTGGCTAATGAGATTGAAAGCCGCTATCCGGTTGCTTTAATCGAAGAGCCGAATCATGGACTTGTTATGGTGAAGGTACGGGAGACTGCACAAAAAAGCTTGTTTTACTTGGGCGAGGTGCTGGTAACCGAATGTAAAGTACGCGTTGAAGGCACAGTGGGGATTGGCCTATTGAAAGGTGACGAGCCGAAGAAAGCATACGAACTGGCTGTCATCGATGCGGCGTATGGAGCCGGTTTGAAGGAGACAGAGGCTTGGACAGCTCTACTGCAGTCGGAAGGCGAACAATTAGCGGCAAAACGACAATTGCAGCATAAGAGTGTTTTACGAACGAAGGTAGATTTTGAAACGATGGATATAGATTGAAAGGAGTTTGATCGATGATGCTGGATATGGTGCACGACATCCAAACCGCGTATAGAAAGTTGATTGACTCGA
This sequence comes from Paenibacillus sp. FW101-FHT12H11, assembly GCF_058790355.1. Classification (NCBI taxonomy): domain Bacteria; kingdom Bacillati; phylum Bacillota; class Bacilli; order Caryophanales; family Paenibacillaceae; genus Paenibacillus; species Paenibacillus sp. FW101-FHT12H11. The sequence continues at coordinate 81,838 of NZ_JBYTCO010000015.1, read as the reverse complement.
TGTCAAGGCCGGGGACAATTTCAGACCTTTCGGAAGAAGCAGGAAAGCTGGAACATCTACAAGGTTATCTGCCTGCAACGTATATAGCAGCGCGAATGCTGCTTGATACGGAAGTGACTTTCAAGGTCGTGTCTAAGCGGGAGAAGGAGATGGCCCAAGCGCTTAGTCAATCTACGTATGCCAAAGAGGTTGAGCTAGAGGAAGCGGATTTCATCTTCGTCCTTAGCGATACTGAGCCATCGGAATGGCTTCGAGTGTTGGAAACGGCCAAAATCGGAGAGCTTCAGGACCCGCACAACTCAGCGACGATCATTATTGAAACGGAAGGTTTATCCGGAGGGACGAAGCTGCTTTTGAGCGGTCCCGGGATTCGGATGACCGTTAGAGCTGAGATGCAAGTAGCAGACGAGTGGATGGACATTCGCGCTGAACGAAATGTTGAGTTTCCACTTGGGCTGGATCTGATTTTTACAGATGCTTCCCACGGTATGCTGGCATTGCCTAGGACAACTCAGGTTATGAAGGAGGAAGTCTAAACGATGGGTTATGTAGCGGTAAAAGGTGGAACACGCGCAATTGAACAATCTTTGCAACGAATCCAATATGAACGGTTGAGGCAGGGCAAGGTGCTGGATGTGCCTGCGATTGAAGCCGGAATGAGAGGGCTCGTTGATCAGGTTATGTCAGAAAGCAGCATGTACAGCGAACAACTTGCGGCCCTGGCGATTAAGCAAGCGGAAGGTAACCCGGAGGAAGCGGTTTTCCTGCTCCGTGCCTATCGTTCTACGCTGCCTCGGAAGCATTATTCTAGAACTGTGCACTCGGAGGAGATGCGGGTGGAAAGACGGATTTCCGCTTCGTTCAAGGATATTCCCGGCGGGCAAATACTAGGTGCTTCCATGGATTATTCCCATAGGCTTTTGGACTTCGACCTGGTCGATGAGACAGAAGAAACTGTGGCGCAATGGTTGGAAGAATATCGCAAAGCGGAACAAATCACGGCTCAAGAGATGACTGATACGAATGACGGGCGATTTCCCAAAGTGCTCAATTACTTGAGGAAAGAAGGGCTTATTGCCGAATGTCCAATGGATCCAACAGAACCGGATGATGTTACCCGGACTAGTCTTACGTTTCCTGCAACACGGAGTGAGAAGCTGCAAGTTTTGACACGAGGACAGACGGGAGCCGTTACTTCACTGGCCTATGCAGTCATTCGTGGATATGGCATGGTCCATCCTACAGTCGGAGAGCTGCGCGTCGGAGAGCTTCCCGTATATATCGACAGTCCGCTCACGAAGTCCGGTGAAGAGGATGAAGCTTATTTTATCGGTGATATCAAGGTAACTGAGGTAGAAATGCTCGTGCCAGTAACGGTCGAAAAGGAAAATGGCCGGAAAGAGCTGCAGCTTGAATTCGGATACGGTCTCTGTTACGGACAAAATGAAACGAAAGCCATTGCCATGAGCATTTTGGATAAAAGCCTCGAAAAAGGCGATAAGTCGATCCCTACGCAAAACGAGGAGTTTGTCCTTTTCCATATCGATTCTGTCGAATCAACAGGTTTCATTTCTCACTTGAAAATGCCGCACTATGTTACGTTCCAAGCGAAGCTTAACGATGTTCGTAAGACGAGAAAAACCCCAGTGGGCAAAGGCCAGGAGGTGTAAGGCAGATGCGAATCCAATATAACTTTGCGTTTTTGGATGAAGGGTCCAAGAGAGAGATCCGCCGGGCTACGCTGAAAGCGATAGCGATTCCGGGTTATCAGGTCCCCTTCGCTTCCCGTGAACTGCCAATCGGACGTGGTTGGGGAACCGGGGGTTTACAGCTGACGTTGTCCTTAATTGGGAAAAGCGACGTACTGAAAGTGATCGATCAAGGATCGGATGAATCGGTGAATGCCGTCAGCATCAAGAAGTTGATTGACAAAACAACGGGTGTTCCTACGGTAGACGCAACGCAGGATGCTACGCTAATCCAATCCAGGCACCGTATTCCGGAAATCCCGCTGGATGCAGGGCAAATCCTCGTGCTGCAAGTTCCGATGCCGGAGCCTCTCCGGATGTACGAATCCAGTGAATTGGAAACCAAACGCCTGCACGGGGAAAAAGATTATAGCGGAGCTTGGTTGATGTTATTCGAGCAAATTATGAAATACGGCAGTGTATCCACAGGTGCGGATCATCCGGTGATGGTGCATGACCGCTATGTCATGGCGCCAAGCCCGATTCCGAAGTTCGACAATCCGAAGATGAACTACTCCGAAGCTTTAATTTTGCTGGGTGCGGGACGCGAGAAAAAAATCTATGCCGTTCCACCGTACACGCAAGTGGTTTCCTTGGCATTTGACGATGTTCCTTTCGAACCGGAGTCATTTCCAGGTCAAAGCTGCCGTCAATGCGGAGCTCAAGATGTCTTTATGGATGAGCTCTATGACGCCGAAACAGATGAAACTTTTTATCAATGTAATGATACAAGTTATTGCTTAGAACGAATGAATCCATAATCGCTCTAAAGAGGAAGAGGTGACATGAGGATGGGAGCAATTGCAACCCCTATTTTGAGTGTTAATCATTTAAATAAACAATTCGGTTCAGGCTGTGAAGTATGCAGCAACCCGGAGACCAGACAGCTGGAGAGAAATTATTGCCGGGCTTGCGGTACCGTCTATTCGTGCCAGGACATCACTTTCGATCTATACCCCGGCGAAGTTCTTGGAATTGTAGGCGAAAGCGGCAGCGGTAAATCGACACTGATGAGATGTCTGTACTTCGATCAGGAAGTGTCCGGAGGCGAGGCTTTCCTTCAGCCTTACAAAGATGGAGAGAACAACCTTTTTCAGGAATCATCCCAGCAAAAGAAACACATACGCAATCATCTCATGGGCAAGGTGTATCAAAATCCCGTTATGGGCTTGCGGATGAACTTCTCCTCGATCGGTAATATTGCGGAAAAAATGATTGCAGCAGGAAATCGTTCGGTCAGCGCGATGGAGTCCCGGGGAAGCGAGCTGCTGGAGCAGGTTCATATTCCGGTTTACCGGATGAAGGAAGCACCGAAAAACTTCTCCGGCGGTATGCAGCAGCGCGTTCAAATTGCCAAAGCTTTGTCGAATAACCCACCGATTTTATTGCTGGACGAAGTGACAACCGGACTTGATTTATCCGTACAGGCCAATGTGTTGGATTTAATCAAGCACCTGCAAAGAGAGCTGAAGATTAGCATGCTGCTAGTCTCGCATGATCTTGGCGTGATCCGAATGCTGGCAGATCGGACGATGGTGATGCTGGACGGCCGTGTCGTTGAGCAGGGCCTGACGGACCAAATCCTGGAAGATCCACAACATGCGTATACACAACAGTTGGTTCATTCCCTGTTATAACGAATCCCCTGAGTGGAGGTCTTTATGATGTATCTACTAACGAACGGCATCATTATTACGGAAGAAGAGCTTTTGGAGGGGTATGATTTATTGGTCCAAGACGGGCGAATCGCTAGAATTGCCCCCAAAGGTGAAATTGCGGAAGTGAGTGGCATAGAAGTCATCGATGCTGGCGGAGGTTACGTGACTCCGGGGATGATTGACATTCACTCCGATTACATTGAGCATATGACGGCACCTAGGCCAACTTCACTTATCGATTTTAAAATTGGTTTGCGCGAAACAGAGAAAGAGCTTATTTCTCATGGCATTACGACGATGTACCACTCTTTGTCCATTTTCAAATCCGTTGATTACAAGTACCGTCCGATTCGGGAGCCTGAAAATGTACGGAAGCTCATCGATTTGATCGATAGCACGCATAACAGCAAGCATTTGATTCGCCATCGCTTTCATGCCAGATTCGAAATCGATAATCTGGATCAGATCGATAACTTGAAGAGCTACATTGAGGAAGAGAAGGTCCACTTGGTCTCTTTCATGGATCACACGCCTGGACAAGGGCAATACAGGGATCTCGAAGTGTACAAAAAGACGGTTCTCGGTTACGACACAATGTCCGATGAGAATATCGCCGTGTTGATCGCCAACCATCAGACCAAAGAGAAAATGACGGTAGACGCCATTCGGGATATCGCCGAGATGGCCAGAGCGCACAACATCGCCATTGCCTCGCACGATGATGATTCGGTAGAGAAATTGGATTTGGTGAAAAGCTTTGGCACCGCCATCAGCGAATTCCCAATCACGCTCGACATCGCCCGCAAAGCGAAAGAGAAAGGTTTGCATACCGTAGCCGGCGCTCCCAATGTCATTCTTGGCGGCTCGCATAGCGGCAACTTATCTGCAGCTGAAGCTATTGATGATGGCTGCATCGATATTCTATGCAGCGACTATTACCCGGCAGCAATGCTTCACGCTGTGTTCCAACTGGCAGGACCGAACAGGCAGAACCTGGTCGAAATGTTCAAACTCGTGACCCTTCATCCGGCGCAGGCCGTTAACATTGATGCGGAATATGGTTCCGTCCGGGAAGGAAAAAAGGCAGATCTGCTGATCATCGAGCGATTGGAGCCGGATGATTTTCCAGTTGTGACCACCGTCTTGGTAGACGGAAAGCTGATTCAGAAAACGAACTACAGGATCTAACAGGAGGTGATGGCATGGGAAATTTGCTGTCGATAGAACAGTTGTCCAAATCTTTTACCCTGCATAATTTAAACAAACAAATTTCTGCGATTGAAGATGTGAGCTTGTTTCTGAAAGAAGGCGAATTCATAGGGATTACCGGGAAAAGCGGAAGTGGGAAATCCACCGTTCTGAAATGCATCTACCGTACCTACCTGCCTCATGCGGGACATATTTGGTACAACTCGGAGAGTTTCGGCCGCATTGATCTGGCTGCCGCTCCCGAACGGACAATCATCGAGTTGCGCAAACACGAAATTGGCTATGTGTCGCAATTTCTTAGCGTCATGCCGCGTACGACAGCTCGGGAGCTGGTCCATAATGCCATTGTGGAGATGGGCGATGACGCCCAGTATGCGGAGGCGGAGACGATCAAGATGCTGGAGCATTTCGAGCTTGACCGCAGCCTGTGGGACAGCTATCCCGCCACTTTTTCCGGAGGCGAGAAGCTGCGGTTAAATATTGCGAGAGCGATGGTTAAGCGCCCGAGATTGCTTCTGCTCGATGAGCCGACGGCGAGCCTTGATCACGGTTCCAAACTGAAAGTGAAACAATTGATCGAGCAGTTGATGAAGCAAGGCACTACGATGCTTGGTATTTTTCATGACCTGGAATTCATGGACAATCTGTGTGACCGGGAGTATCAGATCAGGGATGGCCGATTTTACACAGCAGAGAAGAAGGACAAGTTTACAATCTCTTAAATTAGACAGAATATTCTGAAAACAATTGTGTGGTAACCTAGGATAAAATAGGAATAATAGGAGGATTTTTTCAAATGAAAAAAATATTAACACTCATCATTTCTTTATCTTTAGTTGCCGTGGCAGCAGGTTGCGGTACAAAAGCAGCAGGAGATTCCAAGGGTGCAGCAGCGCCTGTCAAAACAAAAGACACCATCACAATTGCTTGGTATCCCAATGAATCCGGTGCCGAGTTGAAAGATGCACGTGAAGAAATAGGAAAAGCTGTTGCAGCAGCAACGGGTAAAAAAGTCGAGCACAAGACAACGACGGATTACATCATCGCGATTGAAGCTATTGCTAGCGGTGGTGCGGATTTAGCGTATATGGGGCCGCAAGGTTACGTTGAAGCCAATGCAAAAAATAACAAGGTTCAGCCTCTGGTTGTTCCAAGCGGTGAGTCGGGCACATTGGAAGACGCTGTTTACTATAGCTGGTTAGGCGTACGTAAAGGTGAAGAAAGTGCTTATAAAAATGGCAATGCATTTGCTATCGATAAAATTGCCGGCAAAAAGTTCTCATTCGTATCGAACTCTTCTACATCCGGATTTAAAGTACCATCTGCCAATATCGTTAACTATTTCAGTAAACAAGACCAGTATAAGAAGTTAACGGTTGATGATCTGCTTCAAGGTGGCAAAGACAAGTTTTTTAGTGAAGTTCTTTTCGGAGGCACTCATCAAGGAGCGGCGGTCAATTTGTTAACAGGTAAAGCTGACGTAGCTGCTTTCTGTGATACTTGCGTGGCTAACTATGTGGAAGTGAGCTCAGGAACGGCCAATACGCCAGGAGCGGTATACAAAGTGAAACAAGGAGCAGCGGAACCTTTTAACACACAAGTTGGTAAAGAATTTAGTCTCATATCCGTTACGCCGGTATTGAACTCCCCGCTTGCTATTAACACAAGCACGGTCAGCGCGGATGATGTGAAAAAATTGAAAGATGCTTTAACATCGGATGCTGTAACGAAAAACCCGAAAATCTTCTTGCCTAAAGACTCCAAAGATGCCGGCGTATTCAAACAAAAATCAGGCAAAGAGAAATTCCTGCCTGTAGATGATGCCTTTTTCGGTCCGGTTAGAATGCTGTCCAACAACTAATGTTATCACGAATCAACTAATGGATTAAGGGAGCAACCATGACAACGTTACTGGAATTCAAGCAGGTCTCTAAACAGTACGGTGCGGATACAAGAGCGTTATCAGATGTTAATTTCACTGTGAAGGAAGGGGAGTTCCTTTCCATTATCGGACCTTCCGGAGCAGGCAAGTCAACTCTCCTTCGCTGTATTAATCGGATGATTGACGCAAGCAGCGGAGAAATCATTTTTGATGGCGCGAACATTATGAATTTCAAGAAGCACGAATTAAAACGGCTGAGAACGCAAATGGGTATGGTGTTCCAGCATTACAATTTGGTGAACAGGCTGACCGTAGTCGAGAACGTCCTGCACGGACGTCTTGGCTACAAGTCAACGTTAGAGGGAGTTCTGGGGCTTTATTCCAAGGAAGAGAAAAAGCAGGCTTTTGACATTCTGAGTATTCTCGGGTTGGAAGATCAGGTGTACAAGCGTTGTGACCAGTTAAGCGGTGGACAAAAGCAAAGAGTTGGCATTGCCCGCGCGCTCGTGCAAAATCCTAAGATGCTGTTGTGCGACGAGCCGATTGCTTCCTTGGATCCGAATGCCTCGAAAGTCATTATGGATTACTTGCGTACGATCTCTACCAAAATGGGCATCACGGTCATTGTTAACTTGCATCAGGTGGATGTAGCGCTGAAGTATTCGGATCGAATCCTTGGTGTGAACAAGGGAGCTATCGTCTACAATGGTTCACCGAAACAGATTAAACGCGATCAGCTTTCCCTGATTTACGGCTCGGAGCTTGAAGAGCATGCCGAGGAGCTGGAGGGTAAATATGCGGGATAACTTTTTTGCGAAAAAGCGCATGAACACGCTGCTCTTCTGTGCTTTTCTGTTGGTAATCACGCTACTCGCGATCCTAGTTACAGACTATAACGTCATCAAAGGTTTTACTTCTATACCGAAAGCAGCCGAGTGGGCGGCCGCCAATTTTTATCCCAATGACAAAGCGATGAAGCGGCTTCCCGCCATCATTAGCAGTTTATCGGAGACCATTCTAGTGTCTATAGCATCAACCGCCGTTGCAGCCGTATTTGCCTTGTTGTTCGCCATTGCGGGTTCCCATACGACAGGCGTCGGCGGATTTTTCAGCTTTGTAAGCCGTTCAATCGCAACGCTGTTTCGTAACATTGATGTGGCTGCTTGGTCCATGATTTTGTTAATTTCTTTCGGGCAAAATGTACTTACCGGATATTTCGCACTCTTTTTCGGCTCATTCGGATTTCTAACAAGAGCATTCATGGAATCCATCGATGAAGTAAGCAACAGCTCAGTCGAAGCTTTAAGGTCGACGGGGGCGGGTTATTTTCCCATCATTTTTCAATCCGTCATTCCTGCCAGTATTCCGCAATTGCTCAGCTGGGTTCTCTTCATGGTGGAAACCAACATTCGTCAGGCCACATTAATCGGCATCTTGACGGGGACCGGCATAGGTTTTCTTTTCAGCCTCTATTACAAAGGTCTTAATTACAGCTCTGCCTCCCTGGTCGTTATCGTTATCGTCCTTGCGATTTTTGCCATCGAATCGGTTTCTACGTATGTTAGGAGGGTGATTTTGTAAAATGGACCTTCAAGAATCGTTGAAAGCTGTCTCTAACAAAGACACCAGCTGGAATGACATCAAGAGTGTGAGTCCCAAGAAACCCTTTAACAAACAGTCTTTTGTGATCCGGCTGACATTAGCTGCTCTGGCTCTATTGACAGTTTTTGCATTTGTTACTTTTGACTATAAGGATATTAACCTGGTAGAAGCCGCCTCTTTAACGGCTCAAACGGTTAAAACCATGTTTTTTCAACCGCTTTTTCAACATATTACCTTCTTTGAGGCTATTAAACAGTTGACCATTACATTGGGGCTTGCATTCTTGACGACGTTGTTCGGCTCGATCATCGCCCTGTTCCTCGGCTTGTTGGCAGCTCGCAATTTATCCAATCCTAAACTATCTATCGTCATTAAAGCCGGAGTCGCTTTTATTCGCGCGGTTCCAACCGTTCTATGGGTTTTAATTTTTGCTGTTGCAGCTGGACTCGGAAGTGTCGCGGCTGTCATCGGAATGACTTTCCACTCCATCAGCTATCTCGTTAAAGCGTACTCGGAATCGTTCGAGGAACTGGACAAAGGGGTCATTGAAGCGTTGAAAGCGAGCGGCGCCAATTGGTGGCAAATCGTGTTTCAGGCTGTGCTGCCATCGTCCGTCTCCTACTTGATCTCATGGACGTTTATGCGATTTGAGATCAACTTCGCCGTCGCTCTGGCGATGGGAGCAGCAGCTGGAGCGGGGGGCATCGGATTTGATATGTTCATGGCCAGTTCCTTTTATTATGATGTGAGGGAAATCGGAGCTATCACGTATCTCATCCTGGCATTCGCTATCTTGCTTGAATTGCTCGCAGCAAAAATCAAGAAGAAGTTAAGGGTTCATGGGTGATCATATAAACGTAAAGCGCATTCACTTTATGGGATGAATGCGCTTTTTGTTTGAGTGGCAGCATGAAGTAGCGTGGTCTCTCACTTGAGCTCGCACACCATCTTATAACTCCCGGCTTCCGCACGGAAACCAAGCAGATCACGGTTGATTCGCAGCATGGGGGCGTTCATGGAATCGTTGTGTGTTCTTAAATAAGGAACACCGCATGCCGTCGCCGTTTGTATGCCGAGCAACTTCAAAGCAAGTGCGATGCGGCGGCCCCGGTATTCCGACAGCACGCCTGTAAACTCGTGATACATCGCCCGTGTTTGTTCGTTCTGCTGGAGGGTGACAACGCCAACGTAACGATCGCCGTCCTTGGCGATATGTATCCACTCCGGGCGTACACCGGATTGCGTGATGGTCCACTTTTTCCATTCTTCGAACCATGGAAAGCTGCCGGAGTAGCCGGGTATATCCGGATGGGTGGTTTTGTACAACTCATAAAGCTTGTTCTCGCTAACATCCCCTGGCTCATCCGCTAACGTAACGAAGCGAATCCCCGTCTGCTGCGCTTGGTATATCGCATCATGCAGTGAGCCGCCATCAAACGATGCCAAGTTCAGCACGGACTCAAACGTGTGGCGCTCCTTGACGTAGCCTCGGCGTTCCGCAAAAGCAAGCGATCTCTCGTCCGTTTCTCTCATGTAGTCAATTAATCGTGATGCCCTGACCTCGGCAGCCCATTGATGGAGCGTATTGAATAAGGCTGCTCCGATCCCAACCCCGCGATGTTTCGGGTGAACGACAAGCGTATGACTTAAGGCTCCGGGCTCCGTCCAAGGCGCTCGCCAGGCCATCGCGTAACCGACCACTTGCCCGTGTTCGTCTTCCGCAACCCATTTGGGACGGTCCCATCCCATCAGTTCGCCGTCCTCATTGTAGTGCAGCTTGCCTGGGGGAATGCTTTCCTCATCTCGCTGCAGCCGTTCAGCTGTTGTCGGCTCTGACCAAATCAAATTCAGCAAGGGTGCTACAGCCGCATAATCGTCCGGTTGACGCATCGGGTAAATCGTATACTTTGACACGTTGGATGACCTCCATCTCATTTAAGTTAACTGATATAGCCATTATCCCATCCGGGAAGAGGAAATTCTTGGTAAAGTCTGGATATAAATAAAGATTCGGATGCATGCCCTTTTTTCCTGATTCATTTGACAATTTACCGAAAAAGGTGTAGAAATGAATTAATTGAAAGTTCTGAGTAAATTCATTGACGAGATCGAGTAAGCTAATCCCTTGTTCCCCAGAGAGTTGGCCCTGTGCTGAAAGCCAACGTTCAAGACTTAGCCCAAAATCCTCTCCGAGAAGGAAAGCTGAAGCTACTTAAGTAAGCTGACCCGGGGTCCTGCCGTTATATGGGGCGCGTATGATGGTACGTTGGCGGAGGTGCCGAGGATCGAGTTAGGGATCAATCGGAACAAGGGTGGTATAGCGAGATACAATCTCGTCCCTTATGGGACGGGATTTTTTTGTTTTTATTTTAAAATTGGAGAGGATGATCTGTATGAGAAAAGTAGATGTAAAAGAAAAAGCAAGGGCCCGCGAGCTGCGCATCCTGAATCAATGGCAACAAAACGAAACATTCCGCGCATCGATCGATCATCGGAGTGATAAACCGAACTTCGTCTTCTATGAAGGTCCGCCTACAGCCAACGGAAAGCCGCATATCGGCCACGTGCTCGGACGTGTCATTAAGGATTTTATCGGCCGGTACAAAACCATGTCAGGTTACCGTGTCGTGCGAAAAGCCGGCTGGGATACACATGGCCTTCCCGTTGAGCTTGGCGTGGAGAAGCAGTTGGGCATCTCGGGAAAACAGGAAATCGAGAAGTACGGCATAGCCGAATTTGTTGAGAAGTGCAAAGTCAGCGTCTTCGAATACGAGAAGCAGTGGCGCGAATTGACAGAAGCAATCGCCTACTGGACAGACATGGATCATCCCTATGTGACTTTAACGAATGATTATATCGAGACCGTCTGGCACATTTTATCCGAAATTCATAAAAAAGAACTCCTCTACAAGGGACACCGGGTCAGCCCCTATTGTCCAGACTGCCAGACGACGCTCAGCTCGCACGAGGTGGCTCAAGGTTATGAGGATGTCAAAGATTTGAGCGCGACCGTCGAGTTTCGCAGCACGAAAGGGCCGGAAATATTCCTTGCCTGGACGACGACTCCGTGGACACTTCCAGCGAATGTTGCACTTGCAGTAAACAAGAACATTGATTATGTGAAAGCCAAAAAGAACGGCAAGGTCTACGTCATTGCCAAAAATCTTGCCGAAAAAGTATTGAAAGAGGACTATGAGATCTTATCTACGCACAAAGGGGCGGAATTCGTCGGGACCTCCTATGAGCCGCCTTTTGGCTATATCACGGTGACCCGAGGGCATATCGTTGTCGATGCCGATTACGTCAGTGACTCAAGTGGTACCGGTATCGTTCATATTGCGCCTGCACACGGGGAGGATGACTACCGCACATGCCGCCAGCATAACCTGGATTTCGTAAATGTGGTGAATCTTGCCGGACGGTATACGGATGAGGTCGTCGACTTTGCCGGACGTTTTGTGAAGGATTGCGATGTGGATATTGTCAAAAGCTTGTCGGAACGCGGTCTATTGTTTGCCAAAGAACGTTATGAACATAGCTATCCTTTCTGCTGGCGTTGCAAAACTCCTCTTCTCTACTATGCGATGGAAAGCTGGTTTATCAAAACAACGGCTGTGAAGGACCAACTCCTGGCGAACAACAGCCAAGTCAACTGGTACCCGTCCCATATCCGCGAAGGCCGTTTCGGGAAATTCCTTGAGGAGCTTGTCGATTGGAATATCAGTCGAAACCGGTATTGGGGCACTCCGCTCAACCTCTGGCTTTGTCAGGATTGCGGCGCAGAATATGCGCCAGGCAGCAGAAAAGACCTGTATGAGAAATCCATCACGCCGATCGATGACAGTCTGGAGCTCCATAAGCCCTATGTAGATGCTGTAAAATTGCGCTGCTCCTGCGGCGGAACGATGGAAAGGACGCCGGAAGTGATCGATGTGTGGTTCGACAGCGGCTCGATGCCATTCGCCCAGTATCATCATCCGTTCGGTGACGAGAAACAATTCGCGGATCAGTATCCTGCCGATATGATCTGCGAGGGGATTGACCAAACGCGCGGTTGGTTTTTCAGCTTGATGGCCGTCTCTACCTTGTATAATGGAAAGCTGCCTTACAAAGGGGTAATTTCAACCGGTCATGTATTAGATGAGAATGGTTTGAAAATGTCCAAGAGCAAAGGGAATGTGATTGACCCTTGGGAAATCATTGAAGAATTCGGTGCGGATGCCTTCCGCTGGTCTCTGCTTGCAGACAGTGCACCGTGGAACAGCAAGCGGTTCTCGAAGCAAATTGTAGCCGAAGCGAAGTCTAAAGTCGTAGATACGATCAATAATACACATGCTTTTTACTCGTTGTATGCCATCATTGATCAATACAATGCCGAAGACCATCCGCAGGAAGCTTCAAAGAACGAGTTAGATCGGTGGATACTCTCCAGATTGAACACAACCCTTCAGAACGTTGTGAAGGGGCTGGAGGATTACGATTTTATGAACCCGGCCAAGCAGATGGAAGCTTTTGTGGATGAGCTGAGCAATTGGTACATTCGCCGTTCTCGCGACCGTTTCTGGGGCAGTGAAATGACCGAAGATAAAATCGCCGCCTACCAAACGCTGCACGAAGTTCTAGTCACCTTAGCACAGATGGTTGCCCCTTATATCCCGCTTATCGCGGAGGATATTTTCGGTAACCTTGGCGGTGAAGGAAGCGTTCATTTGGCTGATTACCCGAAAGTGAACGAAGCCGCAATCGATGCGACACTTGAAAGCGATATGGCCACGGCTCGGCAAATCGTTGAGCTGGCGCACAAAACACGCAACGAGGTCGGAATCAAAATACGCCAACCTTTGTCGGAGCTGATCGTTTCACTGGACCGTGAATTTAATCTGAGCCGGTTCGTAGACATCATCCGAGATGAAATTAACGTGAAACAGATTCGGTTGGAGACGAGTGAAAGCACCTTCGTCGATTATTATTTGAAATTGAATTTGAAAGCGGCAGGTAAGAAATATGGCAAATTCGTCGGTCCTCTGCAAAATGCTTTGAAACAGCTTTCTGCTTCTGAAGCTAAACAGGCCGTCGACAGCGGTTATGTGGACGTCAACATAGACGGCGAAGCCATTCATCTTACGCTGGATGAGCTGCTTGTGGAAAAGCAAGGCAAAGCAGGATTTGCCTCTGCAACAGGGTACCAAATCAACGTCGCGTTGAATACGAACCTAACGGAGGAGCTGGAACAGGAAGGTCTTGTTCGTGAGGTCATCCGCGGCATTCAGGATTATCGCAAGAAACTGGATTTGCCGATTGAAAAACGCGTCATTCTGACGCTGCATGTTGATGCTCCTCTCCAAGCTGCGATTGAGCGCTTTGATCATGTTTTGCGCGAGAACGTGCTTCTCTCGGAAATCAGATATGCGCAGGCTGCGAATATGGAGGATATTTCGTTCGGTGGTTATCAATGCCTGCTGCTCATTGAGTAGTTGGCGCATGTGGGGCTGTTACTTGGGTAGCAGCTCTTTTGCTTCGTGGGGAGGGAGCGGGCGATTGGAATTCGCCTTGTAGGGGAACTGTAGGGCGCTATTCGAGCGGAATTCGGTGCTTTTGGTGTATGAGCGGAACTACAGGGTCTTATCTCCGCCAAATGGCTATATTTGAGTTGAAGCTGGCCAAATAGAGGATCGTGGTTCCCTCGCTGTAGGCATGATGCCGATTTGCTGCGAAATAGAGGATCGTAGTTCCTCTAAGTAGTTCGAAAAAGACCAGTCTAACACCTACGTGTTTGGACTGGTCTTTTATCGTTCAGGAGCCCCCCAACCTTTACGGCTGCGATCCTCCCTCTTTTATGTAAATTATTTTGCGATTAATTTCAAAAACTCACGCATGAAACCGGGCAAATCTGGCCAAGCATGGCCCGAGACTAATTTCCCATCCACATGCAGCGTTTCCGCCGCATACGTAGCTCCAAGTTGCTCGACATCCAATCGGCAGGCCGTATAGGCTGTCATCGTACGGCCTTCAAAGTAATGGTTATCTTTCAACGCGGAGAATACTTGCGCAGCATGGCAGATAGCGCCAAGCGGCTTGTCAGCTTCAAGAAAATGGCGAAGAATGCGCGGAACATGCTCATTGGACCGAATGTACTCCGGCGCTCTGCCCCCAGGAATGATAAGCCCATCATACTGGCTTGGATCTACATCAGCAAAAGCGATGTGTGACGGCAGCAAATGCCCCGGCTTCTCTGTGTAGGTCTCCCAGCCATCGATAAAATCATGGACGACGGTATGAAGCACTTTTTTCGTCGGTGAAGCAATAACAGCCTCATATCCTTCTTCCAGTACACGGAAATAAGTTGTGTTGGGTATAATGGGATTAATAATAATTTAAGTAAAGAAACATCCATATACCCAGTTTAATTGCGCTATTATGGGGTTTAATATAAATCCCGAATCTATTTTTTTTGGGATTAATTTGATAATATTATTTAAATTAATGTTTAAAACATACGGAATAGGAGCTTCGATTAATTCATATGGTATGCAATTATAAATTTGTGGTTCGAGAAAAGACAATTGAAGAATTCGAATGGAGGAATGGAGAACTTAGAATTTCAAAAAATAAAGCAATTTTTATAGCTGTTAAGGATACTGTCAGAAAAATTACTTTGCCGCACCCTCTTACTAGTTATGTTATTGCTAAATATGATAACGAAGGATACAGTCAATCTCATCAAAAAAATGCTGCATATGCAGTTGTGAGATTTCTTAACTATATTAATTTAGAAATAGACAATAATAACCATCGGTTCAATAGCTTAAAAGATCTTGGATTGAAGGGATTACAACGAAAGCATTTCAGTTCGTATATTACGTATAGAACGTCCTTAAAACTTAAATACTCAACAGTTTCTTATGATAAAACTTATTTAGAAACTTTTTATGAGTTTTTACAAGAACAAAAATTAATAGATGAGAAATACGAAATCAAATATATTGTCGGAAGGAACAAACAAATAAAAAGATTACCTATTTTTAATTCCCCTCATTTAAATACAAAGTTTCCGAAAAAGGATTATGAACCATTAAATAAATTAAAAGATTTCGGAAGAAATAGAAAGCATTTAGTTCCGGAGTTTATAAATGCTGTAAGGGAAAGTTGTCCAGACATTGCATTAGCGGTATGTTTGCAAATCTATGGTGGATTAAGACTTGGCGAGGTCCTTAATTTAATAAAAGGTTCAGTTGAACAACAAAGTGATGGAATTTTACATGTTAAGATAAAGGATCGGCAGAATACCTTATTTCCTCATTTAGCATCACATCAAGGGCTGCAAGTAAAAAGACCGCGTAATCAACAAATCTTACCAAGTAGCCTAGTTAAGGCAGTTTACGAGCAGCATTTGAAAAGAAATGAAAGCCATGTTAGTAAACATAAAAATAAATATGCACTGTTTGTTAATTCAGATTTTCTACCTTTATCAAAAGATGATTATTACTCACGGTTTACAAAGGCTAAGAATTACTTTCTTGAGAAACTTCTTTCAAATAATAGATATGAAGATTATTTATTGTTACAAAACTACAGATGGTCTACCCACATTGGTCGAGGTATATATACAAACTTTTTAATAGATATGCATTTGTCAGTCACACAAATTGCTTTAGCAAGAGGCGATAGAAATATCATGTCGGCTCTCTCATATGTAGATGAAAAACATACTATAGAAAAAATCAGAGGTTATATAAATGAATTTGCAAAATTAGAGCAAGATTCACTTGGAGAAATCAAAAATATAGAGAGGTTTAGAGATAATGTATCCAATGGGAATAAATGATTCCTTTACAGCAAAAGAAGTAATGAAAGAACTCTGTATTTCAAGGTCGTATCTACAAATATTGCAAAAAAAAAATATCGTTAGGTTTAAGAGAGTAGATGGTTCGAAACATATTTTTTTTTATAAAGAAGAAATTCTTAATCTAAAAGCAAGAATGTGTACTGATAATTATTACACACAAGAAAAAGTTTTGGAAATATTAAACTTGTCAGAATCTACTTGGAGAAAAATCAAAAAAAAAGAGAAAATAGGAAAAATAAATTTATTTGGAAAAAAAGAAAATTTCTTTCTTAGGGAAGAAATCGAACAACTTAAAACCCGATTAGGGGAGAACCGATTTGAGAATTACTTTTCTTTAATGGAAGTATGGGAATGCCTCGGTATCATCAGTATGCATATTTGGGGCATCATTCAACAACAAGAAGATTTGGAACCAAAATTTGTTGAAAAGTATGGTACAAAGTATTTTGCAAAAGAAGATATTTTTCAAATAAAGAAGAAACAAGAATACATTTCTAAGAATTATTACTCATCCTCGCAATTGAAAGAAGTTTTCAATAAAAAACTGAGTGATTTTCTAAATGATGATACTTTCATCCGTAAAGTTAGAAAAGACAAGAGAATAACGACTATATCTGCCCCTGCTATAGTTTCGTCTCTATGCAGAATAAATTCAACTTTATATAGTAAAACCGCTGTAGATCTTCTAATCAATGAAGTCATTGAAGAAAAAGAAAGTATAAGTATGTATTATACAACGGAAGAAGCGAAGGAAATCCTAAATGTCAATGAGAGGTATAGAGAATTATTTAATCAAATAATAAAAGAAGAGGAATTAAAAAGAATTAAAATAAAAAGAACATTTTATTTTTTGAAAAGTGATATCCATAGACTCAAAATAAAGCAAGATGATATATTACAAAATTATTTCTCTAACCAGCAATTACTTGAGTTTTGTGAACGCGAAGCGAATGGAATTATTACATTTGATAATCTTATGAGATTGATGGATAAAGAAAAGCGAATCGATACTCCAACTTTAGTTAATGGTCACGTTCCTTTTTCCATGTATCTTTATAAACGTTCGGAAGTAAATAATATTATTAAAGAATATCAAGATAAAATAATTTATTTAGCCTCATTTGAAGAACCCTATGAGACTTATGCCCATAGAATCAAATTTAAAATGCTATCATTTTCTGAAGAGGCTACGAATACTGGAAACCTCTGGGACGATTATGTTCGCGTAGATTTAAAAACAAGAAACAGATCAGATATCGATACTTATGTCAATATTTTAGTTGGAATCACTGAGGAGCTTATTAACTTCACGCAGGAAAAGGAAATTTATAATTTTTATGCTAATGATATTAATTTGTTCTTTGGAAAAATTCCCAACATGTATGGAGCATTTATCTACTATTTTATAGTTCAATTATATGATCAAATCCGAGAAAAAAATGGAACTAAAATATTTAAATTAACTGATATTATCAATCCCAAGCGAATGCAGAATGGGAAACCAGAAGTTAATAATTCAATTTATACTTTTGATGAATACTTACACATTCACAAGTATGTTGGAAAAACTGAATTTCATAAGAAAAACGCAATTGATGATCTCAAATTAGGTGGAGGATCTAAATGTTATGCATCAAGTTGGCTTTACATATTAGTTCATTTGACAAATGGATGGAGAGATAGTGACGTTCGTAACTTTCCGAGAATCGACTTAAGGGGTACCTCTGTAGATTGTCTTGAATGGCTTGAAGAAAATGAGCTTAGTGATGAATTAGCGATAAAAATTCTAGATAGAATTGTTCAATCGGGGTTTACTGGATCTTATGTGGTTTCAAAAATCAAAACTAAAAGAGTGTTTAATCAATTTTTTTATTCAAAGGATCTCGCAAAGTCTTTCGCCACAGCTGCAGTAATTTGTGAATTAGCAACAAGGATGTTTTATAGTTCTTCAATTAAATCTAAAGATAAAAATGACAATCGATCTAAAGTGATAATTCATTTTAACACCAAGAATGGAAAGTTTTCCACTGGATCCAGAAATGCTTTTTTTAAGGGCTTTGATAGTGACATTAAATTTGGTTCAAGGAAAATGAATCGTACAGTACTTAGTTTCCTAAATTATATAGCAATAAATAATGGCGATGGTGGCGTTTCTTTAGAATTATCTCAATTTCTACGAGTACATGTAGACAAAGAAACCACCCAAAGATATTATATCCATTTAGAACAAGAACAACTTGATTTTCTTACCAGACAACTATTTTCAAGAGACTATTTTGGTTATATACCAAGTCTTCTAAGTGAATTACTAACTGGAAGGTCAGAGAATTCTCATAGTGATTTAATGGAGCTAGTAAATCGTTCTAATCGTTCAATGATTAAAGTAGAAAAAGATATGCGTACCAGGGAAATAAAAACAATTTTAGACCGATTCGGGGATATTCACAAAATTCAAGCTACTGCTGGCTTTTTAAATCAACTACAGCAAGAAAGGAAGTCAATTAGGGAGAAACTTTTTGAAATGAGTTTTGATGAAATTTTAAGTTTGACTCAGAAATTATATAACGAGGAACTTCCCAGTAAGGAAGAACATGTTCAGTGTTTAGTTTCTCCGAACTGTTTAAAAATTGGGACCAATACTAGTTGTCTAGATTGTCAGTATTCAATCCCAAACTATTATGCTTTATCAACATTGGCACTAAGTGTACTAGAAATTCTTCAAAACTTTTCAGAGAAATTAAAACATCAAGTGTATCCTGCTGAAAAAGCGAGACTCGCAAACATCTTTTATTCGCGAAATCTATTACTAAAAGAAGCGTGTAAACGATTCGGTAAAGAGGTAGTATTTAATTTTTTAGGTATGGCATTTGAGGACTACAAAGATATTCTCAAAGAAATTGAATCAATTGACCATTTAAAAACCATAACTTAAATATTTAGGGGCAAAATTATGTCGGCGGAATTTGATTTGAGTAATATTGAAGATTACGAAATAATTGATGAAATTTTTGATTTAAATAGTAGTATGTTAATGGCTCAGGAAATCTTAGAAGATTTAAGAGCAAATAATGTACTTTTAAAAGGTGAATTTGAAGATGATGTTTGGGTATTTTTAAATGAAAATCAATATACTCGAATATATGTTTCGTTCGAAGAAATTGATACTTATATTTTTATTAATAATTATTTTAATTCAACTGATTGCAAACTTATGGTGAAGTGTTGGTTTGCTGAAAATTTAACCTATCAAATACCGGCTTCAGTAAGAACATTATTTTCTTACCTCCTAGCGACATTGAAATTAACCAGTGGATTTGTAAAGGAACATTCAGAAAGACTACAAGAGGAATTGTTAAAATTAAATGTAACTGATAAAACAAAATATATTTTTATTAAAGCTATACTAAGCTTTCTTAGTTATGTTGATGCTGAGGAGGAAGAACATTACAATAAAAAATTGCTTCCCGTTCTTCGAAACCTAAATCTCGAGAATGAAGTAAGAAGTTTACCGTCTTCAAAACAAGCTCTTAAATTTTCATCATATCTCGAAAGGTATTTTAAGGAAATAAGCGAGAATGGAGAAAATATTTATAACGATTACTTTTTCCCAATCTATGCTTGGTGGAAACTTACAAATATTATTCCGATGAGACCTTCGGAGTTTTGTTTGATGGACCGAGATTGTCTTCATCCATCAGATAATAACTATTACATAAAACTTCCTAGAAAAAAAGTCAAAACCAAATTGAAAAAACGAGCAGGTAAAAGCGTCGTAACTGATACTATCGCATTGACAAAAGAAATGTACAATTTTTTAAATGGTTATAAACTAGCTACTAGTAATTATGATAATACAACCACTACATTCATTTCATACGAGCATTTAGCTGAAATGAAGAAAAAACAAAAGAGTGGGAAATTTGGTGGATACTATAGAAAAATATTTAAGAACGTATTCACAAACTCAAATTTGAGCAAATTAATTGAATTGTTTTATGATGAAATATTATATGGTCAATATCAAGTATACTTTAAGAAAGCAGATAGGGTAAGACCAAATGATACACGTCATTTTGCTTTTATTTCATTAATGATGCAAGGCGTTTCTCCAATCGAAATTGCTCGTTTGGGAGGGCACTCTACGATCCAAGCTCAATACCACTATGTGAATCATGTTGAATACTTTATAGATTCACAAATTGATACACTTATGAGAAGTTTTGAAAAAAGCTTCTCTGAGGATGAACAGGAGGCTCAATCGTTAATTGAGTTTGAGGATATAAAAAAACGTATTTGGTCTGGACCGTTTTCAGATTTTCGATCACCTCTGAAGATTGGTTATTGTACAGATGAGAATATGGCATGTGAAGCATCAGAACATGTACTGTGTTCAAAATGGTGGATTGAACCTGAAGAGTTAGTTGCTAAAGAGGTGCAATTTATGATTCTAAATATAATAAAGTCTAAACGAGATAAGGTTGTAGAGTTAGCTGCTTTCTTGATTAACTTACATAAGGAAACACTTGTTGAAGATATATCTGAGTTCAACCCCAAAATTATGCAAAGCTTAAAAACAACATCAAACGAAATCCATGATCTACTATTCCAAATAGCGAAATATAAAAGTGCTGTTTTGTTAGAGAGGTAATGTTACATGGCAAGAAAAGCTCGAGTATTTTCAGACTCTGAAATAAGGGAACTAAAAGACATGATTACAAAATACCGTGAGGAACATGGTATTGCTGGGAAAATACGTTATATGGAAATGTTCCGTTTTAATCATGAGTTATATACAGAGGGTAAATTTAATGAATTTTTTAAAGAGGATTTCTGGAGAAAAAGTGACTTTCTTGGAAGAAAATTGATCGATGAAAATAATAAACTATTCGCAAATAATCACGTTGCTGATTTGGATCAAAATGTACCTATAGCTAATGTTTATTACATTGTTGATACATACAAAAAAGAAGAGGACTTGATAAAGCATTTATTACCGTTACAAACAGCTTTAGAGAAGAGCCTTCAAAGAGAAAAAGCATTGAAAAATAAAAATGATCAACTGACTGATGAATTAAATCAAAAAAAGATCAATCAAGAAGATTTGATAAATCGTTGCAAAAATTACGAGGACGCATTATTTAGGCTACTTAGATACAGTGCTAACGATCAGAACAAACTAGTGGATGTTTTGAATGTTAATAATAAAGATTTCAAGCATAATGACATTGTTAAAAGATCATTAGATACATTGTTTTCCGACCCACTTTATTTATATAACTGGTTTGACGAAAAAATAGATAAGAAACAAGAAGCTATTTTAGATAGTACTAATTACGGAAATACTATTTCATTAGCTAATTATAGAGTGAATGCTACTAAAAAGAAAACAGCATATGATGATCTTAAATGGGATGAGTGATTATTTGGATTGTACCAAAAACTCAAGATATATCCATTCTGTTGCCATGTTCTTTTCCCCCATTCTTTTAAAGAAGACGGTCGGCAGTAGTACCTTTCTTTTAAAAATAGGGATTTTCTTAACTAACTCCGTACCTTCTGAATTAATCGAGAGGCCGTGAAATGAAATTATTTACGGCCTTTCGTTAAGATAAGTTACTAGCAGCAGGAGCTTGAAGTAGTCTTATTTAGAACGGGACTCAAATCACGATTGCAACAACCCAGCTCATTATTTTTTTTATTAGAATCTTCTACACAACACTCGTTTGCCTCGCTAGGTGCTCCCTCACAACATTTTCCTTGATCTTCATTAACTTGATTATTCATTTCTTCTTCCTCCCTTAATCATTAAAGTGTGTTACATCTTTGGAGACGCACGTTAATAAAAAAGGACGCAAATCAAACTTAATTAACAACAATCTGATGAACTGCACTTTGTATTTGAAGTCCCACGGGAAGTGTAGTAAATAATATTACCTAATCGGCCAAGCTCGAAAGTACAGCAATTAAGCAAGAGCTCTTTTATCTTCTCTCTGCCGCGCTGCACTCTAGACTTTGCACCAGAGATAGAGATACCAACTGATCGCTTAATTCTTTTTGTGTGAAATCGCCTAATTCAGTGAGTTCAAGTGCTTGCCTATACTTTTCTGTTAGTCCCTGGATCATGGGGCGGAGACATGCAGATAACTCTTTTACAGCTTCATTCATTTCTTCATCTTGCCCTATGGACAATTCGGGCAGATCAGTTTTCAATTGAAGTTGTTCTTTCCTAAAATAGTCGACAATACTATTTCGAGTAATCTGATAGATTGCAATTTCTGATCGTCTTTTAAAGTATCTAAATTGGCATGTATCTTCATAAAAACATTCTGTAGTATCCAGTGAATATAAAGTTCTAGACTGAAAGACTTGATCTAACGGGGGTTATGAGGATTGAAAATCGTCAGACTTCGAAAAATAAGTATTAGACTGACTATAAAAATGAAACAGCGGCAGATCAAGACTTGAAAAATAAAGTCTTAGACTGCCGCTGTATTTGTTCAACTATCGTTCATTACAACAAGTCACTCCTGACGATGGATTTAGTAATAAATGGTAATTGGTTTTTCTGCCAGCTAATAAAAAACAAAAAAAGGAGTTGCAGCGAGCAAACTCCTTAACTATAGTTCACCGTTAGTTCAAGTTTTGTTCCGTAAGGGCGACCTTGATGCACTTTTTATCGTGCCTTCTTTTTAAAAGGATTGTTAAAGTTTAATTCACGGTTCCAATTATTATTCTTATCTCTTACTTTTAGAAGTAACTTAGTAAACCAGTACGCAATATATGCTATTCCAACGTCGATAATAAATAGGTGAAATTGGTTCATTCCTTTTCTAAATTCAACAAACCCTATATACTTTTCAATTGTTGCGAAACCAAATGCAAAAGCTGCACTTAACAACAAGGTGTATAAATAGAAATTTTTATTCTTATTGGTACAATATTGATACAAAAGCAAAAAACCAACTGGAAGTACCGAGGCGGTGATATTTAATGCATTCGGTAATACAGGAGTTAAAAAGTATTTGTGAGTGAAGTAACCGGTTCTTCCAAGTGCAATATCGATGTACGTCCAGATCATATGTACTGTATATCCAAAGAAAAATATTTCAAAAATTCTTTTTCGATCTACTATAAAGAAAAGCAATAGAAGGGGTACCACCAACAAGGAAGTAACTACCCAAAATTGCCAATCACCCATATCCGAAAAACTACTCCAATAAGAACTTATCTGCGAATTTACCTCTTCCTGTTTCTCATGGATTTGATTCCAATATTGTTTAAAATCCATTTTAATGCCTCCTAACAATATTTCTCCCTGTAAGCATTCCGCTTGTAACCATAGTAATTCTTGCCTTAATGAGTCTTTCGTTGATTTCTTTAAATGACCCATCGAGTGGTTATTTGATGTTGATTTATTTAACCTGCTTAATTTCAGGATTAATCTACATTACCATTCGTGCACGATCTTTATAGGTTTCTTTTTATGTTTAATTTATCCAACATATGAGCTTATATACATGCGTAAATTGTACATTGGAAGATGTATTAAATCACTATTCTGCCCGTTAGCACCACAGGCCACCGAGTTTATCACAGGCAGCCTGTTTGGTCTTTGTTATGAAACTATCATGTCCCTTTAGCTTAACTGTAAAAAATGTATCGAAGTAAAAGTATGAATTTGTTTTTAATCTAAACTTAATGTGACATTCCTTGACCTATCTCTGATAATGTTGTTTGAGGTGATGAAGAATGACAGATGATGCTTTATACGTAGATGTCACTGGCAAGACAAGAAAGGAGATTCAAAGGATAACTTTTAGGAAATTGAGAGAAGGTTACGTTTTGTATTCATTACGTGGCGCAATACCAAAAGTCGAAAAGGATGGTAATGATTTTCAGAAGATAGCACCAAGATGGTCTATTTTTGTCTACGAGAAAATTAAGCATCTGATAACATTTAGGGATAAGACTAGGAAACATAATTAAACAGCGGTTGCCAGGGGTATTTAAGATTCAAGGCTGTCGCTTCTTTTATTTCAAATCGCCTATCAGTAATCTAGTTAAAAGGTTAATCTTTGTTACGCTGCCCGATAGCTTAATGAGGCTGCCGATCATTTTGATGGCTGCTGTGGTGTTTGGTATGAATTAGCGTATCCCATCTGTTGAGTTCAAAGCTTCAGCTGATATTCATATTTGTTGAACTATCACTCTCTACTGCCCGTTAGGATGGCAAGAACTTGATGTCATAATATTAAAAAAGCCGCGATATACGCGACTTAATACGGGATGATGATTAAATCCGTCATTTCCAACTTCTTAGTAATTTTTCAAATTCAGCTCCATCCAATGGACGGCTAAAAAGAAAACCTTGTCCAAAATGGCAGCCATTTTTCCTCAAGAAATCGAATTGCTCCTTTGTTTCTACTCCTTCAGCAGTGATATTGCAGTTCAGATTTTTTCCCATTTCAATAATGGTTTTTGCGATTGCTCCTGCCTTTGAACTTTCAGGTATGTCTTTGATTAATGACATATCTATTTTCAAATTATTGATCACCACATGCTGAAGCATACTTAATGAAGAGTATCCAACACCAAAATCATCAATCGCCAATTTTATACCAATTGGCTTTAGTGCATCTAATACCATTTTTAATTCCCCAGCATCTCTTAACACACTCTCGGTAATTTCTAGTTCAAGATATTTGGGGTTCAATTCGCTTTCATTGAGTGCTTCTTGAATGGAACGGATAAAACCATTATGTTTTACTTGCAGTGGCGAGACATTTAGAGCGATATTGATAGTTGGCAAACCGGAATTTTGCCATATCTTGCTCTGTTTGCATACCGTCTCTAGAACCCATTCT
Source organism: Paenibacillus sp. FW101-FHT12H11 (assembly GCF_058790355.1). Taxonomy (NCBI): domain Bacteria; kingdom Bacillati; phylum Bacillota; class Bacilli; order Caryophanales; family Paenibacillaceae; genus Paenibacillus; species Paenibacillus sp. FW101-FHT12H11. The sequence goes on along the minus strand of NZ_JBYTCO010000015.1, from coordinate 57,029 downwards.
CCAATGGGTATAATCATACCGGATTCCTCTGCAATTGGAATAAATTCATTTGGGGATACCAACCCAAATTCGGGATGAACCCATCGTAATAAAGCTTCGGCACCCGAAATTCCACTGGTTGTTAAATCGATTTTCGGTTGATAATGAACGATAAATTCACCATTTTGGAGCGCGCGCTTGAGCCCATTCTCCAACTGTTGCTTTCTGAAAATCACTTTGCTCATCTCGGGCATATAGAAAGAATAATTATTTCTTCCGCGAGTTTTTGTATGATACATGGCAATATCAGCATATTGTATCAATGAATCGACGTCGAAAGAATCTACTGGATATAAGCTGATTCCAATACTGGCCGTACTCTCAATGATTTGTCCTGCAACACTTATTGGATTGGAAAACCGTTTCATAATTTGCTGTACAGTTTGTTCTGCTCGGTCATACCCTGCATTCTCAAGAACAATAATAAATTCATCGCCTCCATACCGAGCAATAAAATCATTTTCAAGCAAACATTCTTTTAACTCCTTAGAAATCTTCTGCAGGACAGAATCACCAAAGTTATGTCCCATTGTATCGTTAATGATTTTAAATTTGTCTAAATCAATAAACAGCAGCGCTAGTGGCTTAGAGTCTAAGCTGGTTTTGAGAAATTTAGCTAGAAAGTGCCTATTGGGAAGTCTCGTTACATCGTCGTATAGAGCCAGTACTTTAAGTGCTCTCTGATCCCGGTTTCGAATGTATAGATTATAGATGGCAATGACAAAGAAGACAAATAAACACATGCCAACAATCAAGCCACTTTTGGAATCCCTTTCATAATAAATTGATAATCCCACTAAAGCTAAGATTATCACTAGATAGTATATTAACGTGCTCATTTTATTAAAGGTTAAGGCAATATAAAATACGACCATCGAAAGAAGAATGGAATATGATTGTGAATAATTAAAAAAATAGGCAAGGTAAACAACAAAAGAGCTAACAAGGAAATATGCCGCCTGTAGGAAATATTCCAGATTACGTCTGAAAAATTGACTTAAGTATTTTAAGCAGTAAAAAGAAATGAATAGTAACGGAAATACCATAAAACCCCATTTAAGTTGTTCTGGTAATTCTGGATTTAACTTCACCCAAACAAATGCAAATATGGGGGTTATAATCGAACTAAGGAGTGAATTCATTTCAAAAAAATTATTATCAGGCTTTGTATAGAAATGTTTTTCGTATCTACTCATATAGTGCAAGTATCCTCCAAGTTGAAATAGAGTAAGATCCCGTGGTCTAATAAATATAGATCAAAGCATAAACAGGCTAAAAATTTGTCCACATTTGAGATACGGTTATCCACGCAGCTGTATCTCTGAGTTTGTTACATCTGAGGCTACCTGTTTCAGAACTGGAGACGTAGAGTCACAATCTAGGGGATTCTCCTCTCGCCTAAACGGTAAGAACTGGACGGTCCAGGACTTGAGCATCTTTTTTATCAACGGGAAGTAAAACAGAAGACCCCATGAATATATCCTATCCGCCACCAATATTGCGTATAGATCTGCAGTTCGACGAAAAGCAACTCGATCCCTGCTAGTAGAGTGATAAACCCAACTATCCAATACCAACCTAGTTGAAATAACGAAAGGATCAGAGCGAGGGATGGTATCGAGATTAAATTGATGTTAAAGCTCCAAAATAGCTGTCGTAATAACGATTGCTACGCAGTTTCGGGTGGTACTCGTAGCTCCCGTTGAAGATATAGATGACGGCTTGTTCAACTCCAATAAAGAATTGGGGCAGCAGCTCCTGTCCATACTTAAATCAAAAAGGAACAGCTGCCAGCCCGCGGCATTCTGCTCCCTTACTGTGAAATATCGTGCCCGTCGAGCGAACACGATTCTCAGGTTTAGAACTTATTTCTTTAAGAATTTACTACGGTCAACTGTTTCTGGTGGTTTTTCCAACCATCCGTTGTCAATCATGAGAATTGCGCCATCTTCCACATATAACATGACTTCCGCTTGGAATTTTAAAAATAATTGTGGCAGAAATTGATCAGGAACTGAAGTATTCCTGCAGGTTTGATCCATAGAAGGATTGCACAGTACAGAAAGGTTGACCAAGAAATACTAACAATGACATTATCCAAATAAATCATAATAATGTTAGAGAACTTACCTAATCTCCTCAATCAGAATCTCAAACACCCAAAAGGACTCAATTTCACAAATTCCAACGAAAAACTATATAGCTTGTGCTTTAGAAATTAGAAAGGGTGTTTTGGATGACAGTTCTTCATAATATTAGCAAACCGAGGTATCAATTAAAGTCTTTGGAGTTAAAATCGAATGACTCCATACTTCAAATATCAATCCCGGTAGATAATAATGAACTTTCCGAGAAAGTTTGTAAAGAGTTAGAGGCGAAACTCAATTCGGAGAATGAGTTGGTTGCCCATCTAGCCGCCAAGGAAATTCTCCGTTATTTAAAATCTAAAAAATAATGTGTAGAGCTTAGCGGCTCCGTGTTCCGTTTAACTATCGTGTCCCGTTAACTCAATGGGGTTCCTATAGTTGAGTTGCTAGTCCCTTTCGATCAGGCGTATGCGGAACCTCTTCAAGCCATCCATTCTCAATCATGATATCAAGCGAGTCTTTTCCATATTGCAGTATCTCAGGGATAATTTTAGAATACTCTTTTACAAGATCGATCCTCGAAGAAGTTGATAAAGCATGTCCAATGTACGCTATACCTTGTGTATTTAGCGTTGTAATTAGGAACATTATCAGCTTATCGGAAAACGGCGAAATTGTGGAAGTAGATATTTCGGAATTAACCATAATAGTCCCGAGGAGATCATCATTCATAAAAGTCTTATTTAAAAATTCAATTTGCATTTGGGCTAATTGTTTCCCATTGATTAAGTGCTTCTTAATTTTTTCATCTTTGACGACTTGGATGAATCCTGTTAGTAAAATTAATCCAAAATAATTTCGTTCAATATTGAAAAACATTTCTGATATTTCTATTACATTTAGGGGACGCTTTTTTTCCAACCACTTGGAAATGAAAAATTCTTTCTTATGAATAAATTCTATATGGTCTGGATATGGAATCATAGGTGGGCGATCATAGATTCCTTTCTCTAACATGAGCTCAATCGCTGTGTTATACAGTTCGTTTGTGGATTCCAGACAATGGGAGAAAAATAGTCGAATATCTTTACGCACCACGTTTGAAATAATTTTTCCATAGTTCACCAAACCTATTCGAGTCATTCCGTAAACATAACTTACCGAGAATAAATCAAAAAATAAGGAAGGTGCTGATAAGTTTACATCTTGATCGGAGAAACCCATTGGGATAGGGAAATTCTCTCTGCTGAAGATGTTTCTTATTTCCTCCATTTGTTTCTCGGATACTGCATGCGTTTTTTCGAGAAGCATTTTTACATCTATCCTGTCGCGTTCCACGTACTTCAGAAAATGCTTTGTGAAGCAAATGGACATACTATCACTGATATAAGTTGACCATAACCATGCAATTTCAGTTGATGATAATCCGACTTGATGTTCCTCTTTCATCATAATTCTCCTTTGTTTTTCGTTATATTCCTTTAGTGGTATTTTCCCTCAATACATAAAAAACCATGCATCGTTTCTCATGCTGCCCGTTAACGTAATGAAGGCTGCCGATTGCTGGCAGCCTCCCACTGGTGTGTTTATTGAACAAACGTTCCCCTTTAGCTTAATCCCAAGAAAGAATTTAATTTTGGTTTAATTATACATTGTGTATAACAATATCCTTACTCTGAAAATAATAACTCCGTAAAGGAGTGTTAGTTAATGGAAAAAAAACAAATTATTGAACTTATTGACGCTAATGTTAATCAAGTTCAAACATTGATTCATGAAAGAGTCCAAATTTGGCAAACATACGTTCTCTATTCAGGTTTATGGTGGTTCGGCGTATTCTTATCCATTTTTCCTTGGATACTTTGGATTTTCTTACGTGATAAACATAGTACTGACCGAATTCTATACATTGGATATTTCGTCATAGTTATCTCACTTATTCTCGACATTCTTGGGGATCAGTTAGGATTTTGGCATTATAGATTTAATGTTATTCCATTACTTCCAACTTATTTTCCATGGGATATAACTCTAATGCCAGTTTCGGTAATGTTTCTTATACAAATAAAACCTAAAACTAATCCTTACCTTAAAGCAATACTTTTTGCACTTCTTACTTCGTACGTTGCAGAACCATTTATCACATGGCTTAAGATTTATGAACCGCAAATTTGGAAATTTAGCTACTCAGTCCCAATTCAATTCATCATTTATTTACTTGCTCATTACTCCAGCAGAAGAAATAAATTTAAAGAAGTGACTTAATAGCGTACTGTATTTGTGCATTCACCAAATTCAACATAACATTTTGAAGAAAACTGTCCTTTATCTTAATGGAGCTGACCAAGTAAAAATAGAGATACAAATAAAAAAGTCTAGGGCAATATTTCCCCGGACCTGTATTCATAATAACACATGTCCAATAGATTAATGTTGAATATCCAAATAAATAAATAAATTCCATCACTGTATCATTAATGTAACCTCCCTTTAGCACAACAGGCCACCGAGTTTATCACAGGCAGCCTGTTTGATCTTTGTTATGAAGCTATCGGTTTGCAATAGGTAAGCATTTGATGTTATCTCCAGCTTTTCCCCTGCTCCGCACGGAGCGTGCCAATTTCCAAGCACTCCGCTGTCCATCTAACTGAATTTACTAAATCATAACTTCCTCATTACTCATTGATTTGGGATATGTTAAACTGGATCTAATGCATATTTTTTACGGTATTGGTTGATCTTGTTCATTCGGGGGAGCACATGTTAGACCGAGTGGTTTCTGAGGCAGGAATAAGGCTGAAAATCTTCTATCACTCGCCAGACATAAAGTCGGGGATACTATTGCCCTGAGGAAGCCAAATGGGAACTGAGACTCCTGATAGAAGAATATGAAAAGGTATGCCAAATCATTGATGAAGTGGACGAGTTAATTGTGAAGATATTCCAGAGATCCGCTGTTCGGACCTCTTTCGATCGGTCTGTGTTTCCGTCCCTGTCACGGCTACCCTTTTAGCATTTGGAGGGGACTTACAGAAGCTAGTCATAAATACATTTTCAGTGCAATTAGAGTCAACTTTGTAAAGCGAAATATTTACTAAAAGGTAGGAGCAGGTGGCTCGTCTATTTTCATACGGAGTAAACTATAAGGCTTCTGCCGCAGGTCATTTCCATAATGAAATCTTGCCTGCCGATGTAATTGGTTCACGATGAAATATAAGTATTGATCTGCACCAATTGAAAAAGTATCCGGCCATAAAATTCTCGGATCATGTGCGATGGTTTCCATTAATCCATTCGGCAATATCTTACGAATACTATTGTTTTCATAGTCTCCAGCGTAAACGTTTCCTTTTGCATCGGTGATCATTCCATCTGAAGCACCTTTTTCTCCCCAATACTTCACGTGATACTGTAATTTCATATCCGGGATTGTTCGGTCTCTTAGGGCTTCCGTTGAAATCGAGTACAGATGACGACTGGAGAGAGGACAAAAATACAACATCTTGCCGTCCGGGGAAATCGCTATACCATCGGATGCCAATCTAAAGGGTGAAGTAGATCCGTCTTGGTTTCGATTCATCAGGATTTTACCTTCAACTTTCGGTAAGAGATAGAGATCGGGCGAAGTTGAACTTGCCCCATTTAACCGTCTCCAGGCATAACCGGTTTCTAAATCAACGACAATAATGGCTCCTGGTCCTCGAGAAGACGAATCCGTTATATAAGCATATCCTGCTTTACCAACACGAAAGTCAACTCGGACATCATTCAGATACGTGGTTGGCAGGATAACATCTTCCGTAAATGTATATACCCTTTTTATAGTATTTGAATTTAAATCAACAGCAACTAACTTCGCCCCCCCTTTGATGGGTTCTGAGAAATTAGGAGCTCCTGTATCCAATACCCAAAGCGTACCATTTCCATCAGCAACGACACTTTGGACACTAATGAGGGACGTTGTGATATTCGATGGGCTTACCACATTAGCGTCTAAACTAGGATAAGGCTGTAATGTATCGTGTACGATTTCAGCCACCGTAAATTTAACGTCGTCTCCCCATTTGGGAAAGCAAATGAAAATACGCCCGGTTTCAGAAACAGTAACGCCTGTAGGCATGGCTCCGTAAAATAAAAAAACCGCCTCAAACATACCGAAATACTTTTCACTCGGTAACATCATTTGTATAAATCCTCCTCAAGAGTTTCGAACTGCTTTCCCCTATTTATATGACTAAATGTGGCTCAATTGCCTGGATAATAAAATAATTTTACGGGAACCACGCAAGTTCTAATCTATGACGGACAACGAGTAAACGGTGTTGTATTTTTTGCCTAAGTATCACCGCCCACGAAAGTATGAATAAAAAGAAGTACACTTACATAGGAGTCTCCTTCCTTGTACAAGCTATGGCCATGAACATCGAACGAAGTTTATTGCTGCTAGTCTGGTTTGTTTGTATAACCACCATCTATTTTCTTGTTCCAAGAGCAAAAGCTCATGAATTTGTGTTGTGCTTTCTTGCGTGTCAGGCTATGGTATGGGCGGTTGAGATGCTGCTCGTTCACTTTGATTTGGTGGCCTACCCGTTGCGTGAATTTCCCAAAGCTTCGGATTTGAATATCACGTTCAAAGTGGTGTGGACGCCTGTTGCGAGCGGACTTTATTATATCTTCAGACCTCGTTCGAATAAGTTGACGAAGTGTTTTTACTTTGCCGCCTGGATTTCACTGCTCACCTTAATTGACGGGTTGCTAGCCGCATATACCGACTTGGTGGATTATGTACGTTTTCACTGGAGTTTGATGGCGATCGTGTTATCGATTATATTCCTATCCGTCCACGGCCTAGCGAGCTGGTTCTTTAGAAACCGCATAGTTTTCAGGAAGGAGGCGAGCGAGCGATGAGTTTGCTGCTGCAATACGGCATTATCGTTTCAGTGTGGATCCTTTCATTGTTATTGATTCTCATTATCCCGCGGCAGAAACGTCGATTAGCGATGATCGCTTTTTTGTTCAAACAGTATATTACGTGTTTTTTTGGTCATGCCGTGGTCGAACTTCAACTTCTCGCCTATCCCGTAAGGGAGCTTGCCGATGTTAGCCGGACGAGCTTCACCTACGAATATATGGCCTACCCGATGACTTGCGCGGTGTTTAACGCGTATTATCCGAGCCATCGGAGTGGCTGGATTCAATTCGGCTATTACGTATTATTCGCTACTGTACTGACGATAGTTGAGGTGCTGCTCGTACAATATACAGATCTGATTCGGTATGTTCGTTGGAACTGGTTTTGGTCGTGGGCAACTATTTTCCTCACATTCCTGATGACTCGAGCGTTCTGCGTGATCTACTTCGGAACCATGACACGAGTGGAAACGTCAAAACAAAAGAACGCGCAGCCAGTACGACACGTTCCTATATGTGGGGCTATGCCCCGAAGACGTCGCCCAGTTTGCGCTGGCCGTGCTCCTGCTGCCGCCACGCGTGGTGCCGAAGAATGTCGGCATTTGAACAACCAACCCGTAATAATAGGAAACAAAAGAAAGAGGGAGTCCCCTTAAGGGCCTCCCTTTCGCTTCTTATGATTCGCTGTGCTGATCCGGCAGACGTAATGCGTTTGCTGAAGTTTGTGCTTGATCTAAAAATTCCTCAGCTCGGGTCAATTGCTGCCGAGCCGTTTCCAAAGCTTGTGAATTTGTTGCCGCATTAGATTCACTTATCGAGCTTATGGCCTGATTTAAAGCCGTTTGCGCCTCTGAAACCGCGTTAGATGCATGCTGCTCAAGCGTATTGCCGCTCGAGTGAAGTGCACCTTCCGCCGGTTTTCTTGCATTTTCGGTTTCTAGATCAATTTTTTTTTCGTTGGGCAAGGTAAGTCCTCCTTCCTTGAGCAAAGATTAATAACTTAAACAGAAATAAGTATACGGTTGAGATTTTGTTTATATTCTTACGACTACATGGGAATATTCGGACCCCACATTTCCGTTTTAGTATAAGATCCGATGCGTAGGTAATTCTAACTTTGATGAAAAAAGGAGGGGATAATTTCTTAATGAATACGCCAACGCTAGCGCCGCACGAATCGATGGAACTGCATGAAGCGTTAAACTTTAAAACGCTCTGCCTCGCTAAGTCAAAACTTATGCAAGGCTTGGTCTTTGACCAAGAGCTAAAAGCGTTAATGCAGAAAGACGTAATTCAAACCACACAACAGATCGCCGAGCTGCAAGTTATCTACGCAAGAGCTCCTTTCCAAGCGCCTGTTCCGAATAGCCCTACACCTATTACACATTAAAGGGGACAAAAATGAATACGGATTATTTAGACCCGATCAATTCATTAAATATGCCGGAAATGGCAGATATGACTTTTGCAATGGACTTCCTTCTTCGTGCCAAGGAGGGTGTGCGAAATTTGTCCATCGCCCTTACGGAAACGGCTTCTCCGGATGTAAGAGCGCTGCTACGCAATCATCTTAAGCAAGGGATTGCAATGCACCAAGAAATCACGGAGCTCATGATTCGCAAAAAATGGTTCCATCCTTACGAACTGAACGAACAGTACCAACTCGACCAGCTTTCGGCGAAAAATACGGTGATGATCGGGCAGATGAATTTGTTCCCAGGTGATACGTCGCGTAAAGGGATGTTTGATCGGACCCCAGATGAACATATTGGAGGACATAAAGCATGAAGGCGGTAACGTATCAAGGGATTAAAAATGTCGTGGTCAAAGAGGTGCCAGATCCGAAGATTGAGAAACCGGACGATATGATTGTAAGAGTCACCAGTTCCGCCATTTGCGGGTCGGACCTTCACCTGATTCACGGCATGATCCCTAACCTTCAGGAGAACTATGTCATTGGGCATGAACCGATGGGGATCGTAGAAGAAGTAGGCCCTGGAGTGACCAAGGTAAAGAAAGGCGACCGGGTGATCATCCCTTTCAACATTGCATGCGGAGAATGCTTTTATTGTAAGAATCAGTTGGAAAGCCAATGCGACAACTCAAACGAACACGGGGATATGGGCGCATATTTCGGCTACTCCGGAACGACCGGTGGTTATCCTGGGGGGCAAGCCGAGTATTTACGAGTTCCGTTCGCTAATTTCACCCACTTCAAGATTCCTGAAAACTGCGAGCAACCGGATGAAAAGCTAAGCTTGATCGCTGATACCATGACGACGGCGTTCTGGAGCGTAGATAATGCCGGTGTCAAGAATGGAGATACAGTCATCGTGCTCGGCTGCGGTCCGATCGGACTTCTGGCCCAGAAGTTCTGCTGGCTGAAGGGAGCAAAGCGGGTCATCGCCGTTGACTATGTGGATTACCGCTTACAGCATGCGAAGCGAACGAACCATGTTGAAATCGTAAACTTCGAGCAGGATAAGAATATCGGCAACAATCTCAAGGAAATGACCAAAGGCGGCGCCGATGTCGTGATTGATGCGGTAGGAATGGACGGCAAGATGAGCGATCTCGAATTTCTAGCCAGCGGTTTGAAACTGCAAGGCGGCACCATGAGCGCCTTTATCATTGCGTCTCAGGCTGTACGCAAAGGCGGCACCATCCAAGTCACTGGGGTATACGGCGGACGCTATAACGGATTCCCGTTCGGCGACATCATGCAGCGCAACGTGAATATCCGTTCCGGACAAGCTCCGGTCATTCATTATATGCCGTATATGTACGAGTTGGTTACGTCGGGGAAAGTGGACCCTGGAGACGTTGTTACGCACGTCATTCCGCTCAGCGAGGCCAAGCGCGGCTATGAAGTGTTCGATACGAAAACGGACGATTGTATCAAAGTCGTCTTAAAACCTTGAATATGGATGAATAAATGGGAGGACATTCCAAATGAATTCCAATTACACCTTGCATGAGATGCTGGAGGTTCATGAAATAACTGCGTTCAAGACCGTTTGCATGACCAAATCTAAAACCATGCAAGCTCTGGTAACCGACCCGGAGCTCATACAAATTTTGCAGCAAGACGTGCAATTATCACAGCAGCAGCTTCAGGAGCTCGGCGGAGTGCTGTCTAAAGTGACCCTATAGGAGATAAAACATGAACACAATAGTAGAACACATGACAGGGCTTCATACGCTAACCGACGAGGTTATCGCAATGGATTTTTTGATGAATGCCAAGAGCGGAGTCAGAAACTACGCCATGGCCGTAACGGAATGTGCCACCCCCGAAATCAAGCAAATTTTGATGAAACAGCTCGACGAAGCTATAGACTCCCATGAAAAGATAACGAACTACATGATGCAGCGGGGGCTATACCATCCTTACCATGTTCCTGAGCAAATTCAGCTCGATCTGAAAAATATTCAGACCGCTATGAATATTCCGTCCTGACACCGTATTCTTCCCAAAAAAACGCGCTAAACTACTATGGTTCAGGCGCGTTTTTTGATTTTAGCCGAAGACTTTAGAGAATAAAATGTCCCCGTGTCAAGAATCCAACAATACAATAAGGGTGTACGCCCCGCACTAAATGCGGCTTCGTCACAAATACAATTAAACAAGTGTTCCTTGGTATGTTTTACTTCTATTGTCATTGACACGCACTCTGTGGATCTCTTTCTCACGTCTATCCTTCTCTATTGGTATTGGTCGTCCGTTTTGTAATCTTTAAAATTACTCAATCCCCGCGGCATTCTGTAGAGTTCATTGAGCTATCCTATCCGTTCATAACATAATGGCAGTAGGAGCAGCGCCGTCCCCGGCTAACTGCTCCATGATTGTTTTCAACTAAAGTTATATGTCTTGTCTTCCTTCAAATACTTTGCCACTTTGGATAAGGATTTGGTTCTTTCTGTGATAGAAAAGGTAAAGACAACGCCGCTTCAATTGTTTTTTAGTAGTTTTATATATAGTGTCATACACTATATAAGCAATTTTCGTCCCCAATATAAAATAAGTTAAAAAATCCGCAAATAATATGAAGGTTTTTTCTTAATTGGGCTTCTCTTTGATTAGAAATAAAGCTAACTCATCGTCCACCCGAATGATACTACCAGGTACAACGGGGCTGGCTATTACAACGAAGTCGGCTAGATACTTAACTTCTTATAAGGCATGTTTCTTGCTGTCGTTCTAGTTCACTTATTTACTGCATACTCCGCTGCAACAGCAGCTTAATGGCATGAATTTGTCCAAGATGAAAAAACTTCATGAGCAAATGTATAGTAAGGCTAACCTTGTTTTTCGGGTTACCCGAATTTCCGATTCTTTTAAAATTGGTTGGCTCCGCCGTCTATAGTCAAATCAATTCCGTTAATATATGCACTGTCATCGGAGGAAAGAAATTTAACAGCTTTAGCGATATCTTCCGATGTTCCTACTCTGCCAAGTGGTGTCTTTTCTGCCATTCCTTCTAAAACTAAAGGTAATGCCTCTTTTCCGAACAGCTGCTCATATGCAGGTGTATTAATAAATCCTGGTTGAATTACGTTTATTCTAATTTGCGTGCCTTTTAATTCTTGAATCCAGCTACGCACCATTTGTCTGATAGCTGCTTTTGTCCCCCCGTACACACTGAAAGCTGGAGATGCCGCCAAAGAACCTACAACCATAATAGAACCCGTTTGATTTGGGAACAGAGGTAATGCCTTCTTAACTGTGAACAGGGTTCCCTTTACGTTGACATCAAATGTTTTGTAGTAATGTTCCTCTGTAACTTCTAGAAGCGGAACGAGTGAGCCTAAGCCTGCATTTGCTAAAAGAAAATCCACCTTACCTTTCTCACGTTTAACGGTATCAAACAGTTTGTCGATGTCTTCTGATTTGGAAATATCACCTTGAACGCCCGTTGCATTTTTCCCGAGCAGTTTCAATGCCTCATCGAGTTCTGCTTGTCTCCGTCCTGTTATGAAGACATGAGCTCCTTCGTTAACGTACATCTGTGCTGCACCTAGACCGATTCCGCTAGTCCCTCCAGTTACAACTGCTACTTTACCATCAAAAATCCCCATATCATTACATCTCCTTTTATTTGTAAAAAAATTAATTTTTCATTTACGATTTTTTATGACTCCGCCATCAATCACATAGTCGGAAGCCGTAATTATACTTGCTCGTTCAGATGCTAACCAAAACAGTAAGATCAGCACCAGCCACAAGAGCCATTATGAGTCAAAAGTTAGTATAAAAAAAGTACTTACTTTGTAGTTACATAGTAACTACAAAGTGACATTTTAGTCTTAGTGCATTAAACGATTAATATGGAATGATATGTAATAACAAATTTCATTGTTTAATACTTACTTTTCAAGTGTTGGACTTTAGGACATCTGATTGACTTGGATTGATAAGAAGTGAACAGAGGATAGGAACTACTAATGCTAGTTCCCATTCAATAATGGAAACCTAGCAGATAATAGGCAATAGATATGCCCTGTGAGGAGGGAGAATCGGGTATACATCCCCTATTGTTGAAGTAAACGTATAATTTCACCATCAATAATCTCTTCGCTTGTTTATTTTCCCCCTGTCGGGTGTCCAATATAAAATGTATGCTGTCTTCATTGATGGAAAGATATTTCTGATAATGTCCAAAAACCTTAGCACGGATACATCATCGAAAAGACGATTTCTTGAAGCTTGTAATTCTCTTCTATACGCCTGCTCGGTAATTGTCCCTCTAAACTACATGACATCCCCTCATTTCCAAATCCACGATTATTAGTACATTTCATATTAATGATAATTCTACGTTATCCTACTTTTACTTGAAGCTATTAACGTAATCTCCCGTTAGCTTAACGCTAACTGCAGTTTAAAACTTTATTTTCCACGAATTGTTATAGTCAGTCGGGTAATCCGACCGGCTTTTTTTTCGTGAAAATATTAATTAATATTTTAAGAACTCGATGAACTTTTCTTAATATAGTCCAGTCCTTTAATTTTGTATTTAGAACAAAAGAAAGAAGGTATTCAATTTGAGCATATTTCAAATCGATCTTGAAGGTTTTCAATTCATTAATAATTTGGCGGCATCCATAACAATTTTAAATCCATTTATGCGTTTCTTGGCTCAAGACGCAGAGTATCTTTTTTACCTTGCCATGATTATCTATTGGTTCACAAGGACAAATCAAAATCGGAGGATGGTTGTACAAGCTTTAATTTCAGCATGTACTGCCTTAGGTGTTGGGGGGATTCTATCAACATTCTTTTATCGGGATCGTCCATTTGTTACTCATCATGTCATTCAATTAGTCCAGCATGCGGCGAACGCTTCTTTTCCGAGTGACCACGCAACAGGAGCATTTGTGATTGCGACTTCGATTTGGTTATTCCGACGTAGAGAAGGAATCGCTTGGCTAATTATTGCTTCATTTATTACTTTATCCAGGGTTTGGACAGGTGTGCATTATCCGTCCGATGTTGTCGCGGGAGCATTTATAGGCTTTACAACTGCGATACTGGTTCATCGTCTATTTGCCCGCTCACTTCTGGCTCAGAAGTGTCTGAATTATGGCATAGGTATTTATGAGAAAGTAGAGCAAAAAGTGTGGGGAAACAGCAAAGGAGTCAAAAAAGTATAGATTGAAATTTATTTATAACTAATGAACTTTTTAAATAAGTAACCTGTCTTTTCACTTAAAAATAATTAAGAAAGAGAGGCGGAGATCAAAATGCAAAAAATACTATTGAATCTTTCGCTAGTCAGCTTAGGTATTCTTATATACATTTTGACAATCCAAAACAATCAACCGGTATTTGAAAAAATACTATTGTGTGAATTGGGATCCGCCGTATTGTGTTTTAGTGGTATTTCCATCCTTCAATCTATAAATGACAAAAATAAAGAAGGAGATGTTTCAAGTGAAGAAATTAATTGAAGGTTCAATGCAAAGAGCTATTCTGGTTATTGTTTGTATGTTTCTTATTCTAGCTTGGGGAGGCATATCCGCTTTCCAAATGCAGCGAGATTATCTGCCAGGCATTAATAATACGACACTTCTTGTTTCAGTTCGCGCTTCAAGCTACCAAGCAGATCGAATTAAACAAAATGTCACGCCTCTCGTCGAAGATGCGATTCACTCATCTGACGGTTTATTAGATATCGAGACGAATTCGTATGACGGCGGGCTTTTAATGAATTTGTATTATCCGATGGATTTTGACATGAAACAGGCAGAAAGCCAAATCAAACAAGCTCTAACCAGTGTAGATTTACCGTCAGATGTTGGAGCTCCGGTCGTAACACGTGTAACAACGAGCTCTTTTCCTATTCTCAGCTATAGCCTAGCATCTAACAATTCCAAAATTGATGATACGCAGCTTCGTTCAACGGTCGCAACAGATATCTCGAAACAATTAAAATCAGTTCCAGGCGTCGCAGATGTACATGTGACGGGTGCAGCCAATAATGGTTACGTTCTAAACGTTAGGTTCCAGGATTTGACGAAGAGTGGCTTAACAATGGATGATCTTAACCAATCACTCTCTGCCGCGTTACCCAATTGGTCATCCGGTAAAGTATCGAATGGTAAAGATTCATTTCAGCTGACGGTTAATGGTTGGAACCTGTCGGATCAAGAATTAAAGAACATCCCGGTAAAAAGTAAACAGGGCATAAGTGTTCCGCTTTCTAGCATAGCCGATTTAACCCATTCACTTACAGATGTAAAAACAGTATCTCGTACAAACGGACAAGCAAGTATTCTCTTTGATGTTCTAAAAACGCCATCGGCAAATATCACTGACGTGGCAAAGCACGTAAAAGATCGTGTTCAGCAAATAACGTCTATTAAAAATGGTGATGTTTCGCTCACAACGATGCTGGATCGTGAACATGAGTTAAATACATCTCTCCTTGGACTTGTTCGTGAAGGGCTACTAGGCTGTGTCTTCTCGATGCTATGCGTATTTTTCTTTTTTCGTAATGTACGCTCTACGTTGCTTATTGCTGTATCGTTGCCGATTTCATTGCTTGGTACAACTGCAATTCTAAAAGCCATGGGCATTACGCTTAACATTTTGACTGTTTCTGGTCTTATTGTCGCCATGGGAAGAATTGTGGATGACTCCATTGTTATTCTTGACAACATGTATCGAAAGTATCAGGAAAAGAAACAAAACGAATCAACTCTTCATTCATTGGTATCTGCTGTTCATGAAATGCTTCCAGCTATTTTTGCTTCGACCGCAACAACAGTTGCTGTTTATGTACCGATTGCCATGGTTGGAGGTATCATCAGTGCATCCTTCTCCGGATTTGCATGGTCCGTTGTTATAGCTCTTGTTGTATCTTTCTTTGTTGCCATGCTTGTTGTTCCGGCATTTGCTTATATGGGCTGGAGAAATGAAGTCAATAAATCTGTCACGCTTGAGCCGATGATGAAACCGGTACTTCGATTTGCTTTTACTCATAAAAAATGGATTGCTTCAATATCGTTGATTATCTTTATTGTCGCGGCTATCTTTGCAAGTACATTACCAGTGAACTTTCTACCGTCCGCTCAATCAGGAGGAGTGGCCATTCAAATTGAATTACCAAAGGGAAGTTCCATTCCACAAGTTGATGCGGAAGTTCAAAAAGTAGAAAATGTGCTGAAGACCAATACAAATGTTGCTTCTTATTCAGCAAATTTCGGTTCATCAGGAACTCCAACTTCCGATGATGTGTTCGATGAAGGTGGCGGTTATATTCAGCAGCCAAACGTAGCAAATATGTCGGTTGCAGTGAAAGATAAGAACAATTTAGATACTGTTATTGTAGATTTACAAAAAACGCTGCCCGCATTAAATAAGCAAGTTGTATACACAGTTACTAATCAAAATACATCTGGCGATGATTCGCAGATGAAAATCATGCTGACAGGATCCGATCAGAAAACGCTGGAAAGCGCGGCGCAGCTTGTGAGAAGCAAGCTCGTAGATATTCAGGGTCTTAGTGTGCAAGGGGCGACCGATTTAACAAACGGTACGCCGAAGTATGCAATTACGCTTGATCAAAATAAGATTGAACAAGCTGGAGCAAATGTAAATGATGTTACGAAAATTATTGGGCAGTACATGACCGGCGGGAAGGACTTTAATGTTCAGGTAGATCATAAGTTAGTCCCAGCTGATATGTATGTGTATCGTGTAACTAAAGACAATGCTACACCAACCGATTTGCTTGCCGCGCTTTCTGCTGAGACAGTTACAGGGAAAGATGGTCAAAAAATTCGCATTGACCAAATCGCAACTTTTGCACCTGACCAAGCGCCTTCCTCTATTCAGGATCGGGATGGCCTGCCGTTCTCTACTGTTATTGCGCAAATTACCTCGAAAGATATTAGTAAAGTGTCGAACGATGTTGAGCAACAGTTAAAAAGTATTTCGTTGCCAAATGGCGTGACTTATTCCACTGGTGGTATTTCTGAACAAGTCAATCAAATGATTACCGATATATCCATCGCAGTTGCTTTCTCAATCTTACTAATCACGATCATAACTAGCGCAGTCTTTAAAGGTTGGAGAGCACCATTTTCGGTGTTATTGAGCATTCCACTTGCATTGAGCGGTGTTGTCCTATCGCTGTTGCTGTTTGGAGGCGAATGGAACTTAGCGGCGCTGATTGGCGTGCTGATGCTAACGGGTATTGTCGTAACAAACGGTATTGTGTTGGTCGATAAAATTGAACGTAACCGAATGAATGGTATGGCACTAAAAGAAGCCATTATGCAAGGCAGCCTATCCAGAGTGCGTCCAATCTTTATGACCGCAGGAACGACAGTACTGACCTTATTGCCATTAGCGTTAACGCACAGCAATGAAACGGTTATTTCTCAAACCCTTGGTATCGTTGTGATCGGTGGTATGATTACGTCAACCTTTAACAGCTTTCTTGTGATTCCAATGTTTTACGAATGGCTTGCTAAGAAGAACTCTGTTGTACGAACCAATCCGCAATCTTAAATACCTTACCCTTGGGCATATAAGACTCAAGGGTATTTTTTCTAAAGGAAGCAAAGACTAACAAGCGTGATCTGAACTTTTTCGAAAATAATAAGTCCTTTGAAGAACGAAAGCAGTAATGGAGGTTTAAATGACTCAATTCATCCAACATTTAATGGATCAATATGGGTACTACGTGTTAGGTATTGCCCTATTGTTTGAACTCCTTGCGTTGCCATTGCCCGGGGAAGTTCTAATGACTTATACAGGTCTTATGATTTTTCAGGGGCATTTGAATTGGGGCTTAAGTATCTTAACGGCTGGCGTTGGTGCCTCCCTCGGAATGATGATATCCTATTGGATTGGTTGTAAGCTGGGTACCCCTTTTTTTGAAAAATACGGCTCAAAGATTCATTTGGGGCCGGATAAGATTAAGAAAACATCGGAGTGGTTTGAGCGATATGGAAACAAACTTCTAATCATTGCCTTCTATATCCCCGGAATCCGTCATTTCACAGGGTATTTTTCGGGAGTTACCCGTATGCCGTTTCGAACGTATATGCTTTATGCTTGTACAGGTGCTTTTTTATGGACGGGTACATTTATTTCGCTGGGGAAAATCCTGGGTCCTAAATGGGAAGAATTTCATCACACGATCACCAAATACTTAATAATTGCGGGGATTATCGCAGTTGTGATTTTCATCGTGATTTATATGTATAAGCGATATAGAAGTCAAATGTTCGATGTGACCATTGCAGGACTTAACAAAGGGGTTCAAACATTCCATTCGCTAGGAAAAGTCAGGTTTCTAGTTTTAATTTCATTTGGTGTGTTTCTTACGCTCTTCATTGTGATGGCAGGCTTAATTCAAGACTTTTTAGCTAATGAGTTTGCTGATTTTGACGCGGTTACTTCATATATCTTACACGCCATTTTTGATGAAAACTGGACAGTGTGGATGAATCGCTTCGCGTATTTAGCATCGTTTGAGGTGCTGTTAACAATTGTCGCCCTGGCGATACTCTGGATTACGATAAAGGGAAAAGACCGCTTACTGGAAGTGTCCTTCCTATTGTTTGTGTTGATGGGTGGTGAGCTTTGGGATGAAGGACTGCGGAGGTTGTTTCATCGAACAGGACCTCAGAATCTTATCAATACGTTCCCAAGCGAGCAGACATTAATTACAATTACGTTCTTAGGATTCGCGGCGTACCTTTTTGTTCGGCATGTACACATCTCATGGATTAGAACAAGCGCATTATTGATTGTGCTAGCTGTTTTGTTTCTTGTGGGCATCAGTCGTATTTATTTTGACATTCAATATCCAAGCGATGTGGTAGCCGGATACGTATTTGGTGGTGTTTGGGTAAGTTTAAATATTGTGCTATTAGAAATTTTTCGGCTTTTTAAAAATAATAAGTTGAACTTTTGATTTATTAATTTAGAGGTCTTTTATTGAGGGCATTACGGGGGGAAGATTATGTGTGGATCTAGAATTAAATAAATTAATCGGCGAAGCAAAGAGCGGTGATAAAGACGCATTTGCTTTGTTGGTAAAGAAATATAAAGAAAAGGTGTTTCGTTTTGCGTATGGTATGCTTTCAGACCGTATGGAGGCGGAGGATGTTACACAAGAAGCATTTATTAAAGCCTTCTATGCGTTGTCAAAGTTAGATCATGCCTATGCCTTTTCGTCTTGGCTAACTCGTATTGTCTCCAATCTATGCTACGATCGGATTCAAAAGCGAAAAAAAGAGAATACCGTGTCAAGTGACCTTATCGAAATCAATATTTCAAATAATAATAATTTAGATCGAACAGATTGGCAAATGACCCTCGAGGAAGCGTTGAAAACACTAAGCCCAGAGCACAGAGAAGTTATATTACTTCGCGATGTGGATGGCTATACGTATGACGAAATTGCAGAAATATTAAAAATTCCGCTTGGAACAGTAAAATCCCGTATTAATGCGGGAAGACTTCTTTTGCGCAAAGAAATGAAACGGGAGATGGGTGAGTAAAGTGACAGATCATGTAGAGGACTTGCTTTCTGCATTTATAGATAACGAATTAAGTGAAATTGAAAGAGAACAAGTGGAAAAACACATCAATCAATGCACGAATTGTGCTGCAATATTAAGTGATTTGATGGATATGAAACAGCTAGTATTTTCAGCCTTTCATGCCATCGAAGTGTCGGATTTGTTGGAAGACAAAGTTTTACAGTCGATAAGTTTATCAGCTTCCTCGGGAACGTCCAGGAGTCGATATTGGTTTTTAGTTCCGCTTCTTACTCCATTGCTTCTTATTGTCGTCGCTTTTGCACTCATGGGTACAGTTGTTTTCAAAATGACTTCCATTGGAGTTAAGATCATGGTTAATTTGATTTATGCATTTGGAGGTTTTTTGGGATCTGATCCTTATATGTTAACAGGCCTAACCTTTCTTTTACTACTCATCATCATTGGCTCTAGTGTTTCTTTAAAACTGTTGTTAAAAACGAAAGCAACATAGGGGGATTTAGATTTGAAAATAAAGTTTTATCTTGTGCTGCTTCTTGCTGGTCTTTTTTTCATTTTACCGACAAACGCAATGGCCAAAGGACTATTCGAACATCAGGACACAAACGTTCCCGCAAATCAAATTGTCGATGATGTGGTGGTAGTTGGGGGAAATGCGACCATCTTAGGCACGGTAAACGATTCGGTTATTCTTATTAATGGAAACCTGGATTTGAAAGCATCTGCAAAAATTAAGGGTTTTATTTTAGTAATCGGAGGTAATATAACGCAGGAGCATGGAGCAGTTGTTACAGATGAAATCATTAACTTCTCATTAGATAATGCAACTAAAAACAGCTTACTGATCGGCGGAGGTATGGTTGTCGGATCCTGGCTGTTGCAGCTCGCGGTAAGTGTATTGCTTGTTATTCTTCCTGTCCTGACGGTGTTTCTTAGTAAAGGTCGTATGTATTCGTTCTCAGATCGTGCACGACAAAATCCAGGTCAGCTGCTGTACGTCGGTTTTTTTAGCAGTCTCATTCTCATCGCATTTTCGGTGTTATTGGTTATAACACTCATTGGGATTCCCATTGTATTACTCCTTGTACTAGTTATGTTGCTGGCATTTATAGTTGGATTAACTGCAATTGCCATCATAGTTGGAGAAAAAATTCAAGGATTGTTTGGTCGAGCAGATTGGCTGATTGCGTTAGTGGGTTCAACTGTATTAGTTTCCTTTATGAATGTACCCTTTATTGGAGAAATTCTATTTTTAGGCATCTTGGTTTTCTCCTTAGGAATGATGGGAATGTGGGTTTTAGAAAAAATAAAAAGAAAATACACTAGTTAAAATGAAATCATGAATACGAAATGTTGCAACAGCCCAGAGCGATGCTCTGGGCTACATTGTTTACATGCATACTTAGGAAAAGACTAGCATGTCGAAACTGATTTTAAAAAGTGGACGCCATTAGTTCTGTTTATAATGATTATGAGAAAGAAAGATTATACTAATATTGGAAATTTGATTATGATCTAAGGGGAAATGAAGACCAAAACATTGGGGGGACAAAATGGAGCCAGAATATGAATCAAAAAGAAGAGGAATATTCGGAATGAATCCGGTTATTGTTGTTCTTGGGCTAGTGAGTTTTTTTACCGATCTATCTAGTAATATGATTGTACCCATTTTACCTCTGTATCTAACAACAGTGCTGCATGTTCAATTTAGCTCAATTGGCATCATTGAGGGTATCGCCGAAAGTACCGCAAGCATCTTGAAACTGTTTTCTGGATGGATTACTGATCGAATAGGTAAACACAAGCTTTTAATGATTATTGGATACGGTTTATCCAATATTACCAAGCCGTTTTTCGCGCTTAGTGGTACATGGGCTCAAGTACTTGTGATTCGGTTTTCCGATCGCTTTGGAAAAGGGATACGCACTTCGCCGCGTGATGCATTGGTCGCAGATTCTACATCTAAAGAAGAACGTGGAAAAGCATTTGGGTTTCGCCGCACGATGGATGCATTCGGAGCCGCTCTTGGACCTTTAGTTGCTTTCGGTGTACTTGCTATGTATACAGATAATTATCGCCTGGTATTTTGGCTGTCGGTAATACCAGGACTCGTTGCAGTTGCTCTTATTGTATTCTTCTTAAAAGAGAAAAGGCATGATAAAAATTCAAAGAAAACTTCGCTTCCGAAGATAGGATTTCGTAATTTAAACCGCCGCTTTATTTTCTTCTCTCTAGTATCTACTTTATTTGCAGTTGGGAACTTTTCTGATGCCTTTTTGGCTCTACGAGCACAGGATGTAGGCATGCTTCCCGCACTCATTCCTTTAGCCTTTTTTGCATTAAATTTGAGCAGCAGCATCTTTTCCATGCCGATAGGAATGTTATCGGACCGTATCGGTCGTCGACCCGTATTAATTTCTGGATTTATTATATTTGCATTGATTTATTTTGGTTTCGGGATGGCGAAGAGTGTCGTGTGGATCTGGGTATTGTTCATATTATATGGACTTTATTATGCGTTTACGGAAGGTATACAAAAAGCATACATTGCCGATATCGTACCTGAAGGGCAGCGTGGAACAGCAATGGGCACTTATAATGCAATGATTGGAATTGCAGCATTACCAGCGAGTGTCCTAGCAGGGTTCCTGTGGCAGACATTTGATCCTATGGTGGCTTTCAGTACTAGTAGTGTCATTGCAATTTTAGCTGCTTTGATCATGGTTATTTTTCGAATATAGAAAAGAGGAGTCCTTTAAATTGAATTTGAAATTACAGCTTACTTTCTTAAGCAAGGCAAGGCTTTAATTTTACTCTCAATTGGCAGCTTGCTCACCTCACACGAGTATAGAATGTATTTGTAATGCTCCATTTTCTTATTCAATGCTCTTTAAAAACAAACCTTCTTCTTTCAACGGGTTATTAACGTAAACTCCCGTTAGATTCCTGTAGATGGATAAATTTCAGCTTTGTAAAAAAACGAGCGCCTCTGTACGATGGAAGTACGCAACGGGTCAAAAGCCCTTTAATTCCATCATCCAGGATGACGCTCTACTATGAAGTTTAAATCACAAGAAAAGCAAAATCAACTCATTGAAAACATTACCTTTCATCATATTGTTGTTGGTGTAGATATTGCTCAAGAGACTCATGTTGCCAGGGCGTTAACTTTCGAGGTGTTGCTCTTGGTAATCCTTTAGTGTTTAGTAACGACGAGGATGGTTTCAAGTCCCTCGACCGTTGGATTCGCGACTTGCTAGCTTCATTTAAATTATCTCAAGTTATCGTTGGTATGGAACCGACTGGCCATTACTGGCTAAGCCTTGCCGGGTGGCTCAAAAACAAAGCTATTGAAGCCGTACTTGTTAATCCTCATCTAGTTAAAAAGAATAAAGAAAACCGCGACAATACACGCTCTAAAAGCGACAAAAAAGATGCATTAGTTATTGCCGACATGGTGAAAAACGGCTACTACTCCCCTGTCCGCTTCCACTCTTCCGAGTACGAGGAGCTGCGAGTGCTTATGGCTAACCGAGAAACGGTCGTTAAACGACTCGTAAGTGCCGTTAACCAGATCCACCGCTGGGTTGACATTGTCTTCCCTGAACTGAGACAAGTCTTTAAAATCTTAACCTGCAAGGGTGCATTGTTAACCCTTCGGCTTTTTCCGCTCCCGACTGAGCTATGTAAATTAAGTCCCGAAGATGTCATTAAAGAATGGCAGAAATCCATGAAGAGGCATTCTGGTGTACGTAGAGCTCATCTACTCATCGATCTTGCCAAGAAAACTGTTGGATCTAAGCAGGCAACGCATGCTTACAAACTCCATTTAGAGCAGCTCCTTGAGGAGCACGACTTAGCATGCAAACAACTGCAGAGGATTGAAGAAGAGGCCAAAGGCGTTGTTGAACGTATCCCCTATTCAGGTAAGATCCGATCCTTGCCATTACTGGAATAAGTGCCATTGCTCTAGCTGGTATTTTAGGAGAGGCAGGAGATCTTCGAGGTTATGCGCACGGGAATGCTCTACTTCGTCACGCAGGCCTCAATGTGACCGAAGCAAGCTCGGGTAAATGGAAGGGACAACTGAAGCTCAGTAAGCGAGGTCGTCCACGTCTGCGTCACTTTCTCTATTTAATTACGATGTGCATGGTCATGAGTAACCAAGAATTTAAAGCCTTACATCACTACAATGTTCAGGTGAAAAAGCTTAAAAAGATGAAGTCTATCATGAAGCTATGTGGAAAACTAGCTCGACTCTTAGTAGGAATGGCTCGTAGTGATGAAGCTTACAACCCCGAAAAAATCTTTGCATTAGCAGCTTAAGATAGACCTTAACTCACGCAAGTTGGCGTATTCGCAGGAGACAAAGAAAGCACGGAGTATCGGGATACGTTAAACAAAAGGGCTCCGACCCATTCCGTTAGAAAGACCGACCTCCACCCCTTAGATAGATGTGACGAAGGAATGAAGGGGCTATTGACCCGTCGAGACATGGGAGTGAAAATCGCTAAGGGCACCGTGGAGAATACGTGCAGTAATTGGAATGAACTGGGTGATTCAACTCCACCTCTATTCCCGCATGCCCTTTTAACGAAACACCCTAAACACCCTAAATATATCTCACTATCTTTCATTCATCATCGATATCTAAAGGATGAAATCCTGCGAATAGACGAGCTTGCGTGAGGAAATCAGATCATACCGAGGGAGCTTAACGGCTGCGGCCAGTCTATAAACTTTATTTCACGGTCTAAAACTTTATTTTCAGCTGACATGTAGAATGTCATCAGCATCATGGTCATTTTTTACGCGTTTGATAATAAAATTGCGCAAAGGACTGTAGAATGATCTCCATACTTCTTCGGTATTCATACTTTACCTCCAGAATCGTTTTATTACAGGGGCGTTTGAATTTACAAAAGGACGCATTTTTTTAATTCATAAAAATAATATAGACCCTATTAGCAAAAATATTGCTAGGGGCCAAATAGATCAATTGTTAAATAACTTCTCAAGCGCCTCACGTTGAGGTTGCCTAATATTAATAACTGGGCGAATGCTTTTCGCCAAACTTTCAGCATCCTCAATGTTCTCGCTCTTACCTAAAGTAATCAAAGTGCCAATTGCTACAGCGCCAGTACAGCCTTTTCCACCGCCACAATGGAATCCAACCTTTTTACCGCTCTTATAAGCCTCTACAACGTGATTTATAGCTTGTTGAAATAGCTCATCTTGTTGACCTTCCGCATTGTCACCAAGCGGTATCTGAAGCCATTCTACGCCATTTGTAGGATAGGCACTCTCCGTAGCCTCACCACGTAAATCGACAATAACCTCAACGTTTTCGTTTTTAACCGTGTCTTCGACGTCTGAAGCTCCGCCGCAAAATATTCTCTCTTTTTTTGGACAGGGGTAATCGTAATTGAGGAATCAATAAAGTACCCCTATGAATTACAGCACCTTGCTGAATCCGTTGGAGAACATGAACTACATGGAAATAAACTGGGTATTGGGAAAATTGATCAGCTAGGAGATAAACTAATTGAGATAATTAATAGTATTGATGCTCAATTTCATTTTACTAGGACAGAAAAAAAAACACATTCCAACTATGAGGTTCGTGGATGCTATTTTAGATAACGTCAATAACCCGGCAGTAGGTCAACTGCATTATCAGATCACAATGATGCGCAAAATGCTGGCTGCTAAAATTGATATGTTTTTTGAAGAACAAGATAAAACTGAATTTTGGGAGATTCAACTAACTGGAAATGTGGATAAATTTAAAAATTTCTTGAGGAAATTTCGTTTGAAAATCAGTAACTAGACGTTATTTATATTAGACGGTGATTGTCGTAATATGGTATATTTGTATCATTTCAGCAACTAATTCATGCTAGGCTCTGTGCTATGTTTGCACGAGCCATTTTGTTATTTTTAATGACCTTTTAGTAGCATTCAAAAATTAAAGGGGGCTATTGGATGCATGGTGTACTAGTTGATGAAAACCAATTAGATGAGTGGGTTAGAGGGAACAGTCGTATAGCACAAGGAAAAATTGTAGAACTTATTTGGCGCTTAGTTGCAGTTTCAACCCCATATCCTAAGGAGCGTAGATTTCCACTTGAGGACAGCATTGGACAACCTGGGCCGGATGGGTATTTGATCACTGAATATAGTTTCGAACCGTTTGTTCCGGAGGGACTTTCATATTGGGAAATAGGAACTGGTAACCATGCCGGTGCTAAGGCTACTTTGGACTTTACAGAATTGACGGCAGCTATTCCTCAAGAAGTTCGAAAACAAGCAACTTTTGTTTTTGTTACACCACTTTCAGGAAGAAGGGATTGGCAGCATACTTGGAAGCTTGAGGCACAGGCAAGTTGGATTCAATCTCGAAGGGCAGCTAATGAATGGGCAGATGTTCGAGTTATAGATGGGACTAAGCTTATTGATTGGTTACGCCACTTCCCCGCTGTAGAGTCGTGGCTTGCTGAGCAAATGAACATTCCATCTTTATACATACAAACCTCTGAGCAACACTGGAATGATCTCAGAACTATCGGTGACCCCCCTCCTCTTACACCTGAGGTTTTCTTACTTAATAGAGGCGAGGCATGTAAAAAATTAGACGAACTTTTTGCCGGGAATATGACACAACTTAAGGTCGACACTTTGCTCCCAGATCAAGTAGCTGATTTTGTTACCGCATATATAGCGTCATTAGAGGAAGATGCGAAGCTAGATATCTCTGGTAAATGTCTTGTTATTTCAAATACGGATGCTTGGAATGTAATGACAACCCTTCGAAATGCACATATTCTTGTTGCTAATTTTGATCTTGACGATACAGAGGTTGGAACAAAGCTGTTAGAACGAGCTAAAAGAGGAAGACACTCTGTTATATTCAGTGGTAGACCTGGGGGGATACCTCATCCTAACAGAGTTACTATTCCTAATCCTAAAAGTTATCAAATAAAAGATGCATTAGAAAAAGCAGGATATAACGAGGAACGAGCTCGCAACATAGCGCAAAGAAGTGATGGAAACCTGAGTTCTATGCTTAGATGCGTCCAACATCTTTCATTAATGCCTGAGTGGGCTCAGGGAACTGAGGCAGCTGAACTAGCAATAGCAGAAATGTTAGGCTCATGGTCCGAGCAGTGTGAAGAAGATAAGGCAGCTATTGAAAAAATACTGGGAAACTCCTACGGGGATTGGGTCGGAGTTATCCGTGATATTTCACTTCGTCCGGGCAGTCCCCTAATTACTCGAGAAGGAAATTGGAAAGTAGTAATGCGTTATGAAGGATGGTTTGCACTTGGCCCGCGGATTTTTGAAGAGCATTTAAAACACTTTAAAGATGTTGCGATCGAGGTTTTAACTGAAATCGATCCTAAATTTGAGCTAGATGAAGAGCTTCGGCATATTTCTGCCATCTATAATAAGACTTTGAAAAATTCTGAATTGCTTCGTAAAGGGATTGCAGAGACTCTAGCATTATTAGGAAGTTATCCAGAAGCTTTAGTATCTTGCAAGACTGGTTTGGCAGAATCAATAGCAAGAAATTCAGTCCGTGAAATTCTTGCAGATGCCAATTGGTTACTCTGGGCGAGTCTTAAAGATCTACTACCACTTCTAGCTGAAGCAGCCCCTGACGAGTTTCTGGAAGCCGTTGAACATTCTATTACAAGCCCCACCAACCCCTTTGATAAATTGTTCTTACAAGAAGGAAAGGGACTAACAGGCTGGAACTATATGAGTGGATTACTTTGGGCTTTGGAAACTTTAGCATGGGATGAGAGATACTTGACACGAGTAATTGTGGTCTTGGGAGAGCTTAGTATTCGGGACCCTGGGGGAACCTGGTCCAATCGTCCTTCTAGCTCACTGTCAACAATACTCTTGCCATGGTTTCCACAAACAACGGCAAGTATGAGAGTGAGAAGAACGGCACTTGAAACACTCCTACGGGAAGTTCCAAAGGTTGCATGGTATCTACTGCTTGATTTACTACCAAGTGGACAGCAAACATCTTCAGGTAGTCACAAACCATCTTGGCGAAAATGGATACCTGATGATTGGTCTAGCAAAACTACTTTTCATGAGTATATGCTTCAAGTTGAGACATACGCTGAGCTGACACTCAGAGTAGCTTTAAGCGATATTTCTAAGTTAACAGTCTTTATAGGACGGCTTGCTGACTTGCCTAAACCAACAGCTGACCAGTTATTAGAGTACCTAAATTCAGATGAATTGCTTGGTTTAACTGAGGTTGATCGATTAAAGGTATGGAATGAACTTACTCAACTTATTACTAAACATAGAAAGTATGCCGAAGCGCAGTGGGCGTTAAGCCATGATATATTAAACAAACTTGTTATGATATCTAAAAGAGTTGCACCTATTGCACCAACTCATTTGTATCAGAGGCTTTTCAATGATTATGAATCTAATCTTTTTGAAGAGGTAGGAAACTATGAAGAACAACGAAAGAAAATCGAGGAGAATCGAAAAACTGCGATTATAGAAATATATTCGTACGGTGGCGTAGATTCAATTTTGGAATTTGCCAAATCAGTTGAACAACCTTTATTCGTTGGAATTAGTTCTGGTTTAATCATGGAAGGCGACATTCAATCTAAAGTAATTCCGCTGTTGATTGAGTCCGACGATAAAGCATATTCTCAATTTGTTGCTGGATATGTATGGGGGGCATTTCGTGCTAATGGATGGCCTTGGGTAGACCAACTTAATATGACAGAGTGGACATTAACTCAAATTAGTCAATTATTGGCCTACCTCCCGTTCCACGCTGAGACATGGGAAAGGGTAAATAAACTTCTAGGTAATTATCAAGAGAAGTATTGGTTAAAGGCCAATGTAAACCCCTACGAAGCGGAAACAAATTTAGAGTGGGCAATTGATCGTTTAATTGAATTTAACAGACCTTCTTCAGCTATAAGATGTTTAGATAAGTTGCTACATGAGAATGTTACCATAAATAGTTCGCAAGCTTTCCGTGTATTGAAGTCAGTCTTGCAAAACAAAGACAGTTCACAATCGCTTGATGTTTATCATATTGTAGAGATTATCAAAGTATTACAGGCTGACGAAAACTGCGATAAAAATGAATTAGCTCAAATTGAGTGGAGTTTTCTTCCTGTGCTTGATCGTTACAATCAAGCTTCACCTAAACAACTTGAACGTCAGTTGGCAAACGACCCCGCCTTTTATTGCCAAGTAATTAGCATAGTTTTCCGATCCAAGTACGAAGGACAATGTAAGGAAGAAGTCTCCGAAGAGAAGAGTAATATAGCTACAAATGCATACCGATTACTGCAAACTTGGAAGACACCACCTGGAATGGATCAGCAAGGATTGTTTCATGGTGACGTTTTAGTAAAATGGGCCGAAGAAGTAAAACAGCTTGCGACTGAGTCTGGACACCTTGAGGTTGCTTACTCCATGGTTGGAAAGGTATTAGTATACACGCCTGCCGATCCAAATGGTCTTTGGATACACGAATCTGCTGCAATGCTGCTTAATGATAAGGACTCAAAAAAAATGCGTGAGGGTTTCCAAATTGAATTGTTCAACTCACGAGGTGTCTATTCCAGTAGTGGAGGTAAGGAAGAACGACAACTAGCTGCAAGGTATAAACAACAGGCCGATGATATTGAAATCCGAGGCTATCATAGACTAGCTGGTACTCTTCGACAACTTGCGTCATCATATGAAAATGAAGCGATTAGAGAAGAAAAGGATGACCCATTTTACGAATAATTTCCTAGCCAGTTTGTATATACCGTATTTAATTTTCTTTTGTACGTGCGTTCGAATTTAAAACTACGTGAAACTACAAAGCCCCGCGGGATGCATTCTCAGCGAGGCTTCTTTTTGATGCTTCTTTAATATACATAAAAAAAGGCTACGCGTAAGTTTTATTATTTATTCTGGAACCATATACGCCATTAAATCTGAAGCTAATGCCTTTGAACCACTTAAACCTTTAATATATTTAAGCATTCCTGTAGAAGACCAATCAAATTTTCTCAATTTCTTCACATATTTTATAATGCGATTGTAATCAATTTGCTTTCTGTCTTCGAAGACAACTTTAGAAAATATTTCGGACCCTGCAATAGCAAGCGCATTTAGACATACTATATGTGTAATACGATATTCCTTATAATCCATCCACTCTTGATTGAAATTCTCTTTAAGAGCATTAAAATAAAATAAGCAAAGCATCAATTTTTCTTCTTTAGTCAAACTAGAGACGCGAACATCTCTCGTAAGCAATTCCAGAATTCTATATAAGTTTTGTAAGGTTACATGACGACCAGCATTTCTTTTTCCTGTAATAGTCCCAATATTATAGAAAGGGCTATCGCTTCTTAAAATTAGTTCTGTTGCTACCCAGCTAAGATCATCAGAGTGCCTTCTTAAATATCGACTAAGTGAAACTCCAATTCCCTTAGCTTTTGTGTTAATTGTATCAAATAGTCTTATCTCTTCATCTTCATCTAGATAATGTAATGCAAGAAAAGGAATGCTTATTTCTGAATTCGTTTCTTGGATATATCTCTTTATACCTCCTAAACGGTGCTGTCCATCCATTAAAGATGCTTTTTCTTTACAAAGCAATCTTCCATAAGAAGGTCTATATTTGTCATAAGGCACAAAATCCCACTTTGCTTCTGCATTTAGAAGAATTGGTGTGAACAATGAGTTATCCCCTCTAGATAAATATAGAGCAAAATCGTTTGCTCTCTTTGAATCTACAGGACGTTGATAGCCCTTGCCAGAAGAAAGATCATATGGCTTTACATAAGTTATTTGTAAAGCATCAGTTGCTGCTACATGTCCTAGATAAGCAACTTTTCCACGCATTTTATATTGAAGGACATTTTCAATAACATGCTGTTTAAGTAATGTGTTCATGTCCTGCCACCCCACTTTTAGTATATACAATAATTTTATGTATTATAACACATAAAATCAAATGGTATTATGTAGTATGGTGATCTTCATAACTATAGTGGACAAGCCTACTCTGTTAAAGAGGTGGTTTAATGTCCAGTCTTTTTCAGCAAGTAGGTAAAAAAATAAAATTTTATCGCAAGGCAAAGAATCTTACTCAAGAGCAATTGGCAGAACTTATACCGATTGAGCAAGCGCATCTTGTAAGAATTGAAAGAGGAAACGTTAATATTACATTAGAAACGATTGATAAAATATCAATTGCTTTGGATATAAATCCAATACAATTATTTGAATCTGAAAATGGTAAATATGAACAAAGAGATGATTTAGAAAAGATACAAATCATGCTTTATGACAAGAGTCGTGAAGAAATAAAAAGTGTGAATAACATACTAAAAGAAATATTCTCGATGAAAGTTAAATAATCTTTAGCTCAAATAAGCCCCATCAGTCATTTTGACAGATTAAGCTTATTTGAGCTTGTTCAACATTCAATGCTAAACATGTCTGTTAAGACTGGCATTACTTTATAAAACTCGTCTGATTTCATAATAATCCCTAAACTGATCCCATACCATTATTCTAATACGGGTTCTTATAAATGGACATGCTAGCCTTTCTCGGAGACCTTATTACCAATTATCGTTTAGTTTCTTTTTCCTTTCATCATCAAATTCTATAGTTACTGTTCTTGTTTGGTTTAGGGTTTTCTCAGTGATTGGCATAGACATTAATTGCTGCATATAGTGATTTACTTCAGCTCTGAGGAAAGCACTGCTAAAATGAAAAATTGTTGATCTAATGATAATGTTTTTAAAAAGTCTAACAGCTACTCCGTGTATTACTTTATTGTTATCAATCTTTTGTTTCAGGAGCCACATACATACATCAACTAATTGAAGGTGAGGCGAAGAAGATGAAGTTGAGAACTCCAATTTATCAGGGAACATGTCAGATTTCTCTACTATAGGGTACAAATTAAGCGGATCTTGTATCTTTACACCTTTGAAGTATTGATACATTTGTTGCAAGTATTGCCCAAACTCACTTTGTTCATCATGAACAATTCTTGATACTTTCCTTTCATGCTTATCTCCAATGTTGTGGAGTCCAGAAAGTAGCATAGAAACCGAGACTAAATTAGGGGACTCATATTGTACATTTCTAAAGTCTTGTACCCCTTCTGGTCTAGAAACGCGTTCAGTTAGCAATTCTGCTGGATGTCTGATCCCCCATTCTAGTGCATCAAGAATTTAAAATTTACCTCGTCGATCAGAAAGAGGATATTTATTTACTGATTTTCAAACGAAATTTCCTCAAGAAATTTTTAAATTTATCCACATTTCCTGTTAGATGAATCTCCTAAAATTCAATTTTATCTTGTTCTTCAAAAAACATATCAATTTTAGTAGCCAGCATTTTGCGCATCATTGTAATCTGATAATGCAGTTGACCTACTGCCGGGTTATTGACGTTATCTAAATAGCATCCACGAACCTCATAGTTTGAATGTGTTTTTTTTCTGTCCTAGTAAAATTAAATTGAGCATCAATACTACTAATTATCTCAATTAGTTTATCTCCTAGCTGATCAATTTTCCCAATACCCAGTTTATTTCCATGTGGTTCATATTCTCCAACGGATTCAGCAAGGTGCTGTAATTCATAGGGGTACTTTACTGATTCCTCAACTACGATTACCCCTGTCCAAAAAAAAGGTTGTTTAATATCTCCGAACAAGTCTAACCCTGTATTTCCCGATTCATCAACATGTGCTTCAAATGTTCGCACTTAAATTTTCCTCCATGACCTAAAAAAATAATTTGCAAAAAGAAATGAGAAAGTCCAACGGAGGATTTTCTCATTATAATTTAGGAACCCCTAGGCCCATATTATTATTTTAGTGTATTACTCCCGAAAAGTTTGGGATTAATTACTACAAATCAATGATAATAAATAAAATAATTAATCCCGTAAAAAAAAGTCTATACAATCTTCGGATAATATACCTCTAAAACCTCTGCAGCATCACCGGTAAGAATTAAGATTTTCTTTGACATCGTATCACTCCTTGGAAATGAATGGTAACCCACTCCCAATTATGAGGAAACCTCGTAACGTTGTAAACGGGTGGAATTTGACACGAATTGTCGAATGTATTTTATAATAAAAGAAAGTACCCAACGTAGTCACCAAATTAAGGCGGTGGACGCTTCATGTTTCTAAAGAAAAGCCAGTTCACGAGAAATGGCAAGCCCTATACGTACTATAAAATCGTCAGCACCTACAAAGATGAGGCGGGCCGTAACCGGCACAAAGTGGTCAAGCATTTGGGCAAGCTTTCTGACGAAGAAGCCGAGAATGTCCGGCAGGTTTTGAAGGAGCAAGGGAAGCTGCAGGTTGAAAAGACAGAAGCTCTCGAAAGCGATGCTGTGAGAATAGCGGCTGTGCCGCAGGAGACTCCGCTTTTCGTCGTGTTGGACGCGCAGCTTTTGACCTACGAACCTTACGCCCAAAAGGAATGGAACGTAACGGACGTTGATATGCTCCTCATTGTTCGGGAGGGGACAGGAGAGCTGTTCATGAACGGCAGGAAAGTGGCGCTGCATTATGGCTTGGTCATCTATGCCCCTTCCGGCAGCGGCATGCATGTGGTAAATACGAGCGGCCGTGATCTTCATCTCGATCGGATTGCTTTTGAGGTGCTGAAGAAAGCCGAACGGCCTGCAGAGCGAGGCGCGTACCGGCAAGGAAAGATGCCGGCGGTCTTCCAAGAGCCGATTCAACTGCAAACCCCTTATCGCGTGTTAAAACTAACCAAAGAGCTCGATGCCGTACAGCTGAGCGGAGAAACGCAGGAGATGTTTCGGAGGCAGCTGCTGTTTTATACGATTATGGATATGATTTGCCGGAATATCGGGGAAGAGCGGCCCACAGAAACGGGGAACGTCATTGAGCAAGCCGTAGTGCTTATTCATCAACATTATCGCAACGATTTGACGCGTGACCAATTAGCGGAGCAGTTAGGCGTGAGCCCGGAGCATTTCTCGAGATTGTTCAAAAAGGAGAAGGGGATGAGCTTCATCGACTACCTGCTCCATCTGCGTATTGAGAAATCGCGTGAGCTGCTCTTGCTTTCCAAATCGAACGTACATGAGGTTGCCCAGGAGGTGGGCTTTCAGAGCCAGTATTATTTTAGCCGAAAATTCAAGCAGCTGGTTGGAGTATCGCCGAGCGCTTATGTGCATCAGCCTAAGAAGTATGTCTCGCTGAACTCCTGCATGACTTCGAGTTTGCTGAAGCTCGGCGTTGTGCCGCGTATTGGCGTTCTGGATCCGTGGATGCCGGCACATTATCAAAGCCTGCTCAGTCAAGCCGAATTTAAGCTGATTGAAGGCTTGGACGAGCAAAGCACGCAGGCATTGGGAGAGCTGCAGCCAGACCTGATTTTCTGCAATATTCATAAGCAGGATGTGAATAAAGTACGCAAGCTGGGCCCAGTCGCTGTCGTGGATTTAGAGAAAATGGACTGGCGTGAGCAGCTGCGTTTTATCGCGGATGTGGTCGGCAAACAGCAGGAGGCTGAGGCGTGGCTGCACGCTTTTGACAGTGAAATGGCTGAAGCTGGACGGAAGCTGGCACGTAGGTTGAACCCGCAGGACACTTTTATCATCATGAAAGTAGTTTCAGGTAAAATCTATGTCTATGGCGACCTGCGAAGCATGGGCGGTCCGATGATTTACCAAGGTTTGCAGCTGCGCCCTCCGCGCATCGTGCAGGAG
The DNA here is from genome assembly GCF_058790355.1 of Paenibacillus sp. FW101-FHT12H11. Classification (NCBI taxonomy): domain Bacteria; kingdom Bacillati; phylum Bacillota; class Bacilli; order Caryophanales; family Paenibacillaceae; genus Paenibacillus; species Paenibacillus sp. FW101-FHT12H11. Next base: position 23,198 of record NZ_JBYTCO010000015.1, on the reverse strand, counting down.
CAGATTATTGATCAGCGGATATTAAACCGTCTGGTTCCTCTTGAGAAGTTAAGCGAGTACGATGCTGATCATGTTTTTCTGATCAACTACGAGTCTAATTGGCTGGAAGCTGCTGAATCGTTTAAAAGGCACCCCAACTGGAAAAAGTTCACCGCTGTCAGGAAAAACCAGGTGTACGAGGTCGACCGGGGGATCTTCTACGGTTTTGACCCTTTATCGCTGGAGCTCCAAATACAGGAAATTGTTAAGCGTCTCTCATCACAATCGTAGGCAATTCTCGTCATGAATGTGTATGGACGGCTTCCCAGGCTGATTGATATGATCTAACTGAGAATAATTTTCATTATCAAAGGGAGAGGTCGATCCTATTATGTTAGCAATGAAACCATGGTTATCCGCAGGGGTGACTGCGATGTTGTATATTTTGAGTGCATGCGGCAGTACGGCGGCGCCGACAGCAGCGCCAACAACAGCCCCGGCGGCGTCCGCAGCTCCGGCAGCAGCGAAGACGATCGTCGCCAAAACGGCGAAAGGAGATGTCACCATTCCGACAGAGCCTAAGCGTGTCGTTGCTGCTTACTATCACGGCACATTGGCGGCGTTAGGCATGAATCCGATCGGCGCAAGTAAGGAGTGGTGGATGGGAAGCCCATTTTTGAAGGATCAGGAGGCTAAAATGGAGGATATCGGTTCGCCCGCCTCCGTAGAGAAGGTTGCTTCCATGAACCCGGATCTCATCGTGATTAACGGTTTTGCCGAAGAGAACAACGATAAGCTGTCCAAAATCGCTCCAACTGTCTTTATTCCTTATAATGCTTATAAAAATGTGAGAGAAGAAGTGAAACTGCTTGGCGATACCTTCGGTAGACAGAAGGAAGCGGAACAATGGCTCGCCAAGTATGAGCAGAAGGCCAAAGAAAGCCGTGAGAAAATCAAAGGTGCGGTGAAAGAGGGCGAAACAGCCGTTATCATCAACGTTCGGGAGAAAAAGATTTCCTTCCTTGGCGATAACTATGGCCGTGGCGGAGAAGTCATCTATAATATGCTGAAGATGAAAGCGCCGGATTTCGTTCAGAAAGAAGCGATTGACAGCGGCAAGCAGCTTGTTGAATTTTCCATGGAGATGCTGCCTCAGTATGCGAATGTCGATCACATTTTTATCTGCATGAACGAAGGCACAACAGAAGCACAGGTAAAAGAGATTCTAGAGAGCCCGATCTGGAAGACACTTCCTGCCGTGAAAAATAACAAAGTCCATATGCTGGACTACAAAACATTCCTGCACTACGATCCAATCTCCATTCTGGGACAAGCGGATTTGATTACGGATATGCTGGTGAAGAGTGCAAAATAAAAAGCTTGCTTGGCAGCGACAGGCTGCGGCCGCCCTACCTTAATTGGATGGGGCGGTTTTTTGTTTTACACATAAAGGTTAGCTTGGGGGTAATGGAGAATTTGTGAGATGAAATGAAATGTTAGACATTTGGCACATGCGTGGCAGGAGGAGAAAACATGGATCAGGAAGCGGTAGAGCGAAATAAGGCGCACGAGGAACGAGTGGAGCAAGCGAATGCATTTTTGAAGCAAAAAGTGGATGGGCTTGAGGAAGATAGTTACAGGCTCAGCTATCATTTGATGCCTCCTGCAGGCTGGATGAATGATCCCAATGGCCTTATCTTTTATAAAGATGAGTACCATGCGTTTTATCAGCATTATCCGTACGAGGCCAAATGGGGACCCATGCACTGGGGACACGCCAAAAGTAAAGATTTGGTAAACTGGGAACATCTCCCGATTGCGTTAGCGCCTTCGGAAGTTTATGACACAGGAGAAAATAACGGCCATGGCTGCTGGTCGGGCAGCGCTGTGGACGATAACGGTAATCTCACGTTAATTTATACAGGGCATGTTGACGGGCGAACCCCCGTAGAGGTGCAATGTCTCGCGACTAGCACGGACGGATTGAACTTCCGAAAAGAGGCTGGTAACCCGGTCATTGCGGGGGCTCCGGAGGAAGGCGGTATCGGGTTCCGGGACCCGAAGGTGTGGCGGCATGCAGGGACTTGGTACATGGTGGTCGGATATGGGAAAGACGGCTTGGGTAAAGTGCAATTGTATACGTCTGAGAATTTACGGGAGTGGGGTTACCTCGGAGTAGCTGCGGAGAGCGACGGAACGATGGGGGATATGTGGGAATGTCCGGATCTCTTCCCGTTAGGGAGCGGGGACGATCATGCGCTGATTATTTCCCCGATGAATATGGGAACGACGAAGACGATGTACCTAACCGGCAAATTGAACTATGAAACCGGTCAATTCAGCTATGGCTATAAGGAGCGGCTGGATTACGGGTTTGACTTCTACGCCCCGCAGACGTTCATGGACGGGCAGGGCCGGCGCATCCTCCAAGGCTGGATGAACATTTGGGGTGCCAAGATGCCCGAGCAGGAGCGGGGCTGGATGGGCGCCTTTACCTTGCCGCGCGAGTTGAAGCTTAACGCGGATGGTACGCTGCGGATGGAACCCGTGGCGGAGCTGCAGGCTTTGCGCGGGGCTCATCAACGCGTTAATGGTCTGACTATAGGCGCAGATACGGAGTTGGCGCTGCCAGGGGTTCATGGCGATACGCTTGAGTTAATCGGCGTTTTTGATGTGGCTAAAGCCGGCGGCGCAGCGGAATTCGGCTTGCTGCTTCGCTGCTCCGAGGACGGTTCCGAGTATACGAAGGTGGTTTATTCTGCCGCTGAGCGCAAGCTCAGCGTGGATCGCACGCATTCCGGCGTTGGCGAAGCGGGCGTGAGTGAAGCTCCGTTAGCGCCGATGGCGGACGGCCGCGTGAGGCTGCATCTGTTCCTCGACCGCTCGTCGGTCGAGCTCTTCGCCAATGACGGAGTGAAAACCGTCACGAATCGTATTTACCCTGCGGCGACTAGCGTGGGTATCAAGCTGTTTGCCGAGAAGGGCGAAGCTCATCTCGAGAGCTTGGATGTTTGGGTGTTGGGGTAGGTTTGGTTTGAGCTCCTTGCTCCTCTCATCTTGGCATATTAGGCAGGGTTTAACTGAACTTCAGGGTTAGCGGAACTACAGGGCACTATTCGCGCTGAAAGTAGAGATTGGATCACTGGAAGGGAACTGTAGGGCGCTAATTGGTGATATATCAGCTGAAAGTCGAGCAGATCGTCTAAATAAGACCTTGTAGTTCTCTTGGAACGGAGAATTACACGGATTCTGCTCAAATAGCGGACTCATGCTCCCTTAACACAAAACCAGCAAACCCGAGGCAAGGGCTGCTGGTTTTTGAGCATTCTAGTTCCGAATACGCATCGCCTGATAAGCATTCCGGGTAACGCACTGTGTAAGCCAATTCATATCCAAACCTTGCTGAGCCGCGTAGGGGATGAAATCGGTCAGCAAGTGGTGATAAGGCCGAAGATTACCGCCTTTCTCCTCGCCAATCGTGTACCAACCTGTGTCTTGAGAAAGCAGGATTTGCTCGCTGCTTATGCCATGATTCCGGAGCTGCTGCAGCAGTTCTACATGCTTGTCATAGGTGCCTGGCAGAATGGAATCAATCGAAATCCACATGCCCTCATCCGCCAACCGTTGATGGACGGTCAGATCCTTGCCGGTTTGGGCATGCACCCAGATGAAGCGTTCCGGGTCGAAGCTTGCTTCTCTCATGATTTCGCCCGCATGCAGGGCGGTATCCCCGCCGATGGTATGACATTGAATCGCTAATCCGGTTTCAAAGGAGGTGCGAATAGCGGCCCGCAATATTTTTTGCTGCGTCTCATTGATCGACGTTCCGTCGTTTAAAGCGATTTTGATATAGCCAGGGTAGACACCGCTATCTGCAATGCCGTTTTGCGCCTCGCGAATCCATAGATCGGACAGCTCGCGCTCCGTGGCTTGATAAACGAAAGGCGGCAAATAAGGCGCCTTATAAAAGCCGGTGTTCGTCACAAGATGCAGGCCGGACTGGGCAGACAGCTCTTTTAAAACATAGGGGTCACGCCCCAAATACTCCGGCGCACAATCTACGAAGGTTGAGCAGCCAGCCTCCTTCAACTGCAGCAGGAGCGGCAAGATGGAGGCCACGACCTCATCGCGGTCATAATCGTTCGGCGTTAACTTGCCATCTTCGACAAATCCAACGAGAACATGCTCGTGGACGAGAATCGTTCCGGCTTCTTTTTCGTGGATAAGCCCTTTCACGGTTTGCAGCATAACATCGATATCCCCCTTGATCCTCGATTTTACTCTACTTTAGTCTATCGTGGACCGGTTGAAGTAGGCAACACTATGTTATTCTTTTACAATAGAATCATCGGGAAAACTTTGAAGAACGGAGAATACGCATGTCCGCCGAATCGATTTTAAATCAAGAGCTGCAGCCGTACATTCGCTATGCGGACCTGTTGCATTTTCAACAATGGAAAACGCCGCCCAGAATTATCACCGACTACATGCTGCTTTACGTGCAGGAAGGTTCTTTTAGCCTTCAGGCAGAAGGGGCTCTCTATGAGGTGAATCAGGGGCAGTTCATCTTCGTGCAGCCGGATATTGTGCATCAGATGGAATCCGAAGCGCCGCTGACTCTGATGTCATTGCACATGGAGCTGTTCCCCTCCTTAATCGAAGCTCGCCCCGAAATGATTGTGCCTATTGATCACGGCTATAACCCGGATACAGTTTCGCTGCAGCCAAGTCTGAAAAAATTTGCGGATATCTCCATTCCTTATCTATTGAAACTTTCGAGGCACGAATGGATGTTGGACACTCTGCAGCAAGCAATTGCGCATTGGGGCCGCAAAAACGCAATCGACCTTCTTCAAGCACAAGTCCACGCCACAGAGATTGTTCTGGAATTGTTAAAAGAATACACAACTCGCGATACCTCCGAGCATAGCCGCTCTACATCGCTTAGTTGGGTGCCGGCCTACATGCAGTACCGGTTGTCGGAACCGCTGACTGTGGAGGAAATGGCACATAAGGCGCTCATGTCCCGCTCTTATTTCTCCTTGCATTTTCGCTCGCAATTCGGAGTGTCCCCTCACCAATTTCTGCTCAAGCTGCGTCTTGATTACGCGACCGACCTGCTCCGTGGCACGGATCTTCCGCTTCAGGATATTGCGGACAGCTGCGGATTTTCGAGCGTTCACCATTTTTCCAAGATGTATAAGCTTCGCTTCGGATACCCGCCAAGTCAAATTAGACGCCATTCATAAAAAAGACGTTTTGATACATTTTCTATGCATTTTGACAAAGCCAGACGGTTCAGCGCTCCCTATAATGAAGTCATAGTGCCGCGGCAGATTGCGGATTTTGGCATGGCAGAACACAAGAAACTTTTTGAAACAAGGGCCAAAATAGAAGGGAGCGAAGGCGGAAAATGAGTGACAAACGAACGTATGATTTTCAAAGACAGATAGAGACTTATGATCGCGCTGATATCGTTGTTATCGGAGGAGGACCTGCGGGAACGGCAGCAGCTATTTCGGCGGCAAGAAGAGGCAAGAAAGTCATTTTGCTTGAAAAATCAGGGCAGCTTGGCGGTATGGGCACCTTGGGGAATGTGAGCATTTTTATGCCGATTGGGAACGTGACGGGCATTTACCGTGAGATGATTGCCGATGTGCTGGCCGAATATTTGCCGGAGCATCATGATACGTCCATTGCCCCGCAATATTCTCCTTTTGAGCTAAGGCATTATTTAAATGAGAAAATGAAAAAGGAAGGCGTAGAGGTCATCTACCATACCGAATTCGTTGGGGCGGTCAAGGACGGAACTCGCCTGGAAGCTGTAATTGCGTCTACGCGCGAAGGGCTGAAAGCTTTTGAGGCTAAGCAATTCATAGACTGCACCGGGGATGCCAGAGTCGCTTTGGATGCCGGGGTGCCTCACACGTCGGGAAGAGACGGGGATGGGCTGACTCAGCCGATGACGCTGATGTTTATGATGCAGAACACAGGCAAGACCGTAACTCCGATTCTGCCGGAAGGCTGCTATTATTATGAAAAAGTGTCCGATCTGCCGCAGGGCCGCCATCTTTACTGGGAACGCAACAAGGACGGCCAGCTCTTGGTGAACATGACGCGGGTCAAAGGCAACGGCGCGAACATCAAGGACATCAACTACGCGGAAACGGAGGCGCTGAGACAGGTATTTTCCATCGTGCATTACTTGCAGCGGAATGGTTTTGAGACTTATGCGCTTTCCCACGTGGCCAATCAGGTTGGCGTGCGGGAAACGAACCAGATTCAGGGGTTGTACACACTGACGGAGCAGGATGTGGTGGAGGGCTGCCGCTTCCAAGACGTGGTCGCCCAGACGAACTACGAGATCGACATCCACAGCCCCGATGGCAAAAAGACCACCGACGAGCGCAAAGTCAGCGGCTACGACATTCCATATCGCTGCATGGTGCCTGAAGAGGTGGACAATCTGCTTGTCGCCGGCCGTTCCATATCCGCTACGCATGTAGCGATGTCGTCCATGCGTGTGCAGCCTACTTGCTACGCGTTGGGGCAAGCCGCGGGAATTGCTGCTTCCATCGCTTTGGACGAAACCTGCGTCATTCGCGATGTATCCATCGATGCGCTGCATGAGGGACTGCGTGAGATGAACGTTGTCTTTCATAAGCTTGCATCGTTTTCGTAGACGCATAAAAACCCTGACGGAGTAAGCTCCGTCGGGGTTTATTGCTCGCCTCTCCAGCAAACTAGATATTCTCCCGGTTCAGCACATAAACTTTCACGTTTTTCTTCACGCCGAATTCCTGCGCTTGACTCAAATCGTTCATGAACACATCAATTCTCGAACCGCGAATCGCCGAGCCGATATCTTCAGCTTTGCGAATGCCGATCCCCTCAATGAATACGGTGGAGCCTAATGGAATGACGGCTGGATCGACGGCGATCGTCCGTCCCTCTTTGGCTTTTAACCCGCTGAAGGTAATGCCGTACATGGGATGGGAAGCTTTTTTACCGGTCGATTCGAAACCCGCTGTATAGGCTGTCAATGTGGTGTTGATTACTTTTTTAATGATTTTTGGTTGTGTTTTCGTGACAGCCCCTGTTCCACTTGAAGGAACATTCAGGGTTTGTCCAATGGTCAGCCCGCGCGGATCACTAATTCCGTTGGCTGCCATCAGGTCGTTCACATCCACTTCAAAGTCACGAGCGATTTTGAACAAGGTATCTCCCCGGTTAACCTGATACTGCGTTGTTGGCGGCACGGTAGCGGTGGTAGTGGTTTCTGGAACAACAGCAGATGAGGTATTTGCTACAAGACTGTAAGATTGCGGTAGATCCGTGAACTCGTCGCTGCTTGGATAGGAATAGGCTTTACCAGTAAGCCATAAACTTACTAACAAAGGAATTGTCAGAGTCGTAAACAAAATTCTTAGAAACATCATAGCTCCTCCTCAAAAAAGTTAATAGAGTTATAGCTACTAGACTCGTCAAATTTATATTTTTCTATACGTATTCTATGAAAATTTACTAGATTAAAGCCCGCAAGATGGTCTCTTTATGGGCTTTTTTGCTGTTTACAGACAGATTGGCAAACGTTCGTCCTCACGTGAATACACTATAGCAACAACCTAAAGGAATGATGTTCATGCGCCCAGGATACGGAATGTTTCAACAACAGTCGGCGAAAATGCGGCTCACGCCGCAGCTGCGCAAAGCCATATCGATTCTGCAGCTCTCGCTACCTGAATTGCTGGAGGTTGTTCAGCAGGAGATGCATGAGAATCCGGTATTGGAGTTCACCTCCGCTAATGAGCGGACAGTCGATACTCCCGCTCGTCCTACCCGCACGAGGGATGGCGAAACTCCTTACGATCCGCTGCACCATGCAGCCTCGAATGAGGTGTCGCTGGAAAGGCATTTGAAGGAGCAGTTATTCTTCATGAAAAAAGTGCCGCAAGCCGTGCGCCGCATTGTCATTTTTATGATTGGAAATGTGGATGGCAATGGCTATCTGACCGCTTCGATCAGTGAAATTTCGGATGTTTTGAAAATGGAGCGTGAGCTGGTGGAGCAAGCCCTTACGATTCTGCAAAGTTTTGAGCCTGCCGGTGTGGGGGCGAGGAATTTGCGCGAGTGCCTGCTTTTGCAGGTAAGGTCTTTGGCGGAAAGCTTTCCGCTCGTCGCCATACTCATTCGCAATCATTTGAAGGATGTTGCTGATTATCACATTCATAAACTATCGCAGCATCTGCAAGCTTCGCCGCAAGAAATTCAGGCAGCCGTGGCCGTCATCAAAGGCCTGAATCCCAGGCCAGGGGCTGCCTTTCATACGGAAGCCATTCACTATATCCTACCGGAGGTGATTATTGAAAAGTCAGGCGAGAGGCTTGTCGTGTTCACGCATCAGGCAGCGCTGCCCCGTCTATCGATGAATGGTTATTATGAGCGACTTGTGAAGGAGGGAAAAGATGCGAACGAAGCCTCTCGCTTTTTAACCGGAAAGTTCCAATCGGCGATGTTTTTCTTAAGGTGCCTGGAGCAGCGCCGCAAGACGATTTTTCGTGTGGCTCAGGCCATCGCCGAGGAGCAAAGCGAGTTTTTTTGGAAGGGGACGGCCAATCTCAAGCCGATGACCTTGAAACACATTGCCGATAAGCTCGGCATGCATGAATCGACAGTCAGCCGCGCAACAGCCGGCAAATATGCTCAAACGCCTCGGGGCATCTTCGAGCTCAAGCACTTTTTTCCGTCAAGCTTGCCCAAAGACTGCGGAGAGGCAGCGTCCTCCGAGCGTGTCAAAGCCAGATTAAAGGAGTGGATTCGTGGCGAGAACCCTGCTAAGCCATACTCGGACCAAAAGCTGACCGTGCTTCTGAAACAGGAAGGCATCCAGATCTCGCGACGCACGGTGACGAAATATCGGGAAGAGCTCGGCATTTCTTCTTCCTTGAGAAGGAAACGCATATAGTTAACCTAAAGGGTTATGGCTTGATTAAGGTTTTGGCCCATAAATTCATATCCTCATATTTATCGTAGATATCGCAGTTTTTCGTCAGCCTGCCGTAATATCCATAGCCCATTTGATGGAAAACGGCATTCATGCCGAAGGAAAGAGCTCTGGACAACGAGTAGGCGCAGGTAATCTGGCGAGCGATCAATTCATCCTCCAAAGCATGCATCAAGAGCCTCATGAGCCCTTTGTTGCGGAATGCCGGCAGAGTGGCGCAATCGGTCATTTCTGCATTGGCATATGTCGCATTGATTTCAGCGGAAGCGGCGCTAATCAGCTCATTTTGCGATTCGACGAGATAATAAATCGTCCCCGCCTGCATCGTTTTTGCAACATAGAGCGGATCGTTCATAGGTGTCGGGTAGGTCTGGAAAATCTGGCTGTACAACTGCGACAGCTGCTCCGCATCCTTGAGCAAGGCTAAACGCAGGCTAAAAGGTTCCGGTATGACGGGCCTTGCAGGCTTACGAGAAAGCGCTAGCACTTGATGCAAAATGCAATCCTCCTCCATCCAATAATCGCTGCTCCGCCGCCCCAAATCGTAATAAAACGCCATGCAGTAAGCGTCCATGCCATGAAAATATCCTTTGTAAATGCCCTCCAGCATGCAGCCTTTTCCTAAGAAGATCTGCCAATCCTGCGCTCGCGATTTGATAAAAACCTTGGTCAGCGCATGGCTTTTGGCTGTGTCGGCTATTCGTTCGTAGATGGCATCGACATTGCCTTGATAGTCGTCTACCCGCAGTCTTTTGTTCATGAAATCGAGGTAAAAGCTTACCGTATAATCACTGCCGCTTTCAACTTCCAAACGGGATGTTGGCCGATCATTTGGCATTTGATTAGGCATCTGGCAGTCCCCTCCTTCTTCTTACCATGGTTATATGCTTCGATCCGTTAGATTAGCCTTGCAATAGTTGCGGGTTTCGGTCCAAAGTTGGCATGTATTTTGCTTCGTTATTAGGCAGTAGCAGCAGTAACTCAAACCATATCTCATGAAGGAGGATGAGCGCTTATGCAGTGCATGTGGTGTGAAACGGAAGATGTCCGTGAAGGGGTAAAAGATTGCTACTGGATCATGCCGGACGGGAGGATGGCTGTACAGATTTTGAACGTACCCGCGATCGAGTGCGCGAACTGCCGAACATATGTGCTGGAAGGCACTGCCCAGCTGATCGAAGAGATGCTGTATTGGCATGATGTTTCTGCGCTCGGAAGCTCCTTTCACTATGAAGATTTAATGAAAGCTCCTCGGGTCAAAAATATGTTCTTGAAATAAAATCAACAACGATAGTGATGGCTGATTAACGGGGGTGCCTTATGGGGCGGGAGCATTTAATCAAGCCGGTTCTGGATCATCCTTATCCCACGATTCAATATGGCAAAGGGGTGTTCCTCTACGACGAGCAGGGCAAGGCGTATCTGGATGCCTCATCAGGGGCCGTGACGGCCGGCATCGGGCACGGCGTGCAAGACATAATCGATGCCATGATGGAGCAGGCGAGTAAGGTATCTTTTGTGTACCGTTCACAGTTCACGAGTGAACCGGCAGAGAAACTGGCGAAGAAGCTGAGCGATTTGGCGCCAGGGGGCGACTATTGGGCCTTCTTCGTGAACAGCGGCTCCGAAGCGACGGAGACGGCGATGAAGATTGCCATTCAGCATTGGCAGGAGAAGGGCCGATTCGGGAAAAACAAAGTGATATCCCGCAGAATGAGCTATCACGGCATCACCATGGGCGCGCTTTCGATGTCCGGCCACGTACTTAGACGAAGGCGGTTTACACCGCTCTTAGAGGATTTCCCGGTGGTTGCTCCTGCTTTTTGCTACCGGTGTCCATTGAACGAAGCTTCCTGCCAGCTGGCGTGCGCAAGCGATCTGGAAACAGCGATTAAACGAATCGGCGCCGAGCATATCGCCGCCTTCATTGCGGAGCCGATCGTAGGGGCTGCCGGAGGGGCGATTGTACCGCCTGCGGGTTATTTTAAAAAAATCAAAGAGATTTGTGAGCGCTATGAGATCTTATTTATCGCCGACGAAGTGATGACCGGCATTGCTCGTACGGGCGAAATGTTCGGCATGCAGCACGAAGGCGTTGAGCCCGATCTGATCGCGCTGGGGAAAGGCTTGAGCGCCGGTTACACACCGATGGCTGCAACGCTGGTTAAAGATCATGTGATGGGGCCTATTCTGCAAGGCTCCAAGAGCATAATGGCCGGCCATACGTACAGTGCCAACCCACTGTCGGCCGCCATTTCGCTAGCGGTGCTGGACTACGCCCTGAAGCATCAACTGGCTCAGTCAGCGCGAAGCATGGGAGCATATCTGCTAGATAAGCTCCGTCAAATGGCGGATGGCATCGAGATCATTGGCGATGTTAGGGGGAGAGGTCTTCTTTTGGGACTGGAGTTCGTGCGGGATCGAGACGATAAAACGATGTTTCCACCTGCAGCGGGCATCACTTCCCGAATCATAGATAAAGCCTTTCAGAAAGGCTTGCTCGTTTATCCCGCAGCCGGCGCAGTGGATGGTTCTGGGGACGCTATTATTGTGGCGCCGCCTCTGGTCATTACGGAAGCGGAAGTTGATCAACTCGTACAGCTTTTGGAGGAAGCGATTCGGGAAGTTGCGGATGAGTTGTCCAGGGAGTCGGCGGGAGGTGGCAAAGATGGAGAAATCTGAGCTGAGCAAAGTGAAAAGCTTGGAAGAAGCGCTTCATGCGATTGACGACGGATGTACGCTGATGTACGGCGGGTTTGGCGGTATCGGTACACCACCGACGCTGATCGATGGCATTTTAAGCAAAGGGGTCAAAGACTTAACGATTATCGGCAACGATACTGGTTTTCCTCATATCGGCATTGGCCGTTTAGTGACCGCCGGACGGGTGAAAAAGGTGATTGCTTCCCATATCGGCTCCAATCCTAACGCTGGTCAAATGATGGAAGATGGCACCATGGAGGTCGTTTTTTACCCGCAAGGTACGCTGTCGGAGAAGATCCGGGCAGGCGGCGTCGGCCTCGGAGGCATTCTGGTGGACGTCGGCGTCGGGACGATGATGGGAGAAGGCAGGGAGACGGTTTCGATCGACGAGCGAACGTATTTGGTGGAGCCGGCTTTGACGGCCGATGTGGCGATTGTTCATGCTTTGAAGGCGGACCCCTACGGCAATCTTGTTTATGATAAAAGCGGCAGAAATTATAATCCGCTCGTGGCGATGGCTGGGACATTTACCATTGCCGAGGTGGATGAAATTGTGCCTCTTGGCGCGCTTGACCCTGAAAGCATTGTTACCCCGGGCATTTTTGTCGACATGGTCATCCTCAGCAAAGGAGTGAACTGGCAATGGGTATGGGAAAAGAAAACCGTGACCGAATAGCGAGACGGGCCGCTCAGGAATTAAAGAACGGCATGGCCGTCAATTTAGGCATTGGCATCCCTACCCAGGTTGCGGATTACGTGCCGGAGGGTGTGCAGATCGTTTTTCATGCGGAAAACGGCATCTTGTATGCTGGCGGAGCCCCGAACCCGGGGGAGGAAGATGCGTTCCTCTGCAACGCGGGCGGGTATCCGGTCACGATTGTCGACGGAGCCTCCTACTGTGACAGCTCCATTGCTTTTGCCATGATCCGCAGGGGCTGCATTGATATTACGATCCTTGGAGCGCTGGAGGTTAGCGAACGGGGCGATTTGGCGAATTGGATCGTGCCAGGGAAGCGGGTTGCCGGCATCGGCGGGGCGATGGAACTTGCGCAGAAAGCAAAAAAAGTCATCGTGCTCATGAACCATGTCAATCGGCAGGGAGAGTCCAAAGTGAAGAAGCAGTGCGAATTGCCGCTGACGGCCAGGGCTTGCGTGAAGCTGATAATTACGGAAATGGCCGTGATGGAAGTGGCGGAAAATGGGTTGCTTTTGAAGGAGATTATGTCTCCTTATACGGTTGATGACGTCGTTCGCCATACCGAAGCGGCTTTGATCATTCCTGAGCAGATTACCTATATTCCATAGTGGTAAGCGAACCAGAAGGAGGGGATTCCATTGCCGAATCAGATGCCGAATCCGAAGGCTGAACTGCCGGAGCGAATTCATGCGTGGATTACGCTTCATCGTGACGCAGGGACCGCACTGCTGCAGCAAATGGTTCGAATTGCAAGCACACAAGGCAACGAGAAGGAAGTTCAACTGCTCGTTGCCGATCAGCTGCGGAGCATGAGAATGGATGTGGATATATGGGAGCCGGACGGAGAGGAGCTTGCGGATCATCCGTATTTTTGTTCGCCACGGAGCCGTTTTGCAGGCAGTCCCAATGTTGTGGGGGTTATGAAGGGGACAGGAGGCGGACGTTCCATCCTGCTGAACGGCCACGTAGACGTTGTGCCGGAAGGCCAGCGGAATCAGTGGACGCACGATCCTTACAGCGGCGAAGTGGTTGACGGCAAGCTGTATGGACGTGGATCAACGGATATGAAAGGCGGAAATACAGCGCTATTGCTAGCCCTCGGGGCTATTCAGGGTGTGGGGCTGAAATTGAAAGGCGACGTTATTTTTCAAAGCGTTGTGGAGGAAGAAAGCGGCGGGGCCGGGACGCTGGCGGCTATTCTAAGAGGTTACCGGGCCGATGCGGCTCTGATTCCGGAACCTACGAATTTCCGCATTTTTCCCAAACAGCAAGGCTCGATGTGGTTCCGCATTGAAGTGAAAGGGCGTTCGGCGCATGGCGGAACAAGGTATGAAGGCGTGAGCGCGATCGAGAAAAGCGTAAAAGTCATTCAGCATATCTTGGAGCTGGAGAGGGAGAGGAATTCACGGATCACAGATCCGTTGTACGCTAACAACCCGATTCCGATTCCTATAAATCTGGGCGTAATTCAAGGCGGGAATTGGCCTTCGTCTGTCCCAGATACCGTAAAACTGGAGGGGCGCATGGGGGTAGCCCCTGAGGAGATGCTGCAAGATGCCAAGGAGGAAATGCTGAGGTGGTTGGAGCGATTACAGGAAGTTGATCCTTGGTTTGCCGAGCATCCGCCAGAACTGGAGTGGTATGGGGCGCAATGGGTGCCGGGCAGCGTTGACCCGGAGCATCCTTTGATGCAAGTGCTTATGCAGCAGTTTCGCGCGGTTAAGCAGGAGGAGCCCATCATCGAAGCATCGCCTTGGGGCACGGATGGCGGCTTGCTCACGCAGCTGGGCGATACGCCTTGCATTGTTTTTGGCCCAGGGATTACGGAAGTGGCGCATTACCCGAACGAGCATATCGTGCTGGAGGATGTGTTCAAGGCTGCTGAGATTATCGCGCTAACCTTGATCGACTGGTGCGGTTTTGACAGAATGGAGGCATAGGGGATGGATGTGAAGGAGAGAAGGAGCAAGTACATTGACATGAAGACCTCTCTGCCGGGACCGGAAGCTCAGAGGCTGCTGGAGCGGCGTATGGCGAGCATCCCACGGGGGCCGTTCAATACCGTGCCTACTTTTGCGGCAAAAGGGGAAGGAGCCTTGCTTACGGATGTCGACGGGAATACCTTTATCGACTTGGCTGGAGCAATCGGCTCTTTGAATGTCGGCCACTGTCCGCCTCAAGTGGTGGAAGCTCTGAAGGCGCAGCTGGACAATTATTTGCATCCGTGCTTTCATGTGATGATGTATGAGCCCTATGTCGCTCTTGCTGAGAAATTAAACGAATTGACGCCAGGTGATCATGCGAAAAAAACGTTTTTTTTGAACAGCGGAGCGGAGGCTGTCGAGAATGCCGTGAAAATCGCCCGCAAGTTTACGGGCCGTAAAGCGATTATTTCCTTTGAGCGCGGCTTTCACGGGAGAACTTACATGGCGATGTCGCTCACGAGTAAAGTGAAGCCTTATAAAAATGGCTTCGGCCCTTTTGCGCCCGACACCTATAAAATGCCTTACCCCTACTATTACCGTGCCCCTAACGGCATGTCTGCAGATGAGCTCGATGCTTACATCTTGCAGAAGTTTGATGATTTTTTCTTGTCGGAGGTTCCGGGCGAGGACGTCGCTGCCGTGATTCTGGAGCCGGTCCAAGGCGAAGGGGGTTTTGTCATCCCTTCCACGCGTTTCATTCAAGGCGTCAAAGCCGTATGCCAGAAATATGGGATTTTGCTTATCGCTGATGAAGTTCAGACAGGTTTCGGGCGTACGGGTAAAATGTTTGCGATGGAGCACCACGGAGTTATACCGGATATCATGACGATGTCCAAATCGATTGCAGCAGGTCTTCCGATCAGCGCCGTGACCGGCAGAGCAGAAATCATGGATGCCCCGGGGGTCGGAGAAATCGGGGGTACGTATGGCGGCAGTCCGCTTGGTTGTGCTGCAGCGCTGCAAGTCATTGAGATGTTGGAGGCTGAGCGGCTGCTTGAACGGGCTGCCACGATCGGTGCAGCCGTCATGGAGCGTTTTGGTCGGCTGCAGCAGGAACTCGGCTTCATCGGGGATGTGCGCACATTGGGTGCCATGAGTGCTATTGAGATTGTTCAAAATCCTGTGAGCCGAGCGCCGGATAAGGAGTTGACGGCCCGGATTTTGCAGGAGGCGCATCAGCATGGGGTCATCATTATGAGCGCAGGCATTTACGGAAATGTGATTCGTATCCTATGCCCGCTAGTGATCACAGACGAACAGCTCGCTGAGAGCCTTGATGTGCTGGAGGCGGCGTTCAGGGCTTGCGGCGGTTAGAAAAGGGGAAACAGCATGAAAAAGCATTTATTCATTGAGGGCCGGTGGGTAGAAGCCGGCGAATATCGGCCCTTATTCTCGCCATACAGCGGCGAACAAATTGCCGAAATTGCCTACGCAGGAGCGGCTGAGGTGCAGCACGCACTGGAGGCGGCTGAACGGGCCAGACCTTTGATGGCGCGTATGCCGGCACATGAACGCGCCGCAATATTAGAGCGGCTCGCTGTCTTGATTCGCGATAATGCGGATGAGTGCTCTCGGATTATCGCCCTTGAAGCAGCGAAGCCGCTGAAGACGGCAAGGCTTGAAGTGGAGCGGACCATCGCAACGTACAAGTTCGCTGCTGAAGAGGCGAAGCGGATTCACGGCGAAACGATTCCGATGGATGCAGCGCCTGGCGGGGAGGATCGCGTAGCGTATACGATTCGCCAACCGTTGGGGGTTATTGCGGCGATAACACCTTTTAACTTTCCGATGAATTTGGTTGCGCATAAGGTGGGTCCTGCGCTCGCTGCGGGCAACACGATCGTTTTGAAACCAGCAGGACAAACGCCGCTGTCTGCGTTGTTTTTGGCGGAGCTCTTGCAGCAGGCGGGGCTTCCCGCAGGGGCGCTGAACGTTGTAACCGGCAGCGGGGGCGCCATCGGCGACATCCTGGTGACGGATGCAAGAGTGAAGGCGGTCACCTTCACGGGAAGCCCGGAGGTCGGGATTGCCATACGGAGTAAGGCGGGTCTGAAGAAAGTAATCCTAGAATTAGGCTCCAACTCTGCGCTCATTGTGGATCAAGGAACGGATGTGGACAGCATGATCGCGCGGGCCGTCACGGGGGCTTTCTCCTATGCAGGCCAGGTATGCATTTCCATTCAACGGATTTACGTGCATGAGGGGCTGTTTGACGAATTTGTCGGAAAGTTCGTCAAGCAGACGGAGATGCTTCGATTAGGAGACCCGCTTGATCCCCAGACGGATGTGTCAGCTGTCATCGCTCCGCGTGACGCTTTGCGGGCGTTGGAATGGATCGCAGATGCTGAGCGCGCCGGCGCTGTTGTCGCAACCGGCAATAAGAAGAAGGGGAATGTCGTGCATCCGACGGTCCTGCTTCATGTTGCTGCGGCTAGCAGCATCTCCTGCCGGGAGGCGTTTGCTCCTGTCGTGATGATCAATAAGATCGTCTCCGTCGAGGAGGGGATTGGACTGGTGAACGACTCCCGGTACGGCCTGCAAGCAGGCATCTACACGCAAAATATCCGTACAGCGTTCGCCGCTGCCGAAGCGTTAGAGGTGGGGGGCGTCATGATTAATGACATTCCCACCTTCCGCGTGGACCACATGCCGTACGGCGGCGTCAAGGAGAGCGGCACAGGACGCGAAGGCGTGAAATACGCCGTGGAGGAGCTGACGGAGCTGAAGCTGGTCTGTTTTAAAAAGTAGGCGTGGGCTGCTCCGCTGGCCTGTCCGTCGCCATAAATGTTGAAGGGGAGCCCGAGGGCATCCCCTTCTTTGTTTATTCTGGCGCAATGCAGCAACTCTTGCGCATGCAGGGGAACCCCAGGGCTCTATTCGAGCGCGATCCGCCGAATTCTGGACCTGAGAGGAACTACAGGCCTTTATTTGGCCGCAAATGCTTGCATTTGAGCAGGCAATGGCAAAATAGCGTCCCGTAGTTCCCTCCGTCGCGTCATATGGCCGCTTTCCCGCAGAATAGCGCCCTGTAATTCCCTTCCGCCCTTGGCTTTCCGCCCGTGACCTCGCACTCTGCCCTCAGTTCCTCGCCCTTCCGCCCGTGGCCTCACTCTCTGCCTCTCGTACTTGCCCGTGGCCTTTCGCCCCTCGCACTCCGCCCCTCACGCACCGCACTCGCTTTCAGCTCAGCTCTCCGCCCTCAGCTCTCCGCACTAGACTCCGTACCCTCGCCAGGCCCTTCCGAGGACGGGCTGCCTTCCGCAGCGCCAGCTTTACTCTCCTTCTGCTGCGCCTTCATCAGCTTATCCTTCATTTCATCCCGCTTGGTACGCCGGTCCTTCAAAGAGGCATGCTCAGGCGCTTCCGAGTAGGCTTTTCTTCTGCCAATTCGGCGCAAATTTTCTGGCACCAAGTTGAATTTTTCATCTTTCATCAGCGCGATAATCCCTGTGCTTTCAGGCTGCTTCTCCACACCGTAGATTTCGTTGAAATATTCATCCGCCCGGCCAGGCACATAATTTTTGGGCTCTGGGTACCCGACGATGACGCCTTCGTAGTTACGCAAAATCACTTTATCTTGGCTCTGCGAGATTAAATAGTTCGGCTGGAGCGCGATTTTTCCTCCGCCTCCGGGTGCGTCAACAACAAAGGTCGGCACAGCATAACCAGACGTATGCCCGCGCAGCGCTTCAATAATTTCGAGGCCCTTGGACACCGGAGCCCGGAAATGGCCGATGCCTTCGGACAAATCACATTGATAAATGTAATAAGGGCGCACACGCATTTTGACAAGGTCATGCATGAGCTTTTTCATAATGTAAGTACTGTCGTTGATGCCCGCTAGAATCACAGACTGATTGCCAAGCGGAACACCCGCATCGGCGAGCATGGCGCATGATTTTTTCGCTTCTTCCGTCATTTCCAAAGGGTGGTTGAAATGCGTATTGAGCCAGACGGGATGATATTTTTTGATGATGGTGCACAAATGCTCCGTAATCCGCTGCGGAAAAACAACCGGTGCCCTCGTACCGATCCGGATAATTTCAACGTGGGGGATTG
Organism: Paenibacillus sp. FW101-FHT12H11; assembly: GCF_058790355.1. Classification (NCBI taxonomy): domain Bacteria; kingdom Bacillati; phylum Bacillota; class Bacilli; order Caryophanales; family Paenibacillaceae; genus Paenibacillus; species Paenibacillus sp. FW101-FHT12H11. The sequence continues at coordinate 4,771 of NZ_JBYTCO010000015.1, read as the reverse complement.
CCCGCAAATTTTTCAGTATATACTCCAAAATATTGTCATTAATCAGCAGCCCATCCCCGCCGGACAGGAGAACGTCGCGCACCTCAGGCGTATTCCGAATGTACGCAATGGCATCATCTAATTGTTTTTTGGGAACACCCATACCCACTTGACCGGAGAAACGGCGGCGCGTACAGTAACGGCAGTACATGGAACATTGATTGGTAACCAGGAAAAGCACCCGATCCGGATAACGATGCGTTAAACCAGGCGTAGGAGAATCTTCATCCTCGTGCAGAGGGTCCTCCAGATCATATTTTGTTTTTAGCAATTCAGCGGAAACAGGGACGGATTGCATACGAATCGGGCATCTCGGATCATCAGGATTCATCAGAGATGCATAGTAGGGGGTAATATTCAAAGGGATCGTTTGCGTCGAGATGCGAACGCCCTCTTCTTCTTCAGGGGTCAGATTCACTACTTTTTTCAAATCATCCAAGGAACGAATGGTATGTGTCAGCTGCCAAAGCCAATCATTCCATTGCTCATCCGTGACGTTTTTCCATAGCGCAACTTGCTTCCAGTGACGTCGTTCCATCTTGGCACCTCCAGTAATGATGTTTGCTCAGTAATAGAAGATGCAAAAAGCATGCCAACATTTCCTCCTGACACTTGAAAACGCAAAAAAGACTCCTTGCGGAGTCTCACAGACTAAGGTTTTCTTACGATACCGTAGCGATTCAGTTTATATTGCAGGGCTTGACGCTTGATGCCGAGAGCTTGAGCGGTGAGAGTGATATTGTACTGATGGAGGGTGAGCGCGTTCACAATCGCTTCTTTTTCCAGCTGTTTCACTTTATCGGTTAAGCCGGTTGAGATTGCTGCTTCATGCTTTTCATATCGCAGTGGGTGTATCCCCATGATCGAAGCGGGGAGGTGCTCCTCTTCAATAATTTCGCATTCCAGCTCCATCATATTGTAGGTCGATTCGATTGCATGGCTCAGTTCGCGAATATTTCCCGGCCAGTGATAGTCGAGCAAACGCTGCATGGCCGCCGGCGCTATCCCCGTAATTTTCATACCAAACAAGTCATTAAAGGTATCGATAAAATGGTTCGTCAAAATCGGAATATCCTCTTTGCGCCCAGCGAGCGGAGGAAGCGTCAGATTCACGACATTCAGCCTGTAAAAAAGATCGCTGCGCAAAAGCCCCTTATCCAGCGCCTCTTTTGGATCCATATTCATGGCGGTAATGATGCGGACATCCACCTGCTGCTCCTGTGTGCCTCCAACCCGGCGAACAAGCCCGTCCTGCAGCACGCGCAGCAGTTTGGCCTGCAGAATTAAATCCAAGCTGTTCAGTTCATCCAGAAAAAGCGTTCCGCCATTCGCCTGCTCAAATAAGCCGGCACGATCAATGGCCCCGGTAAAGGCGCCCCTTGCCGTTCCAAACATGATGCCTTCCATGAGCTCGTTGGGTACCGCTGCGCAATTTTGCGCGATAAAAAGACGGCTTCTGCGGGCCCCGGCATTATGGATGCTCTGGGCTACTAATTCTTTGCCCGTGCCGGTTGGGCCGCATATTAGAACCGGCGAGCTTGTACGCGATGCTTTTTTGGCAAAAGAAATCGTACGAAGGAAATTTTCATTATTGCCGATTAAATCGCTGAAATGGTAGCGGGCGGAGCTTGTGTGCTTCTTATCTTTGGAGGGGGACTCGTAAATTTGATGCCGAAGGTCCAGAATTTGATCGTGGAGATGCACGATGCTTGTAATATCTTTGGCCACTTCCAGAGCGCCGATGATGTCTCCATTTTCCAGGAGCGGGTACGTGCTGTTGATTGTGGTGATTCTTTTGCCAGTGACGCTGACGTACGTTTGGATTTTCTCGCGAATTTCGATACCGGTCTGCAAAACCTTCATGAAGGTGCTTGTTTCATTGGTTAGAGAAGGGAACAGCTCAAAAAAATTTTTCCCGACAACCTGCTCACGCTTCAGCCCATCCGTTTCCGCCATTTTATCATTATAGAAAATAGTAATTCCCTCACGGTCAATGAGATGAACACCGACATCAATGATATTCAGCATTTTTTCAAAATAAGCCGATCCATGCTCGTTCTGCCCGGACATGATCCACACCCCCTCGCGTAAGGATGGTTCAGTGATTCACTTAACATCTTATGATAGGGAGAGAGGAATAAGACCTGTAAATACAAAAAGCCGAAGGGACAAGTCCCTTGACGGCTTCAGCTGTTAGGTATGAGTTCGATTAATGAGACAGGGCGTTTCCGATTAATTTCAGATACATCATGTCGCCTGTTTTTGCCCACATCAGAAAATGGTAGCGATTGAGCAGGACGCTCTTTTTCATGTCAGTTTTCATATGCAGCACCTCCTTTTTGTTAGTAGAAGAATTGATAGAGTAATAGATACTAGATTTGACCAAATCATAGAATTATATACATCTGGGATTGATAGCTTGAAAAAAAGCGGTAGAAATGCAAAGATGCGTTATATAGGATGAGGGTAGAAGGGAATGTGATCGTAATGTCAGAAGAACGGTTAGCCGTATTAGAAGTACATATTGATCAGGCTGGTTATGACGAGGTTCCGGATACTATCAAAAACATTCATTTTGAGGTTCGGCAAGGTGAACTTGTAGGTCTGTTAGGTCCCAATGGAGCCGGCAAAAGCACGACGATGAAGAGCATCCTGGGTTTGTTGAAGGATTTTAAAGGGAAAATTTCTTTTATGGGTGAGCGAAAAAGCTACGCTTATATACCTGAGCATCCTATTTTGTATGATGAGTTGACGTTGTGGGAGCATATGGAATTTGCTGCTTCCGTTTATGAACTGGACCGAACCGTATTCCTGGAACGCGCGGATGATCTCTTGCACAGGTTTCGGTTGTTGGACGAGAAGCATCAATTGCCAGGCAAATTCTCCAAAGGGATGCAGCAGAAAATCATGCTGATCCTGGGCTTTTTGAATAAACCGGACGTGTACATTGTGGATGAGCCGTTCATTGGACTTGATCCGAAGGCGATCAAAGATTTCATAGGGATGTTGGATGAGGAGCGTAAGCGGGGCGCCGGTATTTTGATGAGTACCCATGTGCTGGACACGGCAGAACGGATATGCACCTCGTTTGTGCTTTTGTCAGGTGGGAGATTAGTGGCTAACGGGTCCTTGAAGGACATTCAAGAACAATGCGGCATGCCGGACGCGCCATTATTCGATTGTTTCCATTCCCTACTCTAGAAAGGAGGACCGTACTTTGAACAGCAGCTTTCAGCTTTTTGCGCGTCGCGTTCGTTCGGATTGGTTTTTTCAATATAAAGCGTTGCGGATGGCCGTGGATTGGGTTATTGCGATCTATTTTGTCATTCCGCTGATTATTGTGGCTGGTTATCAATACTACTCTTGGTGGGCGACTCAGCCTTCGTGGTTTAGTTGGATATCTTTGTTTATGGTTGGTACGGTATTCTATGTGTTTACTTGGCTGGGGACCATTCGATACTTTGTTGAGGAAGGCGATCAGCTATTCCTTCGGCAGAACCGGCGGTGGTTTCAGCATCTCATGCGACTCGGACATCGATATTCTCTTGTGCTGCAGGGGATTACAACGCTTCTTTTGATGTTTGTGTTTCTTCCTTTGCTCGTTCAGGTCTATGGCTTTCGTGTGCCTCAGCTGATTTCCTTGTGGTTGAGTACCTATCTGCTAAAAATTAATTTAGGCTTGCTTCGTCAATTGGCAGCCTTACGAATGCAAGGTTTTCTGCATTGGATACTACGGATCGTTGCTTTTGCAGGGCTTTTCTTTGTACATCAAAAGCTGGTTGCTGCGATCAGTCAGAACGCGCTTTACATTTGGGCGGTTCATCTGCTTCTACTCGTACTGGCTGTGTTCTTGAGTAAAATACGTTTGCAAGAAAAAGGAGCCTTCTTCGCAGATATCGCCAGAGAGCGCGACTCCCGGATGCGGATTGTTTCTTTCATGTTAATTCGTGTTACCGAGCGAAAAAGAAAACCGAAGCGAAAGCGTCCCCTTTTATTCAAAAATTCGCAACGCTTGTTTAAAGGGAAAGGCGCTGGCAACGGGATCGCTGATTTGTTAGTAAAATCTTTCTTTAGAAATGGCACGCAGTGGAAGCAAACGATACAGTTTGCTGCACTGATTAGTGCGGCTATGTTTATCATGCCGGGGCCTCTGAAAATTACGGTCTGGATTATTGCCGCGTGCGCGTTGGTATTTTGGAGAAAATCATTTTGTAAAGACGAGCTCAGGACACCCTTTTTAACCCTTTTTCCTATCCAGGATACAGAGAAGCATCAAGCTCTCCAATTATCGACACCTATTCTTGTGCTGCCTGCGTTGATTCTGATTAGCCTATGTATGGGAATCTCCTTCTTCACTTGGTGGGGACCTGTCCTGATGGTTGGAGCCGCATTTCCTTTGGCTTATGGGACTTCTTCCGTATTTACAAGTTGGTATTGAACGGCAGGCGCTTTTATTGAAATAGCTATAGACGAGAAGAACAATGTTGTAGACATACAGCGTTGTTCTTTTTTTCGTTGGCGTGAAAGTCCATTTAGAGGTTGTAATCCATCGGGAACCATGGTATATTCCTAATCTGTCGTTCAAAGACAGGTTAATAGCTCTCAGAAACATGTCGAAAAAAGAAATTAAAAAAAAGCTTGCAAATCAAATTTCGACATGGTATATTACTTCTCGCTGCTTCGGTAACACGGCAGTGAGCGAAAGAAATTGATCTTTGAAAACTGAACAACG
>NZ_JBYTCO010000014.1:0-101323 GCF_058790355.1 Paenibacillus sp. FW101-FHT12H11 | reverse complement strand
GAGCCAGGATCAAACTCTCCATAATAGAAAAGCTGAATAGCTCATTGACTTGCTAGCGAGATTTTACAATCTCATTTTGTCGTTTACTCGACTAATTTGCTGATTTACTTCATCTATTTGTTCAGTTTTCAAAGAGCTTTATTGCGTTACCGTTTAAAGCGTTAATGTGTCGCTCTTGCGGTGACAAGAACATATACTATCAGGTTTCAAAACGAATTGCAAGCATCTTTTTATATACAATATCTTACAGCTTGAAAAACCCTGAATTAGCACGATCTAGGCGCCAAATCAACTGCTTCCCTTGCAAATGAACACCACCGATCCAGTCATCGATACCATTCAAAGCAATATGGTCTTCTTTGCCCGTGAGAACTAGTTTACCCGCATCTGTTAATCTTACTCGCCAATTCTCGAACTGAACAGGTAAGGGTTCACCGTATTGAGGAAGTCTGTCACCCCCGGTAAGAGAGATTAATGGATGATCACATAACCGGAGCCGCTCTAACATACCCCAGAATTGCAAATCACCTAAGCCAAAGTCACTGGCTTTCTCGCTTACATATTGAAATAAGGAATAGAGAGAAACATCCGTTCGATCAATTTCCTCTAGAATGAGCTGCTCCAGGCTGCTCAAACCATTTTGCATAGAGGAATAGCGCCCTAAATTAGCCTCTAGAGCCCTTTTTAGAAAAGGAAGCTCCGACAAGTCCTCCCCCATCAAAACTGCCAAAGACAGCGGTTCAGAGGCCGAATAGGCACTCCATACCTTAGCAGCAATGTTAAGCTGCGCTTCTGTTACTGGCGACATCTCGCTGTAGAGTTGAGGAATTTGATGTTCGAGCTTTTGATCATATTGGATAAGCGATAGTCGCTTTTGGCCATAGTGCAGATTAGATAGTCGCGTTAATAAATAACAAAGCATCAACTGGTCAAAAAGATCCTGATCAAACCATAGGATAATTTCGCTTGCCTCATCTGAGAGCTTATCCAATTGCTTTTCTTGATGAAGCGTGGTGGATGTAAACAGCTCTTCCGGGATCCCATGCTTTCGAAACATATAGGAGGCCCTAATGGGTAAAAGGAGGCTATCTGACATTCGCATGCCGATAGGTCCTTCATATAGAGACTCGCGCCACACCAGAATGTCACCATCTATGCTCGACTTACGCAGTTTATCTCCAAAAGCGTCACCGTTCACAATATGCAGCTTTCCTGGCATGGCGCACCCTCTTTTCAAAAAATTTAAATTAACCTTCACCCAGCAACTGCAGAAGCTCCTGTTCGTCATCAATAATCCGAATGCCAAGCTCCTGTGCCTTGGTCAACTTGCTGCCGGCGCTCTCCCCTGCAATAACGATGTCCGTTTTCTTAGAAACACTACCGGTAATTTTGGCCCCAAGCGCTTCCAGCTTCTTGGCGCATTCGTCGCGCCCCATAGTGGAAAGCGTCCCCGTAAGTACAACCGTTTTGCCGAAGAACGGATTGTCCGGGCTAGCCAGCACGACGGCAGGCTCCTCGGCAATCGGGTTGACTCCGGCGGCCAACATGCGCTCAATACTGGATACCATGACAGGATCACGGAAAAATGAGTAGATGCTCTCGGCAACAATACCACCCACGTCTGGGAGCGTGATGAGCTCCTCCGGCGTTGCCGCCATGATTTTGGGCAGGCTGCGATAATAATCGGCCAGCACTTTGGTTGTCGTTTTGCCGGAGTTGGGAATGCCTAGTGCATATAGGAACGACGCGAGGTCGCGCGATTTACTTTTCTCCAAAGCGCCCAGTAAATTGTTGACTTTCTTCTCCCCGAACCGGTCAAGCTTCACCAGATCGTCGAACTTCAGCGCATAGAGATCCGCAGGATCGTTGACGCCAAGCTCTTGGTGCAGCTGCGAAGCCGTCATCTCGCTGAAGAACTCTATGTCCATCGCATCGCGCGAAGCAAAATGCGACATACGGCCAACGAGCTGCGGGCTGCAGCCAAGCCGATTCAAGCAGAACAGATGCGCACCACGCATCTCCAGCTCGCTGCCGCAAGAAGGACAATGCGTCGGAGCGACAATTTCCTCGCCGTCATTCTCCTCGGTCACTTTACCGAGAATTTCGGGAATGACGTCATTGGAGCGACGAATGTAGACAAGGCTGCCTAAGGCGTGCTTGAGGTTCTTACGCTCGATGTCGCCGACGTTATTCAACGTACAGTTTTGTACGGTAACGCCAGCGAGGTCTACAGCTTCTACGCGAGCTAACGGCGTAATTTTGCCGGTGCGGCCTACTTCCCAGGATACGCTTTGCAGGATCGTTGTTGCTTCTTCGGCTTCAAACTTGTACGCGATAGCCCAACGAGGGAACTTCTCCGTATAGCCAAGCACTTCCCGCGTGCGCATGTCCGTAAGCTTAACAACGCTACCATCGATGAGGAAGTCAAAACCTAAACGTTCTTCGGCGATCCGCTCCAGCTCTGCGCTTACTTCTTCGATCGTATTGAAATACCGTGTACGATTGCTGATTTTGAAATGGTTGTCCCGTAGGAACTGAACCATATCCGCATGGTTAGCAAATTGAATATTGTCCGAATAACCTACGTTATAGAAGAAAGCGTTCAGTTTGCGCTCTGCGGTTACTTTGGGATTCAGGTTACGCAGTGCTCCGGCGGCTGCATTACGAGCGTTTTTGAGCGGCTCTGCGGCCGTCTGATTGTACGCTTCAAGGACAGACAGGAACATCATGCCTTCACCCTGTACCTCAATCGTCCCTTGATCATACGGAATCTCGAGCGGGATAGATTTAATCGTCTTGATCTGTGCTAAAATCCCTTCTCCTACGGTACCATTCCCACGCGTGGAGGCCTGTTTTAGCTGCCCCGCTTCATAGGTAAGATTGATCGTAAGCCCATCAAACTTTAATTCCACAACATAAGTAGGGTCCGGCAAAGGAGTTTCCGGGTTCTTGCTGTTATAGTCGGCAATCAATTTAAGAACACGTGTATGCCAGGTTTGAAGATCCTCCGCATTTTGCGCTTTGTCCAAGCTCCATAGACGGGCTAGATGGCGGTGCGGTTCGAAACCCTTCAGGATATCGGCGCCCACACGCTGGGTTGGGGAAGAAGGCAGGATGGTTCCCGTCTCCTTCTCCAGCGCTGTTAATCTATCATATAAAGCGTCCCACTCGGCATCCGAAATCGTCGGTTGATCGAGTGTATAATAATTATGATTGTGCTTGTTAATTTCTTGGATGAGGGTTTTCATTGCCGCGATGGCATCTGTCATTACGGGCTCTTCCTCTCTAATGGGAAATGGGTAATCCAAGGGTGAAATGTCCTGCCCCTACACTTTGGTAATCGGGGCGAATTTCGCCAGCAGGCGCTTAAGGCCATTAGGCGCCGGAAAAGCAATTTGCAGCTCGGTGTCGTCACCCGAGCCTTTCACGGACACAACGGTGCCGACGCCCCACTTGCCATGCGACACTTTGTCGCCGGCTTTGTAGTCCGGCACCGGATCGCCCGCGGCAGGCTGCGGAGCCCGGAACGCAGGCGGCTTCACAGCCGCCGCAGGGCTTGGCGCAGCCTCGCCGGCACTTGGCCGTCCGAAGGAGGACGGCGTGCCCCAGGCAGACGAGCCGCCGGAACCGCGGCTCGTCGAGGAGGCGGCGGTGCTGCCGCCTCCGCTGCTGCCCCACGAGCTGGTGCGGCCACCTCGTGAGAAGCCTCCGCCGATGGAACCTCCCATCGAGACTTTCTCCAGAAGTTCCGGCGGAATCTCCTGCAGGAATCGCGATGGCGCGTTAGCGGCGGTGCGGCCAAAGAGCGTGCGCATGCGCGCGCACGTGAGGAACAGCTCTTCCTCGGCGCGCGTGATGCCGACATAGGCCAAACGGCGCTCCTCTTCAAGCTCTTCGTTATCGGCAAAAGCCCGGCTGTGCGGGAAGACGCCTTCTTCCATCCCGATGATGAACACAACCGGGAACTCCAGACCTTTGGCGCTGTGCATCGTCATTAAGACGACAGCGTCTTGTTCTTCCTCAGGTTGGTCTTTATCTAAAGTATCGATATCGGCGATAAGCGCCAAATCGGTCAAGAACGAAATGAGGGACTTGTCCTCGTTGCGTTTCTCAAAGTCCATCGTCACGGACAGGAACTCTTCAATATTTTCGAGACGAGCTTTGGATTCAATCGTATTTTCCCGCTGCATTTCCAAACGGTACTGAGATAGCTCCAGCACCTTCTCGGTAAGTTCCGTCACGGATAAGTATTCAACCATCCGGTTCAGATTATCGATCATCTCACGGAAATCAGCCAACGCGTGTTTCGCTTTGGCATTGATCTCCAGAACATCAATTTCCTCCAGCATGGCAAATAACGAAATCCCGCGGCGTCCAGCCATCTCCGCAACTTTATCCATTGTGGTGCCACCGATACCCCGCTTCGGAACGTTGACGATCCGATTCAAGCTGATATCATCGTTGGGATTGGAAATGAGCCGCAAGTAAGCCAAAATATCTTTGATCTCTTTACGATCATAGAACTTCACACCGCCAACAATCGTATACGGAATGTCGGATTTAATAAGAATCTCCTCTATTACCCGTGATTGTGCATTCGTCCGGTAGAGAATGGCATGATCGGCGAACTTTTTACCTTTGGACTTGTTTTTGTTAATTTCACCTGTTATGAAATAGCCTTCTTCATGTTCCGTGTCGGCTTGATATAGCTTGATGCCTGCCCCGCCCTCTTTGTCGGTCCACAAATTTTTGGGCTTACGGCCCGTATTGTTGGCGATGACTTTATTCGCCGCGTTCAAAATATTCGAGGTGGAGCGATAATTTTGCTCTAATAAAATGGACGTGGCATCCGGGTAATCATTTTCAAAATTAAGGATATTCGTAATGTCGGCTCCGCGCCAACGGTAAATGGACTGGTCGCTGTCTCCTACGACGCAAATGCGCTTATGTTTGGCAGCAATCATTTGACACAGCATATACTGCGCCCTATTCGTATCTTGATACTCATCGACGTGAATATATTGAAATTTGTTTTGATAGTAATCCAGAACTTCCGGCACTTCTTTAAACAAATGAATGGTAGCCATAATCAGGTCATCGAAATCCAGGGAGTTGTTGCTTCTCAGCTTTTTTTGGTAAAGCGTATAAATTTTTGAGGTCAGTCCGTCGAAATAGTCACCGATTTTATCTTCAAATTGTTTAGGAGATATAAGTTCATTTTTGGCCGTAGAGATCGCCGCTTGAAACGTCTTGGGTTCGTACTTCTTCGTATCGATGTTGAGTTCCTTACAGCAGGTTTTGATCACGGAGAGTTGGTCGCCTGAATCCAGAATCGTAAAATTCGAGGTGAAACCGATTCGCGAAATATCTCTGCGCAGCATACGTACACACATGGAGTGAAACGTGGAAACCCAGATATCGTTCCCGCTCCCGCCGACCAGTTTGCCTACACGCTCCTGCATCTCACGTGCTGCTTTATTCGTAAAGGTTAACGCTAGAATGCTCCATGGCGCCGCTTTGCGTGTGCCGATCAGGTAAGCGATCCTATGCGTGAGCACCCGCGTCTTTCCGCTTCCCGCGCCAGCCATAATCAAAAGTGGACCGTCAACCGCTTCAACCGCTTTGCGCTGCTGGGGATTCAACCTTTTAATCGCATCTAAGATATTGACTGTCTCGTTCATTAAGTTACCTTCCTGTTCTATCAAAATTCACGTTCACTGTCTGAAGCGCCTGCTCCAGATCACTATAGATGATGTTGCCTACGACAATGGTATCTGCCACTTCCGCCGCTTGCTGCGCTTTGGCCAAGCTGTCGATCCCGCCCCCATAAAATAAACGGGCATTCTCCAGAACTTGCCGCGTCCTCCGCACCAGCTCCATATCGCCGAAGACACCGCTGTATTCCAAATATACAATTGGCATGTTAAATAACTTGTCCGCCATTCGTGCGTAAGCCGCAACATCTTTGGCATCCAAGTTCGAACGAGCTTTCGTCAGCTTCGCCGCCGCAGCCTCGCTATTGAGAATCACATAACCTTCCGTTACAATCTCGTCCCAATTGAGCAGGGAACCATACTCCTTCAACGCCTCATGATGCTGCCCGACGATCCAATTCGGATCTTCCGCATTGAGCACCACGGGAATAAAATAGAGATCGAACCCGGGGACGATAGCCTCTTGGCTAGAAATTTCAAGTACACACGGCAATTCGTACTGGCGAATCCGGGCCATGAGGTCTACGGTATTATCAAACGTAACACCTGTTGAACCTCCAACCATTATCGCATCCGTTCCCGACTGACAAATGAGGTCAAGCGCCTCATCGGATATATCACGATCAGGGTCCAGCTTAAAAACATGATTCCACTTCCGTATATCGACAATCAATTGTTTCCCTCCGATTAGGCGGCAATCCTGCCATACTATCAACAGTCTATGCTACCCATTCAGGTGTGTCAAATGACAAAAGACGGGCTATTTGCCCGTCTTTTCAAAGAATATGCTTGCAGCGTGTTCCGATCTTCACCCGAGCTTGTTTTCCGCCCGAATACGCACAAATGTTCCCACCTATTTCACTTCAATGTTAAGAATTTTCTCGACATTCAGGTCTTTGTGATCATTTTGCTGAAGTTCAAGGCGAATCTCGTGTTTACCAGCAGCTAAATTGTTCAGCGTTAACGGACCTGTTTTGCCGATCATCGCTTTCTGCTTGCCGTCCACGTACAGATGCAGATGTCCTTGCCCCTGTACATTCGCTTTATCCATACTATCGGCAGATAGTTGGAAATTCGTTGTCTGGTACGTAATCGTTACATTTCTGCCATCCACTTTGGAAACTTGCGCATCAATGGCCGGTTTGGCGCCGGAAGCCACCGTTTTCACACTGCTTTCTGCTTGGCCGCCTGCCACCGTTGTCGCTACCTTAGGGCCTGCTCCGGTTGAACTAATGACTTCCTCTTTAGAACCGCATGCAGTTGTCACTGCTCCAAGTAACATTAAAGTCGCTGCGCCGTAAATCCATGTTTTTTTCATCAGCTCTACTCCCTTTTCCCATAAGTTTGGACATCCTTGTTCCTTATATATGTGTGACAAGCCGCTTCCATACCTTGATTATGAGAAAAGTGGGACAAAATCAAAAAAAAGTTGGGACACAGAAAAAACAAAGACGCCCTAAGCTTATCGCTGCGGACGTCTAATTGATTAAAAGCTATATTTGCTGCCCTCATGCTGTTTGTTCATGTAGGAGTTCTCGCCGGTTACATTGGAAGTTTGGCGGGAAGCGATGCTTGAATTCGCCGATTTGCCGGCCATGCCAGCATTCTCCGATGCTCCATAAGCGGATGATGCCCCGTAGCTTTGGGAGTAGCCATAGCTCGTTTGGCCGTAGCCTTGCCCTTGATTGTTATGCACGGCGTTCGGATACTGGGACGTATTGATGATCGGTTGGATTGGCGCCTGATGTTGGTGCAGGCCAGCGATTGGATTGTGCTGTTGGCTTTGCGCCTGCTGGTGCTGATTTTGGGAGTACTGCTGTTGTTGTTGCGGCTGCTGCTGGGAAATCCCCATCGGCTCCTGCTGTTGGTAGCTCATCGTCGGTGCCTGGCTCAAATTCTGGTGCACGAAAGACTGCAGCTGAGCTGCGGTCTGGCTTTGCTTCTGCAGCTCCTGTTGGATTTGCTGCTGCTCAGCCGGCTGCATCTCGTAGTATCCGAGTTTTTGAATTTCTTGAAATAAAGTCGCATGACATTGAAGTGTCTTGGTCAATAAAGTTTGAAAGGTCTGTTTAATTTGGGGATTCACGGCCTCTGTGACCGCTGTTGTGTACTCCCCTGCACTGCGTTTCAACTCGGATAGAACTAAATTAGCAAGATCCTGCTCTTGCAAAAGCACTTGGTGCTGCTGCTGTTGTTGGTAGGCATTTTGTTGATACATGCTTCTTGCACCTCCTCTGTGTACGTGTTAGTGGGTCAAGCCTGATTGCTGCTGCAGCGTGTTGATGAGGATGCTGACGCTTTGGAGCCGTTCCTGGGAAAGTTGAGACATGGTTTGCTTCAACGATGGACTTTGGCTGCCAACAGAAGCATGCACGCAAAGCTTTGCTAATAAATCTTCATTCTTCAACGTATCCGATAGGTACGAGAGCTCCTTGCCGGTAATGGTTTGGTTCCCTTGATTGTTGTACATGTGAATGTTACCCTCCTTTCCATTCCTTCTTTGTAGGTTTCCCAAAAATTCCCGTTTTATGTCGTTTGGTAAAAAAATCCTGAGAAAATCGTCGAATGAAAAAAGCCCCGAACAGCATGTAGCTGTCAGGGCTTTCTTTCTATGAAGCAGGCTGCGCCGGCTTACCGGCATAAGCATCCGCTAATTTCTGTATGTCTGCCGCCGCAATTTGGAAGGACCACGTCCCGCCCTGCTTAGCTAGCCAGACTTGGTCTTGGCTTACTTGACCTTCGTAAACCTCGGTAACATCTTTGCCGTCTACAGACAAACCAAGCTCAATTTTGAGCTCGCCGCCTGCCGTCGGCTTCTGAGCAAGCGGCTGTGGCAGCTCCGCGCTATGCAGAAAGACCAGCTCATCCAGTAATGGACTCGCATCCGCGCCTTTCAGCTCCTTATCGCCAAGCTTCCAGTTTGCCTCAGCAGCCACTTTGTCCTTGTCGGTTTTGGCAAGTGACCAGGTCTGACCCTTCCACGTGACCTTCACCGATTGAACCTTGTCATTCTCGATCTTGAACGGGCTTGTTTCGGCAAAGTCAACCGGAGCCTTGTTCAGCGAAGACAAAGATTGATCACTGACTTGGTAAACAACCGGAGAACCTTCCACTTGAACGTAGGAGAAACCTTCGATTGGAAGAGCAGTTCCGACCAGAAGCCCCTTTTTAGAGCCATCTTTCATCGTAACTTCATAAGTGCCAACAGGCTTATCTAAGCCATAATTGGCTAAGTTGCTCGCTTGTTCTTCCACCACTTTGGTAGAAGTCACTAAACCGATAGCATCCAGCCACGAATCAACCTGATTCGTATTCATTGGCGCCGCAGCCGGCGTTTTCATTTCCCAGCCGCTGTCCGTACGGTTCAAATCAATCTGCTGCTCTTCGGTTTTCACCGCAAGGGACTGCACGTCTTCCTGTTTTAGCGTGAGAAGGGTTTTCGGTTCTTCTTTTTTCTCTTGAAAGAAGTCTTTGCTCGATGCGTACCAGAAACCGCCGATACAAATAACCACTAACAGAATCGTAGGAATAAACCGTTTCATCCTCTTCTCCTCCTCCACCAGATCAAGCCGCCGATGACTAAGAACAAGAGCGGTAAGAACACGATCGTGACTAAGAAAATCGTATTCGCCTGGCTAGGCGTAATCATCGCTTGCTGGAAGGCATCTCCTTGACGCGGACGAATCGTAATTTGATCCTTCTGCTCCTGCAGCCAACCGATACTGTTCATTGCAAAATCTTTATTCCCTTGGTTCTGAATATCTTGATCCAATACAAACGTCGAACCACCAAGAATAACAGCCTTAGGCTTATTATCTTTGTTCGAAATCGCATAACCCAAGTTCAGCGGGCCTTTGACATCCGTCGCGTCTTGTTTGGTTTTGGATTGTGCCAACAGGTTAATGTCGGTTTCACCGTATGCTTTGTCAGTCGTTTTCAATAGCAGCGATTGCGTGTAATCCGGCGCACTTTCATCTGCATTCAAGCTCACTGCCAGCGACAGCATCGTAACGAGATTATTGCTGGAAAGCTTGTTGGTAATGTCATGGGGACCGTAGTCCGGAATGATCGTTAATGGATCGTAAAGCGACGTTTGTTTTGGTTCAATCGCAATTGCGTGCTGATCCTGGATACCATACGTTTTCATGATGGCATCAATATTTTTCCACTTGGTCGCCATATCTTTATCAAAGCCCAGCGCCATGTAGATTTTACCTTTATCCTTCAAATAAGCCTTAATCAGATCAGCTTCTTTGTCGTTCAAATCGTTTTGCGGGCCTAGCAGCATAAGCATCTGCGCGTCGTCAGGTATTTTACCCTCAACATACAGATTGAGATCCTTCACCGTATAATTGGCGGCTTCCAGACTGCTTCTCAAGATCGACATCGCCGTCAGCGGATACTCTTGATGACCCGAAAGCATGTACACCGTGTGTTTCTCCGTAGATGTTAAGCTCGTAATCGCTTGCGTGAACTTCTCTTCCCCGGAAAACGTGTAAGATCCGTCCTGCTGACCCACGAACAACTCGTAGAAATTCACGTTCTGTTTCTTGGTACCCATTTCAAAAACGAGCGTGCCGCCTTGATCGACGCCATATTGCTTAGCCATAGAAGGCTGTTTCAGCATATCGTATTCGTCATACGTGATTTTGCTGCTTTGCTTCTTGTACTCCTGGATCATATCCGTAACCTGACGTGTTACGAATTCATTGTTGTCGCCGCTATTTGTAAAAGCAATGACATGAATATCTTGATTTAGATTTTTAAGCGTGTTGACTGTTTGCTCCGAAAGCGTGAAATTTTTGTTTTTCGTCAAATCGACCTGAAAGCCTTTCAGCGAGTGAAGGAAAATGGTCAGAATGATGAAAATACCGATCACCGCGATGGATAAAACTGTCGCATTCGTTCCCCGTATCCACTTGTTCATCCCGCTCACCTCCAACGCTTTCTTTCAAGGACTTGTATGCTTAGAACGAGAAATACCGCTGTTAATGTGACATAAAAGAGGATGTCTCCGCCATGCAGAACGCCTTTTTGCAGGTTCGTCAAATGGCTCGTCAATGAGAATTGACCGACATAATCTTTCAGTTTGCCTGTCATGCTGGAGCTCACCCAATCAAGCAGCCACAGCAGCAGCAAAATCACAAAACCGGTAATACCCGCAACCATCTGGTTGTTAGACAGGCTCGACGCGAACAAACCGATAGCCATCATCGCGCACCCTATCAGGAACATGCTTAGATAGGACAGCCATAGAACCGGCTTATCCATCTCTCCGAAAGCGGACATGATAAGCGGATAAATCAAGGAAATTGCCACCAGTCCCACCTGAACGATGAAAGCGGACAAATATTTGCCCATCACAATTTCACCGATGCCTGCAGGCGATGTAAGCAGCAGCTCATCCGTGCCTTGACGGAATTCATCCGCGATCAGACGCATCGTCAATAACGGGATGATAAACAGATAGATAAACGAAGTGTTGCCTACCACGGAACGCGCATCAACAATCGGCGGCTGACCGCTTACAAAATTGATGTAGAAGAAGAAACTGGACAGCAGCACATAGAAAGCGAAGGCTACATATGCAACTGGCGAAAAGAAATACATTTGCAGCTCTTTCGAGCAGATCGCCCAGATTTTACGCATCGTTGTCTTCCTCCTCTTCCGATTTGCTATCCGCTTCTGCAGGCTCGTCCGTCGTCAGCTTGAGGAAGATATCCTCCAGGCTGAGGCTTTCGCGCTTCATCTCGAGGATCGGGTATCCTGCGCCGGCCAGGCGGAAGAATAGATCCTCCCGGATGTCGGAGCGATCCGCCGAAGTGACGAGCAGCTTCACGGACTCCTTGGCGGCCGGAGCTTCTTCAGCCGCAGGCTCTGCGGATGTTTCTTCTACCGGAGCTGGAGCATCAAGCTCCTTCACGTCAGCGACCGTGTCCAAGCTGCGAAGCTCGGTCAGAATCCGCTCGCGAGGTCCCTTGACCTCGAGCGACACTTCAAACGTCTCGCCCATCGTGCGGCCGAGGTGCTCAGGACGCTCGTCGAGTACGACGCGGCCTTGGTTAATAATGAGAACGCGGTTACAAATCGCGTTAATTTCAGGCAAAATGTGCGTGCTCAGCAGCACCGTGTGGTTCTCTCCCAGCTCATGAATCAGCTGGCGGATTTCGATGATCTGCTTCGGATCGAGGCCTGACGTAGGCTCGTCCAGAATTAGCAGATCCGGTTGGTGCAGAATCGCTTGCGCGAGGCCCAAGCGCTGTTTGTAACCTTTGGACAGCGAGCGAATAATCTGCTTCTCGCGGCCTTGCAGACCGAGCTTGTCGATCGCTTCGCCGACGCGAAGCTTCTGCTCTCGTGCCGGCACATCACGAAGATTCGCGATAAAGCGCAGGTACGATTGCACCGTCATTTCCGGATAAAGCGGCGGCGTTTCCGGCAAGTAGCCGATTTTGCGGCGCGCTTTCTTCGGATTGTCCGCCATGGAGTGGCCGTCCACCAGGATTTGGCCGTGCGTCGGATTCAAGTAACCCGTGATCATGCGCATTGTCGTTGTTTTGCCAGCACCGTTAGGCCCTAAAAAGCCGACGATTTCGCCGCGCTGCATCGAGAAGTCGATGTTGTGTACGCCGCGATCATTTTCGTACAGCTTGCTGACTTGTTTGACCTCAAGCATCCAAGATCCCCCATTCATTCTTTCGTTCATAGTAACCATCATCACTATACGCGTGGAACAATAAACCAACCTTAAGCAAATCTGAAAAATACATTAAAAAGTTGTGTCTGAATTGTGAACAAAGTATGTTGTTTGTGCCTTAATTTCAGTCTAAACCAGCAAAAGTTAAGTTAAACACGGAGAATGAAATACTTCTGTGTCGTGGGTGTACCTAGGGAACTACAGGACCTCGTTTCCGCAAGAGACCCGTTACAAGTGGAAATGCCGAAATAGCGGAACCTAAGGGCACTATTTGTGTTCTCGGGGTTATTCCAGAGCTTTTCGGGGAACTAGAGGGCCTTATTTCTATAGATTCTGTCGAAGAATCAACAAAATCATAGAAATAAGGGACCCCAGTTCCCCTTCGGCGCATATAGGGGCCGATTTCACAGAAATAGCGCCCTGTAGTCCCCCTAACACAACGTGGGAGGTAGGCGGGGGTAAATAAAAAATAGACCATAAACGGCAAGCGTTTATGATCTACTATGCGACAATTTATTTCACCAATTGACCGCGAGTTACGCCCAACTGATTAGTAGCTTTCAGTGAACGCCACACTTGCGTTCCGCTGATTTCACCGTTAATCGCACGGCGGTACAAGCTTAGAATCTCATGTACCTTGTCCGGCGTCTCTTCAAGGAACTCTACGCGGAAAGAGCGAATGCCCAAATCCATGAAATGGTTCAGATATTCAGCGCCAGATTGATCCACTGCATTATAAACCGTGTTGCGGCAGCCTTCATCGACGCGAACGGGATGCGACATCCCGACCCGGTCCTGCAAGGACACATGGTGATCTTCACATGGACGACCACAGTTCGTGAAGTCTGTGCCTTCGCTCAAGAACGTGCAGTACACGCAGTGCTCCGTATGGAACATCGGCATATGTTGATGGATGACGACTTCCAGCTTGGAAGTTTCAGCGCGGCCAAGCAGATCAACCATCTGCTGAATGTTTAAGTCGTAAGACGGCGTAACCTTCGACAAACCTGCATCCAAGAATAACGAAGCTGTTTTGTGGTTAGCTATATTCAAGGAGAAATCGCCGATAAGCTGCGGCTTAGGCCCATTCGGATGCTCCAGCTGATGCTTCAAGAAGAAGTAAGCGGCACCTGTATTCCGAATCAGCACAGCATCAGGATTCAACTTCAAGATATTGTTAAAATAGCCCGTTTCCCCAGGCATATGAATTCTTGGCGTCGCCAAGGCAATCTTGCGCCCGGCCGCATGCACAGCTTCAACAGCCGCAGGGAACTGCTTAATAAATTCGAAATCAGCGTAAATCATTTGAACGTCGTCTTTTTCAAGCACGGCCTTCACTTGATCCAGATTACGGCAAAGTGCTGTAAGGTGTACCCCGCTGCGATCCGCCAACGACAACGCAGGCGCCTGCCCAGCGGCTTGTCGCTCAACAGCCGGATGAGGCACGTCGTCATAAACGCCGATCTCACGCTTCATGTACGCACGCGGCTTCTGACGCTCGTCTTCCATAAGTTCTACCGCGCTGCGGCGCATAGCATTAAGCTCGCGCATCGGCACGATGAGTTCACCGTTCAACTGAACATCGAGATCGCTAAGCGCATAGATCGTACCGCCAAGACGGCCAAACTGATCAGCGAACAGCTGCTCATCCATCGGTCTTTTCTCTGCACGAACAAGCGGAAGTTCGGATTGTACGAAGACGGTATGGCCCCCTTGCACATCGGTCCACCAGCTTTTGAGCGGCTCGCCTTCAGCGCCGGTAATCTTGATGCTAACCGGGAACGTCCGGTAAGGCTTATCGGTCTCGAACGTCTGGCGCAGACGTTTGTCCAAATGCGGATCGTTCGTCTTCCAGATCCGATCCCCCACATGCAAGCGGCTCAGATCCACATCATTGCGTCCCGCAATGATTTCAATAATGCCGCCCTCAGCTTCGCCTTCGATTTTCTCGCCTTTGCGGCGCAAATCGTAGATACGGCCGCCTTCTTCCTTCTTCGTCGGATCTCCGGCGTCGAATACAATCCCGTCTCCGCGCTTGATCGGAGCTTCAAGCTCACAAACCACACCGTCGCGCAAAATCTGCTTCACGCGGCCAACGAATACCCCGCGGCTCTTCGGAAACGTACCGTCGACGAGCTGTTTATTGTTGGTTCCATTCAAGAAACCAACAGTAAAACCACGAGAGAAGCTTTGTTGCAGCTCGCGAACTTCCTCTTTCGAAGGACGAGCATCTTTGCCTTCAAAATAACGATCAATCGCGCTGCGGTACTTGCTCACGACGTTAGCCACGTATTCAGGGGTTTTCAAACGCCCTTCAATTTTGAAGGAGCACACGCCCGCTTCGATCAACTCAGGCACAATTTCAATAGCCGCCAAATCTTTTGGCGACAGCAAATACGCCACGTCGCCCATCGGCTTTTGCACACCATCAATCATCAAATCATAAGGCAAGCGGCAGGCTTGTGCGCACTCTCCACGGTTAGCCGAACGGCCGCCCCACATTTCAGAGGTCAGACACTGGCCCGAATAGGACACGCAAAGCGCGCCATGCACAAACACTTCCATCGGAAGCTTCGCTTGGTCCCCGATTTGTTTAATCTGCTTCAAATTATTTTCGCGTCCCAGAACGACCCGTTCAATATCAAAAGGTTTCGTAAATTCAACAGCTTCAGGCGATGTAATCGTCATCTGCGTGGAACCGTGAATAGGGAAATCCGGAGAGATTTCACGAATCATTTTCACAAGACCAAGATCTTGCACAATGACCGCATCCACGCCAGCATCGACACAAGCTTCAATCAACTGCTTTGCTTCGCTCAGTTCTTCCTCAAATACTAGAATGTTAAAAGTCAGAAAACCCTTAACGCCGTATAGATGGAGGAAAGACATAATATCCGGCAGCTCGGCCATCGTGAAATTGTGCGCGCGCGCTCTAGCATTAAATTTCTCCACACCAAAAAACACGGCATCCGCCCCATTGGCAACAGCCGCTCTCAAACAATCCCAATCCCCCGCAGGGGCCAATAATTCTATATCTTCTCTGCGTATCGTACGCATGGCAGCAAATCCTTTCAATAATAGATCCTCAAGCGACCCTCTTAGTCTTCTCTTTAGTGTAACAGAAACGATAGGTAGGAATCTAGGGCACAACCATTTCCAAACCCAGTCATGATCCGACAACCTCCGCAAATTCCCAAACCTTACCTGCATGCCGGGTAACCCTTTAAAAGTTAACAAACTTACCCATGAATGCTATAATGTCAAGGATAGTGACCATTTTAGTAATCGAGGGATCCTTTTGGTTTTGTCGAAAATACGCATTTTAAAAATTGTTATCGGACTAGCCCTCGGTTTCCTATTGGTAGTGGGCCTACTTCTATTTTTGCCAAAAATAGAGGAAACCAAGCTTCTCTACGCAACTAGTGGAGATTCGTATGATACGGCGGCTTATGGCAACTTTTCGCAGAGCTTGCAGGCTGGCATTTCCGTAGATAAGCAGAAGCTAGCAGCCCTATCCGCTAGAAAGCTGAAGACATACGATGCTATCTATCTGGACCCGGCGCTAGCCGAAGATCCCGCATGGACGGAGCAGACAACAAAGCTCATAAGCTATGTGAAGCAAGGCGGGCATTTGCTAGTCGAAAATGGATTTGCCCCCCGACTGCCGCTTGATTTCCTTGGGGCATCAGAGCTTGTTAACTTGCAGAAGGTTTCGCTTACAGGTTTAGGAGCGCCTCAATTGGCTGCAAATACGCCGAGCCTTAGCTACCCCAAGGTTTCTATGAATTTACAAGGCGTGCAGACAACCTTTCAATTGTTTAGCGACAGCTACCTCAAGCATCATACGATGGAGGACCTTCCGGGTTTTCATATGGGGTACGGCTTTGTTCCGTCGTCAGGACAGACCCTTGTCGCCATGAATGTGTCCGGTAAAGCTGTTTCGCTAGCCATGGAGAATCGTATAGGGAAAGGCACCGTGCTGATCTCTAGCAACTTCTTGCCTAACCGCTACTTTCCAACCGGATACGACATGCAAAGCGGCGCTGACCTGAACCTGGGCTTCGCTCAACTGGCAGCCAAATATCAAGCCACAGGCAAATCTACGCCGGGGACGACCTACTTCAATAAAAGAGCTTTACCGATTGATCCCTATTTCAATTTTGATTTCGCAGCGGCCAACATGCAGTATCGCAGTGAGTTGTTGTCGTATGTAGCCAAAGAGACGCTAGGTTACAGCGTTCGCAAAGTGCTCGGTCCTTATGGCAGACCTGCCATGGCTTTTCAGAATCACTTTGAGGCGATGCCGGCCATCCAACACAAAGATGGCATCGCCTGGGCAGAGGAGCTCAAAAAGTATAACGAGATTCCCTCGTTCACCCTGGTGCGTAACGCGTTCTATTGGGGGCAGTGGCGCGAGAGCTTAACGGTGCAGCTCAACACCGGAACGAATGCGCAGCCGACATTCGTCGGGGAATTGCCCGGCTCAGGCTACGCAAGCGGCCTGCACGTGATGTCAGCCGGCAAGCCGCTTCGGCAGGCGCTGTTCCCGCAGTATCGCGATCTGGCGAGCGCGATCGAACTGCCCTACCGCGCGTACCCGGCCGCCGCGGATCTGAACGGCGACGGCCGCACCGACGTGCTGGCCGGCAGCGCGGACGGATTCGTGTACGTCTACACGAATCAAGGGCCTGATCCGGCGGCGTACGCGAGCGAGCCGCCGCCTGCCGGAATGGCGCTGCCGGACACGTTCGGCGCGCCTGCGAAGCTGCTGCTGGAGTCCGGCATGCCGCTCCAGCTCAGCCCTTACAGTGCCGTTCACGCGGCAGACGTGAACGGGGACGGCCGCCCGGACCTCGTCGTCTCCGACGAGTCCGGGGCCGTGTATGAGCTGCCGCAGCTCGCTGGCGGCAGGTTTGCGAAGCCCGCGGCCGTGCGCGCGGGCGGGAAAGCGCTGCAGCTCCCCGGAGGGGCTGCAGCGCCATACGTCGCCGATATCGACGGCGACGGCAAGCTCGACCTCGTCCTAGGCGGAGCCGATGGGCGAGTATGGCTCTATAAGGGCCGCAGCGCAGCGGCCCTCACTTTAGAGGCCGGCAGCGAGATTCTCACGCTGCCTAACAAAGCCGCGTACGCTGCGCCGGCCGCACGCGACATGAACGGCGATGGCCGACTCGATCTCTTGGTCGGCAGCAGCGACGGGGACCTGCAAGTATATCTCCAAAGCGCCTCTGGCGCTTGGACGAATACGGGTCCCCTGGAAGGCACAACCTTAAACCAGGTCGGCAATCGGGCATTGGTTGCCGGACATAACTCCGTTCCGCTATGGCTGGATCTCAATCACGACGGCAAAGACGATCTCATCGTCGGAGGCATCGAATTCGGATCCCCAGTGGCAATTGATAATCCGCAGTTCCCTTATCAAGTAGAACTGAAGGAATTCATTCAATATGCCCGTGATAACCATCTAGACTTAGATCCGCACATTTTTGTGCACAATTTCAAAAGTGCTGAACAGGAGCAAGATGAGCTTGCCCTTCATAAACAAGCCTTCGCCAAGCTAGGCATTCCTTGGCTGCATCCCGGCACGAATCAGCACACATGGCGCATAAATAATGAAGATCATCAGCAAACACTGCGAAGCGAGGAACAGGACGGAATGTGGTATAATTTTGGCTTCCTGCCTTCCGAATCGCCCGTTATTTCCCGGCCTGAATCGATATGGTCGCTGCCGTTCTTACTGCAAGACAGACTAGGCAGCACGGACCGTACCATGCTGATACATACACCGACACCGGTGCTGCGCACAGGCGACTATGCCACGACGGATGTATTCGAATCGATGGTCAAGCTGGACATGCCGATTGATTATTTCGAGCACATCGAGTACCATTTTCCCGAACCGGCCAAAATCGCCGATTTGACGCAGTTCGCCGACTATTTTAACAAGCTTCGCACGAAGCATGATTATAATTTCATGACCGAGAAACAAATGGCCAAATCCTTCTTAAACGCGATGAAAAGCGAAGTTCGGATCAGCCAGTCATGGGCCTTCTATTTATGGGACAGGCTCAAGGATCGTTTAGCGGGTGGCAGCCCGCACTTCCATGCGACTCTGACACCGAACGCGAAGGCAGTCCCTAGCTTAGCTGAAGAGTATGCGGGAACACTAGGAGTGGTCATAGAAAAAGGCGAGAAACTAGCCTTGTACTCCCTGCAAAGTGATTCAAATACTTATACGACAATTGACAACCGTTTCTATGTAGGATTGGCTGGGCCATCCGCCATCGGTATTGCGCCGGCCAAAGAACGGCTGCATATTGTGCGTGCTAACGTGCCTTTTTCGCTGACAGAGCAAGGATCTACACGCAATTTAGAGCTCAAGGCAGCTGGGTTGCAGCAGGTGAAACTATTCAGTCCTACAGAGCTTTCATTCACTGGCGATGCCAAAATCGAGTATGACGCAGCAAACCATCTTTACACGATTACCCGATACGGAGATGTAACTACGCTTTCGTTCACAAGCAAAGCAAAGTGACAATGCACTTACGCTGAACTACTATCTACTTTTTAAAAAATAACATTAAATTTCAATTAACCAGGAGGCTTTCCATCATGTCTAATGAAGACTTACTTACGCAGCTTGAGCAGCATATTCGCGAGCGTTATGAAATTGCCGAGGACGATGACGATTTTGGCGTTGATGTTCACTTGTTCGATTATGGGTTTATCGATTCCATCGGTGCTACGGCACTGATCGCCCACATTGAGAAGACTTATGGCATCCAAGTGACGAATCAAGATCTCATGTTGTACTCCATGAACACGGTAAGCGAAATTGCCGATTTTATTTCCAAGAAGACTGCGAGGTAACCCACTCATGTTGACATGTAAAATTTCTCTAGAAGGCTTAGCCGAAAGCCAGCACGGACAAGTCAAGTATGCTTCCGCCTTTGCTGATGAGCATATACAGGATATCGCGCTTATTGATGGCCACATCATCATCACGCACAACTCGCCGAATGGCAACGAAGGAATTACGGAGCGAGTCGGACGCCTGATCGAACGTTTCTCCCATGGCGATTTCGGGTTCAAAGAAAATATTTTATTCGAAAATAAAGTAGACACTCCTTATGAAGGCGATATTATCGCTGAATTAGTAGAGCGCAAAGCCATTAAAATTCTGGAACCCGGACTATTTATTTTCCGTGAGCCTTTCTCCAGCTTGATGCGCTTCCTGGATTATTCGTTCGTGACGAAAATTGCTAAACGCTTTGAGGGCATGCAGGAAGAGCAGTATCCTGCGGTTATTCATAGTCACACTTTGAACAAAACAAACCATTTCACATCATTTCCGGAGCATATTCACTTCGTTACGCATTTACGCGAGGATTTGGACGTGATTGAATCGTTCTCGCAATCCATTCGCGATGCTGGCGGTTGGAAGCAAGATGAGCCGTTAGAGCTTGATCCTAACATGGTGAAGCCTAATTTCATGATGAATCCTTCCACTTGCTACCATTGCTATGAGGGGTTAGAGAATGAGACGCTTGAGGGTGAAGGCATCGTGGTAACGGCAATAGCCAAGTGCCACCGCTTCGAGTCCAAAAACCACAGCGACTTCGGACGTTTGCTCGACTTCTCCATGCGCGAAATCATTTTCGTCGGCAAACCGGACTTCGTCAAAGAGAATCGCTTGAAATCGATAGAATATCTCAAAGAATTAGCGGTGGAATGGAACGTAGACTCCATGTTGGAAATTGCGAATGATCCTTTCTTTACGAATGATTTCCAAGTCAAGGCATCCTTCCAACGCAATCAAGAGATGAAATACGAGCTGCGTCTGACGATTCCGCATGTGAAGAAGTCGATTGCCTGCTCTTCTGTCAATTTCCACAGCAACACCTTCGGGAATGCGTTTAATATTAAAATGGGCAAACGCAACGCGGTTACAGGCTGCGTAGGCTTCGGTATTGAGCGCTGGGCGTTTGCGTTCTTGGCGCAATACGGATTAGATGAGCAGGAGTGGCCGGCTACTTTCCGCGAGCAGTACCACGCTTGGCAGGAAAAGGCTCTGTAAGGAACCGTTTGTCCCTTTTCATCACTTAGTCGTCCTATTCTTCTATTCAAATTTTTATTTGGGCCCACACGCCGACCTTTGATCATTGGACGTCAGCTGTGGGCCCCATCCTAATCCAAGATAATGAGTGATTCCGTTGAAAGCAGCCACATTTCTTAAAAAGAATAGTTTCGTGCTCGGCCTGCTGCTAGCAATCGTCGTTTCGGACCTTCTCATCTCCTGGTGGAACCCGATGGTTAGCTCGCGCCGTTTCTACAAAAACGACTTTACCAAAACGCTCTACCACCATAGCTGGTCCCAATCGGGTCCGGTTTTCTTCGGTAATTCAGCTGTAACAGGGGCTTACATCGAAGAAAAATCTGATGCCCATTTGGTAGAGATGGGGCTTTCCTATGGGAAGATCACCGATCTTAAAGGTATCCTCGAGGATCGCTTGTACCAGGTTCGTGATGAACTAGTGATTGGCATTGATGTTCATACGATGCTCGATCCCCTCGAAACCGATCCGACCTACCAATGGTTCAAACCATGGTATCAGCCCTATGTGTATACGTACCGTGACTACTTCCGTGATTCCGGCGAAGAATTCGTCCGTAATTTAAGTAAAGGAAGCTTAGCCTACGAGCCGCGTTGGATAGATAAAGAGTTGTATCCCGGCCGTCAAGACAATACCGCCCTTCAATCGAAATGGAACGATTACGACAAACGCTTCGGTGCTATGACCTTAAAGGATTTCCAGAATAATCTGGACGCCATGCAGTGGGTCATTCGCTATGCTAAGGAAAATCAGCTTCGTTTGCGAGTCATCTGGATGCCTTGGAACAAGGGCTATGCCGATCCGCCTTATGTAGCTTCCTTGAAGGAAGCAGTAAACGGCCAATTGAAAACCGCCGGTGTACCCGTGTTGGATTTGATGCATACATACGATCCCAAGTATTTTCATGATCTCGTACACTTAAACCGCGAAGAAGGCGCTCCGCTATTTACGAAGGAGGTGGACACATGGTTAAAGTCCTTAGGAAAATAGCCGAAGTCCTCATCTATCTCGTGATGCTGTATCTGGTTTTCATTTATTTTACCGGTAAGGGCCTATTTATCTACGAGAAATTCTAATCGGGCTTTCCAAGCGAGGAGTTCTAAAGCTATGTTTTATATGCAAATGAACGCGATTATCGCTATGATAGGCATGGTTGCCGTTCTGATGCTCACCCGCAAGTGGGCCGACAACAAACGTATTCTGATGATTATTTTCAGTCTCTGCTTTTTACTGCTGTACAGTCAAAAGCTGCTCATTTTCTACGCTGCTTTTACTGTGATCAACTACGCTGGATTTGTGTATTTATGCCGTACGACCGTTTGGCGTAAAGCTACTTTTATCTTTGCGCTTGCCGCTAATATTATCGGCGTTTTTCTAGGTGTCCGGCTTTTCATCATGGGCATTTTCCACAACCCGCTGTTCGACGCCGTCATCTACCTTGGACTCATTTATAATGTTTTGAAAGTGATCGATGCTTATTATTTTGCTTATTTCTTTGGAAAAGACGGCCAAGTGCCTGCTATTGATTATGCGAATTACCTGCTGTTTGTCCCAACGTTTACTTCAGGGCCGATCTTGAAATTCCGGGATTTTATGGCCGATAGCAAAAAGCCGTACACGGTAGACGCCGCCCTCTTCGAAGACAGTGTCAAACGCATTATTCTGGGTTTGTTCAAAAAGATCGTCATCGTCACTTGGATGACCAGCGTCTTCGATCAAGTGCTGAAGCAGGACTTGCACACGCATCAGTCATTATTTCTGCTTGTATGGTTCTATGCGCTAATTTACTTTGATTTCTCCGGCTATTCGGATATGGCCATCGGATTTGGGCGGTTAATGGGCTATACGATGCCTGAAAACTTCAAACGACCGCTGCTCTCGCCTTCCATGACCCAATTCTGGCGCAACTGGCACGCTACGCTGGGCGATTTTTTCCGTGATCATATCTTCATGTTCTTCTCGCGTACTGTACCTTCCCGCTGGGTTGCCTCCAGCTTGTCTATTTTAATTATGGTCTTAATGGGCCTGTGGCATGGCTTTACCTGGCTTTACTTCTTCTATGGTCTCTATCACGGGATCATTCTAGCGATCGAGAATATTTTCAAAATTACAACGGTAAATAAAAAGAAAGTTTCTAAAACCTATTTCTATTTCCGCTGTTTCGTAACACAAGTCTTAGTGACGTTCTCCGTAATTATTTACAGCTCCAATTATGAGACGGTTCTGCGGATCTATAAAGGCTTGCTTCATTTTACGGGATGATAGTGTTATAATTTGTGTGGTTGTTTACCATTTATGGAGGTGTACCTAATGAAGTTAGGCGTTTTTATGGTTCTGTTTGGTGGAAAACCTTTAGAGGAAGCTCTTGATTATGTTGCTTCTAAGGGCTTAGAGGCTGTCGAAATCGGAACTGGGGGCTACCCTGGTAATGCGCATTGCAACCCGGTTGAGCTGCTTGCTGATGCTGGTAAGTTAAAAGCTTTTAAACATGCGGTAGAATCCCGCGGTCTGACGATTAGTGCTTTGAGCGTTCACGGAAACCCGCTTCACCCGCAAAAACAAATTGCGAAAGAATTCCATGATGCTATTATACAAACGATTGATCTTGCTGAGCGCCTTGAAGTCCCTGTAGTTAACACGTTCTCTGGCTGCCCTGGTGACCACGAGGATGCCAAATATCCGAACTGGCCGGTAGCTCCATGGCCGAACGATTTCCAAGAAATTCTTGACTGGCAGTGGGGAAATAAAGTCATTCCTTACTGGACGGAAACAGGGAAATATGCTTCTGATCGCAATGTCAAAATCGGTTTGGAACTGCACGGCGGCTTCTCCGTACATACACCGGCTACCCTTCTCCGTCTGCGTGAAGCAGCAGGTGAGGCCATTGGTGCCAACCTAGACCCGAGTCACATGTGGTGGCAAGGAATTGACCCTGTACAAGCCGTACAAATTCTTGGCCGCGCAGGAGCAATTCACCATTTCCACGCAAAAGATACATCCATGGATGTTAACAATGTAAACCGTTATGGCGTTACGGACATGCAGTCCTATGCAAACATGCTTGATCGTGCGTGGCAGTTCCGCTCCGTTGGTTACGGTCACGACATGAAAGTATGGGCTGACATCATCAGCGCATTACGTCTTGTCGGTTACGACTATGTCGTGAGCATTGAGCACGAAGACGGATTGATGTCCGTTGAAGAAGGCTTCTCCAAAGCTGTTCAGAACCTTCAACAAGTTCTTATCAAAGAACCGCTTGGAGAAATGTGGTGGGTATAAGCGGCTAACCGCTTACCCCCTTCCTGCCCATCAAAAAAGCCCGCAGGCACCGATGATCTCTCGATCTTGGTCCTACGGGCTTTTATCTTGTCAAACATGGGTTAGCTCTGAATTACCAGCCTGTGATCATGACATAATCCATGAGGCCGAATACGAGCAGGGAAACTACCGCAAATGCTAGGGCAAAATAATTTTTTTTGGGTGAGATCAATTGTCTGATGACCGCAATGGCAATAATCACTGTGAAAATCAAAACGTAAATATCAAAACTTGTATACGTGCTAGTTGTTGCTGCTGCTTCTTCCGCGAATAACATGGTGAAACCCTCCTTCTAATAACTCGGTGCAAGGCACACGTCCTGCTATTTTAATTCTATGTTAGCTTGATTGGACACTAGATGCAAGTGATTAAGCGCATGTGTAACAAGTTTGTCACCTTTTGGTTAGATTAACCACCTTCTGCGGAAAATATTACACCTTTAAGGTTAATGATGCCCTTCTTTATACCCCTTTATTACAGCTCATGTTTACCCATTATGGATTCAAAATTAAAGAACCCGAGCGTCTCTAGAAGACACTCAGGCTTAGCTGACTATTTTATGTATAGAATTACTACCTACGCCATTAATCCATAGGCGGAGAGCGTTTCTTTATGTTCCTCGATGGGTGTCGTCGGCTGATCCTTCAGCCCTACTTCTTTTTCCTGCCAATCTAAAAAACGAAATGGATCTATTCCTAATGCAGAAACAATCTCCTGTATGTCTAACGTCGGTTTCATAGCAATCCTCCATGAAGTAATAGATTTGTACAGCTTATATCTCTCGATCCTGAATAGTCAGCTAGGAAAATCGTGTTGCAACCACTATCTTAATTATAGGACTATTCACTTATTTTTTGATAGAGGGTTAAATTGTCGAATCCAATTAAGTCTTAACAAAAGCCATGTCAAATAAGTCGGAATTATGAATATTCTGACGAATAAGATCAGATCAGCCGCGTTTGTCGAATAAATTAACAGTCTGGCGATGGTCCAACATCGGGGAAGGTGTCCCCTTACCCTGCCACGCAAAAAAAGCCCCACGATAATCATCCGTGAGGCCTTGCTGCTAATCGGCGGTTTAACCGACCGATTCTTCCAACACTTCCAACCGCTTCGCATAGTTCTCCGAGCGTTCCCGATCCCTCTCGAGGATCGGTTTCAAATACTGGCCGGTATAGGAACCGGCCACCTTCACAACATCTTCCGGCGTACCGGAAGCCACGATCTGACCGCCTCGGCTGCCGCCTTCAGGGCCCAGATCGATGAGGTGGTCCGCCGTCTTGATCACATCGAGGTTATGCTCGATGACAAGTACGGTTTCACCGCTCTCTACGAGGCGGTGAAGCACCTTCAGCAGACGATCGATATCGTGGATGTGGAGCCCTGTCGTAGGCTCATCCAAGATATAGATCGTCTTGCCTGTACTGCGGCGGTATAACTCCGCCGCGAGCTTCACGCGCTGGGCTTCGCCCCCGGACAACGTCGTGGCCGGTTGGCCGAGTGTCATGTATCCCAGCCCTACATCTAGAAGTGTAGTCAGCTTACGATGAATCCTCGGCAAGTTCTTGAAGAACTCGCAACCGTCCTCGATCGTCATCTCAAGCACTTCCGAAATGCTTTTGCCTTTATATTTCACTTCCATGGTCTCACGATTGTATCGTTTGCCTTTGCATACTTCACAAGGCACGTAAACGTCTGGCAAGAAATGCATCTCGATCTTGATAATGCCATCTCCGCGGCAAGCCTCACAACGGCCGCCCTTCACGTTAAAGCTGAAGCGTCCTTTTTTGTAGCCACGTACCTTTGCTTCATTCGTATTCGCGTACACATCACGGATGTCATCAAATACCCCTGTATAGGTCGCTGGATTCGAACGAGGCGTACGACCGATTGGAGATTGGTCAATATCAATAACCTTGTCCACATGCTCAAGCCCGATAATTTCTTTGTGTTCACCAGGACGAACTTTCGCTCCATTCAAGTCGCGTGCCAGCGTTTTGAATAGGATTTCGTTAATTAATGTACTTTTGCCGGAGCCGGATACGCCTGTTACGCAAGTAAACACACCTAATGGTACTTTAGCCGAAACATTGCGCAAATTGTTCTCTTTGGCCCCTTTGACTTCGATCCATTTGCCATTCGGTTTACGGCGCGCCGCCGGAATCGGAATGAACTTCTTGCCGCTAAGGTATTGACCGGTAAGCGAGTTCTCGTCCGCCATAAGCTCTGTAGGCGTACCTTGGGCAATGACTTGCCCCCCGTGAATACCGGCACCAGGTCCGATATCGATAATGTAATCCGCTGCCATCATCGTATCTTCATCATGCTCAACGACGATCAGCGTATTACCTAGGTTCCGCATATGTTCAAGCGTCTGAATCAGACGCGTATTATCCCGCTGATGCAGCCCAATGCTAGGCTCATCCAAAATATAAAGAACGCCCATTAAGCTGGAGCCAATCTGCGTCGCAAGTCGAATCCGCTGTGCTTCTCCTCCTGACAACGTACCCGCTGCACGATGCATCGTTAAGTAGTCAAGACCGACATTCACCAAGAATCCAAGGCGTGCCCTGATTTCTTTGAGAATCAGGTTCGCGATAGTAAGCTCTTTCTCGTTCAGATCTAACGTTTTGAACCATTCTTCCGCATCTCCAATGGAAAGGGAAGTTGCGTGAGCAATGTTCTTGCCATTGATCGTCACAGCAAGTGTCTCTGGTTTCAGACGCTGCCCCTTACACTTCGGACATGGCTTCGTGCTCATATAAGTTTGGATATGCTCTCTGATGCCCTCAGAGAAGGTATCTTTGAATCTGCGTTCCAAGTTGCGGATAATGCCTTCAAATGGAACAAGAGCTTCCTTGGTCGCTCCCATATCATTCTCGTAGCGGAAGCGGATCTTCTCCCCGCCTGTCCCATAGAGAATGACCTTCATTTGTTCACTCGACAACTCGGATACAGGGACATTGCGAGGAATCGAATAGTGATCGCAAACTGCCGCAAGAAACTGCGGATAGTAGTTGGATGTGCTGCCCGCCCAAGCTTCAAAAGCCCCTTCTTCAATCGTCAGCTTCATATCAGGCACTAACAAATCAGGATCGACAATCATCTGGCTGCCGAGTCCGTCACATTCCGGGCAAGCACCGAAAGGCGAGTTAAAGGAGAACATCCTTGGCGCCAATTCCTCCACGCTAAAACCGCATTCTGGACATGCCAGATTCTGACTGAACAACAGCTCTTCCTTATCGATAATGTCGACAATGACTCGACCATTCGCAAGTTTAAGCGCTGTTTCTAGAGAATCGGCAAGACGCGTTTGTACATCTTCTTTGATTACAATACGGTCAACAACGACATCAATTGTGTGCTTTTTGTTCTTGTCGAGCTCAATCTTCTCAGAGAGATCGATCGTCTCTCCGTTCACGCGCACCCTTACAAAACCTTGTTTCTGAACGTCGGTAAAAAGTTTCGTATGTTCGCCTTTGCGTCCTGAAACAAGAGGAGCCAGAATCTGAAGTTTGGTGCGCTCCGGATACTCCATGACTCGGTCTACCATTTGCTCCACGGTTTGCGATGTAATTTCAATGCCATGTGTTGGGCAATGCGGACGTCCGATACGCGCGAATAGCAACCGCAAGTAGTCATAAATCTCCGTTACGGTCCCCACTGTGGAGCGCGGATTTCGGCTTGTTGTCTTCTGATCAATAGAAATAGCCGGTGATAGTCCATCAATGGAATCTACGTCCGGCTTATCCATATTGCCTAGAAATTGTCTGGCATATGCAGATAATGACTCAACGTATCTGCGCTGACCCTCGGCATAAATCGTATCAAAGGCTAACGACGATTTGCCCGAGCCGCTTAAGCCTGTTAGAACTACGAACTTATCGCGCGGAATCGTGACATCGATATTTTTTAGATTATGAGCTCTGGCTCCTTTAATGACGATTTGATCTCTAGACACGGGTAACCTTCCTCTCCTATGTGAAACTGAAGCCCATTTAGGCTTCAGTTTTCATTTCCATAATAGCGTCACGCAGCTGTGCCGCCCGTTCGAACTGCAAATTCTTCGCTGCTTCTTTCATTTCGCCTTCCAAACGTTCGATCAAGGATGCGCGGTCTTTCTTCGACATTTTCGCGCCCTTCACATCCGTCAAGTAATCCGCCTTCTGTTCAGCTACTTTCGTAGCTTCAATGACATCGCGAATTTTCTTGGCAATCGTTTGTGGTGTGATTCCCATCTTCTCATTATGAGCTTCCTGGATGCTGCGGCGGCGACTCGTCTCACGTATGGCTTTCTCCATAGAGTCCGTAATTTTATCTCCATACATGATAACCCTACCATCGGAATTACGCGCTGCGCGTCCAATGGTTTGAATCATGGAGCGTTCAGAACGCAGGAATCCCTCTTTGTCCGCATCCAGAATGGCGACAAGGGATACCTCTGGCAAATCAAGCCCTTCCCTGAGCAAGTTAATCCCAATTAATACATGGAAGGTACCCAAGCGTAAATCACGTAAGATTTGCATCCGCTCAAACGTCTTGATATCCGAGTGCAAATAACGAACTTTAATGCCGATTTCTTTGAAGTAATCCGTCAAATCCTCAGACATCTTCTTCGTTAACGTCGTAACGAGCACCCGCTCGTCTTTCCGAATCCGATCATGAATTTCGGCAATCAAATCATCGATTTGCCCTTTGGTCGGTCTCACTTCAATAATAGGATCCAATAAGCCCGTAGGACGAATAATCTGCTGTGTCATATGAGGGCAATGCTCTAACTCATAGGGTCCTGGTGTTGCAGATATATATAAAATCTGATTAACTTTCTCCTCAAATTCCTCAAATCGCAATGGTCGGTTATCCAGTGCAGAGGGCAAGCGGAAGCCGTGATCAACCAGCACTTCTTTTCTAGCTCTGTCTCCGTTATACATAGCGCGAATTTGCGGCAACGTCACATGAGACTCATCAACCATGAATAACATGTCATCCGGGAAGTAATCAATCAGCGTATAAGGCGTTGCCCCGCGCTCACGGAATGTCAGCGGCCCTGAATAATTCTCAATTCCGGAGCAAAAGCCCATCTCCTGCATCATTTCCATATCATAGCGCGTTCGCTGTTCCAATCGCTGCGCTTCAAGCAGTTTCCCCTGCTCTTTCAGCTCCGCAAGACGTTCTTCCAACTCTCGCTCTATATTCACAAGCGCGCGCTTCATGGTATCTTCGTGCGTCACAAAGTGAGAAGCCGGGAAAATCGCGATATGATCACGCTCACCGACAATCTCGCCTGTCAGTACATTAATCTCCGTGATCCGCTCAATTTCGTCACCGAACAATTCAACCCTAACCGCCTGTTCACCATGCGATGCCGGGAAAATCTCAACAACATCCCCGCGTACACGAAATGTCCCGCGTACAAAGTTCAAATCATTGCGCTGATATTGAATGTCCACAAGCCTGTGCAAAATCTCATTGCGTGATTTCTCCATCCCTACGCGTAAAGAAAGCAGCAAATTGCCATATTCCATCGGCGAACCCAAGCCGTAAATACACGACACACTCGCAACGATAATAACGTCACGACGCTCAAATAAGGAGCTGGTCGCTGAATGGCGAAGTTTGTCGATCTCTTCATTGATGCTGGAATCTTTCTCGATGTAGGTGTCGGAGGAGGCAATGTAGGCTTCAGGCTGGTAGTAATCATAGTAACTAACGAAATAGGAGACGGCGTTGTGGGGGAAAAATTCTTTAAATTCGCTGCACAGCTGTGCGGCCAATGTTTTATTATGCGCAATAATCAAGGTAGGGCGGTTCAACTTCGCAATCACTTGCGCAGCCGTGAACGTTTTCCCTGTTCCTGTAGCTCCTAAGAGCGTCTGATGTCTATTGCCATCTTGAATGCTTCGAACGATTTCTTCAATGGCTTGGGGCTGATCGCCTTGTGGAGCAAAATCAGAAACAAGCTCAAATTTCTTAGAGCTCTTAACAAGTTCACTCATCAATAATCACCTACACTTATTGGTAATAAATCGAACTTTTATCCTATTCATTTTCTTTTTGTAATTTCCGATAAAGAAGTTTATGGAACCTGTCGTACATATATGATGGTAACATTTGACACCCATCATAAGAATGTTTGTTCTGGTTTTTCCATTATACTCTTTTTAAATCTTTGATGCAAACGGCAATATCTGTTACGGCCTGAATCCTTCATCAAGAGACACCAAAACACTTGCATCAGGCCACCTGTAGGGCCCCAATTCTTTTTACGCTAAATAGGAGTGGTAAAGTCATGGATTTGACAACAGTTTTAGGATTAGTCTTAGGTCTTGTAGGTTTGATTGGCGGTTACATGTGGGATGGCGGCCACATTAGTTCATTAATTATCCCAAGCGCGATGTTAATTGTTTTCGGCGGTACTTTTGGAGCAGTAGCAGTCAGCTTTCCTCTTTCTATTCTCGCGAAAATCCCTAAGGCTCTGGGCATTGCCTTCAAAGAAGTTAAGAGAGATCCAGCTGCTACAATTGAAGAACTAGTAGACATGGCTTCCATTGCACGAAGAGAAGGTGTACTTGCTCTCGAGCAGCGCGCTCAGGAGCATACCAATCCTTTCCTGAAGGACGGTCTGCTTATGGTCGTAGATGGAACAGATCCCGAATTGACCAGACAAATTCTCGAGCTCGAAATGGATGCCATTGAGCATCAGGTTGATAATATGGCGAAAATATTCGAAGCTGGAGGCGGCTATGCGCCAACGATGGGGATTATCGGAACCGTTATGGGACTCATTCACGTTCTAGGCAATCTCGAAGATCCTTCTAGTCTTGGCCCAGCCATCGCTGTTGCCTTCACAGCTACTCTATATGGGGTTATGAGCGCCAACTTAATTTATCTGCCGCTTGCAACCAAAATTAAAGTGCGCGGCAAGGAAATGGTTGCCGAAATGGAACTGATGCTTGAAGGCATTCTTGCTCTGCAAGCCGGCGAAAACCCGCAATTGATTAAGAAAAAACTGACCTCCTTCCTCCACGAAAA
Organism: Paenibacillus sp. FW101-FHT12H11; assembly: GCF_058790355.1. Taxonomy (NCBI): domain Bacteria; kingdom Bacillati; phylum Bacillota; class Bacilli; order Caryophanales; family Paenibacillaceae; genus Paenibacillus; species Paenibacillus sp. FW101-FHT12H11. The sequence continues at coordinate 70,448 of NZ_JBYTCO010000014.1, read as the reverse complement.
ATCGTCCAAGAAAGCACCAGCGGTAGAGGAGGAAGCCGATTATGGCGAGGAGAAGTAAGAAGCAAGAAGAGCACGTCAATCATGAAAGATGGCTCATTACTTATGCTGACTTAATCACCCTTCTGCTCGTTTTCTTCATCATTATGTATGCGATGAGTAAGGTCGATGTTCAAAAGTATGCCGTTCTGGCGCAAGTATTAAACCTGCAGTTCCAGAAAGCCGACTCTGTTTTGGACAAAGGAAGCGGCATTAGCGGCCAAATGACTCCGAAGCAAGGCGACTCCGACAGCAAGGACAAAGATTATACCAAGCAAAATATAAACGATCAGAAGGAAGAAAAAGATAAAGCAAAACCTGATGAGAACGAGAAAGAAAAGCGCGAGAAAGAACTTCAAGATCTTTTAAAACAAGTACAAGCATACATTAAGGATCAAAATCTGGAGGCGCAAGTGTCCGCAAGTGATACAGAACGCGGTGTAGCGATTACACTGAATGATTTGTTTTTATTTGATTTAGGAAAAGCAGATCTCAAAGGTGGCTCGGCCCCTATTCTGCAAAAGCTCGCCTCTCTCTTCCCGACGCTAAACAGTAAGGTAAGCATTGAAGGCCATACCGATGATTTACCGCTCGCAACCGGCTCTCCATACAAAGATAACTGGGGACTCTCCTTCGCCCGATCCCTATCGGTGCTGCGCTATTTCAGTGATACGGCCAAGCTGAATGATAACAAATTCATTGCGACAGCCTACGCTGATACAATGCCAAAGGTTCCAAACGACAGCGATGAGAACCGCAGCAAAAACCGCCGCGTTGAAATCATTGTCCTGCGTGATGCACTGGCTCCAACCAGTGTACCGAAATAAACAAAAGACCCTACCTCCTAATTTTAGTGAGATAGGGTCTTCTTTTTTACATCGATTTCGTCGAATCATTCTTCAGCAAACCAGTTAATTTCCCTCGCAAATAAGAAAATAGATGCACAGGTCTATGCTCTGTGAAGTACAAAGCCTCTTGGTCCGGAGCTAAAATAATGCCAAGTTGGTGATGATCGCCGTTAAAGATTGCCCGCTGCAGAAAGCGAACCTCGCCTTCCTCATTCAAGATTTCCAGCTTACAGAAGGCCGAGTTCAGCCCCATAGCTAAATGCAAATCAGACTTTGTCTTAATTTTGTAGCCATTTACTTTATGAATGATTTCACCCGTTTGGATCCCTATTTCCTGCGCAGGGCTGTTAGGAACAACGGAGAGCACCATAAGCCCTCGTGTTGAATGGACATAGAAAGGAATTTGTTTCTCTTCCATCCATTGGTTATAGCGAATTAATCCCTCATGCAGCACTATGCTTAGCAAAGCCCCTAACAGTACAATCACCGACCAAAAATGCGCAGCAACCGCGGCAGCCAGCAAAATTATGCCATATAAGTAGAGCAAATTAGCACTTGAACGTGCTTGCTTACGAGGCAGCTTCGAGATCGTTAATTCCGTGAATCCGATCATCGCCGGGAAAGCAAGTAACGTCCATCCTGAGGCGAGATCCGCACCGAACAACGTTGTCCAAGGTAAGCTTATGTCGCTACCGCCCGTCAAAGGTACTATTAAAAATAACGGCACAGGCCAGAAGCCTTGCAGCTGCTGCCCTCCGATGATTTGCCCGCGTTTACCCTCCAGAAATAACGGTGTCGCCATACGCGCTCCTTGGAAATGAGTAAGCATCCCCTCCAGCAGATGAAGCACAGCTACAATGGCAAGCAAAGAAGGCATATCCGCATGCCTGACAATATCCAACATCGGCAATGTCTCTTTCAGACTAGCCATATCCGGAATCCATGACAAGATCACTTGGGCCACTCCCAGGATGCCAACTGCGTAAGCCAAACAAAGGAATCTCACTCTGAGTAAGACTAGGATAACCGTGATAACCCACAATAAAATAACCACATCAAATTGAATGTTTACGCCTACGAACAGCAAAAGCACAGACGCACACAGCCCCCCAATCCATCCCCAAAAGACCGTTCGCCACGTCTCATTGAGTAGAGAATGCAGGCGTGTATGAAATAACTTACGTTCCATTTGAATTTGCTTTCGATAATGCAGCACGATAAATAAAACACCTATATAGTAGAAAGGATTCGCAAACAGCTGCCCTACCGCATGAAGCAGCCTCTCCAAGAGTTGAATCAGAACATCCATAACGATTCCGGTCTCCTCGATATAAAGAAAATAGGAAGGCTGCCTAAGCACCCTTCCTACTCTATTTCGACTGCGAGGGCTCATTTTCCTGCCTTGCGCTGCGAATTTCCAATATCTCACTAACAATTATTTCCCGAGTTGCTTTTGAATTTGTGCAATTGCGGCCTTCAACTGCAAATCGTTCTTAGGCTCACGAATTTGCTCCAATAACAGCTTCTCGATTTTGTTCGCGGTTTCCGTATCGACTTCACCGGTCATCGGCAAGCTGTTCGTCCGTTGGAAAGCTTTCACGGCTGTCGTTGTTTTCTCATTGAAATAACCGTCGGAACGTTCCGGATTAAAACCAAGACCTGCGAGCATCAGCTGCAAATTTTTCACATCATCGCTCGTCATATCTTGTTTAAGCGCAGTTTTCTTGGAAAGCGGCGCCGCTTTGAAATAAGCCGGTTGTTCTACCGCGATATCCGGTTGAATACCGGTTTTGTGAATCCAATTGCCGTTTGGCGTCAACCATTTGTAGACGGTCATCTTGATGTTGCTGCCGTCGCCCATTTCCTTCTCAAAAGTGACTTGAACCGTCCCTTTACCGTAAGAAGTTTCACCGACAATTTTACTTCCAACCGCTTCTTGGAAAGCACCTGCCAAAATCTCCGAAGCACTGGCGCTGCCTTTATTGATCAATACCGTAACCGGATAATTTTTGCCTGTTCCCGTGGAAGGCGTCGGCTCCCGCTTGCCGTCCCGATTCTCCACTTGAACGATCGGTTTGCCGCTTTTCACAAAAGGATTCACAATGTCGACAACGACGTTCAAAAGTCCGCCCGGGTCATTGCGAACATCGATAACGAGTCCCTTCATGCCTTTGGCTTCAAGATTCTTCAATTCTTCCGCAAAGCGTACGGCCGTATTCGAGGAGAATTGGCGAATCTCAATTTTTCCAATTTGATCCTGCATCATTTCTCCGTAGACAGTTTCCACATCAATATTATCGCGGACTACAATCACTTGAACCGGATCGCCGGCACCTTGACGAAGAAGATCCAGCTTCGCTTGCGTTCCCTTCGGACCACGGATCTTCATGACCGCTTGGTTAAGCGTCAGACCATCCAGCTTTTCTCCGTTCACCGAGAGGATGACATCTTTGGCCTGAATGCCTGCTTTCTCCGCTGGAGAGCCCTTAATTGGGGAAACGATGACGAACTTGCCTTCCTCAATTGATACCTCAGCCCCTATCCCTTGAAAAGAGGACGTAATACTTTCATCGAACTGCTTCGCCTCCTTCTGATCCATATAGACCGTGAACGGATCTTCCAGAGATTCCAGCATGCCGTTGATCGCGCCGTTAACGAGCTTATCATGATCCGGCTGTTTCAAATATTTACTTTCGATCAGTTGAAAGGTTGTAGAGATTTTACTCAAATCCTTGCTCGACAGTCCTGCCGAAGATCCTGTAGAGTCGGCTGCACTGCCCGTTGGCTGCTCACTCCGCCCCCATGTGAAGGATGGATCGACTACCGTCAATGTCACAATACTACTTGCAAACATAGCTAACAATACAAAAACAATGACCGTGCGCCCTTTGAATTGCAAAGCGTGATTCACCACCTTTTTCCTAAAACCCATTCGGGTTCGCTTGTTTGTAGTATATGACAAGCTCTTCCCGTTTTATAACCAAGTTGTCCTATCGCAAGAACGGTTTAGGATCGGTCGGAGTTTCGTTCAGCCTAACCTCGAAATGCAGATGGTTTCCTGTCGATTGCCCTGTCGAGCCAACTCCGGCAATCTTCTGCCCACGTTTGACTGTATCGCCCACTTTGACATAGATGCCATCGTTCATAATATGGCCGTACAGTGTCCATAATCCATTGCCGTGATCGACGATAACGCAGTTCCCGTAACCGTTCATCCACGAAGCGTAAATGACGGAGCCGTTCTCCGCAGCAAGAATGCTTGTCCCTTTTGGAGCGCCTAGATCTATGCCCTTATGATTCTCGGCTTTACCTGTAACGGGATTAATCCGGTTAACAAAATCTGACGTAAGCGGCGCTTGCGCTGCCAGAGGGTAACCTAACTTGCCTCCAGCGTAAGTGAAAGGAGACTTCGCTTTGGTCGCAGCACGTTTCTTCGCTTGAAGATCCGCCTCTTGCTTCGCCAATTGCGTAATTAACTTGTCGCTCTCTTCCGAAATATCTTCAAGCGTCTTCTCCTGCTTCGTAAGCGAAGCAATTTTGACTTCTTTCGCTTTCTCCTTCGCCTGCAGATCATCTCTTAATGCATCTGCATCTGCGTAGAGCTTTTTGACCTTTTCGAGCTGCTGCTCGGTCTCTTCCTTTTTCTTAGCGACAATCTCTTTATCTTTCTTATTTGCTTCTAGCACGACTTTATCTTGATTTACAATAGATTTCAAAGCCTCAATCCGGTTCAAGAAATCAGAAAAGCTAGTAGCGCTCAGAACAACGTCCATGTAGGAAACAAAACCGTTCATATACATCAAACGCACGCGGGATTTCAGCATTTGGTCGCGACTTTCTACCCGTGCTATCGCCTCATCCAGCTGTTTCCCATTTTCCTCTAACGTATCGGTAACTTGATCGATTTGCTCATTCAACAGCGTAAGCTTTTTACTGGCCTCATTGACTTGTTGGACAAGCGTATTCATATCCTTGGTGGCTTGATCTTTCTCAGAATGTACTTTATCTATCTGATTCTCGGCGTCTTTCGCCTTCTGCTGCGCTTCTGCCTTCTGCTTCTTAAGTTGAGTCAACTGCTGATCGATCTTATCCGTTGTAGATGCGGCATAACCTGCATATGGCACCGCTAGCGAAGCGGCAATTCCAAATGACATCACCAAGGGTAGAATCTTCTTCTTCAAGCACGTAGCCTCCTCATCATCAAAAACATGATGCTTTTTTTGGACTTCATCTCAAATCTCTTATTCTCTTATCTTTGAATCTATGAATCTTTGAAAACATAAATAAAGCTTTAAAAACCGGCTTTCAGAACCGAGAAGGTTGGACGAAAATGGGTGTAGGAGGAAACGGAGTGTAGCGAGCTACATGAGTACCGGACTACCCCATTTTCGTTCAAGATTCGACGCCGAGTATGCTACAGTGAATAACTTCGTTATCAAAGTCGGTTTTTAAAGCCCCCTTATTAGACGCGGAGGAATTTGCGGACGGAGATTAGGGACCCCCAGACGCCAATGACGATTCCAATACCTAGCAATAAAGCAATCATCGTAGGAGCAATTTTTCCGAAAGGTGTCAGCTCGATCATCAATAAATTTAAGTTCAAAGAACTTAAGTTCAGCAACTTCCAATATCCACCGAGAATGATTGCAGCAGGAATGAGTGAACCCACAAATCCAAGTAAAGCTCCTTCTATAAAAAACGGCCAACGAATAAATGAATTCGTCGCTCCAACCATTTTCATAATTGAAATTTCTTTGCGACGGGCTAAAATCGTAATTTTAATCGTGTTGGCAATCAAGAACACCGCCGTAAAGGAGAGCAAAATCACAATCCCAAAGCCGACCCAACGAACAATTTGCGTTACTTTGAATAAAGCTTCAACAGTCCCTTTGCCATAATTCACTTTATAAATAGGCTTTGGATCCTTATCTGCGTTAAGTGCGCTAATCTGATCCGCAACCACGGCTACATTACGGGGATCATCCACCTCAACCGTGAATGCATCATTCAGCGGATTGTTTTCTCCTTCAAAACCATCAAGCAAAGCTTTGCCGCTTTCCCCTAACTTTTGACGCAAATAGACAAGTCCTTCTTCTTTCGAAACGAACTTGATCGTTTTGACTCCTTGTAAACCTTGAATTTGGGTCTGCAGCTCTGTGATTTGATCCTGAGGGGTGTTAACCTCCAGGTACACGTTAATCTCAACTTGATCCTCAATTTGACTGGCAATATCATTGACATTCAATGTTATTAGTACGAATATTCCTAAAATGAACAACGAGATTGCGATTGAACTAATCGACGCAAACGTCATCCATCCATTCCTGACAACATTCCGCGTACCTTCCCGCAAGTGCCGGGAGAATGTACTAATCTTCATAGCCGTATTCCCCCCGTAACTGGTCACGAGCAATAATGCCATTCTCGATTGCAATGACTCTTTTACGCATCGTATTTACGATTTCCTTGTTATGCGTAGCCATGACGATTGTCGTACCACGGAAGTTAATTTCCTCCATAAGTTTCATAATCCCCCACGATGTCTCAGGGTCGAGATTTCCTGTCGGTTCATCGGCGATAATGACGGATGGATTGTTGATTATTGCCCGGGCAATGGCGACACGCTGCTGCTCACCGCCGGATAGTTGTGAGGGAAGCGAATTTGCTTTGTCCTTCAGCCTCACCAGTTCAAGCACTTCCATCGTACGTTTCTTGATTTGTTTCTTCGGTGCTTCAATTACTTCCATAGCAAAGGCTACATTGTCGAAAATAGACAGCTTCGGCAGCAATCGATAATCTTGGAAAATAACTCCGATATTTCGACGCAAAAAAGGTATTTTACGCTGTTTCAGCTTTTCTAAATTGAATCCATTCACGAAAATTTGGCCCTTGGTCGGTCTTTCTTCTCTATACATCAATTTCATAAATGTCGATTTACCAGCCCCGGAAGGTCCGACAACATAGACAAACTCGTTGCGGTCTACTTTTACATTAATCCCTCTCAATGCATGAGTACCGTTGGAGTACGTTTTCCATACGTCCTGCATTTCGATCACAATATCACATCCTAATATAGGGGTCCTTAAGCGAAGCCTAAAGTCTCTCTGCTGTACAGACAGCTTTAAGGAGTTCGACACGAAGTCGGAAATTCCTTCTAAAATCGTTCAAAATTCCTGTTGTTTACTGTCACTATATCATGATTTGTACACATTTAAGGGTCACAAGGTTTTAGTAATAAATTGATCGGAAAGAAGATACATATGGTAGTACAGGCCTTTCACTCATTCGTATGTAAAGGAGCCGCTGCACATGCCACCCCTCATTAGAAAAGCCACCTTCTATGCGACGATCACAATAGGACTGCTAAGCTCTATAAGTATCGGTCTATACCTGTATGGTTCTCAGAGCACACTGCCTCCGAAATTTACGGTTGCCGGCTGGCGCGTCGGCGGCATGCCTTATGATACGTTCCAGCAGCAATACGAGGAGAGGCTTGAACTGTTAAACGCTTTTCCTGTCCAATTGCAAACCTCCTATCCGGACATTGCCAATCGGCAATTGACCCTTAGACAGCTAGGCGTCGAATACCACAATGATGCGCTTACCCAGTCAATCGCCCAATTGTTCGAAGCTTCACCCTTGCAACGGATAAAAGCCCGCTGGGAGCTTCGTCATGCCGATATCCCGATTGAGGTCACCGTGAACGAAAATCAGCTAAACGCAGCGTTGAAAGAGGCATGGAAAGACCTTTATAGCCAGCAGCCTGCGCCGGCGAAGCGGATCGTGACCGCTCAGGACTCGTTAAATTATGAACCGGAACACAGAGTACTACGCATTGACACCGTACATTTGGGGGAACACCTGCAAGAAGTTGCTCCCTCCATTTCGTATATTCACAACGCGGCACCCGTTCGATTGACGCTGCCCTTATACGAGCAGAGTCCCGCCGTAACCGTAGAAACATTGAAGCAGCAGGGCATCGACCGTAAAATATCCGAGTTTACGACCACGTTTCCCGCTTCCGGTGAAGGACGGATTCATAACATTCGGTCTACCGCCGCGTCCATTCAAGACTTACTCATGGCACCAGGAGAAACGTTTGACTATAGTAAAATCATTGCACAGACTGAAACCACGTTCGGCTATAAGGAAGCGCCAGTTATCCTTAACGGCAAGCTGGTTCCCGGTATCGGCGGAGGCATATGCCAAGTATCGACAACACTGTACAATGCTGTACTGCGCAGTGGGCTTGCTATTGTTGAGCGCCGTAACCACTCCCTGCCTGTCAGCTACGTCACGCTTGGACAAGATGCGACTTTTGCCAACGGCTACATCAATTTCAAATTTCGCAACAATACCGATGCCTATCTATTGATTCGCACCGTCACAACGGATCGGGACGTCACCGTCAAGCTGTTCGGACACATGTCTCCTTCGATCACATATGACATAGAATCAAACGTCACAGAGACGATTCAACCTCCAGTTAAATACTTGCATAATACAACGCTAGCCCCAGGAGCCACTCGACCCATCAGTACGGGTAAAGCAGGTTACAAAGTTGAAACCTATCGGATTAAAAGGGAAAACGGCGTTTTCGTCAGCAAAGAACTCATCTCGAAGGATCAGTACTCTCCGGTGCCGACCTTGGTCGCCTCTAACCGGGGCGATATCAAACCTGAATTAGGTGGCGCACCTGAGCCACAACCCATTTTGGAAGACGGCGTCAAAGGACCTTCCTTCCGGTAATCTTTGTGACTATTTTGAACCATAAAAAGGGTCAAACATCTAAAGGTCATGTGACTGTAGTTACTAGGTCACTATGACTTTTTTTTATTATGATAAGAGTACGCAATTTGAGATAAGGAGGATGAACGATGAGCAAGATTGATTATTTCAAAGAACTCAACTATCGACTGCGCGGACTTCCAGAGAAGGAGCGCCAAAATATATTGTCTGTCTACGAGGAATTGTTCCAAAAAGCGATTGAGAACGGCAAACACGAGGATGAGGTGGCACAATCGCTAGGTTATCCGCGAATTCCTAACTGGGACGCACAGAAAGATGCCTCAACGGTCAGCCACCCGGAGTCTGCAAAAAGTGCAAAACAGGAGTCAATTCCTCAAGCTCCTATACCACCTAAAGCGCCTCAAACACCTCCAACACCTAAAGCACATCAAGCACATCAAGCTCCTCAGGCTCCTCAAGCACCAAAAGCTCCACCGCTTGAGAAAGTATATACAAAACCCGAGCCAGCGGCACCAAAGCAGGCACCAGAAGCCGGTGGCTATACACCTCCTTCCTATACGCCGCCGCCTTATGAAAATCCTTATTACGCACAGCAACCTCCTTACCCTTATCCGGCTAAGCAGGAAACAGGGCTGAAGGCGATTATCGTCAGCATTGCGCTCGGCTTTTTCAACCTCCTGTTCGTTGTTGGCCCATGGTTCGGTATCTTGGTAGCATTAATTGCCTTATTCGCTTCGGGCTTTGCACTAATCGTCGCTCCGATCGCCGGTATGCTTGGCAGCTTTATGGAGCACGTAGGCAGTGATCTGCAGTTCATTGGTTTTGCCATGTTGGCATGCTTCGGGTTAGGCGTCATTCTCACTACACTCAGTACTTGGCTGTTCCAACTATTTTTCAAAATCACCCGGGCGTACATCCAGTTCAATGCCAAATTAATTAAGGGGGCTTAAGCCGTGAAAAGCAGATATAAATTTTTCTTAATAACCGGCTTTACCTGCCTGGCCGTTGGACTCATCGGTGCGGCTGTTTCGTTCAAAACCTTAGACTTGAATGCAGGCGTCTCCAACATTAATATCGAGAAGAAGATCGCTGCGGCAAATATCGACACTCTCATCCTTCAAAACGATGACTCGAGCATCACTTTCGTCCCAACAAACGGCGATGAAATTAAAGTACGCCTAGTCGGTACGGTGCGGGAAGCTAACGCGAATGAATGCACGATTGACGCAGCCACAGAAGGAAGCAATGTATGGCGGGTTGATGTTTGCACGAAAGAAAAAGATCGCATCAATTTTGGTTTTGACATCACCGAACTCAAAAATTTGATTGCCGGCCGCGGCTTTGGGCTCAAAACTGAAGTCTCCCTACCGGATAAAATGTACAAAGCCATCACCGTGACTTCCGATACAGGTAATATCAACTTCAATGATCTCAAATCTGAGAAGTTAACAGCCAACACGGATACAGGCAACATTTCACTTGACCGCTATGAAGGCAAACAATTGAATCTTCAAGCGGATACGGGGAATATTCACATCCAAGAAGGACAAGGCGAGGTCAAGATCAAGACAGATACAGGTGGCATCACGGCAAAATTAAGCGATATCGGCGATTCAGTCTCCCTTGAATCCGACACAGGCAGTGTCCGCCTTACACTTGAGCCTACGCCTAAAAATGTGAGCTTCGATCTAAGCGCCGATACGGGCAGCGCCAATCTGGAAGTGCCTGGTCTTACTGTAGATCGGGAAGACCATCACTCAGCCAAAGGTACCCTCGGGGATGGCAGCAAAAAAGTGAAAATTCGCGTCGACACCGGGTATATCTCGGTTACGGGCAGATAAACAGCAAAAAGCCTTCAATGTCATCCATACGGATGACGTTGAAGGCTTTTTTATACTTAAACTTATTTGCTCTTCTCCAAATAGGTTTGCAACCACTCATTGGATTGCGCCAACACTTGCTCGGCGCGGGCAATAGCTTCCGATACTTGATTGCTTGCCGTTCCGCCGTATACATTACGTGCATTCACGACTTGTTCCGGCTGCAGCACGGCATAAATATCGGACTCAAACAGCGTTGAGAACGTTTTGAACTCCTCGATGCTCATATCGAGTAAGTATTTTTTGTTCTGGATGCAATACAGCACCGTTTTGCCGATAACTTCGTGAGCTTGACGGAATGGCAGCCCCTTGTTAACAAGGTAATCGGCGATGTCCGTAGCGTTCGAGAAGTCCTGGTTCACGGCTTGTCTCATCCGATCCGTGTTCACTTTCATGGTAGCGACCATTGGAGCGAACAGTTGAAGCGCGCCTTGCAGCGTACGAACTGTATCGAACATGCCTTCCTTATCTTCCTGCATGTCCTTGTTATACGCCAGCGGCAGCGACTTCAGCACGGTCATCAGACCGAACAAGTTGCCGTAGACGCGGCCTGTTTTGCCGCGGACGAGCTCCGCCACGTCCGGGTTTTTCTTCTGCGGCATGATGGAGCTGCCGGTGCAGAAAGCATCATCGAGTTCAACGAACGCGAACTCGGTGGAAGACCAGAGCACCATTTCCTCGCTGAAGCGAGAAAGGTGCATCATGATCATGGACGCGTTAGAGAGGAACTCCAAGATGAAATCGCGGTCGCTGACCGCATCCAGGGAGTTCTCGTATACGCGTCCGAACCCGAGCTGCTCCGCCACGAAATGGCGGTCGATCGGGAACGTCGTGCCGGCTAGCGCGCCAGCGCCCAGCGGCAGGATGTCTACGCGCTTGTAGCTGTCCTGCAAGCGCTCAAGGTCACGCTGGAACATGCTGACATAAGCCATCATGTGGTGGGCGAACAGAATCGGCTGCGCACGCTGAAGATGCGTATATCCCGGGATAATCGTATCGATGTTTTTCTTCGCTTGATCAAGAAGAGCTTCCTGCAGCTTGATAAGGTGTCCAACGAACTCGACTACCCGTTTGCGCAGGTACAGATGCATGTCCGTCGCCACCTGATCGTTACGGCTGCGGCCCGTATGCAGCTTGCCGCCAACAGGACCGATCAAATCGATCAGCGTTTTTTCGATATTCATGTGAATATCTTCATTCTGAATCGTGTACTCCAGCTCGCCGCGGCGAATCATGCCTTGAACCGCGTAGAGGCCATCCTTGATTTTCTCGACATCATCCGCAGGAAGAATGCCACATTTGCCAAGCATCGTCACGTGCGCCAAGCTGCCTTGAATATCTTCCTCCGCAAGCTCCTTATCAAACATAATTGATGCTGTATATTCTTCAACCAATTGGTCGGTTTGCTTCGTAAATCGTCCACCCCATAGTTTTGACACGTGCATCCACTCCTCTCTATTTTACAGCCCAAAGGCTTTCCACGAGGGAAAGCCCGGTTTCATAGCCTATGTTAACTTACTTCTTAGCGTTTTGCTCAACACCCGAAGATACTTTCAAACGAAGGGCGTTCAAGTGAATGAAGCCAGTCGCATCGCCTTGATCGTAAGCTTTCGTCGGATCAGCTTCCATTGTCGCAATATCCGGATTGTACAAGGATACCGGACTTTTCACGCCAGCTCCGATAACGTTGCCTTTGTACAATTTCAAACGAACTGTACCGGATACGTTCTTTTGGCTTTCTGTAACAAGCGCTTGAATCGCCAAACGCTCTGGAGCGAACCAGAAACCGTTGTATACAAGGCTTGCATATTTGGAGATCAGAGAGTCACGAAGATGCATCACATCGCGGTCCATCGTCAAGGACTCCATTTTGCGGTGAGCCGTGAACAGGATCGTACCGCCTGGCGTTTCGTACACGCCGCGGCTCTTCATGCCGACGAAGCGGTTTTCTACCATATCTACACGGCCGATACCATGCTTGCCGCCGATTTCATTCAATGTTTCCATCACTTGAAGCGGCGTCAATTTCGCACCGTTGATCGCAACGCAGTCGCCTTTTTCAAACTCAAGTTCAATGTATTCGGCTTGGTCTGGCGCATCCTCAGGGTCAACGCTCAGCACGAACATATCTTTGTTGGATGTAGCGGATGGATCAAACCAAGGATCCTCCAGCATGCCGCTTTCGAAGGAGATGTGCAGCAAGTTGCGGTCTGTCGAATACGGCTTCGCAGCGGATGCCGTTACCGGAATGCCATGTTTCTCGGCATATGCGATCATTTCAGCGCGGCCCGGGAACTGCTCGCGGAATTCTTCCAAACGCCAAGGCGCAATCACCGAAATCTCAGGAGCAAGCGCCGCAGCTGTTAGTTCGAAACGCACTTGGTCGTTTCCTTTGCCGGTTGCACCATGTGCAATCGCCGTTGCGCCTTCTGCGCGTGCGATTTCAACCATGCGCTTCGCAATCAAAGGACGCGCAATGCTCGTACCGAGCAGATATTGCCCCTCGTACAAAGCCGCTGCTTGGAACATCGGGTTGATGAAGTCCTTCGCGAACTCGTCGCGCAGGTCGTCGATGTAGATTTTGGAGGCGCCGGTTGCGAGCGCTTTTTCTTCCAGACCGTCGAGCTCATCCTTTTGCCCGATATCTGCCGTGAACGCGATGATTTCAGCGTCGTAAGTCTCTTTAAGCCATTTCAAAATTACCGAAGTATCCAACCCGCCGGAATAGGCGAGCACGATTTTTTCCTTAGCCATGTCTACTAATCTCTCCGTTTCCTCTATCTATTTATTATATCATGGTCGCGGCCATAATAGCCTTTTGCGCATGAAGACGATTCTCTGCTTGGTCGAAAATAATGGAATGTGCGCCGTCAATGACACCTTCGCTCACTTCTTCCCCGCGGTGTGCAGGCAGGCAGTGCATGAACAAGTAATCCGATTTGGCGTACTTCACCAGATCTTTGTTGATTTGGTAGTTTTTAAAAGCAATCTCCCGCTCCTGCTGCTCAGCCTCGAAGCCCATGCTCGCCCATACATCCGTGTAGACGATGTCCGCATTTTCAATCGCTTCGCGAGGATCGCGTGTCAGAAGTACACTGCCGCCGTAATGCGCAGCATTTTCCTTGGAATTCTGAATCACTTCCTGATCAGGATCATACCCCTCAGGAGAAGCAATCGCGAAGTCCATCCCCAATTTGCTTGCCCCCACCATTAAGGAATGCACCATGTTGTTGCCGTCCCCGATGTAAGCTACTTTAATGCCTTTGAGACGGCCCTTTTTCTCAAGAACAGTCTGATAATCCGCCATCACTTGGCAAGGATGCGCATAATCCGTCAGGCCGTTAATAACCGGAACCGTCGCTCCACGCGCAAGATCGATCACTTTACGGTGTTCGTACGTGCGAATCATAATGCCATCAAGGTAACGGGACAGCGTTTGTGCCGTATCCCAAACCGTTTCACCGCGTCCAAGCTGCAGGTCGTTTTTGCTCAAAAATAATGCCTGACCTCCCAGTTGGTACATCCCCACTTCAAACGAAACACGCGTACGCGTAGAGGATTTCTCGAAAATCATCCCGAGTGTCTTGCCGGCAAGCACAGCATGAGGCTCTCTAGCCTTTTGCTTACGCTTAAGCTCGATCCCGTAGTGAATTAAGTATTCGATTTCTTCCGGTGTATAGTCAGCCAAAGCAAGGAAATCTTTGCCCTTCAATTGGGCAGCCATTTCTTCTTGTAAGGTAATATTCATTTCATTCAACCTCTCTCCTGTTACTTCCCTAGATGCTGCTGATCGTAGATGCCTTCTCTGCAAGGACCGCGCACAGCACATCCAGCCCTTGATCCAAATCTTCTTGCGGTATATTTAAGGCCGGCACTAAACGAATAACGTTTGGTCCAGCTGGAATAACGAGCACGCCTTTTTTATGAATTTCACTAATCATTTCACCTGAAGGTTGCGTGCACTCAATCCCGATCAAAAGCCCGATACCGCGAATTTTCGCGATTAGCGGATTGCCGGCAAGCTTGCTTTCCAGCTTCTTGATCGTATACTCCCCTAACTCTGCTGCGCGTTCCGGCAGCTTTTGGGCAAGAATCGTATCCACAGCCGCAAAACCTGCAGCCGTCGCAATCGGCGTTCCGCCAAATGTCGAACCATGACTGCCAGCGCTAAAACCTTCAGCAAGGAAAGCTTTCCCCAGCATAGCCCCAATCGGGAATCCGCCGCCCAGCCCTTTGGCCAATGTGAAAATGTCAGGTTCAACACCATAGTGTTCGTAGGCAAAAAGCTTGCCCGTACGCCCTACGCCCGTTTGGATTTCATCCGCTATCAAAAGCAGGCCTTCCTGTTTGCACAGCTCTGCCAATTGCTTCACGAATTCCGGATCAGCCGGCAATACGCCGCCTTCCCCTTGTACCATCTCCAACATGATCGCGCATGTTTTGTCATTCACAAGACTGCGAACAGCCTCGATATCATTATAAGGCGCATATACGAAGCCCTCAGGAAGCGGATGGAAGCCTTCCTTCACTTTGTCTTGACCTGTAGCGGTCAATGTCGCCAGCGTCCGTCCGTGGAATGACATGTTGAACGTAATAATCTCGTACCGACCGTTGTTCAGCACCTTTTGGTTGTAGCGACGCGCCAGCTTGATTGCGGCCTCATTCGCTTCTGCTCCTGTGGAACAGAAAAATACAGCATCCGCACAGCTGTTAGCCGTAAGTAAGGAAGCTAGTTTTTCCTGGTTCGGAATATGGAAAAGGTTGCTGACATGCCATAGCTGATCAAGCTGCTGCACAAGCTGCTCCTTCACTTCTTTAGGCGCATGTCCGAGGTTCGCTACCGCAATTCCGCTCATCAAATCGATGTACTCCTTGCCTGTATCATCCCATAGTCGGCTGCCCTCCCCCTTCACCAGCGTAATTGGATATCTGGCGTACGTTGGAAAGAGCGAGCTTTTACCCGTTTCACTCATGTACATTCCCTCCTTAATAGTGTTATCGTACAATTCTTGTACCGATTCCCGTGCCCTTCAGCACTTTGCTAAGCACATTCGGCTCCGCTCCATTCACAATCACAACTTCCTGCACCTTGCCTTGAATGCAAGCGATCGCTGCGCGAACTTTCGGAATCATACCGCCGTAAATGTCTCCACTTGCAATCATTTCTTCGATCTCAGCAACACTCACAACCGGCAGCACCTGTTTCTCACCGTCTACGGTCTTCATGATGCCAGGTACGTCCGTCACGACAACCATTTGTTCCACGCCAAGGTGGGAGGCCACCGCGCCAGCTGCCGTATCCGCGTTAATATTGTAACGCTGTCCGCCATCTTCACCAAGCCCAACCGGCGCAATAACCGGAATGTAGCCCATATTCACGATGCCTTGGATCAGCTCCGCGTTCACTTTCGTCACATCGCCGACTAAACCAACCTCGTGGCTGTTCGCCACCGGCTTAGCTTCAATTAAATGTCCATCCACACCGGACAAACCTAGCGCTGCTGCGCCTGTCAATTGAATACGGCGTACGATCTCTTTGTTGATCTGGCCGGAAAGCACCATCTCTACAACGTCGAGCACCGCTTCGTTCGTCACTCGCAGGCCGTTCACGAAACCGGACTCGATGCCCAGCTTCCCAAGCGTTTCTGAAATGGCAGGGCCGCCGCCGTGAACGATAACCGTTACGATGCCTTCCTCCTGAAGGTGACGCATATCTTCAAAAAAGCTGGCAGGCAGCGCCGCAAGCGTGCTGCCTCCGCATTTCATCACAAAGCAATTGTTCTTCACTGCGTTCGGTCCCCTTCTTATGTGCGGTAAGCCGCGTTAATGCGCACGTAATCATATGTCAAATCGCAGCCCCAGCCCGTTGCCTTGCCAGTGCCCATATGTAAATTCACATGAATTTGAATGGTATCTGTTTTCAAATAAGCCAGTGCCGCTTCCTCATCAAACTTCACCGGACGCGATTGTTCCAGCACTGCGATATCGCCCAAGCGAATATCGACTGTGTTCACATTCACCGGCTGTCCCGAGTAGCCTACAGCCGCAATGATTCGGCCCCAGTTCGCGTCAGCGCCGTAAACAGCGGACTTCACGAGGCTCGATCCGATGATTGACTTCACGATCTTGCGAGCTGCTTCGTCGCTTTCCGCGCCGATAACCGTCGTCTCAATCAGCTTCGTTGCGCCCTCGCCGTCGCGTGCAATCGCCTTGGCCAAATACTCGCCAACGTATTGGAAACCTGCTGCGAATGCTTCCCAATCCGGATGCTCCGGAGTCAGTGTCTCGCCGCCAGCCAAACCGCTAGCCATCACCACGACCATGTCGTTGGTGGATGTATCGCCGTCAACAGTAATCATGTTGAAGGTGTTATCTGTGATCCTGCTAAGCAGCTGCTGCAGGTATTCGCTTTCGATCGGTGCGTCGGTTGTCATGAAACCGAGCATCGTCGCCATGTTCGGGTGAATCATCCCCGAACCTTTGGCTGCACCGGCAATGTGAACCTCTTTGCCGCCAACAACAAGACGGACACACGTCATCTTCTGCACAAGATCCGTTGTCAGGATCGCCTGGCAGAAGTCTTCGCCTCCGTCTAGCTTAATGCGCTGCGGCAGCTGCTCGATGCCTGCCAGCACTTTACCCATCGGCAGAAGCTCGCCGATTACGCCCGTGCTCGTCACGCCGACTTGATGCTCAGCTACGCCTAGCGCCTTCGCGCTGGCTGCACGCATCGCATATGCGTCGTCCTCGCCTTGCTGGCCGGTGCACGCGTTGGCGTTGCCGCTGTTCACGATCATGGCCTGCAGCTTGCCGCCTTGAGCGATGCTTTCTTGCGTCACGCGCAGCGGTGCCGCTTGGAACGCGTTCAGCGTGTACACGCCTGCCGCTGCCGCCGGCACATCACATACGATTGCGCCTAGGTCAAAGCGCTCCGTCTTCTTTAATCCACAGTGCAGGCCGCCTGCACGAAAGCCTTTCGGTGTCGTTACTGTGCCCTCAGGCACCACCGTGAAACTAACTGTATCCAACATCCTCGTCTCCTCACATGTTCCGCTTCTTATGGATATACCGGTGCGAACAGCAATCCGGTCGTTTCTTCCCAACCGTACATCAAATTCAAGTTTTGAATGGCCTGCCCGGCAGCGCCTTTCACGACATTATCAATAACGGAAACAATCGTCACGCGACCCGTCCGCTCATCCACGGAAAAACCAATATCACAATAATTAGAACCGTATACTTCCTTCGTTGAAGGGAACTTGCCTTCTTGACGAATCCGTACAAACTTCCGGCCCTCATAGAATTGACGGTAGAGTTCAATAAAATCAGCAGCCGTATGCTCACCATTGACGGTTGCGTACATCGTGGACATAATTCCACGCGTCATTGGCACAAGATGTGTCGTGAATGTCGTCACAACCGGCTTACCCGCTACACGGCTAAGTGCTTGCTCAATTTCCGGAATATGCTGGTGTTTATTCACTTTATACACATTCAAATTCTCATTGACTTCCGCGTAGTGCACGCCCAGGTTAACGCCTCGTCCTGCACCGGATACGCCCGATTTGGCATCAATGATAATCGTAGACGGATCAATCCAACCTGCTTTTACAGCAGGGATTAGCCCCAAAAGCGTTGCTGTTGGGTAACAGCCAGGATTTGCGATCAGATCGCTGCCTTTGACTTCGTCCCCGAATACTTCAGACAAAGCATAGATCGACTTCGCCAACATTTCCTCGGAAGCCGGCTTCTTTTTGTACCATTTTTCATAATCGCTGCTTGATTTCAATCTCAAATCCCCGGAAATATCAATAACCTTCAGGCCGGCAGCCAATAGTTTCGGTGAAAGCTCAGCACTTACGCCCGCTGGTGTTGCCAGGAACACGACATCGGATTTACTAGCAATAAGATCAACATCGAGTTGATCCAAAATATCAACAACCACTTCCTGCAAATGTGGAAAATGATCAGCAAGCGGAGCACCCGCATTCGAGGTCGAGATGACCGAAGTGATTTTCACAAGAGGATGCGCCTGCAAAAGGCGAATAACCTCCGCGCCACCGTACCCTGTAGCCCCAATAATAGCCGCTCTAACGATTTGACTCATATGAATTCCCCCGTTACTCCGAAAATATATGTATGATTATACAGTCATATACATAATAATTCAATGAATTTTTTTCACCAGTTTTCTCCGTTTTCATCCGTTTGGATCCGATATGAATCAAGGGTTTCCCCGGCTTTTCAACAAAAATCTTACGTTGAGTTTCTCGCAGTCGTTTGGACGAAAAAAATTCATAATATGCATAGACGTTTTGTTCATTCACGAACAGTTATATTATCCCAAATAAATTGATGGACAAGCAACATTTTTTTATGGTGATCTGTGACTCTTTTGAGGCTGCGCTAGTCAGTGACTGCGTTTTCTTGCACAGCTGAAGCTGCAGTCTTGGAGATTGGCGGTTCTAGATCATTCTATGTTGTACTTTATACATCATTATCGCTACATTTGAGGACTAGTCTTCCCCCTCATTGTACTTTGTGCAACCATTTTAGCTAAAAGGGGCTGATTACAGTGCTTTTTAACCGAAATGATTGCACTTTATACAAGATAGGACCGGGCTTTATCCAGAATTCGTTGCCATGTTGCACAAAATACAACAACTAAGCTGCCTTATCGATATCCATACGCCGTAGTCCATCCATGCAAAAAAGACGTGCCTAAGCACGTCTTCCTCCCATTTGGCAGCCGCCAAGCTTCTAAGCATGCCGCTTAAAACCCTCACCCAGCACCTCATTCGTTTCGCTCAAAATGACAAACGCCTGCGGGTCCACCGACTGGACCAGCGTTTTCAATCGACTGACCTCGTTCTGCTTCACGACAACCATCATCACATTCCGGGATTCCCCGGTAAAACCGCCAGACCCGTTAAGCTCGGTCAACCCGCGATCCAAATCAAACAAAATAGCTTTGCGAATCGCATCCGAATGGTCAGAAATAATGAAAGCTACTTTTGCGTAGTTGAAGCCGACTTGCACGATATCAATCGTTTTGGTCGTCACGAATAAGCCGATCATTCCGTACAGCGCATTCTCCGGTGTGAACACTAGCGCTGATGTGATAATCACCAGGCCATCAAATACCGCAACTGAGAATCCTAAACTTAATCCCGTGTACTTATGTAAAATTTGCGCGGCCAACCCAAGCCCGCCTGTCGATCCACGTCCGCGAAAAACAATCCCTAGTCCTAGCCCGACACCAATTCCGCCATAAACGGCAGCGAGCAAAGGATTGTGTGTCGGCACGCCTATATGGCTGGTCACCAGGACGCATAGCGGAAATATGACCGAACCAACTGCAGCCTTCACACCGAAGTGCCCTCCCAGCAACCATAAGGCTAAAAGGAAAATTGGAATGTTCAGCGCCCATTGGGTGATAGCGGGATTTAAACCTGAAAGGTGTTGAATGATGGTCGAAATGCCCGAAACCCCGCCGGTGGCAATTTGGTTCGGGTTCAAAAAGCAGTTAAAGCTTGCTGCCATGACCAATGACCCTATAACTAGCAAAGAATATTCAAATACGGTATGTGCAGGACTTCCTATCCGTATCAGTGGTTCTCTTCTGGCCACGATAGGCCTCCTCTCACAAAAAATCCTACACCTGTTAGGTGTAGGATGATCGTCAATTGCTTCTGTTATGCGTTTCACTTTGCCACCAAGGACAAAACATCAACTATTCCGCGTTGTCCGGCTTGCGAATCTGATGACGCAGGTAGGCGTCAATGAACATATCCAGATCCCCGTCCATAACAGCGCCGACGTTCCCGGTCTCGGCCGATGTCCTGTGGTCTTTCACCATGCTGTACGGATGAAAAACATAAGAACGAATTTGGCTTCCCCAGCCAATTTCGGACTGTTCGCCGCGAATTTCAGCCAAATGCTTCATTTGCGCTTCGATTTTCTTCTCATACAGCTTGGAACGCAGCATTTTCATTGCTTTCTCGCGGTTCTTGATTTGCGAACGCTCCTGCTGACAGCTCACCACGACCCCAGTCGGTACGTGCGTAATCCGCACAGCCGAATCCGTGGTGTTGATGTGCTGACCGCCGGCGCCGCTCGCCCGATACGTATCGATTTTGAGATCCTCCGTACGGATCTCAACTTCCGTATCGTCCTCGATCTCAGGCATGATATCGCATGACACGAAGGATGTGTGGCGTCTGCCTGAGGCATCAAACGGCGAAATCCGCACGAGCCGGTGCACGCCCTTCTCCGCCTTCAAGTAGCCATAGGCGTTGAAGCCCGTGATCTGCAGCGTGACACTCTTCACGCCGGCTTCGTCGCCGGGCAAATAGTCGAGCACCTCGACTTTGTAGCCCTGCTTCTCCGCCCAGCGGCGGTACATGCGCAGCAGCATCTCCGCCCAGTCCTGCGACTCCGTGCCGCCGGCCCCTGGATGCAGCTCTAGAATCGCATTCAGCCTATCATACGGCTGATTCAGCAACAGGCCAAGCTCGAAGCTTTCGAGCTTGGTCTTTAAGGCCGCGATGCCTTTCTCAATGTCAGCCACCAGGCCGGCATCGCTTTCCTCTTCCTCGAGCTCGACCATGACCTGCAGGTCGTCAAACTCGTTCGTGAAGCCCTGAAACTGATCCACAACGCTTTTGATCGCGTTGAGCTCAGAGATGGTCTTCTGGGCGCGTTCGTTATCGTCCCAGAAGTCCGGCGCCCCCATTTTTTCCTCAAAATCGCCGATCGCTTCCAGCTTATGATCTAAGTCAAAGAGACCCCCGTAATTCGGTTAGTCGCTTTGCTGTTTCTCTTAAATCTTGTTTCACTTCTGGTTCCAGCATGTCTTACACCTCTTTATTCTCTTGTGCCTTTGCTAACCGGATCGCGTCAGCTTCGCTTAGCTGCCTTGTCCGTGGCACTGTTTGAACTTTTTACCGCTGCCGCATGGGCATGGATCGTTACGTCCGATACGTTGCTCTTCGTCGCGTACGACAGGCTTCTTGCCGCCAGCTTCGTTCTTCGTATCCACCGCTTGCCCTTCGGCTACAGCTTGACGCTCCAAGTTGCTTTGAACATGAGCTTTCATGATATACATCGCGACTTCTTCACGAATGTTATCAATCATCTCCTGGAACATCTCGAAACCTTCGAACTGATACTCACGAAGCGGATCTGTACCGCCATATGCGCGTAAGTGGATACCTTGACGCAGCTGATCCATCGCATCAATATGATCCATCCATTTGCTGTCTACTGCACGAAGCGCAACAACCTTCTCGAATTCACGCATGAATTCAGGTCCGATCTCTTCTTCACGCTCGTCATAACGTTTGCTGACAAGTTCTTTGATCAGATCAATGATCTCTTCTTGCTCTTTGCCCCAAATCGTTTGATCGCTAATATGCGCATCTTCCTGTAGGAAGTTGTTGTTCACGAAATTCGCGACCTCTGTAAGCTCCCACTCTTCCGGAATTTGCTCCTCCGGACAGTGTGCTTTCACGACGCGCTCGATTACTGCGTTAATCATACCCTCGATGACTTCGCGGATATTTTCAGATTCCAGCAGTTCGCGGCGCTGTTTATAAATAATTTCACGTTGTTGGTTCATCACATCGTCATACTGAAGGACCACTTTACGAACGTCGAAGTTGTTTCCTTCCACGCGTTTTTGTGCGGATTCAACCGCACGCGAGATCAACTTGCTCTCGATCGGCTGGTCTTCTTCCATCCCGAGACGATCCATCATCGCCATGATGTTTTCTGCACCGAATCGCTTCATCAATTCATCCTCTAGAGAGAGGTAGAATTGCGACGAACCAGGGTCGCCTTGACGGCCTGCACGACCGCGCAACTGATTATCAATTCGTCTGCTTTCATGACGTTCTGTTCCTATAATATGCAGTCCACCAATATCATGTACGCCTTGGCCAAGCATAATGTCCGTACCACGGCCTGCCATGTTGGTAGCGATAGTTACAGCACCAGGTTGACCCGCACGAGATACGATTTCTGCTTCTTCCGCATGGTATTTGGCGTTGAGAACTTTGTGCTGCACACCTTTCTTTTTAAGCATTTCAGAAAGGACCTCGGAGTTCTCAATCGAAACTGTACCGACAAGAACCGGTTGATTCAGCTTGTGCTTTTCCACAATTTGCTCAACAACGGCTCTAAACTTACCATTTTCCGACTTGTACACAACATCCGGCATATCTTTACGAATCATCGGACGGTTGGTTGGAACAATGATAACTTCAAGGCCGTAAATTTTCTTGAGCTCTTCCTCTTCCGTCTTCGCCGTACCGGTCATACCCGCAAGCTTGCGGTACATCCGGAAATAGTTCTGGAACGTAATTGTCGCAAGCGTCATGCTCTCATTCTGAACTTGCAGCTGCTCTTTGGCCTCGATGGCTTGGTGCAGCCCATCACTATAGCGACGGCCTGTCATAATACGGCCTGTAAATTCATCAACAATCATAACCTCGTCGTCTTGCACGACGTAGTCCACATCACGTTTCATGATGAAACGCGCTTTAAGGGCTTGAGTCACATGGTGGTTAATGTTCACATTCTGATGATCAAATAAGTTCTCAATGCCGAATGCGCGCTCTGCTTTCGCAACTCCTTCTTCTGTAAGAGCTACGGAACGCACTTTAATATCGATCGTGTAATCCTCTTCTATTTTCAAATTGGACACAAAACGGTCCGCCGAATAATACAAATCCGTTGATTTGGCAGCTTGTCCCGAAATAATAAGAGGCGTTCTCGCTTCATCGACCAGAATGGAGTCAACTTCATCGATAACCGCGTAATAAAGCGGACGCTGTACCATCTGCTCTTTGTAGAGCACCATATTATCTCTCAGGTAATCGAACCCGTATTCGTTGTTCGTTCCATACGTAATATCACAGGCATAAGCTGCTTGCTTTTCCTCATGGGAAAGTTCATGCAGATTGACCCCGACCGTTAGACCAAGGAATTCATAGATCTGGCCCATTTCGCCGCTATCACGTTGCGCCAAATAGTCATTGACCGTTACCACGTGCACGCCTTTACCCAGCAAGGCATTCAAATAGACAGGAAGTGTTCCAACTAACGTTTTCCCTTCCCCTGTTCTCATCTCGGCGATACGCCCTTCGTGCAGCACCATACCCCCAATAAGCTGAACGTCGTAATGACGTTTACCCAATACACGTTTGGCTGCCTCTCTGACTACGGCAAAAGCTTCAGGAAGCAAATCATCCAGTTCCTCGCCCTTTTCCAAGCGATTGCGGAATTCCACTGTCTTGCCTCTTAGCTCTTCATCAGATAACGGCTCAATGCCTGCTTCCAGCTCGTTGATATAATCAACGGCTTTCAACATCCGTTTAACTTCCCGTTCATTGGAATCACCAAAAATCTTCTTCACTAGTCCTAGCATCGGTGAACCCCTTTCTATTGCATTCGTATCCTTAAATTGTACCACCTTTGACTGCCCTGCCGCAACAAACCCTCGGCCTACATTCATATAAACTGCTTATGGCCTTCAAAAGTTTCACGTTTTAGCTTATTTGTATAGTATTGAATCGTTATCGGAAATGCATGCATGCAAAATAAACGCATCTACAATGCTGTATTAATAGAAAAGAGCCCAATTCGACCGAATCGAATCAAGCTCTTTGTAAGTATTTATTTTATTTGTAAATAGCCGGTTCAATCAATCCATACTTGCCATCATTACGCTTATAAACTACGTTGACAGAATCTGTGTCCATATTGGAGAAAACAAAGAAACTGTGACCAACCAAATTCATTTGCAAAATCGCTTCCTCCACATCCATCGGCTTCAAATCGAAGCGTTTGTTGCGGACCAATTCAAAGTCTTCTTCCTCTTCCACGAAAGTGACAGGTGATGTTTCCATTTTAAACAAATCACGCTTGCCGCCTTCTTCGCGAATTTTGCGGTTGGTTCTAGTTTTATGCTTGCGAATTTGGCGCTCTAACTTGTCCACAACCAAATCAATCGAAGCATACATATCAGAGTTGCGTTCCTCTGCTCTAAGCAGCACGCCAGTTAAAGGAATGGCGACCTCGATGGTTTGTAAATCTTTGACCACACTTAGCTTTACTTGTACATCGGATGTAAGGGGAGCTTCAAAATACCTATCTAGTCTGTTTAATTTTTTCTCGACATAGTCCCTGAGGGCCTCAGTTACTTCAAGGTGTTCTCCGCGAATGCTAATCATCATAGTTAAACATCTCCCTTCCTACTTACAGTATACTACATTCCACCCCATCTTCATAATTCCTTTAAATTCCGAGCATAATATGTATACCAAGGATAAACGTTATGCTTTCTAATCTACGCAAAAAAACACCCCGGGATGACTCCCAAGGTGTGCATGTTCGTAGGTGTATACTAGCGGCACCAATCGTGCCGGGTGATTATAGTCTGCTAACGTTAGCTGCTTGCGGACCGCGTGCGCCTTCTACGATGTCAAACTCTACTGCTTGACCTTCGTCCAGCGTTTTGAATCCTTCGGATTGAATAGCTGAGAAATGCACGAATACATCTCCACCATCTTCACGCTCGATGAAACCATAGCCTTTCTCTGCGTTGAACCATTTCACTTTACCTTGCATAACGTACACATTCCCTTCGTTTTAAAAAATGTTATAATCGTAAGCAAATGAATAATGTAAGCCCTTACTTTTTGACTATAACACCCGTCTGCTTGACCTGTCAATTTGAAACTTGCCAATCAAGTAAATTTTTTGAAAATTCGGGTATATACAAACCGTGGATAACTGCAAAATTTGTAGAATATTGTCGTGGCGCGGGTTTATCCACTTTGTGCACATAGTTATGCACAGGTTTGTGCACATTATCCACAGGTGTGTTTTCGTTAGATATGGGTAAGTTGGTTACGTTACGGTGTGCTTGTGCACATAATAAGTTCTATAATGAATTGCCTGTCCACATTACTGGTATGAAAGCGTAAGGAACCGGTTGATAAACAAAAAACCTTCTGCCGCCGCAAAAGGTTACTGTGTATAAACTTATTTCTTACGGTCAAAAAAGAAGCTTTCACCGTCATAATGGTTATCATACGCGTTACGCTGAGTTTTACCCGTTTCCAGCTTGGCTAGTTGCAAACTAGCTTCATCCTTAAACTGTTGCAACTTCTTCAAGAAAATGGGATCAAGACTGATTACAGCTTGAATACGTGACTGATAAGCCTCTTTATCCCTCGCTGTCACCGCTTCTGTCGCTCTAAGAAGGGCTTGCATAATGTTTGCCCGCTTCTCCATAAACCCAGAAATATGTTCCGCATCCATCATTACAAGCTCCGCGAGTCCCTGTTGCGTAAGTTGCTCCAACTCCACGACCAGCTTATCCATGCAGCGCTCCGGCAGGTGTTGCAGAGCCTGCATTAACTTGCTTAGCTGCCTGCAACCAAGTTTCCTTCAGCTGAATCAAATAACCAAGCACCTCTTCGGCAGGTTCAACTGACTTTTTGATATTAGCCTCAATTAAACGGTGATTAAAATACTCATATAGTCTCAATAAATCATCAGCGATCGGTGCGTTCCGATCAATTGTAATGGAAAACTCGCTAATAATGTCCTGTACCTTGACTAGGTTGGTGTTAGCGTCTTGGTAGTTGGTTGTTTTCAAGGCCTCTATACCTGCACGGCAAAAACGGATTGCCCCATCACATAGCATAATCAGCAGCTGTGCTGGGCTTGCCGTTTGAACCGTATTCTCCAAGTATTTATTGCGTTGGGCTTGAATCATAGTTATTTCCCCCTAGTTTAAAGTAGAACCTTTATTAGCCCATTTGTTGTGTCAACTGTGCACTTTGGGCTTGCATTTGGTTCATATACTTTTCCATTGCGGTGAATTGGTTATAGTAACGAGTTTCGAGATCTGATAGTTTATCATTGAAGTCATCAATTCTTTTATCCATGTCTTTAAGCGATTTTCCCATTAGATAACTCGTGTCTACACTGTTTGTAACCCCTGCTTTAGCAGTAATATTCTTGAAAAGAGCATCTGCTTTATCAGACAATCGTCTTGCCAAACCATCGCCTTTATCCGAGTCTTTAAGGCCATCGTTCGCTGTGAATAAAGCCATAACTTCATCTGGCGTTTCGGCAATAGCTTTCTTAAGCTTATCCTCGTCGATATAAATTTTACCATTCTCTAGATAACTCCCCGAAATACTGGTGCCGCTAAGATTAGCTGTGGAAATACCAATTTGAGACAGCGTTTTGGCATTACCTACCGGGAGACCTTCTACTGAACTAGAGAAAGCTGATCTAAAACCACTCATAGCACTTGTCAACAGAGAGTCACTGCGCAACAAACCACTTTTAGCTTTTGCTTCCCATGTTGCAATTTGGTCATCTTTCATTGCTTCACGTTGTTCATCTGTAAGCGGAGCATAATCTCTATTACGCTTCTCCGAAGTTTTAGTATTCACAGTATCAATTAGAT
The DNA here is from genome assembly GCF_058790355.1 of Paenibacillus sp. FW101-FHT12H11. Taxonomy (NCBI): domain Bacteria; kingdom Bacillati; phylum Bacillota; class Bacilli; order Caryophanales; family Paenibacillaceae; genus Paenibacillus; species Paenibacillus sp. FW101-FHT12H11. The sequence continues at coordinate 43,446 of NZ_JBYTCO010000014.1, read as the reverse complement.
CATTATATTTATCCACGAGCGATTTAATTGAGTTAAAGACACTATCAACATCGCGTGTATTTGTAATATTAACAGCTGTAGTTTGTTCCTTTTTGATCGTAATGTTCATACCACTAATAGAGAACGTATTTGTGTCATACTCTGCAGAAGCTCCGTTGAATTCAACCTGCGCTTTTTGCCCAGTTTTACTGAATGAAGCATAATCCTGATTTCCAGCTACGACTGGTGCCTTAACACCCAATTTATCAAGAAGATCATATGTGTCTGACGTTGCATCACCAAATGTGATTGCTTTTGTCTGATCTGGATTATTGAAAGCAATCTTATTGTTTGCATCCAAGTAAGCTGACACACCTGACTTACCAATATCAGAGCTATTGATTTGATCAATAAGCTGGCCAACTGTTGTCGTTTTTGTAATATCCATGTCTAACGTCTTCCCGTTAGCTTCCATATGAAACTTCTGAGTCGTTGTCAAATCTTTATCAATCAGTGTTGTGATACCACTCACGAATGATTGAGTACCCGTCAAGATTTGACCCTTATTGGCTTGATCTGTTGAAAGCGGGATGCTCGGGGTAGTATTGTTGTTATCGTCATCCACACTTAACTTTAATACCGAGGTCAAAAGATTATGTCCATTCGACTCGCTGCCCATTTTAAGATCAATTCCTGCTTTACTTCCCGTGGATGAGGAAGCAAAAAAGAACTTATCCAATGTTGCATCGTAACTCATCGTTACACCTGTAGTGCTCGTTTTAGCGTTAACAGCGGCCACTAGGCCAGCAATAGTATCTGTAGGTTTAACATTAATCGTCGCTGACCCTTTTTCGCCACCAATAGAAAGGGTCGTGGCATTTGTAAAGGCTGGATCAATGGCTTTAAGTTCCGCAGTTTCAGACGATTGTCCCGTTTTTTCAGAAGTTACTGAAGCTGATGTAGCTAGCTTGATCACCTTTAATGAGTAAATTCCTTCCGGAGCAGTAGCCGTTGAAGTAACTGAAACCACACTTTCATCAGCAGATGAGGATTTTTTGCTTTGAAATATAGCTTGACGCGTCATATCAGAAGCAGCGCTGCGGAAATTTAAAATTTTTGTATTTAGCGCTCGGTAATCATCGCGTTGCCACTCCAGCAACTGTTTTTGCTGTTTCAACTTGTCCTGCGGAATCCGAGCAGCAGCAACTAGCTTTTTAACTGTATCATCAATATCTATACCGGAATTAGAAAAACCACTTAATCTTAATACCATGTCGTTTCTCTCCTCTCAATAAATTTTATCTATCTTTTCTCATCCACAAGTATTCCTGCCATCTGCCAGAGCTTAGCCACGAAATCCAGACTCTTTTCTGGCGGAATTTCGCGTATCGTCTCCCCCGTATCTTTGTCCAGGACTTTAACTGAGATTAGCTTCGTTTTTTGGTGTATTGAAAACTCAAGAGACGTTGTTCTCCCTTGTATTGCTTTAATTGCATGTTCAATAGCTTTTACTAGTTGTGCATCACTAATTGTGACATTTTCGCCTTGTAATTCAGCAGTTTTAAGTTCTGTCGTGCTTGTAATATTAGATGCAATGAATGCTGCTGCATCATTGGTCCCGATCTCATCTACCTTATGTACCTTTACTGGCTCAGGGGCTTGTTTTATTTCTCCTCCGTTGTTTCCGAACCCGCCGACTGGGTTATTAATGCTCATAGCAAAACCTCCATCCGAAGATATAGATATATCTTTTATATCGGATAGAGGTCGTTTAGTTGTTATAGATCTTCTTTAAATAATTACTAATTTTCTATTAGTGGCAACTTAATTTCCTTTTGTTCTCTGGCCGATTGATAAATAGCCAGTATTACCTCTAATGATTTCTTTCCTTCATTTCCATCCGTCCCTTGCTCGGCACCGTTAAAGAGCACATCTACTACATTCTGATAGTAACCAATATGTCCGAATCCATACACAGATGGAGGTGAGTAGCTAACGTTAGCTGCCAGCTCATCATCATTATCAGAGTCTTCAAAGTCCCATTTGTCAATAGTATTAACGGATGTACCCCCAACGACAACGGTACCCTTTTCCCCAAGAATCGTCAAATTCCCAGCAAGATTCTTAGGATACGTAAGCATAGTTACATTCATGTTACCTATAGCTCCATTTTTAAAACGAAGTACGGCACTTCCTGTGTCCTCAGCCTCTATATCACGAGCCATGGTATCTGTTATCGCGTATACCTTCTCTACATCCCCAATTAGCCATTCCATCATGTCCACATAATGGCTTGCTTGATTCATAAATGCTCCACCGTCAAGTTCCCAGGTGCCGCGCCATGATGCCGAATCATAATAGCTTTGCGGTCTTTGCCAGAAAACATTGACAGAAACCATATAAATTTTACCAAATCTATTTTTATCAACAGCTCTTTTGACAAGCTGAAGCGTGCTATTCAAACGATTTTGTTTAACGACAAATAATTTAACACCATTATCATTGCAGGCCTGAATCATTTTATTCGCTTCTTTTAAAGATAGGGCCATCGGCTTTTCAGTAATTACATGGATTTTATTCTCTGCAGCCATAACCGTTTGTTGTGGATGTAAACCGCTTGGCGTACATACAGTGATCAGCTCAATATCTGTTCGCTCTAACATTGCCTCATAAGAGTCATAGAAAGCGACGCCCCATTTATCTCCAGCTTCCCGCGCTCTTTCTACAATTACATCACAAACCGCTACAAGCTCTAGACTAGGGTTGTTTTGAATAGCTTCGAAATGGTTTACTGATATCCGCCCACAGCCAACCAAGGCTATTTTAATCTTTCTATCCGTCATATTGTATCGGACGCTCCTATCCTTATTATAAAACTTCGATATTGTCACGATTTTTAATAAGTTTAAAAGCATTTTTAGTATCAAAAATATAAGAAGCATCCTTGGCAATATTTTCGTAATTGAACTGTGTGTGCATGGTTGTGAGAATTACCAAGTCAGCATTGCGAAGTGTATCCTGATTAAGTTCAATGGATTGATATTCATTCCCATGAAGATTGAAATGAGGAATGTAAGGGTCATAATAACTTATTTCTGCTCCTTCTTTCTCAAGGTGCTCTATTACCTTCAGAGCTGGAGATTCACGCAAATCATCGATATCTTGTTTATAAGCAACTCCAAGCAATAATATTTTGGCTCCATTCATCGTCTTCCTAAAACGATTTAAGATCTTCATACTTCTTTCCGTTACAAATTGAGGCATATAAATGTTTATTTCACCAGCAGTTTCAATTAGACGTGTATGATAATCATATTCCCGAGCCTTCCAAGTTAAATAAAACGGATCTACTGGAATACAGTGCCCACCTAAACCAGGACCTGGATAAAAAGCCATATACCCATAAGGTTTGGACTTCGCAGCATCAATAACTTCCCAAACATTAATACCCATTTTGTTACAAAGAATCGCCATCTCATTGGCAAGTGCAATATTAATATTTCGGAAGGTATTCTCAAGAATTTTCTCCATCTCTGCCACGGCAGGACTAGAAACTTCATGAATCTCTCCTTCCAGAACGCTGCGATATAAGGCCGCGGCAAGCTTCGTACTAGTTTCACCTACACCACCCACAACTTTAGGTGTATTCTTGGTTCCGTAAAGCTTGTTGCCAGGGTCCACACGTTCAGGTGAGAAAGCTAAAAAGAAGTCTTTACCACATACACGCCCGCCTTCTTCAAGGATGGGTTTCAATATTTCTTCTGTTGTACCTGGGTAGGTCGTACTTTCAAGAATAATCAACATTTCTTTGTCTAAATACTTAGCGATATCTCTCGTAGAATTTACTACGTATGAGATGTCAGGTTGATAGTATTTATCAAGTGGCGTTGGAACACAAATGGCTATACAATCTACATCTCTTACGAATGAAAAGTCAGCTGTTGCAGTCAGCATACCTTGTGAAACAATCTTACTGAATTCACTATCAACGATATCACCAATGTAATTTATACCGAGATTTACTTTTTCAACTTTATCTGTCTGTATATCAAAACCAACCACACGAAATCCTGCTTTTGCTTTTTCCAATGCAAGTGGAAGCCCTACATAACCGAGACCTACAACCCCGATGATTGCTGTTTTATCCTGTATCTTTTTTAGTAGTTTCTCGCTCATTTCAACACTTCCCTTACATCCAGATCATTCTTCGTATAATCAGTTTGGCAAGTTAAGCAACTAGCTTGCTTAGACTCAAACTGTAGCCTTTCGCCACATTGGCAGACCCAACCAATAATCTTAGATGGATTACCTGCAACAAGAGCATAGTCAGGAACATTCTTTGTTATTACTGCACCTGCTCCAATCAGAGCAAACTTTCCTATGTTATTCCCACAAACAATTGTAGCGTTAGCGCCAATTGTAGCGCCTTTGCCAACATGTGTTTGCTTGAATTCTTGCTTGCGATTTATATGGCTTCTGGGGGTTTTTACGTTGGTAAACACACAAGATGGGCCGAGAAAAACATCATCTTCACATATAACTCCAGTGTAAACGGATACGTTATTTTGTATCTTAACATTGTTACCTAGAACAACTTTCGGAGAGATAACGACATTTTGACCGATATTACAGTTCATTCCTATACGGGAATCCTCCATAATATGACTAAAATGCCATATATTAGTACCCTTTCCGATTTCGCACGGTTGGTCTACGTAACTTGATTCGTGAAGGAAATAATCGAGTTCCATGCATTACATCTCGCTTTCAAATTGATGAATACAATCAATTATATACGCTTGCTCATCATCTGACATTTCAGGGTACAAGGGCAGTGCCAGTGTTCTGTTAGCTAAATATTCAGAAATTGGAAGATCCCCAATTTTATATTGAAGAGGCTCATATACTTTTTGAAGATGAAGTGGTACTGGATAGTACACGCCTGTGGAAATCCCCTTTTCCTGCAAATACTGTACTAATTCTTTTCTTTTTCCTGTTTGAATAACGTATAAATGTACAACTTCCTTAACATCATTTAAAACAGTCGGTAGAACAAAATTTGTTCCTTCTAACTTACTATTATAATTATTAGCGAGTCGTCTTCTTGCTTCATTCCACTTATCTAAATATTTTAATTTAATGCGTAAAACTGCGGCTTGGATTTCATCTAATCTAGAATTATAACCAACTAAATAATTATAATATTTAGCCGAACGATCGTCCAAATGACTAATTACATTAGATTCTTCATTTACTGGGTTCAGGTAATTATAAGCAAGCTTTCCGACATTCCCACTTCCATGAGCTTTTAAACCTCTTAGTATCGCTGCTGTACGATCATTATTCGTGGCAATTAAGCCGCCATCTCCGAAGGCTCCCAGATTTTTAGTTGGGAAAAACGAAAAGCATCCTACATCACCTAACGTCCCAACTTTGTGACCTTTATATTCAGCACCTATAGCTTGACATGCATCTTCTATAATCAACAAATTAAATTTGCGAGCAATTTCTTTAACAGGCTCCATGTCAACAGGCTGTCCAAAAATATGAACAGGTATTATAGCTTTCGTTCGAGGACTTACTTTTTGTTCAAGTAAATCTGTATCAAAATTATATGTATCAGCCTTCACATCAATAAAAACTGGAGTAGCTCCTACACTAGAAATAGCCTCAGCTGTAGCAAAAAAGGTAAAGGGCGAGGTTATCACTTCATCCCCTACTCCAATACCCAAGGCCTTTAATGACAAAACTAAGGCATCTGTTCCATTCGCACAAGATATGGCATGTTTGCAATTTAGATACTCTGCTATTTCTTTCTCGAATGCAGTGACTTCGGGACCATTAATATACTGCGTTGATGATGCAACCTTTAGCATTACTTTATTTAAATCTGATGAGAGAAAATCATATTGTTTGGAAAGGTCTAGTAGTGGAATCTTCATAATTCACCTCAGGGAATAGTGCAATCTAACAATAAATCCTGGATTCAAATAAATTTATAGATCAGCTATACGACATTTTTATTCAGTCATTATTTGGTGACAAGAACAAATGACGTGCAGAGAATATGGCGAAAAACTTGAATTATTAACTTAATTTCTTATTTAATATTTCTTTTAGGCAATCACAAATATATTTAACTAAAGGTCTCGTTAAGTTTAAACCTGACGGCAAGTTAACTCCGTAAGGAGCAATCAAATAAGCATTTGGGTTTTCAGCCTTAATATTTTGGCCAACATTTTCCTTATAAGCTGGTAAAGAACTTAATGCGTGAAATATTGGTCTTGTTTCGATGTTCCATTCACTCAACAAAGTCATAATTTTTTCTTTATAAATTCCAAAATCAGGGTTTAACACAATAGTAACCATCCAAAATGTATTGACAGTATGAACGTCTTCAGAATTTAAAGTTATTCCTTGAAAACACTGAAGTTCTTCTTTGTACCAACCAAAAATCTCTCGTTTTTTGGAAACTAACTCGTCTATTCTTTCTAACTGAGCCAATCCAAGAGCAGCTTGCATACTACTCATCTTATACTTGTAAGCTATTTCAGTATTCCAAAACATTTTATCTCCCGGGATTCTTCCATGATCTCGAAGAAATAAACATCGCTTATAAATATCCTCATGATTTGTAACAAGCATACCACCTTCCCCAGTAGTCATTGTTTTAGAACCATGAAAACTAAAAACACCGGCATCACCAAACGAGCCAGCTTTTCTTCCTTTATACTCACTTCCAATTGCCTCAGCAGCATCCTCTATTACATTAATACCATGTTTTCGAGCAATTTTTAAAAGAGTATCCATTTCTGGCATATTACCGTATAAGTCCACAATGATAACTGCTTTTGTTTTCTTTGTAATCTTGCTCTCAAGAGCATCAGCGGATATACACCAGGTTTTTTTGTCGATATCAACAAACACAGGCTTAGCTCCTACATAACTGATAGGAGCGGCAGATGCAATCCATGTCAAGTCTGGGACAATCACTTCATCATCTTCGCCAATGCCTAAGGAAAGTAAGGATAAGTGTATTGCTGATGTGCATGAAGGCAATGCAATTGCATATTTTGATCCAATATATACGGCGAAGGCTTTTTCGAATTTTTCATTGTACATATTTGCATTTTCATACCATGCATTTTGAACTGCATCATTTACATATGCAATTTCTTTTTCTGTAATGGATGGACCCGAAACAGGAATTCGTTTTATATTTTCCATGATTTAGTCCTCCAAACATCTAAGATATCCATCAGGGGCGACTGTCATTAATAGTTTATATTGAATACTTTTATCGATAGAAAATCTCGAATTTGTTTTCAAAAATTCGTGGACTGCTGTTTTTGGGTTATTTCCCTTACCCCACGGTCTATCTTCAAACATTTGGTCAGGTAAATCCTCAACTAAAGTATCAAAAACAACAATATAGCTATCTTTTCTTACGAAATTTGAATAAAGCTCTAATTCTCTTAGCACATGCTCATGAGTATGATTGGAATCAAGAACAACCAGCACCTTATCATCTTCGCTGATATGTTCTTTTAATTCATTAACCAGTTCAATGTCTATTGATGATCCTTCCACTAATGTAATGCGTTTAAACATAGGATGTTTCTCTATTTCTATTCTATTATGAATACGTATATCAATATCTATTCCAATTACTTTGCCATGGTTTCCTAGTAATTCCAACATAGAAGCATAAAATATTAATGACCCTCCGTGAGCAATGCCAGTCTCAATAATAACAGTTGGTTTAACATCCCAAATAATTTCCTGCATTGCTATAATGTCCTGAGGTAATTGAATAATTGGGCGACCTAACCATGAGAAATTATAGGCGTACTTATGCTTGGTAATATCTTGAAGCCAAACGTTTGATACATCTTGTAACTCTTTATCCTTAGATATGGATTCTATATTTTGTTCAACTTCCTTATTAAATTTTTCAATCTCATTCATTTATAAATTCCCTCCATTTTTTTGTAGTCGATGCTATATACTTGATACCATCAGTTCCAGTATTGGCAATAAGATCTAAGATTGAAACATATGGAGTAAAATTACCATGTATCTGAGGATATGGCGTTTTTTTATAATCCATATACTCTACGCTTATTTGATTTCTTTCAAACAACTCATGATCCAAATAATTTCTAGCCCCGTGACCAGTTATATATGTACTTCCCTCTAAATACTTTACTATTTCCAATACTCTTTGACTTGATCGACCAGAAATATTTAAATCCGAAGAATAGATAACCCTTTTATTTTTAATATTAAAGTACTCACAAATAGCTGTAATGCTGGCGACTGATAAATCCGATATCGTATTAAAAGATTGTGCATAAACATAATTAAGAATATCGAGTAAGTCCTTTTTATAAGGTGCGTTCATATATGTTTGTGCTAATAGAGAAATATGGTTATTAATCCAATCTTTATTCTTATCTATGAAAACTTGATTAATTGAGTCCCCTAACTTATGATTTCTAAGTGGAACTGTTAACCATTTTATAGTATCATGAGACTTTATTTGAACTCTATTTACAAAGCTACCTTTAGAAAATTGTACATCATCGTAATGAACATATACATCAGCAAGTAGTATTTGCTCAAATAATCCTACCCACGGAAAGAACATCGGCTGTGAAATAACTACTTTTGTCAAATAATCACCTCAACATTTTCCACCATTTGCAAATTCCTAATACCATTATAATAATACCGATTTGTTAGACTAGGATTACATCTATCGTTACAAGGTAGATCACCATTTAAAATGAAATTAGATTTATTTGAATTAATTGTAATCGATCTGTTTTCAAATAATTCTACTGCTACTGCAGCAAGATACGTTTTCTGAATAAATGAAAATTTATTTAATTTTTCTTCTGGAGTGTTGTCCTTTATAGGCATACTAACTTGAGCTATGATTGGCCCTCCGTCTATACTTTCATCTACCAAATGAAGAGTTGAACCTAAAAATCTAGCTTTGCCTTTAATAAACTGCTTGATAGGACTCATACCCTTAAAAGAAGGTAGTAGTGCTGGGTGAATATTAAGCGTGTTGTAATTAGAATATAAATCAGATGTAACTAGTCTAGAAAAAAACAAAAGCACAAATTCTACTCCACCTACACTATCAAAATATTCTTTTGCATATTTTGAAAAAAGCCTATTATCTTTTTGTACAATCCTGCGATAAGGTAAATTATTATTACTACATATAGATTCTAAACCACATTCTCTATCAGTAACAATATAAAATTGGTGGTTTTCAGATCCATCTACTTGCTGTTCTCTGATTAGAGAATAAAGTTCACTGAATGCACTTCCGCCCGCAGAACCAATAATTCCTATTTTCACTTTACTAACCTCCTACTAATTCTTTGGGGGGGAAAAAATAATGATGTCGGCTTTCTTTCCAAATACTAATTTCATTGATAATAGCTGAAGCTTTGATAGGGTTTAATCCTACATATATATTTTCAATCAAAGGGTCTATATTGGATGGTGCTATGACTGGCTTATCAAATATATGCTTTCCTTGGAGATACGGATTTTGATCCAAAAACGAACAAACTTTCGAAGTATCTGAAAGACAAGTATAGATAAATGTACCGTAAAAGCCAGATCCATAAATTGCACTTTTTTGATTAGCATGATCCTCTTCGAAATGTTTTACTTTCTGAGCGTAGGTTTCCCAATACTTAGCCATATTAGATACCGTATTTTTTAAATCTTTATTCACTTGAAATTCTGAAACTATCTTTTCTTCTCTTTTCTTTGCAATTATAATATAAGCATTTTGGTGCGAAACTTCATCAATTTCCAATAGCTCAAATCCTGAATTATTAAAAAGATAGTTCAATGAATTTATTGAAAAATGATTAATATGATCAACTACAACAAAATCCGCAATATTTTTATATACGTTTGGTATGATACAGTAAAATATTCCTTCTACCTTCAATAATCTTCTTACTTTTTCTAACATTAGTTTAGGATCTTCAACATGTTCAAGCGCAAAAAAGGAAGTTATCAAATCCATTTCTTCATTCCAATCCTCATTGGGATTATAAATTGACCAATTGCCTTCGATCGCAAATTTTTGCCAAAATGGGATGTACATATCACTAACATCGAAAAGAAAAGGGTTAATATCAGCTCTTTCTTTTATTAAGCCTTTTAAGGAAGCCCCTTTAGCACACCCATAATCAAGAACTTTCGCATTTAATGGTATATCTACTTTGTTTATAAGTGTTTTCACTTGATGTTCAGTCCGAAATATCTTCACATTGTTAATAATGTCATATAATTGATCTTCTTCATCACTATTTATTAATATTTTATATTCTTTGTTATAAAATTCATCGATATTTCCCATCGAACTTGTTTGTAGATGACCACAGTGTTCACAATAATAAACAATTGTCTGAATATTAGCGATTTCACACAATGAAGTAATGGAAACCGGTTTAGAGGATACATATACAGGTTTTTCAATCGAAGTATAACAAACGTTACAAGTTAACATTATGATTCTCCATTCTAGTCAGCTAAAAGCTCAGGATGCACTTCATTAATAGACTTTCCAGCTGCAAATGACCCTGACCATGAAATTTGTTGACCAGTAATCTCATTAAAATTAAAATATCTCATCTGCATGGACCACCTTGAACGTGAACCATTGTTATAACCAGAAGCATGAAGTGTAAGAAAATCAATTAATATTAAATCTCCGGGCTCTGATAAAGGTGCAGTAATATGATATTTACCAATTGTTATTTCTTCGTCTTTTAAGGTTAAGCTATAAGCACCCGATTTTTCAGGATTTTTTGCATCTTTTGTATAAACAGGTACTAAACCATCTTTATGGGATCTAAGACAAAATTGCACTGGTCCCAACTTTTCAGTTATTTCAACTAATGGACTCCAGAAAACTATACCGTCCAAACTCCGGAACTGTGCAGGATAGTCCTGATGCCATCCAGCTCTATATTTTTCTTCATTAGGATTATCTATCCTAATTCCATAACCACCAGCTGCTATTCCTGTAAGACTAGTCTGGCGTAATTGGGAAATTATAGATTCATGCTTCAAATTCGATACTAAGCGAATAAAGGCAGGTATTTGTTTTATTGCATCATATATTTCACCACCAATTTTTCGGTCGTTAGCAATAAGTTCAGTATATCCTGAATCAAAATTTTCAGTTGAAAATATAGCCTGTTCGAAGGATAATTTATATTTTTTAATTAATATTCCAATAATACTATAAATGCTACGTTGTATAGGCTCTATTTCATTTTTGATATCATAAAAGGATTTAATAACAAGGATACCATTAGTATGAAATTCATTTACTTGTTCATCTGTAAGTAAATCTGGATATAATCCGCTCATTATATTATTAGTCACCTCAAATTATCCTCATCAAAAACTGGAAACATAGTATCCTTTACTGAAACAATTGGATCTGAAAGTGGCCAAATTACTTGAAATGCAGGGTCATTCCACTTTATTCCTCTTGAAAACTCAGGTTTATAAAATTCACCCATTTGATAAATAAGAATTGTGTTGTCCTCCAATGTTTGAAACCCATGAGCAAAGCCCTTCGGAATATATATTAACTTGTTGCTTTGTTCGGAAAGTTCAACTGAAATCCAATTCTTATAAGTGGGAGAATCCGTTCGCAAATCTATTATTACATCATAAATCGCGCCTTTCGTACACAAAATTAATTTGTCCTCTTCGTAAGGTTTCTGTTGGAAATGCATACCTCGTAAGGTACCCTTCTTCTTATTGAAGGATAAATTAGTCTGTACGAATTCGGTTTCAATTCCATTTGAATGAAATTCATCTTGGCAGAAAGTTCGAGCAAAGTACCCTCTCTCGTCTGAATGTCTTTCAATTTCAATTATGTATACATCAGGTAATTGTGTCTTCGTAAATATCATTTAAAGTACCTCTAATGTGGGAATTGGCACTATATATTTACCACCCCATTCTCTAATAAATGATGTTTGCTGCATAATTTCATTCTTTATATTCCATGGAAGTATAAGTAAATAGTCCGGTTTTGTATTAAAAATTTCTTCTGGAGACTTTATTTCTATATGAGTGCCTGGTAAATAAAGGCCTTGTTTATGCGGATTTTTATCTACTGTGTAATCAATAAAATCCTCTTTAATTCCACAATAGTTCAACAAGGTATTTCCCTTAGCTGGAGCTCCATAACCAACTATTCTTTTCCCTTTTCTTTTTTCTCCAATTAAAAATGATAATAAGGTTCTTTTCGTTTCCATAACCTTCTGCTGGAAGTTAAAGTAAGTCTCTATTTGACTAATCCCTATATTATCTTCATATTCTTGTAAAATTTTAACATTAGAACTAATTGTTTTTGAAAAATCATCCTCATGTTTAATATATATTCTCAATGAGCCACCATGGGTATTTAATAGTTCTACGTCAAACACGACTAGTTGATATCTCTTTAGAATAATGCTGATAGTGGTAAGTGAAAAATAGGAAAAATGCTCATGATATATAGTATCGAATTGGTTTTCATTAAACAATTTAACTAAATGAGGGAACTCCAATGTAACAATACCACTGTTATTCAGGATTAATTTGATGCCATATATAAAATCACATAAATTTGGAACATGAGCAAGAACATTATTGCCAATTAATAAGTCAGCTTTCATGCCCTCTTGAATAAGTTCCTTTGCTAAAACTTCTCCAAAGAAAGAAATTCTTGTTGGAATACCCTTACTTATTGCTACTTCCGCTACGTTAGCAGCAGGTTCAATCCCTAAGACATTAATACTCTGTTTTTTGAAATTCTTTAATAAATATCCATCGTTACTAGCAATCTCCACTACCAATGAATTATCGGAGATATTATACTGCGTAATCATTTTGTTTGCGTATTGTTCAGCATGATCCAACCAAGTTTGTGAATATGAGCTAAAGTAGGCATAATCGCTGAATATTTTTTCTGGCGATTCAAATTCTTCCAATTGAACTAAAAAACATTGTTCACAAACAAAAACGTGTAGTGGATAAAAAGTTTCTTTTTTATTTAACTCTGCTTTTTTCAGGTAAGAATTCGCTAATGGAGTCATCCCCAAATTAACAAAAGTATGGCTTATCACATGTTTACAAAATCTACACGTTCTTGTCGTCATCTTTAATACTCCTTCAAAGTTCCATAAAGTCATTAATTTGATTTCTAGTGATCTCTTGCATATTTTTACCTTCGAGGTCCTTTTTGTACCAATCTACTGTCCACTGTAAACATTTATCTAGAGAAAGTTTTGGCTTCCAGCCAAGAGCCAGTATTGCTTTCGAGCAATCTAGTTTTAGAATTGTTGCTTCATATGGATTATTTCCAGTTTCAAGCTTCCAGGTTAAACTTGAACCCCAAATACTCGCTATTTTTTCGGTTATATCCGAAACGGATACAAAATTCTCAGATGTCGGACCAAAGTTCCAACTTTGCGAATAATCACTACTTTCCCACATCATTTTTGCTAATAGCAGATACCCATTCAACGGATCTAATACGTGTTGCCAAGGGCGTATTGCGTGAGGATATCTAAGTATAATACTTCTTTTATCATTTATTGACTTTATTAAATCAGGAACAAGACGCCCATCTGCCCAATCCCCTCCACCTATTACATTTCCAGCTCTAGCTGATGACACTTGTAACGAAGTACTCGTATTAAAGAAAGATTTACGGTAACTATTTGTTATAATTTCAGCACATGCCTTGCTTGCACTATAAGGGTCACTACCACCAACAGGATCGGTCTCTCTGAACCCCCAATATAAATTCTCGTTATTTTCATAGCATTTATCGCTAGTAACATTTATTATTACTTTTGTTGTATTAGAAAGTCTTGTAGCCTCGAATAAGTTAACGGTCCCCAGTACATTGGTACTATAAGTTTCAACTGGGTTATCATATGATTTTCTTACTATTGGTTGTGCAGCTAAATGAAATATAATCTCTGGTTTGTTATCTATTATAACTTTCGATAGCTTGCTGTAATCTCTTATATCTCCAATAATTGAGCGAGTACACGAATGAACAGAAGCCTTCTCATACAGATTCTCAGAGGTAGGGGGATTTAATGAAAATCCTGTTACATCAGCCCCAAGAGAATTTAACCAAATTGATAACCAACTTCCCTTAAAACCTGAGTGACCCGTAATTAAAACCCTCTTATTTTTCCAAAATGGATACATCTCAGGACCATACCTTCCATGGTGCATTTTGGGAATCCCATAATTCTTCCAATTTCATTTTATCGCGCAAGGTATCCATTGGATGCCAGAAGTTTGTATGTCTATATGCTGATAATTGTCCAATTCTAGATATTGACTCTAAAGGATCTCTCTCCCAGATGTCTTGATCACCATGAATATATTGAAATACATCAGGCTCTAATACAAAAAAACCACCATTAATCCAGTTACCATCACCTTGTGGTTTTTCTTTAAAAGCAATAATGGAATCATTATCAAGGTTAATTGCGCCAAATCTTCCAGGAGGCTGGATTGCTGTCATTGTTGCTATTGTTCCCTTAGTTTTGTGAAAATCGATTAGCTTATTTATGTCTACATCACTTACACCATCACCATAAGTAAAACAAAATGTTTCATCACCAATATATTTTTCAATTCTCTTTAACCTACCCGCGGTCATTGTATGCTCACCAGTATCAACTAACGTAACTTTCCATCGTTCTCCATTGTTCCTGTGGACTTCCATACTGTTATTACTAAGATCAAATGTCACATCAGAAGTATGCATATAATAATTCGCGAAATACTCTTTGACGTAATATCCTTTGTAGCCAAGACAAATAATAAAATCGTTAATTCCATAATAGGAATATATCTTCATAATATGCCAAATGATTGGTTTGCCACCTATCTCAATCATTGGCTTTGGCTTTAAATGTGTTTCTTCACTTATTCTTGTTCCATATCCCCCAGCTAAGATTACAGCCTTCATGACTCCACCACTTTACAAATTTTATTATCTTAATGTACTCGGCCATACCCAACTACTTCGCATACCAATCTCTAGTTTCTTTAAATCATATTCACCGTTCTTTAAAACAATATATTTATTGTCGACATTTAAAAACTTATTTAAAAAACTCGAAAAAATCGAATCAATCTGCAAATCATAATGTTCGACCGGAATTTGAAAATAAAGAAGATAGTTTCTTAAATATTCTTTAAATTTTTTAAAATCAATATTGAAACTTCCATCCACGATCGCATGAGGAAAATTAGGAATCTCTACTTCCCTTATTTCACCTTTTATTCTGACATTCAAATCAACTACAACTTGACCTACTCTCCCAGAGATGATCACCATAAAATACATTAGGTACTCTTGAAAGGTGGTATTTAGAGGCATTGTTTCCTTATTATTAATTATAAAAGAATACATTGCTTTATATCTATCTGACCTAAACACTTGATAGATTAATGACGGAACAAACCCCTTAGTAATATCCACGAGCCTTTTAATTGGGTCTTTATCATAAAGTCCATTAAAGAAGTCATATTCTTTTAATTTGGACATTGTCTCAATATAATACAGATTTTTCCCCTTTACGGTGAATAAGTCTTCATCATGCTCAAGCATTTTTAGAGATGTTATAATTCCCTGCTCGGTTAGAAAGTCATCATCAGCACATAAACATACATATTTAGTATCTAACATCTCTAATCCAAAATTTAACTTTTCATAAAAATCCTTACTACTCTCAAATTCAATATAGCTGAGATTCAAGGTACTGAACTTCTTCACCGTCAGCCTGTTCTGTTGTTTGCTATCTTCTTTGCTTGAATCTAGAACAATAATTTTCGGCTTAAGTTCTTTGAAATCACTA
The DNA here is from genome assembly GCF_058790355.1 of Paenibacillus sp. FW101-FHT12H11. Classification (NCBI taxonomy): domain Bacteria; kingdom Bacillati; phylum Bacillota; class Bacilli; order Caryophanales; family Paenibacillaceae; genus Paenibacillus; species Paenibacillus sp. FW101-FHT12H11. Next base: position 27,535 of record NZ_JBYTCO010000014.1, on the reverse strand, counting down.
AAGTATGCAAGAAGTCTTTCAAGATACAGTGGTCTATTATAAGTTGGTATAAGAATTGTATTATTTTCGTTTATTTCTGTTGACTTTTTACTCTTCAAATCTGATTGATATGATGAATATACCTCCAATATATCTGAAATGTTTTTGATAGCGATTAGATTTGAATCATCATAAATAATATGCTCACTTAAGTCTTTTAGTTGCAATTGATAAACTTTAGGCAAGCTTATAGCGTGTATAATATCAAAATTATAATGTAAAATATATTGTTTTAAATCCTGGATAGTGCTGAATCTAATCATTTTTCTGTAAAAAAGTTGATTATCAGGAAAAATCACTTCGGGTTGTTGGCCTGTATATGCCAAGTCGACATTGAATGAAAGTTCTGATAATAATTTCGCAAATTCATTTGTCTCTTTCTTTAGATCAAAATCGATTATCAAGATATTACGATCAGTTTTTGAGAAGATATATTCTTCAGTCTTTGAGTAATTGCTCTCCAACAATGCACGTTGAATTTTTACTATTATTTGTTCCAATTCTAGTCGTCTTTCAGTTTCAAAAAAAACTAAATTCCTAGCTTTTTTATAATATATAAATGCATCAAGGAAATTACCGCTAATTTCAAAAACGTAAGCCATGTTATACGTTAAATCAAAATTATAGCAATCGTTACTCAAACCAATTTCTAATATTCGTTTAGCATCATTTAGATCGCCTTCTAAGATAGCAATTATTGCTTGCATAGAATAAATTTCAACATCACCTGGCATTATTCTTGCATATTCGTTCACTTTTGATTTTGCTAGTTCAATATTTCCTTCCTCAATAAGCGCCTTAATCCCATTTTTACTTTCTATTATCTTCTCAAGAATTTTTTTCAAAGGTTGCACCCTTTACTATAAAATAGACTTAATTGGACATCGTAAATTTAAATAATTTGTCTTGATAATTTGACATTGCCAAAGTTAAATAAGGATAAGTTTCTACGGCTTCTCTAATATATTTAACTGCCAATTGATAATTCATTTTCTGTATTGCTTCTTGTGCGAAGTGCAGTAACATAAAATATTGATCTTCAGCATCATCTAGTGTTGAATAATAGAGTCGCATCTTATCTAATTTGAATATCTGAGAAAGTTTACAAATACTTCTATCTACATATTTTTCGAAAACATCAAGATAAAGCGTCTGAACTTTTCTATTTTCATTTTTCGCCGCTTCAATTTCTGTTAAAAACAAGACGTTTGCAATACAAGCATATACTCGGTTTGCATCATAATCATTAGGTCTTATATTTTCGCTAACCAAATATGAAATTAATTGATGTTCTACTATAGAATAATGGCTAGTTAAATACTGTATATATTGCTTTAGCTTATTATTTTTTATTTTTTTAAATGCAGATAATATTTCCTTTCTATCACGTTCAAAATGTGTAAATACATCACCATAAAATAACTCTTTTTCATTAAAGTTAATAGATTTTATAAATTCTACTGTTAGAATTTCGCCTAATTCACTATTACCACCAGATCTGATTTTTTGTAAAAAGGCATAGTCATCGTCGCCTTGAGCAAAAAGTCTCTCAATTTCAGCTTTCTGTTGAACACTCAGCGTAGTTCTATGTTGTTCTAACTTCCTGACATAATTCCCTTTCACTTGATTATCATCATTGAGTTTTAAAAAATTATTATAAATAGCTTCAAATTCATTTGTCTGAATATATATTAATAATAAAAACTCGTATTTCTTTTCCGAATCTTGCATTTTCATAGCAAATTCTAATGCATATCTATACTCACCGAGTTCATAATACTGACTAGTTAAGATAGTGTAACTTGAGTTTATTGAATATAAATCTGCGCACATCATTATGACACTAGCTTCTTTAGTTATCTCCAATTTATCAAAGGAATTGGCTAATTCCAGATGTCTATGGGCATGTTCTATTGACTTATCTGGTTTATTAAGAACACGATAGGCTAAACTAATATAATGATGTAAATCAATATAATCCGGTATTAACATAATACCTTCTTGGCATATTTCAATGCATTCATTGTATTGACGATTAGCATAACTTTCTCTAGCGTATTCAGCATAAACATATGGATGTTTAACTCTTTGTTCTAAGGTTAACTCTTTCATGTTAGCATATGCTATCCGAATCTCATCTAACGCTTCCATTAAATCATCATGTATATAATAGCTATTCGCTAATTGATATCGATAGTAAATGTTATTAGGTTCTTTTTCTAATTCGCTCTGTAATATAGAAGCTGTTCTTTGAAATTTCCGCTCAAGTAGCTCCTTGTTATCAAATTGATATCCGTAATGGTTTAAAACGACGGGTGCAATTAATATCGGACCCTTCATATTAGGCTGATTATGTACTGCCCCTTTATAATTAAATGTTCCGTCATTCCTGAACATTCGATAAGAATTGTATTTTAAATAATTAGAATCATCCGTGGACTTCACATAATCATGCATACTAAATTGAACGGTATTAAATTTATTAAGACGAGGATCTTTTAAAAGTCCAGTCAACTGGGCTTGATCTAAAATTTCTTCATCTGCGTCGAGAATCAGAATCCATTCACCTTTCGCGTAAGAGATCGTTATATTACGCATTTCAGAAAAATTATTATTCCATAAATGATGATGGACTTTCGAAGTATATTTAGAGGCAATTTCAATAGTACTATCTGATGAACCAGTATCAACAATGATAAGCTCTACATCTGATCTTTTCAAAAGAATTTCCAGGCTAGCTAAACAACGGTTAAGATTGTTCTCTTCATTCTTAACCATCATACAAATACTTAGCTTGTAAGCATGTTTCATCATCTCATCACCCGTAGGAATTTATTTATACAACACTTTGCCAGTATTCCAGTAATGGTTTTACTTCAAATTCGATAATATCTGCAAATAAATCATAATCCTGAATTTCTAATGAGCCTAACAGTTTTGTTAGCTTTTCATTATATTCTTCTAAATCTACCTTTTCACTTTCCAGTTCTTGAATAGCTGTTGCAATCTTCGTAAAGAGCTCGACATAAGAAATAATCAACTCATTTATATCTCCTGATTTAAATAATTCATCTTTAATACTAGCCATCCGCGCTATAGCATCTTTAAGAATTTGCTTGAATTCCATCATATATCCCCTTTTCAAATAAAATAGGTAACTATATTAGTAATATAAAAGGCTCTGGTACCCCAGAGCCTTTTATCGCTAGCTTATTTATTATCTCAACAATTGCAGGACGCCCTGCGGTTGTTGATTTGCTTGAGCCAACATAGCTTGAGCAGCTTGAGAAAGAATGTTGTTTTTCGTGAAATCCATCATTTCTTTCGCCATATCAACGTCACGAATACGGGACTCAGCGGAAGTCAGGTTTTCGGAAGCTGTTTGTAAGTTATTAATTGTGTGCTCCAAACGGTTTTGTACAGCACCCATTTTGGAACGTTGGGATGATACATTTTTAATTGCGCTATCTAATGACGTAAGGGCAGAGGATGCTGTAGCAGCTGATGAAATATCAACATTAGATAAACCAAGGGCTGCCGTACGCATATCTCCAATCCCAAAGCTAATTGTTTGGCCACGGTTTGCGCCAATTTGGAATGAAACACCACCGTTACCAGCAGCTTCTGTTTGTGCTTGAGATAGACCAAGATCAGAAACAGTAGTATTTCCATCAGTATCATTGAACGTTACTGGTCCATTTTGTCCAACAACATTCAGACGGCCATCTTTAGAAGAATTAACTTTGATATCTTCGATGAAACCTTCTTGACCTTTAGTTTTATGAGAAACAGTAGTGTTATAGTTATCAACAGCAACTTTAATGGCAGCCTCAAGATTTGCTGCAAGACTAGCCATCGACGTTGTACCACCAGTAGCAGCAGCAACAGAAATTTGAAGTGTAATACCATTTAATTTCATTTCGAATTTAGATCCCGCAGCGATGCTTTGGCCATTGTAAACACTTGTTCCAACTGTACCTTTGTTCCCAGCAGCTCTACCGGATAATGCAGTTACAACACCAGTACCTGAACCAGTAGCAATACCTACTTGTGAATCTACACCTTTAGTTCCACTTTGAAGTACAAGTTTACCAGCGGAATCTACATATCCAGTGATATGAGCAGTATTTTTACCAGATGCATCAATTGCTTCATTGATTTTGTTAACAATCAAATCTTTGGCCTTATTTTGGGAAGTTGTATCTGTGGAACTAATTCCAGTAAGAATTGCTTTCTCATCTGTAGTCAGGTTCTGCCAGTTAACTTCAATTTCACTTCCGTCAACAGTTAAAGTCTCTTTAACATAATTCGATGTACCAACTTGTGTACCCATTGCAACGGATGCCGCAAGTTTACCTTCAGTCAATTTAGCAATTACTGAACCATTTGTAGTGTCTTGGGCTACGTTGGCACCACCAACGGATTTAAGAGCACCATTCAGTAATTTTTGAGTATTGAACTCAGTTGTGTTACCAATACGGTCGATTTCGTCTTTAAGTTGTTTAACCTCTTCTTGAAGAGCTGCACGGTCGTCAGCTGTGTTCGTTCCGTTTGCGGATTGGTCAGCCAATTCGCGCATACGTTGAAGGATGGAGTGAGTTTCGTTCAATGCACCCTCAGCTGTTTGAATCAAGGAGATACCGTCTTGAGCATTTTTAGCAGCCATATCCAAACCGCGGATTTGAGCTCTCATTTTCTCGGAGATTGCTAGACCTGCTGCATCGTCGCCAGCGCGGTTGATGCGAAGACCGGAAGACAATTTCTCAAGGGATTTGCTTGCTGCTGCTGTGTTACCAGTCAATTGACGGTGAGTGTTCGCTGCTGCGATATTGTGATTAATTCTCATTATTTTCTTCCTCCTGAAGGTTCGTTTGATCCACGTCCATGTGGATTTATTTGTAGGTTTGCAAGCGGGTCGGCCGCCCAGCTTACTATCCCATTGATATATATATCGTCGGAGCTTTCCAGAAAGTTTATAGCTAAAGTAAAAAAAATGTCGACTCGTGGTCGACATTTCTTTCACTTCGATTTATTAATCAGCTTGCTTAGGTTCATAGGACTAATTGAACTAGCCGTAGCTTCCTTATTCGATTCCTGAATATGCTGATAAATTTCTTTTCGAAACACTTCCACTTGTTTCGGGGCCTTTATTCCGACACGAATCGTGTCTCCCTCACTTCCGAGAATAACGATTTCAATCTGATCGCCGATCATGATGGACTCGCCTTTTTTCCTTGCCAAGACTAGCATGCTCCTCACCCCTCCACTTGCGCTGCTTCACCCAACACAATCTCATGTTTAATGTTATATTCAGAGTCATGTAGAATAATTTGTTTAGCTAGTTTTTCTTTCACATTCCAAATAATCGGTGCCAAAAGATTCATCGTACATTTAGTGAAGTCGCTATTTACTGTTACAACTGACCATACTAGTATATCTTCGGGCTTCTCAATTTTTAACTCTTCCTGTAAGTTGTCCGGCAGAAGAATATCATACTCCTTAAAAAATAAAAAAGGATCAACTACAAGGAAGGAAAGATCACCATTCTGAACAGATTGAATATATGAAAATGGAGCACTATCTTCAGGTTGAACCAAAATAAATTGTGTTAAACCCTCAAATCCTGGAACACCTTGTGCAAACGTGAAGACTTCGGACTCTTGAACGGCTAACTCGCCAAAAAATAACGTCGAAATGTGCATATCTCAAGCTCCTTCGATCCATTTTAAAATAAAAAAAGCCATAGAAATCATCTATAGCCTGATTATAACGCATTAGGTTTTGAAATCAATTTGTGGTGGTGTAATTTCCACCTTGGGGTATTGTCTCATGTAAATATCAAGCTTCCCGCGATTGTAGTCAATCTCAGGTTTATTAACTTGCGCATTTACGTTAACTTTTCCATCCGTAACGTTAATTTCCGCTTTATGTGCAGTGTAGGTAATATCGACATTATCATAGCTTGCTTCGCCGTAATAGTCGAACTGTGAACGGCTAATACTTAATTCTTTCGCAATTTCAGCTATGGCATTCCCACCTAAGTGAATTGCAGCCATACGATTCCCATCTTCAACTCTACGTGCAATTCCTTGCATGGCAATTTCATGGCTTTGCGAATAAATACGACTTAGAGCCGTAAGAATTGGACCTTGACCTAGCGCATCCCAGGCACGACTCTGATCTATTTCGAGTTCGCCCCGAGGCTGACGGATGTCTTGTTTTGGCCTATCCACTTGCATCTCATAAGTAGGTCGAGGCTGGCGGATATCTTGCTGCCCAAGATCTGCGTCGATCCCGATAAGAGCGGGCTGCTGGCTTATTTGTATTTGAGGAATACTAGGCATCACAACAGCCTCCTAAGCGAGAATATTAACGCAGAAAATCAACTAATGTAGGCACAATAACCTTAGACCCAGCAGACAGTGAGGCTTGGTACACGTTTTCTTCCATTTTCAAGTTTGTGATAACAAGCGACATATCTGCATCTTCGGTTTTGGACTGTAGACTTTGTAGGTTAATGCCGATATCATCGAGTCTGTTTTCAGCAAGTTGAACCCGGTTCGTCTTAGCTCCAATATCTGCTCTAGCACCCAACACTCCGCTCATTCGTGTATCCATAAGTTCAATGGATTTTTGAATGCCCGCAGTGTTACCGGAAGCAAGTGAAGTAGATAAATCCTTTAAAATCTGGAAAGCATTATCCTGCATGCCTGAAGTACCAAATATTTGTTCAGCCGTTTTATTCATTGCGATTTGAACGCCTGCACCAATTTCAAATTTAATTTCACCGTTATCGGTTACAGCATTGGCTGCGTTATCCGGATCAGGGAAGGGAGCCTTGTCTGTAATTTGTCCATTAAAAACGAACTTCCCGTTGAATTGGCTGTTCCCAATATTGGTTAACTGACCATACAATTGATCAATTTCGGTTTTCATAGCACTTAACGAGTCCTCTGAGTTGGTCCCATTAGCGGCTGATACAGCTAGCTCACGGGCCCTTTGTAAAACGCTGCCCGTCTGATCTAACATAGTATCTGTATAATCCAGGAAAGACACCGTAGCATCTACATTTCTCTGATACTGATCATTGGTATCAAGTTCACTGCGATAACGCATTGAGAAACTAATTCCAACCGGATCATCTGATGGTTTATTGATTTTGCGGCCTGTTGAAAGTTGATCCTGCAACTTGTCCATCCTAGTTAGATTCGAATTTAAATTACGTAGCAACTGTGTATTAAGCATGCCTTGCGTAACGCGTAATGCCATTGTAATTTCACCCCATATCCATTGTATCTAGCTTTTTATCTGCCTACAGTTCCCATTGAGTTAATTACTTTGTCCAACATTTCGTCGAAAGTGGTTAGTGAACGGGCAGCCGCATTATATGCATGTTGGTATTTAATCATGTCCGCCATTTCTTCATCCAGTGAAACACCACTGACTGATTGACGTCTAGCATCTACTTGATCTACTAGTATTTTCTGATTGGATACCTGGCGCTGTGCCTCTTGCGTTTGAACTCCGATTTCTGACACTACCGCGCGAAGGAATTCGTCGAATGTGCCACCATTAAGGATAATTTTAGTGACACCTGAGCCATCAAAGTTGTACTTCGTATTCTTAATATTAGCGAGTTTCAAAGCTAGCTCATTGTTACCTTTTACCACTCGTTCCACACCGTTAGCATCTGTATATGTCTTGCCTGAAGCGGCAATTCGCTCCACATTATCCGTAATATTCGAGCTTACTTGCACTGTTTCTGCAGCTGTATTAAAGTCTGTAATCGGTACAAAGAAGTCCCCTCCTTTGGTTGGAGGATCCTGTAGCGTATACCCTTGCTTATGCATATCATTAACGGCAGTTACGATGGTCGAAACCATTGAGTTCAATTGATTTTTATACTCCGTTACATAACGTTGATCCGATAACATCAAGCCATACAGCTCGCCGCTGTTCAAATCAGCCGGATATGCTCCGCTAGCTAAGTCACTCGTAAACTCCGTTGCTTCGTTCGCAACCACAAGATCCTGGTTCCCCATTTTGACATGGTAGCCGCCTGACTCCTCTTGCACGCTAACATTGATTACTTTGGATAACTCGTCAACAAGCAAATCCCGTTGGTCACGAAGGTCGTTAGCATTGTTACCGAGGCCTTCAACACGGAAAATTTCATTATTGAGTCCGGCAATTTGTTTCAAAGTCGTGTCTACTTGTGTCACTTTTACGGTCATATTATCTTTCAAATCAGAACCTAAGTCTTTCAGCTGTTTTGCTGCATGGTTAAAAGCATCTGTTACAGCCAAAGCACTTTCCTTAACGACGGCCCTTGTTTCAAGATTATCCGGTTGCTTGCTAAGCTCCTGCCAGGAGTTCCAAAAATTATCGAGAACCTGACGAAGACCGGTATCCGAAGGCTCATTAATGATTGCTTCCAACTTTTCTAATGTATCTTGACGAACCGTCCATTCACCTAAGCTTTTGTTCTCATTAGCATATTGCTTGTCTAGAAAAGCTTCGCGGATCCGCTCCACCTCAGTAAACATAACACCTTGTCCCATTTGACCTGGGATAGTTGATCGTTGCAAACTTAGAGCCTCAATAGGTTCTGCCGCAACCATTTTGACCACCTGGCGCGAAAAGCCAGGGGTGTTAGCATTGGCTACGTTATGTCCCGCCGTTGTCAATGCGGCTTGTTGTGTAAGGATCCCCCGCTTGGATATTTCAATTCCACCAAAAGTCGATCTCATGGTTTTCCCTCTCCTATGCCCTTTTTGGGATTATTCTGGTCTGTTTAATAATTAGCCTCTTCTATCGAACATGCCTAATCGGTTTGCACTCTTAACTTGGTTCGGATTCCTGTAAACCAGATCATCTTCAGGGGGACCAATAACTAAGTCAAGCGAATAATTGACGAATGATAAAGATTGCTCGATTAGCTGTTGATTAATGATATTGTTTTGCTTCAATACTTCTATTGTAGCAAGCAGCTTCTGTTGTACTTCCATAAGCGCCTGTTTCTCTTCAGCCTTAAAAATAACTTTGATTAAATCTCCGACCGTAATCTTGGGGTTAGGATTATATCCTCTCGAAATTAAGTAAGAGCCGATGATTTGAATCCGTTGCTGATTCGCTTCTGCAATCGCTCTCACCCATTTATTTTCACGATTAACAATCATATTCAGTTGATCGATATCATTGCTAACAAGAATCGGCGTCTTCGCCTTGGCGAGTTCAAGCAGCGCCTCGTGTGCTTCCTGAAGCTTCTCCATCGTTTCCAACAGTGTCTGTATGGACATGATCGTCACCTGTTTCTATCTATGATGTGTTTCCTTATTTCAAATAAGGAAGGATTTTTTCTGCAATTTTGCCTGCATCCACGTGGTAAGTTCCTGCTGCAACAGATGATTTAAGTTGTTCGATGCGAATTTTTTGTTCTTCCGTTCGAGCCGTTTCCGAAGCCCCTAAAAGCTCTTTCGCTTCAGCTGAAATCTCAACTTGATCCTTCAGCTTACCTTTCTTGCTGGCAGCTTGAGTAAATGCCGCATCTCCAGCTTTTTTATAAGGATTAATGGCTCCGACTCGTTGATTGTCATTAATTTTCATACTATAACACTCCCATATCTCTGACCTAGAAAAACAAAATGCCGATAATCTTTAGAACTATTATCGGCATCCCCAATATGAAACTTTATATCTCTACAGTCCTAATTCTAAATTAATGGCGGTCACGTAGTCGTTCTTGAATCTTAAAGCTCATCTTGCTTTCCCTGTCTGCCTGCTCTGCTTTTCTCCGCTCATCCTCAGCGTTATTCTTAACATCTTTCACTAACTTGCTACGACAAGATTCACAAATCGTATTCTCACGAATCATAGTCCCACACACTTCACAAGGGTAAGCCATATTCGGCGCATGTACGATGGAAATCCGACCCTCACGAATAAACTTCGTAATTTGCTTAATAGATACGTCCGTCGCTTCGCTTAAATCATTTATAGTAGTGCCTTTGTTCGCACGCAAATACTTTAGACATTTATCATACTGCTGCTCCAAATCTTTCAAGCAATTCGGGCACACCTCAGCAAAACCCTTAACAAAAATCTTCCCACAGCGTGGACAATTAGCAACGTTCATGCCCATTATATGGCCCCCTTCTATTGTTCCCTATACCTAAATATTTAATTCCAGTTTACCGCAATCCGACAGCGTTTGCATATCTCTATTTTTCGAGAGCCCGGCTGTAGCCCTATCGCGCCCATGTAATACCGAACACTTTTGCTGGAAGGTATTCGCCTAAAACCCTTGCACACTGATTCATAGTACTCCCTGTGGTGTATACATCATCTACGATGTATACGACGTACGAAGCTGCCTGGCAACTTATCAGCTGTTTAAGCAGCAACTCGTTGATCTCAAAAACATGTACTAGATCGTCCAGACGCTCACTCCTATTCTTGAAACTTTGTTTATCTGTATGTTTCGAACGTTTAAGCAGTGGGACGACAGGGAGCCCGACTTTTCTCCCTAATTCAACAGCCATTTGTTCGGCTTGATTAAATCCGCGCTCCACTAATCTGCGTTCACTGACAGGTACAAACGTGATAAGTTTCTTAACTGAAGCTGGGTTCATACAACACTCTCTCATTTCCTCTTGCAATAAGTGATACGCATGAACAAGCATTTGGCCAACTACAGCCTTTAGTCGCTCATCTCCTCGATATTTATAACGAGCTAATAATTCTTTCATCATTTCATCGTATCTCACAGCACTGCGGCTTTTTGAAAAATAAGCGTGTCCCCTTCTTTGACAGTCATAACATACCTCTCCTCGTCCGCATATCGTACAAAATGCCTCTCGAATCCACGGTATCCTCAAATAACACGAACGACAAAGTCCCAACTGCTTAACGCGATCAGAACTAACTTGTTTGCACAGCAAGCACTCTTCCTTTAACGGACTGAGCAGTGAAAAGAAATTTCCTCTCATTGCGCCTAGCCAATTTTTCCAATCACTCATTCACTTCCCCCTTTCAAAATAACCCCGTTTACGCGCTATGCGATTCATTTTTTCGATTTGTCGGATAGCCTCCTTTTGAGATCTTGTGATTTCTTTGGCTGCAAAATAAACCTTTCCAGCCGGGTCGTCCTTTGATCTACCCGCACGCCCCGCCATCTGAACAAGAGCTGCTTCATCAAATAATTTAGAATCAGCATCTAGGATAAAAACATCCGATTTAGGAACAGTGACTCCCCGTTCCAAAATCGTCGTTGTCACCAAGACTCGTATGTCCCTGTTACGAAAACGTTGAACCCTCTCAGTTCGGTTAGAGTCTTTTGACGAGGTCCCCTCAATGCACAACATATTACCCCCTTGAAACTTTAACCTTAGTAGTTCCACCGTGGGCTCCACCAAGCAAATGTTGGGAACAAAAACAAACAACTGTGCACCTCGCTTCACTGATGCTACCAACTTAGCAAATAACGAATTAGGCAGAGCTCGAGTATTTATAGATTTATTTATGGCTGGGGTGGCTATGAGCTCCGGCACTGGCAGGGGATTTTTATGAAAACGCACAGGTACCCGCACATGTGGTAAATGGCCTCGTTCAGCCGCTTGCCTAACGCTTTTCGGTGGTGTAGCCGACAGCAATATATTTACACCACTTCGTTTACAAACTTTAGCTGCAGCATAAGCAAGCATTGGATTGTTATGGTATGGGAATGCATCAATTTCATCAATAATGACAAGATCAAATGCCTCATCAAAACGCATGAGTTGATGTGTCGTGGCAATTGTAATTTGCCCTTGCTCCCACCGCTGCTCGCAACCACCATAAAGCGTAACGACACTATAGTCTGAGAAAGCTCGCGATATTCTTGGTTGAAGCTCTAATACAACGTCTTTTCGTGGAGTTGCAATCAACACTCGCCCTCCGTTGGCCACTGTTATGTGAACGAAAGGGAATATCATTTCCGTCTTTCCTGCACCCGTAACGGCCCAGATTAAAAACTTTCGAGGCTCTTTGTCCAGCAGTCCGCGTTTATCCTTTCCCTTCTCTTCCGTAATAAATTGCAGCCCCTCCAGAGACGCTCTAGTCTGAGCATCACTAAGTCCCCATGGCTTGATGTAGTTTTCCAGATTCTCAAATGACTGTCTCGCGTCTTCCATCATTAACCTTCCATTCTCAGATGTCCCTCCCGATATAAGCAACGAGCAAAACCTTACCTGCCCCATAGTTAAGCACGCCTCACAGTAAGGACAGTCTTGTCCACAGAAATGGCAGGCTGACCAATACAAGCTCTCCTCACCACTTCCGCACCGTTTACAGGAGTAAATCGTCCTTTTTTGGTAACCTCGGCGCCATTCCCTGTACTCCTTTATATGCAGCCCATTCTCTAATTTTATATCTCCGTTAAGATGAGCTAGCTGAAGATAACTCATCCACGCTTCCCCTGCACCTAGTTCTAGATTTGTTGCTTTTAAAAGCTGCTCAAATTCCTCTTCAAGCAATGTCCTACCGCTGCAAGCTAATACAACCTTTATATAAATTCCATAATCTAAAATCATTCTAGGGAACAAACCTTGTTCTCTAAATGTTACTTTCTTCATTGCAATTTTGTCGCAATTTAGCAAACCGCAATCTTTTGCCGCCTGGCGGAACTGCCTCAGTATACTCTCATCGTTCTGAACCGCTTGTTTTAAATTTGCAGATTTTAGTTTTCTAAGCAGCCGCACACCTTGCCCAAACGAAATAAAAGGTTCGAACAGTACGAGGCCGGCGTCGGCTGCGTATTGCTCGAACCAATATTGAATGTCTGTCATAGGGTGAATGGACAATTGCCAATTCCACTCTTTATTTAAACAAAGGGCGTAGAGTTGAACCTTCATTGCTCACCTTACTCTCTTTTTAAGTACCATCTGTAAGCGATTACTACCATCCCACAGGGATTTTCACAAGATCTTCTCTGTTGCTAAGATGAACAACAATAACAGGTTCCCCTTCATGCTGACTCCTAAATTGATCAACTGCGTCAAAATCCATTTGATATCGCAAATCAAGCAAATGGGTATGGGATAGTCGCTCAATAATTTGCCTGGTGTCGTCAGAAGACCCTTCATCGTAGATCGTTGCCGTAACTTCGTAGCCTTTTAATCCAGAGAAAAAAAATAAAGAGCGAATATACCATTCAATTTGATTTTGGTTATTTTTGGTGACAAGCAGAACTTTTGCTGGCTTCTTCTTTCTACCCTTGCGGGCTCCGAACAATAGATGAAGCACTGCGATGCTGATTCCGTAGCAACCCAAGATCCAAAGTAACCCAATCCACATAGCGGATCCCTCCCTTAATTGCAGTGTATGCCACAAAAAGTAGAGGGGTTCCAACAACGGGAGTCTTACAGGGTTACCCAACCATTCTTAATCGCGATGATAACCGCTTGTGTACGGTCATCAACCTCCATTTTTTGGAGAATGGAGCTGACGTGGTTCTTCACCGTTTTTTCGCTGATGTAGAGGAACTCTCCGATCAGTTTATTGCTTTTGCCTTCTGCCATTAAACGAAGAACTTCCGCTTCCCGTTTGGTAAGTGGACTGTTGGTATTATGTATGTATTTAAGCGCAGAATCCTTAGCGCCCTGTCCTGATCCAACCACACCTACGTCATCTAAATACGTCATGCGTCTTAGTTGGTTGATTAGCTTTCCTGTAACTTTGGGGTGAATGTACGCGTGACCAGCCACCACAGAACGAATCGCATTTATAAGCGACTCCGCTTCCATATCCTTAAGCAAATAACCCGAAGCTCCCTTGCGAAGGGTCTCAAACACATAGCTCTCATCATCATGTAGCGAAAGAATGATAACCTTAATATCAGGGAAAATAAGCTTTAAGCGCTCAGTCGCGACTACACCATTCTCAAGTGGCATGTTGATGTCCATGAGAACAATATCTGGCGTGATTTGATTACACAGCTCGATAACCTGGATCCCATCGCCACACTCTCCAATGACTTCCATATCATCTTCCATATTGATAATCCGTTTAACACCTTCGCGAAACAGCTGGTGATCGTCCGCAATAACAATTCGCACATTGCGTTTATGACTCGCCGTGTTGTCCATTTTGATTTTCCTCCTTGTTCTCTGCACCGCCGCCAATAGGGATTAGCATTGTAATTTTGGTTCCGGAATCTTTGGCGGAATCAATGATCATTGTGCCTTCCAGAAGCTCAACACGCTCACGCATGCCTAACAAACCAAAATTATTTCCCTTAGCTATTTTCTGCTCTGTTTGCGGCACATCGAAGCCGACCCCATTATCTACTACGTAGATTTGTACTTGATCAGGTTCCAGTGTTAGCTCAACAGATAAGAAAGTTGCTTTCGCATGTTTTATTACATTAGATAGAGCTTCTTGCACCAGTCGGAAAATCGCAATTTCAAGTCCTGATGGAATCCGAGTCTGCTTGCCTACGAGATTGAATTGCGTACGAATTCGATATTTCTCTTCGCAATCTTGAACATATTTACGCAGAGTCGGTACGATACCTAGATCGTCGAGCGCCATCGGGCGGAGGTTGAAGATGATCTTGCGAACTTCTTCAAGTCCCCCTCTGACTTGTCCCTTCAAATCCACTAGTTCTTCCTTAACCGCGGGGATATCTTCTTTAATAAGCATGCGCTGAGCAATTTCTGTTCGTAACACAACATTTGCCAAGGTCTGAGCCATACCATCATGAATTTCACGCGCAATACGCTTTCGCTCTTCCTCTTGCGCCAGAATAATCTTTAAACCAAGCAGTTGCCTGTTTTTAGCCGATTCTAATATGCGAGTGACCTGATTGAGATCTCCGGATAAGTATTCTAAAACTACATTCATCTGAGAGACGATCGTTTCAGCCCGTTCCACCTGCTTGTCCACATTCTTAGTTCGCACTTGCAGGTCATTGCGTCTGGTCTTCAGATTATTTTCTTTTTCTCTAGCAATAGTAAGTTGTAATTGAAAGGCAATAGCCGCTTCATAAGCAACCTTAATATCTTCCTCACGGTACTTATTAAAGTCACGACTGACTTCCGTGAGTCGAATGCGGGAGCGCTTGTAGTCCTTCTCTAACTTGTCGACTAAATCTATCGTGATGCTTGTTTCATGCTTAATTTCTTCAAGTTCACGAGTAAGCGATTCTTTCTCCAAGCGAGAAGCTTCAGCGATCTCGAACATCTGATACTTGCTGCTCTCCATGACGTTAATTGCGTTTTTTATGACACGATCTATAGCGTCTGGTTGCAAATGAAACATGCTCCTTTTTAATAACAATATTAGAAATTAGTCTACCCCATATTGTAACATAGTTCTTACAATTTGAAGTGAACTTCTAGCACTATTTATTCAATAGTTATCCCATAATTTTGGGGATCCCAGCCTACTTTAAAACCTAATTTCTCAGAAATTACACGAAGTGGGACCATTGTTACATTATTCATAATTTTTGGCGCTACTTCCGCTGTGACACGATCCCCATTTGCCAGTAGATCTGCATTATCAATCCACAAATCGATTAGCTTATCCCCGCGAATAACGGTAACCTTCCGTTCTTTCTCATCCCATTTCACATTACCGCCGAGAGCTTCTGTAACAAATCGAATTGGAATAAGTGTATTATCATTTACAATCGTCGGTGCTTGCTCTAACGTCATTGCTTTTGAGTTTACTGTTACTTGCTTCTTGTTCACTGTAAGTTTTACTGAATTTTTCGGCAAAGCCGGCAGCTGTCCTTTATAAATAAACGAGATATCATCTATACTAATTTTCCCTTTCGAAGCTCTTTCATCCTGTCCATTGGCCGGATTAGCTACATAAACGCTCTTAAGCTTAATGGGGAATTTAAGATCGGAGACATCAGCTGTTAGCTTGCGCCAGCCCGTCCAGTTCGTATTTTCTGTGAAGCTGACATAGTTCAATTTGCCATCAGCATCAACAATTTCAGCACGCACCCAGTTAAAGCTTCCATCTCCGAGGACCTTAGCTGTAATGAACTCAGGTTCACCTGCAATTTGCACACCGTTCGTACCATCAAATCGGGCATATGCGGCTTTTGTACCTGTACCTTTTGTAAAATCGTAAGTAATCGCTAAATTCTTATTTCCATTCGCTTGTTCAATATTTACAGAAGAAACAACCTCAGCTGGATATTTATCACCAGTAGTTATAACCGCAGAATTATCAAGATCGTACCATACCTTTTCTTGTCCCACAGGAAGAGTAACCATGGTGCTATAGCCATCATACCTTGCGATAACCTGAGCAGCTTGAGAACCTGAAGCACTATCTACATGTAAAATACCATCTTTCAAGCTCCCTTTTACTCCGCTAAGTTCCCATGTTGCTGATGCCGCGGGCAGTTCTCTTGTTGCACCGCTTTTGGTTGTCACCATGATAGGCAACTTAAAATCCCCACCCTCGGTCAATGAAAAAGCGCCTGAATTGAATTCCATGGAAGTAATTTGGTCCCGGCCGATAACCTCAACATCCATGGATGCGGAACCTTTCCCTGACTTCGCAGTAATCTGCGTTTTGCCTGGTACTGTAGGTGTAAATACATTATCCTTAAAGCCACCATTTGCTGTCGAACTACTCCATTGTGGAACGATACCATCCACTGAAATCGGGTTAAAATAATCGTCATATGCCTTGAATTGATAAGTGCTGGATTCATTCATGAATAAAATATTTTGACCTTTTAAAATAAGGCCTTTCAACTCACCTTTAGGCGCCGTTGAATATACACCTAAACCATTTGCAACGGAACGTTGGTTGCCATTCTCCGTTTTATTCACCAATTTCGGGTCAAAATCACCTAGAGGTCTGGAAACCATCTGTGTGGAACCACCACCATCAAGAACTAAGCCTTTCCAAACTCCAGCACTAATCATAAACTGCTGAAGCTCTGGCAGTGTCATACCCGCGCTACCTGCACTGCGATCGGAGGTAATAATGTATGCCGTTTTCATATCTTTGGAATAACCTAATGCAGTTCGTGATCGCGGACTGTAACCGCTGAAATCATTAATGTTTCGCGTGAAATAACTCGGCTTCGCATCGTCAACTAACAGCGTGCTTCCCCCGATAAGCATTTTGAAGTTTTTCCAATCATATGTTTTGGAAGCATCATGCGGAACCATATCATATTTGGTAGTGATTTTATCTCCGACTTTGAGGTGATTTACGATAAACTCCCTAGCTAAGCCTGAACCTCTAAGTATGTAGCCGTCCGCGGGAGCAATCATTTTAATATTCGTATCTACCGCAATTTCCTTGACGATATCATTTTGAATAAGGGCCTCAGTAGGAACATGCGTACCATCTACTGCTCTTTGTGTCATTGCCCAGGCACTTGTATATAAGAAAAGTCCATCAGCAATCATCGCGACATTGTTATCATCCCAATAATACGTTTTATTCACACCGCCAAGTTCAAAAGATGTTCCATCTTTCGCTGTTACCTTGCCCTCAAAGTCAAGGATATCAATAATCGGCTGATTGTTCTTTGTGATTGCAAAAGAATATAATCCCGATATTTTGGCCGGCGTCGCCATTACCGTTCCATTTGTAATTTGAGCGCCCTCCGGGACACCTTCAGCCTGCGTATTGAAGAAATCTCCATTCACACCTGCAACTGCGCCGCTATCCTTTACCATGCCCAAAACACTTTGGTTTTTCGTAAACTGCGTATTCGTCCCTGCCATTGCGTCTATCTTTACGTTCGGATTCGTCAAGTCGACCTCGATCACATTGGCGTTTACCGAAACATCCTTATTGCTTCTAGTTGTTGTCCACACATAATTCTTCATGATTGCGCCTGATGTAATTGTTTCCTGTGAACTAAGCGTCAACGTTGAACCTGCCGCACTTACCGTAGTTCCAGCTGCCAATTGCCACACCAATGCGCAAGCCAGCGCACCAATCCATACTTGCTTCTGTACCGTCATGTTGCTTTTCCACACTCCTCTTTCAGTCTAAGTCTATTATCTATCATTTTCACGATACTTATATAGACTCTTAAACTATGGAAAAAGTTACGATAGGATTACAGTTGTATTTATACACCAAAGAAACACAAAAAAGAGAGCCATCCCTTATGGGGTCTGCTCTCTGCCTGAGATACAAAACCTGTAAAATTTACAGAATACGTTTTATTTTAGCTTCATGCTCAATAGACCGAGCTGACAAAAGTTCAATAATGGAATGCTGCTGTTCTTGGATGAGTTCAATCCGTTTTACAGTTGCATTGGTTTCTAAGACAGCTTGTTTAACTTGGGATTGTTCTGTTTCAAGCTTATCTAAGCGATTGTCGATGCCATTAAGACGAGTATCAATACCATCTAAGCGTTTATCGAGACCATCTAGGCGGTTGTCGATACCAGCCAAACGATTTTCAATCCCATCCATACGCTTATCCATCAAATCTATCTTATGATACATCGGCAAAAATTCAGCCTTCAGCAGTGCTGATAAAGCTTCTTTCAACTCATTATCCATTTTCATCACTCCCCGATCCATCTATAATAGATGCTTATAATCGTAATTACATTATAACATACGAAGTTCTCGTGATGAAAAGTCATTAAGTATATGTATATATTACCATTTTTTATATCGTGAGTCAAACATATGTTCTATTTTACTGAAAATAAAAAACCATCCATAATAGGATGGCTTATCTAACTATATTAAACTAATGCTTGAGCTTTCAAAAGCTCAGCTTTGTCTGTACGCTCCCAAGGAACATCCAGGTCATTACGGCCAAAGTGACCATATGCAGCCGTTTGACGGTAAATTGGACGTCGCAGGTCAAGCTCTTTAATGATACCAGCTGGGCGAAGGTCAAAATTGTTGTGGATCAGCTCAACTAATTTCTCTTCGCTTACTTTTGCCGTACCAAATGTATCTACAGCAATAGATACAGGACGTGCTACACCGATTGCGTAGGCCAATTGAACTTCACATTTTTCAGCAAGTCCAGCAGCTACGATGTTTTTCGCAACATAACGTGCTGCGTATGCACCGGAACGGTCAACTTTCGTTGGATCCTTACCAGAGAAAGCACCGCCGCCGTGACGTGCGTAACCGCCATACGTATCAACGATGATTTTACGACCAGTCAAACCAGCATCCCCTTGAGGTCCACCGATTACGAAACGGCCTGTTGGGTTGATGAAATAGTTTGTGTTTTCGTCCAACAAGTGCGCTGGTACGACAGGTTTAATAACATGCTCTTTGATATCCGCTTGGATTTGCTCCAACGTTATTTCTTCGCTGTGCTGTGTCGATACAACAATTGCATCCACACGAACAGGCTTGTCGTTCTCGTATTCAACAGTTACTTGTGTTTTACCGTCTGGACGAAGGTAAGGCAAAGTACCGTTCTTACGCACTTCTGTCAAACGACGAGCTAATTGGTGGGAAAGAGAGATCGGAAGCGGCATAAGCTCAGGTGTCTCATTAACTGCGAAACCAAACATCAAACCTTGGTCGCCCGCACCAATCGCTTCGATTTCCTCATCAGACATTTTACCTTCTCTTGCTTCAAGAGCTTTATTAACACCTTGTGCAATATCAGGGGATTGTTCATTCAAAGAAACAAGAACTGCGGAAGTTTGGTAGTCAAAACCGTACTTCGCACGTGTGTACCCGATTTCTTTGATCGTTTGTCTTGCGATTGCTTGAATATCAACATATTCAGAGCTTGAAGTAATCTCACCGATTACCAAAACCAAACCAGTTGCTACAGATACCTCACATGCTACACGAGCGTTCGGATCATTAGCAAGAAACGCATCCAATACCGAGTCAGAAATTTGGTCACAAATTTTATCCGGATGACCTTCTGTTACGGATTCGGATGTAAATAAACGACGTCCACGTACTTGCGCCATATCATTCATCCTCCTAATATCATTTAGTATGTTTGAAAAGCTTCTACTCGATGCCTCTATATGAAAAAAAGTGGGCCCGGCTTTAGCGGCAGCTTTTCACGCCAAACGGAATCCCTCTTTTGCGCTCTGCGCTGACAAGAACTTTGAATTCCGCACTGCTAAAATTTGAATCAAGCTATTAATAAATAAAGACAACAAAAAAATGAACCTTTCCCGATTGGAAAAGGTTAAATTAAACATTGACCTTCAATAAATTATCTTACTTTATTTGTCGTCTAGTGTCAATGAATGTAGTCGTGAATAAATTATGAATAAATTCTAAATTTAGAGCGAAAACAAAGCTTCTTCAGCGCGTTGGATCAGCCTTTTGGTTATCGTCCCTCCAACAGCACCGGTATCTCTTGAAGAGATGTGTCCCCAATAGTCCTCTTTCACTGAGGAAGAGGGGATTGAACCCAACTCCGTCGCAAACTCGGTATCCGAATTCATCGACACTTGCTTACCCACTGGTAATCCCAACTCAGCAGCAATCTCATATTTGAGTGCATCTAGCGCCTTTTTTGATTGAGGAACCAACTTGTTGTTACTTCTAGCCATAATAAACGCCTCCTTAGAGTTTTTATTATTAGAACCATGCTCCGTAAACAGTTGACCCAAGTGGGGACACCTTTATTATGGCTAGATTTCCGATCTCAAACCTCATAAGAAGTTGTCATTAAGGGTAAAATTGTGGAGAAGAAACTATTTCGCAGCCGTGCTTCCATCAGCATTCAACAACAAATAGCTTCCACGTACCATGACATAAACTTCCGCTGTATTTTTCGGGGATGTTTTTATACCGCGACCTTCAGTTGGAAAAATCAAAAGATGATTCAGCGCAGGTTCAGTCCCCGCTGGAAGATCCTTGCCTCCCGTTACATCCGGGATGCCATTATCATCGTTGCTCACGGTGAGAACTCTACCGCTTCGCACGATAAACTCAGCGCCAGCACCGGCGTACAGCGTTTGTCCATTTGCCAATTGGACAACCTTCATCGTCGATGGCGCTGGTGTAGTGCCCGTGCCTCCGTTGCTCCCACTGCCAGGCTGGCTTCCACCAGCACTAGCAGCGATCACTGAGGCCATTAATTCCTTCACCTTGGCTTCGCTTAAAGTGTTCTGATCAAAATAGCTCTTTGTGATCACCGGGTCGGTGGACGAGCCTGGGGTTGGTGCTTCAGCTTGAGAAACTGAAAGGGATGTGGATAATAGTAAAATTGTACCGCCTGATGCCAAGATCATTTTTTTCATATTCATTCGCTATTAACTCTCCTGTCTTAATAATCTGTAAAATTAAAGGATATCTTACTTCTTTTGTTGAATTATTAACGGTTAAATAATTTAGCAAACGGAGTGATTCTATGAAAAAATTGCTAACAGTTACTATGATTTTATTCTTTATCACTAGTACCGTCAACGCTTCCTCAATCCGAGGAGATTTCGAAGGTAATCCCATCGTAAGCGTGAAAACGAACGGGAGTGATCTTAAGGTAGAAGATGTGCCAGCTATCAATTATAACGGAAGAACGATGGTGCCGATTTATATGTTAAGGCAGTTAGGTGCCGATGTCGCTTGGGATGATTCTTCGTATAGTGTCAATGTCAGTTTGCCGAATAAAAATGACACATCGAGTAATAACGATTTATCCCTTCTTTCAGATTGCTACAATTGGTTAAGTGATACAGACTATGCTTTTAGGATATATGCCGAAAATCTCAATTATTATTTAGAAGTAGCTTCGCCATCAAGCTATTCTCAACTTATTGATCTCGAGTTCCAAACCCTAACTAGCCAATTTACTGAGTCACTTGATTTCGCAAACCGCATAAAAAAGAGCATTAAATCAGATAATAAAATAGATGATATTATATTTAGCCAATCAAAAACGATGGAACAAATCACTAAATCAAAAAATTTATTACAAGCGTGGATGGCCGATAACAGCAATTCAAATTTGTCTGCTTTTAAACAAAGCATGTTGGCTACCTTACAATTGACACAAAAAAATATTACTACAACTAAAAGTATTCATCATGAATTCATCTTACAAACTCATGCAATTAATAAAGAATGACTTTCTAACAATAAAAAAAAGAAGACCTATAAAGGCCTTCTTTTTTATTTACTATTAATTAGCTGGGCGTTTGATTTCAGTTGTAACTTGTTTACCGTTAGGTGCAGAAACAGTCAAGTCAAAACCTTTTACGTTAGAACCTACAGTAGCGATACCAGTTGCATAGTCAAAAGTTACTTGATCAGCAGCGCCACCAGTTTTATCTCCATAGTAACTAAGGTGCTGTGCAACATAAACTAAACCAAATGTTTTAGCATAAAGTTGCAAGTTCCCACCAGCTTTTCCATCAAATGTAAGACCGTAGTTATCTACAACCTTACCATCGATAGCATCATAAACATTGAATGTACTTCCAGCAGCCATCGTGAAGTTACTGTTAGCAGCAGTGAAAGTTTCAACTGTAATAGTATCGTTCTTCACAGTTACTGGCAATGTAATGTTCTTGTAGTCACCTTTAAGTGTCATATAAGTCACGTTAATTGTTGCAGTACCTGTTTTGTTACCAAGAACGTATGCTTTTTTGCCAGTTGCGTCATATCCAACAACAGCAACGTTAGTATCTGATGATGTTGCACCAGTAATAACACCTGGAAGACCTACAGCATCGCCAGCATTGTTAGTAGCAGAAACTTTAATTTCTTTACCGAAACGGCTGCGAGTACCTGAAGCAGTATCAAATGCATATGTTGCACTTGTTACACCGCTATTTTTAGCTACGCCACTATCAAGAACGTTAGCCAAGTTACCCAAGCTGTTAACTGAGTATGTCAGGTCAGCAGAAGTAATTACAGTGATGTCTTTTTCAACTTTAGCTACCTCAGTATTACTACTACCATCATGCTTCACGATTCTTGCAAAGAATTTGTATCCTGTATCAGTAGTTCCTACAGGAGTGTAGAATCTGAATCCATCATTGAAAGTTTCGAAAGATGTCTCTTTAACTCTACCACTATATACTTGGTATACAGAACCAGTTTTTCCAGGATCATCATCTGTAGTTACGCCTACTGTACTAACAGAAGCTCCATTAGTAAAGGCAGGTGATACAGATGTAGATTTGCTAGCCGCTGCATCAACAAGCT
This sequence comes from Paenibacillus sp. FW101-FHT12H11, assembly GCF_058790355.1. Taxonomy (NCBI): domain Bacteria; kingdom Bacillati; phylum Bacillota; class Bacilli; order Caryophanales; family Paenibacillaceae; genus Paenibacillus; species Paenibacillus sp. FW101-FHT12H11. The sequence goes on along the minus strand of NZ_JBYTCO010000014.1, from coordinate 4,366 downwards.
CAACAGTGTAAGAAATACCTCCACTTGCCAAAGCGTTACCATTTCCATCATTGTTCCAAACCTTTTTCATTACTTTACCATATTGGTCAAGAACTTGATATTGGAAGAAGGATTTCCCGCCTGCAACAAGGTTAGCTGCTGGAGCTGTTACTTCTTTCAAGCGATCTGGTTTACGAACATCTTGGATTGTATAAGTTTTAGTTGCTGTGCTTTGTGCATTAGGTGATACAATGATAGCTGTTACAGTAACAGCACCTTTGCTGTTTGTAGCAATTCCATCAAGTTTAACAGTACCTCTGTGCTCGCCGGATTGAAGGATTTTAGGAGTAGTAGCCCCAGTACCAGTAACACCTGACACGTTAACAGTGATTCTAGCTACGTTATCATCACTTGTCAGATCATCCAAGCTAAGTTTGTTACCAGATGCATCATAAGCTACGATTGGCACATATGCATCGTCATCACCCGCTGCAATAACATCATTCAAATCACCAATTTCGACTTTTGTAGCTACTTTTTGGGATTGAACTGTAAGTTTACCTGTTGCAATAGCAGCTTGGTTCAGAACAGTGAAATTGAAGTCACCAGACTTATCAATTTCTTTGTTCAAGGAAATTTTCAATTGTGCAATGTTATTTCCGTTATCTTCAATTGCATAGCTATAATCAGTGTTATCTGCACCGAAGTAGTCGCTAAAGATCAAAGAAGTTTTTGGTTTCGCGAAATTAGCTTCGTTTGAATCATACGGCATAAGGCTTCCATATTGATCGTAGATGTTCAAATCAAATTTAACGTTTTCGCCTTTACCAGCCAATGCAGTTTTACCATTGGAGTAACGAGCAGAACCTAGCTCTAATTTACTGAAAATTGGAGTAGTACCAATTTTGTAGTTTTTAGTAGCAGAAATATGGCTGCTGTCGTTGGAGATCAAAGTAATGGATGTGATAGAAACGTTAGGAGTTGGAACAGCTCCACCAGCACCCGTAGTTGTTGTATCGATTGTAACTAGAAGGTTACCATCATTATCTTTGGAGATCTTTTTCAATACTGCACCAGTAACATAACCATTGTAGTTACCAGCGGAGAAAGAAGCATTTTCACCGTATTGGTTTGTAGCTTTAGCTTTAATAATTACGCTGCTTGCTTGAGCAACTGTGTCATTAGCACTTACGAAGTCAACTTTTGTAAGAACTTCATTTTGTCCAGTGAATTTACCAGTTGCTGTACCAAGATTAGCTTCGTCAATACCCGAAAGAGTTGCAGTATATTCGCCAGCTTTAATTGTTGTATCAGTCAAAGTCAATACAGCAGATTTCTTGTCATCAGCAAATTTAGTAGTTGTTACAACGTCAGCAGTACCTTGTTTCAAGGAAACTTTTGCTTTGTCAGTATCAACTGGTTTATTGAAGCTAACTGTTACTTGTTGTACGCCTGTTGCTTTAGCCTCTGTAACTGCAACTTTACCTGGAGCTACGTATTGAGCTTTCGCTTCGTATGCACCAGTAAGAAGTAGGTCACGAGTTGCGTTGGATTGGCCACCGAATTTACCAGCATCGCCAGTAGGAAGAAGTTTCAATTCAAGAGCAAGTGCTACATAGCCTTGTGCCCAGTCGGAAACTGTTGTATCAGTACCTGTTTTACCTTTAGCATCAGCATCTTTACCCAGTACGCGAACCAAGAAAGTAGCCAATTGCTCTTTTGTTACTTTACCAGCTGGGTTGTATTGACCTTCAGCATAGCCGTCAGTAATACCAGCAGTTTTCAAAGCTTCGATGTAAGGAAGAGCGTAGCCGTTAGCAGCGTCGTCAGCTTTAACATCGGAGAAGCTGGAAGTTTTAAGATCTTTGTTTACTTCGATACCAGTGATCAAAGCTGCAACTTTTGCGAATTGAGCACGGTTCATTTCGTCTTTAAGACCAAATGTAGTGTCGCTCACTCCGTCGAAAATACCTGCAGAGATCATTGCATCAAATTTTGCTTTTGTAGCTGCGTCAAGATCTTTAAGATCTGTGAAATCAGCAGAGGATTTTGCTGCGAATGCTAGGGATGAAAACATGGATAATGCCATTGCTGTAGAAAGAACTACGGATAAACTTTTCTTCATAACCTTTTTTTCTCCTCCTTGAATATCTTTGGTTTTATTTTTTAGGTTAAAGCTATCAATATTTGAGCTCAATTTACTCATAGTTTGGTTCACCCCCTTTCCAGAGTTAGAGCATAATATAACTAAGTTCGCGTGCAGCTCTAGTAGCTGCATTGGAAACTAGTAAACTTAAAGTAGGAAGAAAGACACCCACACCAATTTACATTATACATTGGTCGAATAGCGTCGTAAAGAGTTATTTTATGAGATCAGTATGGCTTATTATAAACTGGTTAACTCTTTATTGTTTCCTTGCTTTCAGAGTATTAAACGCACTAAAATCTAAAAAGTTGCGGTTTAAAAAAAGTTTTTATTCATTTTTTAAAATTAATTTTACTGATTAAACGATTTTCTAGGGGATTCTATAGCAATTCAGCATGAACAACGAATTTTTAATAAATGCAGCTGTCTTATTTTATACATTTGAATGTTAATGAGTTTTTTTATCTTCAGAGGAAATAATAAAAAAAGAAAAGACTGCCTATGAAATCCAGCAGTCTTTTCTTTAATTGTTTAAGTCAATTAACGAACATTAATCGCAGTTGTTACTTGTTTGCCGTTTGGCGCTGTCACTGTCAGATCGAATTTCTTCACGTTCGCTCCGAAGCTCACAGTGCCATCTGCATTGATCGTCACTGCATTGTCAGCCGCTGTTGGCGTGCCTGTCATAGCGCCAAGAACAATGTGGTTCGCAATAAACGTCAGTCCGTATACGCCATTGTATTTTTGTACAACGCCGTTCGCGCCGCCATCATACTTAATGCCGTAGTTATCGCGAACTTCCAAGTCCATGCCGCCGTACATGTTGAATGCACCTGCTGTTACTTCTGTTGCTGTCACATCATAGCTGCTGTTGCCAGCTGTCAAGGACTCTACGGAGATCGCATCGCCTTTAACCGTTACGCTTAATGTCGCTTGTTTGTACTCATTTTTCGTTGTCAGGTACGTAACGCTAATCGTCGCTGTGCCTGTTTTGTTACCCAGTACATACGCTTTTTTGTTTGCTGCATCATAACCTACAACAGCTACCGTGGAATCCGAAGATGTGGCACTTGTAATAATACCTGGCAATGCCACCGACTCACCGGCATTATTCGTTGCCGTAATCTTGATCTCTTTCGCAAATTGGCTGTGTCCTGTACCGTTGAACGCATCATCCGCATTTGGATCTGCTGCTACAGTGCTCGCTGCAATGCCGCTATCCAGCACGTTCGCAATATTGCCGAGTTCACCTACGGAGTACGTCAAATCTTGCGCACTTGTGATTACATCGATGTTTTTATCGATTTTAGCGATTTCTGTTGCTGTTGTACCTTCATGTTTTACGATGCGAGCATAGAATTTGTACGATGCTGCTGGATTTGTTGTTGGCGCTACAAAGCGGAATCCGTCGTTAAATTTCTCGAAATCAGCTTGTGTACCATTTTCTTTCACTTCATTGCCGTTACCGTCTACCACGCGGCCGCTGTACACTTGGTACACGTTGCCTGGTACATCATCATCTGTCGTTACACCCGCTGTACTATTGGAAACATTCGTAGCAAACGCTGGGCTGACGGATGTTGTTGTCCCGCTTGTCGCATCAACAAGCTCTACCGTGTAGCCATATTTCCCGGAACCATTGGCAACCGCGTTCCCATTGCCATCGCTATCCCATGCTTTATCCATCACTTTGCCATATTGGTCAAGCACTTGGTATTGGAAGGACGCATGTGCCCCTGGAAGAATGGAAGCCGCTGGTGCTTCAACTTCTTTCAAACGATCCGGTACACGAACATCGCTGATCGTATACGTTTTTGTCGCTGTGCTTTGGGCATTTGGCGATACGATGATCGCGGTTACTGTTACCGCACCTTTGCTGTTCATCGCAATGTTGTGCAGGTTAATGGTTCCTCTGTGTTCACCCGACTGGAGGATCTTCGGTGTTGTTGTACCTAGAACTCCAGAAACATTCACTTGAATGCGCTCTACGTTATCATCACTTGTCAGATCATCCATGCTCAATTGATTGCCGGACGCATCATAAGCTACGACTGGGACATACACATCCTCATCGCCCGCTGCAATGACATCACTCAAATCGCCGATTTCAACTTTTGTTGCGATTTTTTGGGATTGAACACTCACTTTACCCGTAGCGATCGCTGCTTGGTTTAACACCGTAAAGTTAAAGTCTCCGGCTTTATCAATATCTTTATTCAAGGATAATTTCAACTCGGCTAC
>NZ_JBYTCO010000013.1:0-229003 GCF_058790355.1 Paenibacillus sp. FW101-FHT12H11 | reverse complement strand
GACTGTGCTTACTCACTCGTTGTTCAGTTTTCAAAGATCAATTTCTTTCGCTCACTGCCGTGTTACCGAAGCAGCGAGAAGTAATATACCATGTAAGAATTTCAATTGCAAGTGTTTTTTTCATTCATTTTAAAATTCTCAACATTGCGTAATTCAGCAATTAGTCTGACTATTTCAGGCTGATCTTTATGCCACGCTGTATGAATGAAACTCGTTATTCACCCGCTTTTAAATGGCGGATTTGCAATATACCACGGATTAAAAAGTATTACAACCTTTTTCTCAAAAAAACTTTCTTTCCTCAATTTCAACTTTCATGTCTCGAGCTCTAGCCTCCAATCATTACACTGCATGAAGTTGCCTGGAGGGTATTCAAATTCGCAGTCACTGATCAATTGAAAGCTGAGCTTTTGACAAACAGCATTCGACGCAGAGTTATGGATGGACGGGAAGGCGTGCATATACTTATGTTTATTCTCCATAATTGCGTTTCCTATTGCTTCTGCGACAGCCGCGGTTGCTATGCCTCTACCTTGGTAGGATGAAAGGACACTCCAACCAATCTCATATATGCTTTCTTCATTACGCGTACTATCCCAGTAACCAACACTGCCTACCGTTTCATTGCCTGGAAGCAGCACAATACTATACATGCGGCCTGATCCCTTACCGACAATTTCAAGATACCGCTTATGTCGTCTCAATATTTGTTCTTCCGTTTCAGGGCCACCGAGATGTTCCATCATCTCAGGCTCATTAATCTCGCGCAGCAGATCCAAATTCGATTCAGACCAAGGCTCTAATCTAACTGATGGTTTACTCACTTGCTCTGCCAATCCCTTCACCTCGATGTTTGTTTCTAATAAAGTTCATTCTCGCGACCAACCCAAAAATAGCTCTCCCCAAATTTTTAACAGAACGTACGTTCCCAGTCAATGCACTTTTGTTCCAATGATGACGGTTGCATCCAAATCATCAAACCTGGACACAATCGGAGTCAACCCACTCCGGACAAAAATCTCTACGGCTTGCGGTACCTGCCGCTCGCTAATCTCAACCAACAAGTGTCCCCCAGGCGCCAGCCATTGTGGCGCTTCTCGTGCAACACGCCGCTGCACATCAAGTCCGTCCACTCCGCCATCAAGCGCCAACCGCGCCTCATAGTTACGAGCTTCCGACGGAAGCCGTTCGATCGCTCCGGTTGGGACATATGGGACGTTTGCGATCAGAATATCGACTCTATTCAACAGTGAGACGGGTAGCGGTTCGAAAAGGTCGCCTTCGAATACTTGCCCCCCGGCTGCCCTTATATTTCGGCGGGCGCATCGCACTGCTGCCGGGTCGATATCTACCGCATACAGTTCTATTCTTTCCATTGTTGCGGCCAAGGCTGCGCCCAACGCACCTGACCCGCAGCACAGATCAACGACGATCGATCCTGACTTGGTAACTTCAGCGGCCCGACGGACGAGAAATTCTGTACGAGGACGGGGAATGAATACTCCAGGATCTATCTCTATCCGAAGGCCGTAAAACGGCATCCAACCTATGACATGTTCAAGCGGATAACCTAAGGCTCGCTGTTCTACCATTTCGGCTAAAAGAACCGGCTCCTTCGCAGTTGAAATAAGCACTCTGGCTTCTTCTTCTGCGAATACACAACCCGCTGCACGAAGTCTGGTGACGATATGATGATAAGTCATAATCTCCAAAAAAATTCACCACATTTCTCCTTCACAATACACCTATTTTATCCTTTGTATCGTTTCCCGCACAGGTAGAATTCTTTTATAAAAAACAATTCTTCTGAACTTCCGGCTCACTTGAGAATGAACAACAAAAAAGGCCCCACACATGACAGGACCTTCTTCTTTTGCATGAACCGTCTTATAGCCAAACAAACAGCAAAGCAATCACAGCCGGCAATCCTTGTGTGAGCAAAATCGATCTCTTAGCGGTTGCCCCACCGTACAAGGCCGCAACAATAACGCAGACAAGGAAAAATACTTGAATCGAGTGGCCAATCAACGCATCAGGATGAACAAGTCCCCATAGGAGCCCGGCTGCCAAAAATCCATTGTACAACCCTTGATTCGCTGCCAGCGACTTCGTTGCCTCTGCCTGCTCTTTTGTCATACCAAATGCCTTCATCCCGCGAGGGCTAGTCCACAAAAACATTTCCAAAACAAGTATGTATACATGCTCCAGTGCCACTAATCCTACAAGTATAGATGCAATTATCGCAATAATAAGTTTATCCTCCTCAACCATTTTGTGTTTACTACTTATTTATTTTATTATATTTATTAAACTTTAATTTCGATAGTAATATACAAAAATAATATTTTTAGAAAAAACCAAAAGATAAATTACAGCTATTACGAAATGATGAGTCGTATTCAAACACAGAAACACTCCATTGATAACCTAATCGGCCTCATTGGAGTGTTTTTTTGGCTAGTTTTTATTAAATGCTTATTTAACTTCCATTCTTGCGATCTGTTCCCGAACCCGTGGCGCAACTTCCGTTCCCAGCAACTCAATGGCTTTAAGAACTTCATGATGAGGCATTGTGCCGACAGGTAAATGCATGAAAAACCGCGTGAAGCCTAAATGTTTGCTCATATACACAATTTTGTTAGCCACTGTTTCGGGATCGCCTACATAAAGCGCGCCTTCCAGACTTCGAGAGGCATCGAACTGTGCTCGGCTGTAATGTCCCCAACCGCGCTCTTTGCCAAACATATTCATTGAGGCCTGAGTAGGCGGAAAATATCTGTCAACCGCAAGGGAGGTACTTTCGGCGACGAAACCGAGTGAATGTACAGCCACCGGTAATTTTGAAGCATCATGTCCTGCACGAGCAGCTGCTTCCCTATAAAGCTTCACAATGGGAGCAAATTGCACGGGGCTCCCTCCAATGATAGCCAAAACAAGCGGCAATCCTAGTACGCCTGCGCGTATTGCCGATTCCGGGTTCCCTCCGCTGCCAATCCAAACGGGGAGACGGGTCTGAACAGGTCGCGGATAAACACCCAAATTCGTAAAGGCGGGACGATGCCCTCCTTTCCAGGATACTTTCTCCGACTCTCTTAATTTCAAGAATAATTCCAGTTTCTCCTCAAACAACTCTTCGTAATCCTTCAAGTCAAAACCAAACAATGGAAACGCATCGACCATAGAGCCTCGACCCACAATAATTTCTGCGCGGCCATTGGAAATGCCATCTAATGTTGCAAATTCCTGAAACACGCGGACCGGATCCGCAGCTGAAAGTACGGTAACCGAACTGGTCAAACGTATCTTTTTGGTCACAGCCGCCCCAGCTGCCAGCACCACAACACTAGCGGAATCCCCGAATTCCTTACGATGGTGCTCGCCAACTCCGAATACATCCAACCCAACCTGATCGGCTAGAGCAATTTCTTCTACAACCTCTCGCAATCTCTCCGCGTGACTTATCGTTTTGCCTGTTTGAGCATCCGGCGTTGTTTCAACAAATGTATCTACACCTATTTCCACTTTCAAATCCCCCTATCATGGTTGAAATAAAATCTATTATGAAAAATTAAACTCTCATCTCTTATCCTTAAATTATTTATCCTAACTTTAGAAATTATATTATTAAATCAATAAGATCGTCAACCTCGCGTTCATATTTGGGACATCTACAACGCAAAAATGCCGTTTCTCCAGCCTTGAGGCCAGGATCACGACATTTTTTCAAAAATCCGTTTTATGTTTAACTCATGCCATCTACCATTCCGCTACTGTGCCATCCTCTTGACGCCAAACGGGGTTTTTCCAATTATGGCCGATCTTGGACTTTTCACGGACAACCTCTTCATTGATCTCGATGCCGAGGCCTGGAGCAGTTAGATTTTTGACAAACCCCTTTTCATATTGAAAAACAGCAGGATCTTTCAAGTACTCGAGCATGTCGCTGCCCTGGCTGTAGTGAATGCCCAAGCTTTGCTCCTGAATGAAAGCGTTAGGCGAACAAGTATCGAGCTGCAGGCAGGAGGCAAGCGCTATCGGCCCTAATGGACAGTGCGGTGCAACGGCGACGTCATATGCTTCCGCCATTGCGGCGATTTTCCGAGTTTCCAGAATGCCGCCCGCGTGAGAAAGATCCGGCTGAATAATATCCACATAGCCTTGTGTTAATAAATCTTTAAAGCCCCAACGCGTGTACATGCGCTCCCCGGTAGCGATCGGGCAGGAAGTATGGCGCGCGATCTCCCTCAGTGCTTCATTATTTTCCGGCAAAACAGGCTCTTCAATGAACATTGGGCGAAACGGCTCCAGCTCTTTGACGAGAATTTTTGCCATCGACTTATGAATACGCCCGTGGAAGTCGATGGCGATGCCGATGTCCCTCCCAACGACATCGCGAACAGCCGCCATGCGTGTAATCGCCGCATCTACCTTGCTGAGCGAATCGATGTAATGGACTTCCTCTGTCGCATTCATCTTCACAGCGGTAAAGCCTGCTGCAACTTTTTCCAGAGCAGAACTCGCCAAATGGTCAGGGCTGCTGCCTTGAATCCAGGCGTACACACGAGTACGGTCTCGGCATGCGCCGCCTAACAAATCATAGACAGGGGCATTGTAAAACTTGCCCTTAATGTCCCACAGCGCCTGCTCGATGCCGGAAATGGCACTTGTCAGAATCGGGCCTCCGCGATAGAAACCGCCACGGTACAGGACTTGAAAGATATCTTCGATCCGCATTGGATCTTTGCCAATGAGATGATCACTCATTTCGCTGATAGCAGCTGCGACTGTATTCGTTTTTCCCTCAACAATCGGCTCCCCCCATCCCGTGATCCCCTCGTCCGTTTCTATTTTCAAAAACAACCATCTCGGCGGCACCTTAAATAGTTCCAAACCCGTAATTTTCATCTTTGTTATACCTCCCTGTACTAAGTCTGTTGGAATCCTTGCGACTAGTACTCTCATCTCCCTTAAAGCCAAATTACTTACCAAGTGGAAGAAATAAGGTTATTGGAATGCAAGCCTCCTCGAAGTCGCTTGCCCATTTCTAACAATACCCTGCCATCTTCAAATGGAATCGTACCATCTGCGTAGAGTCTTGTATTGACGAGTAAATTACAGTTTTGTTCAGCGGCGTACCCGAGTCTCGACATGACTTCATCCGCACTAAGATGGTTTAGGGCACTGATGTACCCTCCGCCCTTCGTTTGTACGACCGTACAGATTTCATTTCTTTTATTCATGTGTTTCTTCATGACCTCGTTAGACCAATCCATTGCTTCTTGCGATGCTCCTATGGTTCTGAGTTGCTCCTCCAGTGGGATCAACCGCAAATTACGAGACATGAAATCCTCGGTACCTGTCACACCTTGTCTAAATGAAATCAAGCATTGCGGCTGCAAACGGCGTACCAAGTTATATGTTTCTTCAACAAGGAACAAATCCGGCCGCAAATAGCAGGGTGTATTCACATCAAACCACATGCCTGCAATCGCACCGTAATTCGTCAACAACTCGCTGATTTGAGCGTGCATAAAAGCAATATAATGCTGAAAATCTTTCTCTTCTCTATACAGGTAGGTCGGTTCGGTCTCCGGGTAGTCAGGACGGGACCACGGTACTCCCGATTCATTGGACAAATAATAGGGATGTCTCCAGTCTGCTCCATAACTATAGTAAAGGAACAAACCAATTCCTCTCTTCTCACAGGCTGTCGCCAATTCCTTAAGTAGGTCTCTTCCAGCTGGCGAATTGACGCTATTAAAACTGGTTTCTTTGGTCTCGAACAAACAAAAACTGTCATGATGTCTTGTGGTGAAATTGATATATTTCATTTCTGACCGGATAGCCAAATCAACAATTTCCTCCGCATTGAAATATTCAGCCGTGAAGATGTCGACAAGACATTCATAATGGGCTACATGAATTTTATCATGATACATAATGCACTCTCCGCGGCGTAGAAGGCTGTACAGACCATAATGGATGGACATCCCAAACTTGGCTTCCCGAAACCATGCAACGCCTGCTTCCCGCGGATCGGAGACATAGAGCTTCTCATAATCTTTCAGATAGGATGGAATCAACTTCATTTCTGCCTCCTCTTCTAGAATGTGAAAAAGCTTTACAGGTCCTCGACGTCCAGCGGTTTCTTCCATACTGCCTTTTTACTTTCGCGGTACTCCGATGGGGTTACTCCTGTCCATTTCTTGAACTGCTTCAGGAAATAATTCAAATGGACAAAGCCAACTTGCTCGCATATTTCCGCAACGCGCAGTTCCGTCTCCGCCAAACAATAGCAAGCCCGCTCGATTCGAATACGCAAGACATATTGAATAAATTGCTCACCGGTTTTCTTCTTAAATAAAGCGCTCAAATACTGCTCTCCCATGTTTACGTACTTCGCCATCCCCTTAAGCGTAAGTTCCTTATCATAGTTCCTGTTCACGTATTCAATGACTTTATTGATCTCTGGATGGTCCGTAGTGGTCCCCTTAATCCTATGTTTGGAATAACAGTGAACCCGGTCTATGAGTTGTTCCAAGGAATCCTCATGACTTTCCATTGCGGCCCAGGCTGCCTTCCCGGCAGGAGCCTGATTGGATAGCCTGGCAAACGACTTGTCCAGCCGGTCAGCTGTTTCTTTTACGACAGCCACTGCTATTTGTTGTTCTCTAAAGGAATTCCATATCCATTGTAAAGATTTATCGCATTCATCCCACTGGGAGGCTTCGAATAGCGAAAGAACAAGAGACTCTTTTTTCCAAGATATGTTTTCAACTTGCAATCCGTTTGCTTGAGTGGGCTTAAGATCGTACCAGAATCGCCCCAGCTCTTGGAGCAACGATGCCCAATCTTCTTTCAGTGCATCAGATGTCTGCCAAGGGGTGCAAATGAGTTCCTTTGGAAGCGCTGCGACCGGAACCCCCTTCTCATCCGACCAAACAAATAGGGTGGCAATTCCCCACTCGACAAATCGGTGTATGAGTAATTTATCACGGCAATTCGCGTCGAACAGGTCGAGAATTTGACTATTTCCTGCTGAAATGTCATTGGCTGATCCGACAAATAGGCGCACATATGCAGGTAGTGGGGACAGTCCTTCGTTATCCTCCCCTTGCTCCGTCTCCTCTAGGCCATGTATAGATCTCCAAACTTTATGATACAAGTTGAACATAGGCGCTTTCGTTCGTTGATCGCGCTTCTTGATTAAACTTTGTTTTATTTTTAGCAGGTGCGCTTTCAGTTCTTCCACATCCATAGAAGCTTTAAGCAGGTACCCCACAGCTCCATACTGGAGCGCCAGTCTCGCGTATTCAAATTCATTCACACAGGTAAGCATGATGAACTCGGCCTCATGACCTTTCTGCTTCGCAATCCGGATCAGCTCGATGCCACTCATGATGGGCATCCTGATGTCAGACAAAACCACATCGACTTGATGAACTTGCATGAGCTCCCAAGCCTCGCCTCCATCCTCGGCTTCTGCCACAACTCTGAAACCGAGTGCCTCCCAATCGATGGCTTGGCGTATAGACCTGCGAACGAAAGGTTCATCTTCTAACAGCAGCAAGTTCCACATCGCTTGCCCCCCTTTTCTTATCGAACAATGATTACTTGGACTGATATGGATTCGACAATAATAAAGGTATTGTGATTCGAACATGCGTCCCTTCCTCTTGCGGAATCAGATGCAGACTGCCATCCTGCTTGTAGAGAAGCGATAATCGTTCACGCAAATTGTTTAAACCGATTCCCTTCCGTACTCGGTGCGCATACGTTTGCTGATTCTGCATCCCCACACCGTTATCTTGTACATCAATTATGAGAAAACGGTCCTCGCAGGCCACATTTAGCTTAATAATGCCCCCTTGCTTGCGGTATACAAGCCCGTGCTGGATGGCATTCTCGACAAGCGGCTGCAGGCTTAGCTTCGGGACTAGCGCATAGTCCAGACCTGACTGGACTTCATACTGCACCTCAAAACGGTGGTCGTACCGAAACGATTGAATGTAGACATAGGAATTCAGCAACTTCAACTCTTCATGAAGAAAAACCAGATCCTTATCTGTGTTCAGACTGCTTTCCAGCAGTTTAGCTAACGCTTTGCACATTTCCGCAGTCGTTTCATCACCGGAATTACTGGCATTCCATTTAATCGTATTGATCGTGTTGAGCAAAAAGTGCGGGTTCATCTGGTTCAACAGCATTTGAAACCGAATCGCTTCTTTTTGCCTCTCTTCTAATTTGAGCTGCCCAATCAAGCCTGTGACATCGTCGACCATCCCATTAAATGCACGAACGAAGGACAAAATTTCACCCCTGTGCAGATCTTCGGATAATTTGATATTCATCCTTTTCTCCGCAGCTTCTTTCATCCTTGCCTCCAGAAGCCGAAGAGGACGGGTCAGCGTGGATAGGGTCAAGAAGGAGATGCCTATGAAAAACGCAATAAACAGCAGGTAAGTGCTGAACACCCGCTCTTTGAGGGCTTGTATATCCCCAAAGAAGAAATCGAGCGGAAACTGACTGACCAAATAACTTGATGTGGAAGGAATATAGATAGCGTTAAAGATGTACCTACCAGATTTATCTAAGATATAAGCGCTTGTCACACTTTTCTCCTTATTCAGAATTTTCGATGTAATAAGAGGTTCCATGACAAACCCGGCATTTGACTGAGAAAGGATAGCGCCTTGCTGATCTAACACATAATAGTTTTGCTTGATCTGAATACTGTTTGCTGAGTTTCGCAACCACCCATCGATATCGATGCTCGCTCGCGCTCGCAACCATTCTCCGCCTGCAGCATTAGAAAACGAATATAAGGACAAAACGTTTCTTGTCTCAGCCCCCGACTCCAGCCCATTGTGTGCTCGTTCGAACTCCCACTTTAACAGCTGACTTCGGAGCGGTAGTTTGGCGGTTAACTCGCCAGCCAACTGAGCATGCAGTGGACCTTCGTTGTTCTCAGCATGTGGCAAAGATGTATACGCCTCGCCGTTCTCCTGGACCAACGTATATTGAATGAATACACTATTCGGTAAAAAGGTGCTTTTCATTGCATCCAATTTCTCCTCGACATTACGAGTTGATTCTGCTCCCGGTAAGTTTTGAGCTTGGGTCAACAACTCCCTAATACCAGTGTCTCGCTCCATCTGTAAAACCGAAATCAGAGCGGTCCGGCGTATCTCCTCGAGTTGGAACTTCATTTGGCTTAACTGAGTGACGTTCTGTTCACTGATTTTGGCTCCGATAATCGTTTCTATTTGATTGTAATTATGAATTTGCAGAAGGGAGAAGGGAACGAATATGACTAGCAGGAAACTGAGGAATATACGATTTTGCAATTTGGCAGGCCATAGTCTGCGAACTCGTTGAAACACGTAATCCCCCTCTCAAGCTAGCGCCCCATTCAAACGAGACTTTTGGTTATCTTAGCATGTCAGTCCTAATGGAAGCTATCTGCATTCTAATGTAACGCTTAACTAAAAATAAGGAATAAATTTATTCATTATCAGTAACAAACTTACGTTTTTATAAAGTCTAGAGAGGACCCGAGCTTGCGTCCCATGCTCTGGCTTTCATCCATTTGAAATTCAGATCGTTAGCAATCTGATCAAGCGGCGTTCCGCCCATCATTTCTTGTCCAAGTTTTTTCCAGTCCAATTGGATCGAATTTATATATTTATGGAATTCTTCGCCGCCAGGGCGGTAGTTGAACTCTTCAACTTTGTTTGCTTTGTAGAAATCATTCAAGAACGGAACAGCTACTTCGATATCTTCCATGACAGAGTTCGCCTGCTTCTTGTTTACATAAAAAGAGTAGGCATCTGAGGAAAACATCCACTCTTGGAACTTCTTAGCTATCTCAATGTTCTTGGACTTATTGTTAATACCAAAGAAATTATCCGTAAAAGTCATGACTTTCAGCGGCTCGGTCTCCGAATGGCGAACTGGCAGTGGGAATGCGGCCAAATCATCCATATTTCCCACCCTTGACTTGTATTGCGGTAAATACCATAACCCTGCGGCAATGACGGCGGCTTTTTTCGCTTCAAATAATCCCGTAGCCTGGTCATTACTTAATCCGAGAGGGTCAGCCCCCATAACCTTAGCATCATAAAGGGTTTGGATATCCGTATAGGCTTTATAGAAAGGCGAACCTTTCTCAAACGGCTTATCCGTTCCGGCCATATTGTCATAGTAGTTTTCATCACCGGATGAAAGAAGCGGCATAAACTCATTAAATGGATAATTCGTCCAGGAATCCTTACCTCCCATAGCATAGGGTTGATACTTACCACTCTTTTTAATCTGAGTTAACACGCCTACAAATTGCTCCCATGTTGTCGGCACACTTATGTCTAATTCTTTAAAAACACTTGGATGATAATAAACAAGTTCAGGAAAAGAAATCAAAGGGAGCGCGAGTATTTCACCGTCTACAGCAAATTGCTTGGCTTTCTTATTCTTCGCTGTAACACTCAGGCTTTCAAGAGGGAGCAGCTCGGTCTTAAAATCATGAATAAAATTAGGCTTCAACTCAATGATATCCGGGAGCTCACCAGCGGCGAATCGGACCCTCATCGCTTGCAAATAATCGTCATCACTTTTGAATGCTTCGAGTTCGATTTTTACGTTCGGCATCACATTTGAAAACTCTTTAACTTTCATAGTCCAGCTATTCAAAAAATCGCTATCGCTATCCCACATCGCAACCTTCAAAATAATCGCATTGTCTTTACTGCCATTTGCAGCTAGAGCCGTCGTTAAGTTGCTGACTTGGGTTGCCATATTGCTGTCGCAACTTGCAGTTCCGAGCGCCAAGGTAATTGAAAGTACAGGTGTGATAAGTTTCCATTCCATAGCTGTTCTTATCCTTTCAAAATTACATGTGATAGCACTACGATATGGGGATTGGATGGCTAATTGAAAAAAATTATATCATCATAAAAAAGTCGACATTTCATTATTTTATTGAATTCCTTCAAAATTTTTTGATTGCAAAAGTTTTATGCATTATCCATATAACTCCCCAGTTTTGAAAATGGATTATGAAGTGAATAAGCTGATCTCAGAGTACCGACAAGTCGGTGCTAAGATCAGCCTGGATAGACAAACTGGTTTCATACGCCCCCCTTTCAATGCTACTGCACGCGTATGGGGTAAAACGCTTTTCTTCAATGAAACGCGGTTGCTAGGTTATATATCAAATTTTCAATGTTTTCTGTATAATGCTTGTAACGCATAACCATGAAAAAAGCAGCAGTTATCTGGACATTATTTCACAGTGAAAGGACGATACCATGCAGCGGCGAAGCGAATATACGATGGCTATACGTGCGTATACCTATTGGAAGAGTATTAGCAAATTTCTTCTTCCTTTTGATCAATATGAATCGTGGACGTTATTTATCGTAGAAGAAGGTACATTCCAGTACTCGATTGAGGGGATTAGCGGCCAAGCCTCCGCCGGAGAGATTGTAATCTGTCCTCCACATACAGCTTTCCATCGTGAAATCGCCAATGGAACTCTAACTTTCCATT
The DNA here is from genome assembly GCF_058790355.1 of Paenibacillus sp. FW101-FHT12H11. Lineage (NCBI taxonomy): Bacteria > Bacillati > Bacillota > Bacilli > Caryophanales > Paenibacillaceae > Paenibacillus > Paenibacillus sp. FW101-FHT12H11. The sequence continues at coordinate 217,456 of NZ_JBYTCO010000013.1, read as the reverse complement.
TTATTTTGTTTAATTGGAGAGAAACACACAGCCAAATCGACCAAGAAATACGAACTATGCTATCTTCTCTCTCGTTGCATAAATTTAGCATCAAAGAATCAGATAGACTTGCCTCTACCCTCAATCATTTACGAAAAACCGACCGAGTCCGATTTACAGAAAATGTGGCTAAACTGAGAGAACATTTTCTTAATGATATTTGGCTTCTGTATTACTTGGAAGTGCAAAGAGGCAGCCGTAAAGTTAAAGAAGATGCAGCAATGGCTGAGGTTAAGCGTTTAATTGAAGAAAGTGCTTTTAATCGTTTTTATCTAACGGATATCGCACAGCAGTTTCATTTGAATAAGGTGCATCTCACCAGACGATTTCGACAGTGTTTTGGAATCACACCGATGAACTATTTAATCGAGTTACGAGTTAAAAAAGCAAAGACACTGCTTGCGGCCCCGGATATAACTGTAGAGTTTATTGCACAAGCTTGTGGGTACGAAAATGCATTTTATTTCAGCCGGGTTTTCGCAAAACATGTCGGAATGACCCCTTCTGATTTTCGGAAACTGCATATGGTCTAAAAGAATGCAAAGCGAGCTCATGATTAAATGAGCCCGTTTCCAATCTTCATGACCTGGTCCGGAACGTGCAAAGGGATGAATACACTTAGAGAGAGCATTTCTCCTGCCGGAGTGTGGCGGCAGATTGCCCCATACAACACATGGGGTTTCCCATCCTTCAACAATATCTGTGGGCGATCCAACGGGCTTTCACTCCTGCTCCCATCTTCCCACAGGAACCTGGACCCGAGCACTTTCGGATTCGGGGAGTTTTCCCACGATACTCCATCCTTGGATTCAAATAAGCAGATTCCTCCAGATTCTCCTGTGAACTTTCCGACTACATCACGCGCTGCACTGACAATCTCCAATAGGCGTCTCTCTATCTGTTCCCGGTCCACTCGACCTTCCTTGACCCTTCGTGCCAATCGCTCAAAACTATAGGTTAACTCTTTTGTCGCAACGTTAAGCTTGAGACAATTCATCACTCCCCAGAACTCCTTTTCGATAGCCTCTTCATGACCTTTTAGCGGCGCCGTGTGATAAGAGGGACCAAAAACCTTACCATCCTCTTCCATATAAAATAAATCTTTAACTTTGGCATAGGCACGGTGATAAGCCTCGGCCAATTCCCCCCACCCATTAGCCACTCCACTATAGGCAATATTCATGTTTTGATTCATATACTTACCGATCTGGACTAACAGTGCTTGTCCAAGCTCCATGGCCTGCTGTTCATTTTTTCTTGCACTTGACATCATCGGCCATGAAACAACAGCCAGCATTTGATTTTCGCTAATTTCACAAGCGAAACCTTTGGCATAATTGTCTATCGTTTTCTCGATAATGCCCAACACCTCATATTTGAGCATCCTTTGGTCCTTTGTCGAAGTTTTCCGTATGAACGAATCATATTCGCAGAGCTCGATCACAATGGCATTATAGGCATGCAGCTCTCGTTGAACTCGAAGGTTTTCACTGAGCTCCCCTATGGTAACTGCTGAGGCCTCTCCCCTGAACAGTTCGCCTAAAACTTGCTTACGGAGCCTATATATATTCTCGAGAGAGGCTCGTTGCAGTTTGCTCAGCCTCTCCTCCTGTTCTTCTCTTGCTATTATTTCATCTGCAGCCCTTTCCAGAGCCGCTCGAATAACGGACGCATCTGATGATGACTTCATGATGTAATCCAGCACATTTTGCTTAATTGCTTGTTTGGCATACTCAAAGTCTTCATAAGCCGTTAAAATCATAAAAACGGCTGAGGCAGAAAGCCTAGGTTTTAACCCCTCGATCCATTCAATGCCGTTCATATCCGGCATGACAATGTCGATCAGTATGATATCCGGTTGCTTCTCTACAGCAATTTCTATCGCTTCCTCACTCGAATAAGCGATACCTACCAATTCAAATTTACCTCCAAAGGAGAGAAAAAGACGCTCCAGACGATCCGCATGCGCAACCGGCCCCTCTCCATCTGCTACCAAACATCGAAACTTTCTCACTCAGCTTCCTCCTTTTATACAGGTTCCACTGACGCTGTGATCCCTGCACGTCTATTCGAGCTCACACTTGGTTGTAATTCATTATTATTTATGAAGTGATGATAAAATAAGGCACAGATTTATTCATCTACAGTAACAAATTTACCAAACTTCAAGGTTGACAGCGTTTTCTTTCAGTGGTATGGTCAGAGGAATACGCAAGACATTCCACGTCTCAATCGGAATGTCTTGTTGTATTTCTTTTACATTTCATTTATTTGGTGAAAGGAGGTTTAAAAGGTGATTCAAGTTAAAGAATTTTTGGACACGGATTCATCCTACGCAGAGTCGAGAGCTAATCAATTTCTGACTGAGCTATCGGATGATCAGGTGATTAACGTATGCTACGGCTCTATCCTGAAGACAGGAAAACATGATGCCGGACTCCAACGAAGTTCCATTCTTATTGTTTATAGAACAAAAGAATAAACGCCGATTTCCCTGCGTTTTATCAATGATTAAAAGAGGTATGGATATGAAATCAAGAGTTGAAACTTTCCTTAAGTTAATCTCATTGGTCTCAACACTTTTTCTCGCAGGAGTATTGGTATATGTCATCTTACGCAATATCTGAATTCCCGGTAAAGGATGCCACGAAGAGGTTTTAAGAGCATAGGCTTTACTTTTTAAAAGCAGGGAGGTTCGCAATATGAACATGTATTGGCATTGTCGTCTGATCATTTCCGGAGGAATTTACGATGAACCATAGAGGAATGTGTGAAATTTAGGCTGTCTACTTCAAGTTAACGGCAGAATCGCAAAAAAAGGGGCAATTCGTTTAGCAAATAATTTCGCTAAATGAATTGCCCTTATTTTAATATACGGTTTACTTGCTCAGTACTCAGCATCATCAAAACAATAAAAGCCAGCACAATAAAAGGGAACAAATTAATGGTCATCTGTGAAGCGAGCAAGCCAAAGAGCGGCGGTAAAAACGTGGATCCCGTATAAGCGACAGCCATCTGAAACCCCATTAGCTTGGCGGAATTTTCGCGACCAAAGCGTGCAGGCGTTTCATGCAGCAGGCCAGGGTAGATGGGAGCAAGCCCGATGCCAATCAAAATAAGTCCAACCAGGAAAACTTGATGCAGAGGAAGCAGCAGCATGACCCCACCCGCAATGGCAATGATCTGACCGCACCGGATCAACACACGATTGTGGAATTTCATTGTAATAAACCCTGTAATTAGTCTTCCAATCGTTATTCCCCCATAGTATAAAGAGATCCACCCGGCAGCTGTCTCGGCTGTCATATGTCTTGCGCCAACCAGATAGCTGGCTCCCCATAATCCTGCCGTAGATTCAACCCCGCAATAGAACAAAAATGCGATAAGTGTCTGTTTAACACCTTTGATCTGAAGCACGCTAGCTTTGGAACTAGCCACAGGTTGCATCTGCTCTCCGACCTGCACTTGTGGAATCTCACTGTTTAGACCCTCAGCCTCTCTGCTTACCGCGACACGTTTCCATAAAGGCAGTGTAACAAGCAATACAATGGCGAGTGTGAACTGTATCATAGATACCGTTGTATAACCGTCTCTCCAGGAGTTGTGTTCAGCGATATAAAATGACATGATAATAGGCCCAATAGTTGCCCCTACACCCCAAAAACAGTGCAGCCAGTTCATGTGATGGGCTTTATAATTTTCAGCCACATAATGATTTAGCGCCGCGTCAATCGCACCTCCGCCCAGACCAAGAGGAATGGCTAAAAGGATAAGCCAAATCATCGAAGGCGCCATTGAGAACCCCAGCAACGCTCCTGCAGTAAGGCAGCAACTGATCAAGGTAATTTTACCCGTCCCCGCTCGCTGAACCAAACGTCCGCTTGCCAGACTGGATACGATGGTTCCTCCTGCCACAATCATCGACAAGATCCCCGCGAAGCCAAATGAAGCGCCGATGTCGGGCCGTATCACGGGCCACGCCGATCCCAGCAAGGAGTCTGGAATTCCCAGGCTAATAAATGCCAAATAGATAACAACTAAGAACATGGTTGCCATCGTACCACCCCTTCTCCTTCGATCATAAGCATCGCCTGTATAGTGGATTTCTCCGCGGCGACACCACTTATTAAATTATTTTAATAAGTCTAGATCATCTTAGCAGAAGTTACTTGTAAGGGCAATATAAGATTTCGTTGCATTCGGCTGCACTGACCGTTGTCAACGAAAAAAATTGCCGTTTCTCCAGCTGTGAGGCGAGATAGCGACAATTGTTATAGATAGATGCTTATGCTTTATCGGCTTTCCATAGTTGTTCAAGCAAAATCACAATCATCGTGCCTACAAGCAGTCCATTGCTGAATACATATTGCAAGATCGATGGAAGCCCTTGGAATGCTGTTGACGGAAGAAACATAAGTCCAATGCTAATCAGCAGCGTAATGCCCAGAATCGTCAATCGGCGTTGATCCAGTGTTTCCTTTAGAATCGACTGAAAGGCAATTCCGATCATTTGAACAAATGATGCCAGTAAGGCCGCGGTAGCGATCGGTCCTGGGAGCAGCGCCAAGAAATTAACGATAACCGGAACCAGGGATATCCCCGACAAGGCCAAACAAGCCACAAGAAACGGGCGAACCCGGGTTTGTTCGGTTAGTCGAATAAAGCCCGCGGACACCGGTAAGGGGACGACGCCAATTGTCGAGAATACAGCACACAAGAAGTGAGAAATTCCACCGGCTATTCCGCCGCGATTCAAGGTTTCTTTTAACTTCCCCGGAGCTTCCGGTACTACTTGGCTGACAGCCGAAACTGCAGCGATCGTATTGGAAACTAAAATAAACGTAAACAGAATGGCCGTGATCACGATTCCGGCATTAAAATGCGGATTTCCCCATGCGAACAACTCCGGCAGCTTAACCCAAGATTCGTTCGTATGAACGGAAGCCGAACTTTTACCGAGCAGCGTATATAGCAGCCACCCGGATAAGATTCCGATCAGCACGGCATAGTTTTTGATCCAACCTTTTCCTTTGACCGAAAGAAGGATGACGAGAATAAAAACGCCAAACGATATAGCTGCAGTTCCATAATCGGGCAAGGATGATTCTCCTTGTAACGCGATCATTCCTTTCATAAAAACACCGCTAAGTTGAAGCGCTAAGATCAAAAGAAAAGAACCGGTAACCAGAGGGGTGAACAGGAACAGCAATCGGTGGAAATATCCGCTCAAGCCAAGGATTAGGAGGAGTAGACCCGCAATAAGGAATCCACCCTCCAAAATTTGCAGCGTTTCCTTCAAGCTTTGCCCCTGTCTGACTGCTACGTCTGCTAAAATCACAAACACACTGACCCATGAACCTGCGGGACCGTCCGCGATCGGATACCGATGCCCTAACCATCCTTGGATGAAAGAACTCAAGCCAACGACCAAAAATGTTCTCTGCATCAACGCCGAAACTTCCTCTATCGATAAGTGAAAAATGCCACCGATGACGATAGGCAGTGCGACAGAATTGGCCAGCAGGAAAATAAACCATTGAAATGTGCTTAAGCTGCCGTAGAACCGGCGATTTTGTGTTTCCATTGTACCTCCCTTACTTTACGGTAACATCGTTTAACATCAGATATCCGATTGGACTCAACGAGAATCCTTTGACATTTTTAGCTGTTACGGCTACATGATCAATAGTGCGAATTGGAATTAACGGACTGTCTTTCATCTCGATATCTTGTACTTTGGCGTAAATCTCTTTCCGTTTCTCCACATCTTTCTCACGACGGCCGTCTTCAATCAGCTTATCCACTTCCGGGTTGGTGTAGAATGCCAGATTGCCTTTGCTTCCATGGGAAGAGCTGTGAAACACATTATACTGATTGTAATCCGCATCCCCTGTCGCATTGCCCCAACCGCCGATAAACAGATTGTGTTCGCCTTTACCGGTAATATCCAGGTAAGCACCATACTCCATCACTTTGATTTCGAGGTCGATGCCAATCCCTTTCAACTGAGATTGAACCACTTCCGCCAGGTTGATGCGCTCTTTTCTATCATCTGTCACAATCGATGTTTTAAATCCATTTGGAAAACCAGCCTCGGCAAGCAATTCTTTCGCCTTGTTGATGTTGTACGTATATTCGGCCAAATTAGCATTAAATCCGATCATCTTAGGAGAAAGAGCCGAGATCGCTTTGCTGCCCACACCATTATAAACGCCTTTGATTATGGAGTCCTTTTCAATGGCATAGGAGAATGCTTGACGAACGCGCGGGTCATCGAACGGTTTTTTCTTCGTATTAAAGCCGATGTATTCTACCCCAAGCCCTTCGGTGCGAGCCAGCGTCATGGAAGAAGAATTTTTCACGCGGTCTAATTCGGTTACAGGCAATTGATCGCTAATCTGAACTTCGCCGGATTCCACCATGGCGACACGCGTAGTATCCTCTGGAACTACTTTATAAACAACCTTATCTACTTTCGGAATCTCGCCCCAGTAGGTATCATTTTTGACAAGAACCATCTCTTGTCCTGGCGTCCAAGACTGGAATTTGAATGGACCTGTTCCAATCGGATTTTTGGAAAGCTTGTCCGCTTGTTCCGCAATGGCTTTCGGGCTAAGGATACTGCCTTCGGTGCTAGCCAGAATAGACAGAATAGGAGCATACGGATAAGACAAAATGAATTGAACAGTATAGTCGTCCACAACCTTCACTTCTTTGACCATGGAGAAATTGCTTGCTCTTGGCGAATTGACCTTTGGATCCAAAGCACGCTCCATTGTCTTCTTAACCGCATCTGCCGTGAACGGCGTGCCATCGTGGAACTTCACACCCTGACGCAGCTTGAACTCCCAAGTTAAGTCATCGACCTGTTTCCATTCTGATGCCAGAGAAGGCTTGTACTCCATATTTTTATCTGTCATGAGCAGGCCTTCGTAGACTTTACCATAAATGTAGTTCGCTGAAGGAATGTTTGTAATAAATTGCGGATCCAGGTTGTTCGCGTCCGCTTTTCTTGCGATGGTCAGCGTACCGCCCGCTTGGGAAGCTTCCGCGGCTTTTCCGCTATCTGTTGTCGAATCTGGTGAAGAGGAGCATCCGGCCAACACGGACATACCTACAAGGGATATCGCAAGAAAGCCGCCGAGAATAAGTTTTCTTTTCATTGTATAAACCCTCCTATTTCTATCGTTTATCTACTACTTTAAAATGGCTTATTAGCATTATAGAAAAAAATAGCTTTAGAACATTGCACATTCTTTACGTCTATTTACAATATCTTTACTATTTTTAATATGCAAACAAGCTACAACCAGGAAAGCGCTAACATAGTATCTTTCATGCAAAATCCCCTTTACGAATGAATGGCCTTCTTATTTAGATAATAAATAATTTTCAGATTATTTAGTTTCACAATCTTTACTTGTATTTATATAATCTTTACTTCTTTTCATTGAATAAATAATAAAACCGTCAAGTTCATCTCTCCTTGACGGTTTTATTTAGCTTATGATAATAAATACCAGTGCTGATTGTGGCCGCCATTATCATACCATTGAATGGCTTGCCCTCCATCGGATGTGGATTGTCCCGACATATCCAACAATTTGCCGCTGCCTCGGTTTTTAATTTTCACCGGATCATTTTCGCCGGTTGCGATAATTTCCCACTGCTGGTTCCACCCGTTATTGTCTGGCCATTGAATGACATTGGCCCCATCATAGGAAGATACTCCGCTAACATCCAGTAAATATCCGCTGCCTACAACAAAAAAAAGGCATAGCCCTCTCCCGAATGAGAGAAAACTATGCCTTTGGTGATTACAAGGAACCGGAAACGACATTCCCGCGATACAGCACCGCTTGACGCTCGGCTCTCCGCGCTACCGCTTCCGCCGAACAACTCGCGTGAACAAGCACCGCGCTTGCTTCGTCGCCAACAGCTGGCCAGACGCGGGTGCCATCCGCAGAAAGCGGAAGCTTGTCGCCTGTAATAAAGCCGAGCGCCTGCGCTAGCGAGCGCTCATCACTCCAGCGGAATCGCTCCGCCAGACGTCCGACTCTTTCCAAACTGTCTCCTTGGCCGAATGGGGACCAATGATCTGTGATGCTATCGTCGCCTAAGGAGATGGATACGCCTTTTTGCTTGAGCAGCGGAATCGGTATCGTCGCTCGGTTAATTGGCACGGTCGAGGTGATCGCGATGCCCAGCTGAGCAAACAACTCGGCCACTTCGCTTTGCAGCTCGACCGGAACGTCAGCAAAACCTAGCGCATGGCTGACGGTTACGCGCCCCTGCCAACCCGCTTCCTCGGTCAGTGCGGCAAGCCTTTTGAAAGTGAAGATACCTAAATGACCCGGATCATGAATGTGAACATCCACGTCAGCATCTGCCTCTACAGCCAATTCCATAATCGTATTCAGCGATTTCTCAATGTTCTGATCGACCGAGGCCGGGTCTACGCCACCCATGGATGTCGCTCCCATTCGCAGCGCCTCGCGCGCCATCTCCACAACGTTGCTGCGCAGCAGCCCGTGCTGCGGGAAGGCTACAATTTCGCCAGACAGCTTGCCCGAATAAGTTTCAAAAGCTTGCAGAGTGGCTTCAAGATTTTTCAAGCCAATATAGGGATCGATGTTGCAATGGCTGCGGACGTGGGTCGTGCCGTTTTTCAGCAGCAGTCCAAGCATCGCTTCCGCTCGTGCCCTGGCAGTTGGGAGCAGCTCTGTAAGCAGCGTCTCTTCTTCCTTTAAACGAGTAAAAATGTTCACGGGCGGGGAACAAGCTTTCCACGGCCCTCCGTAATACGTTTTATCGATGTGAATATGCATATCGCGGAACGCTGGAAGCAGAAGCAGCCTCTTCGCGTCTTGCTTAGGCAGATCGCTGTCTAAGCTTGCGTCAGCAGACACGATTTGCGCAATCTTCCCATCTTCAATAAGGAGGTGGCAAATCTCCGTTTCTGTGCCTGCAATTCTTCCATTTTCATAGCGATAGCCGCTCTCCAAACAAACGTTAGTTAGCCAATAAGCCGTTGTCATACTCATGTTGGTTACACCCTTTCTCCCTGTCAAATTTGTAATCTCTTACAGCAACTCAGGATCAAAACGTTTCTCATCCACATAAGCTCTGGTGTGACCCCAGAAGTATTTGGTCGGTTCCATATATTTCTGCAGCCCTGCGCGCTCAATCGTCCGCTTCGCTTCTTCATTCGCTTCATCAAGTGCCGAGAATTCGTCAACGGTGAGCACTTTGCGATCTTCCATCACGATTTTCCCATTCACGATAACGTTGTCTACGTCGCTCCCCACGGCCTGATGGACCAAACGGTGCACATACATATACTCAGGTGTCAAATGCGGCTGGCGCATGTTGACCGTAATCACATCCGCTTTTTTCCCAGCTTCGAGCGAGCCTAGTTCATCATCCCAGCCTACACAGCGGGCGGCATCAATGGTCACCATCTCAAGCAGCTTGCCGGCCGGCAAATAATAGTAATCTTTGAGCGCTGCCTGATGAATCATCTGCGTCTTGCGCATCGCTTGAAACATATCGAAGCTGGCTGCCGGGGAGGTACCGTCCGTGGAAATCGCCACCGTTGCGCCCATCTCCATCAGTTCCGTAATGGGCGTTCGCGCATTCACTTGTCCGAATCCTGGCGCTGAGCTCACATTGGTTCCTGTTTCAGCCAAAATTCGCGCTTCATCAAACGAAATACCGCGGCAATGCTGCAGATGCACATCGGGTCCAAGCAAAGCGTTTTCTTTATCTTGAATCGCCAGGTGAATCATGCCTCCGAAGGCATCCGAGTGAATCCGCGTGTTATATTTTCGGGCGATCTCGCGAATCTTTTTCGCTTGATATCGGTCATGATCCGTTAAGCCATATAACTGATCCGGCGGCGTCGGGGCTGACGGGTTCACGGAAGTAACGATCACAAAAGGCGTGATGAAAGCACGAATATGATCGTCGTGCGCGTGATGCAAAGCTTCAATGACCGACTCGGCACCTTGCAGCACTTCTTCGTAAGTCACTTCTCTGGTTACCCGCTTCCCATCCACCCAGCGGCTGAACGAATGCGGCCACGGCGGATTGCAAGGACCCGTACAGACGATCTCCCGAATGCCAACTTCGGAGTAAGCTTTGGCATGATTAAGCGCAAAGATCGGATCGTCGGAGCGAGGCATCGAACCAAGCACACAGGCGCCTGTCGTGATCCCTGCTTTTAAACGTTCAAGCGCGTTCAGCTTACCTTCGTAATACCAGAAGTCATCCGTTACAAAGTGCTTATACGTATGCGTCATGATCGGCATCCAGAAACTGATATTGTCCATGGCGATTGTCTTGAACATGGAATGGCCGCCGTGACCATGGACATCGATCAATCCAGGCAGGACACAGTGATGATTGCAATCGATCGTTTTCTTCGCCTCATACTTCGCCAGTAATTGCTCGGTGTCAGCAACTTCCAGAATTCTCCCATCATGAATCGCGACAGCCCCATTCTCAAGAATGCGACGATCTTGATCCATGGTAATAACAACGCCATGTACGAGTAATAAATCGATCATGGCTGGAGTCCTCCTGCCACCAAAGTCCCGCGGTAGAAGACAGCCTTGCGTTCAGCTCTTCTCGCGACAGCCTCCGCCGTGGAAGTAGCCTCCACTAGAACCACGCTAGCCTCATCTCCGACATTAGGCCATGCGCGTTTGCCGTCTCGATCCAGCGGCGTCTTTCCACCGGTAATGAAACCGAGCGATTGCGACAAGGAATATTCGTCAATCCAACGGAAGCGTTCGGCTAAACGGCCTGCCCGTTCCAAAATGTCCCCGTTCCCGAAAGGCTGCCATGTGTCAAAAATATTATCGCAGCCTGCCGCGACAGCTACCCCTTTCTCATGCAAAAGCGGTACCGGCGGCAGCGTTCTGCTGTGGGGCGCGCTTGTGATGATCGTAATGCCGGCCTCGGCTAAAATAGCGGATAATTCCGCCGCTTCACCGGCAGGCACTTCGCCAAGAGCGAAAGCGTGGCTGATTGCCACTCTTCCTTGCAAACCCGCTTCCATCGTAAGCGCTGCCAACCGTCTCATGGTAAAAGTGCCCAAATAATCCGGATCGTGCAGATGCAAATCGACGCCCGCATTCGCCTCAACAGCCAACTCCATCATTTGCTGCAAAGAAGCTTCAACGTCCCCGTCCACCATGGCGGGATCGACGCCGCCAATCAGCGTAGCGCCTTCACGAAGGGCTGCTCTAACCAGCTCTTTGGACCCGGATCGCAATAAGCCATGCTGTGGAAAAGCTACTATTTCATAAGAAAGTTTCCCCTCATATGTGTCCAACGCCTTCTGCACGGCTTCCAAGTTATGCAATCCTGCTTCCGGATAGATATCCACATGCGTCCGCACTTCAGTCGAACCTGCACTTAATAACGTAGCCAACAAATTTTCTGCTCGCTCCTTGGTCGAAGTCGGCAGTGAAGGAAGAATCCGTTTCTCTACTTCGAAGCGTCCCATGATATTAGCTACAGGGGTGACTGCACGCCACGTATCCCCAATTAACGTCTTATCCAAATGAACATGTTTTTCAATAAATGATGGCAACAACAGCAGGTTCTTTCCGTCTTGCTTCGGAAGATCTGTTTCTAGCGGTTTATCCGCTGTAACGATTTCATGGATGACACCGCCCTCTATACGCAGATGGCAGATTTCTGTTTCTGTCCCGGAGATCACGCCATTTTCATACAAATAGCCGCTCTCCAGACGAACATTGGTTAACCAATAAGATGAACTCACGAATTGCTCACCCTTCCTTCCTTTTCCCAAAATTCGGTGTGATTTGCTCGTACTCCCTCAATTATAAAGAATATTCTGTGTTTTATTTTCACAATCTTTACTTCTATTTAAGGTATCTTTACGAGTTGCCCAAAGCTTATTTACTTCGCCTTGTTTTCTGATAACTTTAATTAAACAAAGGAGGACTGCTAGATGAATGTTGAATATGCTGGACAAAAGCAAGCGCTACCAAAACAGGCTCTCTCCGCTCGCCCTGGCAAGTGGAGAACATTTTATTTAAAGCTTCGGAAAAATAAGTTAGCGATGTTGGGTGGGTACGTGATTCTTTTTTACTTCCTTGTCGCAATCTTCGCTCCGCTGCTAGCACCGTACGATCCCTATCATATTGATTTAGTGAACAAACTAAAACCTCCCTCAGTCGAACATTGGATGGGGACGGACGATAAGGGTCGCGACGTGCTTAGCCGGTTGATTGTCGGGACGCGCCTCTCACTCTCTGTAGGGTTCGTAGCCGTATTTATCGGAGCCTTCTTCGGAATCGTTCTCGGGTTATTTGCCGGCTATTACGGAAAATGGGTGGATACGATCATCATGCGTGTGATTGACGTTTTGCTTGCTTTCCCGGGTATTTTGCTCGCCCTCGCCATCGTAAGCGCCTTAGGCCCCAGTCTAATCAATGTCATGATCGCCATTGGCGTATTTTCCATTCCGATGTTCGCCCGGATCGTCCGCGGTTCGACCTTGTCGGTTAAAAAATTGGAATACATCGACGCCATTCGCTCATTAGGGGCCAGCGATATGCGGATCATCTTCGTGCACATTTTCCCGAACATCCTGTCTCCGATTATCGTTCAAGCGACTCTAAGGCTCGCAACGGCTATCCTCTCTGCCGCAGGCTTGTCTTTCTTGGGACTAGGCGCTCAACCGCCTTTGCCGGAGTGGGGTGCCATGCTGAGCAATGGCCGCGACTTTTTATTCACAGTCCCTTATTTGGCTTTATTTCCGGGACTAGCAATCTCTACATTAGTTATTGGTTTTAACGTATTTGGAGACGGGCTCAGAGACGCTCTGGATCCAAGAATGAAACAGTAGTCTTTAAGCGTATGTTTTCGAAGATAGTCTTCCTAAAGGAAGACTTTAAGGGGGATATCCATGTTCGTATACATCATTCGCCGGCTGCTCCAGATGATCCCGGTACTGCTCGGCGTCATTCTAGTCGTGTTCCTGATTATGCAGCTCGTACCGGGCGATCCGGCCGTTCTGCTTGCAGGAGAAGGGGCTTCCGCTGAGACCGTAGAACGCATTCGGCATCAATTGGGGCTGGATCAGCCATTATTTATTCAATATGTCCAATACGTCTTTGACGTGGTTCAAGGAGATTTCGGGACCTCTCTGCGTTCCAATCTGCCTGTTTTTAAAGAAATCATGATTCGTTTGCCTATCACTATTGAACTTGCTGTGGCCAGTATTTTCATCACCATTGTTTTGGGGATGCTTGCCGGCATCATATCCGCAACGAAGCAATATACGGTATCGGATATTACGATCATGATCATCGCTTTGCTCGGTGTATCTTTGCCCAGCTTCTGCCTCGGGCTCTCGTTGATTTACTTTTTCTCCGTGAAAATGCACATCTTTCCTGTCGCAGGTTGGGGAACTTGGAAACATGTTGTGCTCCCGGCGATCACACTTGGTGCTTCAGGTGCCGCCATTGTCGCCCGGATGACGCGCTCAACCATGCTGGATGTCATTCGCCAGGATTATATTCGAACAGCCAAAGCCAAAGGTTTGAAATTACGCATTATTATCTATAAGCACGCCCTGAAGAACGCGCTAATCCCTGTCATTACCGTGGTTGGTCTACAATTCGGCGTACTGCTCGGCGGTACGGTATTAGTAGAGTCTGTCTTTGCTATCAACGGACTTGGACGGCTGATTGTAGATGCCATCCGTATGCGTGACCTGCCTGTGGTTCAAGGCGGCGTACTGGTCGCGTCCATGATTTTCGTCTTGGTCAACCTTGCAGTCGACGTACTGTATCGCAACTTCAACAAACGTATCGAGCTGGATTAAAAGGAGGGAATGAGATGCTTAAACAACAAGAAAAGGTTCTGGAAGTAAGCAATCTTCAGACACATTTCTTTACCCATGAAGGCGTAAGCCGAGCTGTTGACGGGATTGACTTTACACTCCACAAAGGGGAAACACTCGGGCTTGTAGGCGAATCGGGCTGCGGGAAAAGTATCACATCGCTTTCCATCCTTAGACTGATCGCAAGTCCTCCCGGACGCATCCTTAACGGGGAAATCCTGTTCAAAGGGCAAGATTTATTGAAGAAAACGGATAAAGAAATGGGTGCCATCCGAGGCAACGAAATTTCAATGATTTTCCAAGAGCCCATGACTTCATTAAATCCCGTGTATACAGTTGGGGAACAAATAGCGGAAGTGTTTCGCCATCACCAGAAGATGAGCCGAAAAGAAGCTTGGGAGAAAGCCGTCGACATGCTGCGTCTTGTCGGCATTCCGTCCCCGGAGAAACGCGCCAAACAAGAGCCCTATGAACTGAGCGGAGGCATGCGGCAGCGCGTGATGATCGCGATGGCGATGGCCTGCAACCCGGAAATACTGATTGCGGATGAGCCGACAACCGCCCTTGATGTTACGATTCAAGCCCAAATTCTCGATTTAATGAAGCTGCTGCAAAAACAGCTGGGCATGAGTATCATCATGATCACGCATGATCTGGGCGTCGTTTCGGAAACATGTGACCGCGTCGCTGTCATGTATGCCGGCAAAATCGTCGAATATACCGATGCCAGCGAATTGTTTGCCAATCCAAAACATCCTTACACCATCGGGTTACTTAACTCTCTGCCTCGCGCGGACCAAGACCAAGAAGAGCTGCAAGCAATCAAAGGAAGTGTCCCAAGTCCGTACAACATGCCGGAGGGATGCCGTTTTGCTCCTCGTTGTCCTCACGCCAGAGAGTTATGTCAGACAACGATGCCGGAGCTAACCGATGTCGGCAACGACAGTCAGGTTCGCTGCTGGATGTATACACCAGAATGGGACGCACAGCCTGATGCGCATAGGAAAGCGGGGGATTCCATCCAATGACCATACCTGTGGAACGTGACGTGGAGAAAAACGTTTTAGTTGAAATCAACCATTTGAAACAATACTTTCCGATTAAAGGCGGCATCTTGGGACGAACCGTCAACCATGTAAAAGCTGTGGACGACATCAGCTTTAGCATCTATGAGGGTGAAACGCTGAGCATTGTAGGTGAATCAGGCTGTGGCAAATCAACCACAGGACGAGCCTTGTTGCGCCTGGATGAACCCACCGGAGGAGATATTCGTTTTCAGGATAAAGATGTCCTCGGCCTGAATAAAGGAGAACTCAGAAAGCTGCGCAAGGACATGCAAGTCATTTTCCAAGATCCTTTCGCGTCGCTGAATCCAAGGCAAACCGTCCGCCAAATTCTCGGCGAAGCGCTGGCCATACAAGACGTCATTCCGAAGGAAAAGCGGACAGAACGTATTAAAGAATTGCTCGACAACGTCGGGTTACGGCCGGACCATATTGATCGGTACCCGCATGAATTCAGCGGTGGCCAACGCCAACGTATCGGCATTGCGCGCGCACTCGCTGTGGAGCCGAAGCTGATCATCTGCGATGAAGCCGTATCCGCCCTGGATGTGTCGATTCAGGCACAAGTACTGAACCTCTTGAAGAAGCTGCAGAAACAGTATAAACTGACTTATCTGTTTATCTCTCATGATCTAGGCGTAGTACGCCACATCTCCGATCGGGTGATGGTCATGTATCTGGGCAAAATCGTAGAAATCGCTGATAAAAGATCGCTTTTCGATAACCCGCAGCATCCTTATACCAAAGCACTCCTTTCCGCCATTCCTGTACCCAATCAGAAGGAAAAGAAGGAGCGCATCCTGTTGACCGGTGATGTTCCCTCTCCCATCAATCCGCCGCAAGGATGCCGCTTTCATACACGCTGCCCGTTCGCCGTCGAAGCGTGCAAATCGCAAGAGCCCGAGCTGCGCTACACTAGTGAAGGACATCAAGTCGCTTGCCACTTGATTGCTTCAGGTAATTATTGACTTCATTCGCTTTATCATGACGAATAATTTAAACTGGTAGAGAAACCATATATTAAAACGTATGCAGAAGGGATCTCATGCTTAGCTTTGAGGGTTTTACCTTACTCATTTTATTGTTTATTCTAGCTCCAATTATTGGAGCTATTACTTTATTATTTTTGTTCGTTTTCGAGAAGCGCATCGATCTCTTGGAAAACAAAACAAAAAAGATCGAGCTGGAAAAGGAGCTTCAGCAATCTCTTTACAACCAATTGAATCAGCAAATTCAGCCCCATTTTTTATTCAATTCGTTGAATGTGATTCTAACCCTGGCGCGATTGGAACGGACGGAAGAGTTGGTCAGAGCCCTTGAGGTTTTCTCCCAATTCCTTAAGTTTAAATATAAAACCACGGAACCTGTCATCCCCCTTCGGGAGGAGATTCGTTACACAGAGTATTACATCGAGATTCAAAAGCTGCGTTTCGGCGCTCGCCTTACGGTCACGCTAACGTGTGAGGAAGACATTCAGGAAGCCTATATCCCTCCTTTTGTTTTGCAAACCATCGTTGAGAATGCGTTTAAGCATGGGCTGGAGAGGAAAATTGGCGCCGTGAACCTGGACATCCATTTTTTCCTCGAGCAAGAAATGGCTAACCTTACGGTCTTCGATAATGGCACGATGGAGCAAGTGGAAGCAGCCATCGAGGAGAAAAGCGGCCATGGCTTGGATAACATCAGACGCCGTCTGCATCTCTACTTCAACGATCACGCCAGCTTGCAGATTCAATCGATCCCGGAGACAGGCACGAAAGTGCAGGTCAAATGGCCTTTCATCCTAGAACCTAACTTATAAAGAGGTGACTTAATGAACGTATTACTCGTGGATGACGAGCCCCTTGAGCTGGAGCAGCTTGAGTATCTGATTCATCCGCTTTTTCCTTATTGGAATTTGTACAAAGCATCCGATAGCAGCCAGGCTGCCGCCGTCAGCCAAAAGGTGAAAATTCATCTGGCTTTTCTGGATATCAATTTACCAGGCAAATCAGGGCTGGAGCTTGGCGAAGAGCTGCGTCAGCACAATCAGGATATGGAATTCATTATCGTCACCGCTTACCAAAACTTCCATTATGCCAAACAGTCCATCCGACTAGGCGTAGTGGATTATATGACCAAACCGGTCATTCAAAGCGAATTAGTGGATATTCTAAGCAAATACCGCAACAAAATGCCGCAATCCAAGTACTCCCATGTCATTCATGACGCGCTTACTATTATCCATGAAAAATATGCGGAGAAGCTCGCGCTTGCCGACCTTGCTGCCGAGGTTCATATTAACCCAACCTATCTAAGCCGGCGTTTCCATGACGAGGTTGGTGTGTCGTTCTCTGAATACTTGATGCAGTACCGCATCCAGATTTCTAAAAAGTATCTCATCGCCCATCCCGAGTGGAGTATTTCTACCGTATCCGAGAAAAGCGGCTTTAACAGCCAGCATTACTTCTGCACCATTTTCCGCAAAAGCACCAACCAAACACCGAAAGAATTTCGCGAGAAGGAGAAATAATCTTGCAGTACCAATCATTTCGTGAATATGCGCAGGGAGCAGCCAAGATTGGCATCGGCCTCGGGGTCATAGCGATCTTAGCCAGATGGGTAACCGGAATTACCATCTTTGCTTCTCCCGAAGCACTCGTCAAATACGGCATCTTTGGTGGAATTGGCTATGCGTTAATGGGAGCTATCGCGCTAATGGCTTTTGGATGGCTGGGAAAAAAGGTGCGTAGAGAGTACGGCGACGGCTTGACCATTGGGGATTTTTTCCAAAATAAACTGCACGGCGTCGGCTATTGGATGATGATTGTGATTCTGCTTATCACCAGCATTGAGGGCTTGTTTACCCAAGGAATGGCTGCCGGCGTGCTTGTTAACATTCTGCTGGGAGTTCCGATTTCGATCGGCATGCTTTGTTTTTTCCTGCTTTGCGTGATCTATGTCGGCTTTGGCGGCATGGCGCTTATCCAGCGCTTGGCGTTCGTTCAAGTCATCCTGATGTTTGCCGCAGCGATCTTGATCCCGCTTTATTTCTTCATTGCCAAAGGGGTTGAAAACGTCTATCAAGGCATTCGCCTCTACCATCCTTATTTGCTTGTGCTGAACAATCATGAAGGCTTATTTTTTATGTGCACAGGCCTATTAATCGGCTTCGGGCAAATTTTCGTCGACCAAGCAACGTGGCAGCGTCTGTACATGATCGAAGGCAAAAAAATCGTGCCTACCTTCCTGCTCTCCGGCCTCATCTGGGCAACCGTTCCGCTTGCTTTTTCTTCGTTAATCATGGTTGTCATCTTTACAGGCAGTTTTAATAACATTTATTCGCTCCTGTTTGATCTTATCCGTAAGATTGATACCATCTTCCTGTTGGTTTTGTTCGTTCTCTGTTCATTCGGCGCTGTGACCTCCGCTTTCGGGGCAGGTCTGCATTCCATGATCAGTCTCATTGCGGGCAACGTGTATCCACTCCTGAAGCCTGACGCTAATGAGAAACAGAAGATGCGCATGGGATATATGTTGGCGATAGCGATCGGCATTCTGTCGTTTGCGCTTACTTATTTTTATACCCCTACACTTCTGGATCTGCTCTTTTTCTTTGGCATCATCTACGCGGCACTCATTGTCCCTCTTCTGTTCATCGTTTTCAGCAAAGGCAAAGTGGACAATTTCATCCCGCTCTGCGCATTGATCGGACTGGTCGCGGGCTATTTAAGCCGATATACACTAGGAAATTTAGAAGCCGTCTGGGTTAGTATGATGGTATCGAGCCTGCTCGTGATCTTGTATTGGTGCGCTAAGTTTATGAAGAAACACCTGGGAAATCATTGAGAGGAATTCACTTACATGCTTCGTTCCTACTTGTTGTTAATCTTTTGCGTGACCGTTTGGGGGAGCAACTTTGTCTTTGGCAACATCCTTGTCCAACAATTCTCCCCCTTATTTATTGCCATGACTCGCTTGCTCTTCATATCCTTGTTTCTAGTTGGCTATACATGGATCTGGCACCGCTTCCTTCCCATTAGCAAACAGGAGTGGAAGCTGCTGATCCTGCTAGGCATCATCGGTGTGTTTATTAACCAGTGGTCATTTTATCAAGGTTTAGAAACGGCCGACTCGACCACCTCGGCGCTTATTCTCGCGCTAACCCCCATTACGACAGCCCTTTTGGCAGCCCTATTTTTAAAAGAAACTTTATCGATAAGCATGCTGGTTGGCTCGTTAATGGCCATCTTGGGTATATTTCTCGTTGTTTTCAACGGCTCCCGATTGGCGTTTCATATCGGTCACCTATGGATTTTTATTACGATGATTACGTTTGCCATCTCCATTGTCTTAGTACGTCTGTTGGCTCGCAGGCTGCCGCCTATCATCATCACCGTGTATTCGACCCTGGTTGGATTCGGCACGATGGTACCGATTGTGCTCGCGGGCGGGACTGGCTGGAACATCAGCCATGAAGCATGGGCATGGATCTTGCTCATTGTCACGGCTATCCTGATGCACGGCATCGTCACCCTCGTTTGGAACAGCCAGCTGCAAAAGGTTGGCGCAGCGAAGGCATCCATGTTCTCGAACCTGGAACCGTTTGTTGCGATGATTGTTGGCTATCTTGTTCTCGGCCAGCTCGTTACTTCCCGGCAAATGCTTGGTTCCGTGTTCATCGTGGGTGGCGTTACGTTGGCATCTTTGACTTTTTCTAAAAGGAAGTCTCAGAGGGTGCTTTCGCACAATTCTAAGACGCATATTTAGCAAGAAATAGCTGCTGTCGTATATCATCTATATTCGTAATGTTATAAACGGAGTTCCCTTATAAGGAACTCCGTTTTTCCGCCAGAAAAACGAATTGCTCTGGTTTGAGTGAAGACTACCCGTATTTTCTTATGGAAGACATACTCAAATCCAGAGTTAAATTAGAGGAAAAACTAAAAAAACCAAGAAAATACTTAAAACATAAAAATTTGAAACTTTACCATTAATTAATATTTCCCCAATAAAAACTCCTATAATATGACATTTTCCTCAAACTATTAGTGCTATTATTGTGCTATACTTTTAAAAATAGAAAATTAATTCAAAAAATACTTTTAATGGTAATATAAATGTTATAAATATAAGTAGAATTACCAATATCTTTATGTTTTGATAAGCTGGCCAGCTTTCAAATAAATAAAAGTTAAATTAGGAGGAAAATCAATTGAAATTCGCAAAAAAAATGTTTAGTTTCAAAAATTATATTGCAATATTCCTAGCTGTGATTATCACAGCAACAGGTATGTTATCTTATTATTCAAAAGTTGATGCAGCATCTGAGACGTCTAATCCTGTCTTTAGTAGAATCACGGAAAAAGATGCTGAAAGTCTTAATTTGGACCAATGGATAAAAGATGCCGATAAACTACCAAAAGTTTCCTCGAAACTTCTTGAATATTCAGAAGCATTATCTTTAGACGAAACTAAAAGACATATTATGAAAGTACAACAAAATAATTCGAATGTTTATTTTGTATATTACCCTATCAGCGGTAATGCAGAAAAAGATAGCCACTATGTTCTAACATTTGACGGGAAGGGTTCCGTGCTCGAAGATTATTTAATTCTTGGATTGAAGAATGATCAAAAACAAATTCGTTCTATTGTTTTGAAAAACAATTTGTCTGTTTTCGATACACTTTTAACCGAAGAAGGGAAAATTGTATCTGGAAGTGTAATTACATCTACAGGTGAAAAACAATCATTATCAAGTACTACTGTACTTCCACAAGGTTATTGGTCTTGTTTAAATGACTGTCTCGCATCACAAGGTATAGCGGCATGGGCTATAACAACACTTTCTATTTTATGTGGGGTTGCATGCGCTGCAACTGCAGGAGCTGGATGTTTGGTTTGCTTACTGGGAGCAGACATCGCGGCTGGTTCAGTTGTTGGATACTGTTCTGGACAATGCTCTAAATAGTTCTAGCTAAAGATAAAAATAGTAGCCTGTTTTGAGTGCTAGCCAACTGAATAGTAAGAATCCAAAAGTCATAGAAGCTTATGGCTATGCTAGGCAATTTAAAGATGTTTTCCAAAAAGTCGGATGTTATTGCGGATGTATGATTACAGATGCAAACGGTCATCGGTCATTATATGATTGACTTTACTTCTTTACATGGTGAAAATTGTTTTGAGTGTATACAAGAAGCAAATTTTATAGGACAACAAAAAAATAGAGGTATTGATGATAGGACGATAATCAAGGAAATTGATGATAAATATTCCAACACATCACAACAATAAACTGTAGGAGAGCTGATAATATTGAAAAAGATACCATCAATTATTTTAACAATAGCCGTAGCAATAATATGTATGTTATTTGCAATTTTCGGGAAAAGCTTGGTCGCCTATTCTCCTTTAATTGGCTGGATAGGAGCATTAATATTTTTAACTATTAGCATTATTTTCATGTTTAAAAGAAGGTAGATAAGTGAAAAAAAATTTAATTGTAAAGGTTAGCATATTTCTATGCCTCACTTTTAGTATTTATTTTTTTTATTCTAAAACTCACAACGTTGTCGATTCATCCAAATCAAGTGGAGTAATCAATACTATAAATGGTAAGCGTATCTTTCCTCGGAGCGGAAGTAATTTACCACTAATCGCTATTATTGACAGCGGCATTTACACGGGAAATAAATATTTAAATAAAAATAATATTGACCAAATCATTTTTGACAATTTATCTAAAAGTGCAAACCAAGATCACGGTACGCGCGTTGCCGGTTTAATTATAGGAAGAGGCAACGGGCGTACAACTCCACAAGGACTTTTGCCAGATGCGAAACTATTGTCAATTCAAGTAGGTAGTTCTGTAGGCATGTCTTCAGAACAGCTTGCCCAAGCTATAGATCTAGCAGTTCAAAAAGAAGCGAAAATAATAAATATCAGTCAAGGAGCTATTGAATCAACCCCTGTATTAGAATTAAGTGTTTGAAATGCTTTATCTAAAGGTACCGTTATTGTTGCAGCAGCTGGAAATGATAATAGCAAAAAAAATGTTTACCCTGCTGCATTTCCTGACTTAATAGCTGTTTCGACATTAAAAAAAAATGGTGAAACAGGTGTTAATACAAATTATGAAAGCTTCAATATTAGTGCTCCTGGAGAAGACTTATTAACTACAGGATTTTCTCAAACTGATTCGATTAAATACTTCAGTGGGTCATCCGCAGCTACTCCAATAGTAACATCAATTTGTGCTATTATTGCTTCTTATAATGTAAGTCTAACATCAAGCGAAGTTAAACACATTTTACTTGAATCATCAAGAACTGTACTAAGTGTGGGAAAAGAAAAGATTCATATAGTAGATGCTAATTCAGCCATTAAAATGACTCAATTATACCGGTAACAAATGAAGGATACGAATTCGAAAAAAAGCTTAAATATCCCCTCAAGTAGCTAGGGCGAGATCACCTCTTGGAAAACGTATTACTGGACTAATCAAACAATTTTCAGGACAACTGCAACCTTTTCGAACCGACTTCCGTTTGATGAATTGTCGACATAAATAAACCTACTTTTCAAAAACCGGAAGGAGCTTTATCATATGAAAAAGAAACTAACTGTACTATTAACTTTGGCTGGGATCCTAGGTACAACGGCGGCAGTCGGGGCTGAAGGAATCGTGGAGAAAGTAACAGGTTACCTGCAAAAGGATGTAAAAATTGTTGTTAATGGACAAGACAGCGCACTTACACCTGTTTACATCGATGGAAAAGCCTATCTCCCAGTACGCGATGCTGCAACTCAGCTTGGATATACTGTAAAATATGACGAAGCTAACAAAGAAATCGAGCTCGACGAAGCGGCTGACTTGATGCGTGCAACCGGTGTCGTTGTAAGCGTGCAAGCGAAAGAAGACGGTAGTGCCCGCATCGAGCTGCTTGGCAGCACTTGGGTCATTTTAAACGTAGATTCATCCACTGTTATCAAAGGCTTAGACGGTAAAACGTTAACTGCAGCCGATCTGAAGGTCGGAACTCAAATTGATGCCGGATTCGGACCAGCGATGGCGATGAGCTACCCAGGTCAAGCTCAAGCAGTAAACATTAACGTTTATGCAGACCGCTTGGTCAAAGAAGATGCCATTAAAGAAGTCAAACATACAGATGACGGCTGGCAAGTTCAATTCGATGGTTTGGTACTGAACGCAGGTAAAGAAACTCGCGTTATGACATCTCAAGGCGAATCCGTGAATTGGGAAGATTTGAAAGCCGGCACGAAAGTTAAAGCTTACTACGGTCCGATGGAGACTAAGAGCCTTCCTCCTCAAAGCCCAGTTTACTTGCTCGTTGTTCAAGCTCAATCCCCTGTAATCGGCACTCCGAAAATGTCGCCAGAGGCAGCTCAAGAGTACCGCAACTTGGCGTGGGCGCAAGTAAAAGAGCAAGTGTCTCATATTACAACGAAACAAGACGAAGCTGCTGTTCAAATCGTTTCTGCTAAAGAAGCAGGCGTATTTGCTTCCACAGATGAGCAAAAGAAATTGCTCGCTGAAGTTCAAGCTGCTAACGGCAATTTCGTGACGGTTACTTACAACACAGATCAAGACGAGCTTCTTGGACCGTTGACAGCCGTGTTCGATTTCAATACGAAAGCTTTTGTCGGTTTCAACGCTAGAAGATAATCATTTTGATAAAAAGAGGCTGCCCCAAAGTCATATAAATGACAAGGGGTAAGCCTCTTTTTCCATCCTACATGAACTCCGCCGGATGCCGGCGCTTAAGCTCAGGAATCGCATACGCTCTCCCCGTCTGTTCCAACCAGTTGACGTAACCTTGCAGATGTCCCTTGGCGTGGTAAGGTCCACCTTCCTTCATAACCGTCCATAGCGGATCGTTATCAAACTCCATCGAGTCCATCATCTCGTCATGCCATTCATTCAGGTAGTACACCGCATCTTTGCATAGACTCCTCTCAGCCTGTGCAAGATTGTGCTGTTCATGCGGATCTTCCTTCAGATTGAAGAGCATTTCCTTATCAAACAAATGATAGCCGTCATGGTAGGTTCGCACGTATAAATAATCGCCGAAGCGTACACTGCGCTGGCAGACATGCGCGCATTGGGACACCACCAAATAGTCCCTACCGCAGGCTTCACCTGTCTGCAATGCCGCAGCATAGCTGGTGCCGTCCCAAGACGGAGCCGCTGACTTGCCCAGCAGCTCGGCTATCGTCGGCAAAATATCCAGATGATAATGCAGACCTTCATCCAAATGATTCTTCATCATGCCCGGCCAGCGGATAATCATTGGAATTCGGCAGGTGCCTTGATCGGCGGTTCCATGTTCGCCGTAGATCCCGAGTTCCCCCATATTCTCGCCATGGTCGGCCGTAATGATCACAGCGAGGTCTTCCATCACACCCTGTCGCTCCAACTCACGAAATAACATGCCGATATGATCGTCCATATGGCGGATGCCGCAGTCATAACCGTCGATGACACGGCGCAATCCCTCACGGTCCGTGAAATCTCCCGGGTGGCGCGGGAATTTCGGATTCGTTTTATTATCAAACATGCTGATCTCACGGGCGCTATGCGGGCCAACCTTACGTGTCGTATGTTCCTTCAGTACCTCATCCGTAATCCACTCGGGCAGAGGGTCATCGGCGAACGGATTACCGAACTCCTCCGGTGCTCGGTACGGGGTATGTGGATCCCAATAATTGACGTACAGGAACCAATCATCTTGCTTCGCATTTTGCTGAATCCAATTCATTACGACGGGAGTTACTTCCTCGGCGGACTCCATACCGCCTTTTCCAGTATTATGGATCTCGTTAAACCCGGCATAAAATGTCCAAGCGGAATGTCTTTCGCCGAAAGGGCTGATGAGAGCCGTTTTCATACCGGCGGAGCGAAATAAGGCAGGGAAACATTCGCTCGTTAAGCGGCTGCGGAACTGGCGGTCCTCTCCTTCATGCCGAACGTCAGCAGCTGTGCCGCCGTGTCCAACAACTCCGTTATGAATGCCAAATCGTCCGGTCATGAGCGCTGTCCGTGAAGGAAAGCAGGGTGCGTCCGACGTATAGTAATTCGAAAATCTGACGCCTTCCTCAGCAATTTTGTCAATGTTGGGTGAAGTATTTCGCTCGTAACCGTAGCACCCTAAATGATCGGGTCTGGTGGAGTCCAAATCAAGCAATAATATTCTCATCTTTTTAACTCTCCTTGTCATATGATTTTATCTCACTCTTGAGCTGCTTAACCTTTAACGGCGCCAGCAATCCCGTCAACAAAATAACGCTGCAGAAACAAGAATATGACAATAATCGGAACGATTGCGATCGTACCTCCCGCTGCAATTCCAGTCCAATCCACAATGTTCTCACCTCGCAGCGCATACAAGCCCACGGCAAGCGGCCGGATTGCGGGATTGCTCAAGGTAAGAATCAACGGCAGCAAGAAGGAGTTCCAAGTCCAAATAAACTGCATAATAATCGCGCTCCCAACAATCGGTTTGGCGAGCGGCAGCATGATTTGTGTGAAAGTCCGGATAAAGCTACTGCCGTCAATGATCGCCGAATCTTCCAGCTCCTTCGGAATTTGGCGGAAGAATCCAGCGAATAACAGAACAAATACAAGGTGACTGCCCCCGGATTCGGCTAAGATGACACCAGCGAGCGAATTCATTAATCCGAGATTTTTGATCAACTCAAAGATTGGAATAATCGCAAACTCTAGCGGTACAAAGATACTCGCTGCAAACAGAGCTACAATTGCTTTCTTACCGATAAACGCATAACGGCCGAGCGCGTAACCGCATGTAGCAGTAACGAATAGAACAATTACGGTGACGAAGAGGACGATCACAATCGAGTTCATGAAATATTGCTCAAAATGCCCTTCTTTCCATGCCCTTGAGAAGTTCGAAACGTCAATGGAGGATGGGATCAAACTTAAACCCTTGGTAAAAAAATCATCCTTCGATTTGAATGACGCCGAAATCATCCAAAGAAACGGATATACCCACATGAATGCCAGGCAAACAAGAACTGCATGAAGGCAAAATTGCGCGGCAGGCTGCCATATCCGCTTTGCATTAGTGTCACTCATCCTGGTTACTCCTCCCCTGACTTCTTAAATCTACGGCTAATCATTGTCTGAACGACAGCAATAACAACAATAGTCAAGGCAAAGAACATGCCCGCAGCAGAAGCATAGCCAAGTCTCGGCAGTCCGAGTTCGCTTGAAAAAGCGTAACGGTATATATATGTTGAAACAACATCGGTAGCAAAAAACGGGCCGCCGTCCGTCATCGTTTTAATCAAATCGAACACCTTAAGGGCACCGGCTATATTAAGCAGCAAAATGACCGCACCTATCGGTATGATAAGGGGGAGCGTTATATGAAAGAACGTCCTCATATGATTCGCACCATCCACGCGTGCAGCCTCGTATAACTCGCGTGGCACACTCTGCAAGCCGGCCAACCAGTAGACCATATTGATACCGAGATTTTTCCAAATATAAATAATAACGACTGTGGACATGGCCCACTTGGCGTCCGTTAGCCAATTGATGGGCTCCTCAATAAGATGCAGCTTCATCAGTAGAAAATTGACAGCACCGTCTGCCCCCCAAATGTATACCATAATAATCCCTATGATAGATGCCGTCGTTACTACGGGTAGAAAGACAAGTGTCCGATAGCCGCTAGCAAAACGTAACTTGGGGTTGTTCAGCATGACGGCGATCAAGAGGGATATGACCATCTGAAGCGGGACCGCTCCCAACATAAACTTGAAGCTGTTTGCGTATGCCCCCCAGAAATAAGTGTCCGTCATTACTTCCTTGAAGTTTTGTAAACCGACGAACGTCTTTGCGCTAAGCCCTGACCAATCGAGGAGTGAGTAGTACCAACCAATCATGATCGGCCAACCGATGAACATCATATATAAGATCAAATTAGGTGCGATAAACAGCCAGCACCACAGATTTATTCTATAGCGTAGAGCCTTTCGCTTACGTGTGGTCGGTACAGCAACTCCCGCTGTGGGCATTATCATAAACATCCTCCTTCGCCGTCAACCCCAGGATGAAGCAGAATTTCCCTGCCGTGCTTCCTTTACTTATTCAACGACTTGTAGTCGTCAATACTATAATTTTTCATAGCATCCCAGTTCGCGAACTCGAAGTCCTTGGCTTCGATCTTGGCTCCCTTTTTCTGTGCCGCATCGATAGCCGACGTCCAAGCTTTATCCAACTGCTTGGAAAGATCACTCAGCTTGTTCGGCTCATCCTTCACTGCACCTGCTACAACCCCTGCGAGCAGCTCACCCAGATTCGGATGTACGTCCTTGAACTCGGCAAAAACATCGGCAGCTGCCCCGTTCAAAATAGCCGGGTCGGGAATGATGCGTCCGTATTCCATACAGATGTCATAGTACTGTTTTAGCTGTACAGCTTTTGCATACTTCTCGTTAACCCCTTTGATCGGCGAGAACGAATC
The DNA here is from genome assembly GCF_058790355.1 of Paenibacillus sp. FW101-FHT12H11. Classification (NCBI taxonomy): domain Bacteria; kingdom Bacillati; phylum Bacillota; class Bacilli; order Caryophanales; family Paenibacillaceae; genus Paenibacillus; species Paenibacillus sp. FW101-FHT12H11. The sequence goes on along the minus strand of NZ_JBYTCO010000013.1, from coordinate 189,977 downwards.
GCCTGACTCAACCTTCTTCGGTTGAAACCAATCGCTTGCATAATATTCCTTCAAGTAGAGAACCGCTTCTTTCTGATGCTTGGACTTGGCGGACAGACCGAGCCATGCCCCTGAATTGGTCATCGGAATCGATCCCTTCCTTCCACTGTCCGGAACAGGTGGCGGCATGACACCATAATCGAGATCCGGGTTATCCTTGTTCCAAACACCGATATTCCAAGCCCCTTGGACGATGAATCCAGCCTGCCCTTGGGCAAATAGCGCTCTTGCCTCTGGTGCGGTAAGGCTCAACGTTTTCGGATGATAGCTTCCATCGAGCGTCATGCCCTTGAATAAATCGAATACATCAATGACCGGTTTTGAATCATAGGTCGTTTTTTTAGTGACGAGACTTATCGGGGAATTCGCATTCAAGCCGCTTCCGCCGAGCGAGGACCAATCCTGAACGGTAGATAACCAGCGGTTAGTCTGCTTGCCTCCTTCTATAATTCCGTAATATTTCCCTTTTCCCGCTTTCGTTATTTTCTGGGCTGCCTCACGAAATTCACGATATGTTTTCGGGGGATTGGCCGGATCGAGCCCCGCTTCACTAAATAACTTCTTGTTGTAAAACACCAGTGTGCCTGGCAGAGATAACGCTTCTGGCGTGGAGTATATTTTGCCTCCAACCATTGTCGTCCCCTCCAGAAACGTACCGTCGACAAACATGTTTTTGAAACTATCATCGATATATGGATCAAGTGGCTGGTACCATCCGTCCTTGACGAGTGTGGCGATCTTCATACCTGTCGGAACCGGGAACAGGTCAGGCGCATCGTCCGATTTGACGGCGGCCAAAATCGTATTTTTGAATTGGTCAATCGTCAGCTGTGTGTATTCAATCTTGATGTTGGGGTATTTCTCCATGAACTTCTTGTGGAAATCCTCACGAATTGCCTTTGTACTATCGCTCCAATCCATAACACGAAGCGTGACTTGCTGCTGTGCTCCACTCGACGATTCGGCTGGCTTCGCGGTCTGCTCTGTAGTGGTTGGTTGTTTGGGCTCCCCGGCCGAGCCTGATGACGTGCATGCCGCAAGCGGTATCATCAGCATGACAGCTGCGGTAGAGTACAAGGTGTGGCGGGTTAATTGCTTCAAGAATAATAACCTCCCCATCATTAACTATTTTTTACCCAGAGAAATTATGAAAACGCTCTCCTTAATGTGAATAGTACTAAAAACATAAGAGAATAGTCCATGCATATTACACTGATGATATGTACAATTCTCTTTCGATTTATAATATAAATACTTATTAATCAAAGCATTATTGAATTTTATTATGTATACTGCTAATGTTTAGATATACTACTCGAAAGGACTTTCGTACATATGTTGTCTCTTCATTCCGTACACTTTGACAACCGCATTCCAAACTGGCGTACAAGTCCCATGTTATTAAATCATAATGTACTCGTACTAATGATTGACGGTAAAATCAAATACACCATCAACGATCATACCGTAATTGGAGAAAAAGGAGAATTGCTGTTCATACCGGTAAATTCGTTGCGAACGGGTGAGAACTTTGAAGGTGAGCATCAAAAAATCACCGTTTTGTTCTATCATGGCGAAGAGGATTCAGAGGAACTTCCTATTTTCGTTAAAGGTCACCTCAAGTGTAAAATCCGTAACTTCGCGTATTTTAAACACCGATTCGAAAAGCTTTATCTCGAAGTCGTTGGAGACGGCAAATTCAATCGATATTTTGTCAACGGAATTTTACAGGAGTTAGTCGGAATGGCGGCACGTGAATTCGAACTTGTGGAAGTAACTCCTGTCAAACTGAAGCTTGCGAACGAGCTGCAAAAATACTTGGTCGCTCACTACAGACAACCCATCCAGATCGATCATCTTGCCGCCCTCATACACCGCTCGTCCAACTATACAATCTCCATGTTCCGCGAAGTTATGGGCATCTCCCCTATTCAGTATATTCATCTATTGCGTATGAAAGAGGCTTGCAATCTGTTGACGAATTCCGACCTTTCGGTAACGGAGATCTCTAATTACTTGGGTTATTACGATCATTCGTATTTCTTCCGTATTTTCAAAAAGTACACGTCTATGTCTCCGACGGCCTATAAGCATTCGGGATTGGACCTGACAGGAGCTGACATGAAGCTATGATTGTGGAAAATCACCTTACACTTTGGAACCAAGCATCGCTGAAAATAACGGATGTGCAGCGGATCGAGCTGCCTATCGGCGAGCCTTTGCACACCTTCCAGCTTATGTCGAGTACTCTTTTATATACGGTAAAAGGTCATGCTCGAATGGTGCTAGGCGGGGATGAGCATCCTCTTGAGAATGGATATGTTTGTCATGCAGGCAAGGGTGCTGTACTCACGATTAAGGACATCACCGATCCTGTCGAATATTACATCATTTCGTATAAAGCCTCTCTTCCAATGCCGTGCAGCCAAGATCATCTTGAATTGCTGGCTCGTACGGAACCGTTTGATATCCACTATGGCTTCGTGGCCAGTCACACGGCTCCCCTTCTCATCTCCTTGTCACGGATGGAGCAGGAATGGGAACAGACGGAAGCGTTGGCAAAGCTGCAGGTGAAATCGTTGTTTTACCAATTCATTTGTGAAGTAATGGGACAACTGCAGCACCAACAATTAGAACAAACATCACCGGATATGGTGCTGCAAGCTGTCAAATATATGGATGAACATTATTTCGAACCGATCACAGCAGTCACACTAGCAACACGATTCAACAGCAGCTCTCGGACTATGCAGCGGATGTCCAACAAGCATCTGGGTCTGGGACCGATCGACTACCTCATGCAAATCCGAATCGACAAGGCCAAGGCGTTGCTCAGTAGTACAAAAGATGGGCTCAAGGATATTGCCGAAGCCGTAGGTTATGTGGATAATTACTATTTCAGCCGATTATTTAAGCGTTACACAGGCGTATCTCCGAGCATGTATCGGGAATCGATGCAACAAGTTAGCAGCGAAAAGAAATCAGCGTCGGATTCAATGGATGTTCCTATTCGTCGCTTACGTCGATTACAGTTGACGATTATTCATCTTAAAGGCGAGCTGCTGCTCCAGCGGCAACCTGAGCGAATTGCTGTACTGGATCCCCAATTTATGGACCATATGCTGGCTCTCGGTGAACAGCCGGCCGGTAGTGTCATGGAACCCGGTGATCTGAGCAGCTTTCCTGAGTATCTATTTGGTAAACTTCGCCCAATCAAGCCCTTGGGTACGATGCAACAGCCCGATCTGGAAGCTTTGCATGCGTTGGCACCCGATCTGATCATTTGCACCGAGGTTCACAAAAACTTGTACGCATGCCTCACACAAATAGCGCCGACCATCATGCTCGAACGAAATCGCGACTGGAGAGAAACCTTGCGAACCATCGGCCGGATCATGGGCAAGAAACCAGAAGCTGAACAGGTCTTGCAGCAGTATAAAAGCAAAATCAATGTGCTGAAATCATTGCTTGCGACCAAGCTGCATGGGCAATCGGTAACGATGATCAGGCCTCTGGACAGCTCGATTCGGCTGCATACCTGTGCCCATCGTACGGCATCGATTCTCTACACCGATCTGGGTCTGCATCCGCCGAAGTTAGCGGTTGATCGCAAAAGGACCAGTTCTCTCCTATCTTTGGAAGGGTTGCCGGAGGTGGATGCGGACCATTATTTCGTATTGACCGACAACCAATTTAAAGGTTGGACAGATGAAATCCAGGCCACGACGACATGGAAAAGTCTACGTGCCGTGCAGCAGCAGCATGTTTATCACGCCAAATCGAGTATTTGGATTGCTTATTATGGCCCAATCGCGATGAATCAGGTGGTTGATCAAGTGGCAAGCGTTCTTTTGGATGCAAAATAGTCCCTTTCCTATATCAACACTGTTGTTACGGATTCTGCTGATCCGTGCGACAGTGTTTTTTGTGTCGTCACAATCCATGGGGAATTGGCGCAAATATCCATGGAAGATAGCCGAACGAATCGGTATAGTAATCTAAGTGAAGATGAGTCTCATTCTCAATAAAAAGTGGAGGAATTATATCCTATGCACCCAAAAATCAAGTTTATATGGACATTTAGCCTGCTAGTAACTCTGGTCATCTTTCTGGCTGCCTGCTCCAACAACGCCAATCAAGGCAGCACTACCGCTGGCGGAGAAGCGACCAATCAAACTCAAACTAAGTCAGAACTCCCGGCACCGGTTACCATCAAACATTTGAAGGGTGAAATGACACTTAAGGACGTGCCCAAGAAAATTGTCGTGTTAGACGTTCAGTTCGCGGATCAAATGCTAGCGTTAGGCGTTAAGCCGGCGGGCAGTGTAATCGCCGAAACGGATAACGGACTCCCTCCATATCTCGGTGATAAGATGAGCAACATCCCGTTACTTGGCACTTATTTGGAACCAAATATGGAAGGAATTATCGCTATTGAACCGGATCTTATCATCGCTACGGATGCCCATAACAAGATCTACGACAATTTAGTCAAAATCGCACCGACGATTGTCCTGCAGCGCACGGAAGATTGGCAGACCGTCCTGTTGAAGTTCGGGCAAATCTTGAATAAACCGCAAGAAGCGCAGGCACTGGTTACAGGTTACCAACAAAAAATAAGCGATCTAAAAACGGTATTGGCCAACAAAATGAAAGGTCAAACAGTTGCCTTGATCCGGCCTAGAGATAAAATGATTCGTCTCCAAACGACAGCACATCGGACATCACAAATACTGTACAAGGATCTGGGTCTGACTCCACCCCCAATGGCCAACAACACCAAGGACACAAGTGTCATGATTTCAATGGAGTCTCTCCCGGAGTTGAGTGCTGATCATATGTTTCTGCTTCAAGACGAGACGAATCTGGAGCTAACGACTACCTTTCAGGCAACTTCGATCTGGAAAAATTTGAAATCGGTTAAGGATAACCATGTCTATTCCGAAAACACAGCACAATGGATCGGCTATTATGGACCCATAGCCATCAATTTAATTGTTGATCAGATTGCTGCTGCGCTCAAATAAATCCTTTTATGAAAAAGCGCCACCCATCCCGGGTGGCGCTTTTTGCGATTCAATTTTATGCCGATACCGCTCGATTCAATGATTTGTGGCTTTCCTGCCCCCAGTCAAAGTTTTGAACCAGAAATACATGCCCATACCGAACAAAGTCAGCATACCGCCTAAAAACTGAAATAAGGTAATGGCCTCCCCTAACAATAAATAAGCGAGAATGATGGCAAGAACGGGTTCACCGATAATGCCTACTGAGACCGTCGTTGCCCCCACCGACTTCAACAATAGATTAAAAATATATTGTCCGAATAAGGTCGGGATGATGGCAAGCAACAAGAAGTACGTCCATTCGGAAGAGTCATACCCCGTAAGCGGGATGTAATTCATTACATTGTAGAGCAGCAAGACGGTACCGCCAATGAAAAAGACGATAATGCTGTATACATTCGCATCTATTTTATGGCTTATTTTCTGCCCCGCCAATAAATAAACGGAAACAAATAGCGTCCCTGCTAACGATAAGCCGTCTCCAATCAGTGCTGCTTTCGAAATCCCTATATCTCCCCAAGCAATAAGAATTGAACCCAGAAGCGCAAGGATTAAGCAACCGGCCATTAGCCGATTTACTTGTTCTTTGAATAATAAATAAGAACCGATCATGACAAACAGTGGCTGCAGCGACAAGATGACCATGGAGCTTGCTACTGAAGTATAAACCAGAGATTCCATCCAAAAGAGAAAATGCAGGCCAAGAAAAAGACCGGCTAAAAGCACGATACTCCATTCTTTTCTATCCAACCGTAAGGTGCGAATCCTTCTCCAGGGGACAAAAGCAAACATCAGAATGACAGAAATAAACAATCTGTACATCCCGGCAACGGACGTAGGCGAATCCAAAAATTTGATCATGATAGAGGAGATCGAGACGGATAAAATGCTGATGGCTAGTAATATAAACGGATGCGATTGCAAGGCAGATTTCATTAATCTATCCATAATTCCTCCAAGCTGTTCAACAACTCCTGTGCACAGAATTGTAAAGGTTAGCCGAAGCTGGATATAATAATAACATCGTCCCTGTATATTTTGTGCAATTATATCCCTTATTTATATGGATATATCGTCAAAAAGGAGTTCCCCTTTGAAAAAACAATTATATGAAGCCATTCAATATCCTGACGAGGCCTTCCCCTATATCATGTATACCCATACGAATCACGGATCTGTCCCTCTAGGCCGAGGAGTTAACGACTTGCACTGGCACGAAGAATTACAAATGACTTTGGTGACCAAAGGAAAGCTGACGATTCAAATCAATGGCATTGATTATGAGTTAAGAGCGGGGCAGGCTATTTTTATCAACAAAAGCGTTCTGCACATTGTGACTCGCCTTTCGCCTGACGGGGAATATGTGAGCTTTAATTTTCCGGAGAAGCTGCTCGCCTTTTATTCAGATAGTGCCATGGAGAGAAATTATGTGCTTCCTTATACCAACTCCTACCTATTGTCGCTAGAAATTAAAGGAGACGCGGCATGGGAACATGAAGTCCTTCAAATCCTTAACGATATGAAAAAAGAGTTTGAATGGAAAAAGAACTGGGGATGGCAGTATGAGATTTCGATCAAAACGGTCAAGTTATGGTTAATCCTCATCTCGAACATCTCGTTACCTTCAGAGGAAACCTCAAAGCATAACAGATTACAACAAGAAAGATTGCAATTGATGCTTAGCTTTATTCACCAGAACTATACAAATACTCTAACGTTAAAGGAAATTGCTGATGCGGCTCATTTGAGTGTATCGGAGTGCACCCGCGGCTTTAAAAAGAGCATCCATATTACCCCTTACGACTATCTGATCAAGTACCGGATTAAAAAAAGCTGTGAGCTATTGGCATCGACGGAATATGCGATAACCGAAATTGCCAGAAGAGTTGGTTTCAATCACGTCAATCACTTTATCCAATCCTTTAAAAAACATCGCGGCCTTACGCCCAAGGAATTCCGCTCTTCTTCCTCCTCTATTTTCTGAAACATATGTAAAAAAGCTGTTCCGGGTCGCCTGCTAAGACGAATCCGGGACAGCTTACACATTAGGCCAGCTTACGTCTTTTCTTTACAGGGCGACGTAACGTATCCTTCTTCATAAATCTCATTTTTGCAATGATTCTAGCGTTTAGTTTTTTCATCGACGTCAGATTGTTTTTAATAATTCTGCCTCGGCTGTTCGAAGCGTTCTGCAGCACAATTTTACTTTGTCTGGCGGTGCTGCATTGTGACGATACAATCTGCGGATTCTCGTTCGGAATCGTTGGAAACATGAGATTTTGCGGATTGTTGCTGTGATCGCTGCCTGGATTGGATGGATCGTTAATCGTAAAGCTGTTCTGGTTGCTGTTCAAAAACCGGCCGAATAAACAGTGCCCGGCTTCATGTGCAAGCCCGTACGAATTTAGTGCTCCGTCGCTCATGACGATATGACCATACAGACCATAATCGGTTGTGCTGTTAAAAAATTTGAAGCGCGGTCCCCCCATGCCAATGACATTGCCGGAACTGGTGAGGAATTCCCCGCTTACATAGATGACATAAAGTGCAGTGGCATTGTTCGTTTGTCTTTTGGCCATATCGAATAAAGCGACGAGTCTTGGATCATCTAGACTAGTAACGGATCTGCTATTAATTGTAGTAGGTGTGTTAAAGCGGCCTGCTGCAGTAAATGTCATACCGCATCTTACTCCAGGGGAGAAGCCGCTTCCCCATGCCAGGTTCGAACTTGAAATGTCATTTCCTTGCCGGGCTTGCCGTTCTTGGGAAGTACCGCCAGAAGCTGAACCCGCTGTGAAAATAGAAACCACAGGAACCGTAAAGGCCATCTCTACCACCACTCTCAAAAGAATTAAGAATTCCTATATATGAAATGAGAAATAGAGTGATTTGGTATGGACGGATGCAGCAGGACAAGATCATCAATTATTTAGAAAACGACATCTATTAAAATATACTGCTCGGTTAATTTTTTTTACCGAAAAAAAGCAAACCAGAATCCTTAAATTTCTGCATTGTTTCGACGTCGCCAAACGGGTAGGCTATCAGAATGTAAGTCAATTTCAGCAGGAGCAAGCAAAATTTAATAAAAGATGTTACGAGGTGATCTCATGTATTATTGTATCCGGTGTAAAGCATTACATCTGCGTTCTACATCGAAACAAATCCTAATTTTTAGCTCGGGGTTCTATTATAATAATTCAACTCTTTACCATGCCGGAGTATGCCATATTGAAAAAAAGTGAGCTTACACAACGTTTAAATATAGTTTTATTGTAGCTGTTCATTCAATACAGTAGTAATAAAAGAGTCAATAATACAATGAGTTGAATCTACAGAGGAACTTAATTGGGGGACAAATAAAGTACCAATAAAGAACTTATGATCAGGTATTTCTATAACTCTTGGATTACCTACAGGATCTGTTCCTACGATCCTTAATCCGCTATCATGAATTTGCTTTTCATACTCGGAACTTAATCCATAACTACACCTAAACTGTTCGTTTATAGCTTCGGTCTTATAAATATCAAAGGTTTTCGATGGTTTCCTGATGATAACTTCACCTTCTTGACCAACTAAGGAGCAGGCCAGTTTACTAATTATTAATTGTGAAGCATGGGGGGTGCGCTCTTCGTGGGCTGCATGCTCCAACATCAATTTATTTTTTGCATATTCCATAATGATATATTGAAACCCGCCGCATGTTCCCAGCAAAGGCACATCGTTTTCACGTGCGAATTGAATAATGCTAAGTACCCCATCGAGAGAATCCGGATAACCTGGGCCAATCCAAATACCATTGTACGTACGCTTGATGGCATCCATTTGTTTATTTATTGTCGCTGTTGCAATCCACTCAAACTCCATAGAAATCCCTAATTTAGCTTGAGTGTGCCTAAGCGCATTGTTAGTTGCGATCTGCGACGGGTATTTTGGACTAAAATCACCTACAATGCCAATTATCATTTTTGTTCGTGAGCCTCGCTTTTGGATCGTATGGTTAGTTTAAGTTCCCTTGGATTTAGTATTAAGTAACTCCATATTGATTGTATTCAGCTATTGTTTTATGTTAGAGGAAAAGCTATTTTTCGAGTATTACGAGAGAATGAACCGTATTTAGTTTAATTCACTATTCCTCGTGGGACGCTTTCTGGTTCTTGTGATCATTGCCATTAATAGCAGCAAAATAATTATTAAAAAGGAGTTGATACCATAATATAAGTAAGATAATTTCATTCTCTTAAGCCATTCACTCACCAAATAACCAGACATGGCGATTTTTTCTACGTGAGACTCTAATTGTGGGTATGAATTAATCTCCGAGTTCGATAATATCGGAAACTCCATTGCTGAACCACTTGCAAGAGGTGCGTAAAATTCAACCCAAACTATATTGGTCCAATAATAAAAATAATAATAGTAAGCGTAAACAATATTATGTTTCTTTTGTCCAATATGCTCCTCCTACCTCGTTCAGTTAACCTTACTACAAATTCTATATGTATGGGACAATTGTTTTTATCCAATATGCTGCAGGTATTAATATTACTTGTGCTAGCAACGTCCCACAAAATCTTGAGAACATAAGAGCACCAAAAACTTTATTAATTGAAGATAACTTTGCTTTTTTACTCAAAGCTTTATCTGTCAGTAATGCAACCTTCGGATCGATCAGTATAGTTAATAGAATAGTAGCCATTCCGTTTATTAATCCCGAAGATTGAGAAGCACCAATGCTATATTGCCCTGGCAAAAATGCTGCATATAAAGCTGCCAATACGCCTACGGTATAAATAGCAGTCACAAAACAGTTCATAAGCATTAATCGTTTTGGGAGTCCACCAGCACGGAGACGCTGAATCATTTCCCATTTCGGTATTCGAAAATGATAGAAAGAATGTTGAATGACATCAACTCGGAGTACATTCTGAATCATTTTCGGGACTGATCCGGCTTTCTCCAAATGTGATACCATACGTCCAGATAATGCTATAAATGTAGGATATAATGCTATTGCAAGTAGAGTGCCAAGGGAAGCAGCAGCTAATATAATCCTAAAGTTCCCAACTAGGTTAAACTCTAAATGATTCTTAGCAAAATCAACGACTTTGCCGGTCATCGTTCCCTGAGCAATATTTGACGTTCTCGAAATAAGAACAATCATACCCGTTAAAGATAGTGCTATTGCTAATTTTCCTGATCGAATTCCCGCCATTCTCACCGCGTATGAGAGCGTTTCAGCAGAGTGGATAATCAGTGTAAGCAACGATATTATAACGATACGTTCAACCATGGGAATAGCCTCCCCCGTCTGTTGCATTTCTAATAAAGATCTCTCTCAACTTGACTTCCTTACATATAATAACCTAGTTGTTTTTTCCAAAAAAGAGAAATTCCCTTAGTATTTATTTCTTATTTTGATCTTAGTGCCAACTACGTTATCCTGAACCTTCTATTATGAAGGTCTCTACAATCTTTTTATTAAATCTTACAATTTAATAAAATGAGCAGGCGCCTTGGCACCTGCCCATTAATAATCTTGTTAACAAACGTGTCCCGTTAAAGATGAGGCAAAATGTCGATATGTGCTTCAACTTCAATGATAAATCCTTCAAGATTTCCGCAGTCAAACTACTCGCTCTTTTCATTTATCTCATATAAAACCTGATATCCATGATAATTTATCAAAAAGTTCCAACCTTCTCTGGAAATCATTGCTTCTAATATCTGACAATAATCAAACAGCTTTTCAACAATAGCTTTATTCATTAAATCAATATACTGATACGTGGTTCCAAATGGTTCAGGGTAGATTCGATATGCTAATCATTTCATTTCCATATTTGCACCTCTAAGAGTTTCATCAAATAAGTTAATAGGTAACTATCCCTAAACACTTTTGTAAAAGTATGGTCCACACATGGATTCATGAGTGTATACGTACGTCCATGTAAAATTCTTATCAAATAGATATATATCTTGTTCATAATCAAAATCGGATGCAACAATAGCACTAGCGTTATTATATTCAAATATAATATCAGGTATATTTTGATACATAACATAAAGTTCATTTTTAGTTATAGCATCAAATGCGTTTCTTGCTGCTTCTTTTTCAATGCAATCTTGCTTTTTAAAACTAAAAATATGCCACTTATACTGATCATAACGAATTTTCCTTTTGGTCTCGTCGCTAATATTCTTTGCAAATACGCTATCCCACTGCTCCATGATTCCTTGCTCTTTATCTAATAAGGTTACTATAACTACCCCTTTATCTTGCATGGCTTTAGTAAAAAGATATTTTTGGCGGATAGCTTCAATGGACCAGTAAACTTTCTCTAATTCTTCATCAGGTAAACGGTCTATCATTTGATTAATTTCTTGTCTGTACGTACTATAATTCATAAAATCCCTCTCTTCACTAGCCTTAATTGAACAATATATATACGAAAATGGGTAAAAATGGTTGCGCTACGAGCAGCACCTCATTGCTGCTTTTTCTATTCTCGCTTTATTATTGTTATAATTGGAAAAGGAATATAATTGGATTCAAGGAGGATATAATGATGGCTTGGTCTGAACTGAAACTGATACCGAACGAATACAATGATGAAGTCAAAGCAATTGACGAATCCCTTATCCGACTACTAACTGAACGCCAGAGCATTATCTAATGGTAGGCGACTTATTCCCTCTAGAGAACTTGTACAAGAATGGTCGAACCAACCGTTTCGCTTTGATCCCTTATGCTCCACCAATGGAAAGTCCACCGAAAGAAGTGATCTTGGATCAAAATGTTCAATTTGATTAAGACATCTACCCTCACTATTTTAAAGGATATACAAGTTGTATATCCTTATTTTTAACTAAACCTTCGTATATCGCATGATTATGGTCTGCACCCACGATACATAAGAATCGTTTCCCTGGATACTTATTAATTGCGTTATGTATTCGTTGAATCATTATTAGATGTCTACACTCCCATCGAAATACATGTGACTCAGGGTTAATTTGCTCTAACCATTTATACTTTTGTTTCGTTATATTGTCGTATTCTAATGAATTGAACGGAATAGCACTGGAATTCCAAGTGGAAAGTTGTCTCTGAAACCATTGCTCTGATGCAGCAATCAAAGCACTTCGTTGCAACTCACTATGATTCTTGAATGGGTCGAAATCCATCCAAACATCAAGTTCCACCCAATCAATAGGTACAAAATCAACTTTCAATTCTTCGCATAATGGAAAAATTAAATCCCAGTACTCGCTTGCTGGTTCGCCCCAATATCCTCGATGTGTGGAATCAGTTTTGTATTTCTCCCAACTGTCGGGAAGTACTTCACCGCATATCACATCTGGATTAAATTCCAGAATTAACTCTCTTATTATTTCCAAAGTTAAATGGTACTTCTTCCGTAATTCATTGTCATGAACTACTCCTAAGATTCCTACCGTTGGCATGATTCCCCCAATCTAGTCCACAAATTGTTGGCTCTAAAGGCTTATATTGATGTGACTATACATACTGATTTCGATAAGAGTACCTAGATAAATTTACTGTTCATCTAATTAGATGAGTTTCTAATTAGAAAATACTGGAATAGTTTTATTTTGTCAACCGCTTTTTACACTTTCCCAACTGTATCGCAACCTAAAAAGGCTGCCGATTGTGGCAGTCTCTTCCTGGATCTGTATGGAGCTGTTGTTATCGGATAACTAGATGAAATTTTACCATTTCACTATATATCCAGCTTTTTTAAGATAATGCTTTGTAAAAGGATTCAAATTCTCTATTGGTTCTTCCAAAGAAAAATATCTAAGTTCATGGCTTTCATTGTCATTTACTTTAGGATTACCCTGCACATTCTGGGCTTCATAAATTGCCATCACATTATAGATTTCATCGCCATGAGGATATTTATAGTACATATCCTTTCCGGATAAAATCGTGATGAATTTGAAGGAATCCGCAATCAATCCTGCTTCTTCATAAAGTTCCCGAGCTGCTGCTTCTTCTAATGATTCGCCTAGTTCTAATGAGCCTCCAATGGTTCCCCAATCATTACTATCGGTTCTCCTTTGGAGTAATAATTGCCCCGCTTGATTAAAAATAAGCACACATGATCCAACCATTATTAGCGGGCTTGAGCCAACAAAGTTTCTTAAGTCCATTATGTATCCCATGAATAGTCTCCTTTGTCTTTTACCGTTCGTTAAGTTCATCTAACAATAATTCATGTATTCACGAAGACGAATTCATTATCCTGCCTGGTATCATGACAAAGGTTGCCGTTTATGGTTAACTAATTCTCCAAATAGTTAGATTTGATTTAATACAAGCCAGTCTAGAGGCTGTTTTTTTGTTGTATACTAGCAACAGGAGGAGAATGTAAACTTATTTTGCTCAAATAGCACAAAATAAAGGAGAAAAATATGAATCTTTATTATACGGGAATTTGCCAACTACTAGACGGAAAAAAAGCTTTAAAAGGTGAAGGTTACTATGTCAAAACTGATGATAACCGTCTGTTATACTCAGAGTCAGCACCACTAGAAACTAAAGTAGTAACCTTCCAGGATCTAGAAGATGCATTATTTGAAGGATGTAAAAAAATTATAAATAATTTCTCTATCTCCAAGAACAATATTGAAGTCTATGCATTCAATTTATATGCTGACGAATACAACAGTTTCTACGTCTACATGAATACAATTACTGGCTTAGAGAACACAGTGAAGAAACACTATCCAAACTACTCTGATACACAGATACAAAGTTTGAAATACAACCAAGGGGATTTTGCTTTTCAATTCTATCCAAGCGATATGGGAGAAGTAGCAAGTACAATTGAAGGTTTTGAAAGAATGGCTTCAGATTTGTCGTATGAGGATGAAGAAGCTGAGGAGTTTTTAAGCGATGATGTTCCAGTTGTAGCATATGAGAAGAAAATATTTAAAGACGGTCACTACTTAGCTGCACTAAATGTAGTTAAACGGCTTGCTGAAGCAGATGCATTCTCCAATTTAAACAAAACTGAGGATTTCATATATTACGCGGCTACAGGACATGATTATAATGATTACAGTCTGGTGATGAGAAAAACAATTGATCCTGAACTGTTTTATCAATGTTTTCCTGATCTGAGAGTTAAGGATGAAGAGTTTAAGTCAATTTTAGTTCAGCAAGCTAACAACAGTGTTGAAGAGTGCCTTGACTACTGGGTAGAAGCATTCAAGAGTGAATTTAATAAAAAGTCTCCTTATCAATTTACGAAAACGGAATACGATGTATTTTTGAGTCTTGAGAGATATAGTCGCGAACTAGCTAAGGAATGTGTAAGTAGACTACATCAGAAACTAGGTGATGGCTTAGAAAATAACCTAGACCTAGATGAAATCTTTATTTATGTCAAAGCTCTGGAATTTGTTGTACATAATTCTGATGATGAAATAATTAATAGTTGCAAGCTCATATTAGAGACTTTGGATAATGAATCAGATGAAATTTCAGTTTCAATAAGCAAAGATATTAAAGAGATCTTGAATGTTGCATAGTTCTACAGTAGCCAGCCTAGAGGCTGATTTTTTAGAGTAATATATAATTTTTGAGGTCAACTGTGTATATTCATTCTGCGTCTAAATCATCTTCCCAATCCATAACTCTTCACGCATTTCCTTCCTAAAATCGAGAAGTTTTCAATAGCCAATTAGCATAGTAAGGCTGCCGTTCTAACCGGCAGCCTTACTATGCTAATTTTATGGAGTAATTACTTCTTGTATAGTTGATACGTATTAACTAGATTATACCTGCTTTGTTTTTGTCATTTATTTAGTCTAGTGCGACCATGATGCCATACTGACAAAAAGCAGAGATCCCAATAAAAATCGGAGGCAGTAGAAGTAATAAAACACTATCGACGTATTTTTTACAAAGCACATACAGTAGCGGACTAAGAAAAGCTAAATTTAGTAATAACATCCCTGCAGCAGCCAATAGTGGACCTAAACCAGCAAGAAATCCATGAATATAGTACTCATGAAAATAATCATCATATATCTGATACAGCAGAAATGGAAGAGCAATTGAAACCATGATTTGTAGACATACAACGATAGCTTTTCTATAAGACATAGCATCTCCCCTTTCCACACAGAATCGAGTTTATGTATGGATTAAGTGTAGATTATCTTAGTAAATAATCACAGTCATATCTTTTTATAGTACCTTTCTCTCTGCAAAAAAACTCAGTTTAAACAACTCGCTGCCACTATTGGACTAATGTTCTTGCGTTAGTTTAAACTTGATCAATGGTTTGGATTCTGAAAGCTATTCGTTACTAGCATATCCCAATACTCTTCCCTTGACATTGGCGAAAGGCAAAGAACCAAAAATTTGACTGTCAATACTTCTCCACCATGTATCACCCATAACAAAGAGATGCCCTTCAGGCACTTTAACCTTATCCATTTCCATGCTAAAGTATTCTTTCATGGTTTTTTGACATAATTCATCGCATAGAGCTGAGCCTGGTTTGTTAACTGTCATAAAATACTCTTCTTCCTCGAGCCCCCAACTTAGGGCCTTCCCATAAAAGGTATCTAACCTTTTATCATTAACATAAACCTGACCTTTCTTTATTTCAATCTCTTCGCCTGAAAGAGCAATAACCCTTGATATGTTAAACTCAGGCGGATTTAGCCGTGGATATTTGTTCTTATCAATTGCAGGAGTTTTATAATAAATTACATCACCGCGATTATATCCGTTCTCCTTGAAATAATTCGGGTCAACAGCTATCTTCCCTTTGTCTTTGGAGATGTATTCTAAGTTGTGACGCGCCATTCCATCGTTATAATTTTCAACAGCAATTAGGCCCTGTTTCATCTCAACTCTCTTTGGCGACTCTAGAGTGATTGAGTCAGTAATGCTTTGTTGACTGCAGCTGAGAACAAACAAAAAAAAGAAAACCATGACTAATGACTTTTTCATTTGTATCCCCCCTATTTTAGATAATACTCAATTTCGGGGCGGACTTCCCCAAAAAATTCCAACATTATTATGAAATTCCACTCATAATCAATGTTTACGTTAAAGGCTGCCATTTATATCGGCAGCCTGGTGTCGATGTTCTATAGTTCTGCATTAGCGCAATGGCTCGTCTTTGACGTTGGACCATAAATTTAGTGGTTTTCTTCAGATCCCATTGCAATTGCTTTGGTTTCATGAACTGTACCATATGGATGCTGAGGTGGTGCATAGATAACGTAAATTTTAAGTGGTTTATTACCTGTATTAGTTACATTGTGCCATTTTCCAGCAGGTATCATAATTGCATAGTCATCAAAGGCCATTTCCTGAAAATCCAAATTTTCTTTACTATCACCCATTTGAACAAGGCCCTGACCTTCTTCAATACGTATGAATTGATCCGTTGTGGGATGAACTTCTAAACCAATGTCATCTCCAACATTAATACTCATTAGGGTCACTTGATAGTGTTTCCCTGTCCATAAAGCGGTTCGGTAATTATCGTTTTGCTTAGTAGCTTGATCAATATTCACTACAAATGGTCTTGGCCCATAATCTGTCAATTTAATGTTTTCATAACGATTCCAGTTGTTATTGTTCCAATTGTAATAATGAGGATACCAACTATAGTTCCATCTTAGATTATTCCAGTTACAATGCATAGGATTATGCCATTGATAGTGATAGTACAAATTACGGTACATATTCATGTTCCTCCAATGATTTCATTGTTTACCTTTTATCCTATGCGGTTGCCTAATTAAAGGAGCAAAAAATGAGCAAAAGCCTATATAGTAATCTCCCGTTAGCGAAACGGTTGATCGGTATGTTGCAATTAAAAACCCACCCGAACGGTAATCGTTTAGGTGGGTTCATTAATCGTGTCACATCATATCAAACATTATAATTATTAAGCGTTTCAAATGTTTCTTTGTCAACTTATAAAACAGAGCAGAGTGGCTTTTACACATGACTTTTCATTTAATCCTCATGCTCGGATCTTTATTTGCTTCAATCAAATTAAGAATATTATTTATATTTTTCGTCAGCAATGATGTAAAGATAGCTAATATTCCCGCCATCATTAAACACCCTTATATCATAAAGCGTCGGCTTTGGCTTTCACAGGATCTATAGTAGCTTCAGGTATAGCTTTTGCCGGTGTCGTCGCTATAAATAATTTATTTGCCACGAAACTCCAAAGCGGTCATTCAGCCAACCAAACTTTTTACTGAACCCATAGTTACCTAATGGCATTAGAGCTTGTCCCTCTTCACTAAGTTTCCCATAAAGCTCATCAATCTCTTCCTCCGTATTACAAGCAACATAAATCGAAAACGAAGGCGTAAAGGAAAATGCATGTTTAACATGACTGTCAATACACATAAACTCCTGCCCTTTTAATGTGAAAGTGGCCTGCAGGATGGTTCCTTCTTCTCCAGCTTCATTAGGACCATACCTAACAAGGCTTGTAATTTCAGAATCCTCAATGAGCGAAGTATAGAAATTTATTGCTTCTTCCGCCTTGCCATCTTGAAACATTAAGAAAGGAATTACTTTCTCCATGTCATACTCCTCCTTTAAACTATTGCATCATATTATATCCATTATTCAACTTAACTCCCGTTACTTCGAGATGCGGGCTGCCGTCATGTCGTAATTGGCCAACAAACCTTTTGCATTTCTTACCATCATACGTTACTATTTTTATATCGACAAATTTGCAGGTCTATATTAGGAGGTTAACACATTATGTCCCCCCGTACCAAAGAACAAAATGAGCTCATACGCATACAGCGCAAAGAACAGATCCTGGACGTCGCCGCGCTCTCCTACTTTCGCACGGGCGGAAGCTTTGATATTCGCGACGTCGCCCGCGAGGCAGGCCTTGGTTATGGCACAGTATACCATTATTACCCCAACCGGCATTTATTAATAGAAGATGTGTTAGAAAGCGGCTTCGAACGATGCGAGCAAGTTATCGCAAAATGGGCTAACACCAGCGGCAGCCCCCAGGATGACCAGTTGTTGTTGAGTTATTGTAGAGCGCTGCTCCAGCTGTGGCAATCGGATGCCCGCGCATATCTCGTCTACAAAATGGCAGCGGAACATTATGCAGGCTTGCCTGAGAGAGATCGACAACACGCCAAAAGTAAATTTATGGAACAGCTGTATGTTCCACTCCAATCGATCGCCCAGTGCGAAGACGACAACTTAGACCATATGCTTGCCGTGCTTGTCGGTTGCTGTGGTCTGCATTACTATGCAGGCAATTCCGATCTGGACGTCGATCGAATCGCCCGGCTTGCTATGCAAGCTATTACGAAGGAGCTGTGATACGAACATGGTCATTTTAAAAAGCAAGCATGAAATCGAGGCTATCCGTAAAGCATGCCAAGTGGTGGCTGAATGCCATCGTACAATCGCCCCGCTTATCAAACCGGGTATCACTACCTACGAGATTGATCGCATCTTCGAGGACATTATGTTGAAGCACGGCGCAAAGCCATACCAGAAAGGCTATAAGGGCTATCCCTATGCGACCTGTGCCTCCGCCAACGATGTAATCGCACATGGCTTCCCTAGCAATAAGCCCCTTGTGGAAGGCGATATCGTGACGATTGACACTGTCGCTGAGCTCAATGGCTGGCTAGGGGATTCGGCCTGGAGTTACCCGGTCGGGCAGATCTCGCCGACGGCCGAGAAGTTGATGCGCGTCACGAAAGAATGTCTTGACCTTGGCATCAAGCAGGCGCGCCCCGGCAATCGACTCGGCGACGTGACGAGCGCGATTCAGCGCCATGCGGAATCACGCGGTTTCGGCGTCGTGCGAGACCTTCTTGCGCATGGCATCGGTCGAGACCTGCATGAAGAGCCGACTTATATGCATGTCGGCAAGCCCGGAAAAGGCCTCCGTATCAAGGAGGGGATGGTGTTCACGATTGAGCCCATGATTACCGAAGGCAGCTACTTCATGACTATCGATCCGGACGGTTGGACCGCACGAACGATAGACAACAAGCTCGCCGCTCAATACGAGCATACAATCGCCATCACAGCTGAAGGTCCACAAATTTTGACCGCGCAATAAATATGAAAACAGGGAGCAGCTGCCGCGGCAATCTGCTCCCTGTTTATTAGGCTATCGTTTCCAGTTAGCACAACGATCGACTTCCAAGTTGATAGAGTTCACCGTAACGATCATAACGGCGAAAAGCGCGAAAGGTGCTGCGCGGAAGAATGCACCTCCGAGCACAAAAAATCCCGCTTCTGCAATCCCGGGCTCCGCTATCATCTCCATTAGGAGATCGATGCTTCGTATATGGACCGAATGGAACGAGTCAGAACCTCGTTGAACTGCTCATCCGACTGTTGATCAGATAAACCTTCGGCCAATGCACGAGAGAAGCTAGCGATCAAACCGTGACTCCGGGCCAGCCGTTCGTTGGCTTCTTCCCTTTCATATCCGCCAGACAGTGCGACGACCCGAGCGACGTTTGGCTCGTCCATCAGATCGCTGTAGAAATTGTCCTCGGTTGGTATCGAGAGCTTCAGCATAACGGTCACATCCGGCGCAAGAGAGGACAGCTGCTTGAAGATTTCGTCCTTCAAGATCCGTTCCGATTCCCCTTTGTCGAAGCTGTTAATATCGACTTCGGGCTCGATGATGGGGACAAGTCCTGTGGACCAAATTTGCTTACCGAGCTCAAACTGCTGCCCCACTACCCTGCGAATCCCTTGCGGATTCGCCTCGTGAATGACCGAACGCATCTTAGTTCCGAAGACGTTGCGCTCGACCGCCCGTCGGAGCAAGACGTCCAAATCGGGAATCGGCTTTAGTACCTGCACGCCGTCCTCTAACTCTGCCAGCCCCTTATCTATCTTTAAAAAAGGCACGATACCTTTCTTCTCCCACAAGTAGTCGGCAGAGAACAGCCCATCGATCTTCCGGTCCATGGTGTTCTCAAACAGAATGGCCCCTATGATGTATTCCGCGTCAAACGCAGGACTCTTGATAATGCGCGTCCTCATTTCATGCACCAGCGTAAACATCTCCTCATCGCCAGAATAGCGGCTCGCCTCAATGCCGTACTGCATTAGTGCCTTCGGCGTACTCCCTCCACTTTGGTCCAGCGCTGCAATGAAACCTTGACCATTGCGAATTCGTTCCATCTGCTTCTTGTTCATGTACGGAGTTCCTCCCTAAAATGCTATTTTTCTTTCATTGTACATCATAACGGTCAAGTGCCGTCGCGTCTTCGTTCATTTGACTTCCTCATCGGCCGAGGGACCGTAGAGCCCCGGCACCGGAATATCGAGAAGCCGCAAATAAACGCCGAGCTGCGCCCGGTGGTGAACCATGTGGCTTATTCCGAAGGTGCGAAGCGCAATCGCCCGTGGTTGGCGCAGGATGATATGTTCGCCATTCCGCAAGGTCCATTCCTCGCCAAGCGTTAATTCGTCACATTCGGCTAACAGATTTTCAAGCTTGGTGACGTTCGCGTCGAATTCCTCCAGCATGTCATCGCGTCTTTCCAAAGGTTCGCGCCGCAGCGGAACGGTCGAAAGATCGAATTCCGGGTAAAGAAAAATAGCCACTTGCCAGTTCAGCAGGTTGATCAAGTGCGTGGCCAGCCCGCTTAGTGTCATCGATTTTACATGAGGCTTCCACGCCATATGCTCCTCGGGCAAACGCTCCAAGATGCGGCGCGTAGTGGCTAGCTCATGCATGAAGTCTCCGACGATCAATCGTTTCATCATAGGTTCTCTCTCCTTCATATGAAATGTACTTAATTCTATACTAGCATATATTGTAAACAATGTAACATTACTTCAACGAACAACGACAACCAAGCGTGCGCCTTCAGCCGTCACCAATAGCAAAAACCCTCACCGCTAATTGGCAAGGGTTTTGCTCGCTGCATCTGTTAATTTTCAGTCCGTTAAAGCGAGGCTACACTACCTCTCAAATAAGTTTCGTGATCGCTCGACCTTAAATAAAGCATGAGAAACATTTACCCTACCCTTTAGTCCCGCCTTGAAGGCCAAAACCTTTGGACATAAATTGCTGAGAGAGAATATACATGATAACGGATGGAATGGCATAGAGCGTAGAAAACGCTGCTAATTTCCCATAACTCACCATGCCGTACTGCCCAAAGAATTGATATAGCTTAAGCGCTGCCGGGAACTTCTCAGGCGTACTCAAGAGAATGTAGGGAACGAAAAAGTTCCCCCAGCTGCCGGAGAAGGTAAAGATAGCAACCGTGCATATGCCCGGAATCATCAATGGAGTGACGATCCTGCGGATGCCTGCTAGAATGGACGCACCATCCACCCATGCCGCTTCTTCTAATTCGTTCGGTACGGAATCCATGAAATTTTTGAGCATCCAGATGCCATAAGGCATGGCCGAGGCGACTTTAAAAAGAATAACGCCGAAGATATTATCATAAAGCTTTAAAGTCAAAAACAACTGATACACAGGGACCATAACGGCTGTGATCGGCAGTGAGGTCATGAATAAGATGGTCAACATGAACGGCTTTTTATACTTCAATTGATATCTAGACAGTGGATAAGCCGCTAGCAGACCTATTATAACGACAATCAAAGCTTGACCGACCGAAATGAAGAGTCCTATTAGAAATGCGCGCTGATTCGCGCGACTAGTGATCACATCGATATAGTTGCCTGCTGTCAAAGAGCTGGGAACCTTGAGCGATTGCATGGCGTTAGGATCCACGGAGGCAACTAGCACCCATAAGAGTGGTAGCAGGAAACAAATGCCGATAAAGGTGAGGGCTGCGTAGGGCAAGGTGCGATAAACGACTTTACGGTAGATCTCAGTCATACCAACTCTCCTTATGGTTTTACTCTTTTAAAGTGCGAATATAGAACAAACTCAACACGATACCCAGAAGCAAGAGCAATAATGAAATGGCCGTGCCGTAACCGAGCTGATAGTTAATGAACGCCTGGTTGTACATAAAAATAGGTAAGGTCGTCGTTGCCGTGCCTGGACCCCCGCCGGTCATCGCATAGATGAGGCCAAAAACGCCCAGGGTCTGCAAAGTGACCAGCATCGCATTGGTAGTAATCGTTCCTTTGATATAAGGAAGAATAATGGAAGTTAAAATCTTCCAACGTGATGCTCCGTCGACAAGCGCCGCTTCCTCGATTTCTTTCGGCACATCGTCAAGTGCTGCTTGAAACACAAGCATAGAGAAGGCTGTTCCATGCCAGACGTTCGCTAAAATAATCGTGAGCATCGGAACGGTGAATAGCCATGTGACCGTGGGAATGCCTAGTGTACTTAGAATGGCGTTTAACGTACCCTCGTCGCCGAAAAAGCTGTAGAGACATAATGCACAGACAATTTCAGGCGTAACCCAACCGGCGAGAACGACAGTTCCAATCACACGGCGGAACGTTTTATTTTTACGTTTCATCAAGATTGCGATTAGAAATCCCAGCACTTGTTGACCGATGACAGCTGAGCCGATCAGGAAAACTAACGTGTTCCAGATACTGACTCTAACGGTTGGATCCGCAAACATGCGGAGATAGTTGTCAAAACCGACAAATTTCAGCTGTTTGGCCGATTCTCCGGTCAATGCCAAGTTCGTAAATGAGTAGAAAAACGTTAGCAAGATCGGATAGATGAAGAAAACCAGCATAACGGCCAACGAAGGAAATAAAAAATACAACCATGTGTACGTCTTTCTAGAAGTTATCGGGATTGCCGAACTGCTCATCATAGTTCTCTCCTTTCTCCCTGGTGATGTAGGGCAAACCGAGCTTGCCCTGACCCCCGTATTCTGAAATAGGGCGCCAGGGCAAGGTGTTGCCATTACTTCACGCTGACTTTGTCCTCTCCAACAATGCGGGTCACGTCTTGCTGATACTTCTTCATCGCATCGGCAGGTGAGGTGCCTGTCGCCACAGACTCAACCATAGCCTGAATTTGCGTGGATACTTCTGGATATTTATCACGAGCAGGTCGGAACTCCGCATTTTTCAAATATTCCGTAGCAATGGCGTTAAACGGCATTTGCGTATAACCCGGATCTTTGGCAACGTCGGCCCGAACTGTAATGTTACCGCCTGCAATTACAAGTTTTTGCGTGTTTTCTTTGTTAACGGCATATTTGATGAAGTCCCAAGCCTCGTCTTTATGTTGAGCGTTAGCAGGAACAGACAACGCCCATCCGCCGGCTAAAGTAATGGAACCCGGAGCTTGACCTTTACTTGTCGGCATTGGAGCAAAGCCCAGAACGTCTTTATACTCCGGCCATGGAGCTGCACCATTCGGCAGATAGTTGCCTGCAATCCAGGAACCGTCCAAGGAGATGCCGAGTTTGCCTTTTGGCAAATATTCACGAGCAGAGGAGTTGCCCGCTTGGCCGTTCAATACTTTGGAAAGAGGTGGGCCAAGCTTCTCTTTGTTAATGGTATCGATGAATGTAAGCGCATCCACAATACCTTGACTTTTAACCGTCCATTTTGAAGTCGCGTCATCATAAAGTCTTTCGCCTGTTCCGTAAAGCAGCATTTCGTAAGTTTGCATGGAAGTCGCTTCACCAGTCGCTTTACCCATGTTCATCCAGAAAGGTACAACGTCCTTGGCTGCTTTTTCCTTGATTGTTCTTGCTGCGCTCAAGACTTCATCCCAAGTTTTTGGTTTCCAATCTTCAGGCAATCCGGCTTGTTTGAAAATTTGCTTGTTGTACCAGAGGCCCCGGGAGTCCGTGTTATACGGTACGCCGTAAATTTTACCATCGGCGGCTGTTACCCCTTTTTTCATCGCTTCGATGAAGGAACCATTTGTCCAGTCGGTCCAGCTTTTTACTTTGTCATCCAAAGGAGACAAGAGGCCGGCGCTGGCATCGGAGTTTATCATGAAGGTGTCTTCTGTAACGATATCCGGTGCTGTGTCTTTGGATTTGAGGGCTAGCGCAATTTTCGCGAAGTAATCGCCTTCAGAAGCCTGGATCGGCGTCTGCTTGATGATGACATCTTTGTTCGGATAACTGGCTGCCGCATCTTTAAACCATTTGAAAAGCGTTCCGTTCTCACCAGTACCATCGTCTCTATATGTGATGGTGATGGTTTTTTTTGCAGCATCAGGTGCTTTCGTTTCCTTTGCTGCAGCTGTAGCTGCACTAGTTGCTGCCGGGGCCGTTGTACTGGCTGTGGTGTTTGTCGTTTCAGTCCCCTTCGAACAGCCGAATAACACAGTTGCACACAAGACACAGGTGGAGATGGATAACATTTTTTTATTACTCCGATACATACTGTTACCTCCTCAGAAAAGTAAGAATAGTATGACACTTCCTGATACAAACAAGCCGGTAAATGTGTTTGTATACTAAGTATAATAATATGGGCAAATCTACCATGTCCACTACGATTTTGCGACATGCTTGTACAAAAATTAACATTTTCGACGGTAGTAGACAGCGATAGAGAAACTAGAAAAACAAAAACCATGGAATTTGTATTCCACGGTTCTCTGTTCATAAATTTTACTTGCTATTCTTTCACAATCATCCTATGTTCGACAATTCTCTGTTCAGTGACAACTTCTCCATATAACTGCGAGATCAACAAATCCACCGCTTCCTCGCCCATCCGTTTCTCATCTTGCTCAATATGGGTGAAAATTGGTTTTCCCAAAAAATCGTTTAAGGAGTCGAAGCACACGATATCGTAGGTTTCCAACCTCTTTCCTTGTGTATCAATGGCTTGAGCCAACATGGTGGCGACCAAATATTCCGAAACAACAAATGCTTTTACATGGATGTTTTGTTCCAAAAAAATTTTGAGCGTCTCTAAATCCTCTGCCCATGAACCTGAACGGGTCCCTGTAATATTCGTTAAACAATAATCCTGATCTAACTTCAATCCTTCCCGGGTAAAAGCCAACGTATATCCCAAAAGCCTATCCTCCAGCGCTGACGTATTCTCAACCGGTGGAGATAAATAGCCGATGTTTTGATGGCCTTTCTCGATGAGATGAAGCGTAAGTTCTTCCGCGGCTTTTCTATTATCCGTGTAAACGGAACATACCGGAATGCCTTTTAAATACCGATCGACCAATACAACAGGAAACTTGCCCCAAACCAGACGAATGAGTTCCGCATTATAATGCGTGCCATGGACGGGGGTCACGATTAATCCCTTGACACCTAATCTGACAAAAAGTTGGATCGCATGCTCTTCATCCTCTTTGCTGCCGCCAGTCCTCTTGATGATTAAATCGCACCCATGCCGCGCGCTCTGCTTTTCCATGGATTGAAGAAGCTTCAAACCATATTCATCCGAAAAACCTGGAATAATTAATCCAATGAGAGGTCTTTCTTGAGCAGGGATCTCCGCATTCGTTCTTTCCTCCGATTGGCGCATTTGCTCCAAACTCGAAGTATAACCATTCGCTACAAACGACCCTTTTCCCTGGATACGTTTGATAACACCCGCTTCTGCCAACCTTTCGAGCGCCTTTTTAGAAGTAATGCGGCTAACACCAAATTGTTCGGCCAATTCTTTTTCGGATGAAACACGATCCCCAGTCTTTAATTTCCCCTGTTGAATCTCATGCACGATATGCGTATACAACTGTTTGTATAAATGCGTCTCCATTTTATTCACCCTAACGCTTTATGTTGATATACTTAATATATCATTTCAGGGATGAATATCAATTCTAATCTATTATCCAACGGTCAATGAAAAAAAACAGCTGAACACAATCAGCTGCCTTGTCTGGAAAGATGCTCCCTACCGGTTAAAAAGATTTTGGTCATATTAGCCACGCGTGTACCTAGAGATTCACCTAATAAGATCCCCTTCTCATAAAGGGAATGACTGAGCTCATCATCGGTATCTTCATCAGGAGAGGTAACTCCTATTCCATAATAGCTGCCGTAAAAGGCATTTCCCGGAATACTTGCGGGTAATCCGACAACCATCATGCCTTGATGCAACATCGGTGTAATCAAGTTAAGCAGAGTCGCCTCGATGCCACCATGTACGGTTGCTGTTGTACAGAATACTGCACCGATTTTATCAACTAGATTTCCTTCCGCCCATAACGAACCTAGCTTATCAATCCAAGCTTTTAAGCCGGAACTAATCGTGCCAAAGTGTCCGGGACATCCCCAGATAATAGCATCCATCTGTGCAAGATCCCTAACATTTGCGTTATTGACATGATGGATAAAAACCTCTGTCCCTTCCACATTTTTAGCGCCTTTTGCTATGGATCGAGCAAGCTTTTCCGTATGCCCAACCTCGCTATCATAAACGATATAAATCTTCATCGTATACCCTCCTACGTACAGTAGTTTTATCACTATTTCCCAAAAGCCCATCTCTTAAAATTAAAGTTGGTCAGACTCTTCTTTCAGTTTTTTAAGCGCCTCTCGATAGGCTTTATCGTCAATTACAACCGCATCACTCGTATCCTTCTCATTCCCCTTTAACCCGTGAAGAGCCTTCCTGTAATCACTATCGTTAAAAAGCATATCTTTTTTTGCAGATTGAGATTTGTTTGAGAAACCTTTTATTGCATTACGAAATTCATTATCAGCAGCAGTGTCCTGAGCCGCATATTTAATTTCTCCAAGTCGTTCAGTGGGTTTATATACTGGCGTTACTTCGTTTTCTTGTACCGATGGAACTTCATCTGTACCTCGTTGTACCCTCTTGATAAAGAAGGAAAGCACCAGACCGACAACACCAATGGCAACAATAACAAGATAGGCATCGTTAATTCCTTCTATGGTTGCATTTGTTATAATTTGAGCCTGTGTTGCGCCTGCAGCTGCTCCACCATTAGCCATCATATCCTGAAGATGCGTTTTTGTTCGATCGCTCATGACAGTTACAAGCAGAGAGGTACCGATAGCTCCCGCTACTTGACGCATGGTATTTGAGATTGCTGTCCCATGAGGATTCAATCGTGCCGGCAATTGATTCAAACCTGCGGTTTGAATTGGCATCAGTAATAAAGCCATGCCAATTCGCCGTGCAGTAGACATGAGCACTAAATAGGTATAAGTCGTTGAGTCAGTTAATTCGACAAAGCCAAGCGTTGTTCCAATCGTAATGAGCAATCCAATGATTGCCAACCATTTTGCACCAAATCGATCGAACATTTTACCGGTTACAGGCATTAGAAAACCCATCACGAGAGCACCAGGAAGCAACAAAAGTCCAGACTCCAGAGCGGTATATCCTCGTGCATTTTGTAGATAAAGCGGCAGCAGCATCATATCTGCATACATAATCATCGTCACAGCGATACCGATGACCGTCGTCAAGGAAAACATACTGTAACTGAATGCCCGCAAATCGAGCAGAGGGGTCTTAGATGTCAACTGAAGCCAAGAGAAAATAACAAGCGAAACAACACCAACAGCGATTGTTACAAGAACCTCCGTACTCGACCAACCCAAGCTTCCCGCTCTGCTAAAGCCATACAGCAGGGAGCCAAATCCGATGGTAGAGAAAGTGACGCTAAAAATATCGAAGCGAGCGTTGATTCGTTCCGATACATTTTTCAAAAAAATAAACCCGCAGGCGATAACAATAACAGCAAATGGAATCATGCCATAAAACATGACCTCCCATTTGTAGTGTTCCAAAATATAACCTGCTAGTGTGGGTCCAATGGCTGGAGCAAAAATGATGGCAAGTCCCATCATGCCCATTGCAGCCCCTCTTTTTTCGGGCTCGAATAGCGTTAAAATAACCATTGAGAGGAGGGGCATAACAATCCCTGCACCAGCCGCTTGAATCATTCGACCCGTAAGAAGGGTTGGGAAGTCGTCTGCAATTGCAGCAACTATAGTACCGATAAGGAAAATGATCATCGAAGCCTGAAACAGCTGTCTTGTACTGAAACGCTGCATAAGGTACGCCGTAATGGGGATCAGTACTCCGTTAACCAACAGGTAACCGGTTGTCAGCCATTGGGCAGTTGTGGCCGTGATATCAAAGTCCTTCATGAGTTCAGGGGTTGCAACACTCATAACCGTTTGATTCAATGTGGCCAAGAAGGCCCCCAAAATCATAACAAACAAAATAGGCCCTTTTCTGATTGAACTGCTTGCAGTTTCCTTATTTGCAACACTCAATGCTATCGATCCTCTCCAGATACTTTAGATTAACTGCCATAAAAAATATTGATTTTAGTATGTTAAGAATGGCAGGTTTGTATCCAAACGCAGGTTCAAAACATCTAGGATCCTTTGCCCAAAAGATCAACTTCCATTTATCATTTTGTAAGGATACGAAACTGCTGCATAAAGTAAAAAACCTTATCCGAACAATAGACCCGCAAACAGTCTTCTCGTTCTCGGATAAGGTTTTCATTAGATCCGGCTGGATTCCCCGGAGCATAGAGTATATGAATATGCATTACACCGAAAATATTAACGTGCAAGTTGTCGCTGCGTATATTTCAGTTCACCGGGCTTACTTCTCCAAAATATTCGCCGAGCAGAGCGACGCTGCTCAGCGCCCATGAGGATACATCTGCGGTATCTCCAAAGCCACGAAGGATTGCATCTGTCGATTGAACGGAATGCTTGGCTTTCAAGCGGCTTACGCCTTCGACTCATCGTCGGCGTTGCCGCTGTACAGCGCGGAAAATAATCGAACCGTGGATTTTAATGGAAGAGTTCCAAGTTCTTCTTGCAGTAGCTTCGTAAAATGTTCATAATGCCTCATCATGGACAATCGGTCCCCCAACTTCGCGTACACCAGCAGCACCCTTTCATTGACATCGTCAAGATAAGGATTTTGGCGAAGGGCGTTATGCAAACATTGTGCCGCCGCACGGAACTCTTTGATAGATATATAGTAATCCGACATTCGTCTCATTAACTCAATATAATCGCTTTGATATTTCTCCTGCGCTTCCTGCGCCCAAACAAAACCATCTTCTTCCATATAATTGCCTTTGTAAAGGTTTGCTATTTTCTCGAATTCCCCGATTGAATTTGGAGTTATGACCATTTCACCGCCAGTAACCCGCTCAAATCCAGCTGCATCACATTCAACACCACGTATCTCCAAACGATAGCAGTTGTTATGAAACTCCAACTTGTAGTTGTCGCCGGCGCTCGCTATCTTTTTCCTAATGCTATAGATACAGGTGTGCAAAAATGCGGTAACTTGCTCCAAATTTGCATTAGGCCAAATATCCTCCAGAATTTTTTCTTTCGTAATCAACGTATTCCGGTGATGAACAAGATACGCCATCAGTTCGCGTTCCTTGGATGTTCTCCATTTTACTGGAGACGCTTCTTCCGCGTTCTTATCGCGCATCCATTCAAAGCGGCCAAAACAGATAAACGCGGACTTGCTTGTTTGCCCCGCATTCTCTTGCTTACCGGCGCTTTGTTTTGACGTGGTCCGCGCGATAGTTTTCCTTAACCGTTCTACTGTGGTTGGTTTCAGCACATAATCGATGGCATTTAACTCAAAAGCCTCGACGGCATAATGATGGTAGGCTGTCACGAATACCACGTCGATTCCGGGGTCAATCGCCATGATGTGTTCAGCCGCTTCAATCCCGTTCAGGCCAGGCATTTCAATATCCAAAAACACGACATCCATGCGCTCCTGTAATAACATACTTATCGCTTCGCCCGGTTTCGTAAACGTCCCGACAATTTCGACATTGCCGATCGTGACCAATAATTTTCCAAGCAAATCCAGTGCGGGCTGCTCATCGTCGATTAATATTACACGCAGCATAAGTCACCTCACCCCATCGAATTCGGAATGCGAATCATAACTTCCGTCCCTTCTCCAGACACACTATCGATCTTTAGGCCCGTTCCGTAGAGTGTCCTTAAGCGCCCTTCGATATTGGCGAGTCCAACTCCTCTCGTCCCGCTTTTTCCTTGGAACAAAGACGCCTTTGTTTCATCTGAAATTCCCGGTCCGTTATCCGATACGACAATAACAAGACAGATTCGGTCTGCTTTCACGGAAATTCGCACGACTCCCCCTTCCGGCCGCTTCATCACGCCATGGCGAATGGCATTTTCCACAATTGGTTGAATAAGAAGTGGCGGAATACGGCAGCGAATATCCTCATCGATGTCATAAATGACTTGCAGTCGCTGACCAAAGCGGGCTTTTTCGATGAACAGATAAGACTCTATGAGTTCCAGCTCTTTTTGGATCGAGACGAGTTGTTCCCGGTTTTGGAAATCGAAGCTGCTTCTCAAGTACAAGCTCAATTCAACAAGTAAGTCCTGAGCTTTGCTTACGTCTGTATGACTTACCGAAATCACCGTATTGAGCGTGTTAAACAAGAAGTGGGGCTTAATTTGGGCCCGCAAAAAAGCCATCTCGCTGTGGATTAAATCGCTAACCGATTTTTTCAATTCAAGCAGTGTCCGGATGCGGGCTTTTAATTCGCCAGCCTCAATCGGTTTGCCGAGAAAGTCGTTCGCACCTGAGTCAAAGGCTGTTACAATGTCCTCCGGACGATTTCTAGCTGTTAGCAGCAACACCGGGAGTTCCGACAACGAGTATCGTTCGCGAATATTTCGGCATACTTCGTAGCCTGACATTCCAGGCATCATCAGATCGATAATCGCCAAATCGATGCGCCTGTTCATCTCAATCTCGCGAATCGCATCCATCCCGCTGGAAACAGCAATGACCGTATATTTCTCTACGGACAATAGATTGAGCAGCACCTGCCGATTGGCAGCATCGTCATCGGCAATCAGGATCGTATAGATGCTTTCCCCTTCCAATCGAACCTTATTCGAAGACGCCATATGGGGCGCAGCCAAATCCTGCAAAGCGTTCGTCCAATTCACTCCCGGATCGGACAGTTTCTCGTCTTCCCGATTTGCGGATGGCACTGTAAAGGTAAACACGGCCCCTTTTCCCTGTTCCGATTCCACCCAAATGCTGCCTCCGTGCAATTCCACCAATCGCTTGGTAACGCTGAGTCCGAGCCCCATTCCGCCGTACTCCATCGCAACCGCCTTCCCAGCCTGCTCAAACGATTCGAAGATGACTTCCAGCTTGTCTTGCGGAATGCCGATGCCGGTATCCGAAACGGAAATCACAAGCCAGCCATCATTCTCCCTCGCGGATACGGCAATCTGACCTGAATCCGTAAACTTAAGCGCATTACCGACCAGATTGTTCAGAATTTGGACAAGCCTGTCTTCATCCACATAAACATAGTGACGATCGTTCAGGAAATCAACGAATTGCACCGGTTTGTCCCCTGCCATATGGCGAAACATCTCAAAAATAAGGCGAACGATCGGTTGCAAAGCTACTGCTTTCCGCTTCAAAACAAGCTCTCCATTCTTCAATTTGGAGAAATCAAGCAGATCGCCTAACAGGTTGGCCATCCTCCTGCCGGTATCTTTGATCATGGCTACATTCGTCTTCTGATGCGGCGACATTGGACCTGCCGCGCCTTCAAGCAATGATCCGGCAATATTGATGATGGCGTGAAGTGGCGTTTTCATTTCATGGGATGTATTGGCAAGAAATTCGTCCTTCAACCGGTCCATATATCGGAGCCGCTCTGAAAGAGTCTCCACTTTCTTGAACGTATTCACAAACTGTTTTGACAAAAATAACCCTTGGGCAACGGCAAAACTTATCCAAGCGGCTGTCTGGAGGGAAAGGACGGATACAATCCCCAAAATGTCCAATGCGGAAGCGACTTCTATAATTAGAAGCGACAACGCGCTGATCAGCATCAACAACGAGCCTTCCCTCCGCCGCATCATGCCGGCAGACATCACATATGCGACGTATAGGATCTCGAAAAATGCCAGCACCAGTCCCACACTGCCCATTTTACTGAAGAGCGGTGCGGGTGTAAGGAGAATAAGCAGCAATCTCACTGCTAGAGTCAATCCGAACCCTTTCATGACGACTTTCTTAAATAATCCCGGAAAAGCTTGCATGGCGTAGAGCAGGAGAAATAATTCGGAAGCTGCACCGGAGATCGTTTGTATTTTCAAAAACAGCTCAAACGGAATCCCCGGCGCAAACATTGCCGCAATTTTCTCGCCGTGAGTCGCCAAATATACGCAGACCGCTATACAGCATAGACCAAAATAGAGCCAAGAACGCTCTCGTCCTCTCATCGAGAAAAGAACAATGAAATAAGCGCCGATTAGCAAAAAGCAAGAGGTAGCTAATAAATCCTCCACCACCGCAAACTCCCGCATGGACAGAATGTCTCCCTGATACCCTAAATAAATAGGATGGGTGATTCCTCCCTGAAAGTACTGAAAATTAGCTACTTGAACGATGATGTCAGCACGGTTTCCGTCAATTTGCAAA
Source organism: Paenibacillus sp. FW101-FHT12H11 (assembly GCF_058790355.1). Lineage (NCBI taxonomy): Bacteria > Bacillati > Bacillota > Bacilli > Caryophanales > Paenibacillaceae > Paenibacillus > Paenibacillus sp. FW101-FHT12H11. The sequence continues at coordinate 157,487 of NZ_JBYTCO010000013.1, read as the reverse complement.
AATTGAACGTATGGTGTATTGACGGAAAGCGTCGTCTGCCTGTCCGTCCCTGGATTACCCCCGGAACCGATCTCCCTGCCGTTTACGAACAGTTTGTGGGCTGTTTTAATGTTGATCTGTCTGATCCCGTAGATCTGCCCAGAGTTACCCTGCAAATTAACATGTAACCGAAATGTCGCATATCCATTCGAAGACCCGCTCAAGCCCCCGACCGCATACTTCTCCCACCTGTCTGGCACGTGAACGAACCCCGTCATCTCCGGCAGTTTGCCCTTATGTCCTAGCGGGTCGAAATCGTCCGGAGTGAGCAACTGATTTTGATAGTATTCCCATTCCCCGTCCAGACGGGTGGACCCGTTATCGGCAAAATTCCATTGCGTTAAATCCAATTCGCCTTTTAGTGCCTTCGGATAGATCGGGGTAGCCCCATATTTAATGAATAAGCCAACAAAACCTACAATGATACAAATAATCGTTATAGTGATCTTGCCGTTTTTAAGCATCCACTTCGCCTTTTTTGTCAAATAGTATAATAGATGAGTATTCGACAAAAATTTACAAATTCCTTTGAAAATCGAGCCGCTGTTGATCAACGATAAAAAAACGTTCACCCAGTTGGGTGAACGCTTCACTGCTTCAGCGAAGGACTTCGCTTCGGCAAAAACATCAGATTTCATCAAAATATACTTTGGGTTCCTGTGCGTGCTGATAGATACAAACCTTCAAGTATGATGGCAAGTGCGATGCCTTCCTGGGTGCTTGTTAATCGTATTCGGCGATTTCCAAGTATTTTCCCATTGTATTTCAAATTAAAGCAGATCCCCTTTTTTTCCTACAAACTTAATAGTATAGATATGCGTTTTCGTGAGGTCGATGACTTCATTAATAAATTCCTCTAAGGATTCCTTAAAGCCATTCTTGATCCACATTAGAATCAGCCCATAAAATCCAAAAGCCGTATAGCGCTTAAAATAGTCCATATTGACTTGAGTCTGGTTTAAGGTTTCAAAAATAAATTGTTCCTTATAAATTTTCAAGATGGTTTGTGGAAATTCCGTATGCAGCCCCGGTAATGTATCGTCATATTTAATTAGCTCGAACGAATCGCGATGTTCATAAATGTAACTAATAATAGCGAACGAAGGCGGGTTTAACTTATTCGCGTTGATCTGCTGTCCTGGGTAATACGGTCTGCCAACGGAATCCTCCAAGCCCTCAAGCAAAGAAGCAAGCAAGTCTTCAGCCAATTGAATTTTATCCTGATAATGTACGTAGAAGGTGCTCCGATTATACGCGGCTCCATCCACGATGTCTTTTACGGATACGTTATGATAGCCCTTCTCTTTAATGAGTTTAATAAAAGCGGATTTCAAATGCTCTTTTGTGCGATTTCGTTGTCGATCATTCATGAAAAAACCTCTTCCCAAAAAGACATTTCACATCCAGGTGTCTACTGCTTGAACATCCGTCAGAACCTTGATGATTGTTATATATGGATAGAATAGTACAATTAAATTGTACCGAAAATAGTCATTTACAAGCTAATTTATATATTTCTAATCATTATACTAGGAGGATCAACCATGGGTAAACTGCATAACAAAGTAGCCGTGATTACTGGCGGAGCATCTGGTATCGGAGCCGCGACAGCCCGTCTGTTTATAACTGAGGGAGCTAAAGTGGTTCTTGTTGATTTAAATGAAGAAAAAGGACTGGCATTCGAGAAGGAGCTAAAAGCGCTGGGTGCCGACGCTTTATTTATAAAAGCCAATATCACCATCGAAGAAGAAGTTGCTGATATATTCAAACGAGCCGTTGAAGCTTTCGGAAAAGTGGATGTCGTCTTTAATAATGCGGGGATCGGGCGAGTTCATTCTTCGCATGATCTTGCCTATTCCGAGTGGCGCAATACCGTAAATGTCGACTTGGATGGCGTATTCTTGGTAGCACGTGAAGCTATCCGTGAAATGTTAAAGCAAGGCGGAGGCACGATTGTCAATACCGCCTCGATGTACGGATGGGTCGGATCACCCGGTTCGGCTGCCTACAACGCGGCGAAAGGCGGCGTTATTAACCTGACCCGTTCGCTTGCGCTTGAATACGCGGAACGCAACATCCGCATTAACTCATTATGCCCAGGTTTTATTGATACACCTATTATTCCTGAGGAAAGTAAGCAAGTCTTGGCTCAGATGACTCCAATGAAACGTCTTGGCCAGGCGGAAGAAATGGCGAAAGCCGTACTGTTCATGGCTTCTGACGATTCTTCTTTCATGACCGGGAATAGCTTAATTGTCGATGGCGGGTATACGGCTCAATAATTTATCATCAACTTCAGGAGGTAATCAATCATGACAAAATTCGAGGGAAAAGTCATTATCATCACAGGCGCGGCGGGCGGAATCGGGAAAGCAACGGCCAAGAAGCTGGCAGAGCAAGGAGCTAAGCTGGCTTTGGTGGATTTGAATCTTGAAGCCATTCAACAGACTGTATCGGAATTGGGACTAAGCGATGCTAATTCAATTGCCATTCAAGCCAATGTGGCAAAGGAGGAAGAAGTCAAATCCTATGTCAAGGAAACCGTCGAAAAATTCGGCAAAATAGACGGTTTCTTCAACAATGCAGGGATCGAAGGCATTACTGCTAACATTGAGGATTATCCAACCGAGACATTCGATCTGGTGCTCAACGTCAATGTCAAAGGAGCGTTTCTTGGCTTGAAATATGTGGTACCTGTGATGAAGAAACAAGGGTACGGCAGCATCGTAAATACGGCCTCCGGTGCAGGACTAATAGGAGCACCTGGTTTTGTTGGCTATAATAGCTCAAAACATGCTGTCATCGGAATGACCAAAGTCGTTGCCTTGGAAACAGCCCCGTTTGGCATTAGAGTGAATGCCGTGGCACCCGGGGTCATCAATACCCGCATGATGCGTCAGATTGAGAAGAATACGGTTCCTGAGGATGCCGCTGGAGCAAGAGAAGCATTTGGCGCCGCTGTGCCAATGGGAAGATACGGTGAGGCGGAAGAGGTTGCTAATGTAGCTGTCTTTTTGCTATCTGATGATGCTTCCTATGTGTCCCAATCGATTTACACGGTGGATGGCGGCCAAATCAACCAATAATACAGTGAAAGCAACTATTGCAGCCCTTTCCGCTTCCTAATAGGAAGCAGGAAGGGCGTTTTTGTGTGCCGATATCTCGCATACACAGAGTTAGTCAGTTAGTTGTGTTGGGTCAGGTTCAACATTAACGTATTTTTCAAGCCACTCGTAAGAGAGTCGTATTAAATCTTTCTTGTATTTACTTTTGTATGGAACAATTAATAATTCTGTCATCAAGAATCCCCCCTGTATGAGCCGCCTTCAATGAAGCCTGTCTTTATTCCGGTAAATTGTTAGTATGGTAGTATAACTCCTTGAGAAGTTATGAAGGCCGTGTTTAAATGTAACAATAGCACGAAATGACACGATAGGCTTGCGTCATGGCTTAGTACCATAGCGAGAAAGAAGGCTTTAGAAGTGAAAAGAACATTCATAGATTTGTTAATTATAACAGTTGGTGCACTGGCTTTTGCGTTGGGCATTAATGTGTTTGTCATCCCTCACGAGTTGGGCGAGGGTGGTGTGGTTGGCATTACTATCATTTTATATTATTTGCTGGAATGGTCTCCAGGTTGGACAAGTTTAATTATTAATCTGTTACTGTTGGCAATTGGATGCCGTTTGTTAACAAGAAAGACTGTATTATATACAATCGCTGCCGTTTCTCTCCATTCGTTGTTTCTTCATCTGACCCAGGGTTGGCATATTGCTTCAAACGATCTAATTGTGAGTTCCATTTTCGGAGGGGCTCTGGTTGGATTTGGAATCGGACTTATTGTTAGGGTAGGAGGTACGACTGCCGGCACTGTTATTATAGCCAAGTTGATGAACAAGTTCTGGGACTGGAATATCAGTTTTGCGTTGTTGTTGTGCGATGTTCTTGTAGCAATGTCCTCTTACTTTATCATTGGCCCCGAAAGACTGATGTTCACTATTATTATGCTTTTCGTAGCTACCAAAGTGATGGAGTTCGTGATAGACGGATTGAACCCAACGAAATCTATAACGGTTATTTCCAAAAAACAAGACCAGATAGCTCAACAAGTAAACACTCTTATGGATCGAGGTGTTACGGTCTTAAGCGGTCATGGTTATTATACGAAGACTTCCATGAATATTCTCTATATTATAGTCAAGAAGCAGGAGGTTGCCCTGCTGAAGAACATCGTAAAATCCGCAGATCACGAAGCTTTCATGACAGTTCAAAATGTGCAGGATGTGTTCGGTAAGGGTTTTATCGACATTCAAAATTCCTGAGTCATCTATGTGGATCCAATCTTCTGTCCCAGTTTGTATATAAGAAAGACTTCATTATTAGCCGCAAGATTGTTCCCCCTTAAATGAAACCATTCACATTTCGACACAAATCATTGAAGAAACCTGCCCAATCACTTAATGAGGCTGCCGATCAATTCGCGGCAGCCTCACTATGTTGTTTATTGAACAAACGTCTCCCGTTAGCCATACATGCAGCGCAAGCGCATTGGAGTAACAGGAGATATTATGCATGCCCCGTTGCTCCTGAATCTTTTGAGAGCTCCTTATTATTCAAATAATTACAACAAATCAACACGACAATGTCCGCCACTGATAAATAATATAGATCCCAATCGAACTTAAATGTAAAGATATGCAGATGAATAAAAATTAGATAACTTGCCAGCAGAATAATCGGAGCCAAAGCTTGGACTGTCCAGTTGAACCGATAAAAACAAACGATTGCAATTAAACATGCTCTTATTGTCTGATATAGTACAATAACCGCTAGGGAACTTCTAGTAGGATCATTAAACCAATCAACATCAAAATGATAATGATCGGAAAATACAGGGATAACAATAAGGTCTCCATTCATACTATAGGCTATAAAAACTACTATAATTAAACGAATAAAACGAGAGGATGCTTGAATGATATATTTGTACCATATTTTTGAAATCCAGAAAAAAAACAGCAAGCCGACGAAGGTATAGCTTGTATTCCACCAATTATTCTTATATATCTCCAGTTGAAGAAACAACAATTCAATGGCAGCAATTACTGCTGCAAAAATAAAACTCCATCGGGATGTAAGCCGAAAAGCAACATAAAATAACGAGATTGCTGGAACGAATAAGTATTGGGAAATATAAGCGCCTAAAGTCATGTCATAATATGAATTTTTCAATAAATGAGGATAATATTCGTAGGCATTTAGCCAAAGATAGACCACATTCTCAAAAAAAGCGCCCAGGGCATCTAAGCCCAAAAACAAGATCAATAGCTTTAGGTCCTTTTTTTTCCAAAAAGTATAGAAAATAATAAAAACACTCAATACAGCCAATACAATAAACCAAACAGCATTCCCTTTGATAATAAATTCGATTAGCTGATTTATCTTTTGCAACTTGAATATTCCCTCTCTCGGTTAGTTCCATTTATATAGTAGAAGTATTGGAGCTTTATTACCAAAGTATTCATCTGCTTGGTATCGTCACTTCTATTTTCAGACCACTCATTGTGATACGATTCACTGCAATTTATCTAAGCACAAAGTACAGTCTGATCACAAAATATGCATCAGTATATAAAGACAAAACCACTCCTGACAATGGAGTAGTTTCTTTGAATAGAACTTCTTTTTTATTACAATATCGTTCCTTGTTAGAGCAATGTTCTTGTCAACCGACAATTTTCAAAAGAAAGAAAACAAGGGCTCAGCCATATCCACGACCCTGTATGACGAGAAAAGATGCATCTTAGAATGTATTGGCTGTCGCCTTTGGCTTCGCTCATACGTTCTAAGATGCATCCAATTCATTATCAATCGTCTAGCTTATGATTTTGTAACAAGATAAGAGGCTACCTCAGCCAATCGTGAAGCATAACCCCATTCGTTGTCGTACCAAGTAGCGATAGACAATAGTTCACCTTGTACTTGGGTTAAAGGCAAATCAATAATCGAAGAATGGGGATCAGCTACGATACGGGACGAGGCCCATTCCCCTTCCAAAACATCAAGAACACCCTTTAATTCGCCTTCTCTCGCAGCTTCTCGGAACATATCGTTAATCTCTTGAACAGTGCATCGTTTCTCCGTTATCAAATTAAGTTCTGCGATACTCCCGGTACGGGTCGGAATCCGGTAGGCTTTGCCTGTGATTTGCAGGTCATGCCAAATGAATTTCAGAGCTTTGGCTGCACCTGAAGACGACGGAATGATGTTCTCGGCAGCTGCCCATGAATCCCGGCGGTCCTTCATCGGCTGATCCGTCAACGATTGCGTGTTCGTATACGAGTGTACCGTGGAGAATAATCCGTATTGAATGCCATAGTTTTCTCTGACCAATTTGACGACTGGTGCAAGCGCATTGGTCGTGCAACTCGCCATGCTAATGATTTTATGCTTTTCCGGATCGAAGCTTTCTAAGTTAATTCCTTTAAGAAGTACTGCGTCGCAATCGTCTAAGGTTTTGCTCGGACCGCTGACAAGCACCCTTTTGGCGCCTCGCTCCAAATGCAGTTCAGCTACTGATCGCGTAACGGCTCGTCCGGTACAATCAATGACCAATTCAACGCCTAATTCACCCCAATTCGGCAATTCAGCGGCCGAATTCAAATAACGAATCTCCCGGTCGCCGATGACGATTGCGCCTTTTTGAGCAGATACTTTCTCATGCCAACGCTTGTAATTTGTATCCACTTCAAAAAGTGCGGCAAGCGTCTCTTCGTCTTTAATATCCGAGATGGAAAAGGGGACAAATAAACTTTGTTGCAACGCCGCCCGAAGGAGCTGTCTTCCGATACGTCCAAATCCAAAAAGCGCAATTTTACCCATAATAGCCTCCATATATATTAGATTAGTTATTATCCTTACTACTCATTAATCCGTTCTACCTGGTTAATCCATTGCAAAAATGATTGAACATACCGCTGCAAATATTTGCGAGTCGTATCATCCGTGAGCTTGCGAGTATTTGAATCAATCTTGTCCGTGATTTGAGAAATGTACATTTTTTGAGCCGGCATCACATAGGACTGTGTGGCATCCAACGTTTGCCTGATTTGCTGCTGCGAAAGAATCGTCCCTTTTGCGCCAGGTGTTGCGCCTATCACAGCTGCAGGCTTATGAATTAAAACGGCTGTTTTGGTAGGTGTCGATGCCCAGTCCAGTGCATTTTTTAGTACTCCCGGTATACCTGAGTTGTACTCTGGGCTAACAATGAGAATGCCATCCGTCCTTTGAATCGCCTCGCGATAATGCTTAACTGGATCTGGCCCCTCTTCATGATCCAAATCCGCGTTATAGAGGGGAAGATTAGCAATCGATATGCATTCATATTCCGCGGAATCTACAAGTTCTGGAATCGAATTCGCAATCATTTGATTAAAAGAGCTTTCCCTCAAACTTCCTACAATAATCCCTATTCTTTTTGACATCAGCCAACCTCCAATTCATTCTCATATAATCATACAATATTTTCCTTACTATGCGTGGGAAAACATTAGTTTAGGTGCCACGGCTATTAGCCTGGCTGATCGCTAACCGGTAAAACTATCTTAATTTATACATTCTTAAATTTAAGATATATGACAAAAATTATTGATCATTAGCTGCTCTTTTATCAATAAGCCTTTTAGGTGTAACATCGTTCCCAAATTCATCCATAACAGACACGTTCAGAAGCGTTGTTAATAGTTGCCCGCGTAAAATCTGTAAATACTGCGTCCGAAGCGCTGCTTGTTCCGCTTTCTCAGTATCAGATAGACCTGATCTGCGCTCAATTCTGCTCAGTTCATTAATACGGTTCAGAATTGGAATCATTCTCATTACCTCCTCGAAGTCGTCTAATAAAATCTTAAAATCATTTATCTTAATTTAAAGATATACGATTTTAAGATAACTGTCAATAGCTTGTTTTCAATTAAGCTTATTTCCCGTTCAGTGATCAAGAGCTTCCTTTGATGTTAGGCAGCTCGAAAATTAATCGTCCCCTATTGAAATAGCGATGTAGTATCGATTCAAATCGTGTGCCATTAATCGTTGCTTGCCCTGTACCAGCACTTACAGACCAGTTGAAAGTTTTGTCCGTAGCATAATCAGGAGTCACCTTGGCGTGAAGTTGTTGGGAGTCCCCTACGTACCATGTTGTCACTAGTACTAGACACTTCAATACCAGTAACCATGCTTCTAAGAGCGACCGTATAAGTTCGCTTCGTTCCATCCTGTGCAGTCACGATAAGGGTAATCGTATTAGCCCCCAATTGAGACTAATTGAATCGTTTACTAGATTTCCATTGAGCTGTAGTGCTACCGTCGCATGGCTATCTGTAGTTGCATACGTAACTGTAGTGACGGAAACGTTGCTCGGGATAACTCCCGTGTAGGCGCCGCTTGATACGTGCTACTTATATCCATCGTGAGATGTGTAGTAGATGATAGATTTCATACCGCCCATTGACTTTCCATTCTCCACGTAATAAAATATTTTTACGTAACATATTCATTGTACTGGAGGCATCCTCTCCATGCTAAACGATATTCAGGAAAGGTATTACATCGAGTCACCCGAGCAAGCTACCGTACTGCTTAACCCCATCCGCGGGGAGATTATTGCACAGCTCCTCGAACCTGGCTCTGCAGCTGAAGTAGCTCGAACTCTTGGTGAGACTGCGCAGCGGATCAACTATCACTTGAAAGCTTTGGAGAAAGCGGGGCTTGTGCAGCGAATCGGCACGCGTCAAGTGCGCAATCTGGTCGAAGTTCTGTACAGATCCATTGCCAAAACTTTCGTGCTAGCTGACAGTTTGAGCATGAAGCCTGAGACCGTGCAAAAGCTGAAGGACCAAAGCTCGCTTGCCCATCTTGTCACAACGTCAGAGCGAATAAGGCATGATGCCATGCTGCTCATGGAGCAATCTGATGGTGGAGAAGAGATTCCCAGTGCTACGCTGCAGCTCCAAGTTCATTTGTCCGATGAGCATCAGCGACAAGCGTTCATTGAGGAATATGCTGCTATGGTGCAGCAGTTAGTGGAACGTTACGCTGCCGGCAAAGATGAGAATGAGGCCTATCAAGTGTTATTAGCCGTGTATCCGAAACCGAAAGAATGAGGAGGACGCCTACGATGAGTCAAGAACATGAGCAAGAGAAAGAACCAAAAAGAGAACAGAAGGACACCGTGCCAGGTGCAGCTATAATCACATGGGAGCTCCCTAGAGAGCGCGTAGCTCCAATCAAATCAGACGGCCAAGTGATCTCCATTGACGATTATCGCCGCCAAGGTTTATCTGAGTCAGAAGCTACCTTTAACGTTCGTGAATTCCCTTCTTCTCAGGGTGAGGAACCCGTCCGTCTTGTCATCATTTCCTCTGGTTTTGGCCAGAAACAACCTGCTTACCGTCATACGTTACAAAGCAGAGCTGCGGCTTAAAAAGAAAGATACTCCTCAAAATAGAAAGGATGAATCCTATGAGCTTCATACCTATGGTTGTTGAACAATCCTCGCGCGGAGAGCGCTCTTACGATATTTATTCCCGTTTACTTAAAGACAGAATTGTCTTCTTAGGAACAGAAGTGAACGATCAAGTAGCCAATGCGATTATTGCCCAGCTCTTGTTTCTTTCCGCTGAAGATCCTGAGAAAGACATTTCTCTCTACATTAACTCCCCTGGCGGTTCAACATCAGCCGGATTGGCTATCTATGATACGATGAATTTCATCAAACCTGACGTATCTACAATTTGTGTGGGAATGGCGGCATCCATGGGCGCAATTCTTCTGACAGCCGGTGCGCCGGGCAAACGTTTTGCACTGCCAAACGCAGAAGTCATGATTCATCAGCCTTGGGGCGGCGCTCAAGGGCAAGCCAGCGATATTCATATTCGCGCTCAGCATATTCTCAAAACACGCCACACGCTTAACCGTATTCTCGCAGATACAACAAAACAGCCAATCGAGAAAATCGAGCTGGATACGGACCGCGATTACTATTTGGAGGCCGCGGATGCGAAGACGTACGGTCTGATTGACAAGGTTATCGAGAGGATTTAAGGCCGAGACCAAGGTACTAATAGATCCTCAAAAAGAAGAAGCTGTCTCAAAAGTAGCAAACACTACTTTCACAGAGATCAGCTTCTTCTTTGTGCGATATGGCTGCTTCACAACCTAAACTCGGATAAGACCTTCCCTCGAAATCGTCAGCTTCTCCCAACCGCTGTCCGTAATCAGATACGTATCCTCAACGCCAACTACTCCGCGTCCGGGAAACGTAAACTTCGGCTCGATGGCGATGACCATACCGGGAGCCAGCGGGTATTTGAAGCCTTTGGCGAGAACCGGCAATTCGTCGATCTCGAGCCCGATGCCGTGACCAAGAAACTTCACTTGGTCGGCGCCGTACCCCATGAAGTGGGCGCTCAGCCCCGCTTCATGTACTTGATCCAGCGCGAGCAGATACAGATGCTCGGCAATTATGCCCGGCTGCAGCTTAGCCTCCGTGGCGCGGAGTACCTGCTCCGCCACGTCGTAAGCATGCTGCAGCTCAGGGTCCAAATCGTCGATCACGAGCGTGCGCGTCTGATCGATCAAATACCCGTCGACCATGCAGCCAATGTCGACGAGAACCGGTTCGCCGCGCACCAGCAGCGCGCGGCCTGAGCTTTGCGGGCTGGACGGGTGGAGCCCCGTACCCCCGGCCGGCCCGTCAAAATAGGTGGGCACCGCTGCCGCCGCGCCTGTCGCGACCATTCCGGTGATTAACTCGGAATTGTACGCGCGCATGCGCATCAGCCCTTGGTGCCCGCGCAGCCGGAGCTGATGCTCGATGAGCGCCATCAGCTCAAACTCCGCCATCCCCTCACGAATGTGGGGGATGACCGCTTCCAGCGCCGCGTCGACGACGCGCGCCGCCTCCCGAATCGCCGCGACTTCGTCCGGCGATTTGATCATTCGCTGCTCGCGCACGAGCAGCGAGCCATCCTCCCAGGCGGCGCCGGGCAGCGCCGCCTGGAGTTTCCCAAACAGCTGAACGGGCAACACGTCCAGCTCCGTCGCGATCCGCAGCGGAGCATCCGCCGCCGCGGCACCGCTCGCGCAGCGCGCGCGAAGACGCTCAGCCAGCGTCTTCCAGGATCCCAGCGCTTCCACGTCCGCTGACGCTTCCTCCTCCGCGCGGATCAAACTGCGGCGAACGAGATAAAGCGCCTCGCCCTCCGCCGGGATAAACAAATACCCCGTCTGCATCGAGCCGCAATAATAATATATATCCACATGATGGGTGACCAGGAAGCCGGACCATCCCCGTTTGATCATCTCGCCCTGAAGCCACTGCTGCCTTAGCTGGAAAATCGTCATTCGTACCTCTCCTCACAACTCCAAGAATGTACACCTCATCTGCTATTATACATTCAAAATACCATTTCTGCAGAACACTTAATCCTCCAAGTAATCGGCTGCAAAACAGTATATGTTCTCGGGAACTGCAAGCGAATAAACATAATGACCCCAGGTCGGTTCAGCGTAACCGAGTAACCATAAGCAGAATTTGTATAAGTATAAGGAAATACCTCCCCCTCATTAACGATCTTAAATAACTCTACCACCACCTCATCCTGTAAAAAAGTGCCAGGCAGCGGATTATTCGCCGTATCCAGTCTTAAGTTTGTCTGCAAATATTGCAGGGCCACAGTCCTTGCCCTACTCTCATCTATCGCATGGATGCCCTCAGCCAGCTTCACCTGATCATTTTGCTGAGCAGCCGCATGAACCGCACGGTTCAGCGCATGCTTCCCATGAAAAAGCGTGTGCATGGCCAGCTCTTCATCCGTTTGCAGCGCATACATCGACATGAATACGACACTCATCAGCGCCATGAATAGTAACTTATACACAACATCCCCTCAACCCTCAAGGCACATACTCACTCATCTTCATGCCGCTGGCCCCCATGCGGTCCGTTTCGGCAGGGACTGTTATCCCCACTAATCGATCAATAACAAAAAGCCGATGATACGGATACGTCAGCTTCAAACTCAAGCCTGCTCCCCGCCAAACAGTTGATGTTACATCCATCCCCCCTGTTCCCGTTGTAGTTTCAATCGTATACACAAGTTCTCCTGGCGTGAAGCCCCTGGACTCCATACGATTCCTGGACTCTTGAATCATCGACTGATCGATGTACCCATGCCTGCCGTTAGCGCCAATCTCCAGTAGATAGTCAACCTCTTTTTGCAAAACAGCCTGTCGAACGATAATAACATGCTTATACACGGGAGCGAACATGAACCAACTTAACTTCTGATTAGTACAAACATTTTTTAATATGTCACCCTTTTAAAAGCTTTTTAGCCTCCGGTAATGTTAAGTACGGACTTTGTACGTTCTTGATACCCTCACACTTCAACAACATCAATCCCTTCGTTTCAATTTTTTCGGCGCCGGCACAATCTAATGTGATTCGACTATTCGTAGCATCCTCATGTTTAAATGCCATCCTTACAGTTAAATTACTCTTCAATCCTGATTCAAGCAGCTTTGAGTCTGGCCTTTGCATGGAGAGAATCAGAAACACACCCAACGCCCTTCCTGTGGCCGCAATGTCCTCGATGATCGGCATGAGCTTCCTATCCTTTTTCAGCAAGGCTACTTCATCAATGGCTAAGATGATAAATGGGATTTTAAACGGCAGATCGATGATATTAGAAACTTCGTGTTTATCGCATAGGTCGCCACGTATAATCAACTCTTCGCTAATCTTATCCAACACTTTCGAAAGTCCCGGTCTGTCGTTGACCACAGCTTTGACGTGCTTAATCCCTCTGAACAAGTGAAACTCACTACGCTTTAGATCAGCCAGGTATAACTCGATCTCTGCAGGCTTCATATGAAGAATCAACGTAGATATAATAGCTCGTAGTGCCGTACTCTTTCCGCTCCCTGTCTCTCCTGCAATAAGCAGGTGAGGGTTCTCCGTCATCTCGATTATCTCCCATCCTTCGCGTGAGCAGCCAGCTATGATAGGTAGATGGTACCCATCTAACGGAATGTCTGACAGATTGTAATCGAACTTCTCTATCCCTTTGTTATACACCCTCAAAGTGAAGGTTGAAGTATCTCCCACCAAGTCGACGTGCTCACCAAATCCCTGTTTAAACACCCAGTAGAATTTAGTTACGCGTTCCGGATCAAGACCGATAGGCAGCGTGAATGAGTGCTCCTCTCGATCTTCGAAAGTTTCATGTCCATTTACCACGGGATAGGTGTACACCCATTTGTCATCCACTTTGTTTTTGAGATATAGTCGGGCTCGATTGAAACAAGTGTGCAGAGTATCCTTCTCGGCCGGTGCGCCTCCTGCCTTGGAAAGCACAATCGCGCCACCGAATCCACCCACGAACATAGCAGCTCCTAGCGCAAACAGGATCATATCCCGAACACTCCTCTCGCGTAATGCAGCAGTTTAGACACTTCGACTAACACGATGATAGCTACAGTGAGATACATGGAGATCCGGACGAAAACAATTTTGTTTTGCTGCTTAGCTTCCTTGAGAATGCCGGATACAATGGCATCAAGGGCGCCCAATCCCAATATGGTGAAAGCAATTTCCATGGTGCATCACTCCTCATTTTTTAGAATTAAGCAGCGGCTTGTTAATCACTGGTTTAGTTGGAGTGTGAACGGTAGGTGGCTTATTGATATACGGTGGTCGTGTAGGCTGTTTGATTGGCTGTTCCGTGGCTTCGAATACGAGTTTCTTATCTATGCCGCAGTATAGGCGGAAAGCGTCTCTTAATGCATCAGAGCGTTTCCCCTCCGGTATAGAAAAGTACTTCTCCTGTATATCTCGATCCAAATTCGGTCTGAATGGAGCCATCATATACGCTCGTTTCTTAGCCATACTGTTCACTCCTTATCATCAACCATCATGTTGAATATTTTCCCCAACCACGTCGGCGGAATTTTCTTGTATAACTCGGGGTTATTCAACTTATCCGCATCGCAGTTTGCAGCTAACTCAGCTAACGTTTTGGAATTGTGTAGGATGTCGATAAACCGGTCATGCAGCCGGTTGTCGCGCCGCCACTCCTTTACATGGTAGTAAGTTGCGCGTCCGGCCTCTACGATGTAAGCAGCAAATATCAACTCTAGAATCATTGTGTATACCTCCTTGTTAGTCGTTTGATATAACATATTGTCGAATGCTCGTACATTATTCCACCAGATTAATTATTAATTTTATGGTATAATGTTTATAAGCAGGAATTTATATGTGGGACGGTGAATTCTTATGGTATAGGGCAAAACATGGAGGATAAGACGTTGCTGAAATCGAGGATCAAAATTGTAATCGCCGAGTCTGAAACGGCTAGTGGAAATAAAATAAACCGTACTGATTTAGCGGCATCATTGGGCATCACACCAATATATTTAAGCTCCATTATCGCTGGTAAGAAGGTGCCTAACGCTGAGTTAGTATTTAAGTTAGCTAAGCTGTTAGATCGCAAGGTGGATGACTTGTACATATATGAGGAGGAATAAAGATGATTGAATGGAAAAAGTGGGATCATGGAAATCCAATGCCAACCAAGGATTTTTATTTAGTGTCAAATGGAACATATGTTGATGTCGCATATTGTGAAGATGAAAACAACTACGGATACACTTGGTGGGGACGTGACCATGCACTTCGCGCTGGAGTAACCCATTACGCTGAAATAAATCTTCCGGTAAAGGAGACAGATAACCAATGAGCAGACTGGATGAGATAAAAAGAAGCATCGATGAGTGTACAGACTCGTATGCAGATAATGGGGAGTTTGTTGACGATATAAAGTATCTTCTTGATGAAGTCAAACGGTTAAGCAATGAACTCAAAAAGATTGCTGATATGGAAGTTCCTAAATCAGCTGAGAGTGCTTTCACACAAGATATGCAAGAAATAGCATGTAACGCAGTCGATTATGTATAGCTTATGAGGCGAAGTTATATGATCGAGGAAGTTACTGGAGTGGACTTGATACAAATTTTGGTAAAGGAGACAGAGTGACATGATTAAGTTAAGACGAAGAGTGAAAAGAGACGGATATAACTACGAGGTTGATTGGTATGTCAGGAAAGAAGCGATACTTGGCGTTTATGGGAAAGACAGCTTCACATGCATTTACATGAGCCCCGGAGTCGAATAGGAAGTTATGACAAAAGTTGAGGAAGTTTTAAGATTAATCTCCGAATGAGTAAAGGTGGAAGCAAACGAATGAAATTTCTGGACATTGTTGTTAACGAATGGGCAGGCGAAAATAACCCTCAGCGAACTGGTATCTTCATAAGAAATAAAGGCAAGTCTATTCAGTTTACAGACGGAAAAGGGGATTTTTGGGAGATAATAAACGATAAAAATAGTAAGTTCACCGTCATCGGAAATTTACAGGACGAAAAATGAGAAAAAGTAACGTAGACACATCCAACCTACCTAAATCAACTCACTTGATGCAGCGAAGGATTACTTCGATCGTTTTGGTAAGCTCACATTTTGGGGATGGGAGATGACTAAACCGCCGTATGCGATTTACACGTACTTGCGGAATGATCAGCGGGAGTACTTTGTAGATATATTCGAGGATGGTACGGTAGTGGTAATTGATAAGTATAAGTTGTTGTATGGAGATTGAGGAGAAGCCCCCACGGATTAGTGTGAGGGCTTTTTTATTACTGTACAGGTTGTCCAGATGCTTTACGTAATTCATTCGCCAACCGGTGGCGCTCATCTTTATCAGCATCAGAAGCGTGCTCATATCCATGCGCCAGCCATCGTTCAATGATTTTATTCGCATCCTCTGCACTAATACGGTTCATCATTTCATCCACGCTCCCTTTATATTGGTTCAAGTCCACATATCCGCCAATGCCCGGCACAGATCCCTTGTCAGTATATTGTTGAAACGTCCACTCACTCCAGCCACATCTGTCTTGATCGAGCGTATTTCCATAGTTCGCATACCATAGCGGATACTTTGACAGTGATTCGTCTAGGTACTGGTCCATGAAAAACGGGAAAGAGTAGATCATTGGCCGAACGTTGAAACGCTTCTCAATAGCTTCTAGCCATGCGTGAGCGATAGCTACAATCTCCGCACGAGTCTTCGCGTGAACTGTCTCAATGTCCAGAATTGGTGGAATGTCGATGGCTGCAATACCGCCTAAGCTATCCAACACATTACCAAACACCGTAGCCTCTGCAACAGCTTCTGAGACGTTCGAAGCGCGGCAGAAGTGGTAACAACCAACCGCCATTCCCACCGCGCTAGCACCCTTAATATTCGGCTCAAGAGTATCGTCGATCATGCCCGTACCCTCAGTCGCTTTCATTATGGCGAAGGAGTAACCGGCTGCCTTCACCTTCGCCCAATCGATGGCTCCTTGCCAGTGCGAAACGTCGATTCCTAAGGCATTATTAGGGTCTCTTTGCTGCATCCCCTATGCCCCCTTTTTGCTGTTTTAAAAAGTCGTGGATGGCAATGGCAGTGTCTAACGCCTTCTGTGTATCTGTGTTATACTTGCCGCTTTTCAATGCGTCAAACACGTCGGTTAGGTCCTTTGATATGCCCTCTAGATACGGGAGGACCTCATTGAAACTCATTGGATTAACCGATACTTTCTTTATTTGAGCGCCTTCTGCGGCCGCTGTCGTTTCTTGAATCGAAGCTGATGTAGCCGCAATTGCGGATACCACTTCAGGACTGGCACCTTTCTTGGGATTCATGAAAATACCAACCAACGATATAAGTCCCATGATGATGTCTGCGCTTAAATCTACAGCCACGTCCGGTATCTCGTACCCGATCACGAACTTAGCGAGCAAAGCTACCGCCGACAGCACCGGCACCAGTATTGCTTTATTCACTGTTTTCATGCAATTTCCCCCTTTTTGTTATAGATCGCAGGTGGATGGCCACCCAGAATAATATTCACCGCGTTTTTAAGCTCGTCGCTACCGTGTTGCTGGATGTCGGAATAGCAATATCGAGCGAAGCCCGCAGCGTCGTCGAGCAGTTGCCACCACTCAACTGACTGCTCTCCACTTTCTTCTGACTCGTCCATCTCAAATCTGGGCATGGGCATCATCCTCCTTGGATAGTAAAAAGCCACTCATTGTCGAGTGGCTGCAGTTTATGTAATAGGACAAAATCTACTTGTGATATACTAGATTCGAGGTGATCCTATGCAAATACTTAAAGATGAGGCTATTGCGCTATATGGCATATTCGTGGTGTTCGCCGTTTATTTCACAGCCGCGTTATTCGGTCAGTTCTTCGGTGGAATTGGTGACAGATTGTTTGGCAAGAAGGAACCAAAACAACCCAAACAGACTCCTAAAGCCTCTTCAAAGCATCGTATCAAAGATTAACGGGCTTTCTTAATCTCATTAAGTGTCCGCGGCTTAGCACCTTCTTGCTGCTGAATGTACAACATCAAATCTTGCAGTTTCTTGAGCTCGTCTAGCTTTTTATAGTAGGCGTATTTTTGTGCGTCAAAATCTTTAGCCATTGACGAGATGCCAAGCGTAGGTAAGCGGTTCAAGGTATCTTGGTCCACACTCTCAGGCTTCTGCAGGAATCCACTTAAGCCTTTTCCTATCTGTCCTGTAGCTTGTTCCAGTGCATATGCCGTTTTAACCGGTAGCCCAAACTCTTTGTTGGTGAATGGCACCTGATATTTCGTTTCTTGTCCCTCAAACTTCTGGATGGGCTTGCCGCGGAATGTGTTGTAATTTAACGCCAATTCAGCTGGTGTTTTAAGTACAGCGGACAGCGAGTCAACGACAGTCTTGCCCGGATTAGAGAGTTTAGTCAGGTCGCCTAACGGTAGGTTTAACCCCAACATTTTGCCTTTACCGTTCTCCCCGTATACCGGAATAGCGAAGCTCTCTTTCATGTAATCAGGAATGTTATCCTCATTTAATCCAACAACGTCCTGTGCGTTCTCACGAGCCTTATTAACGTACTCATACTTACGAGGATCGTTTATAGCCTGCCTAATTTGGAAAGGAATATTATTCCTCATCCACCGATAGAACGGGATTACACGGGCGGCTATATTGCTTTCAAAAGGTGTCGTGTTCGAGTAATCGAACTGTACTTCTCTCACCTTTTTAGCCGCTTCCTCAGCCGACATCCCTCTATCACGAGACCATTTATACAGTCCGAATCGATTGGCTTGATCGAAGTAGTTCCCGATTTCTTGAGAGGTTTGGAAAGCATTCTTTGGATTAAGACGCTGAGTTACTTGTCCTTTTTTATCTCGACTCAGGTTATTGATGGTTCGCTCAATTGCTCTCTCCGGATCTTCCCCCAGCTTAGCGAATTCCACTTGAGACAACGCGCTCGACGACAAACCTTGCTGACGGTATTCCTTAAACATCGCTGACTCTTTACCTTTGACTGCATTCGTTACCTCTTGGAATCCATCCTTCGTGTATTTCACAAGATCAGCTGGGTTCATACCACCTACGTAGTTGTTAAACATTGCTCCAGCTTGGTTTCGAGCATGGTATCCAAGAGAGAACAACGCTCCACGCTTCCATAGGCTTTGTAACGTGTCATAGGCTTTGAGGAATCCTTTTGTACCTTCGTCAGTAACGGCGTGCTGATAACGGTCTAGAGCAGATTTAACTCCCTTAGTTACAAGGTATTCTCCGCCAACTTCATCAGGTAATTGCCCAAGTGGATCCTTGATAAACCGGTAGTTATTCGTATTGATAACCGCAGCGTCAGACGGAACTTGCATGCCTTTTGTAAACGGCTGCGCAAACTCTTTATTCCCCAGCACTTCGCGTCTGAATTTAACTGCATTAGCGTATTGAATCAACCTTTTTTGACCGATTGCTGTAGAAAAGTATGCATTCGGTTCGAAGAACTTGCGGCCGATCTGTTGGTTAACGTCTTCTGCACTCCCCTGGAGCGTACGTGCATTCAGGATTTTCTTATCCGGGCTATTCCCCTGAACACCGCGATCGATATTAATCTTCTTTGTTCTGGCCGCACGTTCTTCAGCGCTTAAAATATGTGCCATATAGCCTTGCAATTGACCTACATCAACGCCACTATCTGCCGCCCATTGCCTAATGTCATCATTGCTCTTCATAAGATCCTGAGCCGCTTGTTGTACTTTTGGATCATTAGAGTATTGGCGAGATGGACGCGGACCATATACCTGTAGGTCCTTCTCCATAAGCCGGCCGACATCATCTCCAACTTTTAAGCCTGTGGATTTCGCAACATTACCGATGTTCCTTAGAGATTCTTCACTCTGGAATCGAATATTGTTGTTAGTCTGATTAAATAAATTTTTCAGTGTGTCATCTGATGTTCCAGATAATGTCTGATCCCATTTGTATTGAGGCACAAAAGCATGACCAAGAGCATCCTTGCCTCTTGCCAATGCAGGCTCGATAACATTTGATCGTAATGTTTGAAGTCCAGGATTCGCGCTCTCTAATGCCTTATATCCATATTTAACAGGTGCTGTCGCTAAACTAGCCGCGCCTTTTGCACCCTTAAGTAGTACGCCACCCGGAACATAAGTCAAAGGGTCAAGGCCAATATCTAGCCCTAACCCCAATGCGAATTTTCCTAATTTGTTATTAACGCCTAAATCTTTTGCGATATCAGCGCCATGAACTTTTTCTTGGCCACTGAATCCCTTCCAAGCCGCCTCGCCTATACTTTCCTTATCGTTCAAAAGGCTTTTATCGACTACGTTTTTGACAGCGCCCCCAGGTCTTCCAAGAAGTTCTAATGTGTCAAAGAACCAGTTTTGTCCTTGTGGTAAGTTCGTAGCCTTTTCAAACCAGTTTCTTTGGTCGGAATCGGATTGTTTGTATCCTGCATCTTGGATCCGTGTATTGGCATTACTGATTTGTTTTTCTATAGGAGTTGTGTCGTAAGAGTTATCTATGCCAAACAGTCCATTCCTCTTTTGTCCGGATGTTTGCTTATCAAAAAGACCCATACGTTAACCTCCTATTTAAACAGATTGAGTGGATTAGATTGCTTGGCCAGTTCTTTTAAATAATCAATATAGCCTTGTGAATCTTGTTGGCTTCCACCACCAGGTAACTTGTCCAGTAATCCATTGAATGAATTCAAACCATTTTGAAAATTGTTTTTGATCGAATCAAAACTTAACGACGGGAAAAAATTAAATGACGATGAACCTTGCGATGAATTGGCTTTGCTGGATAGGTATGATTCCACTTTTTTCGCTTCATCTGTTGTCCATCCATATTGAGTTTTGAGTTCAGCGATAAATGGCCTGATTGTCTCAGGCTTAGAGAAATCAACGCCTTTATTTGCTGCTAACGTGTCAATCATGGATAAATCGTACTCATCAATACCATGATTTGCAGTTTGTGCATTCTTCTGAGTCAACGCGTCAATTTGGGCTTGCTTGTATTTATTATCAAGATTGTTCGGATTGTTTTGTGCATCCAACTGTTGTTGTTTCATCGCTTGTTCAGCCACGAACTCTCTTTGACGTTGGTTCAGATTCGCCCATTGAAGCCCTTGTGATGCAGCAAATTGCTGCGCAGATTGCTCTAGTTGCTGCTGTTTGAATTTATTATCAATCGCTTGCTGAGCCTGATTGTCCTTCAACTGTTGGCCTTGTAGGCTAAGGTTTCCTGTTCGTGATCCTAGCAAGGAATAGTCATTCTTTGCTCCTGTGCCAAGGTCACCAGTTAATCCAACCGATTGTAGGTACGCATTCCAGTTGCTTTGCTTCTGCTGCTCCGCCGCCTGACTGTCACGGTACTGGTTGTCCAAATCACGCTGCCCAAGATCGCTCAACGCACCTGCATACTTCGATAGGTTGCCGATCTGATCTTGCTGAGCCTGATAATTAGCGAGCTGATTGCGGTAATCGTTGTTTACTTCGTCTTGGTATCTTCCATAGGCTTGCTGCATGAGCTGCGGCAGAATGTTGTTAGACACATTGCCCATCTCTTTATTTGCGATTTGTTGAGCAACTGTCGTAGCATATGAAGAATTTCCTTGACCGCGCGCAGCAAGATTGGCTAACGTATTGTTCTGTCCTTGTTGGATGTTACCTTGAGCTGTCTTTAAAGCCGCTTGGTATGCAGGATCAGCTTGTGCATTGTACTGAAATGGTGCTGCCGTCTGCTTGAACTGGAATGGCTGCGCATTGACCTTCTGACTGATCGTATCGAAGGCATTATTGACTTGTGCTGAACGATTACTTCCGATGCCGCCGATTGCCGTATTAACCTGATCTGACCACTTCTTGGCAGCATCAGCGCCTGCGGTATCACCTGCAGCACTTTTTCCACGGTACACTTCGAGAGCGCGCTGATACTCGCTTAGTCCTGCATCTTTGTTGCTTGCATAGTTGGCTAAACGTTGGTCCCAAGGTACTTCGTCATCTACTGGTTTTCTGTACGTGACTGCCATGAAATTCAGCCTCCTTAAATGAAAAAGAGCCCTCAATGAGGACTCTCTGTTTTATTTTTTCGCTTCGAGTGCAGCAATTTGCGCTTCGTAGTCGGCGATGCGTTTTTCAGCGTCTGCAATTTGCTTGTTATACATATCGATAAATTTCTGAACATCAGCTTTCGGAATGTTGGGATTCTTTAATGAGTCTTGATTGACTTGTAACAATTGTTTGTCAGAAATTATATTTTCTTTTTCTTCAGCAATCTTCTTTTTCAAATCGTCAATTGATACTGTTGGAGTGTTTGGCGTAATTACGCTACCACCAGGTATAACGGTTGTTGAATTATTACCGGTAGTTCCATTCTTAGTCAAAACAACCTCTCTATCTTCTGTAAATGTGACCTTATATCCAACTGCCTCACCGAATTCTCTTACTGGCAGATACGTTTTATCATTTACAACAATGGCTTCCCCAACTGAGTTACCTTCAACCGTAACTGGGAAGACCCCTTGTACAACAGAGTCTATCAATTTAGTAACCTCCTGAGCGTTCGCTCCAGCCGCCGTGGCTAGGAATATGCCGAATAATGTTCCAATAATATATTTCCGCATCTCGTCATCCCCTAATGGTATTTTTCACCATTATACACTACGTATAGGATGTGAGAATACCTTTTGTGAAGTTTAGTGTGCCATTGTTAGCAACGAACCCTCCACCCTCCATGGGAATAATGTTTTTGACATATGGAATAGATGCAGTTTGTCCAGCGGATCCATTGATGTTTAGATTTCCATCTGGTCTTAAATTTATATGTGAGCTTGATTGAAAAGTTATTGGAACACCACCAAATGATGCAAGTAAAGGGCCTGCTGAAGTACTTTGTAAATATGCGCTCAACGCTCCTGCCACAATCCATGCTATACCAGGAGCAGTACCAGCTGCAGGCGATATATCTACGTGATTATTCGCATCCGAGAATGCCTGAATCAAATTGTTATTCAAGTTCATAGCGACCTTGGGATACCCCGCAGCCGACATGAATATTGCTGCTACTGCTGTCAAGATACCCTCCTGAGTCACCTTAAAGTTAGGATGACCATCGATCGTATCTCCAGCAAAAAACCTAATCGGATCAACGCCCTCTTTATTCGTTGACATGCCCACTGTCTTATCCTTCGACTGCATCTCCGTCTTGCCGATCTGCCAGCCTCCGAACTCCCTGGCATTGTCTGAGCTCAGGAATCCACTCATCAGATAGCCTAGCTGCTCAAATCCCTGTGCCACGATCTGAGCGAGTTGCTCTGTCGTTGGCTTCATCGGCACTTCTGGTAAACTTGGAATCCCCATAATATCCTCCTTAGCTTAGAGGCATTGCCTCTTCATCTCTATTCCACTCGTGTATCGATACCGGACCACTACCGGTGAACTTAACGCGCAGCCAGTTACCCATGGCTAAACCGCCTAACGCGATCGGTATACGAACGCTCTGTAGCGTTCCTGTGACGGTACCGCCGACCTGCGTCCAGTCATTGCCTGTTGCTGACTTGCTCACGTAGATGTTAAGGGAACTTCCTGCCGGCACGTCAATAATCAGGAAGAATCGGAACCAACGGATGCGCTGACTCATCGATGCAGCGCCGAATGGCTTACTTACCCATCGCCAGTTGATTGGCGCACCATTATCCGTTGTACCTCCCGGCTTAATCACCTTTCCTGTAGCATCTCCGAGGTATAGTTCATTCTGCATTTTCAGGCCACACGTTGGGTTCCAGTCGTTCCATACATACCATATTTTATAATCTAAATCGCAGACTAACAGGGTGTCAGGCGTGCTGCCGGTCATCGCGATGCCAGCATATAGTTTCTTTCCGTCAGACGTGAGGAAACAGGTATTTGCTGCACTTTTGTTCATGTTATCGACATACCATTGCACGGGAAATGAGAATTCCTTATCGGGCAACGTAGAGCCGTAATATTCGTATATCCCCGTATCATCAAAAATGTACATGATCCCTTTGATTGTCACAGCGCATTTGTTGTTCAGCAATCCAACTTCTTTTGTTACAGGCATGAGCGTGAAATCAGATGGTACATAACCGAATAATTTATGGATACTGCTTGGCTTGAAAATGGTCAGCGCGTTCGATCCTGCTACGACTCCATTGATTGTTTCACCATCATTCGTATCTACGCCCTTAGTGTATGAGTCACTATCCTCACCATCGAATTTAGTCCATTGTGAGGCGTTTCCTGAGGCACAGCTGTGAACGGTATTGCCCACGGCAGCCCATACACGTTCCATAAATTGATCAACGTAATTAGCGCCGCTTGGGGAGTCTCCTAACGCTGATACTGTTGTCCCGTTGTATGTTCTCAGCTGACCCACGCCATTCGCCATAATAAGGTTGATATCAGCGAATGCGCCCTTAAAGTTAGCAAATGACGCGTCTGTAACGCCCAGACCCGTAGCGCCTGTTGAGCTCCACGTGCCGGCAGAGTATTTGTACCACGTACCGTTAGACACCGCGTGTAACTCACTGTCTTTCCATGCGCCTAATCCGTTGATCACAGATGGCATTGTGCTTCCAAGTAATGAAAAACCCGGTCTCGCGGAGAGAGCCGGGTACTTATCGGAGGATAGATTGCTCATATCAGATGCTTCTTCATCACGTATCGAGAACGGGTCGTGTTTGTTGGTGCCCCTAAACATCCGCTGTACGATTGGTGGTCTGGTCTTTATAGGAGGAAATTCATTCATATTTCACCTCTTATTGATACTTGTATTCGTCAACTTCCCAGTTTACACCGCCACCACCAGGAACAGATATCCACATAAAATCTTGTGTTGGACTCGCAGGGTAATACGCAAACTTACCAGGTTCTAGGTTTGCCAATGTGCTCGTATCTAAGGCAACTGAACTAAGTGTGTAATACGCGCCGTTGTCCTGTCTTCGTAGGCGAATACCACGGTACTTGTCATAAGTCGACACTAGCTGATAATACAGTGTCTCACCCGCCGTTGTGGTTAGTGGATAGCCTCCACCTGCACTGGGAGGTCCCCAATTCGTTTTTGGCAATCTGATCGGCAGAAACAAACCGTTTTCTCTGGTTAACGTTAATTCGCGTATCATCCCATTGAATGTGGGAGCGTAGACTATAGCATGTCCTAGACCACTCGGATGGTTAATACCATTACCGCTGCCTGATTTCGGATATTTTCCGAGCAAATCATCCTCCGTGTAAATTGGAGTGGACTTTAATGGGTCCAGATAAGTCATCTGCATGTTTGAGTAGGTTGGGACTAATCCTGTGCCACCAATTGTTATGTAACCATTATGCAGTTTTTTGGTTGTTGTAATGTTAAGCGCTAACGCTCCATTTACGTATATCTTATGATTTGTATCCAACGCTTCAATTCGAATATGGGTTGTGACACCTGGTTGTATAGTAAGTCCTGTTGCGTTTCCTAGACCAGATGTAGAGTCATTTGTATAAAGCTCCACAATTCCAGTTGATCCACTACCAGCCATGATTAGAACAGTCATACGCCCGTTTGTCGTATCATCGCGATAA
This sequence comes from Paenibacillus sp. FW101-FHT12H11, assembly GCF_058790355.1. Taxonomy (NCBI): domain Bacteria; kingdom Bacillati; phylum Bacillota; class Bacilli; order Caryophanales; family Paenibacillaceae; genus Paenibacillus; species Paenibacillus sp. FW101-FHT12H11. Next base: position 132,380 of record NZ_JBYTCO010000013.1, on the reverse strand, counting down.
TTGATCCAAGCAGAATTATTTATACCTGAACCTGGGATATTCACATCAAATTCGAGAGCCCCATTATAAAAGTCACGCGGCCTGGTCACGAAACGACCTGTTAATCCGGGTGATGGGTTGAGTGTAGAGCCAGATAAGCTGAAATTACCTACACTACCTGTCCATTTTGAAGGGAATCCAGAGAAGTTCAATTCTTGTGAGCTGACTCGCGATACGTCATCGATACCGTCACGTAATAACTGGAATAGTCGGTTCGCATCTGCGCATACAAGTCCATTGTCTTTTGCAAATTGCCGTGTTGATCGTGCAACAGAATTGGTTGCGTTTTGCCCTTGATTGTACCGTTTTGTATCTTTAGTCGGGAGCATAGACGGAACGAGAATTACACTTGGTACAGGATCCCACGTTTTAAATGTATTCAATAAAGTAGTGTACCCGTTGTAGTTTAACTCTGGGCCAATACCAGCATCGTTCATACCGAAAGCAACAATAACTAAATCTGGCTTCGCGTCACGTACATGGTTGAGCCATGTCTTTCCATTGACTGACCACGGCCTAGTGAAGTTTGTCCCCCCGACAAACGTTGGATCGTTAAGTGTTCCGATCCCTGTTCCGCCTAACCCATAGTTGTATACAGTTGTTGTAATGCCTGGAAGAGCAGAAGTTAATGCACGTTCAACTCTCTTCGTATACGCGTCCTCTGGTGAAGTTTGATCGAGACCTTCCGTAATGCTATCCCCCACTTCAACTACTTTGAGCGTCTTCGTGGTAGCAATTGCATTTTTAGCACGATCAAGCGATCCTGCAGGAACGATGAGCATTTCGCTTAATGCCTTGCTATATAAAGCCGCATCTTTAACAGATTCTAATGCGCTAGATGCACCTGTTCCTAATTGTTCAACATTTATTGGTACGCCACCTACAGTTAAAGTTGCATTGTCTCCAAAAACTACAACTTGATCTAGTCCAGTTAAGGCCGTTGCACTGTAGGTGCCTGAAGGAAAAAATACAGATTTAGAGTTAGCAGCAATAGCAGCATTAATGGTTTTTTGTATGGCACCGGTGTCGTCACTTCCATTTCCTTTTGCGTTATATGGCGCAGCTTTTACATTAAAGAGAAAGTTCCATATCTTTTGTATCTGCGCGGATGCTGCCATCTGCGTGGCGATTAATTCGGTTGCCTGCTGGGTCACAACAACATCCCTCCATACACATCTTGTATTTGTCTATAATCAGGTTCTTGTTTACCTTCGTTGAAATCACTTATGAGATTGTTGATTTGCGTAATATAACCATTCGCCTTTTCAAACTCATTGTTATTTTCTGCCAGTTGCTTGCAAATTCTATACACAATGAGCATATGGAAATCATAGTCGAAATCGGGAATTGCTCCGATATCCGATGAACTAAGCGCGGTAGGTTCTTTGTACCGAAATACCACCAGACCGCCTTCTTCATCCTCAGTTGGCGTAGGGTATAACGCGATACAGTTATCGTCTGTGAACCAATACCAGTTTGTTGATGCTTTACCTTTTATGTTAAGTGAGTCATATTCAACGCCATTAACTACTATGTCAATCACCTTGGAAGGTGAGTATGTGATCGGGTAGTACGGGTTATCTGCCAACAAATCGTATGAAGTGGTAACAATAGGCTTGTATATTGTGCGGAACAACTCTTTTTGCAGCGTATTAATCTTGCTTATGATGTTGTCAGATGACAAAGGATGCGGATATTTTTCCATTATTTCATCTAAAATTTCTTGCAATGTCACTTCATCATCCCCTTTATACAAAAAAAGCCCCTCACAGGGGCATTAGTAGCTGACAACGATGTCTTTTAATTCTGAAATTGTGATGCGGCGTCTTGCTTTCTGCGTCTGCTCGTAAGCATTTGTCCAAATGTCTGCAATAACCTCTGGTACTTCGAATGATCTACCGCGCGGTACCGCATAAATGATGCCATTCCAACCAATCGGAACAACATCGCCTGGGTTTTGCTCGTCCTCAGGGATGTGAATCGTCTTTTTAGGCATTGCTTGAAGTTGTTCCTTTAATGTTTTTTCTTCTTGTGCTTCCGTTTTTCTCTCTGCCATGATTTGTTCCTCCTCAAATTTAAAGGAGCCCGAAGGCTCCTCAATACAGTTTATTTATTAAGCTGATACAGCACACTCGTAACGAAGAATAGCGAGTTGTTGGATGATTACTGCAGTGAAAGCGGCTTTCCAAGCTACAGTGTTGAATTGATTTAATGGATCAGCAGTTCCTGCGCTCCCAGCTGCGTGCACGATGATCTCTGGCTTGCTAGAACCTTCAACGTCAGGCACACCATATGCCCCTGCGCCAATCATCAAATTGAGGTGAACTGGAGTGCTTGCAGCTCCACCTGTTGGATCGATAGATACGTTGACAGCCTCTAGGAAGTAAACACCATACAACTTGCCTAGTTCACCGTTCTTACGGTTGTCCACGCTCACATACGTGTTTTGGTCCTTCCACTCTTGTGTCTGCATCAGGTCAGTTGCAACGTCAGGAGAAACAAACATCAAGTAGCCCATCGATCCATCAGGCAGTTTGATCTCTTTCACCTTGTTCTTCTTCATTGTGCGACGCATTTTCAAGATGTCCAGGGCAGCAATCTTATCAGATGCAGTAACTGTCACACGACTTGCGCGGCCAGCTGCATAGTACACGTTTGTTCCAGCGGTGATGATGTCACGGACGATGATATCCTCAGATTGCCCCGCGTTCTCACCCATAAGCTCAGCAGTTTCAGTCATAAGTGGATCAAGTCCAACTAGATCGATGAACTCAGAGATCTTCGTCCAGTTACCATACTGTTGAACCGTTGCTGTTACTGGTGTGATCGACAAGTCAACTCCATCCGGAGTAACACCCTCGGTGATTGCTGTTGTCGATACCGCAAGGTTGTTCAAACGTCTCCATTGAGCTGTAGCACCTTTACGCGTTGGGATGTTCTTTTTATCACCATACTTCATGAAGAATAATTCTGGTGTTAGACGGTCCAACATCGCCGTTTGATAAAACGTTGCGTTCTCCGCAGATAGTTGATTTACACCAGATCCAGTGTTATACCCTTGTACGTTTGTAGCCATTCATAACATCTCCCTTAAGTTTAGTCTAAGCTATTACGCTTACCTTGTTTAACTTCATCAATCATTCGCCGCTGTTGATCTTTCGTCATGGCTGCGAACCCTGTTTTGTGCTCAACGCCGCCTGCTCCAAGTGAGCCAGTTGCTGTTTCCCTGTTTTGCTGAATCTTACGGAGCGTTTCCGCTTCCGTTTGTTTGGCGATATTCGCGATTTTGTCCTCGTAAGTAGCCAGTTTGTAGGCATCTTCGAGCTTATAGCCACTATTGATGGCTAATTCGAATACCTTCTCCTGGTGTTGCTCGAAATCAGGGTAACGAGACTTCAAATCAGCAATTTCGGAGTTGATCTGCACTTGAATACGCTCTTGTTTGAGCGCCTCGCGTTCCTTTTCATACTCACTTAGCTTGTCTTTCAGGGGCTTTAGATGCTCAAGCACCACAGATTCATCTACACCCAACCGTCTCGCTTCTTCTTCGATCTGTTTCTGTTGCTCAAACTTATCCAAGGCTTCCATGTACTCACTGTGACTCTCGAAACCATAGTGCTTGGCGATACGCTCAAGGTTCTGCTGATATGTCTCAGCTTCCTTTGCTCGCTCGGCCACCTTGTCATAGTTCAAACCTTTTTGAATCCAAGTTGGCGCTTCTTCCTCAGGAATAAAGCGATCCTCCTTGTTATACTTCACTGTTAGCCCTTTAGGCGCTTCCTGTGTGGTAGCAGGAGTATTAGTCGCGTTAGTGCTTGGCGAAGTCTCTACGGATACTTCCGGCGCTGCTACATCGCTATGGTTGGCGATCTCTTCCATGGTTAAATTCCTCCTGTTCAGCTATGGTTGGCTGAATGTTTTTGGATATAGCTAAGGCCCTCCGCTGCTCTGCGAAAGGCCTGTTAGTAATGGTTTATTTTTGTATCAAGCGTTATGTAGCAGGAATTATAACTGTACTTATTGGGAAGACACCTTTTTCTGCGTCTTCTTTTATTACACATAGTAGTAGATTGTTTTCCAAATAAGAAACAATCCGGTACTCAATTCCGTTATAAACTCTAGATTTTGATGGGTCCAAATTGTAAATGTCCATAAGCCGATTAGTCCTCCCTGATACTTTTGTAGTAGGACTAAAGCATACCATATTTTAGGAGGTCAGAGTCATTAAAAATTGGGCTGACCGAATACCTGCCTAATCTTGCCCATAAGCAAAGTACCTGTACGCTTTTTCCCGTATACGTTTGGATGGAGACCATCGTTATTAAAGAACGTTGCTTGTGTAACTTTATTCACGCCGAACTCATTATACAAATCTAAGAAAGGCAATGAATAAAACTCTGCCACGGCTTTGACTGCATCTCGAACAGCTTTCATTCCAGTACGCTCAGTCGTACCAGTTCCGTCTGTCCATGCTCTTGGTGGAGATATACAGATTACTACCATTTGCGGGTTTTTATTAAGCAAGCCTTCAATAAGCGTTTGATAGGCACCATAGTATGTATTCGTGTCGAATGCCGATCCTACAGGCTGAATCGTTCCAAACTGGTAGGTCCCTGTTGTAAGGTTAGGTTCATCGTTCGTGCCGCCCATTATTGTACATAGTTCAGTAGTAGCAGGAGTGTTTGCCACATCCGTCCACATACCGCCTGATTGACTCATTTTCTTACCGTTTACACCTAAATTTGTTACAACAGGGATATTTACATACTCACTTACTAGATCCGATGCACCGCCAAACGTGATGCTATCGCCTATCTTTACCCACTCGCCTATAGATAGGTCCCTACGCCCGTAAATCATTCCACCTCTAACGCCTATTTGTTCGGCAGGGTAAGCCATCGGAATGACATTTGTTTGTAGAATACTAAATACTATGTACCCAGTGTAGGTTAACCAGTTTGTTGTTTGCGGCACAATCTCAACAGTGTTGTTTCTGACACATACAAACTGTGGATTGTTGCTTGTTGTAAAGGATACAGAACCCGCGTTTAACGTTTGGTTCGAGTAATAACTGCTAAATATATTCCATGTAGTCCATGAAATTGTTAATGATGTAAAGTCAACTTTAAATTTAACGTTTCCGCCTATCATAAGATTAGAGGTTGCTGTAGCTGAACCAGATCCCGGAGGACCTTGTGGACCAGGAGGACCTACGCTACCGCTTCCGCTAGAGAGTGGATTCCACATGTAAACACCCCTTATTTAAGCGCATTGTAGTTCTGTGTCAATTCCGCAGTTGTCAACGCGCGGTTGTAATAACCCATATTTTTGAAAGTAACACCCGCTTGAACTGAACTCGCAAACATTAGCGGAGATGTGCTTGTATCAACATAAAAGTCAGATGCTACGTTAGTTGACTGTAGTAATACGTTGTTTACATAAACTTTAATACTTGTCGAGTCACGCATGAATACAACGTGATAAGGTACACTGTGGTCAGTATAAGTAGTTGGAGCTGATGTGGCTTGTGGAAAATTGGCTGATCCTGTACCATTCGCATTTTTACCTGTAAGAATACCGCTAACTTTGCTATCAAAAGTAAAGCTAAAATTTACTGCGTTTGGAGATAGCCTAGTAAAGATGCTCGCCGCTGAATTGGTTGCCGATATAGGTTGCACCGTAGCAAATGCAGTAAATTGATCTGCATTATGAAAATAAGTATCTGGATTAGCAATTGTTTGATTTAGAGTTGGATTGTCTTGATAAATGAGTAATGATGCATCATTAACTTTCCCTACAGAAGCCACACCTGTTGTTGCCGTTGTCGTCACCGCTGTAGATCTGTTATTAGCTCCATCAATTGCCACTAACCGGAACGTATATGCGGTAGAAGCTGCCAGCCCTGTAACTGTCGCAGAATTCGTTGAAGGGTTAACATTACCATTGGCTACAGTGAAGTTCGTACCATCAGTCGAGTAAGCAATTTCTTGCTTTGTTACGTCTCCAGAGTTAGAGATTGTCCACGTGAGTGGAACACTATTTGCAGTCGGTGTGCCAGCTGATAACCCTGTAACAGGATTCGGGGCTGTTGTGTCTGGTGGTGCTCCAGCATCGATGGTGTAGCTTGCTGTTTGAACCGCGCTACTATTGCCGGCTGTATCCCTAGCAAAGTATTTCAATGTTACTGTTGAGTTTACCGAGATCGCTGAGCTATAAGCCATACTGCTCGTTGTTGGCGTGCTGCCATCTAATGTGTAATAGATTGTAGCTGCTTCATTAGCTGTCAACGTAACAGATTGTGCGGAAGTAAATGTGCCAGGCGTTGGACTAATACTCACAGTTGGTGGCGTTGTATCAGGCGTTGGTAGCGCACCACTCCAATAGTACCAACTATTATCCGCCGTAACCCACACAGGAGCTGCGCTTCCATTCGGGTACGACGAGAGTAATTCTGCGACAGTAGAAACGATTAACACACCACTTCCGCCACCAGTACCAACCCTCGTTATCGCTTTAATGGCAGTAGCATCGAAAGCCTGCGAGTTTGACGTTGATGTAATATCAAACGTGGTGAATGAAGCCGTTATCTGCCTCGATCCACCTTTTGGTATCACATAACTGGCGCTGTTAACCGTAACCGTAATGAAATCTGTGTCACTTCTGTTCCTGATAATCAATATCTCTTGTGTGGTCGGATACGTGTATGAGTTACTCGCTATGTTAGCCAATCCTATGAAGTAGGTCCTCTGCAGTACTTCGTCGTCGTCACGTTCTGACACAGGCGTAGCCGTAACATTCGGCATTCCTCTCACCAACCTTCAATATCCTACTTTGCAGCCACCTTTTGTTGTTTCATCGCCTCTTTTTGCAAGTCCGTTGCGCTCTGCAACTCTGCTTTTCGCATATCATGTTGGTTGTCCATCTCTTTAAGTGCGGTTTGCTGCCTAAACTGTTCCTGTGGATCCTGAATTTGTTGTGCAGCCTGCGCTTGCTCCTGTTGCTGAGTGAACTGCATAATCATTTGCTGCTGTATCTCAGGTGGCGAGTTCATGTATTGTTGTTGCAGATCACGAGGCATCTGCATAACAATCTGCATGTTCTGCGCTTCCTTCTGCTTCTCGATCTTCTTGAGCAGCCTGTCCTTGAACGGAATCACATTTTGCGGCGCAAACTCTAGATAATCCTCTAAGCTGATGTACTGACCGTCAAATAGCTTGTCGAGCGAGCTCATCATCAACTCTTCCGAGTATTGCGAGCTAGGTCCGATGTCTATTTTCAGGTTCATTCCCACATCGGCGTGGTCAGTACCCTTGAATTCCTCCGGATAAGGCTTCCCATCATCGTCTTTTAGGGTGACTTTGCGTGTCGTGTTGTACTTCACCTTCCAAAATTCTTCCCATACACGCCCGATATCCTCAATCGCGCGGTAAAAACGCTTCTTAATGGACTCAATTGGCACTCCAGCAGCCTTTTGAAGCAGCATAATTGCCGATGCATTAAGCTGACCTTTACCAACATCGCCCGTTGAAGCGTCCTGAGCAGAGGAAAGTGACTTCGTGTACTCCATAAAGGAATCTACAAGCCCCATCGCAAGGTTTGAGGTATTGCCGGGAATGAGGTAGTCAACCCCTTTTTGTCCTGGAGGAGAGTTATCTGCAATCATTTCACCCGGTGCATTCGTAATTTTCGCAGGATCAATCGCATTAGCCTTGTAAATAAGCTTAGGCCATCCTGTAAGCTGCACAGATAGCAACTGCATCGCCATGAGGAAGTTAATCGCCTTCTGGTTAGGGATGATGCCCTCCGTGTCTCCTACGCCAAATATGGACTTCTTACGGCGTTCCCACTGCATGACGATGATTGGATATAGCTTCATGTTCGTTGGCGTCTTTGGCTTCACTACCACACTACCGCACACCTTAGTGAAGTAAATCTTCCCACCCTCACGCCAGTACTTTGTAAGCACAGTCGTTTTGGTACTGCTACTTAACTCCACCTTCGCTCGATCATAACCCTCGTTGTTCGTATCGCTATCTGGTTTGATGAGGTCAATCATGTGCGGCGGAACTTTGTTTGATTTCGCAAGTTCCTTGACCGAATCTACTTCATCACGCGAGCTTATGAGGATGTATGGCTGCTTTTGAACTCTGCGTTCCTGCGGATTACCAAAGAAGATGTTGAGCGGATCGATCGTCTCACCGCACATATCACCTTCGTATGGGTACTCATTGCCGCCTGTAACCTCGCTATCCCAATAGTAGTGCCATATGCCTGTCCCAAGGTTAGACGCGCTCTCAAGGGCTTCCTCGTTAAGCTCATCCTGCTTGATGTTCTCCCACGTAGTATCTGAGTAACGAGTAAACATATCAGCCGCTTGATCCTCTGCAGTCTGTTCCTGTTCGTTCTCCGTACCATCGCCAGCCATCTCCTCAGGAGAAAATAACATGCGCACATTCTCATTCATCACCGTCGATACCTTGTGATTCTCGATGTACCGGATGATGTTAAACACCGGACGCGGTAGGTTCTCCGTACGCTTCGTCACTGGTGGCCACTGTATGCCAGCTTTAAACCGCTCGTACTCAGGCCATGCGTCTAAGAAGCCCATTCGTTTTATGTAAGCTAAGCCATCCGTGTAATTCTGCTGCACCTTCGATCCTTCTTGCATCATGCTTGTTTCGTCCACTTAATCACCTACTTTCTGGCTTGGGTCCGTTTAGCCACTCATCGAGTATGTTGTCATCCAAAGTAACTGGCTTCTTAGGCTCACTCACGAATGGATTAACAATTGGCTTGTCCATTGTCGGAAGCTGCTGTTGCTTCGTCTCAATCTGCCAACGCAATCCGAGCTGCACAGCCTTTAACGTGAAATAACCCACTACGATAGCTGTAATGGGAATGCATAAGGCTAATATGATTACCAATTCATGAACCCTCCTTGGCTTGGTTCCTCTGTCCTGAATGCGAAAGGTAACGGCGAAGCCTCTTTATCAGGGAAATCACCGCTAAAATAAATAAAACGATGCAGCGCTTGGCTCATCGCATCAACTTGATCATCATTCTTACCATTCGGGAAGCTTGCCGCCTCTTCTACAAAGTCATGTATCCACTCGGCATGTCGTGGTAAGTAGACGTTCCCAGACTCGATATAAGCGGATACCGCGTTCACCCTTGCCACTTTACCACCCTCTGGGTTAATAGGGATGATACCGCCAATCTCACGGTGTAGCGTGGCGATAATTGCAGAACCGTTCGCTTTATCCTCAACCAGCTTCCAAGCGGCTGTTGGGTGTTTCTTAACCATATTGCGAATTGTCTGAACGGTTGCCGGGAAGTTCATTTTCGCTCGCACCTGGTCTACAAGATACATATCAGCTCTGTTTTTACCCCATACTTGGATGACCACATAGTCACTCTCATTCTCATCCTTGAACGCTGCGTCAATGCTAATGAGATTCGATGCTATCGGTGGCAGAACATCGTAATACTTCCACCAATCACGCTTAAGCATGTTACCTTCTTGGCTCGTTGGCCTGCCTTGGAACAACGCGTTAAACGACGTCGGGTAAGCTTTACGCTCCTCTACAAAGTCTTTTCCGTATCGCTCGGGCCACAGCGGTTCACCAAGCTCCCTTGCCAGCGGATTTCCTTCTTTCTCAATATGCGTTTCATCGCACTCAAGCGGTAAGTTAGTTACCACCCATGGCAGCGGCTTACCATGCATCGGATCAAGCAACCTGCCCCATAGGTCGTCCTCGTGCCATCGCGTATTGATCAGGATCACAATAGCGCCTGGATGGATACGAGTCGATATGGAGTCTTTCCACTCCTCGAACATCTTGTTGCGGTACGTCTCGCTGTTGGCTTCCTCGCGGTTCTTAATCGGGTCATCGATGATAACGCAGTCACCCCATGATGAACCGGTGATGCCTGACATAATCCCTCTGGAGATCATGCCACCGCGCGTCTTCTTGCCATCAATCGATACGGACCATTCATCCTTGGCCCTCGTATCAGCAGCTACATCAATGCCGAAGAGGTCTTTGCCGAACTCCTCAACCTTATCTTTGTTCTTGCTGCCAAACTTCTCGGCGAATCCACTGTTATAGCTGACTTCGATCACACCTTCATTCGGGAAGTGACCTAAGAAGTAGCTCGGGAATGTCTCTGTTATGTGCATCGACTTACCATGCTGCGGCGGTACCGATAACATGAAGTATTGCGTCTTCACTGGTATCTGACCAGCTAACATGCGCTTACGCTTCTTAACTGCATCATCTAGCAGTCGGCATATGTGCTCACCATGCCTTGTATATCCATACATCGAGCCATGTGTATACTTCACATACTCGTAGTAGTCATTGGCTGCGTTATGCTTCTCTTCCAGTTCAAGAAGTCTAAGAAGCTCCAGTTCCTCGGCGGCGGTTAAGCTCATCTATTCTCGCCCTCCGTTCGTCTGGAGTTAAGCCAGTTAAGTCTTGCGTGGTGGTGTTCAATCCGCCAGTTAGATCCATTTTGACCTTATCGGTGAACATACCGATATGCTTACCAATCAACTCAAGTGCTTTGTTTGATGGCGCCATATCACCCATCTGTTTCGCAATCCTATGATTATCTGCAAGCTCGTTAAGAACCCACTCAGCAGTTAATTCCGTCTTTTCCTGCAACTTTTCCTGCCTTGTAGTAATTTCTGCTACAATGTTAGGATTTGTTAGCAATTTCGATGCACTAACCCTTGCGGCTTCCTCTGTGCACTTATATCCAGCACGCAGATAAGCTTGCGTTGCGTTCATGTCCACCATGTACTCGTCAACGAATTTCATCTGCTTATCCGTCAATGCCATCATCATTCACTTCCTCTCTGTAATAGACGCTCCAGAACCAGTTCCACCAAATAAAAAATACAGGAGCAGACCAGCACAATAGGTCGAGTAGCTCCTGCATATGAATTCACTTCCTGTGACTGAATATAAAAAGAGAAGCTGCAGAGTGCGTGTCGTAACGCTCTGGCTTCTCTTTCGGTTTTGTACTATTACGCTGTACCCGCGTTACGTCACTTCAACCGTAAGCAACTAAGGGGTTGTCCGGCATGAACTAACCTAATATCATAATAACACGGTCAGCTCATGAGATTTGTTCCCTAATTGTTCCCTGCTTGATGTTAATTTTAAACTTACGCTTTGTTGTCTTCATGCTCACTTTGCGGATATAGGACTCGCTATACCCCAACACGTCGGCAATGTTGTGCAATGACATGTGTTGTATGTCCCTCATAACCATTACTCTATGTGATAAGTCCTCAAAATTGTTCATTATGGCTTCCATGCGTTGTTGTGCCTCACGTTTCAATGACAGGATGTCCATCACATCTTCCAAAGTCGCTTGTAGCGCACAGTACTGCTCACACAACCGCTCAAAAGAGAATGATCCGCTGCCCCCAGGCATTCCGCTGTAATTTGCCACTAGCTTAGCCCTAGGAGGAGTGTCCATGAACCTCTTCACGAACTCAATTTCTTTTTTGATCTCGTACACTCTAACATTCAATATCTCAATTTCACTGCTCAAATCATTGTAAGTCATATTCCAATCAGTACTCATGCCGGGTTCCTCCCTTGGGTAATGGTTGGTTTGTCATGCCGGACATTGACCATTACTTAAGCAGCTGCTTCTATGTCGCAAACTTTCTCTAGCTCTTCTACACGTTTGATCAGCGCCGTGAATTCTTCCCTCGTGACTTGACCTTCAGCGCTAGCTTCAGGTTGTCCGGTAGCCATCCCAGTTGGTACGGTTGGTACTTCTGCTTTGGGGAGCTCGGGAAAAGTTACCTCCGTATTATCTGCAGGAAGTTGACTAGACGCTGTGTTGTCCAGTCCGATATTAGTTGAATCACCGGTTTGTGTAGGAAACGTGGCTTCCTCTAGCGCTTTAGGTGGCGCAACCACGTCAATCTTACCTCTAACCGGTTCTGTACGCTCAAGTGCGAGTTCGAGAGAGGATTTGATCTTTGCGCTTTTGCTTTCCTGTACCAGTGCGGCCAGTCGGTCAGACGGGCTAATACTCGTCACGTTTATTGCAGCCTTCGCTCCGATTGCTATTTCATCACGCAACTTGTCAATGTGCTCCTGTTTCTCAGTCAGTAGTGTTTCAATGCCTTCTTTTTCTCTTACGGCAGCATCGCGTTTGGATAGAGCATCCTCAGTCGCATTGTTAGCAAGGTAAACTTCATTTTTCAATCCATCAACCTGTTTAGATAAGCGCCCATTAGCCTCTAACAATGCATTGTTTTCTGTTTCCAGAATTTCATTTTGATTCTTAACCAAGGTTAATTCAGATTTATGCTCAGCAATCAACTCTGCAACCTCGGCATTATGATCTGCATACGCCTGGCGTTGAAAGTCTTTTATTAGCTCGATAATCATTTCGTTTGCTCTCGGATCATCGAAAACAGAGTTGAAATCATACGGAAGTGTAATTGACTCAACCTTTTCTTCTTGCACCTGAATACGCTCCTGCTGCACGGCTTCTTGCTCGTTTATCTGAGCAGTCAACTGCGCTTGTTTCTCCTCGAGATGAGCAATAAGCTCTGTGTTCTTATTCAAGCTGCTTTTTTCTTCCGCAAGTTGGTTCTCAACACTGGTTAATTGGTCACGTAAATTCATGTTTACCTCCCGAATTCGGCTAAAAAACGCCGTATTTTCCTATAATTCCATTTTATCATAAATTAACTCTATAATACAGTGAATATCGCAATATCTTGATACTTTTTCTCTCGTTTACACAACATTTAGTATCAATCTCCGAACATCCAGTCAAGCGCCTTCTCGGATGATAAATCCGCTTCAATAAGTTCCTCAAGAGACTTTATTGTGCTTTCCACCTCCATCTCGTCCATTTTTGTCACCACCTTCCCAGACCGCTTTAATGGCATCTGTGAGACGTTTAGAGTCTCGGATGAACTTCGCATCGTCCGATATGATTATCACGCCTGTACGCCTACCTGACTCGCTGTGAACGGTACTTATGTATGTTTCATTCATCTGAACACCAACCATCCGATTAGAATCCAAAACGGTGTAATTAGTATAAGTGCATTGAACCATCCCTCAGCAACGTGCAGATCGTGTCTCCTCATGCGCTCACCTCATGCAGATGAATTAGAATATGCTTCGGCTTCGATACGCCGCCTTTCACGATCCTGAGTTCTGTGACCTCGTTGAAACTGTCATCTTCAAGTATGCCGGCCTTCACCAATCCGTCCGCAATGAACTTTGCTGCAAATCCGTAATTGTCTGGATCCCTACGCCGTTTGTCAGGGAAGTAAAACTCTAACGTGATCGATATTCTCTTCACTGGTTTGATGTGCTGCTCCAGGCAGGAACGCTGCATCATTTCTTCCCAGTACTCCTTTTGCTTTGCTCTCACCCTGAAATGCATGTTATTCAGCTCATTAAGCGTTGGCGGAAATTCGTTCACTCGAATTGTTTGCATAGGCTTGTCCTCCGATCACTTTTAGCTCCGGCTTCACGATCTCTTTCCCCAACTCATTCGAGATACTGACCTGCGTCCGCTTAATAAGCTTGTCCGCCAACCATTCAGGCATCGGCTCTCCAAATGGCTCTCCGTCCTTAGTGAGCTGGTATAGAATCATGCTCGCTCATCTCCCTCGTCTTATCCAAAATCCCCTTCACTCGTTTCTCCAGCACCTTGTACCGTTCTGCGTACCACTCGATAAACTGTTCATCGTCCAGGTCCGTACGTATCGCCCTAACTTCAAGCACACTTTTCAGCACGTGATCTTCCCATTGTGATTTCATCAGGCGATGTCCCCCTTATCTAAGTTCACCCAGATGACCGCACCTTGTGGGTGCTTATACGGTATTGGCTCAGGGTGGATTACTGGCGAACTCAATTCCCACACATAGCACTTTTTGTATGGGATATCATAATCCGCAGTTATGCGGTGGTTTTTAAATCCCTGATACATTGCTTCTTGAGTAACCTGAAAACATTTTGTTAATACGGCTGTTCCGTAGATCATTCCAGTGCCACTTTTGATAAGCGCTATTTCCCCGCGTATTTTTGTATTCGACCCTCTTATCTCCCACGTTTTCTCACCGCTCAGAATTTTCGTTATCCAAGGATCCTTGATGATTAACCCTCTCATGCTGCACCCCCTGGTCCCTGCGACTGGGTGCCCAATATCTCAAGCACCCTCGCCGACTTAACTCCGTATTTCCTCTCGTATAACAGGCTGAATGTCAGGTCACTTAACTCACTGTAAATCTTGCGGCAGTCGTTGATGCTCTGCGTGAGCACCTGAATGTTAGTGACTTTTCTCCCGACGATTGGTGGTGTTGGTGCGCCCTTCCCTGGCATAGTTCATCGCTCCTTTTTATTGGTGTTGGGAAATTCGGTTATATGGCTGTTGCTTTTTGCGATTTGAAAGCATTAAAAGTTCATAGCTGGTTGTATAACCTTTAGTCGCTGCCTAGATATCTCAACATACTCAAGTTCCTTTTCAATCCCAATGTAGTTTCTGTTCTCTTCGGCTGCACTAACGAGAAAACTCCCACTTCCACAAGTGTTATCTAGTACTGTGTCCCCAGGAATTGTATAAGTCCGTATCAGGTACCGGCCGAGATCAACAGGTTTTTGCGTTGGGTGGTACCGTTCGTTGTCTCTAGGAAAATCCAGCACATCCACTGGATAACGGTCTGTTTGGCCACCACCTTCGGTACCAATTATGGTCTTGCCGTAATTGCTTCCGTCGCTAGTGTGCTTTTTGTATCGGTTTACTGGTTTGTGTCCATGTGTCTTTTGTGGGTTATAGGTCGGTAAATTCTTGTAAAACACAAGTATGTTTTCGTGTGCTTTTAACGGCATCCTATTAGCATTAAGGAAACCAGTGCCATTGCTTTTTATCCATATCCACTCATACCGAAGCATCTGCAGGTTGCTTGCTCCCAGTACTTTATCGAATGGTGTTTGTGCAGTAAGAACGATAGCGCCGTTGTCCTTGATTATTCGCTTGTATTGCTTCCAAAGCTGATCAAGTGGGATTACTGAATCCCATTCGTTGTAAGTGGTACCGTAAGGTAAGTCACAGAGGATCATGTCGATGGATGCGTCTGGCACCTGCGTCATTACATCTAGGCAATCTCCATGTATGACCTCGTTAATCATCCTTACACCACTCCCCGTTTTAAATTAATATGCTCGTGCAACTCTTCAACGCGAATCTTAATCTGCTCTTCCCTGTACTCTTTCTTGCAGCCGAGTATGGCTAGCGATCCCCGGAGACGGTCGATGCGGTGGTTAAACCGCACCATGTCCCCTTTCAGCAAGTCATCGACCAGTAGCCATTCAAAACTGTCCCATTCAGCTTCGAATTCGATTTGTGCTTTCAAGTGGCTACCCCCTTGTTAAACCTTTCATCGAGTGCTGCTGCCATGCGCCGAGCTTCCGACATTTCCTCTTCGGTTAACCGACCGGCTCCCTGATCGGTAGGTGTGACCACTGGGATGGATGGCTTTCCAGATGGTCCATTTCGATAACCAATCGGTCTGATGTTGTTGTATGTACCAACCTCTGGTTTTTGGAACAACTGCTCTTTTTTAACCACGCCTTCTTTGATTTTTCCTTTCAACGCACCGATCGCATAACTGAGTTGTCTGCCTTCAGCCTTTTTTATGCACGCTTCGATTACTTCAATGTCACAAACTCCTATAAACGAGTACAGATAATCTAAGTCGTAAAGGGTGTATCCATCGATTTTGCATTCGTTGATGAGAGATAATAATTTATCCTTGTGAGGATTAGAGTCGGGTGGGGGCATGTCCCTTTCCTTTCCCTTCTCTTTCACTTCTTCTTCTTTTAACTTCTCTTCTTTTAACTTCTTTTGCACGGGATCACTACCGTCGTCATCACTCACCACTACCGTATCGTTACCGTAGTACTCAGGAAGCTTGGATTTCTGCGGTTTGTTGATGGTTTGATGCTTCTTGAAGTTGGGAATCCAGATATACTTCTGGTGATCGACTTCATACCGTATGATTAACTTCCTTTCGGGAGCAGCAAGCAACGCGAGCCACTCCTCCACATGGTTAACTGTGATTTCGTGGTCGTAAGCATAGATAAGTGATCGTATAAGTGCAGGGTGTCCGTTTAGCCTTCCGTCGTCATCAGCCTGTGAGATGAGACCCATGAAGAGGAGTCTAACCAACGGATCGACGGTACCCAGTTTCTCATCCACCCAAAAGCTGGGGTCAATCATCCTTTTTCTTGCCACCTCTACCCCTCCTTTATTCCTGCTTTAAAAGTTCAAATGTTTCGTAGATGTTTCCGCAAACTTCTGATGTGACCGTGTATCTGTCATATGCTTTGATATCCAGCAGCCAACTTAATATTGTTTTATCTCCGTTCAACACCCACGGATAATTGACAGTTTTTGCTTCTGCCATAAAGCAACCATCTTCGAATACAACTTTAGCTATAACCGTCTCACCATCCAGCGCATTGCACCCGTTATCGATGATCTCTACAGGTATGTAGCACTTTAAAAAGTCACCTTCGTACACGTTATTCCCACGCTTATCCTTCAATCCCGTCATCTGCATCTTCACGAGCGTCTCATCCGCAAACTCCGATATGCGGTGTAACCCTACGTTGTACGTCATTGTTTCTGTTGCTGGGTCCCATACTCTATAGCGGTGTTCGCGCATTGTCGGTTCCTCCTTCGGGATCAGATAAGTGCTTCACAGCTTCCCATGCTTGTTTCCCGTCCTTGTAGGCATCTTCGTATTCCGGATAAGAAAGTGAGATACCATCGAATCCCTCACCAAATGCATTCACATAATCATAGCTAGTTAAAGTATTGAGGAATTTTAATGCCAAAACAGTGTCTGTGTAACCATTAGATACTGCATATGCTCCTAATGCACATGCACATCCTTTACTCGGAAACAAATCCCCTCTACCTGGCTTCAGTCCTGTTATTTCATAAGCTTCCACGATCATTTCTGGTGTAATTATCATCATAGCTCCACCCCAATCCACTTCAGTATCTTTCTACCGCGTTCCCAGACGTACGTATACGCTGCTATGCGGAAATATCGAATGTAGTCCCATGGCGTCATTTTCAGCCGTTGTAGAGGCAACTGGCGCGTTAGGTGTTGCGTGCGTTCTAGTTCGGTCATATGTGGTCACTCCTTAGCTATAGATTCACTGCTTCCGCTGCTGTGTTAATTCCGCTTATCCATTTGTTCAGTGATTCGTAATTGTTAACCCTGTGACCAATGCAGGCGGTTTGGATCTCACATTCTTGACATTTTGCCGTTTTATAACTGCTGCCGTAGTGCTTATTGCATACGGCTTTTGCTTTATCACTAAGTGGTATCACGTTCATTTCGAACCTCCGAACTCACGTTTAAAATATAAATCCGTAATATATCTTCTTACTTTCTGAGCTTCTTTTTTCTTTCGTTTGTCACAACTATGACAAATCCTATTTCCTGATTTATCTACAAAATCCGTATATACCTTCATGCATTCAATGCAAAGCTTCTTGTTCAGTTGATCCCTTACTTGCTCATCCACGATAAGTTCACCTCAGAATCTGTTTTATGTTAAGTCGGTTTCTACACCGTGCTCTTCGTACATCCTTTGAAACGTTACCAATTGGCATTTGGTGGGCACACCTTGCCGCAGGTAAGTCACGTGTTGATCATCTACTTCGATCACTGGACGCTCAAGAATAGCCGGTCCCTTTGCGTCTCTGCCGTTGAAGCGATATGTTTTCCCGGCCTCAATTTCAGGTCGGAGTAGCTCTTTAACGCGCTGATCAATCTTGTCGTGAGTTGAAGCTTTGAATTTGCTCATATGGCCTCCTTAGTGGATATGGAGAGAGGATGTGATCCTCTCGTAACGTACCAAAGTATTCATGAATTTCCGTTAACTTTTGTGTTGTCGGTGAAAGTGGTAGTAACTTTTGGAGTACAGTTATTGCATAGATTTGATGTTATAGTTCCGTGATAATACAGCCGACCACATTTCCAACAAACCAATTTAACAGGCGGCATACCGCACCTCCAAGTCATTTGTTATTCAGATCTTTACAATGCGAAATTACTAACTGCATCGTCGATCATGTCTTGATTTATGCCGATGTACCGCATTGTTAGTGATGGATACGCGTGATTGAAAATGTTCTGCAGCATCGCCACATCCTTCGTCTTCTGGTAAAAGTGATAACCGAATGTTTTGCGTAATGTATGAGTCCCTATCTCTTCAAGGCCACACTCCGCAGCGGCAAAGTTTAGAATGCGATATACTTGTGTGCGCCCAAGGTTTTCTTTGGTGCGATATGATTTGAAAAGTGGATCTCCAGGCTTCATTCCCTGGGTGTACTCATCGATAGTTTTCTTCAGATCCGTATTAATCGGTACCCACTTTTTCTTGCGTGTCTTTCCTTCAACTAAACTAATGTGTGTACGATTACGGATATCTTTTACGTGAAGCCTGAGAATGTCACCAATGCGCAGCCCGGTATTGATGCCGAACACGAATATGAACCAATCTCGTTTCGACCTCCGCAACAGTGCCTGCTTCATGTCCTCAATCTTCTGCGGATCTCTAATTGGCTGAACAAACTGCATCTGTTTCACCTCATTTTGTAATGTAAAGGTCTATTCATTGAATGACTTCGATGTTTAATTCTTTTCGCAAGTACATAATATATTCGAAAATTGTCATGTTGGCGTTTTGTGTATACCTTGCTTCAAGCTTGTTAGTTATTACATCACGAAATTGGATTTCATCATCAATGTATGCTATTTTTACTTGTTTCACTTACGGACACCTCTATTCATTTTGATTCTTTAACTCCTGTAACAACTTCGCCAGTTCCGCCGCATTCGTCGCATACATCGTCGTACATGGTTCCTAGACCTGAGAATCCACCGCCACCACAAACTGGGCATTCTTCAGTGATAAATTCAACTGATTTTATTTTCATCTCATGTCCACCACCTATTCATTTTGATACGTAAGGAGCCATTAGGCTCCGTTACGCTGGATCTGCTAAAACGGTAAATCGTCTGGATTATAGTTCATCGCCTTGCTGTCCTCGAACACAGGATCCGCTTGCTTAGCCGGTTGTTGCTGCCCTTCTGCTTTCTCCAGGAATCGAACATTACTCGCAATAACTTCAGTCACGTAGACCTTGCGTCCGTCCTTCTCGTAGTCCCTAGTGGAAATCCGACCTTCCACCGAACATAATCTACCTTTCTTTAAAAAGTTAGCGCATGCTTCTGCTGACTGCTTCCACGTTACAATGCTTATGAAGTCCGCCTTCTTATCTCCTTTTGCGAAAGGATCATCTACTGCCAGAGTGAAACTGCATGTAGCAGTCCCACTTGCCGTGTAACGTAATTCCGGATCTCTCGTTAACCGCCCTACTAATCCAACTTGGTTCATGCGCTTTGTTCCTCCTCTGAAGCAGCAGCTTCTTTATCTCCTAGTTTTGTTTGTAGCAGTCCTTGCAATTTGATAATGAAATCCTTACCTTGCGGCTCAGTCATGTTTTTCAATGTGCTTCCGTATGTTTTCTTGCATTGATCATCAATTTTGCTTTCGTTAAACCCAAGCTGCGACCAGTAACCGTGAATCTCGTCGATAGTATCCACGCTAACAACCTCCACACCGTTCTCTAGCCACTCTAGAAGCTTCTTCCCTGTATTGATATCTGGTTTGAAGTACTGCCCGTCAAATAGGCTTGTGCGGTCTTTGGAAGCTGATGCCGTGTGGTTAGTTGATACATCGAGCATCACAGTGAACTCATATTCCATGCCATCACGTTGGATAGGTGCTAACCCAACTTTCTTGATCTCCGTGTGGCCCTTCTCGTTCTTCTCCTGGACGTATTCCGTTTTAGCCCTCATGGTAGCGATGATGTGGCACTTACTCTGCAGGATCGCGTTAACAAGTGCGTTGTGCTTAGGCGTCACTTCTCTCCACGCCATGTAGCTGTTTCCGCTTCTAGATGCTGCAGTTACGGCTGATTGAATGTCCAGGATGCCACCTTCACCTGCCCATGCATGTGTGAGGGAATCAATGATGATGACTTCAAATCCGTTATCCTCGAACAATTTGATAGCTTGAATGTACTTATCCGGTGTGAACGGCGCGTCAATTGGGATAATGCTGTAATTTCCAAGGTGCGCGTACAGATCACCGCTGCCGTTCTCCGTATCGATCAATCCAACCTTTTCCCAGTCTCCAGTGATTCCGTAAGCCACTAGTAAGCTGCTGTATGTTTTCCCAGCTCCACTAGGAGCACTTATGCCCAATCTCAACTTCGCTTTCTTCCGTTCCGCTCGTCTGATTTGCATCTTGAGCACTCTCCAATTCGTAGGTAATTTTTATTGGGACGATGTGGTATAATTCCGGATTGGTTGTCCTATAATAGCTCTGTGTAAGGAATTGAAGGGCATCTTCTTCGGTGTAAAAACGGTAGGCGGACTTGAAATCTTTGACCGCCTCATATTTCAGGTTGATGAAGTATCCTTCGAAATGTTGGATGACGTATTTAGTCTGCGTAATTTGCTGCATTCACTTCACCTCTTGAAGGTGCTATAATAAAATCACAATTAAATTTACATATTCCCTTGAATGGCCACTGTTGACGCAGTGGTCATTTCTTGTATTTTGGCGTAAGTTTCCCTTACAATCTCAACCCATGCCGTATGCTCCGGACTGTCTGTGCCTGACTCCATCATTAGCTTCTTATACCAACGATATTTTGCTAACACGTCTGCTTCACTCATCGTTTTCACCTCCTTCACTGTAAGGTGTGTTTATGTCGTCGTAGACAGTGCGGCGCTTGCGCTTACGTTGCGGTTCATCGTCATGCCAGTACGGTTCGACTTCCTCAGCCTGCGGTTCTCTCGTCATGTGGCTCCGACTCCCTCCGGTTAATCTCCAACTCCAGCATGTGCCTCTCAGCTGCACTTTCCGTGAATATCAGCTTATATTGCAGATCTTCGATGGATTCGAACTGGTAGAAGTGTTGCAGCCACTGTGGGCTCAGGATATTGCTCATGCAGATTCATCCTCCTCGTCATCATAGAAATAAATCCCAATTCCGAAACTTGATACTGTAGCTGTGCCGATCGTTTCACCAGCTGCATTAACTAACCAACGATGCGAACCCTCGCAAACAACTCGCTCTCCGCGATTCCATTGATCGCAAGCCTCTATCCAAGCTTGTATTTCTTTTTCTGTACAATCCTCATCAGGAGTGAAGTCTCTCGGATCTCCCCCAGGAAAAAATCCATATCCCATTTGTCTCATGCGCTCAACTCCTCTACGGCAGTATGTAACTCGTGGTTAAGTTTCAGTTGATCGTGGATTGTTACGACTTCGGTTTGATACTCAGGTAAGTCCAGATCCACGGCCCATGCGCATGTGATTTCCTTGCCTTGCTCAACCTCTTCTGCTAACCGTTCGATCCAGAAGGCTTGGTCGCGAAGGTATTTCACCATTTGTTGTTTGGTCATATGTCTACCCCCTCGAGTGATTTTTCGAAAACCTCAATATCCTCGTATTTACCCATCTGTTCTCCGCTGCGGATGCAAACCTTCAAGAAGCCAATGTACATTTCCATTATTTTCAGTAACCTGA
Organism: Paenibacillus sp. FW101-FHT12H11; assembly: GCF_058790355.1. Lineage (NCBI taxonomy): Bacteria > Bacillati > Bacillota > Bacilli > Caryophanales > Paenibacillaceae > Paenibacillus > Paenibacillus sp. FW101-FHT12H11. The sequence continues at coordinate 110,663 of NZ_JBYTCO010000013.1, read as the reverse complement.
TTGCAGCCAGGTTAGATATGATTAAATCTTCCGCTTGAGAATGGTCTTTGTCTGTGATTGCACCACCACGCCAAAGTTCGTTGTAATCGTTAGCAATACAAGTTATCTGATCTTTATTAAGCAGTTCTTCCAATTGACTCACGTTTCCCGACCTCCTCTATCCTCATGACCAAGATTGGCTGATTTTCTTCCTCTAAAGCTTCGTCACGATGGAATGTGCATACTGGCTTAAGATCCTCGTATATGCGGTGTGTGGCTTTTCTGGTGCAGCAGTAGCAGTTCATTTAACATCCTCCTCGTGATCGCATTTGGTACACACTTTAGTCCCCAGAAATAAAATCGTGGACGCTCCGCATTTCTTGCATGGCAACACTACCGTCACTTCTTCATCGCCTCCAATGTCATGTAATCGATATGGCTCAGTAACTTCATGTATCCGATTGCCGCAAGCACCGCCGGCTCATTGCCTGATTTGAGCATTTCCAGTGCTCCTTTGCGGAATTGTGCTAGATCATCACCAGTTAACCGCTGCGGATCGTGTTGTTTAAGGTAGCTCTGTGGGGTCATGGTGTCTCCTTTGTGTAAACTTTAGTAAACTTCTCTGTTAGCGGTTATTCCTATATGGTAGAATACGGATTGTATGTGTTAGGAAAGTGTTAGGCTGACTTGTTTTCTTTAGGATTTTCTTTTGGTTTTGGATACTTTTTCATGAGCTCCAACATGACAGATGTAGCGTGCTGACTAAGGTAAACTTCTTCTTTTTTATCCATTGTTATCGCTCCTTATTTAGCTAATGTAAGTGCAGATTGATTTTTAAATTTGTTAATGAAGTAAACTTGGCCTTTGCCAGTTATTTTGGTTGTTCGAGTAATGTGTGTTGTTCCATCTGAAGCACCGCGAGTTCCAGTTTTGATTTCCATAATCTGTAGGTCCATTGAACGTTGTGTTGGATTGTTGTACTGATCGCCTTTGCTCATCAGGTATCCTTCTTCTCTGAGTAGTTGGAACAATCGATTTTGCCCAATGTCGATACTATTCTGTTTCAGGAGTTTAGCTAGCTCTCCGATGAGGATGGAGTCCTTTGATTCCTGGAGGCTTTCGGCGAATAACACTTTAGATCGGTCTTCTGCAATCTTGGTTTGGAGTTTTCTGCGTTCTGCATCCAGCGCTTCAGTTCTCCTTATTTGAGCGGCATACTCTTCAAGCGCTTCAGCCATCGTTTGTGGAAGTTTAAATTGAGGTTTGGTGAGCTCATCGCGCATTCGGTTGAATTCGTTGATGTACATTTCCTTAAAACGTGCTGCCTCTTTTCCCGTGTAACCGAATGCTAGAAACGAAAAACCATCTTGTGTCATGTTAACTTTTGGATATTCTCTTCCTCGGTCGCTTACATAAGTTGATTGCTCAAAATTGAGCCGTGAGAATTCAGTGCTACATTCAAGTAATTCAATGTCACGCAAAACGTTTTTGTGTTCCTTACCAAACGTCTGAGCGATAACTAGGCTATCAGTGATAAGGCGATTGTTTTCGATGAATACGAGTTTCATTTTTTATCACTCCTTTTAACTAACTTAGTTTTCTCTTTCGTTCTACCTGTAGAACACTCGGAACAAAAAAAATTTCTCTCGCATCTTTTTTAAAGTAATTGCTGATTTTTAGAAGCAGTTCAGCTGATGGTACACCACCATTTAATACTCTGTATATCGAACCGCGGGATACCTTTATTTCTTTAGCCATATGAGAGATGTTGACGCTGTTAGATTCGATAAGAAACTGAAGGTTGTTTTTCATTTAACATCACCTCTTTTCTTGTATTATCTGTAGCACACTCTTAATGTACTACAGGTAAAACACTTTGTCAACTCTGTAGATCGTTGAAATAAAAATTATTTGTAGTACACTTGTTTTATATGTTGAACAACGGAGTGAGGAGGTGTGTATTTAGTGTCTGAGTTAGGGGATTTTTTGAAGAAACTACGAGGTGAATTAAGTCTAAGAGAAGCCGCAAAAAGAAGTGGATTGAGTTATTCATACATAAGTTCATTAGAAAGCGGAAAGCATCCTAGAACAGGTGTAACTATTACTCCCTCTCCGGATACCCTCAAAGCTTTATCTTCTGCTTATAACTACGATTACGAAGAATTAATGAAAAAAGCAGGACACTTACCATCTGAAGGGGAAAAGAAATCGATTAGCATAACGCCAGACAGTGGCATGGCCTTCTATGGTGGAGGTAGAGACTGGACCGAGGAAGAAATCGAAATGGCTGAAGCTGTGATCGAGGCGCACCGTGCGCGGAAGAAGCAAAAAGAGGAAGAAGCTAAAAAGAAAAAATAAACAGTAAAAATAAAGCAAATACCGCTGCCTAGGTGGAGCCTACTTAGAGGTAATGATGAAAGTCAGCAACAATTCTAAATTAACGGCATCGGATAAATTAAAAGATATCCTAACATCTCACGGGTTTATAATCTTCAAAATGGGCATTGTTTTCTACATAGTTAAGTTTCTTTACTTTTACTTTAATCATTTAGACTTTTTGTGGACAAATGAATTAGTGTTAACAGCTGGATACTTGATAATATTCGTAATCATTTATGTCATTTCATGTATGCTGAATATTAAGCGCACGGTAAGTAACCCATTTACACTAGCTACTGATTTAGAATATAAAATCAATGAATATTTCAATACCTTATACATATTGAAAGAAAAAAATGGTTTGTATTCTCATAACATAAAATTCACTGGAGAAAACAAAGAGATAATAACAAATATTTATTCGCCTATTACCAATCCACAAGAGGTAATAAATAAAATAGATGCTTTTATACTTATCTTGAATACTATCAATACAAGCAAATCCTCAAGATTAGTAGAAAAATTAATGAAATATCGTGAAGAATCAAACTTCATGTTAAACAATCAATTAGAAACAATTCATGAAAACATAAATTGATACTCGCCATATTAAAAAGTGAAAAAGCAAATCCCTCATCCGATGAGGATTCCAGGTGTGATATCTAATAAAAACTATATTTCAAAGTATAATTGGCCTGCTTATTTATATTTATTTCGCTGCATTAATTCAGTCTTTTTTTGGATTGGCGGACTGGTGGATTTGGATTATTTTAATAATAATGTTAGTTCTTTTTACTTCATACTATTTATTACGACACTTTATAGAACAAAATCAAATATCCAGATGTGGACATGGAGTAAAACACGGAAAATCCGAATTACTATGCGCGATTTGTAAGGAATATCATGAAAAGAAACTAATTGAAATTGAAAAAAATAAGATTAAAGCCACTTATGATAATAGAATAGCTCAAATAAAAAGAAATGCTGAAATCCTACAATCTGGTGAAGCTCACCGCATTAATAATGACTCTTTTAATAAGGTCGTTGACTTGTTGCAACTATCACCACAGGAATTTGAGGATGCAATTGCAAAACTATATTCGAAACTTGGATATGTAGTAACTCAGACGCCATACTCGAATGATGGCGGTAAAGATGCTATAGCACTGAAAGATGGTAAAAAGTATTTAATCGAATGTAAACGTTACGCCGTTGACAAGAATATCGGTAGACCTATGATTCAAAAATTTTATGCTGCTATGGTTGAAGAAAAAGCAGTAAAGGGCTTTTTTGTTTCAACTTCAGGGTTTACTGATACAGCGTATGAATATGTAAAAGGAAAAAATATTGAACTAGTCGATAATAAATCACTATCTGAACTTATAGATCATGCCTTCCCTGAAAATATTGAGTCACAACATTTTGAACAAATGTGCTTAGAGTGCGGAGATATTGTTAGCTTTAAATTGATTGGTGGAGATGATTTTCATCTATGCAGAAATAACCACCAAGTATCAAAAAAAGTACCAGTAATTAAAAACGACAGTTTTTCAACTATACGAAAAAATCCTGTTCGGAAAAAGAAGTATTATAGATGATCCCCTTCGCGGGGTTTTCTTTTTATGATATAATCGAACGTATATTCGTATATTTCCATTGATATACCAACACATCCACACATAGGAGGACTTAAATGGAACTTCAATTTTACAAACCAAGCGATACGGAACAATGGATCAACAATAAATATGTGGAAAATGGGATCATGCGTCCATCGGACTTAAATATAGCAGCAGTTGCAAAAGTTTTTAATACAGATGTCATCTTTTATGATGGTAGAACAACCGTAAAGTGGGAAGATGGCGTATATTCAGTTATTGCCATTAATGAAAATCTGGAGGAGATCGAACAGCGCGAGAACTTCTTTCATGAATTGGGTCACCCGATTTTGCATGTCGGCCGGCAGCGCAGCATGTCCGATTCTTTCCTTGAAATGCAGGAAGAGCAAGCTGGGCAATTCCAAATGTACGCATCCATCCCCTACTACATGCTTAATGAGTATAACGACATTGAGATCCGTGACATTTACATACAAACAATTTCTAAAGATTTCAACCTTCCGACATACCTGGTTCGTAAACGCATCGAGCAGATGGAACGGAAAATCATGATCGAGAAATATGACCAAGAGTATGTCCGAAGATGCAGGCCGGTTAAAATAGAAGTAGAATATACAGATGAGACAAATCGAATTTTAGAGCAGCTACAAAGACAATTACTAGCGAAAAAAACAACTCAAGCCCATATTTAGGGGCTTTTTTATTTAGGAGGTTAATTATGAAAATGAAAGTGGCCATATATACCCGTGTCAGCTCAGATCGTCAGGTTCAGGAAGGATTCTCCCTCGAAGCTCAGTATGACCGGTTGATTGAGTATATTAGAATAAACGACTGGGATCTTGTCCGAGTTTACAGTGATCCAGGTATCTCAGGTAAAAATTTAAAGGACCGTCCTGGAGTGCAAGAGTTACTTAACGATGCTAAACAGGATAAGTTCGACGCAGTTCTCATTCATAAATTAGACCGTCTAACTAGAAATATTGGGGATTTGCACGATCTCATTGAATTGTTTAATAAAAAAAACATGAAATTGGTCTCATTTAGTGAGAACATCGATACGAGCACACCGTCCGGACGTATGTTTGTATACTTCCTTGGAGTTTTTGCGCAGATGTACCGCGAGAATTTATCTGAAGAAGTGACAAAAGGGCTTACAAAGCGCGCGGAGAAAGGATACCGCGTTAACTTTAAGCCCACATTTGGATATGATGTTGTTGATCACAAACTAATAATTAACGAACAGCAAGCTGAGATAGTGAAGCTCATATTCGATCTCTACCTCAAAGGATGGGGGAAACATAAAATTTCGAAGCACCTCAATCAAGAGGGGTTTTCTTCAAATTTCGGTCTTTTCTATGATAGAACAGTGAATTACGTGCTAGGGAATATAACCTATGTTGGTAAACATCACTATACGCCGAAAGGTGATAAATCCAAATCAATTATAAAAGAAGGCGACCATGAGCCCATTATTGATGAGGATACATTTAATACGGTTCAAAAGATGATGCACAGAAAATCTAACAGTGAAATATCGAGGTCTAGTTATGAATACCCATTCAGTACGATTGTTAAATGCGGAGCGTGCGGAAATCCGTATCACGGCAGAGTTGTAAATAGTCATATTGAAGGCGAAAAATATAAGCTGTATCGATGCTATGGAAAATATTCAAAAGGAGCTTTCTGCACTCAATCAGATATTTCGGAAATGAAATTAGAGAAATTAATTTTCAAGAAGGTGCTTCCAGAATTAATTGTAAAAACCACCGAAGAAAGTTTTATTACAAGTAAAGGAACGAAGAAACCAGACGACACAGAGAAGCAACGAAAAAGTTTAGAACGCGAACTTGCAAAAAGTGATACACGCAAGAATAATTGGCAGTATGCGTTTGGTGATGGTAATTTACCATATGAAGATTTTGTTAGGTTAATGGATGAGGAATTGATCAGGACTAAAGAAATAAAAAAACAGTTAGATGGTCTGGGTCCAGGTGGTAAGGAAGAGGATATCTCATTTGACGTGTTTATCGATTGGTTAAATCAATTGTATAGTGTTTGGTCTGACATGGAGCCTTCTGATAAAAAAATAGCAATACAAGCGATGTTCAAACACATTACAGTCACAAAAGTGGGTAAGGAATGGGACGTAGAAGTGGAATTCTACAAATAAATATTTGTACTAATCCGTAGTTGAGCCAACAGAGCATAGTTACAAGTAAAACGAACACTAATAGCTGCTTCATGGATCAATCCGCTCTATGGTTCCATTAATTCTGGCACCTCCGTTGTTCACCTGCATGCGCGTTCCCGTACTTCCTCCAACCACATTGTTATAGATAACAATCACAACCATAATCAACATCACTGTCATCAAAATCGACCTCACAGCCTGCCCTCTGCATTAAGGCCTTAATGCCGTAATATCCGTATTGGCCTGCGTGCCATGCGTCGAAATATTCCGCCTTAATCCTGTCGAACCATCATTAACAATCGATGTAAAGAGGAAAGCAACCACAATCAGCATCATAACGGTAACTAAAATATTTCTCATAACACGCCACTCCTTTAGTTAATTGCATGAAATAAACGCTGACCTTCGGCAACCCACGGGTACATAAATACTCGAAACGTATTCAAAATCGGCAGTCCGGCAAGCACAAACAACACATAAGAGACTGCCTCTTTTTTACTTTCCCGCACTAACTCCATCTTCTCTTTATAGTCCTGAATCCTTTGCTTGAGGAGATCGTAGTAGCTCGCATGTTCATTCAATCTGAGCACATTCAATGTCTCCCCGAAGCTGTGTGCTTCGTCCGTTCCCAACCTGATTTTAAACTGGGCAATTGCGGCTTCCGAGCCTTGATACCATTCATTGAGCAGCAGCCCGAACTGTGTCCGAATTGAACGAGTTTGAGCTGTACATAAAGATAACTTTGCATGTAAACTCATATGTGAATCGTTGTAATAAAGCAGGTGATGACTAATGACGTAAATTTCCCGAACAATGCGATGCGCCCTCTTTTCCTTCAACTGAGCCAGCACTTTTTTATCGAAAAACAAAAATAGCAACAGGCAAGCCGCCCCGATTAATACATAGATAGGCTCAATAAACAAAGTGAGCCTTGGACGCTGTACGCCGGCATAACCTAAAACACCAACCAGAAAGGCTGCCAGCAACAGAATTCTCCTGCCTCCTTCGTAGAGGCCTGCATTCATCCGGATGCCGCACCCTATAAGAAGCTGACGCTTCTCTTCTATCGTCTTTGCCTTTATCCCTAAACATTTGAACAACCAGTCAGGGAGCTTCTTCTCCCGAAGCACGCCCATAACTTGCGATGTCCTCCACCTATTTGCCCGAACAGGCACAAGCATAATACCGTGATAAACGGCCGTCATGAACAGCACGAATAGTAGCAAATTAGATGCAATTTGGATCATTCATTAAGTCCTCACATTCTTCGCATTGAAAGATAAATCCCCATGATAAAGGAAACGAATATCAGCAAAAGTGCATCCAAAATCATATTGCGTCCGCCAGGGTCCAAAACATAGTATAAATAGGCATTGTCAGCGTTTACTTTGAAATTAATGAACAAAAATAAGACTAGAAATAAAATCGGCGTAAAATTGGCAATCCGAATCTCCAAAAGCCGATTTCGTTCCATTTGATCGAATCGCTGCGCTTTTCGCATGTCGATAATTAGCTCTTTGAAACTATCGCCAACAAAACTCCCTTCCGTCAAAGCGACACGCATAATACCAACGAAATACTCGGCCCATGCATGACCCAATGTGAGTGAAAAAATGCGCAGACTCTCCTCCTTATCTCTTTGTGTCATCAGATTTCGATAAAGCTGCTCAAACACAGGCTTAATCGGATACAAAATGCGGTTTTCCTCTATACAATATTTCAGTGCCATTTTCATATTCTTATGAGGATCTACCATGTAATACTGGTAAAATACTTCTACAGCAGGAAGAAACTCCAAGCGGGTTTGCAGCCTCACACTAACCAATTTAAGCCGAAGCAGCACATAGGGCAGCGACACGCAGATACAAGTCAAAATCAGAACCCCTTTTACCGACTGAAAATACAATATTCCCGCTATCACGCCGACTAAAAATAAGACAAATGTCACCACCAGCATCGTTTGCAGGCTCATGCCTAATTCGACGGATTCCATCATATCCTTTACATGCTTAATCAATCGACTTCGATGACCCAAATATTCACTGAAACGATTGCCGAACGAAGACATTTTGACATAATGCAGCCTAAATCTGGCTTTGCGCTGTCGGATTAGTACGTGTAAAATGGATCGCACAGCCAGATATACGACGATAAACAGCAATGTTAGAAAGGCATATGTAGCGAAAATCATGCCATCACTCGCCTTCTTTCTCAATAAAACCGAGCTTCATCAACAAAGCATGCCCCTCATGGTCAGCCTTACTGATTTTCCGCGATGCAGGTTGCGACAATTTCCCGGGAAATTTCCAATCCTCTGTCGACTTGTCATAAACTGCGAGTTCCGTCACGCAAACCTCCTCATTTTCGTACCGATATTCGACGATCCGCACAATCTTCCTTTTTGCTTGGACAACAGCCATCTCTATCCCGATTTGTGTCACAAACTCGGTAATCCGTTTCGTCAAACGCAGAGGATCCATTCCCCTTCCGTCCAACATGCACATATCTGTAATCGCATCAGGAACATCCTCAAGTTCACTTACGTGAACGGAAGTAATGCTGCCCTCATGCCCCCGCGTACAAGCTCTGACATATAGGTTCGCATCCTCGTCTCGAATCTCGGCATGACAAATCCGCTTTGGTGATTGACGCAATGCCAGCTTAAAAGCCTGCAAGCCGGAATGTCTCGGATCTTCTTCGTCAATTTCGTATTCGACGATATTTTTGTACGGAAAATCCCGCTTTAGATTTAATTCAAACCGCGATTCGATCGTAATAATCCTTTCGTTATGATCCATTTCACCAATGATTGCTTTAATAAGATTGGTTTTACCGGAATTCGTGGGGCCGATAACGACCAGGTTAAAATAAGAACGGATTAAACACCGAATTAACTGCTCCATTCGATGATTCATGGTGGCAAGCTCCGCAGAAGCCAAAGTCGTCAACTCAAACCTCTTTACGGTATAAAAGCGGATCATCAAAGTGGGCTCAGCCGTAAATCCGAAGCCGGTCATCGTCACTCGCGATCCATCCCGCAGCACGACCTCGGCCCAGCGCTTTCTAGGATTCAGCGTATCATTGTTAAAAAGCACTAAATTCTGTTGAATTCTTTCTAATTCACGCACAGAAGGCAGCACATGAGCGGATGGAATCGCATTGCCGCCACGCACCTCAAAAATCTGCCTCCCCACAACTTGGATTTCTTCAAGTCCCTCCTTATGTTTCAATACTAGCTCCAGCACGTTCATTCCAATAATTTCTGCAAAAATTGCCTCCGGCAAAGTCGCATATCCGCTCGTTCGGGGTGGTCTGCCAGTAAGTCTTCTTTTTGAAACAAGATCATGAATAACGGCAAGCAGTTTCCCTCGATCCTCCTCATAACCAAGAATGGCGCGATTCAACGTTTCATTATAGAGTTGTTTCTCGGCCTCCGTTCTGCCTTTCATCGTTACAAGCTCACTGCGTATATCCTGAACCCACTGATCAAAAAGTAAAACCTCCTGTGAGGACTGTTCACCACCCGTTCCTTCTCCTAATTCGTAGCAGCTATCTCTAGTCTCTGATTCTAATCCAACCATTTTCTCTGTGCTGCCATCGCCCGCCTGATAGGTTCTCGTTTCAAAACCTGCTCCTACGACCTTTTCCTTATATTTTCGTTCGTGCATATAGGTAATAATCGAAAATCTTTCCTCGTTCACTCCTTTCACCCCGTTTCCATGTCATTAACTTGCCGTTTTTCTCCCCGTCATCAGCTTCTGCAGCCATGTAATTTGTCGTACAGTCTCTTTCCTGGGCAGCTTATAAAGGTCGGCCAATTTGGCCGCAACTGCTTTAACCTCCTCATACATCGGATGACTTGGGGTCAACATGTCAAACAGTTTGCCTTGATTACAGCGAGAAAGCGCGTCCCCATGCTTAACCATCTGTCCGATCAAATGCAGCTGAGTTTCCTTGCGAATATCTTTAATCGTAAACTCGCTATGCTTCGAATGACGTTCTGTCTGAACGGCCATGAGCTCAAAACCGTCCGGCTGCAAACCAAAAACCGAGCCAACCTGCCTAATCCACCGTGAAAAATCTTCCTGAAAATGAGCAATATCCGCTGTCGTAACGACTACTTTGCTGTCAGCCTCCAATAACCCGCAAACGGTTGCCGCGTTGTCCCAATAAGCATTGACCTCTATGACGCAAATATCAAAAGCCCTCCGGGCTACACGCAGCAAATGTACGATTTCCGATGGCGAAAAGAACTCTGCTTGCTCGCGCAGCATATTCCCATAGAGGACATGCAGCCCGTGGGCTTCCTTCGGTTTATCGGAAACGAGCAGCAGCCTATCGGGAGTCAAACTTTGAGCTTTTAGCTCCGCACGCAAGCCATCCAGCGTAAAGCCATTTTCGTCTCTCCCTAAATAGCGGTGGAGCTTAGAGCTTTTTAGATTTAAGCATACATATCCGACCTTCTGCGACGTCTCCGCCGCCAGCGAATAAGCCACACCAAAAGAGGCCAGGGTCGTCCCGATATTTGGTGTGGATCCGATAAATGTAACTAATTTACCTACAGGCTGTTGGTATCTTAGATCTCCCCCGGATCCGTCGACCCAAGCTCGGATGTCATCCGCAATGACTGCGGTGCTGCGCCCCGGCTGAATGTAGTCCAGCCTCATGAGTTTGCACATTTTCACATACTTTTCATTGATCGTTACATCATGATAGTTGGAGAGCAAAACAATGATTTTCAAGTCAGGTTTTGCTTGCTGAAGCCCTTCAAGGAACTCCTCCAATCCCCCGAAATCCAATTCGCGATCGGAAATAATCACATGTGAAAATATTAACTCCGCTAAATGGCTGATCAGATCCGCAGCTGTTGATGAAATGATCCAGTTCAATGGTTTTCTATAAACGACATGAATAATTTCGTCTATTAATCTTTGATCTGTTGAAAGTAAACCGATATTCATACCTCATCCCTCCTTCTCTCTCATTCTCCGGTCAAAATGGAAGAGGAACTGAAAGCAATAACCAATTTTGCTTTCTTCGAGCTGCATAAACGATCAATCTCCAGCCATTCGTTTTCGGTTAAATTCAAGTTAATTTGGTCAATAGCCCCGTTAGCTTCCAAGCGGGAAGCATACATTTTCTCCTTATCGCCTTCCACCTTGGATAACAAATTTGGATTTTTGGGATTGTCCACTTCCACATTCGCCGAGGATTTTACAGAAGCAACCGTAATTTCTTTTTCTTCAAAAAGCCTCCGTGAACCGCCGTCCTCCGTACCCGAGACATACACACGAACACGATCTCCCGCGCGAATGCCGTTAGACACAGACAGTAAATATTCTTTAGGCATTTGGAAAGTGGCCTGCCGCTCATTCGGAAGCATATGATAACGGTTGACCTTCCATTTCAAAATAGGTTCCTTCGTGCCCAGCGGTATCAACGTTTCCTGCCCAATAATCTCGTTCAAACTAGTCAGCATACCAGATGTGTAGCTTCCCTTCTGAACTGGTCGGAGCTCCACCATGTCCTCACGTATTAAGACTCCCGCACGGATAAAATCCTTTGGAACCACGACCGGAATCGTCTGCTGCATCTCCACCTGATTAACTTGCAGCACGTATACCCCATACACGAGCATAGCCGCCGTGACAGCAGCCACCACAGCAATAAGCAGGCTTCTCCTGCGATTCAAACTCTCACCTCCATCGATTATAAAAAAACAAAAAAACGCAGCTCTCGGACATTCATCCGAAATCTGCGTTCTTCGCACATTAAAAATAGCATAGAATCTTCCATATTTCAACATAAAAATGAAATCTATCTATATCTCGTCCGTTCATGCAAAAAGATTAGCCATTCCTTGTACTCATGTTGGAGGACGAAGACTTGAGGGTTCCTCATATCTACTCCTACCGCCACTATCCCTTTGACTCAGATTTTCGCATAAACAAGCTCTATCCCTCTCTAACCCTACTACCTGCCGTTGTTCCCTGTAGATACAACAGAAAGAATACGAAATAGTAGAATAGAGCCGCCGGAATTCATTCTACTTCCGCAAGCGTTGGAAGCGCAGGAATCGCGCCGCGACGCGTAGTGGTGATAGCGCCCACGCGATTGGCAAAGCCAAAAACGCGCTCAGCGACGCCAGCTTCAGCGAGCGCGTCAACGATGTTCGCAGGCGTCGCGCCCAGCGACGCCAGCTGAAAGAGCATGCCGCCGACGAAGCTGTCGCCGGCGCCTGTTGTATCCACGGCTGCCACCGGCGTGCCGGGGATGACAACATCCTGCCGCGCGCTCACAATGCGGCAGCCTTCAGGGCCTAAAGTGATGATAATCACTTTAGGTCCGCGCTGCAGCAGCTGCTGCGCCCCAGTGGTTGCGTCCACGCCGAGGAGGAATTCGATCTCCTCCTCGCTGACCTTGACCACATCCGCAAGCGGAAGCTGCGCAAGGATCTCGGCCCGAGCCGCGTCCGCGCTCGGCCAAAGCGCTAGGCGCACATTGGGGTCGTACGACACCAGTGCGCCAAGATCTTTCGCCCTGTGCGCTGCGTCCAGCGTCGCGGTGCGGCAAGGCTCGGCTATCAAGGATACCGAGCCGAAATGATAGACCGCTGCGTCTTCCAGCCACTGCGACTGGACTTCGTCTGCGCGCAGGAGCATGTCCGCCGCCGGGTCGCGGAAAAACAAGAAATCGCGCTCACCGTCCGCGCGCAGCGAAACAAAAGCCAGACCGGTCTTCGCCTCATCGGTCTGGACAACGGCCGTCTGCACGCCGACTTCGTCAAGCGTGCGCACGAGGAAATCGCCGAAGGGGTCTCGGCCGATTTTGCCGATAAACCTTGCGTCGCCGCCTAGTTTGGCGACCGCCGCCGCCACATTAGCGGGTGCTCCGCCCGCCGCCCGCTGGAAGATCGTGACGTCGGCCAAAGCTTGTCCATTTATTTCAGGTACGAAATCAATTAAAAGCTCACCCAAACACACAATATACGTTTTACCCATAAGTCCTTACTCCCCTTTACTTTGATAACCTAGTGCGTTCATCACATAAGTGGTTGTTTGCTGAATAATCGTTCCCGTCTCGGGTCGCGGCTCCGAAAAAAGCGGCTCAAAGAAGTCTCGTTGCTTATAGAAAAAGATCGAACCTAATACAAACATTAGCGTACTGTCCAAGGAATCGAAGTGAAAATAACCTTCGCGCCTCCCCTTTTCCAACAAGTATCTAACCCTTTCCCATGCCGGAAAAACGAGAGCTCGTATCTTCTCAATACGCGGGGATGCCATAATAATTTCCATTTGAATCAGACTAATCATTTGAGGGTCTTTATTTCGGATTAAAATTATTTCTTTGATAATCGCTTTAATTCCTTCTACAGGGTCTTCAATGTCAAAAAGGCCAGAAAGCTTATGTGAGGGAAAAAACTGATGGAAAATTTCATGGAAAACGCTCTCTTTTCCACCAAAATAATAGGAAACCAGAGCCACATTGGCCCCGGCTTCCTCACAAATTTGACGAACGCTTGTAGCATCATAACCATGCTCGGCGAATAATTTTTTTGCAGCGAGTACAATCTTTATCTTCATGTCTGATTCTTGGTGTGCCATTCTTTAGCGCCCTCCTTATATGGAAGTTAAGCGGCTTGTGAGATTTGTCTCGTAGCAGGTGCTGCTTTTACTTTTTTAATAGATGCAACCACACAATCAATAGCTAATGCGATAATGGCAATCAGGAGCAAAGAACTCACTTCTTTCGTTACACCAGGACCGCCGAACAAAATATTCATCAGACCGTTAACCGCATACGTGGCCGGGAAATAATTGCTCAAAGTATGATAAAAGTTCGACAAAAGCTCCCTTGGCACGATGGCCCCGGAAGACACCAATTGCAAGGATAACATCGCGATGTTAAATAGCATACCTGCGTTCCCAAACAATGTCAAAAACATTTGTGCAACAAACGCAAACGTAAGCAAGAATAAGGATTCAAACAGCCATAATGCCATAAATCCTTTCTCTACATGTCCTCCCAAAGCAACAACCATTGTCGAGCTGATCAGCCCAACTACTACTGCGGCAATGACGGTGAGCATGAAGCGTGCAGCTAATTTGCCCATTTTACTTACCGATGCACCGAGGATATTCGTGGAAACGCTGAAGTTCATCCCCATAATCATTGTTCCTACAATTGAAGCAAGCACAAGCATCATAGGCAGCATTTGATTCGGCATGTCTTTAACTTTATTTGTACTCTGGATATCCGAGGTTACCTTATTCGCCAGCCCTTGTGCAATTTGCCCCGCCTGTTCAGCCGGCAGTTTCGGAGCCATTTGAGTAAGCACGGCAGTTGCCCCTGCAGCTACTGCTTCCCCGTTCACAGTTGCCGTTACATTGCCTGCTACGGCCTGCATCACGGGTTTCATCATAGATGGATTGGACTCATTAATTGTATACGAAATGGGAGCCGTTTGCCCCGGTGTTTGCAGTTTTTTTGTGAAATCGGATGAAATGTGTATAACCATTTGCACTTGGCGGTTGTTCAGCATTTCTTGCGCTTTGTCGTTTGAGTCTATTTGCTCAGTTTGAAAAGGCAGATTCGCTTTCAAATTGCTTGCCACTGTACTTCCCATACCCTGATCTTCATTGACGATAGCGATCTTCAAATTCTTCGTATTATCAGATACGCCTGCATAACCCGTCATCCAGATCAAGCTAAATAACAGTTGAAACATAATGGCTGTTATGATTCCTACTTTCGTCGTACCTTGCATAAAAAATGCGCCTAGTGCTTGTTTCAATATGACCACTCCTATTTAAATTTAAACGATCATTTTAATTAAACGTTTGTTTAAATTATAGGGAGGAGGGCTTTGTCTGTCAATGAGGATCTTTATACACCTGCCTGCACAACAAAGAGTGCTCGTTGTACGCACAAGCAGCAGCAAACAACAAAGTTCAATAAATCGTATTAATTTCATAGATTCCCAAACATATTAGTACGCTATAATAGATTCATAAAATAACATTATACATAGTTTTTTAAGGGAGAATATGATTTATATATCTGAGACTTTACTATACCTCTGTTTCTGTATCATTGTTGGGGAACAAATTTTAAACCTGGTTCCTCCGAATAAGCGCCCAAGAATTGAAGTGCCTAACTGGTTAA
Organism: Paenibacillus sp. FW101-FHT12H11; assembly: GCF_058790355.1. NCBI lineage: Bacteria > Bacillati > Bacillota > Bacilli > Caryophanales > Paenibacillaceae > Paenibacillus > Paenibacillus sp. FW101-FHT12H11. Next base: position 95,327 of record NZ_JBYTCO010000013.1, on the reverse strand, counting down.
TTCTTGTATGTATTAGTGGAGTTGCCCTCCTATCTTTTGCTCCAGTGTTTAAAATCATCGATTTTTTCTCAAAGGACTTTGGAGAAAGCTATTGGGTCATAGGTAAAGGTGTTCTTCTTGACTTTAAATTAGGCAACGCCTGGCTGTATACGCTCTTTTTCTCCATGGCTTTAATTTTTATTCGGATGCTACGTGGAAAAAAAAGAGAACCTCTAGTTGAAGCAATAGGTAATATTTTTACAATTGGTTTAATTGGTGCTTTCGGCTGGGCTAGTCATTGTGCTTCTAATTATGCAATTAAAGGATTTATTACACATAGCTCGCACTTCGTTGCTGTCTCGGTTTGGATCGGCGTTTTATTTGTGGTAGCTTGGTTCTCGAAAGACAATGAACACTGGAAGGCCTTTTTTAAATGGTTCAGCCCTGTAGCTTTGGTTTGTGTAGCCATTACGATTGTAGCAGGACTTATCCTTATGAAATTTATTGTTCCTGAGTACTTAAATTCTTGGCTGATAACTTACGGACAAACACTGTTAATTAAACATGTATTAATCATTCCTCTTTTCGTAATAGCCTTTATGAATGGCTTCCTTACGAAGCGCAAATTTAATCTTAATCCTAATTACGATCCCAAGCCTTGGCTGAGAATTGAGAGCATCTCGGCAATTCTTGTTTTAGCCGCTACATCCGTAATGGGACAACAGAATCCTCCTCATGAATTAAGCATTGAAAATACAATTAAGCTGACACAACCATCTAGTTTGTTTACCATGTTCCACCCACTACCTTTTGATTTTATTGTTAAAATGGGAGTTAATTTATGGAGTGTAGTACTCCTGCTTCTAGCCATTCTGTTAATTTTCGCAATGCTTTTCCTATTTATTAAAAGACAAAGAGCTTCGCTCCCTGTTATCTCTCTGGGTACAATTCTTGCGGCAGTGACATACGTGGCTGTAATGGTAAGTGTTAAATAAAAATAAGGAGATAGATCTCATTGGGTGTTCTAACTTTTATTTCTATGATTGTTATCGGATCAGCATTCAGTGCCGGCTTTTTACTTTTATTTCAGCGTAAAACCGCTTTAGGAATTTTCTGTATAGTCCTTTCCATCTTAGGTTACATTGTTTATGCTTACATAGCGAACAAGTACTTTGTTTAACCACAATCAACGGAATAGCTGACTGCAGCACAAAAAAGACCTACCAAATATGAATATGGATGGTCTTTTTTATTTATCAACACTAACTTTTTTGCTTCTAATTATAGTTATCCGCAAGCAGCCTACAATCCCGTTCATTCTCACTCCTTTATTATTTAACTCGTAACAATAGCATTCATAAGAGCCATATATCCACAACCAACAAAAAGCAGTGCTGAGACTAAGGACCACTTTGGATCTTTCTTTTTCCATCCCCATAATAACCCGGCAGTTAAAGAGATTACTGCAATAGCGACAAGACATAGACTAACTAAGTTCGGGACGATTTGTAGTTCTATTCCTTGTTTTAAGCTGTAACCAGTTATAGCCATAAACAAGGACGATGGCGGTTCCTCGGCAAGTAACTCTTTAAGATCATCATGAGGAGGTGCTTGCTGTCCCATAAATGCTGTTACCGCTAGCAATAAGATAACAACAATACTTTCTACCTTTAGCCAAGACAACGTTCCGGCAGTTCCTTTGCGCAATAAGAACCCATTAATAAAAGCTAAAGCAATAATTGGAACTATCAACAAGTGTTTGATCAACATCGCTTGACCATACGAAGTAATCCAGGAACTTACATACTGTGGCGAGAGTTTACTCATTAACAACAGACCAGCCACAATTGTCACTAGTACACAAACGATAGCCACCGGTGTAAACCACTTTAAGAATGTTTTCCAATTACGGATTTCGATCGTACACCACCCGATTACGATCATCACACCAATCCAAACCATTGCAGCGATAAAATGAGTCGTATGTGCAGCAAAACCAGTCCAACCATAGATAGAAGCTGAGTGACTGGCATATCCGAAAGTGATTAACAAAATACCTGTTAATACGGGTATTGCACCCCATTTATATCTCATAAATTTAGAATCTTGCTTTAAGCCAAGACAATAAATGATTGCCATTGCAATAATGACGGTAACGAACCAAGCTTTACCTACATTATAATCACTCAAAACCGTAAAAGTGAGATAAGTTAGTTCGTAATCTAGAGCCTTTTTATAGAAGATTATGAGCTTTATGATTTGAAGCGATGACAAAACAACAATTCCCAGTAGAATCCAAGTTAGTACATTGTCTGATATGTAATATCTCGGCTTTTTATTCTCTGGAACAAGAGCAAGTATACTTGCCCCTGTTAGAATAGCAAAGCATATGTAGAGCAGAGCCTCTGATAAAATATAAATCAATTACTTTTTCCTCCTAGTAATCGACAGAACCACAAGAGTAACCAGAATTGCTCCACCTACAATCCAGACCCAGTAGTTATTTGAAGTGGCTGCTTCAGTTGTAGTTTCAGACTCCGATGCCTTGACTGAGACGGGCGTGCTTGAAGGCGGTGTTGAAGGCTCGACTGTCGCAGAGGTTGCGGGTGTGACGGTTACCTCAGGCTGAGTCTGTTTATCTGCCGCAATTTTCACAGTAAAAGTATACTTACCTTGAATCGGGTGTCCATCCTCACCAACAATTGTCCATTGTACCTCGTAACTACCGTTAGACAGCGGTTGGCTCAACTTCCCTGTCATGAGTTTCTCTTTAAGAGTAACATTCGCCTTAATCTCTTGTTTATTACTATCAAACAATTTAAATGTACTCAAATTCTCAAGCTTACCTTCAAATGTTAAACTAATTTCTTGCAGAGCCTCGGTAATTTCTGCTCCTGCTTTAGGATTGGAACTCTCTAATCCAGTATGAGCAAATGCAGGTTTAGTAAGAAATATTATTAGACAGAGCAACAAACCTACAGTAACAATTGTAAATTTAGAAAACACTTTATTTTTAGCGATTATCATTTATATCCTCCAAATACTTCATTTTTCTGTTATCTGTTTAAATATTTCAGTGGATTTTGTTGGGCACCATCTTTATGAATCTCATAATGTAAGTGTACCCCTGTTGAATTCCCCGTACTTCCCATAACACCAATTTTTTCGCCTTTCTCTACGGTTTGTCCTACTTTAACTTGAATATCACTTAAATGAGCATATAACGTTTTATATCCGTTTTGGTGATCGATAATGATACATTTTCCATAGCCTGATTTTGTTCCAGCAAATACAATTTTACCGTTATCAGAGGCCAGAATAGAATGATTAGAAGAAACGGCGTCCGTTCCCGCATGGAGCTTGCCCCACCGCTTCCCGAATTCACTTGTTAGCGTCGGAGATACAATCGGCCATGCAAAAGTACCACTGCCTATACCTGGAATCACTTTAGTACCCTGGATGATAATTTTATCTGAGGCTTTCTCAATAAGGATCTCCTGAAAGGGAGTCTCTTCCACGAGCTGTCCATTAACCTTTATAATCCGATACGTAACTTGTTTTACCCCGTCTTTACCCTCTTGAACAACTTTAGATTGCCCCATTCTCATTGTAGAATCATTTTCATATTTAATGCCACGAGGAATTACCAAGTTGTCCGTTCTCCGTTCTACTGTCTTTACAGAAAGAAGTGGCTTTAATTCTTTTAAATCCAATACATCGCCCACATTGATAAAATCATTTTCAATCCAAGGGTTATTCTTATAAATAAGATCAAGAGAAACATTCAGTTTTTTGGAGATACACGAAACACAATCCCCTTCCTGAACGGTATACCGATCAGATTCTACACCTCCTGATTGCAGTTCAGATAATACCTTTTCCTTGTCCGAGATTTGATCCGGGGTAGTTAGTTTCTCTCTTACTGTCACATTTTGGACGAACTCTAAAGACTCCTCTTGCGGCTTTCCTGTCGCATCCCCACTTCCCTTAAACGAGAGAGAATTAACATCCTTGTCTGAGATCTCTGTCGATTTATATTTGCTTTTTATTCCATCAAGTATGTTTGTAGCTTCTTCAATGTCTCGTACAATGGCAATGCTATTCCCATCGATTAATAACTCGACCCCGAAGGCCATTGACACAGCTCTTTTTTCAAGTTCGTTAAGCAAAATACGATTATCAAGATTCCTATTCCACATTTTTTTCTGCCTATAACTTATTTCCCCTACGTCCACTTTCATGTTTGCATTTGGGTATTGTAAGGACAAGTTTTGCTCTTTATGTTCTAACCATTCTTCTACAATTTCAGGCTTGCTAATTGATCCAATCATTGTTTTATCTATATAAACCTCAAAGCGACTTACCATATTCCTTTGTATATAAATTATGCTAGCGGAGACAAGTATCATTATGAGCAGTGTTAGTATCAACGTGCGGCTACTTTTCACAACAACCTCCCATTATTTCAACATGTGTGTATTTTTATGAAATTATAAAATATATGACCAAGATAACCATAGAAATAAGTGTTCCTAACATTCCACCCAAAAGCCACGATTCTTTCCCTTTCAAAAAGAGAGAAATTAATACATGTAAGGAAAACGGTACGACGTATGCATAGACTCTTTGGATCGTAGAAAATCCAATTATCATATCTAAAGTAAAAATAACAAGCAGTAGTCCCAGAATAGTCATGGCACTGTTTCTTATTTTTCTCCCATCTAAGATCCCATGAAAATGAAAAAGCATTTATATTCCCCTTTCATTGTTTATTTAACTTTCTACTCCTTCGCATATCCTTGGCTCTATCTACGTATATTATCTTGTCCGTACCGCACGGGCACTATGGAGGTGTGATTTATGACTGTATCACCTTGGATGAATTTTACTCATTTTAACGTCGTGACTTGATCCTGAATGTTTTCGTTTTGAACATCAATTTCCTCATGCCGCTCTACACGATACCAATTAGAAATGATTACGCCGATTGCAACTGCAAAGGCCCCTTCTTGAAAAATCTTCATAATAACCCCACCAGCTTGCTGATCTGCCATTGGCGTTAGAAATGTGAAGATTTGATGAGACTCCTGAGTAGAACGATAAATGAGATCGTCCGCAAAAATGATGAGGGCACAAGCTGGATATAACAACAAACCATTCAAAACAACATAACCAATCTTTTTCAAATGATTTAAACGATCTAGGCCAGGTTCAGGGCAAGTGATAGCAAACCACATCAGCATTGCAGAAATGAAAAGAATACAGTGTGATAGGAACATAATGAAAGGTTGTTCGCCTGACATGATCTTATCGTATATAATCGGAAAGTGATAAAACGACAAAAATGCATTAAATAGTAAAACAGATACTAATGGATTGGTTATTAGCGGTAGAACTGATTTCCTTACTTTTTCGGGAAATATTACTCGAAATAACCACGTAGGAATTCCAATCCATAACAGGGGTGGAACAACAAAATATAGCAATGACTGTTGAAGCATGTGTGCGCTAAACATATTATGATGTGCGAGCATACTTATTGGACTACCAAGTGCTATTCCACCTATCATTACCCCTGCGAGAAAATAAAATCTTTGTCTTTTTGAGACTTTCATGCCTTCCTTAAAATTCACATAGTATTGCCCTGTTATGAGCAAGTAGATGGCTATGACCATAAATACTGGGATCCATACATCTAGTTCCCAACCATCCAATAATGATATCGTGCTGCTCATTTCCACTCGTCACACCTCATTATTTTAAAAAACTACGCATCATCGTTTTAACTGTAAGATACCCAGATACCTCTGTCAACCTGATAAATGAATATGTGCTAATATGTTCACTTTTAGTGAAAGAAAAACCCAACGAACTATCCTTCTTTACTTAAACAAAGAGAGAGGTTGCCGCGTGACGGGCTGCTCTCTGCTTATCAGGATAACGTTCTAAGCTAGAGTTCAATAGGCCTCTATTTTTGATTCTAAGAAGATTAATTCTATACTTAATCCATAGGGATTAACCACAGCTTCAAAATCAAAAATGACGGCTTTACGGATGTTAAAAACGTTATTTTAATAACAATTAAAGTGGGTTATATTAATTGTACGAATTCGATATTCTATCGGCATCTATCCGGATGATGTACGGTTATGAGGTGCAGTTTAAATTGGATTTCATCTTATATTTATTGTTAATTTTATTACTCACAAAGATTTTCGGACATATTGCAACATTGTTGGGGCAACCCTCTGTCCTTGGAAAACTCCTCATTGGTATTATCATCGGTCCAGCTTTTTTGGGCTGGATAGAAAGTAATGAATTCATTCATTACTTTGCGGAAATTGGAGTTATTTTACTTATGTTTATTGCAGGACTAGAGACAGATTTAGAACAATTAAAGCGAACTTGGAAATCGGCTTTCGCTGTCGCAGTTGGCGGAATTATATTGCCTTTTTTAGGCGGTTACGGCGCAGCCGAAGCCTTTGGACTGAATGATAATTATTCGCTCTTTATGGGAGTTGTTTTTAGTGCAACCTCAGTTAGCATTTCGGTACAGGTACTAAAGGACTTAAACAAGCTTAACTCACGTGAGGGTACAACGATCCTCGGCGCTGCCGTCGTTGATGATGTGTTAGTTGTCATCCTTCTTGCAGTCATGATGAGTTTTTTAGGTACTGGAACAGATATTTCGCTAGGAATGTTAATTAGCAAAAAGATCATTTTCTTTATCACTACGGTCATCGTTGGATGGTTTGTTGTTCCAAGATTCTTGAAATTACTTAAAAGGATAACGGTCACTGAACCAGTCATTACGATGGCTCTAGTGGTTTGCTTTGCATTCACCTACTTTGCTGACTTAATGGGGATGGCTGCAATTATAGGTGCTTTTGCTGCTGGTATTTCTATTTCCCAAACGTCATTTAAGCATACGGTCGAATCAAAAATTGAACCAATAGCTTACTCTTTATTTGTCCCTGTATTCTTCGTCAGCATTGGATTAAATGTGTCGTTCAAAGGTATTGGCAATCAAATTGGTTTTATTATTATATTAACGGTCGTAGCGGTTCTTACTAAACTAATTGGCGGGGCTTTAGGAGCAAGATTAACCGGAATGAATAACCGTTCTTCCCTCGCAGTTGGATCAGGAATGATCTCGCGTGGAGAAGTAGCTCTAATCATTGCTTCAGCAGGTTTACAAGCAAAACTAATTCCCAATGAATACTTTACTTCTGTTATCATTACGGTCATTTTAACGACTTTGTTTGCTCCGCCAATGCTTAAATTTTTTTTCAGCGATACAGCTGCAAAAAGAGGCTCCCAATGACTAGGAGCCTCTTTGTTTTTCGTAAATAAAAAACGTGGATTATCTCCACGTTTTAGATACAGCTATAAATTACGATAGATGTGAAAACTGCTCCAACCGTTATGGATGACCAGAAAGCCCTTTTAGAAAAGTATACAACATGAAGATTCTCTTGAAGGTCTAATATTTGTTTTAAACGATAGTTTATTGCAGTATTCGCAAAATCAGCTGCTACAACTGAATTTCTTGTTCTACGAGACTCTGAATGATTAATCATTTTCACAATGGCTGATGCAAGATATGTTTTATTCCTCATAAGCTCTATCGCATATCGATCTGCCAGAAGCTCAATCCATATAGAGTAATAAAAAGATAATCCCTTTAGTATTGGGAAATATCTCATTACTTGAGCTAAACGCCTCAAAACCCATTTCTTAAAGGGATGTCCGTTGAGACAATGATAAGCTTCATGAGCAAGAACAGCCTTTGTTTCGTTTTCTGATAATGATTCTATAAGTCTGGTTGAGATAACAATCTGTTGCTTCAAAATACCAGACGTTAGAGCAAAAGGTTCCTTATCAACAACAACCAAAATTGGAAAGCCAAAATCGCTATACTTATGGTTCAATTGCTTAGTTAGCGCTTTTTCTGTTTGATGCTTGATAAAATCATTCCATATGTAATGCTTATACATATCCTTTATTACAATGAACATCAGAGTGATAAAGGTATATAAGAAAACTACTGTTAACAAAGACTCCCCAACAGAGTGTCTAAAGCGAAAGTCGTGCCAAAAGTTTATCAAGATATGAGTTACATTAGGTATCCAACTAATATCCTTGAGTTGATGACACAGTGACCAAATCAACAAAACAAACAACGCTGATGTAATAATAGAATACAATGCAAATACAAGATTAGCTTGATTTATTTTCTTCATCACTATTCCTCATTTTTGCCTCTTGGAGCATTTGTTCTACTTTCTTCAATAAATGCGGGTCTACTTCTTCCATAACATCGATCATATGGGCAACAACGACTTCCCCAAAATCTTTAATAAGCCCCTCAGTGACATTTCTAGTTTGCTCCAAAATGAAATCTTCTCTGGTAGTAACAACCTTAAATTGAGCAAGCTTATTACGCCCTCGCCCTGAAGCCTGCTTTACCAAGATTCCTTTTTCGGATAATCTATTTAATACCGTCATGATTGTTGTTACAGAGTAGTCATGTTCTGACTTCAGACTTTCACGAAGCTGCTGCACATTTAACCAGTCTCCTGAATCCCACATTAACTCCATAATCAAAGTTTCCAGTGATCCCAGAAAACGATTAACTCCCTCTTCTTGCATGCGATATCCTATTTTTTTCATTTACCTTATTATTCCCCTTTAGTTGTGTTTCACGTGCTGAAGCATCTGCACAAAAATTTGCTCAATATGTTCATCATCCAAGGAATAATAAACGGTCTTTCCAACTTTACGGCGTTTAACAATTCTAAGATTTCGTAGATATCTGAGTTGATGTGATACCGCGGACTGGCCCATTCCTAAAATTTGCACAATATCGTGAACACATAACTCTTTATTCAATAGGGTATGAATGATTTTTAATCTGGTGGGATCCCCGAGTGCTTTAAACACTTCAGCTAACCCATTAACAGTTTGATCATTTATTAATTGATCTTTTAAGACATCAATATTTGAAGTTCCATTACAAGTGTCATCACATTGATCTTGTACGGTTTTAGGCAACATATCTTCCATAAATATTCTCACTTTCTGATGATAAAACTTACGATTTACACTCATTATAACAGAAAACTCTTAGTATTACCGCTCTATAACGGTCCTTCAAAATTAAATGTTACAGAGCTATGTTAGCCCCGAAACAATAGTCTTATGTATATTGAGAAATTGGAAATACTATTGACCAAGATCTCTCCATATTATTGCCATTTAAATTTTTTTCAAATATAATAACATATGAACACTTGATCATATGTTGTAGGAGGGGTTTAGATGCACAATCATAGTCACACACATGATGAACAGGGACATAACCATCCTGATCATGAACACAGCCATCATGACCACAATCATGGGCATGGACTTGGGCATAGTCATGCACCAAATAACAAAAAGGGATTAGCTATTGCTCTCATTATTACAAGTGGTATCATGTTCGTGGAGTTTTTCGGAGGCTTAATTACAAATAGTTTAGCTCTTCTTTCTGACTCAGGACATATGTTAAGCGATGCCGTATCCTTGGCATTAAGCTTAGTAGCAATGTGGTTCGCAAACCGACCAGCTTCTCCGCGAAAATCGTTCGGCTATTACAGGTTTGAAATTTTGGCCGCGCTGTTCAATGGATTAGCCTTATTCATCATAGCTGCTTTTATTATAAAAGAGGCCATAGCGCGGTTCTTTGATCCACCTACTGTTTCTAGTGGATCTATGATATTAATTGCCTTAGTTGGGCTCCTAGCCAATCTGTTGAGCGTTTGGGCATTGATGAGACAAAGTGATGTGAAGGACAACATCAATGTTCGGAGCGCTTATTTACATGTTATTGGAGATGCCCTAGGCTCAGTTGGAGCTATTATTGCAGGACTATTAATGCTTTTCTTCGACTGGTATATTGCCGATCCTATTATCAGTGTAATCGTCTCTGTTCTTATCCTCAAAAGCGCATGGGGAGTTATTCGCACAGCTATACACATACTTATGGAGGGCACACCTGTAACAATTGATATCGATCTAGTTAAAAAGACACTGGAGAGTATTGATGGAGTTATTAACGTTCACGATATGCATGTATGGACAATTACATCAGGTCTCGACTCTTTAAGTTGTCATATTTTAATCGATGATTCAAAAGACAGTCAGATTATTCTACAGGCAGCCATTCATGAAATAGAAAAGAAATTTATAATACAGCATACAACCTTTCAAATTGAAACATCTAATGTGCAACATGCTGAATGCAAAATATAAAATGATAGAAAAAGAGTCATTGTTTATTTATTAACAGCGACTCTTTTTCTTACGTATATTTTTAGGACTGTTTTAAATATATAGGCGGTTTTTTTAAGGACCCTTTCACGCTGTTTACTAGCTTTTCATATCTCTTTTCTCTCGAGTCCCATCGGTTGCTAAAAATTATAATTCCAATGGTCGGTAGAACGATCACTCTCGAGATCGTATAACTCATTATTAATGTACCGTTAGTGATTAACTCGACTATACTAAACAGCAGCGCTAGTCCTACGCCAAAACCAAGTAAGCCATACATTAAAACATACTTTCTTCTTCCAATCGTTCGCTTGGCATTCCAGGTATCCAGAAATTTCTTCTCTTTACTATTCACTCTCGCACCGTAACCCTTCTTTAGATAGAATCGTGTCCCTCTAAAATACTATATATCATAGTATTTTAGAGCGTGAAATTACAATAGAATACTGATTACCCTCTATTCCTCAATTTTACGTACATAAATCATACAAACCGTTATTATAACAAAAGCAATAAGTGCAAGGAAGGGTATTGTTATAAAACCAAGCCAGTTAATATAATCTACATTGCCTGGAACTCCCTGGGTACAAGGTTTAATTTCCATAAAACCATGCACTTTTTGAAGCATATAGTGATAATAAGAAATGCAGCCGCCAATGATCGACAAAGGCAACACGACTCTTTTCAACGAACTGTCGCCACTATAAGCTGCCACCCCGAGAATAATACTCAGCGGGTACATAAAAATCCTCTGATACCAACATAATTCACAAGGAATGTATTCGAGAATTTCACTAAAATAGAGACTACCTAATGTTGCTGTAATAGAGACAATCCACGCGATATATAACAAATAGTTCTGCAGATTAGGGTGTTTAATCATAACTTGTTAGCCTTTAATTGTTTGTCTAACATCGATTTCATCTTATTTATATCGAATGGAGCATCCAGGATCGCGCCGTTTATCATGATGGTAGGTGTTTGTTTAATTTGATATTTCGCAACAAGATCACTATCAACTTTAACTTGAGACAATGTCTGTTGATTTTGAAGATCCTCTTTCAATTTGACCAAGTCAATATCTGGTGAAGTCTTCTTAGCAATTTCAATCATCTTTTCATCTGTTATCCAAAGTCCATCATGATTCTCTTGCGGTTGTGCATCAAATAAAGCTTTGTGAAACGGCCAGAATGCATCTGGATTTTGGTTAAATACAGCCTCACCAGCAATAGCTCCTTTTTGGGATTCAGCCCCATGAAATAACACGTTTATATAAGCAAACTTCACCTTCCCTGTATCTATATACTCCTTCTTCAATTGTGGGTACACGCTTTCGCCCCAAGCTTTACAGGAAGGACATTTATAATCACCAAACTCAATAAGGGTTATTGGTGCACTGTCTTGTCCTACGGTTGGTTGATTAACAAGGGAAACTTGCTCTTGGAAAGTGAGGGGTTGTTGATTTTTCTCTGAATTCTTTTGAGTGATAACAAATAATATGACCAATAACACAATAACGACTAGAGTGATTAATACTAAAGGTTTTAAGCTATTCTTGGGTTGTACAGCATATTGTTTTTTAGGTTTTGACACTTATTCATCCTCCAATCGATTTGTAACTCATAAAAAGTAGTAGTCGTTAATTTCATTGTTTAACTTTTATTCCTGAAGTTTATTAATCCTGTTAAGGATATCCGTTTCCTTCATTTCTCCAACAAATATATCCCTAATCTTCCCGTCAGTCCCTATATAAAAGGTTGTGGGATAAGCCGTTACTTTATATTCTTTTCTTAAAATATCTTTATCTAATAAGATTGGAAAGGTAACTTGATGCTCTGTGATAAAACTTTGAACAGTTATCCTACTCTCGTTAAGATTCACGCCAAGAACGATAACATTTTTGTCCTTCCACAACGCATATTGTTTTTGTAAAGCAGGCATCTCTCTTACACATGGTGGACAAAACGTACCCCAAAAGTTTAAAACAACCGCCTTTCCTTTCAGATCAGATAACACATAGTCTCGTCCATCAAGCCCTTTTAATGTAAAATTCGGAGCCTTGGATCCTACTTTGACAGGAGACTCTTTTTTCATAATGTTTAAGACTAGAGTAACAGCTACTAGCAATAAAACCACAGATAAAACGACAACTTGTATAGTTTTCTTTGAATTTATCATTCAAACTCCTTTCACTGCCTCTACTCTGATCTATGAGAAAGTTTAAAAACCGGTAAAACCGCCATATAGTTGAATCAACCAGATGGTGATACTTGACATTTTATCTGTATAAAGAAGAATACCTGTTATAACCACCATCAATCCACCGATTTTCATCAGTATAGCTGAGTATTTTAAAATCCAACTCAATTTACCCAGAAAAAAAGCCATCATAAAAAAAGGAATAACAAATCCAAGGATAAAGGAAAGAATATAAAATACAGCATAGTCAGGCCTTGTGACACCTACTGTGAAAATAGCCGATAAAATGGGACCTATACAAGGAGTCCATCCAGCAGCAAATGAAATACCTACCAACAATGAACCGATATACCCTGTTCGTTGTCCTTTAAAATTAAAACGTTTCTCTCTCATAAGAAAATGAGGTTGAAATACCCCAAGAATAACAAACCCCATAACGACAACCAATAAACCGCCAAGCTGTTGAATTAAATTTCGATTATTAGAAAATAGGTCACCTACAAGGCTGGCGGATAATCCCAAAGAAAAAAAGATGATGAAGAAACCCATAACAAAGAAGAGTGTATGAATGATCGCCCTTTTCTGTAATAAACCTCTACCAATCGTTAAATCTCTCACTGATATTCCTGTAATGTAAGATAAATATGTAGGGTACAACGGGAGACAACAAGGTGATAGGAATGATAATAAGCCCGCACCAAACGCTAACCACAAGCTTAAGTCTAAAGAATTCAAATGGGTTCCCCTTTCTTGAAGTGAGAACTATCTTTTCGTGTTACTTTCAGCAGGATTTACGTTCACGGACCTTTCATTTATTGCGAGACATCTACATCACCTCTCGTTCATCAATCCTCTTATATTAACAAATTATCATATGTTCATTTAATATATCAATTTGTTCTCATAATGTTCATTTTCCCGTTAGTAAAGTTGTAAAACTTTGTTCAATTCGTATTCACAGATTATGTGAAAATAATCACATACAATGGAGTACACTAATTTCATAACGAAATAAAATTTACCAGAGGGTGATACAACTTGGTCCCATTTCGAAAACATGAAAAGCGATTAATGTACCTCATGTTCAGCGTTGCTTTTGTCATGTTGGTTTCATTTATTCGCAAACTTTTTTAACCTAGATTAACGAAAAGGAGATGATTTCACATGCCTACCTACGATTCCGTGTTTTATAGCCGTCTACTAACAGAGACTACATTGGCGTTTCATATCATTTTCGCTACAATCGGCGTTGGTGTTCCCGTCATGATCCTGTTGGCTGAACTCGCTGGCATTAAACGCAAAGACCCCTACTACACATTATTAGCACGAAGATGGGCCAGGGGTTTCGTTATCACCGTTGCTATTGGCGTGGTTACCGGTACAGCCATTGGCCTTCAACTCAGTTTATTGTGGCCTACCTTTATGCAAATTGCCGGACAGGCCATTGCGCTTCCATTATTCCTAGAAACCTTTGCGTTTTTCATTGAAGCTATATTCCTAGGTATTTACTTATATACATGGGAACGATTAAAACCAATGCATCATCTCCTTCTACTCGTGCCTGTTGTCATCGGCTCCTCCGCTTCAGCTTTTTTTATAACTACTGTCAATGCATTTATGAATACGCCTCAAGGATTCTCACTAAAAGACGGCTTAATTACGAATGTTCAACCGATATTAGCTATGTTTAACCCTTCTATGCCAACCAAAGTAGCGCATGTGCTCTCCTCTGCTTATATGACAAGCGCATTTATATTGGCAGCTATTGCAGCCTACTCTCTTCTTAAGAAAAAAGATGACATCTTATATGCTAAAAAGGCATTAAAATTGACTGTCACCGCCGGTCTTGTATTTGCTGTGACTACAGCACTTATTGGTGATTTATCCGCAAAGTTTCTAGCTCAAAATCAGCCAGAAAAACTTGCAGCAGCGGAGTGGCATTTCGAAACCACGGCCAACGCGCCGCTCATTCTGGGTGGTATTCTAACTGATGGTAATGAAATTAAATATGCTTTGAAAATTCCATACGCACTCAGCATTTTAGCTGGAGGTACTCCTAGTTCTGAAGTAAAAGGGCTTAATGAGATCCCCCCTGATCTTCGTCCTCCTCTATACGTTCATTACTTTTTCGATGCTATGGTAGGTATAGGTGTGTTCGTGATTGTTGTTGCTATTTTTCATTTGTGGTACGCAAGAAAAAGATCCGTTAAACCTTATCCTAAATGGCTATTAGCGATTATAGTAGCTTGCGGGCCCCTTTCCATGCTTGGTATTCAATGCGGATGGTTTTACGCTGAAGTTGGGCGTCAACCATGGATTTTACGTGGGTATCTAAAGGTTGCAGATGCGGCTACTACCTCTCAAAACGTGGATATGATGCTCGTGCTTTTTTGTTTCCTTTATATCGTACTAGCACTCACCGCGGTCAAAGTGTTATCTAAACTCTTTAGAAAAAGCGATGTCGCAGACGAATTAATGGCTCTTGGCATTTTCGGGGGGAGGACAAAGAAATGAGTCTTGAAGTAATAGGAATTACGGTTTTATGGATTTTTTTATACGGGTATTTAATCGTAGCATCCATTGACTTCGGTGCAGGTTTCTTCAGTTATTATTCTGTAATTACAATGAAACAGCATATCATCCATAAAATTATTGAGCGCTATCTTTCTCCTGTCTGGGAAGTAACGAATGTCTTTTTAGTCTTCTTCTACATTGGAATGGTTGGATTCTTCCCGGAAACAGCACGTTATTATGGTACCGCGCTTCTCGTTCCAGGCAGTATAGCCATCATATTGCTTGCCATTCGAGGAGCCTACTATGCCTTCAGCAACTACGGTTCGAAGGATAATAAATGGTATATGCTCATCTATGGAGCAACTGGCTTGCTCATCCCTGCAACCCTCTCTACGGTACTTACCATTTCAGAAGGTGGAATCATTAGTGAGCATAATGGATTGATCCTCCTTAACTGGCAAAGGCTGCTCGGCAGTCCCTATACCTGGTCCGTCATTTTACTGTCGTTGGTCAGTGTTCTTTACATTTCTTCCATGTTTCTTTCGTATTATGCATACAGAGCAGAAGACAAGCCCGCATTTAAAATCTTACGTGGGTACGCCCTCTTTTGGAGTGGGCCAACGATTCTTGCAAGTTTTCTTGTTTTTTTCACGATCAATCAACAAAACCCGGAGCATTTCAGCAACATGCTTTCCCATGGCTGGATGTTTGGGACATCGTTTCTATGCTTCTTGATTGCAGTCTTTCTCCTTTGGAAGCAAAGGAATTTGGGTACTTCATTCATATTTGTGCTGCTGCAATTTGCTTTTGCCTTTTTTGGTTATGGTAAAGCCCATTTACCGTATATTTTATTTCCCTACATTACCATCCATGAAAATTTCACAAATCAAACAATGGGGACTGCGCTTGTTATCGCCTTTATCGCTGGAATCGTAATTCTAGTCCCATCACTCTTTTTACTCATGCGCTTATTTCTATTCGATGCCGATTATGTACAAGGCAAATTAATAAAGAAAGGAAATTAAACTGATGGAAAACTTTCTAATTCAGTACGCTGCGCCGGTTATTGTACTGTTTTCTCTCGTATTTATACTTTTTTGGGTTACGAGAAGCAGTGATGTAATTGAATGAAATTGTCATTAACAACTGTAGTTTCCCATTGGAAAAATGAGGAATTTTTACTTAACACGATTTATTATATCGAATATAGCCAGACTTCGAAAAATAAGTGTTAGCTAACTATAAAAATGGGACAGCGGTGGACCAAGACTGAAAAATAAAGTCTTGGATTGCCGCTGACTTTATTGAACTAACGTTCTTCTTTAGTTGAGTTCTATCTCTGATTAGTATTTTCATTATAAATTATCTAAGGTGTAAGTTTGATTACTATAGAATATGGTTATGGTAGAAATCATAATACGTTGTTGTGACATGGTTAACTCCTTCCACATCTATTTGTTGAGCTAATGTTCTTCTATAGCAGAAGAAGCTACCATTTATGTATATATTCCGCTTTATAGTTCTTTAGCTTTTCGATTAAGTTTGTTGAATCATCGTCAATTAAAATTAAATTTTTATACGGCTCTTTTACAAACCCTTGTTCAATCATATGATCAAAAAGCGATAACATCGGCGTGTAGTATTGATTGATATTTAGTAAGGCACATGGTTTATTGTGATATCCTAGTTGAGCCCATGTAAATACTTCAAACCATTCTTCTAACGTGCCCGTCCCACCGGGGAGTGCGATAAATCCATCAGCACGCTCTGCCATTAAAGCTTTTCTTTCATGCATAGTATCAACAATATGAAGTTCTGTTAGATGTTCGTGAGCGATTTCCACATTAGCCAATTTTTTGGGTATTACTCCGATGACCTTACCACCAGACTCCATGACCGCATCGGCAACAGCCCCCATACATCCGACTGTTGCTCCTCCGTAGACAAGATCCAATCCATGAGCTACTAAGACTTTCCCTAACTTCTTTGCCTCATTCATATAAATAGGGTCATTTCCTGTGCCTGATCCACAGTATACAGCTATTGATTTCATATCTTCGTCCACTATCCTCTCTACACTTTCTTTTAATAGACTATCTCAAAGTTTGTCTCTCTTCAAGATAGGCTTAGTTTGAAGATTGAACCATTAAAAGTGAGCAGCTACCGGCACGGCGGTCTGCTCACTTACCTTTAAACAATGTAACTTGGCTGCTGTACCTTAGTGAGTTGCGATAACCTTCCCTTCTTTAGATGAATCCCCGCTTACTCGTTTTAAGGCAGCGAACGCAACTATGATACCGATCAGTGTAACCACAGCTGAAATGATAAACGCGGTATGGATGGACGAGTTAAGGGCGGCAGTACTCATCGTCTCCATTGTTGCGTTAGAACCGAGGGTAGCTGAGATAATAGCTATGATGACCGCGAGTCCAATAGCTCCTCCAATCTGCTGACCGGTGTTGATAACCGCGGAGGATACCCCTTGTTCGCTAGGATCGACCCCTGTACTTCCGGCGATGAACATTGTCGTGAAGACGAGAGCTTGCCCGAGTCCGATGATAATCGTCCCTGGAATTACTCCTAAGGCATTGCCCGTAGCCGATAACTGGGTCAGCAACAGGAAGCCTACACCTCCAAGTGCCATCCCTGATGCAATTGTCCCGGCGACTCCTACTTTGGCCAGCATGGGAGTGATGAGTTTTACTCCCAGAAACGCACTTAGGGTCAACGGTAGGAATGTAAGTCCAGACTGAATCGCTGAAAAATGCAGAACATTCTGGGTATATAGGGTTAAGAAGTAGTAAAGCGTACCGAACGATGCTGAGAAAAGAAAGGCGACGAGTGCGGCACCGGTTAGGTTGCGATTTCGGAACATGCGAAAGTTAATCAGCGGACCCTTGGAACGCTTCTCAATGACGACGAAGGATACGAGAAGTACGGCTCCAATCAGAACGAAAGGCAAGGTGTTTGAGCTAAGCCAACCTGAGATAGGAGATTGAATCAGATAGTAGACGACAAGAAGCATGCCAGCGGTAACCGAGATCGTCCCTGCGATGTCGAAGTGCTTGCGGCCGCTCAGTGCCGTGCTTTCATTGAGGACAACAGGTGCTAACAAAAGAGTGAATAGCGCAATGGGAACATTAACGAAGAACGTCGCTTCCCAACCTATAAAGCTAGTGAGTACACCGCCGAGCAGCAACCCTAGCGACATACCGACTCCGCCCATGGCAGCCCAGATACTCATGGCCTTATTCCGTTCAGCACCTTCTTCGAAGTTAGACATGATCAGCGACAATGTTGCCGGGGATAGCAGGGCTCCCCCGAGACCTTGCAGGCCTCTGGCTATGATAAGCATTATCTGCGATTCGGACAGCCCGCCAAGCAAAGAGCTCAGCCCGAATAGGAACATGGCAATCATGAACATTCTCCTTCTGCCCATTATGTCCGAGAGCCTGCCCCCGATCAGCAGAAACCCTCCGAATGCCAGGGAATACGCGCTAACGACCCATTGCAGATGGTTGGCGGAGAAGCCCAGTCCCTCACCCAGGGAAGGCATTGCCACGAAAATAATCGTATAATCCAGAGCCATAATTAATTGGGAGATGGCTAGCACGAGAAGCGCCAAACCTTTGAAACGGCCTCTATTCATTTTGTACATGCTCCTTTTTTGACTAAATGGTCTAAAAATTCCATTCCGGACTAATCGATCTAATAAATGCAGCAGAAAGGAGAGCAAAGCTCTCTCATCAGGCTTCCAGCATCGACAGTGTAACTGTCGTGACTTCTTCCAGCACTTTGGGATCGTTCGTTAACTTGGCCACTTGCGTTAAGGCATACCGCGAATGGTACAGATACCTGGCCAACATTTGTAGGTCTTTATCGGTGTTCAGTTCCTGCCGTTGCTTAGCTCGAATCAACGCTTCATAGAAGGCGCGCTCCAGTCGGATACGGTCCTCCTCAAACAAGGCGGCAATCTCCGGCTCGTGGGGGACTTGATCGATGGCGCTGGAAAGAATGAAGCACTCCTTGCGCCGATCCTCATCTTGAAGAACGAAGACGATCTCACGGAAGATCTCATGAATCGCTTCCTTGACGGACTCCGAATTCGCCAAATGATCAACAACGGCGGATGATTTCTCGTTTACGTAATGCTTAACGGCCTTGATGAAGAGATCCTTCTTCGTGCCGTACGTATCATATAAACTCTGCCGTGCGATGCCCAGCCCTTCGAGCAATATGGGAAGCGACGTTCCCTCATACCCATAATGACCGAACACTTCCATCGCTTTATGCAGAACCAGGTTCATGTCGAATTCTTTGCTTCGTGCCACGTAGAATCCCTCCTTTCCTCATCCCCATACTACCCTTAACAGATCGTTCGGTCAAGAATTGGAGTCATGTCCTTATTCAGCAAATCGCGTTAGATTTCAGAAAGTCCTACCTTCGTTCGAACGACGATAATGTAGGTTGGATAATTCCTTCATATTTTGACCATTCAGTCCGAAATTATCATAAAAAAATAGCCTAATTCCTCATTTTCCTTCACTCCCCTCGCTTGACGAATTCATCTTAGCATTTCTAGACTGAACAGTCAATAATTAATAGAAATTGTTGTAAAGAACATGGTGGATACGGGTTCCCATAAAAAAATACAGAACACCGGTAGTCGCTCCACAGTGTTCTGTCCTTGCATTCAAATACTGAATCTAAATTTATGAATCCTTCAGCAGGCTTTTCTTATTCGCAATTTTGTAATCCAGTACACCCAAAATTTTCTGCAAGTGATTGATTTGGTCCTGGAGCTTTCTTCTGTATGCTTGAACCTTATCATACACTTCAGGTGCAGACAGGATGTCTTCCTTGTAGGAGAGTGCTGCAAACTCTTTAATATCTTTAAGGGGAACACCTATCTTCTTCAAACAAATAATAAGCTCCATTAGCTGCATGTCTTCATTGTGATACATTCGTCGGCCATTTTCTCTTCTTTTTGCCCGGGGAAGCAGTCCGATCTTCTCGTAATAACGGAGTGCATCCTCTGTCAGTCCGGTCATCATTGAAATTTCCTTGATTGAAAAAGCGGCGCCGCTGCTCATCCTAAGACCTTCCTATCTTTTATGAAATTAAGTCACCATGGAATAACACCTTGCTCGTTGAAGAAGCCCCCTGTGGGTCCATCTTGTGCAAGTGTAGCATATTGGACAATGATTCGGGAACCTTGTTCCGGTGTCAGATCGCCGTATCCGTTATTGAAATCAGTAGCTACAAAACCAGGGCAAACAGAATTTACTTTAGCAGGCGTATGCTTCAAGGTAAAAGCAAGATGTGTGGTAAGCTGATTCAGTGCAGTTTTGGAACTGCTATAGGCCAACGCCTTAAAAGGATATATGCCACTAGCCGGGTCGCTATGCAGCGTTATTGATCCTATGGAGCTGGAAATATTGACAATCCGCGGGGCATCCGAGTTTTCGATGAGGGGGAGCATAGCTTTGCTGATCGCGAATGCCCCAAAAAAGTTCGTATCAAATGATCTCTTTAAATCCGATACGCTCAGATCCGCAAATTTATGCATAACACCAATTCCTGCGTTATTAATCAACACATCCAGTTTTCCATACGTTGTTGTGATTATCCGAGCTGCTGCATCAATAGTCGCTTGATCGGTCAAATCCAATTCGATACAGTGTGCATCAATTTCTTGGGCTTGCAATTTTGCTGCTGCCTCTACCCCGTTTTCCTGGTTTCTTGCTCCTAGCAGAACCGTATACCCTAGATTCCCCAATTGGCGGGCCGTTTCAAATCCAAGCCCTCTGTTGCCTCCCGTAATTAAAGCTACCTTCTTCATTTGTACGGTCATTTCTTCTCACCTATCCTTCTCTTTTTGAGCGGAATGACATGCATCATTACGCTTTTGAACATTACATCGCTCATGTTACAACTTGGTGTTAACACCAAGTCAAGCGGTAAATACAAAAAAAAGCCTGCCCTTTAGCTTAATGAAAAAGGAGCTGCTGCCGGCCACGGCGAACTGCTCCCTGCTTATTGTACTATCGCGCCCCCTTTGAACGACCCTTCATATTTCCCAAACTTCATTTAAGCATACTGTTGAATCAAAAATTGAACCTATAGCTTATTCTTTATTTGTACCTGTATTCTTTGTCAGCATTGGATTAAATGTATCGTTTAAAGGCATAGGCAATCAGATAGGTTTTATTATTGTATTAAGCATCATAGCGGTTCTTACTAAATTAATTGGAGGAGCCTTAGGAGCTAGATTAACCGGAATGAATAATCATTCCGCTCTCGCAGTTGGATCAGGAATGATCTCACGTGGCGAAGTCGCTCTAATCATTGCATCAGCGGGCTTGCAAGCAAATTTACTTCCCAATGAATACTTTACTTCTATTATTACAGTTATCTTAACCACTTTGATGCTCTACCGACGCTTAAATTTTATTTCAGAGATTATGCTGCAACAAGAAGCTCGCAATAACCAGGAGCTTCTATTGCCTGTATTAAGCTTATTCATGGACTTATTAGCACTTCTTAGTTATGGACAAAATTGGAAGGTTCATCTTATTAATGATAAGGGAATATTACTTTTCGTGAATACATGATTTCTACTTATGTGTCACAATAAACTAAGGAGTGTGACGCCGTATGGCAAACCCAAATCATCGCCACAAGACGGGTGAAAAGGTAACGGAAACTGGACATTATATTGATGGTGATGGAGGACACGTTGTTCTTCAGGCAGGTGATACTTTCCCTACTTGTCCTAAGACAGGAAAAGCAACCACTTGGAAGCATGAAGCATGAATAGGTAAACTTTTGGTGGAGACGCCGGCTTATGAGCTAGGCGTTTCTTTTTTCTAAATAAAAAAATGTTCAAAGCAATTATATGCCTCGAACAATTTTTTTATTGATATGCTTTTATAGTACTTCAAGGTCAATCTGATTTTTTTCGAAGCAGTCTCATTCCATTCGCGATTACAATGAGTGAACTTCCTGTATCCGCTAAAACAGCCATCCAAAGAGTTGATGTTCCCATAAAAATCATGACAAGAAACACAACTTTTACTAACAAAGAGAAAGCAATGTTCTGTTTTATAATTTTCAATGCTCTCCGACTTAAACTTATGGCATAAGGCAGCTTGGATAGATCATCTGCCATTAAAGCTACGTCTGCCGTTTCTAAGGCAGTATCTGTACCTGCTGCCCCCATCGCAATACCAACAGTAGCTGTGGCTAAGGCCGGAGCGTCGTTCACTCCGTCACCAATCATGGCAACATGACCATATTCCGCCATTAATTTTTTCATAGAAGCAACCTTATTTTGTGGAAGCAACTCAGCGTAATACTCGATATCCCCGAGCTTAGCGGCTACAGCATGAGCTGTTCCTCGATTGTCTCCTGTCAACATGACTGTCTTCTTAATTCCTATACGTTTTAACTGTTCAAGTGTAGATTTACTATTTGCCCGAACCTCGTCCGCTACAGCAAAAATTGCAAGTACTTGCTCACTGGTACCCATGAGCATAACCGTTTGCCCTTGTTGCTCTAATTCTTGAATTCTTGCCTTTATCTCTTCAAGGGAAACATTCAAGTCGTGAATAAACCATTTTGGACTGCCGATGAAATATTCCACACCTTGAATTGTAGCTTTAACACCTTGACCAGTGACAGAACTAAACGATGAAATTTCCTTCATCCGAATACCCTTTTGTTCTGCGAACCGAACAATTGCCTCTGCAACAGGGTGCTCCGACGAAGACTCAATTCCTGCTGCAATAGATAAGACTTCTTCCTCTTTTTGTCCATTCAAAGCGATGACTACCGTTACTTGTGGCATCCCTGCGGTTAATGTCCCTGTTTTATCAAAGGCAACAACGGAAACTGCACCTAATCTTTCTAGATGTGCCCCGCCTTTAATAAGAATGCCATTTCTCGCCGCGTTTCCTATTGCAGACACGATTGAAACCGGTGTTGAAATCACCAATGCACACGGACAGGACACGACCAACATCATGAGTGCGCGATAAATCCACGTTTGAAAAGGCTGACCAAAGAATACAGGAGGAATAATGGCTATGCCCACAGCAATAATTAGCACGGCAGGCGTATAATATTTAGAAAAAACATCAACAAAACGTTGAGAAGGAGCTTTTTGCGCTTGGGCATCTTCAACCATACTAATAATGCGAGATAAGGTATTATCTTTAGACAGTTTCGTTACTTCAACCTCTAGTGCACCCTGTTGGTTAATTGTCCCTGCAAATACTTCATCGCCTCTTGATTTCTCAACAGGAATCGACTCCCCAGTGATCGGGGCTTGGTTTATCGTTGAATGACCTTTGATAATGACGCCGTCCATCGCTATTTTCTCACCAGGTTTGATGATAACGGTATCACCAATTTGAATATCTTCAATGGCAATCATAGACTCGCGGCCATCTCTACGAACTAAGGCTTCTTTCGGAGAGAGATCCATCAGCCCACGGATTGATTTCCTAGTCCGATCCATCGTGTAAGCTTCTAATGTTTCACCCAATGAGAATAAAAATACAACCGCTGCACCTTCCTCCCATTGCCCGATAAGTGCAGCACCCACAGCTGCGACAGTCATGAGTAGATCCATCCCAATTGTACGGGACTTCAAACCATAAAATCCTGTTCTGGCAATCCGAAATCCACCAACAACAATAGCAACGGCATATAATACCGTTGAGAAGACCTGATTTACGAGATCACCAAATGTTAGAACCCATGCTAATGCAAATAATAGCCCTGATAAAAACGTAGGAAGAACTTTATTATTCCGTCTCCAGAAGCTTGCTTCGGCAGTTGGTCGAGTTAGACTCCCTGAATCTAATGTGGCCGTATACCCCGCCTGCTTTACCGTTTGTAGAATGCTTTGATCGGCCGTTCCATTATGTTCAACAGTCATCTTAGCAGCCCCATAGTTTACTGTTACCTGGTTCACAGCTGAAAGCGAGCCGACTCTCTTCTCAAGTTTTCGCGCGCAGTCTGCACAATCCATCCCATCTATTCGAAAGACGGAAACTTGATTCTCAGATGATTGTTGTTGAATACCATATCCTAAATTATTAATCTGTTTCTTAATAATTTCAAAATTAACTATCGGTTCTGTGTAAGCAAGACTCATCTTGGCAGTAGCAAAGTTAACAGAAACCTGATTTACTCCATCTAAGCGAGATACGGATCTCTCCAGCTTCACTGCACAATCCGCACAATGCATGCCTTCAAGTGTAATTGTTCGATTCACCGCTTCACCTAATGAGCTACCACAGCATGAATCACCATGGTGGTGATCGTGGTCATGGTGATGATCATGGGTATGGTCATGTGTGTGATCATGAACATGGTCATGTGTGTGATCGTGTGTGTGATCATGGACATGCTTTTTATCCTGATTTTGCGCACCCTCGCGTCCCTGATTTTGATGCAGGTCCTTTTTATTACCTCCGTTGTTGCAACAAGATGAATTAGAAGACATTAGAGATCATACTCCTTAATATCCATTAATATATGATTACATGTTCATGTATTAACTTTATATTATGTCGATCTCCTTATTATGTCAATCGTCAATAACCCAACGAAATGACTTTACTAAAAAAAGGGTTCCGTTGAAAGGAATCCCTTTTCAATATAAAAGCGCCTTAGAAATCAACACGTATTGCGATAACCAGTTAATTTAAAAACAAACTTCATTTCCCTCGCTAATTGTGTTACTATTTTATAAAATCGTGTTACTGCACACGTGAACAATAAATGGGGTGAAAAATTCATGATCGATGTCATCATAATCGGAGGCGGTCCTTGCGGACTTTCCGTAGGAGCCGCTTTGCAAAAGCAAGGCATGAATTATTTGATTCTCGAGAAAGGCGCTATTGTCAATTCGATCCTTTCTTTTCCCGTAAATATGCGTTTCTACAGCACTAGCGATAGGCTTGAAATTGCAGATATTCCTTTTCTGTCTGAGGAGGAACGCCCTTCTCGGCTGGAAGTGATGCGGTATTATCGCTCTGTTGTATTGAGACAGCAATTGAACATTTTAACCTATCATCATGTTACGCAAGTAGAACGTTACTTCGATCACTTTCGCGTTTATTGCCGTAATCATCATGGCCAAGAGAGCGTTTATGAAGCACGCCAACTTGTATTTGCAACAGGTATTTACGATCAACCGAGACTGTTGGAAGTTGCAGGCGAACAACTTCCAAAAGTAAAACATTATTATACAGAAGGTCACTCTTATGCAGGAAGATCTGTTCTTGTCGCGGGGGGGAAGAATTCGGCGATTGAGGCCGCAATCGACCTCTATAGAAATGGTGCGGAGGTAACACTGGTTCATCGGGGAACGTCCGTTTATCAAGGCATTAAACCGACACTCCTGCTCGACATCCGAAACCTGATTGAGAAAGACCGGATCCGCTTCTATCCGGAGGCATCGGTGACCGCTATTGACCAATCATTTGTTCATGTGACACAGGGAACCGATCTGATCAAGGTTCCCAACGATTTTGTTTTCTCTTTAATCGGGTATCGTCCTGATGTTGCCCTGCTACAGCAATTAGGAATAGAACTTGATCCTGCAACGCTGGTTCCTAAGTTTGACATGGATACGTTTGAGACCAATATACCGAACGTCTATGTCGCTGGTGTGGTGACTGGCGGAATTACGAATAAAGTATTTATCGATGATGGACGGCTTCATGGCCTCAATATTGCGAAAACGCTTGCTACGCTTCATTCATAATCATGATAATTTCGAAATCCTCTACCTAATAAGCAATAGGTCGAGGATTTTTTTTGTACTCCTATTTTTCCTTAGGTGTGAATTCTTGCCCATCAAAAAATGATATTTAATCACGCCATGATGCTTTCTGCAGTCTGCTCGCATTTGTAACGACAGATACAGAACTTAGCGCCATAGCTGTTCCAGCGATCCATGGTGTCAACAGCCCCATGAACGCAAGCGGTATAGCCAAGATATTGTACATTAATGCAAAAATTAAGTTTTGACGAATATTGCGCATGGTCTTACGACTCATCACCACAGCATCCGCAACGCCTCCCAAATCGCTATGAAGCAAATTGACATCCGCTGCGTCCTTCGCGATCTCTGAACCGGTACCTACAGCAATACCAATATCCGCAGCTGCTAAAGCAGGGGCATCATTCACGCCATCCCCGACCATAGCAACACGTTTCCCTTTTTGCTGCAGTGTTCTGACCAAATGAACCTTATCCTGTGGCAGCATTTCCGAATAGACCGTTGTTATGCCAGCTCTTTCAGCTATCGCTTTAGCTGTTTTACGGTGATCGCCGGTTACCATAGCCACAATGATTCCCATTTTTTTCAACCTTCTTAAAGCCTGAGGTGTAGATGCTTTTAATGTATCCATGAGTGCGATTACACCTGCAGGCACACCGTCCACAGCTGCAAATAACATCGTCTTGCCTTCCCTCTCTAACTGTTCTGTTACATATGCAAACCTTTGGATGGAAATCTCAGCCTGATTCATAAAAGCTCTGGAACCGACTAGAATCTCATGTTCATCTACTCGCGCCTTCACACCCAGGCCTGTTATTGCTTGTGAGGAGGTTGTCTCTTTAACCTGAAGTCCGCGCCGAACGGCTTCCTTCATAATTGCTTTCGCATAAGGATGTTCGATGCCATTCTCAGCAGCAGCAAGCATGCGAAGCAGGCGATGCTCCTGGCCCGGATCCGTGATGACGTCTGTCACACGGGGTGTTCCATGGGTAAGCGTTCCTGTTTTATCCATTAAAATGATATCGATCTGCTGCAATTGTTCCACATACTTGCCTTCTTTAAATAAAATGCCCGATTCCAGAGCACGGCTTGTGCCGACCAGTATCGAAGTTGGCGTCGCCAATCCTAAGGCGCAAGGGCACGCAATGACAAGCACAGCTATCGCTTTGAATAGCGCTCCTTTGAGATCCCCCGGAGTAAGCCATAGAGACCAAATACACAATGTCAGCAAGGCAAGCACCAAAACAGCAGGAACGAACACAGCGGCAATTCGATCTACATAACGTCCGATCTCAGCCTTCGAGCCTTGGGCTTCCTCCATCAAATGAATCATCTTACCGAGCGCAGTTTGAGACCCAAGAGCAGTTACTTGCATCGTAATGGCTTCATCTCTAATCACAGATCCGCCTATCAGGCGATCGTATTGACGTTTCTCTACAGGTACGGATTCCCCCGTAATGAATGCTTCATCAACAGCTGACCGGCCGCGAATAACTCGTCCATCCGCAGGAACAATTTCACCTGGCAGGATGAGGAGCATATCCCCAATTTTGACGTCTTTTATCGATATGACTTCGGACTGCATCTCATTTCTGATGATTGTGACAGTTTGCGGGCTTAAGCGGCGCAGTCGATGAATAGTCTTCATACTTCTTTCTTTCGCCGAAGCTTCCAGCCACTTACCAAGGAGAACAGCGGTAATAATCATGGCGCTTGTCTCAAAATAGACGGCATGCGGGTCAGCTCCTCCCGAACGAAGCATATGTATCGTCATGTAATGGCTATACAAGTAAGCGCAAGTCGTACTAAGAACGATAAGAACATCCATATTCGCACTTTTATTTTTTATGGCCTTCCACGCGTTATAATAAAATGGAGCACCTATTGCAAATTGAACCGGCGTAGCAAGCAGCCACTGGAACCATGGTTCCAAAAATAGATCAGGAATCCATAGGCTCGATGTCATGGTATAATGACGAACCATTGCCCACAGAAGAGGAAGTGTGAATAACGCCGAAATCACTAGTTTTGCTCCCAGTCCAACTATCGCTTGCTGAGAATCACCCGCTTCTTCAAAGCTTCTAGCCGAGTATCCCAGTTTCTCAATACGTTCAATAATTTCCCCTTTCAACTCTGTGCCTGCATCCAGCACTAATGCTGCACTTCCCATTGGTAAATTCACTGCAATTTCATGAACGCCTGCCATTTTGCCGATCACTTTCTCAATTCGCGCAGAGCAGGCTGCACATGTCATGCCCTCTATTTGCAGGTTTATTTTCTGATACGTTATTTGTTCGTTCAAGCTCTGCACCTCCGATATCAATTGCTCGCTTACTTGCAACTATATGGGGTGTGATCCAAAATCATGCTAGACTCTCTGAAACTTTTCATATCAAGTACGGTTAATTATCACAGAATGGACAAAGAAAAAGATCATTTCATCCCTAAAAAGGTTGAAATGATCTTTTATTCGCCATTTATAGATGGGGATTTCAACTGTTCCATTATTTCACCGTTATTGTCCCATAGTACATATACATACCGCAGTGAAACTTATAGGTTCCGGGTTTTAAATCTTTTAATGTAAAGAAATTATCCCCTTTTTCCAAATAGACATCCATGCCTAATTCAGGAGATGCTACACTCTTGATACAAGTCAAGCGGCTTTGTTTTTTGAAATTTAGCTTTGTCGGCACACCTGCCTGAACCTCGATATTGTTAGGATAAAAACCGTCATCTTTCACATTTATCGTAACAACTTGATATCCGCCTTGTTGCGTAACCGTGGGCTCCTCGGCTGATGACTCCGGTTGCTGAAAATAAAATAAAGCAAAAATAAAAAGACAAATCATAAGAACTCCCGAAATAAGACCAAATCTTGAGAATTTCGTTAAACGACTTTTCAAGCCAGTCCCCCCTTTCGAATCATAAAAAAATCAACCTAGCCAGTAAATCCGGCAAGGTTGATTATACACCTGAACATGTCATTAGATTGTGTCCTTTGTGCTAATAATATGAATGATTGATGAAAATTTAGTTTCAATCCAATGAACTTACCTCTACAGTTACGCCTCTAACTGAGAAACGGAAGTATCCACAGGAAGATTTTCTTCGGCATCTAACAGCTTATACAGCAGCAACATCGAAACCGCTAAGACAACATCCATGAAAACGATGGAAAGTGTCGGATAATCCGAAATCACCATAACACCCAGCATTGCCCCCATCATGCCTCCCATCAAACCTGCTAACATGCCGTCCAAAGAGGCAAGCAGATGCAAGAAGCTTCCGGATAAATAACCAACACTCATGCCAAAGGTGACTCCAATAACAGTTGATAGGAATAATTTCTCCAAAACAATTCCAGCTATTGTGCCGACTGCCAGACTGGATACCATAGCAATCGCCATAGCCGCCATCATGCCTGTCATTTTAGTTAAAACAGTTTTCTTAGTGCGTAAGTGAAGAATGAGAACGACAACTACAAGCAGGACGAAAATAAGAGAAGCAATACTTGTATTCACCGTTAAAGTAGAAGGCCCCATTTGGATCTCTGTCACTGAGTCCCCGTGTTCATGCGCGGCTGCTGGTAAACTGCGTGAACATGCACTTATGATCAGGAATAAACCGCATATTTTCACATAAATCCCTTGAGCTAATCTTCTCAACCGTCTTCACCTCTACTTTTTGCAGTTTAGCTTGCGCTCCAATTACCATTTCAACACATGGATCATGACCCTCCCTTCAGTCCAGCTCAGATTAACTGTCTAAAGTATACTTGAAAGCTGAAAGTTTGAAATGACTCATAAGGGCTATAGATGCAACTAAAAATGTTTTCCATAAGTTTGGATTTATCGCTTTGATCCGATAACCGGGCAGCCTGCCAATCAATAAAATGCATGAAAAAAAGGCTATCCGATAGCCAGGAAATTGGCTTTTGGACACCCTCTTTTCATTTTCACATCATAAATGAAATTATTTACTTGCAGGAGGCTGATAGTCTCCAGGTAACATGCCTGTTGAAATCGCCATGCGATTCCAACTATTAATGGCATTAATCGCCATAATTAAATCAACGTATTGTTCCTCATCGAAATGTCTCCGAACTTGGTCATACAAATCATCCGGCACGCCGGCATTTGAAATTCTGGTCACAGCTTCCGTTAGAGCTAACGCAGCACGCTCTGACGGCGTGTAAAACGGAGCTTCTCTCCATGCGTTGAGCAAATAGATACGCTGCTCTGTCTCTCCCATCGCTCGCGCGTCTTTCGTATGCATATCCAGGCAGTAGGCGCAGCCATTAATTTGCGAGGCGCGAATTTTAATCAATTCCACCAGTTTGCTGTCAAGCCCGCTCTTCTTCACGTACCCTTCCAATTTTAATAGTGTTTGTAGAGACTCCGGCTGTACTTTCGTATAATCCAATCTGATTTCCATGTGTTTGACACTCCTTAGTTTCTTTATTTTTAAAAGAAAATGCAGGCTTCATAGATCTTATTTCTTCGAGATATTATAGACAATATTAATCGTCGATTAACTATGTCTATAATATATCTCTTTCGTTTATGGCTGTCAACCGCACACCTCTCCCTATTTGACAAGGTTCCTAAATCCACCTAAGATGAGGTATAATAACTTTTTTTATCTGAAAGCAGGTGTTTGCATGCAGTATAGTATTGGCGTTGAATATGGACTGCATTGCTTAGTATATTTAATTGATATTCCTCCTGATGCTACGATTGGGATTAAAGAACTTTCCGCTTTTCAAGGTATTTCCGAGACGTATCTATCGAAGATTTTCAGTAAATTGACAAAAGCCGGCATCGTAAGCTCTGTCCCTGGAGTTAAAGGCGGCTATAAATTAGCCAAGCATCCTTCGGATATCTCGTTCTGGGATGTAGTCGAAGCAGTCGAAGGGGAGGCGCCTATTTTCCAATGCAAAAACATAAAAGATAATAGTTATTTATGTACGAAGGACGAAGAGGTTGCAGCATGTACCAAAGCTACTCCCTGTACGATTAACATGGCGATGCTGGAAGCTGAGGATAGTATGCGCAATGTTCTGCGCAACAAGTCGCTTACTTGGCTAAATGAGGAGCTTGATCGTGTCTTAACGCCTCAATCTCGTAAACAAACCCGTGAATATTTTGCTACTAGCAAGCAAGACACCTGACATCTTCCTGATGTTAGGTGTTTTTTTATACTGAACAAGAATTGACCAACCCCCCCTCTCCTTAACAATTTCTTAACGTCATTTTGTTGTAGAAATAATAGTCGCCTGCTAAAATCAATAGAAAACACAAATAAACCAAATAAAAAACAACTATTAATAGTTGTTTTTTATTTGGTTTATTCTATTATTAAGAAGGCGGCGGGCTTAATGAGTTTTTTAAGTGATTTTCGCACCATGGTTCTCGGTATTTTACTAGAGTCATTTCCGTTTATTCTGCTAGGTGTCGTAATTTCCGCTTTGCTGCAAACATTCATTAGTGATCAAACGCTGCAGCGATGGATACCGAAAAGAACAATTCCCGGCATCCTCTTTGGATGTCTGCTGGGCATCGTCTTTCCGCTTTGCGAATGCGGAATTATCCCTGTTGTGCACCGCCTGATCCGCAAAGGCATGCCGCCTTATATCGGTCTTGTCTTCATGATGGCCGGACCGATGATTAATCCCGTCGTGTTTACATCCACGTTCGTAGCCTTTCGTGCTCATCCGGAGATGGCCGTTGCCCGCATGGTATTGGCGTTTGCCGCAGCGGCTATGATTGGGCTATGGGCGGCCCGAGGTGTAGGCAATTCTGCGCTTCGCTCGCAAGTAGGCAATACGATTGAACAAGCCACTCCAATCAAAAAAAGCCCTAAACGACCTCTCCCGGTCCAACCACCAAAAGCAGCCGCATGGACGAACAAATGGCATGAAACCTTGGAACATGCCGCCATTGAAATGTTTGATGTAGGCAAATTTTTAGTTTTAGGCGCTACGGTTACTGCTTTGATGCAAACAGTTGTAAGCAAAAAATGGCTTCTCACATTAAGCGATGGTGATTTCACTCCTCATTTGTTTATGATGGGACTCTCCTACATCCTTTCCATCTGCTCCACGGCAGACGCCTTTATCGGCGCAACGTTCATTCCAGGCTTCAGCCTCGGCTCCGTGCTTGCCTTTCTCGTTTTTGGCGCTATGCTCGATATCAAAAGCACGATGATGCTGCTAAAAGTGTTCCGAATCAAAACCCTCGTGACGGTTATGCTCATTTCAGCTGCAGTCGTTCTGCTAGGTTCCGTCGCATTCGATCAACTGTATCCGTACTTATAGAATGGAGGCAAGGCAACTATGCAAAAATGGTCCACGTTCGCGCATCGAACGATTCGAGCTGCCGTTTTACTCGCCTTCGTTATTTTTATCGTGCAGATCAGCCGTTCCGATGCTTTAATTTATTATGTTGCACCAACCATGAATCTATGGGTGAAAAGTCTTGCTGTGGACATGTATGTATTGGCTATGCATCAGCTTTATTTGGCAGTCCGAGCTATCCGCGCCAAGACCCCAACAGCGGCAGCCGCCTGTTCATGCTCGGCACATAGCCACGATCACTGGAAGCCCGGCGTTATTATCATGTATGGAGTTCTGATCATCCCGCTTGTTCTTGCCTTTTCTTTTCCTAGTGCGGTACTAGGCAGTCAGATGGCGGCCAAAAAAGGATTGAATTTCACCCCTTCAGGCATCCTAGTGAATAACAATTACGGCGATGCAAGCCCGAACTTATTTCCGAATGATAAGCTGCAATCGGATACAGGTCAGGTTTTTCCGTTTAATGAATACACCAAGCCTTACGCCAAGCGGGCTGCAGAGATGTACAAAGAACCTCTCATCGTGATTAATGATGATTTTTATATCGAATCGCTGACATCACTGGACTTGTATCAAGATCAATTTGTGGGTAAAAAGGTGCAGATTAGCGGTTACGTATACCGACTGGATACGATGAGCAAAAATGAGTTTGCTCTCGGCAGATTTTCCATGAGGTGCTGTGTCGCAGACTCTGTCCCGCTCGCGATCCTAGTGGAAGCCGATACCCCGGAACAATGGAAAAACGATATGTACGCAGTTGCGCTCGGCACCATAGAAAAACGACAATTTGACGGCAAAGATGTATTAACGATCGTGGCCAAAACAGTTGATACGCAAGATGCACCCACAAGTCCCTATGTATATCAAAATCCATACTTTGGAAGCTAACCAAACGAGGCTATCCCAAAGGTCATCTAATGACCGAGGGATAGGGTTTTTGGACTTATTGAACCGCCTAAAACATTTAGTTCATAAACTTCTCAAATTGGGTTAGTTACATCATAAAAAGGCCCTGAGTCGGCATCTGCCATCCCAGGAACCTTCTTTCCTTACTTCACAACACTTTTCAGAACATCATCAATCATTTGGCTATTCGCAATTGTGCCGGAGTATAACCAGCTGGAGTTATTGTCAAAGTCATAAACTTGACCTTTTTTCACAGCGGGAATCCCTGCCCATACTGGGTCTTTAAGAATTTCTTCTTTGCTAACGCCTTTGCTGTTCACAATGAACAAATAGTCAGCGTCCAGTGTAGCGAGCTTCTCCATGGACAGGGAGAGCCAGTTGGCTGTTCCTGTTTTGGAAGCTTCTTGGACCACGCTTGGGACGTTAAGTCCCAAATCTTTGTACAACACATCTCCGCTCGATAATTTCTCGCTTACCACATAAACAGCCTTAGCCGTCACCCAAAGCGCCGCGGCCTTTTGCGTGCCAATCGCTTTTTGCAGCTTTTCTTTCGCATCCTTGGCTTTGTTGTCGTAGGTTTCCAAGGCTTGTTTAGCTTCCTTGCTCTTGTTCAAAACTTCTCCAATGGTTAGCAGCTCTTGGCGCCAATCATTGTTTTTCTCGCCCCCTACCGTGTAGGTTGGAGCAATTTTGGAGTACTGATCATATTTATCACCTGCAACGGTTTCCGCGCTGTCCATAATGATCAGATCCGGTTTAAAGCTCATCACAGCTTCAAATGGAAGATCAAAAGGAATCGTTGGAATGCCGTTCAGATCTTTTTGCAAATAGTTTTGTACGGTCGTAGTCCCTTTATTAATGGACCATTGTGCTACAGGCTTAACGCCTAGTGCTACCAAGTGATCCTCTAAATATGAAGCGATAACACGCTGCGGATTGGCTGGAACCTTCACTTCGTGTCCTAAAGCATCTTTTAAAACCCGTTCGCTTGCGGCTTGCTCTTTGGAACTGCTCGTGGAAGCCGGTGCTTGCCCATTCTCCCCTGCCGGGCTGGATGAACTTGCACATGCGGTTACGAACAAGGTCAGGCTGAGCAATAAAACTAAAGCAATAGACGGTTTGGAACTTCTGTACATTGGTAATACCCCTTCACTTCTATATTGAGAATGATTATTATCCTCATGACTAGTATGCCCTCCCCGCTTGCGCAATGCAATGGAAGATATAGACATCCTGAATGGATTATAGAGACTGTGAAGGGACGTCTGGTAATTGTCCTTAAAATGAACCGGTGCGATGCCTGTATGTTTTTTGAAGGTACGGCTGAAAAAATAAACATCCTGATAGCCTACTCCAGCAGCAATTTGCTGAAGCGTAGCATCTGTATCCAGCAGGAGTTTCTTGGCTTTTTCCATGCGATAACGAATCAGGTAGTCAATCGGGCTGGCGGTCGTCTGATTTTTGAACATCCGCGTCACTTGCCTTGGGCTGCATTCCAATACTTCCGCTAACCGCTCCAGCGTAATCGATTCTGCGTAATGCTCATGCATGAAACGGATCGCTTGCGCCACCGGCTCCCCTGGAACCATCGTCACTTTTTGGTCTTGGAGCTGCTGCATCAGCTCGTAGATGAAACTGTACAACAATGTTTTGGCATGCAGTTTCGATAAATTGCTGGCACCGTTCCACTCCCGTTCGAGCTGCTCCAGGATCTGATACAGCAGCATGGGCAGCCTCGGCAAGAAACTGTACTGCATATAGAATGGATTGCTTTTATCTATGTATTTCAGTTTATCTCTCATCGTAGGAAGCGGAATGCTAGCTTTGTACAGCATGAGGTAATACTCAAAAATATGCTCCGTGAGCTTGATATCCAAGTAGCTTCCTTTCCCGCCGTGCAGAAGATGGAATTTTTGAACGGCATAGTCACGGTCATCAAGCGCAATGCTCGCGCCGCCCTGCAAAGCAAAGATAAAGGCATTCGACGGAAGTCGGTAAGCGCGCAGCGATTCGCCGGACGTCATTTTCACGTGCCTAACGTCCATAATTTTAACTGCAGCCTGGTACCATAATTGGAGCTGATCTTCTAGTTGCATGTCCCCCGCCATATTCATTCCCCCCTGTTCTTTCCCTATTATAGAGTAGTCAGCAACAGAGCGACAATGACACCTACACGAAAAAGCTGACCTCCGTAGAGGTCAGCTCACTCCTGTATGCTGCATGACAGCAGCTATTACTTTTCCGATGTAATTCTCATCGCATCGCGTTGCGCAATCAAGCACAGCTCCGCCGCTTTGAAAGCGTGCTCCTGCGTCATCGCATTTTCTGTACGGTTCAAACAATCCAGGATCAGCTGGCCGAAGTAAGGGTAGCCCACCTGGCCATTCACAGCAAAATGCTGCTCGCCATCCCCGTTCACAAGATACACATGATTGCTTGTCTGCTCTCTGGCAATATCCACATATTTGCGAAGCTCGATATAACCTTCTGTGCCGAGGATCGTCATGCGGCCATCGCCCCACGTGCTTAAGCCATCCGGTGTAAACCAGTCTACCCGGAAATAACCTGTAGCTCCATTATCTCCAACCAATGTCGCATCACCGAAATCTTCAAACGTCGGATACTGCGGGTAGTTATAGTTCGCGATTTTACTATGTACAACCTTGGCATCCTTCGCGCCTGTGAACTGAAGGAATTGTTCAATTTGATGGCTGCCGATGTCGCACAAAATTCCGCCAAACTTCTCTTTCTCGAAGAACCAGTCCGGTCTGCTCGACAAGTTGATGCGGTGCGGTCCAAGACCGATAACCTGCAGCACACGTCCGATTGCGCCCTGCTTGATAAGTTGCTCCGCAAAGATGGAGCTTTCTGAATGAAGACGTTCGCTGTAGTAAACGGCATACTTTTGCTTCGTCTCTGCAACTTTCTCGCGGGCCGCTTCCAATTGCTCCAATGTCGTGAAAGGCGCTTTGTCTGTAAAATAATCTTTGCCGCTGTCCATAACCTTCAGACCAAGCGGTCCACGATCGCTAGGAATCGCCGCTGCGGCAACCAGCTTGACTTCGCTGTCTTGAAGGATCTCCTCCAAAGAGCTGGCAACGCGAACACCCGGAAATTTGCTTACAAATGTATCTACTTTCTTAGGATCCGGGTCATACACCCATTTCAACTCGCCGCCCGCTTCGCGAAGCCCGTTGCACATCCCGTAGATATGGCCGTGATCCAGTGCTGCTGCTGCAAATATAAACTCGCCAGGTTGACAAACGGAGTTAAATGTACCGACTGGTGCGTAATTCATGCCATCGCTTTTTTGCATCGTATATAGTCCCCTATCATATATGAATTATCGCTGCATTGTTTCTTGTTGACCCTCTAAGCTTAACAAGATGGAGGGATGAAATGTGACTCTATGTTGTGAAAAAATGATACTACTTTGCGGTTCGCAATTTGAATAGTCTTCTGAGAACACAGCTAGTACCATTCACGCATAAAAAATAACCCACGCAGGCGTCTCCTGACGTGGGCCAAGTGAACTAGTGAACTACTCGTAATTAAAATTTACAAATACAACGAGTGATAATGACAAGCAAAATGAACAGAACAAGAATGCTGCCTACGTTGTTGTTAGGGTATGCGCAAACTTTGGCTACTGGCGCTGCGGCAACCGGTTTTGGGAATACAAACGAAGTTTGTTGGTACGAAGCGTGCAGGTGGATGTCATTGTGAACTGGCTTGTGGTGCATAATAGGCGCTGGCGCCGGTGCGACTGGCATTGGCATTGGCATCGGCATCGGGGCTGGCATTGGCATCGGAGCTGGCATCGGTGCAATTGGATACGTTGGTTTTACAAACTCCATGGATGGAGCACCTCCTTAGAATATTGAAGCTTTAACATTAGGTTGTTATCGTTAGGGTTGGGTGAATAGCTTACAACATCAGTCTATGGGGGAGCACCTACCACGAACACGGTAAACACCCAGATCACCCAAAAATGGTTACGTATCATGGGCGAACGAGCCTCCTGCATCAGCCCGCTTGTACCTGGGTAATACACGGAGATAAGACAAAAAAACAGCGGTCAGGAACACATTCCCGACTCGCTGTTTCTTCTATACATATGGATTATTATCTTTTTCGAAGCCAATCGTTGTTTTACCGCCATGCCCCGGATAGACGATCGTATCGTCTTCAAGGAGGAAGAGCTTATCCTGGATAGAATCCAGCAGCTCATTGTTATCCCCGCCAGGCAGATCCGTCCGGCCAACCGACAGTTTAAACAGAACATCCCCGCTAAACAAATGTTTGTCGTATAGGAAACTCACGCTTCCCGGAGAGTGGCCGGGTGTATGGAACACTTTGAGCTTGATGCCCAGAAACTCCAACGTTTGCCCTTCGTCCAGCGCGTACTCAGCCGGCTCGGTCTCGATAAGAACACCTAGCTCCGGCCAGCGGGTTGAACCGTTTTTCTTCGGATTCGTCAGCCAGTCGGCTTCCAGATCGTGTATGTAAACGGGACACTTTTTCAGCTTGCGAATTTCATCAACGCCGCCGATATGATCGAAATGCGCATGCGTCAGTAAAATCGCTTCAATCTCTAAATCAGCAATCTTTTTGATCAGCGACTTCGGGTTCATACCTGGATCAATAATAATCCCCTTTTTCGTCTCCGGATCTGACAATAAATAGGCATTAGTACTAACTGGTCCTAAAACAAATGTTTCTATGTTAATCATATGCCCTCACCTTAGCATTCGCTTAGAACGACTCGATTAAGTCACGAAGTTCCTTCACGATAACAGCATGGTACCCGTTACCTTCGCCATATTGACGGCCCATTTCGGCTCTGGCTACTTGAATTTTCTCGTTATAATCCGGCGCTTCGCGATCTGGATTTTCTTTTTTGAACTGCGTCATGACCGCTTGAACCTTTTTCGGACGTGGGCCCCAATGTCCAAGAACAAAACCGCCAGTATCTGTAAACGCAACGATCGGAATCGAACGGCCGCCACCTGTCAGGAACTGATCGATTACGTCGTAGTTTTGTTCCATAATCAACACTTCTACAGGCACACCGCTGTTTTCCAGCGCTTTAAACACGACAGGTACGTTGCGAACAACATCGCCGCACCAATCCGCAGCAATAATAACACAGCGCAGATCGTCACGGTTATTTAAAGAATCGAAATATTCCTTATCCTCTTCATTATCCCATGCAAATCCGTTGTAATACTCCAAAAATTTCTCTTGATTTTTCTCCATGCTGTCAATGAATTGCTGTGGTTTCAAGCCTGTGCGCAATTTGCTTGCAAGATTCGTACTCATCGCTACCCATCCTCCTAAAATAGGGATCATTGAAAGTCGATCAAAGTCCCGCCATTTCGTAATTCTTCCTTATTATTGTAACAAATTGAATCGAATGCGCAAATCCAGATCGCTAAACTTTCGCTTTTCTTTTCAAATAAAGTTGATATCCCACATACAAGAGTGTTAAAACAATCGCTGCAATAATTAACGGTTTAATGTACGGCCCTGCAATTTCATCGATCGTTTCCCAATTGTCTTTGAGCTTCATTCCCAAGTAAACATAGAGAAAAGAATAAGGAATTAGTGCTAAACCTGTGTACAGTGTAAATTTGCCAAGCGGCATTTTGGCCATGCCACCCGGAAGAGAAATCGCGTGACGGACGATAGGAATGAATCTGGCTGTGAAAATCATGCCCGTACCATAGCGGTTGAACCACGCTTCAGCAACATCAATATGATGCTTGCTGATCAGCAAGTATTTGCCGTACTTCTCCAGGAAAGGTCTGCCACCGTAGCGTCCGATCCAATAAAGCACGATTTGGGCTAGTGTCCCGCCAATCACCGCGCAAACAATGGCACCATAGAAATTAATTTCACCTTTGGATACCAGGTAGCCCGCATAGGCAAGAAGCAGCTCGTTCGGAATCACTTCCAGCATCAATCCGAGGAAAATCCCCCAATACCCAAGCCCTTCCAAGTAAAGCAAAACATTGTGAATCAACTCACCCATTCATGAACCCTCTCTCCCTCTATAATCCATCCGATTTCTACCCTTCATTCTAACACAGACGGGCTCTCATCAACCAGTTTCACCCACTTATTGCCCGGTAAAATAGGAAAGAATATTCATGTGCTGACAAGCCTCTGCATAAAATGTACAAGTATGTTTGTACAGGAGGCGGGCCCTATGTCCCAAGTATGGATTGTTAAGCGCAAGCATCTCTATCTGGCAGCCGTCATCTTGCTGCTGCTTCTCTCGGGCGTCCTCTACATGAATCGTGGCAAAATCGTCCCCACATTGGCCGAGCCTACACCTGAAAGAACCATTCACATGGTTGTAGGAGAATTCAAATCAACCACCAAAGATGGCAAAACGATTGAAGTCTACCGCTGGGATCCCGGCACCGTAGTCATTCAAAAAGGGGAACGAATCAAACTCAGCATTTACGGCGTCAACGGAGAAAGCCACCCTTTTCTCATTGAAGGGCTTAACATTAGCGGTGAAGTTAAAAAAGGAAAAGAGACCATCGTTCACTTCACTGCCGATCAGGAAGGTACGTACCGCATTATTTGTATGACGCATGCCGATATGGCGCATAACGGACCTATGATCGGCTACCTGGTAGTTGATTAACGAATTTTTACGGCTGTGCCACTCAACTTGGGCTCCTTAGCTCTTTGTCGCGAGTGGCTCCAAGCCCATTCCATGCATACACATATCGTAGAGGAGTGTGGATGCAGTCATGATCAATAACAAACAAGGCGAAAAACATAAACAGCAATTCCCCAATGCCCGCAGCATTCGGAGGGCTTGCAGCAAGGAATTATACCGGACTGTGAAACGGTTGAAAATATGGCTCTCCCCCGAGCAAATCAAAGAGGCTGAGGAGCTGTATGTGAAAAAGGTGATGCTTAATCTCCCCTTCATCGTGGAGAACGGCTCAAACCGCAAAGCGCTCTCCGATTGGTTTGACATCAACGTAGGACCTGAAATTGCTCCCATATGGAAGGTTGAGTTGGCGGTACTAAACCAAGCTTTTCGCGATGCATTCGGCGGTTAAAATGAAAAAGAAGGCCACGGGTATGTCAGACATACGCCATGGCCTTCTTTATTTATTGATCTTCTTAGGAGAACTCAGGCAGCCAGCTGCCATGCGCTTCGATCAACTCATCGCACATTGCGACGATGTCGTCCATCGACAACTCAGCCGACGTGTGCGGATCAAGCATCGCTGCGTGATAAATATGATCGCGCTTACGCGTAATGGCTGCTTCAATCGTCAATAGCTGCGTATTGATGTTCGTACGATTGAGCGCCGCAAGCTGTGGCGGCAGATCCCCGACGTAAGTCGGCGTAACCCCGTTGCGGTCAACCAAACAAGGTACTTCCACGCACGCTTCGCGCGGCAAATTCGTAATTAAGCCGGTATTCATCACATTACCGCCGATTTTGAACGGAACATCCGTCTCAATGGCTTCAAAGATGTAGGAAGCATACTCATGGGAACGCTCATGCGTCAAATTCGCATCGTTCACGAGATCCTCGCGCATTTGCTTCCAGCGGCTGATCTGGTTGACGCAGCGGCGAGGGTACTCGTCAAGCGGGATATTGAAGCGGTCGATCAGCTCCGGATAATTCCGTTTGATGAAGTACGGATGATATTCCGCATTGTGCTCAGAGGATTCCGTAATATAATGGCCGAACTTCAGCATCATTTCGAAACGGACCATATCCTTGTGCTTTTCCTTTTGCTTCTCGATCGCCCGTTTCTTGATTTCCGGGTACAGATCAACGCCGTCCTTCGTTACCTCAAGCAGCCAAGCCATATGGTTGATGCCCGCAATTTTGGCTTTGACGCCTTCCTTTTCCATGCCAAGGCTCTTGAACAGCTCAGGAATACAGGCCTGTACACTGTGACAAAGACCGACAGTACGTACGCCTCCGTATGTGTTCATTACATTTGTTAAAACAGCCATTGGATTCGTGTAGTTTAGGAACAAGGCATCCGGGCACACTTCACGAATATCCGCTGCAAAATCAAGCATAACCGGAATCGTCCGCAGATTTCTGAAAATGCCGCCAATTCCGACTGTATCTGCAATCGTTTGTCGCAAACCGTACTTTTTCGGAATTTCAAAATCCGTAATCGTACATGGATCATAGCCACCTACTTGAATGGCATTTACGACATATTTTGCACCTTTCAAAGCTTCTTTGCGGTCTGTATACGATTTAATGACGGACGTACTGCCGCTTGTTTTTTTAATATTATTCAGCATGTTAGCTGAGTCTTGCAGACGTTCGTGATCAATATCAAAGAGAGCGATTTCAAAGCCTTGCAGCGCGGGAGTCATCAAGCAATCTCCAAGCACGTTTTTCGCAAAAACAGTACTTCCAGCACCTAGAAAAGTAATTTTGGACATGTGTGAATACCCTCCAAATTGGTTGTCGTTTTCATATCTTCACTATAGCGCAGGAAGCTTTGGAAGCATATGGATTGAACGAACTCCAATATGGACATTTGTAGTTTATTGAGGTACGCTTACAGTAGAGCAAAGCAAAAGTAAACACCTTATATTTTCTTATCTGCAAATAAAAAATGACGAGGTTCATAATGAGTACGGAGCATACCTATTTTACCGTCAGCATTAATCCGCATGAGAGCAATAGCGAACTTTCCGTGCTTTTTAGCGGGGAAGGCAAGCCTATTGCCCTACATAATACAGGGCCAGGTGTCCACGATTATTATCTGGTCCACACCGTGCATTCCGGTAACGGCACTTTCGAGATGCACAACCGTACCTATCACTGCACAGCAGGCGACACGTTCATCATCTACCCTGGCGAGCTGTTTCGGTATACGGCAGATGCCGAGAATCCATGGCATTATTCATGGGTCGCGTTCACGGGTCACGCTGCGGGCATGATGCTCTCTCAGATCGGCGCTTCCCCGCAGAATGCCGTTATCTCAGGAAGCGTTCCCCGCTCCATGCGGCACTACTACCGCCGAATTCGCTCCAGCTTTCAGCAGTCGATGTACCCGGCGCTGGAGGATATTGAAGCGGCCGGCTGGCTGCGGCTGCTTCTTCGCGAGCTTGGCAGCGCGGGAGCCCATCAGGCGAAGGCCAAGCCGGCCACCGAGACAGAGATACAACGGCAAGTCAGCCAGGCGGTCCGCTATCTGGAGCTGCAGTACACCCAAGTCGTCTCCATCGAGCAGCTTGCCCGCACACTGGGCTATCACCGAACCTACTTGTGCAAAATGTTCAAACAAGCCACGGGCCTCGCCCCCATGCAGTACCTTTTCAAAATCCGCATGGAACGCGCCAAGCAGCTTTTGGAAACGTCCATGACCATCGACCAGGTGGCCTCGTCTGTGGGTTTTAACGATGCGCTTTATTTCTCCAAGCAGTTTCACAAATGGAGCGGCAGCGCTCCTTCGGTGTACCGGAAGGAGCGCGCGGGTAAGGGGGGGTTAGGCGGCGGCGGTGCGTAGGCGCGAGCGAGAGATGCACAACAGCGCTTGCGGCGCGGCGGCAGGAGAGCGACAGCGGCGCGGCGCGGGGGCGCGGGGCGACAGCGGCGCGGCGCGGGGGCGCGGGGCGACTGTGGGAGCGGCGCGAGAGCGACGGCCGCCAAAGAGCGACAGCGGCGCGGCGCGGGGGCGTTGGGCGACCTGCGGGAGCGGCGCGGAGGCGCGGGGCGAGCGGCACAAGAGCGGCGGGCGTGATCCGCAAGATGCACGGGCGGGCAGCAAATGGAGTGGGCGACGACGGCGTAGGGCGACTGCGACACAAGAGCGTGACGAGCGGCGATGGGGCGGCTACAAGCAACGCTGCCCTCCCCATTTCAGCGCGAAAGGGAACTACAGGGCGTTATTTGACCGAAAATGCCGATATCAGCATAATTGCGGAACTACAGGACTTTATTTGCTCCAAAAACCCTACATTTGGACTAAAATGAACAAAATAGCGGATCACAGTTCCCTCTGATTCGCCTATGCCCCTGTAATTTGGAGAATAGAGGATCATAGTTCCCCTCGCTAGGCTCCATACACCAAAAAGGGCTATCCCCATGGTCATATCCTGACCTTTTGAGATAACCCTAATGGGTGTTTTAATTTTAGATGGAATTAATACCATTAATCCCGTTAATTAGCTACTGTAAGCAAGATGATAGGAATACCAGCCGTTTTAGAGGTACTATTTCCCCATTGCCCATCGGAGGACATCGCCCTCTTAGATCTCAATATCAACAATTAAACTATCCTCACGGCCTACCTCGCGAATGTATGCCGCAACCGCTTGGTGCTCCGGATTTGGACCATAGGCTTCAAGCGCAGCTCGATCCTCGAAACGAACCGACAAAACCACTTGGTATCCTTTATTTTTCTCAGAGAAGTTAATGCCTGCTTGAATATCGACAATCCCCGTCAAATGAGAACGAAGCGCTTTGAAGCGGTCGACGACTTCTTGAAGCTGCTCCTGCGTAGTTGTTTCTCCGAATTTTACAAGTACAATATGATCAATCATAATACAAAACCTACTTTCTCCAAAACAATTTTGGCACGTTAATATGTAACGTCTTTCATCATATCAGGAAGGGATCGGCTCGTCGATATCCACAGCGGAATCTCATTTCGGGTT
The DNA here is from genome assembly GCF_058790355.1 of Paenibacillus sp. FW101-FHT12H11. Taxonomy (NCBI): domain Bacteria; kingdom Bacillati; phylum Bacillota; class Bacilli; order Caryophanales; family Paenibacillaceae; genus Paenibacillus; species Paenibacillus sp. FW101-FHT12H11. The sequence goes on along the minus strand of NZ_JBYTCO010000013.1, from coordinate 51,591 downwards.
TGAACACTGCCATGCACCGACGCACAACCAGAATTCGCACACGTTAGGAAAACAGTCCTCTACCTGCCGGCCAACTCGGCGATTCGATCGGACAATACCACATGATCGCCTGCCTCGCCTTTTTGGGCACAAGCTATTAACCCAGCAGCAATTTTACTCGCTTGAATAGGGCGATAAGTCCGAAGTCCGCCAATCATAAGCGGAGCAATCGCCCTTGAAACCAGGCTCCCCAACTGCTCACCCACTCGGACTTCATCCCGATCCCCTAGAATCAGAGAAGGACGAAGCATATACAGTGAGCGAAGATTCAACCCCCGCAGCCCCTGCTCAACATCACCTTTTACCCGATTATAAAAGATAGAAGAAGCACGGTTCGCCCCCATCGCAGTCACGATAGCAAAGACACCTGCCTTCCCTGTACTGGAAATTTGACCCAGTTTCATAGGGAATTCGAAATCTACTTTGCGAAATTGCTCTTGAGAGCCAGCTTTCCTAATGGTTGTCCCCAATGTACAAAACACATGAGCACCTGCCATAGCAGCCAGAACAGCAGGCCCCAGATCCGCTTCTAATTGGCTGTAATCTGTTTTCACTTGAACGAGCTTTTCACTTCCCTGAAGATGACGGACCTTGATGTCTCTGCGAACAAGCGCAATAATTTTATCGTACCTAGGGTCCTCCTGCAGCAGCCGAATCAATTCCCGTCCTACTAATCCTGTACCTCCCGCTACTATGGCCGTCACTCCCATACTGCTCCTCCTTCAACTCGCATCGGTGTCTCAAACTTCCCAATCCTCACGCAGAGTCTCATACAGCTTTACCAGGAACGCAGACGCATCTTGAGCAATCGCTGAATCCTGATCTAATTTTTCCGCAAAATAGTGCGCAATAGGCGCAGCCAGCTCGGCCAACCTCGCGTCAGACATGGTAGGCACTCTTTCGATCCAAGCCTGCAGCAGCTGCCAATCCTTGGCCGTAATCCCCTGCCTCGAAGCCTCCTCGATATGCCCCATGACAATCTCCGGATAGTTCTTGCGAGCGATCGCTTTTTCAAGTTGTTTTCGTCGTTTTATCCGTTCAAATCTCGCTTCAACCACAACAAGGGTGCCAGCAACCATATCACCGATCCGCTTATCCTTCGAGCTTAAGAAAACGCTGAGCATTCCCACAAAATAGAAAGAAGGCATCACATCGAGCAAACGAAACAAGTTGCGAATGATAATGGATAAAAGCGTTGCCGATTGGCCGTTATTTTGGATGACACGCAGTCCTAACCAGCGTTTTCCCAGTGTTTGACCACCTTTAAAAGCTTCCAAACATACGAAATAACCCAGGTTCAATACAATCCATAAAACGATAGTAATTGCCAAAAGATAATCCGCAAGGTCAGGCAGCCAACTACCCGAATATAACCTGCTCACCAAAATAACGAACACGAACAACAAGACATTTACAAATATTAAAATAAGGCTATCCAACAGATGCGCTGCCGCCCTGCTGCCTATTCCGGCAGTTTGAAATTGCAATTGCACCTGCTCAGGGGTGACGACCGTTACTTCTCTATCCAAAGGCTCGTTCATAACATCTCCTTAATGTTGCATAATTATGGTAATTTAAGACTTTCCTATGATAAAATGAACAGATTACAGCAAACCTCAGCCTACAACCCGGATAGGTTTCGCTAGAGTTAGTTGAACGCTTAGGAGGCTTTTATGGACATCTCGCGATTTATCCGAGAACACAAATCCCAATGGACGGAGCTAGAGCAATTGCTGCTTCAGCTTGGTAAGAGAAAACGCAGCCTGCAGGCCAGTCAAGTGAACAGGTTTACGGAGCTTTACAAAACAGCTTCAGCGCATTTAGCCACACTCCAAACCCACTCGCCCGCAGATGAAACAACCGTTTATCTAAATCATCTTGTCTCACAAGCGCACAATACAATGTACAAAGACAGCCTTACAAGCAGCGCTCAAATGAAGGCGTTTTTCCTCCATTATTTCCCTTCGCTGATCCAAGCAAGAAGCCTGTTCTTCGGCTTTGCTTTCGTTCTGTTTCTGCTTGGAGGTTTGCTCGGCTTCCTCTCAATTTGGCATGATCCGCTGAATCTAGCCTTAATTATGCCAGGCGGCATAGCCGATAACATCGATCCGTCCAAAACAGCGGATCCCCGGGGGGATCTACATTCGCCGCTGATCTCAACGGCAATCATGACGAATAATATCCGAGTCGCCGTCCTCGCCTTTATCAGCGGCATCACGCTTGGCATCGGAACTGTCTACCTGATGATTAGCAATGGCCTTCTCGTTGGCGCCTTAGCTGCCATTTACATGCAATCCGGAAAAAGTTATGTATTCTGGGCGTACATTTTGCCGCACGGTATTATTGAACTTACTGCTATTTTCATAGCGGGTGGTGCCGGTTTATACATGGGCTTTCGCTTTTTCGTGCCGGGGCCTTATCCGCGCAAGCTGCGGTTTCTGGAGTCGGCCAAGGAATCCGCCCAGCTTTTAATCGGTACGATTCCGCTGTTCATTATCGCAGGGCTCATCGAAGGTTACATTACGCCTTCCACGCTGCCACTTGAAATGAAATACATCATCGCCGGCGTTACTGTACTGCTCCTTGCATTGTATTTCGTTTATGGCATCCGCAAACGCACAAGCAGCAGGCAATTATTAACGCTATAAACGATCATTAGCTTTCAAATCCAAATAGGCATTAACGGCGCTAAGCGTCAGTTGGTCGGCGGGGACATCCATCACGGGAATGCCTCTGCCGGCCATTTCGTTTACATAAGCGTAGCGATCCGTCGTAAACTTGTGGGCCATGCTCATCTTATAAGCTTGCCGGCTATCCTCAGCCCGAACACGCGCCCATTGATGAATCAGTGGATCCTGGAGCGATAAGAGCAGCGCCTGATGGCTTCTGCGGAGCCGCTGCACATACGGCAGCATTTCTTGATTATATAAATAACTCTCCATATCGGAAAATAGGACGACAAGCGAGCGTTTTTTCAGAAAACGCAGGATATGTGTGAAGGCGATCTGCGTGCTGGATTCCACAAAATCCGTGCTTAAATCATACACCGCCTTCGTTAAGGCTTGCAGATGAGGCAGTCCTTTTCCTGCCGGCACATATACTTTAACCTTGTTGGAGTAAGCGATTAACGCTACTTGATCTCCTTGCTTAAGCGCTACTGCAGCCAAAGTCAACGCAGCTTCCAAGGTCCGATCCAGCTTCACTTGCCCTTCCAGCTCAATCGCCATTTGCCTGCCGCAGTCCAGCACGATGGTGACAATCTTCCCTTTTTCCGGTTGAAAAAGGTTCGTCATGAGCTTCGTCGTACGCGCCGACGCTTTCCAATTGATAAGCCGGACGTCATCCCCCTGCACATAATCCCGAATATAGTGGAATTCGGAGCCGCTGCGCTGCTTTTTGAAGACACGATGGCCCTCCAAAATTAAAACGTCCTGAACAGCGTTAAGCACACCCCGCACCTGTGACAAATCCGGGTAAATCTCGATGATGTTTTGGGCGCTCAGTAGCACTTGCTTCTTCCAAAGCCCCATGCCTCCGAAATAGCGCAGAACTACGTTTTCAAAAACATACCTGCCTCTTTCAGTGGCCATCACCGTATAACCAAAAGAAGAAAGTGATTTCCACGAAATGGAGCCGCTTAATTGGCTGCTTTCCAGTTGAAAGGTGTAGGGCATATGATCCATTAACTCAACGTGCACTACAGAAGATTGCTCCAAACCGAAACTCTCTAGCTCTAGGCTCACCTCAAAAGTGCTCCTCACATCCGCCTGTTCAGGGAGTGTTCGCCGTATTTTCCAACTGCTGCGTTTGGGAAGCAATAGGAGATCAATCGCACTCAGTACAACTAACAGCGCATTGAAGCTCCAAAAAACAGGCAGAACCGCACCAAAAGGAGCTGCGATCAGCATCCCGGCTGCGCCAATAAGCACCAGAACAATGAGTCTTCGTGTGGGCAAAATGAAGTCGTGGAAGAAGGTTTTATCTAGGAACCGGAATAGAGCCGAGCGTTTCTTGAATGATTTGGTCACTCGTTCCGCCCTCCAGTTCCGCTTGCGGTGTCAGCAGCAGTCTGTGCCGCAGCGCAGGCCGCGCGACAAGCTTGATATCATCCGGCGTGACATAGGTCCTTCCATCCATAAGAGCCCAGGCTTTGCTCGCCATCAGCACAGCGATTCCCGCTCGTGGACTAGCGCCCAGTTGAATCTTCTTGGACTCGCGGGTTTTGCGAATAATCGTTGTAATATAAGCGTATAAAGAGTCCTCCACCACGACATCACTCAACTTCCGCTGCAGTTCAACGATCCGCTCCGGGGTCATTAACGCTTGAAGCGGCTCCTCTTGCTGCTGGTGAAAAGGCGCATGTCCCCGAAGAATGGCAATCTCCGCTTCTTCACCCGGGTAATCAAGCACCAGCTTAAACATAAATCGGTCAAGCTGTGCTTCCGGCAGCGGGTACGTGCCTTCGTATTCGACGGGATTTTGTGTCGCTACGACAAAAAAAGGATTAGGCAGCTTGTACGTATTACCTTGAATCGTGACCTGCCGCTCCTCCATGGCTTCGAGCAGCGCTGCCTGTGTTTTCGGCCCAGAACGGTTAATTTCATCAGCCAATAACACATTCGTGAAAATAGGACCTTGAATTGTTGTAAACGAATGGTCCTGCATTTGATAGATAACACTGCCTGTAATATCTGCAGGCATCAAATCCGGTGTAAATTGAATCCGGCGGTATTCCCCGCCAGTTAATTCCGCGAGCGTACGTGCCATCTTCGTTTTCCCGAGTCCCGGCACTCCCTCAAGGAGGACATGCCCTCCTGCTAATAGGGCGGTTGCAAGCAGTCTGGTGTTCAGCTTTTGGCCGAACACGCGCTGCTCCAAAGCTTGTATCAGTTCATTCATTACGCTCACTCCTTCTCCAAGTAGGCGATCATTTCGCCCATCTCCCGCGTTCGCTGCACGAACGCTGTCGTGCTCACGCCGCCGCTCTCTGCCGGCGGCTCCGCCAGCAGGCGCACAAGCTGCGCCGCCTGCGCCTCAGGCATCCGGCCGCGCGCAGCTTCCGCGGCCTGCAAAGCGCTAGCGCTGGGGCTGAGCCCCCAGCGCTGATACAGCAGCTGCCGCAGGAACAGCTGCTGCTGCGCCAGCGCCTCGCGCCTGTAGCCGAGGCGCTCGTACCAAGCGGCGATGGCGCGCACGCCTTCGTCGCCGCGACGGACCGTCCACGCCCGGGGCGTGTGGACGGGGCCGAAGCGCTTGCCGCGCAGCCAGAGCCACAGCAGCAGCGCAAGACCAAGCTGCGCGCTTGCCAGCACGAGCCACGCGGGATACACGGCCAGCAGTCCGGGCTTCGTCCCGTAGCCGTGATGGGTCTCGTCGACCCACACGGCGTCCCAGGACTTCGCGAACAGCGGCCAGATTAATTCGAAATGGGACGCCTCATCAATCGTCCCATTCTGCAACCACGTCGGGGTCAGCACCATCGTGATGCTGCCCGCCCCTTCCTGCACGCGGCTGGCGAGCACGCCGCGCTCATCTTCAAACAGCGCCAGCCCGCTGCCCCCAGGCTGAAGCCGATAAAAGGTTTCGACTTTGCCCGTCAGCGTCCCTTCCGCTGACGTATAATCCGCCGAAACGCGAATCGTTGAGGCATCCTTCACTTGTTTCGCTTGTTGCACTTGTTGCTCTTGCTCCTCTTGCTCCCCCGACTTCCTCCGTGTATCCAGCGCCCCGCTATCCACGCGAACCGTCCCCCAAGACGCCCAGCCTTGAGGCTCGCGATCAAAAATAATCGCATCATTCCCCGCCTGCACCCACTTCAACAGATGCTCCCGATCCGATTTCGTCACGGCGGACGGCTGTATAGCAACTAGCAACATGGAGGTCCCGCCAGGCAAATGTTTCCAATCCAACCGCCACTCCTTAACGGCTGATTGCTTAGTGGTAAACAGTTCTTTCCAAGCTTTGGTACCATCAACATCTGCAGAAAAGGATAGATACGGAGGTAAATCCGGCAGCTTCGGCTTCGCGAGCCAGTACCCCAGTGCAAAAAACAGCAAGATGCTGACAGCTAGTCCCACATGGAGCTTATTCAGCCCTTTCGTCATCCACGGTTACCTCCTTCCCGGCGATAACCCTGGCTACCTGTTCATACAACCATGAGAACTGCTGCTCAGTTACGGCTTCTTTTCCGTACCAAACTCGTTCAAAAAGCAGCGAGCTCTCCTGGAACAAAGGAACTAACGATGAGGCTGAGCCTCTTAGCTCCTCCGCATATTCCCAGTTTGTTTTCCATTTTTCCACACGAATCAGACGCGCATCTTCCATATAAAACAAAAACGACAGAAAGACGGAGCGCACTCCCTCTCTCCAATCGCCTACTCCCTTAAGCTCCGAAGCTTGCTGCCAGTAATAGCGGTACGACCGGCTTACTTCACCTTGCGGTAAAAATGTTTCCGAGCGAACCCTCTTTTGCCACATAATTTGTTTCAGGAACCAGTAAATCGCAAAAGCCGTAATCCCCAACAACAGAATAGCTACTACTACAGTCAACCAGTCTGACACCGCTGCAGATACCTCAAAATGAGGCAGCCAGCTGCGTATTTTCTGAAGAACGGGTTCCAGCCATGTCAACAGCGAACCATTCTTTTTGGCTTCATAGGCTGTATATTCATCCTGTTTCAGGATTTGCAGCAATTGTTCTTTGTCGTCCTGCAAAGAAATTACGAACCTATAACTCATTCTTTTTATCCAAATCAATAGGCAGATAAGGGATCGAAGCGTCTGAGATTGTACTATCGATCATAGACTCTAAGCCCAAACCCTCATTTCGTACCCGTTGGTCAAAGAAACTGACCACGTACGGCAGGAACCACAGTGACATAACCAGAATGGAAATCAAACTTTGCAGCAGCTGCGCCCCTAGCCCCAACCCGAAAATAGCGGCAATAACGATCTGAACAACCGCTAGAAACAAGTACAAAATAATGCTAAGTACGATGTACATGCCAAACAAACGCCAAAAACTTTTACGCGACAAGCTCCAGCTTCGGCCAATGCCAATCGATTCTTCTCCCAAAGCTACATAAGGTAAATAATAACCCCAGCGAATCATAAAATAAGCAAACGTGAATAGCGCCCCCAGCCCAAGAATGGCAAAAAACACAATGGTAAACGCCAGCGCACCGCCACCAAACCCGCCTACCGAGCTTGAGAAGCTGCCGCCAACGGCAAAAATGACAGCAAAAACAATCATAATAAGAGCTATTCCTAAATAAAAGCCAAACATAATGAGTCCAAATAAAAACGTACTGCCTGCCATCGGCCAAAAACGAGTGAATGATTTTTTTAATAATTGCCCTAACCCCGGCGTCTCTTCCCCATCGAAACTAGCCTTTACCAGATGAACAATGGATGCGATTGAAGCTGGCATAAGACCTAAAAACATAATCGGGACTAACACCAGAACGAATACGAGCATTTTCCACAGGTACCCCTCGTCACGTAAAGCAGGATCGTTTTGCAGAAACGCAGAGTTTGGTCCGAACATATCCTGCAGCGAACCGCCATTGCGAATTTGTTCAATAAAGGACCCCGAAGTTGCCGCTGTTTCTTGAAAAGTCAGCAAGTGCTGCAGCAGATAAAAAGGGCCGTATAAAATTAGCATGATGAATGTTAATACAATGAAGTGTTTTCGATACAACTGGAAACTGCGGTCTAACAATCTTCCAATTCCCATCGGTCGTGCGCTTGCATTTTGCATGGTTAACCATAACCCCCCAAATGTTGGTAATTCTTTAACTCCCTGACTATTATACACTAATCCTGCAAGATTCTGACCACTAAATTGTATGAAAAAGCCGTTCGCCGGGGACGAGGGCACAAAAGAATAAAGCTGCGGCTATCCCCCGTTCCTGTAGTTGCCTTACCAATCTCCGTTCGCTGGCGTTGCACACAACTACTCGCATAATTACTTGGTCAAATGTGGTGCAATCGCGGAAAGTAGCGGTATTTCAACCATTTCAGAGAACTACAGGGCCTTATTTCACCCTGATCCCCCTGATTTGCGGTCATAGCGGTGAAATAGCGTACCACAGTTCCCTTCCTCAGCTAAATAGGCTGTTTCAGTCCCAATAGCGCCCTGCTGTTCCCCTATCCCGAGTCTCCTCTGCCTCAATGCCGCCTTGCCACTGTCTCTGTCTCTGCTACTGCTGCTCCTGCCCCCTGCCTTTGCCCCTGCTCCGCCAATGTCAATGCTCCACCCACTACCTCGCGACTCTGATCCCAAGGCCCAACTGCCCACTCCCCCCAAAACAAAAAAAGCCAGATCCATGATTTCTCATCGATCTAGCTCCACGCGGTTTCGTCCCGCCGATTTTGCGCGATACAGCGCATGATCTGCCCTAGAGATCATATCTTCAAGCACCATCGTGCCAAACTCCAGTTTTGGCGAAAACTCGGCTACGCCAATACTCGCCGTTAACTGTACCGTCACCTGCTCATCAGAATACGGCTTCGCTGCAATGCATTGCCGAATGCGCTCGGCTAATAGTTCACTGTCCTGTGCATTTTGGCGGAGGCACACTAGAATAAATTCCTCGCCGCCATACCGTGCTACGATGATTTGGCTGCTTGCCAGCTGTTTCAACAAAGAAGCTACCTGTTGAAGAACGCGGTCGCCTACCAAATGCCCGTAGGTATCGTTCACTTTCTTGAAATGATCGATATCCATCATCATCACCGAGCACGTATAGCCCGCTGCGATACATGCCTTTAATTCTTCATTCCCTTCCGACATGACATATCGGCGATTAGGAATATCGGTCAATTGATCGACCAATGCGGATTTCTCAAGCAGTGTAATCGTCGTGTTCAGCTTGTCTGACATCAAATTAAATGTGTTAACGAGCGTTTTGAGCTCAATCGGAGCGTTTCTGATTTCGTCTGCATCAATCTGGTAATGGTAAGTTCCATTACGAATGTGTTGGGTGGCTCGGAGCAAATAGCGAATAGGCCGCTCGATGCGGGACGCTATCGTGAGCGCTGCGAGGACACTAAGGATTAAAGCGATGAGGGAAATGATAATAATCGTCAAACTCAGCTGATTTAATTTCTGAAAAACTTCTTTTTGGGTGATTTCGCCGACGACAATCCAATTTTTTCCTGTCGACCACTGGTATTGACCGAAGACTTTTTCGCCATGAAAGCCGGTATAGACCTTGCTTGACGTAGTGCCGCTTTTCGCTCTTTGAATGATTTCGGAGGACATGAACACATTGTTATTCGCTTCGCTCATACTTGAATGACCTGACGCCGTCACAACTTGGCCTTTGTCATCTAAGACATAGACCTCTCCTGTTTCGCCAAAACGCAGCTGTTTCATTAGCATATTCAGCATATCCAGGGTTACAACCCCCATTACAACGCCTTTAAATTCATTCAGATCACCGAGCACCGGGGCTGAAAAGGTAATCATCGGTTTACCGGTCTCTCGCGAGATGTCGACCCCCGATATAAAGCTCCTATTCTCAAGCGCATTTTTAAAAAACGGCCTGTCCCCAACATAAATAGCTGTGTCGCTGCTCGTGTAGATAACCCCGTTCGGCTCTACGAAATTCAGAGTATCAAATTCCGAATTAAGGCGTGTATAGTTATGAAATTCCCGTTTTAATGGTTCCAACTGATGAAATTTGGCGTAATCCGAAAGGGCAAACCGCTGGACGGCATCCAGTTTCTCCTGATTCCATTTTTCAATATATAAGCTTTGCAGCGTAATCATCTGTTTGAGCTGATTTTCCGCTTCGCCGATCCGGTTCTTCTTTTCTATCCAATAAAATGGCACAATAATGGAAAAAGCTAAAGCCAGAATAGCGACGCCAATCCACATTTGAAACCTCATTTTCAAGGATTGACTGGAGAAATAAGCAAATTTGCGTCCCATTCTGGTCTCAGCCCCTTTCTTTCTATACGTTTATTATACCTTGAAATCAAGACAAAAACAGGCAGAATATATGATGATTCGACATTTTTCACCAGGGACTTTTCTCCATATCCGTTCATGTTTGAAAAGAAAACTTCAATCGCTTATGCTAATTTGTAATACGAAATGAGGTTATTATTCTATGAAAATTCTTGTGCTCACCGAAAAACCGAGCGTGGCCAAAGAAATTGCCCGCGTTCTCGGCTGCAATCAGAAGCAAAAACATCATTATGAAGGCCCAAAATACGTTGTCACCTGGGCCTTAGGCCACCTGGTAACCCTTGCTGAGCCTGATGATTACGATCCCAAGTACAAAACCTGGAACCTGGAAGATCTGCCTATCCTCCCCGAGCGCATGAAGCTCAAGGTCATGAAAGAAACGTCGCATCAGTTTCGCGGTATCGAGCAGTTAAGCCGGCGCGGCGATCTCGCCGAGCTGGTGATTGCAACGGACGCCGGGCGCGAAGGGGAACTCGTCGCCCGTTGGATTATGGAGCTGATCCGCTGGAAGAAGCCGTTCAAACGGCTTTGGATCTCGTCGCAGACGGATCAGGCGATTCGCGAAGGCTTCGCGCAGCTGAAGCCTGGCACGGACTACAACCGGCTGTATCAAGCAGCCGTGTGCCGTTCCGAGGCCGATTGGCTGATCGGCCTGAATGTGACGCGCGCGCTGACCAGCAAGTTCGGCGCGTCCTTGTCCGCCGGGCGTGTGCAGACGCCCACGCTCGCCATGATGATCAACCGCGAGACGGAAATCCGGGATTTCCGGTCTATCGACTATTGGTTGATCGAAGCTGATTTGGGCTCTTTCCGCGCAGCGTGGCGGGACCCCAAAACAGGCGACTCGCGCATCTTCGATAAAGAGCGCGCGGACGCGTTGAAGGCGAAGCTGCAAGGCCAAAACGGCCGCATCGTGCAGATTCAGCAAACCGAAAAGCAAATTCCTCATCCGCTTGCTTACGATTTGACGGAGCTTCAGCGCGACGCCAACCGCAAGTTCGGCTTTTCGGCGAAACAGACGTCCAACGTGCTGCAACGTTTGTATGAACAATACAAAATTGTGACTTATCCGCGGACAGATTCACGATATCTGACTTCCGATATGGCTCCGACGTTGGCAGGCAGACTCAAAGGCGCAGCTATTGGTCCCTATGCACCGCTTGCCGCTCCATTGCTGCGCAAGCCGCTAGCCATCACAAAGCGCATCGTCGACGATAGCAAAGTATCCGATCACCATGCGATCATACCGACAGGCGAAGCCGTCTCACTCGCAACGCTAAGCGCAGATGAGCGCCGACTCTATGATCTAATTGTACGAAGATTCATAGCCTTGTTCTATGGTCCTTGCCGTTATGATGAGACGAAACTGACCGTCGAAATTGCCGGCGAGAAGCTGTATGCCTCGGGGAAGGTCGTCAAACAAGCCGGTTGGAAAGAAGTTTACGGCGCGAACGATTTCACCGATCCTGAACGGGAAGAGTCAGACACGGATGACGATGCGTCTCAGCTGCTGCCGCAAGCCAAAGAGAAAGACGCCGTGACGGTTAAACAGGCTCATCAGCTGAACCGCCAGACCAAACCGCCTGGCCGATATAATGAAGCTTCTTTGCTGTCGCAGATGGAAAAATGGGGTCTCGGAACGCCGGCAACCCGCGCGGATATTATCGAGAAGCTCGTGTCGTCCGACACCATCGAGCGCCAAGGCTCCCAGCTCATTCCGACGGGCAAGGGCAAACAGCTCATTGAGCTCGCTTCGGAAGAGCTGCGTTCTCCTGAGCTGACAGCACGCTGGGAGCTCGAGCTCGAGCGTATTGCCAAGGGCAAAGGAAGCATGGAGCAATTTCTAAGCGGCATTCGGACCAAAGCCGTGGAATTAGTTAATGAAGTTAAGAAAAGCGACGCGGCGTATAAACCGCATAACTTAACAGGCAGCAAATGCCCGGACTGCGGAGAATTCCTTCAGGAAGTTAAGGGGAAACGCGGGCGTTATCTCGTTTGCTCCAGCCGGGAATGCTCTTACAAGCGGGAAGCGGACGGCCAGCTGACGAACCACCGTTGTCCGCAGTGCCATAAAAAAATGGAGATCCACACGGGGAAATCCGGCAAGTATTTCCAATGCCGTCCCTGCAACGTGGTGGAGAAGATTGATAACGAAGCTTCCGGCGGCGGCCGTCGTGCCTCAGCCAAAGCCAATCGTCAGCTTATCGAGAAATATTCCGATCAAACGAGCGTCGGGAACTCGCTCGCTGACAAGCTGCTTGCGGCACTTCAACAGAATAAGGAAGACTAGCCTAGAACAAGCATGAAAAAACCAAGCAGAGACTTTCGTCCTTACTTGGTTTTTTTCTGCTGGCTGTTTTTTCTGCAGGCTAATTCAATATTTTTCCTTTTACCGCCAACTGCAGTTCCTCTAAGCTCGTAATGCCTAGACTAATCAGTGCCTCTCCTGCTTCCATGTGTACATTCGCCAATATATGCATACTTGTATTAGGGACAAGTGATTTGCGGAATTCATGAAATAAAACAGCATTATATGTTTTGAGCACTGTCATAAATTCAACTGTCGGAGGAATAAAGCCGCGCATTTCGGAAGATTTCCAGAAGAAATCCCGCACATGGATAATGTCAGCGCCCGTTTTGTTCAATTTACGGATCATCACAAAAAAATCATCGATCAAAGCTTGTCTCTCCAGACTCATACGACCATCTCCCAGTCTAACATCAATCCACACTGTCGTAGAATAGGATACCACAAATAGTTCTTTTGATCTATATATTGTAGTATATTAGACCTAACTTATGAAGCAGTTTTTTCTTTGCGGAAACCTTTTCGCCGGAGTGAGAAAAAAATATCCAACGCAAAACATACGACGCCCAAATTAATGGCCAAGTCCGCCACATTCATGATACCGTTCCCCGAACGGAAGACGATGAAATCCGTCACTTTTCCGAAAAGCAGTCGTTCAATCGCATTGCCGATCGCTCCGCCTGCAAACAACGCTGCTCCGCATTGCAGCAGAACGCCTTGAAGACGTCCTTTCTTCCTGTAGTAGAAGATCGCTATAACAATAATGACAGCAAAAATGCCGAGGTAACGCGCCCAACCCTGCAGCGAACTGCCCGCCGCTCCCGTATTTTGATAATGCGTAAATGAAATAATATCCTTATAGAATGGCATGGATTCTCCCACTTTCAGCATCGTACGAATCCAAACCTTTGAAATCTGATCAATGGCCGTAACGACAAAAAAGACGATATAAAATAGCATAACACTCCCCCTATTTTGAAAATACAACCTCCTCACCATTTTACATGATTTATGGCCTCTACTGCGAATCCTGCGGCCCCGGTCTCCCTTTTGTCCCATGGTCTTCCATTAGCAACGCAAATAGCCGCCTCAGTCACGCTTAGGCAGCTACACACGGAGCATTCTACATGTAATCTTCATGCTCTCCATCATGCTAATGTCAAAAGTGTTCTCAACAGTTCCCCGGGGGTGTTTACCAAATAATCCGGTTGGCCTCGAAGCAGCAGTCGCGGGGCGTCATACCCCCATGTAACGGCGACGATCGGCACACCCAACTTTTTACAAGCCTCGATATCCCTTAATTCGTCTCCAACATAAATCATTCGCCCAGGTGTTGTGCCCCACTGCTTCATAACTTTGCGTATGGCATGATGCTTGCCGAAAAGAAGTTTAGCCGAAATCACTTCCTTAAAGGAGCCTTCCATCTTGTTATTTTTCAGAAACGTACGAATGTTTGCCTCCGAATTGGAGGAGAGAATGGAGCTTTTCAGCCCATGGGAAGATAACCTCGCTATAATCTCCTTCATGCCCGGCACCACGTGAAGCGTGCGAATGTTCTCTTGATACATCTGTCTTCCGGCGACGATAAGCTTAGGTATCTGCAGGGCCGGCACGCCTAACCGATCGACCCGCTCCGCAATCGAAAGTGTCCGGAGAAGCGCAAGATCCTGTTCGCGAATCTTGCGAAACTGATGCTGTCCCGCTATTTCATTGTACAACTTAACAAGCAAAGCCCTGGAATCGACAAGTGTCCCATCAAAATCAAATAGGATATGTTTTACCATTCGGTTGTATATAGAAACAGGGCCGGCCCCTCAGTCGGCACTTCTTTGATTTGATTATTCGCGAACTCTTCAAGCGGATCTTTAGCGATATGCGGATTGCTGACGATGCGAAGATCTTCCCACACACAGGATACCCCACGCCCATAGTCGTCTGCATTTCCAGCAAACATTTTACATCCCTGACAGAAGTGTTTCTGTTGATTGGCATCTAGCTTAACAATTTTATTCCTTAGACAGCAGTAAATTTCATCATCTGCATTACATACATTAACGTGAGTGATTAGAGCCATATGCATGTCAACTCCTTGCGGCGCATTTTGTGTGTAATAGTAAGTTTATAGCACTACTATTAAGTGTATGACAGTTTTTTGTAAACGGAATAAGATTTCTTATGACAAGCTGCCTAAATTTGCTACAATGAGGAAATGTTACAAAACCGATTGGAGGAACACCCATGCAAGATTGGACGCACTACGCCATCCCTGCTGTTTTGATCTGTTTTTTCATTTATCGCCGAACCAAACGCACCATTGGTTTTCAAAAGCTTGCCAAGGGCCGGCTCAAATTTCGTCTCACGCTGTTCAGCATCCTCGGAATCGCCATTTTCCTGCTGGGCTTCGTCCATCCGATCCATTTCATCGGTTATTTGATCGGACTTGCTGCCGGCGTGGGATTAGGGCTTACCGCCATTCGCCACACCCGCTTCGAGCACCGACCCGACGGCTGGTATTACCGCACTCATCTATGGATTGAGATTGCCGTTCTGGTGCTATTCCTTGGCCGGATTATTTATCGTGTGGCTTTCATCGCGCTTACTCCGAACCCATCCAACATGAATCCCGCTGATTTGACACAATTTACGAAAGATCCCGTGACAGCGGGCGTATTCTTCATCATCGTCTCCTACTACATCCTGTTTTTCGGCTATCTGCTGCGGGAAGAGACCAAATTGGAGCCAGACGCAACGCTCTCAAGTACTTCTAGCAGTGAAAGCTCCGCCGCTCGGACTGTCAAATAAAAAGACATAACAACCCTCAAGGTCTGAAATTACTCAGATTTCCTGAGGGTTGTCTTATTTTTAATGCCGCTAAACATCTATGCCGGCGAATTTTGTGGTATCCTTCATAGATATACTGCTTCTTATTGGCTAAGCCGTTTTGAATTACTTTTTTATAAAGCGCTTACATATAAAGGGTCGGAAGTCCGGCGTTCTAGGGGGAAACTATGAAACGTACTATCTTTATACGTCTTTTGCTGCATTTGACCATTGCCGTCGTGTTGATTACGCTCTTGGTCGGTACGCTCGTATACCGCTATACAGATTCGATGCTGAGAGAAGAAGTGCTCCTCCATAATCAGGAATTGCTCGGGCAATCGAAGAAAATGGTCGAGCAGGCACTTGGAGAAGTAAAGCAATCAGCGGCTTCGCTTGCCTTGCACTCCGATCTGCAGAAAACAGTATGGCTTTCATGGGATTTGGAGGAGGAGTACCGATTTCTGAAAAATACCGAAGATCTCCTTACCGAGCGGATTAATTCCTCCACGTACCTGGACTCCATCTATTTGTACAGCGCCCAAAATCAAAAGTTGATCTCCTCCTCCGGCATCACCGACTTGCAGCAGTTTTCATACAAGCAAGGGGTGCAGCAATTTATGGAAAGCAAACATATTTACGATTGGCAAGCTGTACATCTGGAAGAAGGCGATCATTCCGTGAATGTCATGACGTTCCTTTTCTCCGTCCCCATCTGGGGCATCCAGAAGAAAGGCGCGATCCTTATGAATTTGAAAGAGGATGTGCTGTACAGCGCCGTCGTTAATTCGAATAACCGCAAGCTCGGGAATGTAGCCATTTTAAACCAGGAGGGCGAAGTGCTCTCGTATAAGGATAAAAGCATGCTGCTTAGCCGGTTTAATCAAGCGGACATGCAGCGGATTCAGCGCGAGAAAGAAGGGTCGTTCACGGAGAAGATCAATGGGCAGGATACCCTTGTTTCCTTTCTGACCTCGGATGCCAACGGCTGGATTTATTTGACTCTGAATCCGTCAGCTGAAGTATTCAAGAAATCCCACGAAGTCATCCGCGTGACGCTCCTGATTTCCTATATCGCTTTTTCGCTGGGAATGCTGATGATGATTATCGTATCCATCAGGTATTACAAGCCTGTAAGAAAAACGGTTCACATGATTTCAACGCTGCTGGACAAGCCTTTCTCCAAAATGCACGACCGAGATGAGTTCAGCTACATCGGCGATTCGGTCAACCGGCTATACGTCGAAAACGAGGCAATCAAAGAAAAATTCCGCGGTCAAGAACTCGTCATTCGGGACCATGTCGTACTCAGCCTGCTTGCCGGCAAGACGAATGACGACGAGTTGATGCGTCAAATGCAATACTATGAGCTCGAGTTAGAGCACGCTCATTTCATTGTGCTTGTGCTCCGCATTCATGCGGATGCCGATATTCCGGCTGAGCCTGAAGAGCAAGCGCTAAATTTACTGCATTTTCAGGTACGAGCCATCTGTGAAGAGCTCATCGCAGCTTGTGGGAAAGGGCTGTACGTCAGCCAGTTCCACAGCCGTGATGTACTGATTATGAACGCCGGTCATTGGGGAGGCCCTCAATCCGCCTACCATCATGCAAAGGAGCTGGCGATTCGGGTGCGGAACCGGGTGGCCGATGAGCTGCATGGAACGGCAGTTACCGTAGGCATCGGCGGGAAGTATGAAAAGTTAAGCGAGATCTCCCTATCGTATAACGAGGCTTTGGATGCTTTGCTGTACGAGCGGATTGCCGGCAAAGGCAGCATTCTTAGCATTTCAGACTATCAGACCAACCACGTGGACCGGAGTCGCTTCACCGCCTGCAGGCAGCTCGTGGACAAGCTGATTCATGAGCTCAAAACGTGGAACACGGATAAGGCGCTGCAGCTCAAGGACGAGCTGATCGAACGGCTTGCGAGCGATGAGCTCGTGGGTTTCCCCTACAAGGACATTATGTTGACGCAGCTTCTTCATGCGCTCATGACTGTTCGTATCGAGCTTTGTGGAGATGAAGAAGACGGCAGTCCGGACTTGATTTTGGCATTCAGCAAAAAGAACAGCTTGGAGCAAGTTCGCGTCGACCTTGATCTCGTGATACGCGATATCGCTGGAAAGCTGGAGGGAAAACGTGAAGTCAAGCATCAAGACGTCGTCGAGAAGCTGGTCGAGTATACCAAGCACAATTACCGGGAGCCGATCAGCTTGCAGACGCTCGCGGATATGGCGTTGATGAACAGCCAGTACGTGTCCAAATTGTTCAAAGAAGTGACCGGGAAAAATTTCCTGGATTTTTTGACCGAAACGCGTTACAACGAAGCTTGCCGTTTGCTTGAACAAACGTATTTAACGATTAACGAAATTGCGGAAGCAACCGGATTCGGGCAGAAGCAAAATTTGATCCGTACCTTTAAAAAATACTGCGGTTTAACTCCCTCCGAATATCGGAATCAGCGATCCGTGCAGCGGATTAAGGGGTAAAATGAGATAAAAGGCAACAATTGATACTAAAATGAAAATCTGATACTTCATCAAAAACGAAAATTGAATCCATTAGGCGGTATTGATTCTTGCCCGGCCTCCCCCTCCTTTTTATGATGAAAGTGCAGTCACAAATGCATGAGAAGAGAGGGGGAAGAAAGCTATGTCAGTGCCAATGACGACAATTGCACGCAAACGGCAGCTTCGTAAACCGACTTTTTGGAAACGTTTACTGGCCAACCGTTATTTGTATGCCATGTTGGTGCCTGCGCTTATCTATTATACGGTGTTTCATTACGTACCGATGTACGGGGCGCTCATTGCTTTCAAGCAGTTCAGCATCACCAAAGGCATTATGGGCAGCCCATGGGTCGGATTCCAGCACTTCACGTATTTATTCGAATTAGAAAAATTTTGGCAAGTCTTCTGGAATACGATTGTAATCAGCTTGTACAGACTCGTTTTTGGATTTCCACTGCCGCTTATCGTCGCTATTCTATTAAATGAAGCCCGTAAAATTATGTTCAAGCGGACCATTCAAACCATTATCTACTTGCCTCACTTTATTTCCTGGGTCATTATGGGCGGTCTCTTGATCAGCTTGCTTTCTACAGATCAGGGCGCCGTTAACAATGCCGTCCGTTCGTTATACGGGGAACCGATCGGCTTCTTAACCGATGAGCGTATTTTTCGCAGTACGTTGGTAGGTTCGATGATCTGGAAGGAGTTCGGCTGGAATACGATCATTTACATGGCTGCTTTGGCGGGTCTAAACCCGCAGCTGTATGAAGCCGCCGTGATGGACGGAGCGAATCGGTGGCGGCGAATCTGGCACATTACACTGCCGGGCATCCGCAGTACAATTATCATCTTGTTCATCCTGCGGATCGGCAGCTTAATGGAGGCAGGATTTGAGCAAATATTCGTTTTGTATCATCCTGGCGTCTATCGGGTAGCCGATATCATCGACACTTACGTTTACCGAATCGGGCTCACCGAAGGGCGCTACAGCCTGGCTGCCGCAGTCGGCCTGTTCAAATCCGCTATCAACTTCACGCTGCTTATCGTCGCCAACTGGTTGTCCAGAGCGCTCGGCGAGCAGGGTGTGTATTAGGAGGGACAGCTATGCCTAACAGCAGCTTAGGAAGCAAAATCTTCGACTCGCTCAATTACGCGCTCCTTGCTCTATTGGCGTTACTGACGGTATATCCGTTCTGGGATTCGCTGATTGTCTCGATTACGCCAATGCAAGAGAGCCTGACTTCAAGTTTGCATCTAATTCCAAAGAGCGTGACATTCGAGGCTTATCAATACATGCTCAGTCTGGAGCAACTATGGACTTCTTACGGGATTAGCATTTTCATAACCGTCCTGGGTACAGTCATCAGCATGATCGCAACCACAATGGCCGCCTATGCTCTCTCCAAAAAACAGCTTCCCGGCGGCAGAACGGTCATGTTCCTGATCATTTTTACGATGATGTTCAGCGGTGGTATTATTCCGACTTACTTGGTCATTAAACAGCTTGGCATGATGAACACCGTATGGGCCATGATGGTTCCGACAGCCATTACAACCTATAACCTGATCATTATGCGCAGCTTTTTCAGCTCCATACCGGAGAGCTTGGAAGAGTCCGCTAAGCTAGACGGATGTAATGATTTCGGCATTTTACTAAGGGTGGTCGTCCCCCTTTCCATGCCGGCGTTGGCAACGATCGCCCTCTTCTATTCGGTATCCAGATGGAACGAATTTTTCACGGCAGTCATGTACATTACGGATAAAAAGATATGGCCTCTACAGCTCTTCCTGCGCTCCATGCTGATTGATAACGAGGCCGCTTTCCAATCGGGAGGGGACAGCCCTTTCCTGCTCGGTCCATCCGTCAAAATGGCGACGATTATGATATCCGTCATTCCTGTTATTCTTATCTACCCCTTCTTTCAGCGTTATTTCGTGCAAGGGGTTACGCTTGGAGCAGTTAAGGAGTAACAAGTATCGTAATTTAAAGTATAGGAAAATAAGGAGGAACGAACATGAGAATGCGATTGCAGACAAAATGGGTCCGTTTTGCATTAGCTTCAATACTTGCATTAACAACGGCAGGTTGTTCCACTAAAACGGACAATACGAACCTGACCGAGGGCAGCGCAAAAAACGGGCAGCCCACGAAGCTGGTGTTTCTGACATCAGGCGATGCGGCCGCCAAGTCGATTCAGCCTGGGGACCGCATTATTGCTGAAATTAACAAGCGACTAGGCATTGATCTCGAAGTCAGAACCGTTCCCGAGGGCGGATATGAGAAAATCAGCGTAGCCATGGCTTCGGGCGATATGCCAGATGTCGTAACCATTAACTACCCATCGGCTTCCGTAAGCCAATGGATCAGTGAGGGGTTGCTAGTCCCGCTTAACGACTATTTCCCCGTTATGCCGACCGCGAAAGCGAAAATTGAAGCCAATTTCAAGGGAACGGCTGTTGACGGAAAGTATTACGGTTATCCATTCGTCGAACTCGAACGCTCCAATCAAGCGCTTGCCTACCGAGCGGACTGGCTGGAAACGCTTGGGCTGAAACCGCCTGAGACGCTGGATGACTTTTATCAAACCATGAAAGCCATTGCTACGCAAGATCCGGACAAAAACGGTAAAGCGGACACCTATGGCCTAACGGGAGTTAAGAGTACCGGGTTTAACGGTTCCTTCAACTTCGTTTTTTATGCCTATGGTTTGCCTTACTCCGACTGGGCGCTAGATAACGCTGGGAAAGTCACTCCTATTTTTGAGCATCCCGCATTTAAACAAGGCGTTCAATATATTCACAAATTGTGGAGCGAGAAGCTGATCGATCCCGAATTTTTGCTCAACGACACGCAGCAGCGCGAACAGAAGTTTTATCAAAGCAAAGTCGGATTCATGGCCCCTGCTCTTTACCGGCATGTGAGTCGACTGGAAACAAGTTTGCAAAAAGTGAATCCTAACGGCAAGCTTGGGTTTATGGCTCCGCCTGCTGGTCCGGATGGAAAACGGGGTTTGGCGCAGGCTCCGAAGAGCGGCTTATTCACGGCTATTACGAAAAGTGCAAAAAATCCGGAAAAAGCGGCTAAATTCATTGAGTTCATGCTTTCCAAAGAAGGCCGTGATTTACTGGAGCTAGGGATCGAAGGCGTCCATTATTCCAAACAAGGCGATAAAATCACTTACAATGAAGAAGAGCGGGCAAAAGATAACTTCGCGTCGAATGGATGGTCTCATCCGCTTGCTTGGGGCAGTGTTGTTTGGCCGCTGACGGAAACCTACTTGCCGCAAACCGAACCTCAAGCGGACAGGGCTAAACAATCCGTAGAGATTGCCTCCAAATATATGGTTCCGAATTTGGTCAGCACGACAACGCCGGAAGAAATTGAACGAGGCAGTGTCATTAATGAACTGGCCAATCAATATTATTTGGATATGATTACGGGCAAGAAGGATATCGACAGCGGGCTAGCCGAACTGTCCAAGAAGTGGCGGGAACAAGGCGGCGACAAGGTACTGGAAGCTGTCAATAAAGCTTATTTGGCACAAAAAAAATAAGTGATGGAGGCGAATGAACGACGATGAGTACCGATCAAAAGCAGGAATCGACGCATGCAAACCGAAATGAGCAGCCTAACATTATAGTCATCTTATCGGACGATCACGGGGCGTGGGCTATGGGATGTGCAGGCAATCACGAGATTCGCACACCTCATTTGGATCGCCTTGCAGACCAAGGGATGAGGTTCTCCAGCTTTTTCTGCACCTCACCGGTCTGCTCGCCGGCACGCGCTTCGCTGATGACTGGGCGCATTCCATCCCAGCATGGTGTACACGATTGGATCCGGGATGGCAATGTAGGTAACTCCGCTATTCAATATTTGCAGGGGCAGATGGCGTACACGGATGTGTTGGCCGGTGCCGGTTACGTTTGCGGACTAAGCGGCAAATGGCATTTGGGAGACAGTATCACACCGCAAAAAGGCTTCACGCACTGGTATGCGCACCAAAGCGGCGGCAGCAATTACTACGATGCCCCGATGATTCGCGACGGCGAGCTGGTGAATGAGCCTGGCTATTTGACCGACGTCATCACGGACGATGCGCTCTCCTTCTTGGATCGTCAGGACGGCAGCAAGCCGTTCTACTTAAGCGTCCACTACACGGCGCCTCACAGCCCATGGATCGATAATCATCCTCAGGACATTGTCGATTCTTACGATAACTGCAAATTCGAAACTTGTCCGCAGGAGCCCAAGCATCCATGGTCGATCAAAACAGCGCCATGGTCGGACGATCAACGGGAGAATTTGAAAGGTTACTTTGCCGCTGTAACCGCGATGGATACGAATATCGGCCGGATCTTAGATAAGCTGGACAGCATGGACATTCGCAAAGATACCCTGATTATTTATATGGGAGACAACGGCTTCAACTGCGGCCATCACGGCATATGGGGAAAAGGAAACGGGACGTTCCCGCAGAACATGTTCGATACTTCTGTCAAAGTGCCGGCCATTTTTAGCCAGCCAGGCATTATTCCCCAAGGGCAAGTTTGTGATAATCTCGTAAGCGGGTACGATTTCATGCCTACGCTGCTTGCTTATGTGGGCTGTGAGCAACCAAACACCATCAAGCTTCCTGGATCAAGCTTCCACTCCCTCCTCCTGGGCGAATCGGCTCCAATGCGTGAGCAGGTTGTCATTTATGACGAGTATGGTCCTGTGCGCATGATTCGGACGACCGACTGGAAATATGTGCACCGCTACCCTTACGGTCCGCATGAGCTGTACCATTTGGCCGAGGATCCCGATGAAAGGCATAATCTGATCGACCTGCCGGAGACGCAAGAGCAGAGCGTCGCGATGAGAGGCGAATTGGAAGCCTGGTTTGCCCGCTACGTCGATCCGATGATTGACGGCACCCGTGAAGGGGTAACCGGATTCGGGCAAATTGGGTTAGCCGGCGTTCATGGAAAAGGGAAAAAAGCCTATTTTGAGTAAGGAACAGGGCAAATGAGGGCAATTGAGCCTTGTCGTTAAAATAAGCTAGAATACGACACCGACATTCGAGCGACATTTTATCCAAAGTAAGTTAACCTATGAAAAATGATTCATAGGAGGACAACCATGATGAGAGATTTGGAATTCATTATAATGGGTGTGTTCGTTGTAGGTATCATGTTCTGCATGTTTGTAGATGTGCTCATAAAGGACAAAGCGATGAGGTTCTCCTATCAGAGTCAACACGGGAATGAAAGCAGTGAAAACCCTTCGAAGGTCATTGAGGTATTTGAGGGGCTGGCGGATTTCGGAGCCTCGGAGGAGACATTGCCACTGTCTTTATCTTCCGTCCAAAAAAGAGAAGTTGTTTACCCGATGTATATAGATTGCAGCCGCAACACTCTTCAAGCGCAGCCACCTGCGTGCTGAATACGTGCTGCGGAGGCGTGAGCGCAGCATCATATTGCCGAACAAAAAGGAACGGACACAGGGAATCTCCCGTGTCCGTTCCTTTTTGTTAGGTCTGATCTAGTAAAGTCGAAGGCCCTCGATCGGTTTCTAATAGATGAAAATATTTCCATTTATATTGAATGTATTACATAACAAATGATATAATTACTAGAACAATAGGTACTTCAGAAGCAGAAGTATATTTCCTATCATTCTAGCATATAATAGTCCTAAATTTCTTTTAGGAGGTTTTGGCTATGAGTGAATGTAGCGGTAAGGAGGGTAAGGACATGCCACTTACTGAAGCTGCTCATAAAGAGGCAAAGCCCATTCCAAAAACTAACCTGGGTTTAACAACAAGACAAAAGGATATTATGAAGCAATTTATCGGCAAAGCTCCCACAACCCCCGTAAACTTGAATCAAGTGAGGGATTGGGAAAAGTATGGTGATCGTTGATTTTAATCATCCACATGAATTTCAAGGGTTCGATCAAGGGGAAGATATTTTAGTTGATACAGGGATTCTGTTGGCTCTAGCCTCAAGCCATGACCCATGGCATGAGACGGTCAAGGAACTGTTCGACAATTATATTTTCCCTGAGAGCGAACTCATTTTATTATATACGAATCCGCTTGTTGTAAATGAAGTGTTGCATTTATCTACCAGATCGCTTAAGAATTTCACTGAACGCTTCGGTATTATGTTTTCTGATACAGATCGCAATGACCTGGAGGCATTTATTGAAAATATGCTGACTATTTTTATTGAAGAGGGCATATTGAAAGTACTCGAAGGGGACAAAGATTCCGTTTTACACCAAATAAAACTCAAGAAGCATCTGGGTTCAGCGGATGCCGCCAACGTTAGCCTAGCAAATCTTTATGGGACTAATTTCCTTACGCTAGATAACATTCTAAAAAATAATATGGTAAAAGCAGAGGAATTTCTTCCAAATATAAAAAAATTTATTACACAACTCCACTACATATGAGCTATAGGTAAGTAAACAAAGTAGACCAAACCATAAAGTTTGGTCTATTTTTCCTTGAAGAAACTGCCGCCTCCCCCCTCATCGATTCCGATTCCGATACAGCAGAAAAATAAAAAACGGAGCGCCAATAGCTGCGGTAAACACGCCGGCTGGAATATCCAGCGGAGGAAACGCCGTTCTTGCCACGGTATCGGAGATCAAGACCATCAGGCTTCCAATCAGCGCTGATACGGGAATTAATCCCCCATACGAGGGAGCGACCAGCTTTTTCGCAATATGCGGCGCAATTAATCCTACGAAGCCAATCGCACCGGCAACCGCCACGGCTGAACCGGCCAACGCCACGCTGATGAAAAGCAAGAAAAAGCGATGCAGCTGAACGGTGGCTCCTAGCCCTGCAGCCAGGTCGTCTCCCATCTCCTGCAAGTTAATATGCCTGGCAAAATAGAGCGCCAATGGAATGAACACAATGACCCAAGGCAGCAAGGTATACACGTTGTCCCAAGATGTGCCGTAGACGCTCCCAGTCAGCCACGTATACGCTTTGGTCGCTGAATTCATCGGGCTGAGCACGATCATTAACATCGTTAAGGAACTGGTCGCCGCCGAAATTCCGATCCCGATTAGAACCAGCCTCGTAGGTGTAATCCCTTTATGCCACGCCAATAAATAAATGATCAGGGACACGATGCCAGCCCCCACAAGAGCAGCTACAGGCAGCCAATGAATGCTGACAGTGCCTGCAAAATAAGTAATGAACGTAACTGCCGCTAGCGTGCCCCCTCCGGTTACGCCAATAATATCAGGCGAGGCAAGCGGATTACGAATCATTCCTTGAAGAATCGATCCAGCAACACCCAGCGAAGCGCCCACGAGGATGGCCACAATAATCCGCGGAAGCCTTAGCGTTCCGATCACTAATTCATGCTGCGGAGTGCTTTCTCCAAAGATTGCTTTCAAAACATCCTGTGGTGCAATGAAATTGCTGCCAAGCCCCGTACTAATCAAGAACAACACGATTGTCAGCAATGTCAGACCAGATATAACAAGAAGTGTCCTCCTATGAAAAAGAAAAGAAAACTTGCCGGTTTTACTTCGGTACACGATTAACCGACTCATGACGATGACGTCCCTCCTTTCGAACGCAGCCCTTTTCTAGCGGTATAGATGAAAAAAGGCACGCCGATCAAAGCGGTCATAACACCAAGCGGTATCTCTCCCGGCATAATGACAAACCGGGCAACAAGATCAGCCAAAAGAAGCAAAATGGCCCCGAAAACAGCACAATATGGAATCACCCAACGATAGTCGAGGCCAACCACAAACCGGGCGATATGCGGAATCACGAGACCGACGAAACCGATCGAACCGGCGACTGCCACTGAGCTGCCCGCTAATAGGATCACGGTTATGGCTACCGTCACTTTAACTAGTCCAAGCTTCTGGCCCAAGCCTCTGGCTACATCATCACCCGAAGCAAGGATGTTAACCGGATGTGCTATGACCAGAGCCGTAACGGCGGCAATTAACATATAGGGCAGCACCGGAATCAACGTATCCAGGTTTTTGCCCGCCACAGCCCCTGCTAACCAAAACATGACATTCTGCAAGGTAGCCTCACGAACGACCAACATCCCTTGCGTAAACGAACTGAACAGTGCGGTCATGGCGGAACCGGCCAATACAATTTTAATCGGCGTCAGTCCCTCTCGCCCTAGAGAACCGAGGAAATATACAGCGAAAGCAGCAATACCTGCGCCAGCGAAGGCTACCCAAATCAATTGGTCAATTGACGTAAGCGGGAGAAATGTAATCGCGATGACGACAAAAGATACGGCCCCTGCATTGATGCCAAAAATACTTGGGGACGCTAACGGATTCCGTGTCAGCGCCTGCATGAGCGCACCTGCAATGGCCAGGTTTCCTCCAACCATCGTAGCGAATAGAGCCCGGGGAATTCGGGTCGTTCGAATAATCACTTGTTCGTTCGAATTCACATCATAATGAATCAACGACTGCACAACTGAAGCAAGGCTTGTATGCGATGAACCTAGCACAACACTTAGCACAAAAGATAGTACAAAAATAATTAATCCAAACACCAAACCCAGCGCTTTATAGGGTGTCTGGTGCAATAATGGTCTCACAGGGACCCTCCTCATCTAAATTTACTGTAAAATTAACGGAAGGCCGTTGACATAAAGGTCAACAGCCTCAGAATTTCAATTATTTCGTCACACCATAAAATTTATAAAGATCATCAATCATTAGAGTTGCTGCTAACGGGCCGGAACCGTTATTCCACGTCGCTGCATTCACTTCGAATACTTTATTTGCTTTAACAGCTCTCAAGTTTTTCCACAATGGAGAGTCACTCCAAGTTTTTCTTAACTCCAAGCGTCCGTCCGTACGATTTGCCGTTTGGTCAAAAATGAGGTCCGCATCCATTTGTGTGATATTCTCTTTGGATTGCAGCTGAATGCCCCACTCTTTGCCACGTTGGTTAGCTGGGCGAGTAATGCCGAGCTCCTCTAAGACAGATGCCGAGAACCCTGTGTACACGATACGGGCGTGATCTACACGGAAGTCAACGATGCCGGCTTCCAGCTTCAATTTATCTCCCATTTTCGCTTTAAAATCCGTCACTTTTTTATTCCAGTCCGCCAAAAACTTAGTTTCGGCATCCTTCGTATTCGTCGCTTCAGCTGTCAATTTCAATGAGTCTTTCCAGAAATAAACGTCTTCCGTCATTACCGTTGGTGCAATAGCTTTTAATTGCTCATAAATTTTTTCATCACGGAATTTACTTCCGATAATAAGGTCCGGCTGCAAAGCAACCAATTTCTCCAGGTTCGGCTGATTTTCCGACCCCAGGTTCGTAACGCCGTCCATTTTGTCCTTGATGTAGTTGTACCAAGGCTGCTCGATCCACGCCTCAACCGCTCCAACCGGCTTCACGCCTAAAGCCAAAGCAGCGTCTGTCGCCCCTTGGAACAAAGTCACGACTTTTTTAGGCGTACCTTTGATTTCTGTCGTACCCATCGCGTGCTTGATCACTCTAACGCTATTCGCGTCCGCAGTCGCCTGTGCCGGCGCTTGCGTCTGTGCGGCTGCCGGAGCCGCTTCCTGCTTAGGCTGACAGCCTGTAAATATAGCCGCCATTGAAAGCATTGCAGCCAATACTAGTGTTGCTTTTTTTTGCCTTACCATTTTTGTTGATCCCCCTACATATATATTCGATCAATGATATTGATTCTCATTCTTATTATACAGAAGTACCTGGTAATGAAAATGGACATTCGCGACCACTTTTTTGGACTTTTCTGACAACCATCTCCATACCTCCAGACCTAACTGCGTGTTACCAGTTCATGTTCAAGGGTTAAACCTAAATGCTCTCTCAACGTGGAACCTGTATATTCCGTGCGATAAATG
This sequence comes from Paenibacillus sp. FW101-FHT12H11, assembly GCF_058790355.1. Classification (NCBI taxonomy): domain Bacteria; kingdom Bacillati; phylum Bacillota; class Bacilli; order Caryophanales; family Paenibacillaceae; genus Paenibacillus; species Paenibacillus sp. FW101-FHT12H11. The sequence continues at coordinate 24,064 of NZ_JBYTCO010000013.1, read as the reverse complement.
CCCCTTTTCTGGAGCTCGGGAATGACTTTATTCACAAAGTCATCCAAACCTCCAGGCAAGAGCGCAGGCATCAAATTAAACCCGTCTGCCGCTCCGTTCACCAACCAACGCTCCATCTCGTCTGCAATCTGCACAGCAGTTCCGGCAAAAGTAAAATGCCCTCTGCCTCCAGCCGTCCGGATAATCAGCTCTCGAATCGTCAGGTTTTCCCGGCGCGCCAGATCGACGTATAATTGGAACCGCGCTTTCTGCCCCTGAATCTCGTCTATGGATGGAAGATCCTCGAGCGGCACGGGACCGTCCAGCGGATATTGAAACAAATTGATTTTGAGCAGATCCGATAGGCTACGAATGCCATATTCCGAAACGGCCAGCTCATTCAGCTCTCTTTCTTTCGCCTTGGCTTCCGCTTCCGTATCCCCGACAAATGGGATAAACCCAGGCAGGATTTTCAATTGATCCTCGGAACGCCCAAACTGCTTCAATCTGCTTTTCACATCGGTATAAAAGGCAATCGCTTCCTCCATCGTGTTCTGCGCCGTAAAAATCACTTCCGCCAACTCGGCAGCAAACTGCTTGCCATCTTCGGATGAACCGGCTTGCACCAAGACAGGGTGCGTTTGCGGAGAACGCGGGATATTCAAGGCCCCTTTTACAGAGAAAAATTCACCGGCAAATTCAGCGCCCTTAATCCGGCTGACATCGGCATAGATGCCTGACTGCTTATCAACCAGCAGCGAGTTTTCCGACCAACCAGCCCACAACCGTTTCACAACCTCCACGAATTCCTTGCCGCGTTCATAACGGACTTTATGATCCAAATGGTGCTCCTTGCTAAAATTATGCGCCGTTGCATCCCCTGTCGAAGTCACGATATTCCACCCCGTCCGACCTCCGCTAATGTGATCGAGAGAAGCGAATTTCCTCGCAATATGGTACGGCTCATTGTAAGTGGTCGAGGCCGTTGCCGTCAGTCCGATATGCTCGGTCACGGCCGCTATCGCCGATAGCAGCGTGAACGCTTCAAGCTGGGGAATGACCCGATATTTAATTAACGGGGTTAACCTGTATTTTTCAGCCAAAAAGATAGAATCCATTTTGCCGCGCTCGGCAGTTTTGGCCAGCTGCTGGTAGTAGTCCAGACTTGTCGCAAGCTGCGGCTGCGCGTCTGGATGCCGCCATGAGGCTTCATGATGGCCTGTGCTCAAAATAAACAAGTTCAAATGCAGCTGTTTCTTCGGTTCTTTCACTCCTATCACCTCATATACTGGAATTTATCTAGATCGGCAGGACGTAGCCGTATTCTTTTCTTCTCTGCTCTTCTTTGTGCTGTTTCTCCAAAGCCTTCAAACCGATTTCCGTCGCTTCGCTCGGATTGATAACGAAAACACCGTCATCATCCCCCACGATCAAATCGCCGGGTTGAATGCTTACCCCAAATACGCTAACAGGCGTATTGACCTCGCCCTCCAGCTTCAGCGTCCGCGTGGTGAGCGCGCTGATTCCCTTGGAGTACACGGGAAAGCCGAGTCCCGTAATCGCGCGAACATCCGCAGCGCAGCCGGAAACAATGACACCGGCAACCTTTTTGGCTATCGCCGCATAGGTTCTGAATTCTCCCCAACAAGCACGCTGCTCATCGCCGGACATGTCAATCACGAGCACATCCCCGGGCTGCACTAACTCCATAGCCTTAGTAATGGCGCTGGAGTCGATATGCGGTGTACGTACCGTTACAGCGTTCCCCAACAGCCGAATCGGCCTGAATAGCGGCTGAGCGCCGTGCAGAAAGCCGAAGTCTGTCATATGACCGATCGTAGAGGGGCTAATGTCTTTATACAGCTCCAGAAGTTCAGGCGTTACGCCTTGTACCCTTGGTTGAATACGAAACATACGTGATCTCTCCTATCGTTAACTGCCTTAAATTCCTTAACATCGTTAATTATGCGCGACTCGTAAGCTGAGCTTCTCTGCTCAAGTCCTTTGTCTGATGTGCCTCACTCAAAACATGAAAGGGATTCGCCACTTCGCCTTGGCCATAAGGCATGCTGCCCGGAACGCGCAAGGCCTGTTTTTTAAGAAGCGGACGCACGATTTGCTTCCATGGCCAAGCAGCCTTAACGAACAGAGCATCGTTCAGAACTTCCGCTACTTCCTCCGGCACTTCTGCTTTCTGGATGGCCTCCTCCAAGCATGACTGAAGCTCTTTCCACAAGAACGCTTCTTTCAAGCCGTAGTAGTCAGCAACGCTTTTCAGTATGGCGTAGCTGTTCACTTGGATGCCGAGCATTTGGAAAAAAGTCAGCAGCTTTTGCGGCTGATCGTGATACAGCGAGTTCGGATATCCCGCACGGAGCGTGTACGCCGGGTCTTCGAGACCATTCGCGTTTAACCAAGGCACATGCACGCGCAGCGCATCATGATCGCGAAGCAGCAGCCCTTCGATTTTGCCATGCTTCCAGACCAGCACACAGTTCTGGCCATGCACTTCCGGCATCATCCCGAGTCGGAACAAGCGGAAACAGATCTCGAAGTAGGACACCAGCACTTCACGAAACAGCTGCACGACGGTATCGGCACTTTGATTCGATCCAATCCATTTTAACCACTCATCAAATAGATGCCCGTTTTCCACAGACTCATGAACCGACAGCGCCGACATCGGCAGAAGACGAATATCAGCATCTTGGACAAGCTCTGCCGGATATTCCCGAATCATCGTAGATAAATGTCTTGGATAGTCTGCGAACAAATCCCGGTCTTCCGGCAAATACGCCCACCATTTTGTTTCATCGCATAAAAACAGCTTTTGCTTCAGCACAGTATCCCGCTCCACGGCTTGTCTCATCAAGGACTCCGCTTGCTGGCCGTTCATCAGCTTAATTGCCGACAAATAGCGCAGCCCGCCAAGTGAATAAATGCCTAACGTCAGTTTCACATGATAAGGACTCTCATTTTCCGGCATGAGGGAACGCACGGATGATGTTGCGTAGAAGGTGCCCGTTTCCGTCTCCAAAGGAATGCAGATCTTCTCTTCGAGCTCTCTTTTCATCTGCTCCGGTAAAATTGCGGACATCTGCCATGGATGCACAGGAATCGCTGTATATGCGCCTTCACCTAGACCGCGTCTGTCCAGCTCCGCGTTGATTTGATTTCGTTCCTCCTCCGAAAGCAGCAGGTCTACCGGAAACAACTCGCGCCCTTCCTCAAGCCCGGATACGACGTAATCCTGCTTCACAGCCATCCAGTTCAGCTTGATCGGACGTCCGAATTCAGCCGTGTAGCTGCTGCACTCGTCATAAACCCATCCTTGCTTCACTTTGGACACTGGATGGAAAGGCCGGTCACGGTAAGCCGCTTTACGCTCTGCCTCCAGCAGGGAAGCCGCCTGCGGCAATCCGAGAATCGGCGCGCTCGGCTGCTCATTTTCCAGCGAAAATGAGGTTTGCAGCAGCGTTTGTTCGATCATATGCAGGAACTTCACTGCGCCATATGGATCTACCGCCACCGGGTCATTAGCGTACAGCGTCACAACATGCCCCATAAGCTCCAACGAGCCGAGCCTGGACAGATTCCCTTGGCTTACTTTATATACACCGTAGGAAGCTTCAAACCGATATGGCTGCGTGATCGACGTGCCCACTGGAAACACAATGACGGCATCCTCCAGCTTCCACCGATATACATGAGTTGCCTGCGATTCTACCTCAGCTCCGAATTGCTCCTGAACCATTTTCAACTGATCGTCCTGGGAGGCAATTGAAGTCCATTCTTCTTTGGTTAGCAGCTCTACAGACGCTTGACCTTCTAGAAATTGTTCCGCCAGCAAAGCATTAACCAGATCTTCCATTACCCGTTGTTCAGCCTTATTGCCCGAATGTTTGTTTGGCATTATACACGGCCTCCTTGTGAGAAACGATATTGGGCTAAGGGGTTCGCAACATGCTTCGGATCGACTTCCATGTCCTTCCATAGCCTTCTACGCGCTAATTGTTCGATCCGAATTGTATCGGAGAAGAGATCATATTTTTTAAAATTAGCCTCATGCTCAGGGTGCTCCTGTTGATACTGCCGAATGACATCAGCGGCCATTTGCCAAAACTCCGACTCTTCCAGCCCGTAACGCTCGTTCAAAAATATCCCGATGTCGCCTAAACATACGAAGAAAAAGGCGCTATGCAGAAAATCTTTCACGGCTTCCAAGTCATCCGTTTGCATATAGGAATGCCGGTTGATTGCCCGGTGCGCTGCAGGTTCCAAGTTCAGATCCGGACAAAGCTCCGGCTGTGGAAGCTGCGCTTTGGAGAACCGCAAGCCATCGTGGAAATCCTTCAACGCCAATCGAGCAGGCAGGCCGTCTTTATGGATGAGCACGATATTTTGAGCATGCGACTCCATCGCCAATCCGTGCGCATACAGCATGTGAATAAGCGGGGTTATGGCTGTATTAAGCAGCTGGCGCGTCCAGGCTTGGAGGCCATATTGCTGTACCCACGGCTCAATGAATGGCAGCTGACCGTCTACATACGTGACGGAGCTCAGCGGAATAGCGGCTTCGCCGTCTTTCAAGAAGCGGTGTACGCTTTGCCTCCACACGACCCCCAAGTTCCCGTAGGCCTGCGGCTGCAAGTCAGCAGGGAGCTTATCATACTCATAGGTGATGCCTGCAAATTCAGCCAGAAAAACAAGATCAAGCTTCTGAGCCGTCTCATCTTTCTCCGTCAACGACAACAACCAGCGCGAAACAAGCGGCGCGTTCAGAATCGTATGCTTCGCGAGCATGCGCCTGGTCGAAGTATTCGTAATATTCAGCGCCATTTTCAAATAAGCTCTCTCTGGGTTCGACTGATTCGCCCAACTGCGAATGGATTGCTGCGCACGGTAGACATCATCACCATACCCAAGCTTCACGATGGTAGAATCCGTTAATTGCTGCTGAAAGGCAGAGGTAATCATGTGTTCCCACTGCCAAGGATGAACAGGCATGAACAGATAATCAGCCGCATTCAACCCTTTATCGGTCAAAATCGCCTCGAACCGGCTAACCGTTTCGCTGCCAAGTTCAGCCTGAATGATGTTCCGGTAATCTTCGCCTTTCAACAGGGAAAGTTGGCTATAAGCCTTGGCAACGGCCAGCCATACTGGCTGCAGATCCTGATTAAACTCAGGGCCGTACCGTGCATTTTCCTCCAAGCTAAAGCCGATTCGAGACTTGTAGCACGGGTGATACGGATGGCCGTCCAGCAAGCTTTCCAACTCATCATAGCTGCGCTGCTGCCCTGCTTGTGGCAAAGATGCCCGGTATGCCTGAGCTTGAACATCGTTCACGAACGTGCTTTGCAGCTCTTGAAGCAGCATATCCAGGCGTTCTTTGTCCGGCTGAATCTGGCCAAGCACTTCCAGAACGAACTGGGACACTTGCGCAGTGGCCCATTCTTCCTTCCCCTTCTGGCGCTTGATCGTATCTCTGGCTAAACGGATGCGGTCAAAGGTCTTTTTTCTTCTTGCCTGAAAACGGTAGGCAACCGTCTCCCCGTCAGCCGCTTTCCCTTGCAGAACAAGCTCCCCATCAAATCCGGACGCCGGCACTCCGCTTAAGGGAATGGCAATTTGCTCATAAAGAACAGCCTCAATTAACTGGCCAAGCACCCGTTCTTCTACTTTTTTATCCAAATCAGCCTGGCTTGCAGATACCCATTGTGTCGTATTCATTCGCTACACCTCATTTGATTATTTCCTGGCCGACGGCCAGAGCAGCCGATTCCTTGCGCTGCGTGATGTGGGGAAACACGTTCAATCTCATCCAAATGTTACTCATAATCAGCAGTCCGGCTGCACACAGAAAGATCATCGGCAAGCCAAAGTTCGACGCGATGGCACCCATACCGAGTGAGCCTGCCAAGCCGCCAAGCAGCACAGCGCAGTTGACATAACTGTATGTGCGGCTCTCCATGCCTGCCGGTGCATACTGCCGAATCAGCACGTTCATCGATGGCATCATGCCGCCAATGCAAGCGCCGGTACAAAATCTTAAGACAATTAGCTGCCATAATTGGTGGACAAACGCCTGCGGGATCGAAAACACAATCGCGCCAAGTACCGCATAGATAAAAATCCGATGCGATCCGTATTTGTCGCCCAATTTGCCCAGATACGGAGCTGTAATCATATTGGCTATCCCCATAGATGCCGAGGTGATCCCTGCCAGAACGACCAGATTATCGGATCCAGCCGCCAAATGCTGTACATATAGCGGAATGAGCGGCAGGGTGCCGATCATGGCCGCCCTTAATAGTGCGGAGGAGACGAAAAGCGAGGCAATTGGCTTTCTAGCCACAATGAGTTTAAAATCCTGAATCAGATCTGTTTTCTTTTCCGCTTTCACTTTCTTCTCGAACTTTTCCTTAACGCCGAAAATAACGATTAGGGCGGCTACAAAAATGCTGATGCCGGTATAAAAAAACACCTCTCTCAGGCCGAAATGGTCAGCCATCAAGCCGCCCAGCAGCGGCCCGCAAATCGTTCCGGCTACCGCCCCGGAGTGTAAAATACCCAGCGCATACCCGCTGCGCTCTTTCGGCGTATTCGTGGCGGTAAGGGCGATGGCCGCCGGGCCGAACCCGGAAAGCACGCCGTTGACGAGACGCAGCAGCAGCAAATGCACCGGGCTGGCGGCAACGCCCATCAATGTAATCGTGACCGCCATGCCGATGCCGGATCGGACGAGCATCACTTTGCGCCCATAGCGGTCAGCCAACTTTCCCCAGATCGGGGAGAACAGAAAGGCCGTCAGCAAGTTCGCTCCGTAGATCATGCCGGACCAGAAAAGCACCTTTTTCGGATCCGTAAGTCCGAGTTCTTGTAAGTACAGCGGTAGAAAGGGGGTAATGCTGCTCGTTGAGGCCATAGCCAGAAATTGACCGACGTATAAAATGTAAAGATTCCGTTTCCACTTCTCCACAGTTACACCTTCATCGGATTTGGGATGTCGACAAACAGCGGTTTTTCTCCCCTAGATAAAAAACAGCTTGTAAAATTGGCTTTCGCGGGCAGGCTTTCGCTATACAGCAAATCATCAAGGTAAGGAAGCATCCTTTCGTCCGCTCTCGAACGCTCTTGTTGGAGCACGTCCTGGACGATTCGCCAGTATGGCTCTTCAGCTTCACGGCTATGGGCCGCAATCGTATGGACTAGTGAACCTAAGTGATTCACGAAGAAATAATATTTTGTTCTCATCCAAGCTTCAGACTCTTCGTAGAGAACAGGACTGTTCTCTGCCAGCAGCGTTTGAGTCCAGCCAGCTTCTACTGCCTTACGGCGGTCGATGCTTACGCCTTCGAGATCGCGGACATAGAAGCAATCGGGCATGCCCTTCTTCAAGGACACTAGCGAGTTCTGCAAATGAGCCTCGAAGGAAATTCCCTGCTCGGCTAGAAGGCGCAGCAGCGATACCATCGAGATTCGCAAGTATGCAGCCAGCCACTTCCGCAAGTCAGGCAGTGTTCCTTGCCCGCTTTGTCTAATTGCCTGGATCAGTTTAGGCTCCGTTTGCCCTGGCAAGCTTTCTAACACCGAAGCCAGCACGTACGTGAATGGGTTAGGAAGCTTCATTGGACGGTAAATGACCGTGAAACAAGCTGACCATTCCTCTGGCATCTCTGCCAACCGAACACTGCTGTAACCCGTTTCGGAAAGAATCTGAAAATGATCCTTGTTGCACGCATCCTTAAGATGATGCAGCACGCGTGCCGCATCCATCGTCCGTTCTGCTTGCTCCTGCGTATTCTCACGCAGCAGATTCGTGATGCGAACATGCAGCGGCAGCTTGAAGCCGTAGCCTCCGGCCGGTTCCCACACTGTTCTTACCGATGAAGTCGGATATACGACAGGACCGCATAAACCAAGGCTGATGATATCCGATTTCTTCATCCTTTCCTGAATTTGCGGCTGGCGCAGGATATGAACCGCCTGCCAAGGATGCATAGGCAGCAATTTGTAGTTTCCTGCTGCATCGCCTAACTGCTGACGCGCATGCAAGGTAGCGAAAGGCCGAAGCGCCACGGCTTCTTCTCCATCCAGCCACTCTTCATGCACCAGCTCCTTGCGGACTGCAAAATAATGCAGTTGAAAGGATGCACCCATCTCAGGGCTGTAAGCGGCAAGTTCGCTAAAGTCAAAACCTTCGGTGCTTTTCGGATAAGGATGAAACGGATGACCGAAATAGAGCGATTGCTCCGAGCGGATATATTCCGGCTTCCAGGCGAGCTCCGCCTGGGTTTGATTCAGAAAATGCTCCATATATAGGCTCATTTTCCGGTAACTATTGTCGATTCGGGATCTTACCCGCTGTTCGTCACTAAGACCATTTTCAGCCTTTTCACTTCTTCCCAGCTCTGCGAGCAGCAGCGTAAGCAACCGTTCCATGTTCAGTTCACGAAATACACCACCGGATATGGCTTCATAAAAAAATGATCCATACGTATGCTGACCAATAGCCGAGTAATACGTTATGGCCCCGGTGATCGTTTTGCCGATCATGGGAAGATGAAGCATAAACGGATCGCCTTGCTTAGGAAAAGAATCAATAAAATATCGTAATCCGGGGATTGCTGCCCTAGGGTCTCTTTCCCCGGTTTCTCTCAAATAGCTGTTTAGCAATGCGCGTATGGTCGCCGTTTCCGCCAGCTCCGTACTTTTCGCGGCTGCGTCCGTTTGCTGTTGTAACATCCGTGGTCGATCTCTCCTCTCTCTGCCGCTCCGCTCACGCATCCAAAGCAGCGCAGGCCGCACGAACAGCTTCACTGAACAGACGCGCAATTTCATCCAATTGCTGCTGCGTGACGATGAGCGGTGGCAAGAACCGCATGACGGAAGAATGTCTGCCGCCGACTTCAAGGATCAGCCCCCTGTTGAAGCACTCCTGCTGTATCCGTCTAGCCAACTCGGGATACTGGGGATAATGGCCAAGCCGGTCCAACGAAGCTTTCGCGTTGACGATTTCTACGCCGACCATTAAGCCTCTTCCACGCACATCTCCGATACAGTTCACATCAAGTTTCAGCTCGTTTAAATGATTGCGTAGATGTTGGCCGAGTTTCTCCACTTTGCCTGGTACATCATGCTCCTTAATGAACTTCAGTGTAGCCAGACCTGCTGCCATGGCCATCTGATTGCCCCGGAACGTACCGATATGCGCGCCCGGCTTCCATACATCCAATTTGCTGTTATAAATGACGACCGATAGCGGCAAGCTTCCGCCAATTGCTTTGGACAGCACCAGCACATCCGGAATGATGCCGGCATGCTCGAATGCGAACAGCTTGCCGGTCCGGCCAAGCCCAGTTTGCACCTCATCAATAATGAGTGGAATATTCCGCTCTTGCGTAATTCTCCGCATTTCGCGGAGCCACTCCACAGGTGCAGGAATAGATCCGCCTTCGCCTTGCACAACTTCAAAAATCATGCCAGCTGGTGAAACAATGCCGCTTTCGGGATCGTCGAGTAAATTTTCGATATAACGGGAGGAAAGCTCATGTGTTTGTTCTCCGCCGACGCCAAACGGGCAGCGATAGGCATAGGGGTATGGCATGAAGTGTACGTCTGGAATCAGGCCGTTCACCTTTTCTTTTTGCCCAAGCGTTCCGCTAAGGCTCATAGCCGCATGGGTGGATCCGTGGTACCCGCCTTGGAAGGACAGGATGCTGCGGTTGCCCGTAGCCGTTTTGACAAGCTTAATCGCCGCTTCGATGGCGTCTCCGCCTGTCGGACCGCAAAACTGGATGCGTGCGTTCTTGGCGAATTCCTCCGGCAAGCTGGCAAACAGCTCATCCACGAATTGCTCCTTCAGCGGAGTCGTCAAATCCAGTGTGTGCAGCGGTCGTTTGCTGTCCAACATTTGCTTGATCGCATCAACGACCACAGGATGATTGTGACCGAGCGCAAGCGTCCCGGCTCCTGCAAGGCAATCGTAATACACCTTGCCGTCCATATCTTTTACGTAAATTCCCTCCGCTTCTTGTATCGCAATCGGAAGCCTTCTAGGATACGATCTCGCATTGGATTCCCGCTGCGATTGGCTTTCGAGATAGCGCGTATTTTGGGACTGTTCCGTGACAGTAAGATTAACCATTATTGCTTCACTCCTTCAGATCTTGTTTATTTGACATTGTTTTATGATAATGATAATCATTATCAGTTAACATCATCAGCATACCAAACAAGTCCGAAACCCGTAAATTCTCCAATCAGATAATATCACTACTCCGATTGAAGCATGACCTTACTCTCACTGCCCCCATACTGCAGTATTTTCTTCACCGTATAAATAAAATCTGCGCCCGAAACATCGATATTGAGCACTTTTTTCATATTCTGAATATGTTTCTTGACGGTATTCACACTCACATAAAGCTCTTCTGCTATTCGTTTAATCGAATAATGGTTGCAGAGCATCTCGGCGATTTGCCGTTGCCTCTCGCTTAAGCTATCCATTTTCCCGCTTTGCAGATCATCCCCATCCTTCTCACCACTCGCCACCGCTGGCGAAGAAAGCCGATCTTCCTGATCGGCTCCCCCATATTCAATCGTGACTTTCACCGACTCATTTATTTTAAGCCGCATTACCTGATCAACGACAATTTGATGCAAATCGATCAGCTTAGCACGCGCCAATTCATCCTCCGCACTGGAATCGATCGTCAAACGCACTTTGGTTAAGGTCATATTCTCTTCTCCATCCGTATATAGTAGGTGACTCTCACACTAGTATCTCTATACCGTCAGCAAATCTTCTTGCAGGAAAGCTACTGCGATCTCATCCAAAATAAGATCGATGGCAATAGGACCGTAATATCCGATCCACATTGTTGTATTAACCGAGTACACTTGATTGGCTTGCACAGCTCTTAGACGCTGCCACTCTTCGGATTTCTGATATTCACTAATCAATTCTTTGTTGGAATCGTCCGTTAAAACTAGTAAACGATCGACATGTTGAAGCGACTCCAGGGAAATCCACTTGCTGGATCTCTCCCTGTCCTTAGCGCAATCCGGAGCTTGAATCCCTAGATCTCTATACAAGATATCTGCTGTGCGATGTGCAATCGTATGAAGCCGAATCTTACGATCTCGCGGCCTGATCAAAGCAACAGTCTCGCCGCCCAACTTGCTTGCCAGCGCAGCTTGCAGAGTTGCGATCTTATGCTCATAGGAGACCAATACGTCAGGTACCTCTTGCTCTTTGTCCAAAATTTGCGCGAATGTTTGAAGCGTGGAACGCCAATCCGCATTCCGATCCAGCAGCAGCGTCGGCGCGATCTGAGCAAGCTCATCATATTTATGTGCCTGAAACTCCGTGCAAATAATAAGATCGGGCTTTACCAGCTTAATCGCTTCGAGATCAGGCTTCTCTTTAGTCCCCATCAATTGGATGCCACTCAGCTGATGTGAGAGATAGGCAGGGAATTCCGAAACATCCGATGTAGCAATCACCGTGCCAACGGGCTGTTTGCCAAGCGCCAACAGCTGGTCGATATATTGCGCATCAAGGACAACCATTTTCTCAGGTATTTTGTCCAGAGGCAGTTCGCCTTTAAGATGTGTGATCGTTCGAGTTGTATGTACAGCAGTCATAGCAGTCGACTCTGACGTCCCTCCGACGACTGCCGAAGATTGTACCAAAGCTCTTTTCGTATAAGCTGAACTCCCGTCTGCCTGAGCACTTACAGCGGCTGGTCCTGAACATACACTAAGGAGCAAGGCAAGCGTCAGCATGAAGCCAACGGCAATAGAAGACTTTGGACTTGAGTCGGCATAGGCTGCCATACCTCTACCCAAATCTTGATAATGATATTCATCCTCACCTAACCCACTATACTTTTGCAATTTACTGGGAACAATGGGCAATCGCGACAAAACCAATGGATTTTGACGACCGAAATCAGCCTGACCCGACTTCTCCCTAAATCGGCCAGGAGAGACGCCAACATGCTTTTTAAATATTCGGCTAAAATAGTAACTGTCCGTATATCCAACGTCCTCTGCGATTTCAGTAATCGGTACGTCCGTGTGTTGCAGAAGCGATTTCGCTTTCCCCAGCCGGACCTGCATCAAATATTCCATCGGCCCCATGCTTACCTTCGCTTTGAATAGCCGCTGCAGTTGCCGTCCGTTGCAGTCCAGCAGCTCCGCCAATCCCTGAAGCGTAATTTGCTCCGCATAACGTTCCTGCATATAGCGAATCGCTTGGCCGACAGGCTCTGGGCTTGTCATTTCGCCGCCCTGCTCCTGCAACTGCTGCAGCATCACATAGACAAACTGATGGAATAACGCTTTGACGTGGAACTTTTCCAATGCGCCAAGCTGTGTCCATTGTTGGTGCATTTCTTCCATCTGCAGATACAAGGAGAGCGAACGCTGCGGCATAAATCCAAACTGCCATTTAAATGGATTATTTTTCTCCTGCAGCCGCAGCAGATCTTTCCTGGCAGGAAGCGCCAGAACGGCTTTATAGAACACCATAAAATACTCAAAAGTTTCCATAACATTGACAATATCAAGAAAAGTGCCTTTGCCCGCATGACAAACATGACATTTATCCGCTGAATACACCGTATGATCAACCAGCAACTGTGCCCTCCCCCGAGATGCATACAGAAATACACTCGCCGGAAGCTGATAACCATGTATACTTTCACCTGGCTGCAAAATCGTACGACGCACGTCCAACACTTTCAGCGCCGCATGATTCCAAAGCAAGATTTGCTCCTGAAAAGACAATATTCGTTCACCTCCTGGTATTTGTTGGGTGATTACCTATTCACTAGCTTTATTATATTGATACTGATAATCAATATCAATTGTTTTATCTAAAAAACCCTTAATATCCATTCCTCTCCAATCCAAAAAAAAGAAAAAGGCCTCCCCCGAGTCATCAAATGACCGAGAGAGTGCCTTTTTTCAGCTATACTACTATCCAATTAACGGAGCTGCTTGCCCCAATGTGCCCTCTACCTCGTTTCCTTCTTTGCGCCAATACTCAATTCCGCCTAACATCTCTTTCACTCTAAATCCCAGTCCAGATAAACGGGCTGCGCCTTTCGTACCACCATTGCATGCCGGCCCCCAGCAGTAGACAACAATCACTTGGTCTTTGGAAAATGCAGCCGTCGTCTCTTCATTGATCTGGTTGGACGGCACATTCATTGCGCCGGGGATATGACATTCCGTATACGCCTTATTGCTCCTCACATCAATCAGCAGGAAATCATTGACTCCATGCTGCATGTCATAGCGCACATCCGCTACATCCGTTTCGACCGCTAATTTATTCATAAAATGGCGATGTACAGCCTCCGGTGAAGCAGCAGGCGTTTCCAGGACTAGCGAAATTACAGGTTGATTGTTCATAATGAAGACCTCCATTTGAGTGTTATTTTCAATCGCTGAATGACTTGAATTGACTATAACACGTTCCTGAACCATGGAGTTATCGATAGAATTCGATACTATACTTCATTCATTTTGATAATTGGATGCACCGAGAACGTCTAAGAAGCCGGTAAATGCTTTGGACTGCCATTTTTTCTTCGAATAAATAAGCTGCGTATAAAATTTAAAATCCGGATGAACAATCGGAACCGCGGCCAGCCGGCCTTTTTGAATATCCTCAGCAACAACAATGCGCGGCAATAACGCAATGCCAAGTCCGTACATGACGCACTGCTTGATTGCTTCCAGATTTCCGAATTCGTAAGACATAGAATAGGGAATTTGATTGCTTTTAAGCGTCCTAAGCAGCATGGCCCTGTACGTGCAGCCCTCTTCCGTTAAAATTAAAGATTCTTTTTCCAAATCTCCGATCTGCACACCATCGATACCGGCGGCAAATTTGTGCGCAGGACTAGCGATGATAACCAGTTCTTCCTCTCTTAACATGTGGCAATACAGCTCAGGATCGCTAAAAGGCGAATCCAAAATGATGCCCAAATCAAGGGTCCCCTCTTTGACAGCTTCAATAATGAAAGGCTCGTTGCCCGGTTGAATCGTCACATTGATTTCCGGGAAATGCTGGCGGTACGTCTGTAGATGCGGCGGAAGGAAAAAAGCGGCTAACGTTTCTATCGTTCCAATGGAAAGTATACCTTTGGACTGCCGGGAAACGACCTCTTTAGACTCCTCATGGAGCCTGTAAATGTCGTTGGCATACTGAAGTAGCGCCTCGCCGGCAAGCGTCAGCTTCATACTTCTTCCAAACCGCTCTACAAGAACGGCACCGTATGCTTCCTCCAGCTTTTGAATTTGAGTCGTAATACTCGACTGCGCATACCCGAGCACTTCCGCGGCGCGTGTGTAGCTTCCCCATTTGGCTACTTCACGAAAGGTTTTTAAATACGTTAACTCCACTATGGATGACCTCTCTTCCTGCAAACATATTATCTACATCGTACCACACCCGGGCACTAAAAAAGCCACCGAACCTCGGCAGCCTTCATCTTCCTGATTCTATTTAAAGGTCTTTGGCAAAATGGGGTTTACTATAATGACTAACGCCCCCGGAACCAACCAACACCCTGCCGCCTTTATTGAAGGTGATTAATTTGCTTGACCCGTTATTCAGCAAAACGGTCACTTTGGCCTGATTGGCCGTCGCAATATAGATGATATACCCGCTTCTGCCTATCACCGTCCGCCAGTTTTTATCGAACTCCGATCTCGCGACCCGATTCGAATACACCTGATTTTCCGATCTGGCTGCCTGTGTCTTTTTCATGAAACCTCACCCGCTTCCTGCTAGAAATACGATTCCCTATATCGTATGCAAGAGTTCTAGTTTGGCATGGACAGGTTTAGCTGTGGGTGATAAAGATTATTGCTAATGAAGAATGTGTGTAAATCATACTTAAGCGTCATGGCGAGCATATTGTTTTCCTGTGTAAAAATTAAAAGCTTTGGGGTGTACGTATCCGACTGACTTACAAATAAGACGACTTGCGTCACCGTGCCCTTTAGCCATGAATTGTTGATTTTCAAAGGGGGAGCAAGCTCAATTTTAATCGCTATTCCATTATCTGGCTCAATGTTCATAGAACCTACAGGACCTTCAATCGCTGCTAGCCACTTCTCTACTTCGTTCTGCAAGTTGCCCGAATGGGGAATACTCTTCACGACCTCCCCCTTCTGAATGTCAAACACCTCTGCCCCGTCAGCAGCTGAAACTGGATTATAACTGGCACTCAACAGGAGGACAACCGTCCAAATGCACATAAATATTCTCAAAATAACGCCCTCACATTCATCTTATTTGCAGTTAGCTTGTGCAGATGAAGGAAGTTTACTACAAATGGCCAATTAAATCCGGCAGCCGATCCCACTGCTCAGTCAGCCACTCCATCTCCTGCAAAAACCGCACCGGGACGCCAGTCTCCTCATAAATCTCCGTACGAAGCCACCAAACGGATTCAATTAAATACAGCAACTGAACAGCTTGCAGAAGTTTTCCCCTGGGCGCTTCAGCATGTTCCCGATACCCATCTAAAAACGCCTGAACCGCATCCACTCGCATCCAGCCCATCTCCCATGCACTGGACAACACAGCGCGAGCGATATCAATTTCTGGATAAGCCACATCCATCCGGTCAAAATCGACGATCGCCGCTATCCCCTTTGCATCCAGCAGCAGATTATCCGCCCACAGATCCCAGTGCAGCCAGCCGACCGGGCACTCCGAAAACCGTTTAAAATCCAGCGTCTGGATGTTCCTGATCACCTTTTCCAGCAAGGCAGTGAGTCGCAAGTTATTGCTCTGTATCGCTTGCTCCAGGTTAGCTCGAAGCTCCTTCAGACATGCTGCTCGATCCGGTTTCCATGCTTGTTTGGCTAGCGGAACCTGTTGAAGCAGTTGATGCATATGACCTGTTGTTTTACCCAAATCAACCACATGAGAATGGCCCATGCTGCCGGGAATAGGCACATTCCCCTCCACCCAGTTCATGGTCACATAATGGTGGCCAGCCGGGGTCTCTTGCACGAACATTCCCTCCGAGGAGGCATAAACTTCTGGACAAGCCAAACCCGACTCATGCAATCGCTGCTGCAAAGATAGAGTCAACTCTATCTTTTTCCTTTTCTCGGATACATGCAGCTTATACCGATCCGGATGATAAAACTTAACGAATACAGGACCATGCTCTGTCGCAAACCGCCATTTCACATTCAGCCAACCTCTATTAAGCCGGCAAGCATCCGTAACGCTCCTACCAAACTTCTCATAAATATCGCTTACGATTTCCTCCAGCACCTGGTTGATCTCGACCATCGTATTTGCTCCTTGTCCTATCACCGACATGTGGGAATATCCTATAGTTGGCGGTTTATGCACCAAATCCTGCAATCTCCACATTAAGTGTCTCTTCGGTGCAACCGTTGGACAGCAGGAGGGAACAACAGGCCGTTATTTGGGCAAAATCGGCATGTTTCCCTCGTGAAGTGAAACTACAGGACCCTATGCTCGCCCAGGGAGGCCTTTCCAGCTCAAAAACGACAAAATAGAGTACCGTAGTTCCCACCCCACAGCCAAATCGCTGGTTCCAGCCAAAATAGAGGACCATAGTTCCCCTAGCTCGCGCTCCCCTTCTCTTCAAAACACAAAAAAGCCCCGAAAGGTCTTTCCAGACCTTCCAGGGCTATCCTACGCCTCTTCTTCCGTCTTGGCGAACTGCGTGCTGTACAGCCGCGCGTACAGCCCGTCAAGAGCCAACAGCTCGCGGTGCGTGCCCCGCTCCACGACGCTGCCCGCTTCGATCACCAGAATGTGATCGGCGGCCAGCACCGTGGAGAGCCGGTGCGCGATCACGAGCGTCGTGCGCCCTTGCATCAGCTCCTCGAGCGCCGCCTGCACATAGGACTCGGATTCCGAGTCCAGGTGCGACGTCGCCTCATCGAGGATGAGGATGCGCGGGCGCTTCAGGATCGCGCGAGCAATCGCGATCCGTTGGCGCTCGCCGCCGGAGAGCCGGTGCCCGCGCTCTCCGACCATCGTGTCGTACCCTTCGGGGAGCGACACGATGAAATCGTGGATGTAGGCCTGGCGGCACGCGGCCTCCATCTCCTCACGCGTAGCGTCCTCCCGCGCGAAGCGCAGGTTGTCGCCAATCGTCGCGTGGAACAGAAACGATTCCTGCGTCACGTACGCGATTTGCGCGCGCAGCGAGGCAAGCCCTACGCCGCGGACGTTCACGCCGTCGACCTCGACGATCCCTTCCGTCGGGTCGTACAGCCGCGCGATCATGCCGATCAGCGTCGATTTGCCGGCGCCGCTCGGGCCGACGAGCGCGATCATTTCGCCCGGCTGCGCCTCGAACGTGACGTCGCGCAGCGCGTACTGCCCAGGCTTATAAGCGAAGGAAACTTGCTTATAAGCCACTCGCCCCGCCACTTGGCTCAGCGGCCGCGCATCAGGAGCATCCATGACATCGGGCACCATGTCCTGATATTCAAAAATCCGCTGAAATACCCCCAGCGCCGTCCCAACTTCTACCTGTAGGTTCAACAGTGTGCCTACAGGCATATACAGTCGGCCGAGATAGGCCGAGAAAGCAACAATCGCCCCAAGCGACATGGTGCCGGAAATCACGGAATAACCGCCATACAAGTAAATAATGGCTGTACCAAGCGGCCCGAGCGTACTCGTCGCCATCCCGAACCATCGGCCGACCAGATTAAGCCGCAGCTCCAGATCCATCACCTTCTGGTTCATCGCCTTGAATTCAGCCTCCTGCTGACGCTCCCTGCCGAAAATACGGGTCAACAAGGCACCGGAGATGCCGAAGTTTTCACTCAGCTGCGAGGTAATATCGGACCTCACCTTTTGCGTTTCGATGCGAAGCGCCTTGCGCAGCTTGGAAACCTTTTTAACCGGCATCATGAAAAGAGGAAGAATCAGCACAGCGATAATGGCCAATTTCCAATCCAGGGCAAACAAGATCCCAATCGTTGTCGCAACAATGACAAGCTGAGTGATGGAAGACACCACAAGCGAGGTCACCACTCCTTGAACGGCCTGCACATCCCCTGTAATCCGCTGCACGATTTCACCCGATCTGGCATCCGTGTAGAAGGCCATCGACTGGCGCTGCAAATTTTGAAACAAAGACAACCCCAAATCCCGGATTACCCCTTGCGTTACTTTGGTATTGAGATGATTTTGCCATACGCCCAGCACGCCGCTCACGACCGGAAGCAGCAGCATCAGCATCGCCATCTCGGCCAGCAGCCTCATACTTCCTTGCGGAATCGCCTGGTCAATGATCTCCTTCATGACCAAAGGCGGGATCAATCCGACCACAGCTGCAAGCAGCGCCAATCCGATAATGCCTAACAGTTGTCCCCAGTACCCTCGGAATAAGGTCAGTATTCTTTTAACCGACACATCCTTCAATTTCGCTTTAGGCCGGTCCCTATCGGATAGACGCCTCATATCGCCTGGTGCCATTTTCGTCCCTCCATTCTGTTACTTAAACTGTCTATGCAAGAGGAAATGCGTGCCGAATCGCTTCCACGACTTCATCCGCCATATTCATAACCCTGTAAAGCGACGTGGTTTGCAAAATGTTATACTGCCTAGGCCCATCCACGTTGACAATGGCGGCAATGGTATAATCGCCAACCTGCGGTAGATCTTTGCCAACCGACTTCCCTGGCGCCAGGGGCTGATTCGATACTTGGTACATGCCTACCGACAGCTTTTGACCCAAACAAGCATCTATCGCAATAACGACATGGCCCTGCGGGATTTCCTGCAGACGCTCCGCAATATTACTGGCATCGCAAGGTGCCTCCAACGTCCCTATGACATGAGGATACCCACTTTGAACGAGCTTGCTGCCTACTAACGGCCCCAAGGCATCACCGCTTGATCGGTCTGTCCCGATACATACAAAAAAGAGCGCGCTTGGCTCCATTTCAGACGACTTTTCAATAGTTGCAAGAAAGGAAGCTAACTGCTCGCCATTCATTTTTTTCCAAAATTGCTCCCGTCTGTCTAATGTTTCTCCCATCCATCATTACCCCCTCTTACAAGCTTCCAGCAAAAATTTCCCCCTACCAAGGATGAATGATATAATGCGATCAACTTCTATTCTTCCATAAGGAGGTATCCTGTGTCCACTCTCGGCATCATCGCTCTTCTGACCCTCCTGTATTGGTTATACGTCACTGTGGATGTGCTAAAAGGTTTGCCCAACCTGCGAACGCTGCCTAAGTCTCCGCTCACTCCTTTCTCGGACAAGCCACCGCTCGTATCCGTCATCATCGCCGCCAAAGAAGAGGAATCGACAATCCGCGAAACCGTCAAGCATCTCCTTTCGCAAAATTACCCGCGCCTCGAGATCATCGCCGTGAATGATCGATCCCGGGACGCTACCGGTGTCCGGTTGGAGGAGCTGCGCAAGTGGTCGGAAGGTAAGGGGGACATCCGTACCAAACTGCAAATCATTCACATCACGCATCTGCCGGATGGTTGGCTTGGCAAAAACCATGCGCTATACCAAGGCTATCTCCAGGCCAGAGGGCAGTATTTGCTTTTTACAGATGCGGATATTCTTTTTGCTCCCGGTACGATCACCGACGCGGTCGCCTATATGAAGGAACAGGATGTGCACCATCTCACGCTGACCCCCAATATGTTTGCGCGAGGCGCTCTACTCAAGGGATTCGTTCATTTCTTTCTGTTCTCATTTTCTTTGTTCGTTCGACCTTGGCGCGCAAATATCGACAACGCGAAAGGAACAGGCATCGGGATCGGAGCCTTCAATATGGTAAGCCGGAGCGCTTATGAAGCAATTGGCATGCATAAAGCGATCGCATTACGACCTGACGATGATCTACAGTTAGGCATTTTCCTCAAAAGAGCAGGTTACCGCCAAAGAGTGCTGTCTGCCAAACACCTGCTTCAAGTGGAATGGTACCGTTCGCTCAAAGATGCGGTAATCGGTCTGGAAAAAAACCTTTTTTCCGGCTTTCGTTACAGCTACCTAGTCGCATTGCTCGCTTGTTTGGGACAGATCGGCTTTTTTATATGCCCATGGCTTGGACTCCTCCTCCTCTGGGATTGGCGCGGAGCCGTCTATGCGGTTGCTGTTATCCTGCAAATCTGGCTCTATCGCAAGCTAGTGTCCCGATTAATGAGCCTCAGAGGTGATTCCGCCTATCTGCTTCCCGTCAGCGCTTCACTGCTTGTCTATACTATGATTCGCTCCGTTTGGCTTACTTGGAAACAAGGCGGCATTTACTGGAGAGGCACTTTTTATTCGCTTCGTGAACTTAAAAGAAGTAAGAGGTAACCTTGGACAAACGCCAAATAAGCGTTACTCGACAGAGCAAAGCTTACCCTCACGGTATGTGGCATCATTTTATCGTTTATCGTTCTAGTGAACACGATTCATCCGTACAACCCTATAATACAAATGGCTGCTCGGCTCTTGTTCCACTTCCAAATACCCCTCCGCATGCACATAATCTCCCGTAATGAACGTGGAAGCATCTAACGAACTGGAGTGTGTAAGGAACAGGAGCGCGGCTTTATCGTTTCCTACGACGAAACCCGTTTGTTCTTTAACTTGAAATTTATCTAAAATGGTGCCATGATGCGACCTTGCAATATGGTGGAACTTCCAGGAATCATTTTCCTTAATCAGAAAATACAAGACGCGATTCTTGTGATTGTTGCTAAACTCCCTCGTAACACCAATCATACAGATTTTTTCACCAAGACTCAGATACTCGTCGATTACATAAGATTTCAAGCGCAATCTCAGCACATTCTTATGTTGAATATAGGCTTCCATTTCTTCAACTGTTCGCTGATCTTTCGGATCCTGCTTCGTTGCGTAAAATACTTCTTTGATAAACGTATCCGTTTGCAGGCTTCTAGCCCCTTTGAAATGATTGTATGTACGGAAAAACTGCTGAATAACTTCCCTGATCTCATCTGGCATTGCAGGTCCCTTATCCACGGTATACATGCTATCTGCTACACTCGAATGTCTCTTTTTATGAAACCAACTCTTCCAGACACTTAATTGCATGCGCTCGTGTTCACCTGCTCTTTCTTTCTTCCAAACATTTCTTCATTATAGGCTAAAAACCATAAAATTTCGATAAAAATCGCATGATTCTGCGAACGAAAAAAAACACCTGCCTTCTACGCCTTTCATTCGAAAGATCATAGAAACAAGTGTTCGATAGTCCTATCTTTACAGAACTCTTCTCGCTCCGACATACCTTGCGCTCCAATAAGCGCTTGAAAGGCTATCCACAGCCACGCCTCTGGATGTTGTCGCTGAAATGAATTGATCGTTGCCGAGATAAATGCCTACGTGATTCACTGTTTTCGAAGCAAAAAATACCAAGTCTCCGGCTTTCAAATCCGTCACTTTCGTACCTGCTTCACTGTGCATCTCCGCTGACGTACGGGGCAAATCGATCCCCTTCGCTTGATAGAGGAACCGCACAAAACCGGAGCAATCAAAACCACTCGGCGTCGTTCCACCCCATACATAACGCACGCCCATATAGGAGTTAGCCGTCTGAATAATTTGCTCACTCACTGACGGAACAACGGGGGCGGCTGCCACCTTAGGTGCCGGTGCTGGAGCTGGTGGTGGCGGCGCGATCCAGGCTGGCTTGTGCGATTTTCCATCCACATCCACAATCGCGATCTGATTGGCTTCATTCCATTCAATTGGCGAACCGAAGGTTTCCGTGATGAAACGCAGTGGGACATATGTATTCCCTTGGTACACGGTTGGACTGCTTTCCAAACTGATCTTCTTACTGTTCACAAGCGCTTGTTGCTGCTCTGTAATGAGTAAGATGGATTGCTGCTTGTTAACCAGTGTGACCTCGATTTGATCCTCTTGCTTCTCCCAGCTCACCTGATAGCCCAGCTTCTCAGATAATACTCGGAGTGGAACTTGCATGATGCCCTTCTCATCAATGTAAGGCTGAACTTCCGGAAACTTCAGAAGCTCATCATTGACTTGCACCTTAACAGGGCGGTCCGTAGGCGCGGATGCAGCCTGAGCGGAATGTGCTGTAAACATCGGTACTGCGGCGCATAATAGTGCGCATGAACAAATAAGACGTGAAGAAAAAGATTTCAAAACCTTGCCTCCTTGACGCCTCCGAGGTTAGTTGACGGGTTCGGGAAGAGGTTTTCCCTAGTACGCTCAGCTAGCAGCGCTCATTCACCCCAAATAAAGAAGTCCCCCGTACCAGAGCTTGCGATGCTCCAAGATTCGGCATTTTTTGTCTATGTTAGACTAGCATAGTTTAAATGGTAGGTACAACCTTTGCAAAACGGTAAGTTTTACCAATGAATTTTGTCGCATATTGCGTACGGAATACTAGGGATAATGGGCAAAAAAAACCACCCTAGTGGGTGGTTTTGCCTGCGATTAGGTGTAGCCGATTACGGATAGCGCACGATCGCTGACTGTGTTCAAAGTTGCTAACTCTGAGGCGGTTAATGCTAATGAGGCCGCTTTGATATTATTTTCAAGATGATGCTCATCCTGTGTCCCTATAATAGCTGAAGTAAGTGCTTCCTGGTGCAGCAGCCAAGCAATTGCGATCTGTGTCACGTTAGCGTCCTTGGCATCCGCCATTTCTTTCATGACAGCTAAAAGCTCTTTCTCCGCCTCCAAATGCTCCGGCAGGAACAGCCTTCTCTCCTTGCGGAAGTCTCCCTCTTTCAATGCCTTTCCATGAAGGTGGAAAGCACCTGTCAGAATCCCCTTGGCGATCGAGCTGTAGCTCATCACGCCAACGTTATGCTCCTGACAGAATGGCAAAATCTCTGGCTCGATAGCTCTGTGCAGCAAACTGTATTCCGGCTGAATCACATCGATTTGCGCGTAATTTACGGCTTCTTTCAGCTGCTCCAAAGAAAAATTCGAAACGCCGATAGCCCGGATCAAGCCTTCTTCTTTCAGCTTCACAAATTCACCAAGTGTATCCTGCACAGGGATCTCAAAACTTGGCCAGTGAATGTAATAAACATCTATGTAGTCAGTCTTCAAACGCTTCAAACTGTTTTCTGCCGATCTTCTTACATCTTGAGGAGCTAGATTGCTTCGGCTCACCTTCGTCGTAATAATGCATTGCTTACGTATATCCGACAGAGCAGCTCCGACGATCTCTTCCGAGTGTCCATTGCCGTAGCCTTCAGCTGTATCAAACGTTGTGATGCCCAGCTCGAACGCTTTACGGATGAGCTCGATATTATTTTGGTCGTTCGTGAACTCCCAAGGACCTCCTCCGAGCTCCCAACAGCCAAATGTTATGTTTGAGATGTCAAAACCTGCATGTCCTAACTTTTTCACTTTCATAGTCGCCGACCTCATTTCATTGATCTCGTCTCACGATAATGCACACGTTAACAAAACAAGTATACCGCTTTCATTTACTTTTGCCAAGGAATGAGCGAGTTCGGCATCGGGTTAGGATGGTCTCCATAGCTGTACCATGTCTTTTCTGTACGTAACGGAACTACTGGCCTCTATTTAGTTGAAAAACGGTGCATCCGCCCCTCAGAGGGAACAGTGATCCGCTATTTTGCCGTTTTCGGGTGATGCGCCACTTTTTGGCGGCAAATAAAGCCCTGTAGTTCCCCTAAGCGGGAAATTCGGCTGATTTGCTCGAAATAGCGACCTCCACTTCCCTTCCGTTTCCCGCCCGCGCATAATCCCCATCCAACATGCCTCCTACGGAAGCAATCAGCGGTAGATTTGGACGCGCGTCCTACTCGAGATAACTCAAGCTGCCTTCACGGACGGCCGAACCCTTTGTGGGTTCTTTTCCCTTACCCGCACAAAAGAAAAAACCACCCGAAGGTGGCTCTTTCTTTTCTGTGAAGCGGGTGATGGGAATCGAACCCACGCTACCAGCTTGGAAGGCTGAAGTTCTACCATTGAACTACACCCGCGTAAATATCGGGATGACACGATTTGAACATGCGACCCCCTGCTCCCAAAGCAGGTGCTCTACCAAGCTGAGCTACATCCCG
>NZ_JBYTCO010000012.1:0-312172 GCF_058790355.1 Paenibacillus sp. FW101-FHT12H11 | reverse complement strand
CGAGATTTTACAATCTCATTTATAGTCGATTACTCGACTGTGCTTACTCACTCGTTGTTCAGTTTTCAAAGATCAATTTCTTCCTTATTCATCCATCGCCTTCAAAAGCGACCTGATTAATATATCACATCAGCCTATTCGATTGCAAGAACTTTTTTTCAGTTTCTTTCGTTCTTTCGTTCGACCGCCGAAGCGACAAGGAGTAATATAACAAATCTAGAAACAGAATGCAAGCATTTTTCTATAATCTTTTTAAAAAAAGAAAAACCCCTGAATAAGGGGCTTCTCTACACTATACTTGTCCGATTACTTCTTGAATAAATAAACTTCTCTCTATTGTTAAATTGACGATCGTTCCATTGACATTCACCCAAGGTCTTGTCGGCTGTGAACGATCCGAGAAGATAATCTCTCCGACACGATTATCACTAAGTCTAACCAGGGTTCCATTGCTAATTTGTGTAGACTTGTTTATAAACACTTGAACCAGGGTCGGATCCACTTTTCCGAATGATTCCGTAAAAAGCTGCTCCAACACGAGGTAAGGAGACATAGCTGTTTTGTGATGACGTTCGTTTGTCATCGCATTATAAATATCAGCAATTGCGACGATTTTAGCATAAATATGAAGCTTATCGCCTTTCACTCCTAAAGGATAACCGGACCCATCTTCGCGCTCGTGATGCTGAACAGCTGTTAATTTAACACCCTCATTGATTCCCGAAATGTTTTTTAGAATCTGATAGCCTATCAACGTATGTTGTTTGATCTCTTCCATCTCAGACTCCATCAAACGGCCCTTTTTCTCCAGGATGGTTGAATCTACTTTGGAAATGCCGATATCATGCAGGAGGCCGGCTAGTGCGATTTGCATTAAATCCTTTTGGGGAAGGCCATGCCATCTAGCCAAACAATACGAGGTCAAACTGACCATAATGCTTTTGTGGTATATGTAATCTTGCAAACTACGATTTTTGGGAGTAAAAGTGAGTACTTTGTAGGTATCGATATGCTGAATAAGTGCTTCAAGTCCGTTTCGAATGTCTAGGATAGGTACAGGCTGCCCGCCATTAGCAAGTAGAAAAACGCGTTTAAGTAGCTTTAACATGTTCTGATACTCTATATAAAAAGGAGGAACTGAAGCAACTTCTTTTACTTTCACATCCTCAATGGCCCCCTCGGGCTCAATGCCGTTCTTTGATTCAATATAAACAGAAGCAATGAAAAAAGCTTTAAGAATCTCAAGATCTCTCTCATTCAGGATTTTACCTTTATTGAAAAGGACATTCCCTAATTTCGTTGTTACATTGTCTCCTAGTTTTTCGCCATACTTTAATTGAGAAACGGCTACTGTCGGCACGATCGCTCACTCACCTTACTTTATCTTATACATGCTATTGTAAAATAAAAAGGATGGGTTTGTAAGCCCATCCCTGCAAATTATTATTCTGTATCCGTCGATTCCGTATCGGTTTCTTCCCAATCGCCGTCTTCTTCGTTCTCATTTTGGTCTTCGTTCTTCTGTACTCTGGCCAAGGTGCCTACTTCATCATCCTCACGAATGTTGATTAGACGAACACCTTGCGTGTTACGACCCATAACCGAAATACCATCCATACTTGTCCGAATGACCGTACCTGAAGCAGTAATAATCATGAGATCTTCGTCTTCTTGAACGACTTTAAGACCCACAACAGGACCATTCTTATCCGTGATGTTCAAGGTTTTGATCCCTTTACCACCACGTGTTTGGATACGATACTCGGAAACAGGCGTTCTCTTTCCGAAGCCCTTAGTCGTTACAATCAATACACTATTATCTTCATGGACTACGTCCATATCGATTACAGCATCTTCCTCATCAAGCTGGATACCTTTGACCCCAGTAGCCGATCTTCCCATTGAACGCACATCTTGCTCTGGGAAATGAATCGACATACCGAACTTGGTCCCCATGATGATACCTTGATTGCCGTCGGTTAATTTAACGCCGATAAGGTCGTCGTCCTCACGCAAATTAATCGCGATTAGACCGCCTTTACGGATATTGGAGTAATCGTCAATTGGCGTCTTCTTCACAACACCTTGCTTCGTCGCAAAGAATAAGTATTGATCTGTTTCGAAGCTCTCAACTGGGATCACAGCATTGATCGTCTCGCCTTGCTCGATCTGGATCAAGTTAATAATCGGAGTCCCGCGCGCAGTTCGGCTCAAATCTGGAATCTCATAAGCTTTCAACCGATACACTTTACCTTTATTCGTAAAGAACATGAGGTAATGATGTGTATTGGTTACGAACAAATGTTCCACGAAGTCGTCGTCTTTGGTTCCCATTCCGACAATCCCGCGACCACCACGCTTCTGGTTTTTATACGTAGTGACCGGTAGCCGTTTAATGTAACCTGTATGCGTAATCGTAATAACGACATCTTCACGTGGAATGAGGTCTTCATCTTCGATGCTTTCCTCACCAATTGTAATTTCGGAACGGCGTTCGTCACCGAATTTCTCTTTGATCTCATTGAGCTCTTCACTAATGATTGCTAGAATCAGCTGTTCGTCAGCAAGAATCGCTTTAAGTTCAGCAATTTTCTTCATGAGCTCTTCGTATTCAGCTTCAATTTTTTCACGCTCTAATCCAGTTAAACGCTGTAGGCGCATATCCAGAATAGCTTGAGCTTGATCATAGCTCAAATTAAACGTGTTCATGAGGCCATCTCTAGCTTCCTCAGTAGTTCTGGAAGCACGAATCAACGCGATAACTTGATCCAGGTGGTCCAATGCGATTCGCAAGCCTTCCAAGATATGAGCGCGTGCTTCAGCTTTGCGCAAGTCATACTCGGTTCTGCGACGAATGACTTCTTGTTGGTGTTTGAGATAGTACTGAAGCATCTCACGAAGATTCAATACTCTTGGTTGGCCATTAACAAGCGCCAACATGATGATACCGAAGTTGGACTGCATAGCCGTTTGTTTAAACAAGTTATTGAGAACGACATTCGGATTCACATCCCGGCGAAGCTCAATCACAACACGCATTCCGTTACGGTCGGATTCATCGCGAAGATCCGTGATACCATCAATCTTTTTCTCGCGAACGAGTTCGGCAATCTTCTCAACCAATCTAGCTTTATTTACTTGATAAGGCAGCTCATTGACAATGATTCTAGCCTTATTGTTATTTTCTTCAATGACGGTTCTAGCCCGCATCGTAACTGAGCCTCTACCTGTCGTATAGGCTTGTCTGATGCCCTCACGGCCCAGAATAAATCCAGCTGTCGGGAAATCCGGCCCTTTGATCGCTGTCATCAGCTCCAAAGGCGTTATTTCAGGATTCTGGATCAGCATTTGAATACCCTCAATAACTTCCCGTAGGTTATGCGGAGGAATATTCGTAGCCATACCTACCGCAATACCTGAGCTTCCGTTCACAAGCAAGTTAGGAAAACGGGATGGGAGAACAACAGGTTCTTGTTCCTCGCCATCATAGTTGGGCGCATAATCGATCGTCTCTTTGTTAATATCACGCAGAAGTTCCATCGCAATTTTGGACAGACGGGCTTCCGTGTAACGCATAGCTGCCGCCATATCTCCGTCAATCGATCCAAAGTTACCATGACCGTCAACGAGCATGTAACGAAGAGAGAAGTCCTGCGCCATCCGAACCATGGTTTCATAAACAGCGGAATCCCCGTGTGGATGGTACTTACCGATAACTTCGCCGACGATTCTCGCTGATTTCTTATATGGTTTATCTGGAGACATACCCAGTTCTGACATCGCGTAAAGAATACGACGATGAACCGGCTTCAGACCATCCCTTACATCTGGCAGTGCACGACTGACAATGATACTCATCGCATAGTCTAAGAAGGATGTACGCATTTCGGTAGAAATGTCAATTTCTTTGACTTGCGAACGTAATTCTTCGCTCATGAATGTTCCTCCTGAAAGCTTACATCGTTAACAACGTCTAAGACGTTTAGACATCTAGATTTTTCACGTAAATTGCGTGTTCCTCGATGAAATCTCTTCTAGGCTCAACGTTATCTCCCATCAAAGAATCAAAGAGCGTATCCGCTTCAATCGCATCTTCAATCGTCACCTGCAGCAAAGTTCGGCTTTCTGGGTCCATCGTAGTTTCCCATAGTTGCTCAGGATTCATCTCACCAAGTCCTTTGTAACGCTGTACATTGACTTTGGCACCCTCACCAAACTCTTGCATGATCGCTTCTCTTTGCTTTTCGTTGTAGGCATAACGTACCGTTTTATTCCTCTCTAATTTGAAAAGAGGAGGTTGTGCGATATATACGTAACCGGACTCAATTAACTTTTTCATGTATCTGTAGAAGAACGTGAGAAGGAGTGTACGAATATGCGCTCCATCAACGTCGGCGTCTGTCATGATAATGATTTTGTGATAACGAGCTTTATTGATATCGAAATCATCGCTGATTCCCGTACCGAAAGCTGTGATCATCGCCCGAATCTCCGTATTCGATAAAATACGATCCAATCTGGCTTTCTCTACGTTCAAAATTTTTCCGCGAAGTGGAAGAATCGCTTGGAAGTGACGATCACGTCCTTGCTTAGCCGATCCGCCCGCAGAGTCACCTTCTACGATGTAAATCTCACTGATCGAAGCATCCTTAGAGGAGCAATCTGCGAGTTTACCTGGCAGAGCGCTGACTTCCAGAGCACTTTTACGGCGAGTCAGTTCTCTCGCTTTGCGTGCTGCTTCCCTGGCTCTAGCCGCTTGAATCCCTTTTTCCAGGATGCGTTTGGCAACCGCCGGGTTTTCTTCCATGAACGTTTGCAATTTCTCAGCAAATAAAGACTCGACAATACCGCGGACTTCGCTATTTCCTAGTTTCGTTTTCGTTTGCCCCTCGAATTGAGGCTCCGGAATTTTCACGGAAATAATCGCAGCAAGCCCTTCACGGACATCATCACCGGAAAGGTTTGAATCGCTTTCTTTCAGGGAGTTCGATTTACGAGCGTAATCGTTCAGAATCCGTGTAAGCGCGCTTTTGAAGCCTGATTCGTGCGTACCGCCTTCATGTGTGTTGATGTTGTTGGCGAAGGAATAAATATTTTCGGTATAGCTGTCATTGTACTGAAGGGCAATCTCAATAGAGATATTATCCTTGGAACCCTCTACATAGATCGGCAATTCATTGACAACTTCGCGAT
Organism: Paenibacillus sp. FW101-FHT12H11; assembly: GCF_058790355.1. NCBI lineage: Bacteria > Bacillati > Bacillota > Bacilli > Caryophanales > Paenibacillaceae > Paenibacillus > Paenibacillus sp. FW101-FHT12H11. Next base: position 306,979 of record NZ_JBYTCO010000012.1, on the reverse strand, counting down.
TTCTATTCAAATGCTGAACGAAGGAAATGATCCCGCCCTCATACATGTGGGTTGTGGCCGTATCCGTACGCTCGTCGATTAAATTAATCTCGATGCCTTTGTTGAGGAACGCAAGCTCGCGAATCCTGGATTGAAGGACATCAAAGTCATATTCCGTTGTCTCTTTGAAAATCTCCGGATCTGGCTGGAACGTAACCGTCGTGCCGGTTTCTTCCGTCTCCCCAACCACTTTCACATCATATTGCGGTGTTCCGCGGCGGTATTCTTGTTGATGAATTTGACCTTTATTCTTTACTTTTACAGTTAAATGCTCGGACAAAGCATTAACTACGGAAATACCTACACCGTGCAGCCCCCCGGATACTTTGTAACCGGAATCCTCGCCACCGAATTTACCACCCGCATGCAGGACGGTAAGAACGACTTCAAGCGTTGGACGTTTGAGCTTCGCATTTTCCCCGACCGGAATCCCACGTCCGTTATCAACGACGGTAATACTATTATTTTTATGAACAATTACATCGATCTTCGTACAGAAGCCGGCAAGCGCCTCATCAATACTGTTATCGACAACTTCCCAAACGAGATGGTGAAGTCCACGGGCACTGGTTGAACCAATATACATACCCGGTCTTTTGCGAACGGCTTCTAACCCTTCCAAAACCTGAATCTGACTGTCATCGTACGCATTTTGATTCACAGACATGTTAATCTCCACCTGCTTTTTTATAGTGAGATAAACCTCTTATACTCTCTTATGTGAACAACAAAAGGTTAGTTCGTTAACAAAAGATGCGCTCTTTTCTTGAGCGTGGTAGAGGAGATCGGGGAATAATACACTTTACTCTTCGTAACAACGAGAGATTTGCATTCTTCCTCACCGATTTTTTCTGTTTTTTTATCCTTAACAGCTTGTTGAATGAATTGTTTCGATATTTTTGAGGATTTTTCTATCGAGATATCGAATATAGCAATCAGTTCGGAAGCTCGAATAATTTTTTCTCCACCCAAATGAATAAACATGCTCCTCAGCTCCTGCCACTTACATTTCCTTTCAAAACATGAAACACGGAAGCATGGTTCAGTTGGTCCAAATGGACACTCTCTAGACCCGTCGTGGTGATAAACGTTTGCACTTTTTCTTGGAACGTGCGGATCAACTGCGTCTGCCTATATTCATCAAGCTCTGAAAGCACATCATCAAGCAATAAAAGAGGATATTCGCCAACTTCCTCATGGATGAGTTCAATCTCCGCCAGCTTAAGGGAGAGTGCAGTTGTGCGCTGCTGCCCCTGGGAGCCGTAGGTTTGCACTTCTTTGTCGTTGATGTAAAAAAGAAGATCGTCGCGATGAGGGCCCACAAGTGTAACGCCTCTTCGGAATTCCTGATCTCTGACCAAAGATAACTTTATCATAAATTGGTTTAATAAAACAGATTCATCTTCAAACGAGCCCATGTCAAACGAAGGGGAATAGCGGATGAGTAGCTCTTCACTGTCATTCGTTATTCCTCGATGGATCGTTTCAGCCCATTGTTGCAGCTTCTTTATAAAGTTTTGACGCTTTTTCATAATTTTAACACCATACAGTGCTAATTGTTCATTCCAGATGTCCAACATCGCGTCAGGTGAGCCTTTTCCAGCGAAATTTTGCTTTAAATAATTGTTACGCTGAAGCAAAATTTTCTGGTATTGCGATAAATCATAGAGATAAGAGGGCTGAACCTGACCAATCTCCATATCGAGAAATCTTCGTCTGATACCAGGCGTGCCTTTGACAATTTCTAAATCTTCCGGTGCAAACATAACAACATTAAGCGCTCCGATAAAGTTGCTGAGCTTTTTTTGCTCGAGCCCATTAATTTTTGCTTTCTTGCCTTTGGTTGAAATGGAGAGATCCAATTGACAGCTGCCATATCGCTTTTGGATCTGTGCATGCAGCTGCGTTTGATCACCGTTCCAGCCGATCAGTTCTTTGTCTTGATGAGTACGATGTGATTTGGTCATTGCCAAGACATAGATGGACTCCAATAAATTCGTTTTGCCCTGTGCGTTAGGTCCTACGAAAATATTGACATTGCTATCCGTGGTCAACTCGATCTGATCGTAATTTCGGTAAGACTTAAGCGCGAGTCTGTTCAAAAACATGATTACTCATCCTCCTGGCTTGGCCCAATCAGGAGCTAACGACTTCGAATTGTCCGAAACCCTCCACGGTAACGATATCTTTCGGAACGAGTTTCCGTCCTCTGCGATTTTCTGCCTGTCCGTTCACTTCGATTTTTGTTTCCACAACAAAAAATTTGGCTTGTCCACCTGTGGATATACAATCCGATAATTTGAGAAACTGCCCGAGCGTAATGTAGTCCGTGTTAATAGCGATTTGCTTCATACTGGAGCACTCCTTAATTCGTTGTTCGATATGGCAAGATCAGCTGAAGAATGTTTGTCGAATCTTGCGGCTTCATGATGATAGGCTGCATAGCTCCAGTAAATCCAATATGAATAAACTCTGAGTCGAGAACTTTGAGCGCATCAAGCATATATTTGGAGTTAAAAGAGATCTTGAGTAAATCACCGACAATATGCTGCAGGTTAATTTGTTCCGTTACTTTGCCCAGCTCGGAGGAGCTGGATGAAATTTCGATGGTTTGGTCTTCCAGCATCATCATTTTAACAATATTCGTCTTATCTTCTTTGGAAAGGAGGTAAGCGCGATCGATGGCTTCAGCCAATTCTTTCGTCGGAACGACCATTTCCGTTTGGAAAGACTGAGGAATGAGCTTTGATGTATCCGGATACGTACCATCCAAAATGCGTGAGTAAAATAAAATCGAATGAATTTTGAATAAAACCTGATTGTCCGAAATAACTATATCTATAAGTGAGTTTTGATCAGGCAAAATTTTGCTTAATTCATTCAGGGTACGGCCTGAAATAACAATATTAGGCAAATTGTGCGCATTATCGTTATCAACAGTAACTTCGCGGCTGGCAAGTCGATGACGGTCACAAGCAATAAATTTCAGTTTATCACCAGTAATATTCCAAAGTACACCGGTAAGAATCGGCGTAGACTCATTTGTTGATACCGCGTAAGACGTTTGTTTAATCATTGTTTTAAGCAAATCACTTGGAAGACGCAGCATTTTGCTTTCTTCGATTTCCGGCAGCAGCGGATATTCATCTGGATCAAGTCCCATAATTTGAATTTCAGAAGAACCTGAACGAATGATGGTTTGAAAATTGTTGCCTACTTCAATTTCAATGAGTTGAGCAGGGAGCTTACGGATAATTTCAACGAAAAATTTAGCTGGAAGCACAACACTCCCGGCTTGATATAACTGAATGATTTTGTTTGTACCATTTTCGCTAGGCGTAAAGCTTTGAATTGAAATATCGGTATCGCTGGCCGTAAGGGTTACACCGCTTAAGGTTGCATCTATTTTGATCCCTGTAAGGATTGGAATTGTTGTACGTGAGGAAATTGCTTTGGAAACGTGACCAATGGATTCTATTAAATGGTCTTTAAGGATCGTTAATTTCATGACTTCACTCCTGCAGTTCTTTTTTGGGGTGCGTTAGCATATCTTTATATAATAACATTCTTTATTAGTAATAGCAGTAGGGGCTCTGGATATGTGGATATGTGGATGAACCATATATAAAGCAAGCCTATCCACATGTGAATAGATTGTGTATAGGCTCACCCGAAATCAAATGTTATTAAGAGGGGTTTTTGATACGCTCCGTGAGATTATGAACAATCTTATAGAGCTCCTGGTCCGCTTGCAACATTTGCGATATTTTTTCATGGGCATGGATAACCGTGGTATGGTCGCGGCCACCAAAATTATCTCCGATTTTCGGCAAAGAGAAGTCCGTCAGCTCCCGTGCCAGGTACATAGCGACCTGTCTGGGGAAAGCTACGGCTTTCGTTCGTTTACGCGCTTTAAAATCCTCAAGCTTTAATCCATAGAATTCACCAACACGCTGCTGAATATCCTGTATGGTTATAACCTTTGGCCGATTTGACGGAATAATATCCTTCAAAGCTTCGGCAGTCAAATGTACGCTAATATCCTGATTAATTAGAGAAGAGTAGGCAACTACCCTTATTAAAGCACCTTCAAGTTCACGAATGTTCGTATCGATTTGATTTGCGATATAGATCATCGCTTCATTTGGAATCTCGAGATTTTCGGCTTTCGCTTTTTTCCGCAAAATCGCGATGCGCGTTTCTAAATCAGGCGGCTGAATATCGGTAATTAAGCCCCACTCAAACCTAGAGCGCAAGCGGTCCTCCAGCGTTGGAATCTCTTTGGGAGGCCGGTCACTGGAGATAATAATTTGCTTACCTTCTTCATGAAGAGCGTTAAATGTATGGAAAAATTCCTCCTGTGTACCTTCTTTACCGGCGAGGAATTGAATATCGTCAATTAGTAGTACATCAATCGTTCTATATTTATTACGGAATCCTTCACCGCGGTTATCACGAACAGCATTAATGAATTCATTCGTAAATTTCTCTGATGAAATATATAAAACACGAGCCCCAGGGTTATGTTCCAGCACATAATGACCGATTGCATGCATCAAATGGGTTTTGCCTAAACCAACGCCTCCGTATAAAAAGAGCGGATTATAGGCTTTAGCTGGCGCTTCCGCCACAGCCAATGAAGCTGCGTGCGCGAATCGATTGCCTGATCCGATGACAAAAGTATCGAACGTGTATCTCGAATTCATCATATTCGTGAAATTTTCTTCACCCGCCACAATGGCAGGACCTTTAGGCGGTATAACGGCCGGTTGAGTCGCAGCAGACTGCGCTTTCTGTTCTTCGGTCTCGATGATGAATTTCACGGAAACGTGTTTGCCGGTGAAATCATAAATTGTACCTTCAATCAGCTTGGTATAGCGGCTTTCCAGCCACTCCTGGGCAAAATTGTTGGGCGCACAAATAACGACAGTCGAGTCATTAAAAACTGTCGCTTTGGTTGATTTTAGCCAAGTATCGAAGCTAGGTTTGCTGAGCTTAGTTTGTATAATCGATAAGATTTGCTGCCATAAGTCCGTAGAATGGCCTTCCACAGTAATTCACTCCTTTAAAATCAAACATGTGGCGTAAAGGCCAGGTTTCCTAATAATGCGATCTGTGTATAAATCATTATGGTTGAATCTCTAACTGGAGCGATCCGAAAAACGCATAGATTGAACGCAATCAGAGTATATTCTGCGCGATTTATTGCGAAAAGAACCAACATGTCTGATGGGGTCAAAAAAGGACGGCTTTTGTCGTTTTATCCACATTATTAAGAATCGGTTAAAATGACTTATTCTTGTAGAGGGAATTTTGTTCACAATGTTATCCACAGACTGTTGATAAATCGGAGAAGTGGTCGTGTATATCCACAACAGAAACATTATCATCTTAACAAAAGATAGCTTGTTAATCAACGGATTGTTTGGGATTATCCACAATTACAACAAGTTGTGCATAGAAATTGTTCACAACACAAGATATTGTTAATATTCTGTTGATTTTCGACAAGCTTCTCTATTCGGTGGATAAAATTTATACACAGGTTATTCTTTTTCGATTTATTGTGATCTTTTTGGCATTTCCTTCTGCACGCTCGGGTAGGTTGACTTTCTTGAGTGATATATGATTTAATGAGTAGTAGAAATTTTGTAGGATGGATATCCTCAGGTAGGGAGGTGCTATAGATGGGTCCGACGTTTAACCCTAATACGAGAAAGCGTAAGAAGAATCATGGTTTCCGTAAAAGAATGAGCACGAAGAACGGCCGTAAAGTTCTACAAGCTCGTCGTCTTAAAGGAAGAAAAGTTCTTAGCGCGTAAAAAGAGGCTCCGGAAGGGGCTTTTTTTTTTGCATTTGGATGGACAGTTTATATGCCGTCATTTCGGTCAAAAATAGATAAGATGCCTAAGTGGTAATTTGCTTATCTGAAGTTAACGGTCTGGAGCGTACATGTCTGTGGAAAAAGAATATAGATTAGCTAAAAGAGAAGACTTCAATAAGATTTATCGATATGGCAAATCAATGGCCAACCATCAATTCGTTCTTTACTATTTACCTCAGCCTAAAATGGAAAATTTCCGACTTGGCATCTCGGTGAGTAAGAAGGTGGGGAACGCGGTTGTCCGTAACCGCTTGAGACGAATGGTGAAAGAGATCATCCGTTTGAAAAAAGAGAATTTGACGCCGCATTATGATTACATTTTGCTGGCTAGGAAACCCGCGGTAGATATGGAATATGCCGAGATGGAGAAAAGCATTTGGCATGTAATCCGAAAGGCTTCTTTATTAAAAAGAAATGACACAATAAAAAAGTGAAGCATTATTTCTTTTCGCGCTTAAATTGTGTTATAGTTTATGTTGGAAAAGATATTTAGGAGGATCTCATTTTGACTCGTCGACTTTATTTGCTTGCAGCTCTTTCTGCGTTGATCTTATTGTTGTCAGGATGTAGTCCTAGTAGCTCTGCTATGGCACCAATTGATCCTAATACGGCAGGTTTTTTTGTAAAATATTTTGTGTACCCGCTTTCGCAGACACTCGACTGGTTCGCCGTCAAGTTGTGGGGTCAATATGGCTTATCTATTCTGGTCGTAACCCTCATTATTCGTCTCATTATTTTGCCTCTGACGCTGAAACAGTATAAGAGCTCCAAACGGATGCAAGAGTTGCAGCCTGAGATGAAGAAGCTTAAAGAAAAGTATAAAGATGATGCGAAGAAGCAGCAGGAAGAAACAATGAAGTTATTTCAGTCAAATGGTGTGAATCCGTTAGCTGGGTGTTTTCCAATCATTGTTCAAATGCCAATTCTGATTGCGCTTTATCAAGCTATCATGCGTAATGACCATATTCGAGAGCATACTTTCTTATGGATGAATTTAGGACAGCCCGATCACTATTACATTCTTCCGATCATTGCCGCGGCAACCACATTCGTTCAACAAATGTTTATGTCTTCTCAAATGAATCAACAAATGAAAAGCTTACTATACATTTTCCCGGTTATGATTTTCGTGATGTCCATGAATTTCGCAGCTGCGCTGCCACTTTACTGGATCTACGGTAACATCTTCACCATTATTCAGTCTTACTTTATTTATGGTTCTCCTGGAAAACAAAAAAATCCTGGATCTCAAAATAATAAGGGTGGCCTGTCCAAATGAAAAAAATTGTGGTGACTGGAAAAACTATTGAGATAGCGGTGAAAGCCGGTCTTTCTCAATGGCAGGTTTCGGAAGATCGTGTTAAGATTCATATTTTGGAACAGCCCTCCCGGGGGTTGTTTGGGTTTATTGGTTCCAAAGAAGCTAAGGTTGAGCTTGAATTGATACCAGATCCGCTTGAGGAAGCCATTGCTTTCTTACAAGATATGTTCGAAGCGATGAAAATTTCCATCACCATAGACACGACAAAGGATCGCGAAGGCTACCAGTTGAATATGAGTGGTTCGGAGCTTGGTATTTTGATCGGTAAAAGAGGACAAACCCTCGATGCGCTGCAGTATTTAGTCAATATTGTCGCAAATCGTTATGCTAATTCGCATTTCCGGATTATTTTAGATGCAGAAAATTTCCGAGATCGACGTAAAAAGACGTTAGAGGAGCTAGCTTTAAGGTTGGCGAATCGTGTCATAAAGTCGAAAAAAGAAGTTATTTTGGAGCCGATGAATTCGCAGGAACGCAAGATTATTCATGCTGAATTGCAAGGGCATCCTGTTGTCAAAACTTATAGCAAAGGCGAAGAACCGAACCGTCGGGTCGTGATCGCCGTCAAATAACCTTAGCCGCAATGACATGAGCATAAGTCATTGCTTTTTCTTTAAGATGAGGTAAATTCGAGGTGTTAATACTATGTTAAATGATACGATTGCTGCTATTTCTACGCCGCTCGGTGAGGGTGGGATAGCGGTTATTCGTGTGAGCGGGGATGAAGCAGTTCCATTAGTGGAGCGTGTTTTTCGCTCAAAAACGAAATTATCTGATGCTGAAACGCATACGGTACATTATGGATTCATTATAGAACCTGCTTCTTCCGAAAAGGTAGAGGAGGTTCTCGTTACTTTAATGAAATCTCCGCGTTCTTTTACAATGGAAGATGTTGTCGAAGTTAGTTGTCACGGGGGCATTGTTTCTGTGAAGAAGGTGCTGGATTTATTGCTGCAGCAGGGGATACGTTTGGCGGAACCCGGTGAATTCACGAAGCGAGCTTTCCTTAATGGTCGGATTGATTTGACGCAAGCGGAAGCTGTTATCGACTTAATTCGCGCCAAATCGGACAGAGCTTTTAAAGTGGCATTAAAGCAAGTTGAAGGAAATTTGTCGAAGCAAATCAAACATTTACGATATGTGTTGGTTGAATTAATGGCTCATGTGGAAGTCAATATTGATTATCCAGAGCATGATGTTGAAGAAATGACGAATGCTTTCATAAAGAGTAAATGTGACACGGTAATGCTTGAAATTGACCGTCTTTTGGTGACCGCAGAGCAAGGTAAAATTTTGCGTGAGGGTATTGAAACAGCGATTGTCGGCAGACCGAATGTAGGCAAATCGTCGTTGTTAAATGAATTGGCGCAGGAGAATCGAGCAATTGTAACCGATATTCCAGGAACAACAAGGGATGTCATCGAGGAATTTGTTAATGTTGGCGGTATTCCGCTTAAGCTGTTGGATACAGCGGGGATTCGCGAAACGACAGATATTGTGGAACAAATCGGAGTGCAAAGATCGAAAACTGCTTTGGCTGAAGCGGATTTGATTTTACTGGTGCTGAATAGCAATGAAGAACTTCAATTGGATGAGCTTGCTCTAATGAAGCAATTATCGGATAAGCAAACGATTGTTATTTTGAATAAGATTGATCTCAGTCGTAAGCTGGATATCGACCAAGTGTTGAGTTATTTTCCACAGGAACGTATTGTCGAGCTATCCCTGATTGAGAATAAAGGTATCGATCATTTAGAAAAAGCGATTGCGGCAATTTTCTTTGAGGGCAAACTAGAGTCAAGTGATTTGACGTACGTTAGCAACGTTCGACATATATCCTTATTGAAGCAAGCAAAACGCTCGTTGCATGATGCGCTTGAAGCAAACGAGCAATACGTGCCAATTGATATGATACAAATTGATATTCGAGCGGCTTGGGAGCAGCTTGGAGAGATTATTGGTGATTCTGTTGGTGAGTCGTTGATCGATCAAATTTTTACACAATTCTGCTTAGGTAAATGAAAACCGACAGCATTTTCGTTTTCATAAAAGAGGGAGGGACTTTGAACTATGGGATATCATGCTGGTGAATTTGATGTTATTGTCATTGGCGCTGGACACGCAGGTTGCGAATCTGCTCTGGCATCTGCCCGGATGGGATGTAATACACTACTTTTAACAATTAACTTGGATATGGTTGCTTTCATGCCATGTAATCCATCTATTGGTGGTCCTGCAAAGGGCCACGTTGTTCGGGAGATCGATGCACTCGGCGGCGAAATGGGCCGCAACATCGATAAAACCTATATTCAAATGCGCATGCTGAATACTGGCAAGGGTCCAGCTGTGCACGCTCTTCGTGCACAAGCCGACAAATTCTCATATCAGCACAAAATGAAAGAAACGATTGAAGCAACGCCAAACTTAACGTTACGTCAAGGTATGGCTGAAGATCTCATCGTTGAAGATGGCGCGATCAAAGGTGTTATTACTAAAACAGGCGCTGAGTATTATGCGAAAGCAATTGTCCTTACAACAGGAACTTACCTAAGAGGGAAAGTTATCATGGGTGAGCTTATGTACGAGAGCGGTCCGAACAATCAACAACCTTCGGTGAAACTATCGGAGTCGCTTCGCAAATTAGGTTTTGATCTCGTGCGTTTCAAAACAGGAACTCCGCCGCGGGTTCATAAAGATACAATCGACTTTAGTAAAACGGAAATTCAGCCTGGTGATGATGAACCTAAGTTTTTCTCGTTTGAGACAAAATCAGGGGCTGCTAATGAGCAATTGCCTTGTTGGTTAACGTACACATCTGAAGAGACTCATAACATTATTAATTCGAATCTGCACCGTGCTCCAATGTTTTCAGGTGCGATTGAAGGTACTGGGCCGAGATATTGCCCATCCATTGAAGATAAAATTGTTCGTTTTGCCGATAAACCGAAGCATCAAATCTTCTTGGAACCGGAAGGCCGTAATACATCTGAGTACTATGTACAAGGTTTATCAACGAGTATGCCGGAAGATGTGCAGCTTGGTATTTTGCGCTCCATTCCAGGCCTTGAGAAAGTAGAAATGATGCGTACCGGTTATGCCATCGAGTATGATGCGGTTGTTCCAACTCAATTGAAGCCGTCTTTGGAGACTAAGCTTATTAGCGGTTTGTTTACTGCTGGACAAATTAACGGGACATCGGGGTATGAAGAAGCAGCTGGGCAAGGGGTTATGGCTGGAATTAATGCGGCCCGCAAAGTTCAAGGTAAAGAAGCAGTTGTGTTGGATCGTTCCGAAGGGTACATCGGTGTACTTATTGATGACTTAGTTACAAAAGGGACAAACGAGCCATATCGTCTATTAACGTCCCGTGCGGAATATCGTTTGCTGCTTCGCCACGATAATGCTGATTTGCGTTTAACACCAATTGGCCATGATATTGGGCTGATTTCGGAGGAGCGTTACGCGACGTTTTTAAATAAAAAAGCATTAGTTGACCAAGAAATCGAGCGTCTGAATACGGATAAAATTAGACCGGAACCGCATGTTCAACAGCTTTTGGAAAGCTTGGAAAGTGTAGTTTTGAATAATTCTGTTCCAGCAATCGCGTTGCTTCGTCGCCCTGAAATTGAATATAAACATATTGAACAAATGTCTCCTTCACCACTTGAGCTGGACGATGAAATGAAAGAGCAAGTTGAGATTCAAGTTAAATATGCCGGTTACATTGAGAAACAAAGCAATCAAGTAGAGCGTCTCCGTAAAATGGAGAAGAAGAAGATTCCCGATGATATCGAATACAGTGAAATTCATGGGATTGCAACGGAAGCTAAGCAAAAGCTCGCTAAAATCCGTCCAATTTCGATTGGTCAAGCATCGCGTATTGCAGGTGTGACACCATCTGATATTTCTATCCTTCTTGTATATCTTGAACACTATAACAGAGTCACGGCGGCTAGAGGTTAACATATGGATGCTACTCAACAACAATTTGTTCAATTTTTAGAGAAACAACAAATAACTCTTTCTACTCTACAACTGGAACAGTTCGAGCAATACTTTAAGACTCTTGTAGAGTGGAATGAGAAAATGAATTTAACAGGTATCACGGAGAGAGAGCAAGTATACTTAAAGCATTTCTACGACTCTCTTTCTGTTTCTTTTAATTTTGATATGAGCTCCATATCTACGATTGCAGACATTGGTTCTGGCGCCGGGTTTCCAAGCATTCCTTTGAAGATCGCATTTCCTCACCTAAAAGTTACGATCATTGATTCTTTGAATAAGCGAATCTTGTTTTTAAAAGAGTTGGTTTCACAATTAGGTCTATCGGATACAGAATGCGTTCATGGCAGAGCAGAGGATATCGCTAGACTCCCTAAATATCGTGATCAGTTCGATCTGGTTACAGCTAGAGCTGTTGCTAGACTTCAAGTGCTAAATGAGTTTTGTCTTCCTTTTGTGAAAAAGGATGGTACGTTTATTGCAATGAAGGGTTCAGAGATTGAAGATGAGCTAAGTGAATCCTCTTATAGTTTATCTGAGTTGAAGGGAAAAATTATAAAAGTTCTTAAGATGCAGTTGCCTGTTGAGGAATCGCTGAGGCATTTTGTAGAAATTCAAAAGCTTGCTGCAACACCAGCTAAGTATCCTAGAAAGGCTGGACTTCCTCTGAAAGAGCCTCTTATGAAAAAATGATAATGTTCCACGTGAAACATTATTCAATTAAGTTTCACAATTGCTTAAAGCAGGAAATCTTGCTTCGATGAAGAATATATTATAGTAAGAATCTATTCTATTTGTAGTGAGTTTATGTGATTGCACTTGTCATACTTCGCCGTATTCTTGACAAGCGTTTTCGTTCTGTAGGACGAAGAGGTCGTCTATCTTTGGATCGTAATGGTCGCTTAAACTACGGGAAGAGTTGGTGGTAGGTTTTCCTATGAAAGAACAAATTTCAAAGCTATTTGGACTTGCTGATCGTTCGTCGACGGATGAGGTCAAAAACATACCGGTTAATACTATTATTCCAAGTCCATATCAACCTAGAACCTTATTTGATGATGATCGTATTGATGAATTGTGCCAAACGATTCGAACGCATGGTGTTATTCAGCCAATCGTTGTCAGAGTCAAAAACAATACATTCGAACTCATTGCCGGAGAACGGCGCCTTAGAGCAGTTAAGAAGCTAGGTCTTGATACAATCCCTGCAATTGTGAGAGATTTCAATGATTCTCAAGCAGCTTCGATTGCTCTTATCGAAAATTTGCAGCGGGAAGGTTTGACTGCAATTGAAGAAGCTGCTGCTTATCAGCAATTGATTGAGATGCATGATTTGACGCAAGAGAGCTTAGCTCAGCGTCTTGGCAAGAGCCAATCAACGATTGCGAATAAGATCCGGCTTTTACATCTAAGCGAACCTGTTAAGATGGCATTGATGGAGCGGAAGATCACGGAGCGTCATGCGAGAGCTTTGCTTGCTTTGGATCAAGAAGAACTGCAAGTGAAAATTCTTGAAGAAGTCATTGCTAAAGAGCTGAACGTGAAACAAACAGAGATTAAGATTAACTTTTTAAAGGAAGCAACAAAGATTAAAAAGTCACGTCGCGTATCCTTTTCAAAGGATGTTCGACTCGCTTTGAACACCATTCGCCAATCCGTTGAAATGGTTACAAGCTCGGGCCTGAATATTAACACGTCTGAAAAAGATCATGAGGATCACTACGAAATTATAATTAAAATTCCTAAGAATAATTGAGCATTTATTGCTACCTTAAACGGCGCAAGCCGTTTTTTTGCATCTTATGAGATAAAACTATCAAATATAGATAAGGTAACTGAATGATAGATATGATAAGATAGATATACTGCTTTAGTATGGCATTTGGAACATAAGCGATTGAGGTGAAATGGTTTTGTCTAAAATTATAGCAATAACGAATCAGAAGGGTGGCGTCGGCAAGACGACAACTTCTGTGAATTTGGGTGCTTCCTTGGCTTCACTAGGGAAGAGAGTGCTTCTCGTTGACATCGATCCACAAGGGAATACGACTAGTGGGATCGGGGTTAACAAGGCCGATGTCGTGAATTGCATCTATGATGTGCTTATTAACGATGTCCACCCCAAAGATGCAACAGTGGATACGAATGTTCCAAATCTTAAGATTGTACCTGCGACGATTCAACTAGCAGGGGCTGAAATTGAGCTTGTTCCAACGATTTCAAGAGAAGTGCGTTTGAAGAAGTCTTTGCAACTTGTTAAGCACATGTACGATTATATTCTTATTGATTGCCCACCATCTTTAGGTCTTCTTACAATTAATTCTTTAACTGCTGCTGATTCTGTTATCATTCCAATTCAATGTGAATACTACGCGCTTGAAGGATTAAGCCAGCTGTTGAATACAGTTCGGTTGGTCCAAAAGCATCTTAATACAGGGCTTCAAATTGAAGGTGTTTTATTGACGATGTTTGATGCTAGAACAAACCTCGGCATTCAAGTCATTGAGGAAGTTAAGAAATACTTCCAAACAAAGGTATATCAAACGATTATCCCGCGGAACGTTCGCTTGAGCGAGGCTCCCAGTCATGGACAATCGATTATTACTTATGATCCTAGATCAAAAGGCGCGGAAGTGTATTTAGAGCTTGCGAAGGAAGTGATCTCGATATGACCAAAGGCCTAAACAAAGGTTTAGGTAAAGGGTTGGATGCTTTAATCACATCTTTACATATTGATGAGAGCGATAAAGTCATTCAAATTCCTTTAGCACAATTGAGAGCTAACCCTTATCAACCTAGAAAGCATTTTAACGAAGATAGCATTAAAGAGTTAGCCGATTCGATTAGAGAACATGGTGTTATTCAGCCTATTATTGTTCGTAAAGTTCTTAAAGGGTATGAAATCATTGCCGGTGAACGTCGATTCCGAGCTTCTCAGGTTACGGGAATTGCAACAATTCCTGCTGTTGAGAGAAACTTCACGGATCAACAAGTGATGGAAATTGCCTTGATTGAGAATGTTCAGCGGGAAGATCTAAACGCAATGGAGATTGCTTTTGCTTATCAGGGAATTATTGATCAGTTCTCGTTAACTCAAGAAGAGCTTTCTGCTAAGGTTGGTAAGAGTCGCTCGCATATTGCGAACTTCCTTAGACTTCTTCAATTGCCGGAATCAATTAAACAATATGTTTCACGTGGAACATTATCCATGGGTCATGCAAGAGCTATTGTTGGAGTCAAAGATGACAAGGTAAAAAAAGAGCTTGCGGAAAACACCATTAGTAAGCAATGGAGTGTTCGCGAACTTGAAGAAGCCGTGAAAATGCTTGAGGAATCACCAGGTCAAGAAAAAGAAAAAACGAAGCAAAAAGAAAAGAATAGAGATCCCTATATCAACCAAGCTGAAGATCAGTTAAGAGATATTTACCGGACTACGGTGAAAATCAAGAATCAGCAGGATAAAGGTAAAATCGAACTTCTCTACTATTCGAAAGACGACTTGAACCGTTTGCTAGAATTGCTTCAAGGCAAAATCTCTTGAAATTAGATAGCATACCGATGGTTTTCTTTCGAGCAGAAAGATCAAACTAAGGTATGCTATATTTATGAGTGGAATTCTGAATCCGAGAGAAAGGGTGGGTGAACATATGAAAGGTGTTATGTATTTCGATCAAGCTGCTTCTTCCTGGCCAAAACCACCTGCTGTAATGGATGCGATGATGATGTGTATGCAAGATTATGCGGCTAATCCAGGGCGGGGAAGCCATCAGATGGCTGTAAAAGCTAGCCGGGTGCTATTTGAAACGAGAAAAAATTTAGCTCGCTTGTTTGGGATCAAAAACCCGAATGATCTATCCTTTGCATTGAATACGACACATGCGCTGAACCAAGCGATCAAGGGGTTTGTAAAACCCGGGGATCACGTGATCTGCACGAATATTGAGCATAACTCTGTTCGCAGACCATTGGAACATTTGAAGGCTACGATTGGAATAGAACTGACTTATATCCGTAATGATGAAGAAGGAAATATCCAACTGGATGATTTCAGAAAGGCTTTAAAGTCAAATACATCACTTGTAGTTGTTAATCACAGTTCTAACTTATTAGGGACGATTATGCCTGTGGCAGAGATCGGGGAGATATGCCGTTCACATGGCGCTAAGCTGCTTGTAGACGCGGCTCAGAGCGCTGGTATACTGCCTATTCACGTAGGCGATATGAATATTGATATGCTGGCTTTCCCAGGCCACAAAGGGCTTCTAGGGCCTCAGGGAACGGGTGGTTTATACATCCATCCTGACATTGATTTGGAGCCGCTCTTACACGGGGGAACAGGTAGTCAATCAGAGGCTATTCATCAACCAAAAGTAAGGCCTGATCGCTATGAGGCAGGTACGCAAAACACAGTTGGTATTGCTGGATTAAACGAAGGCGTGAAATTTGTAATAGCGGAAACGATTGAGAAGATTCATTCAAAAGAGTGGCGTCAAACGCAAATGCTGATGGAAGGATTACTGGGAATTGAAGGAGTCACGATTCTTGGCCCGGCTCTTGGACAAAATAAAACAGGGATTGTTTCCTTTAATGTGAACAATGCGGATTCATCGGAAGTCGCTTTCATATTGGATCAATCATTTCAAATCGCCGTTAGATCCGGCTATCATTGTACGCCGCTTGCTCATGAATCGGCAGGTACATTAGCTAGTGGAGCGGTAAGAGCAAGCATAGGTTTTTTTACAACAGATGAAGAAGTGGAAGCTCTTGTTTATGCAGTGAAAGAGATCCAATCGCAGTATGCTAAGTAGAAAGAGGGATCAACCATGGGGGAACTGTTCGGATTGAATGGCAATTTTGTTGTATTAGCCATATTGGCATTGATTTTAGTATTATTCTTTATCGTCATTTTACTTTCAGTGAAATTATCATCTTTGCGTAAACGATATACGCAAATGATGAATGGTTCAAGTTCAGATAATATGGAGCAGCTCCTCATTGAAATGCAGCAAGCCATCAACGATCAAAAGGCCGAGTCAGCAATGACGTCAGCCCAGGTTGATACAATTCGTCAATCCCTAACGAAGATGAAATCCAAAGTTGCGATTCATCGATACAACGCCTTCAATGATGGAGGAAGTAACCTGAGCTTCACAATTGCCATTTTGGATGATTTTCAAGATGGTGTAGTTTTGACAGGAATACATAGCCGTGAGCAGATGTACTTGTATGCGAAGCCGATTCAAAATGGACAATCTACTTACACATTAAGTCCAGAAGAGAAAGAGGCAATTAATCAATCTGTAAAGCCGTCTTAGCGCTTGGTACATAGGCTTGAGTGCGACGTAATGCTGAGTGAAGCGCATCGCCAATGACATTCGCCATGTTCATGACAAGACTGAGCCGCGTATTTTGTAGGACGAAATATTCCATGAAGCCGCCTACGTTGACGATCCCCGTCACATGAATATTGCCAACGGGAGGAAGATCTTTATTAACGCCGGCACCAGGCTTAAGCGGACCATCAGCAACTTGAATGCAGCCTACACTGGATACTTGGCCTAAACAAGCATCGACGGCAACGATAAAAGGGTTATCGAATTGACGTTGAATTTTATCAACGGTTTCAGATAGGTTCATGGCATGGACAGGTTCATCTAAAGTACCGAATAAGTGAAGGTTACGAAGATTTGTCGTACGGTTCAAATGAGAGCCAACTAATGGACCAAGTGAATCTCCTGTAGAACGGTCGGTGCCCACACAGATAACAACGATAGGTTGATAGGTTGGTAGCTTACTAAAAATGGATTGCAAATGCTTAGAGAGAAGAAAAGGGGTATCGGCGTCTGTGTGCTGAATTTTGAGTGGGGTCAGTTCCGTGTCTTTCATTCCGTCGAAACCAATTTGGAATTTCATTATATCCCTCCAAAGTACTTCTTCTTTTTTACTAGTATATGGATAGATAGAGACATTTATACGTAGGAGAGGAGGGATTTTCCTTGAATATTTCCGTTATGTTGTTAGCCTTCGATTCTACGCAGCAGGCTCTGCGCGCCGAGATGCTGCTAGAGTACGCGGACATAGAAATTGACATCAGACCTACTCCGAAAGAAATTACAGCCGGCTGCGCTCTTTCTATTGAATTTCCTGGAGAAAATCTAGCACAAGTTCAAGAGATTATTGAATCTGAGAACGTAGAAATCAGAGGCATCTATTTTAAAAAAGAAGATATATATGTTACCATGGAATGAAAAAGGAGGTCTAAACCGTGGCCTTTATTACAAAGTATTTCACGGATTTGATGAACTGGATTCGAGAGCATCTATCGAACCCCGAAATACTAGCTTCCCTATTTTGGATTATTGTAAAAATTGTTCTTATATATGTTGTTGCAAGAGTATGTATCAAAATTGCGGATAAAACGATTGCACATATGATGGCTGCTAGAGATAAGTCGCCACTGAAGTTTGATAGACGTAGAACGAATACGATAGGAAGCCTTATACATAATTTAATAGCCTACACCGTGAATCTCATTTGTATTATGTTGATCCTTGGGCAGGTTGGTTTAAATCTTGGGCCTCTGCTGGCAGGGGCAGGTGTGCTTGGACTCGCGATAGGTTTCGGAGCGCAGAGTTTGGTGAAAGATGTGATTACGGGTTTCTTTATCATTTTTGAGGATCAGTTTGGTGTAGGGGATGTCATTCAAATTGATTCATTTAAAGGGACCGTTGAAGAGATTGGCATCCGAGTCACAAGGATTAAAAGCTGGACGGGTGAGGTCCATATTATTCCGAACGGAAATATTAAACAGGTGACCAATTTTTCTACGTACAATTCTTTAGCCGTGGTCGATGTGACGATTCCTCATCAAATAAATATTGACGATGCTACACAAATTCTCAAGGATACCGTCAAGCACGTGCAAGAGCTTACGGAGGATATTGTGAAGCAGCCGGAAGTGTTGGGTGTTCAAGTGGTGGGTACGACGGATCTGAAGATTCGCATTATTGCAGAGTGTAAACCAACGCGACAATTTAATGTAACGAGGCTTTTGAACATAGAAATTAAGAAGAGGCTCGATAGTGTGCAAATTGAGACGATGTAGTTGAAAAGGCGGTGGCGGACGTATGGAGAAAAAGCAGTATCAACTTGGCGATATTGTGCAAATGAAAAAGCCCCATCCGTGTGGCACGAATGAAATGGAAATCATACGGATGGGGATGGATATTAGAATTAAGTGTGTAGGTTGTAAACACAGTGTTCTAGTACCAAGAACGAAGTTCGAAAGTAAACTGAAGAAAGTGCTTCGATCCAACGCAGAAAAAGAGGAAGAATCCTCATAAAAATGCTGTGGAAAAGCACTTGCGGGGACAGGAATTTTTTGATATAATGAATCCTGTTCTCGCGTTTTATTGGAAAGGTACCCAAGAGGCCCAAGGGGGCTGACTCGAAATCAGCTAGGCGTCGCGAGGCGTGCGTGGGTTCGAATCCCACTCTTTCCGTAGAAGCTAAACTCCTTATCTAATAAGGAGTTAGCGGCTTACTGCTATACGAGTCATCAGCGTAATATAGCTAGATGATTCTACATACCTGACTAATTTAGACCTCCTACAAAAATTGTGGGAGGTTTTTTGTTATGGAAAAAAGGACGGACAAACGTACAGGAAAGAAACAAGTAACAACACGTGTAATGATAGGAGATGCAATACTATCCAGTTTAACATTAAAAGAAGCGGTTGAACGTGTGGTGATTTTGAAACGTGCCAAGAATTTGAAGGAACGAACTATTAACGATTATGTGATAAACATGAATTATCTTGTTGAATGGATAAAGAGAAGGTATGGAAATATCTCAATACACGAAATTGATTCCACACTCTTACGTGAATATGTAATTTGGTGTGCGAAAGAAAAGGATTATTATGGAGGGCATCCCTTTAAAGAGGATTACGCGGCAGGTAAAAAGGGTTTATCTGCATCGTCTGTAAACGTCCGTATACGCGTTATAAAGACATTCTTCAATGAACTATATGCAGAGGGTATCATAAATCAAAATCCTGCATCTAACCTTGCTTTAATGCGGCAGGAGATAGATACAGTGGAACCGTTAACCGATGAAGAACTGAAACGCTTTTTGAAAGCGCCGAATCAGAAGTATTTCGCACAATATAGGGATTATGTAATTATGACGCTCATTATTGATACTGGTCTGAGAATTAATGAGATATGTTCATTAGAGAAAACAGAGATAGATTACTTGAGAAAAAAAATTACGTTGCCAGCAATAAAAAATAAAAATCGTAAATCACGCGTTCTGCCAATGTCAACAGAATCAACACGTTTATTGAAAAGATTGATTTCAGAATCAGAGCAATATTTTCAATCGACGTATGTATTTACAACAAATTATGGAGAGCCATTGAACGAAAAAACCATACAGAAATCATTCACAAAATATGCTGAGAAAGCCAAGATTCAAAGGGCTGTTTCTCCCCATGTATTACGTCATAACTTTGCTACAATGTCAGCAAACAATGGGATGTCTGTATTTCATCTTATGAAGATACTGGGACACTCAGACATAAAGACAACGAGAAAATATGTTCAAGTTAGTGATTCCGATTTATTTGAGCAACATAGCTTGTATTCTCCATTAGCAAGAATTTTAAAGAGAAACTAAGCAATGGAGAAAAAGTTACTAACAGTTGCTATGCAGGATGATTTAACTACTGAAAGACTGCTTCAAATCGCATGTAAGCATGTAAAATTGGCTTGCTAAGGATACCCTCTCAGAACGTAAGAAGGCGATTATTGAGGAAATAGAAGGGCTTAGAGAGGAACGTAAGCGACTTTTACTGGGTTAATAATCAAGAGACCAACATTATTGTGTAGGCTCCTTTTTATCAAAATCTATCGTTTATTACAACGTCAATTAATGCAAGTATTTTCGTCTGCTCATTAATATTCCTACCCTGTAATCGGTTATTAATTTGTGTCAAAACATATAATTTGTCATCATCACTAGCTGGTTGAATATTACGAAAAAGTTGTTCAAGTGTAATACCTAGGGCACCAGTTATTTTTAGTAAACTGTCCATAGTTATATTTCTCTCGCCGCGCTCAATTTTACCTACATAGCTTTCATTTACATCGGCAACTTCAGCTAATTGTTGCTGTGTCCATTTTAGTTCTTTACGGTAGTTACGTATTCTTTCTCCAACGGCTTTAAGTACGTCCATTTATATCACCCTAAGTAAAGGGTAGGACAACATGTTACATAGCCAAAGTGACAAAAAGGATGAAAATTTAATAATAGTCACAATAAGGACTATTCTGTTTTAATCGCTCTTATTGAGGTCTAAAAGGGGGAAATTGGATGAAGGTTAGAACAAAATTGTTGGGATTACTAATATTCGTGATATTTACAGCATGTTCCTCAAATCAAAGTGTCACGCAAAGTGATGAAGAGTACTTTACTAAGATAAACAACATTATGAAAGAGTTTGGAAGTGCCTATGATGAAGTTACACCAAAGTTCAAAGAATATCTTAGTGATACATCTAAGTACAAAGAATTAAATGCACCTGCTGAGAAAGCGTATGCTAAAATTCAAGATATTCGTAAACGTATTGAAAAGGTTAAGCCAGTTGATGACACTTGGAAATCAAATCAGGATATGCTTGTGTTTGGTTTGCAATGTATGGAAGATTCGATGAAAAGTATGATTCGTTTATCAAACACAGGAAATGAAGATTATAAGAATGAAGTTGCGGCTTATGCTAACCGCGGTTTTACAAATTTAAAAGTACTGGAAAACTACAGAGAACAGCTTCAAAAATAAATAATTTAGCAAGTTTGAGCTTAAGCTTGGAATAGAATATTAGACTTTAGACTTTAAGCGGTTTGCCTAGTTGTAGGTAAGCCGCTTTTTTGCGTTCTTTTGCCGCCGCCGTAAAAAATTTGTCCATGTGGGGAACTTTTGACGGGGATTCTTAAATATATGGATACATAGGCTTTGATGCGCTTTGATGTGCTTTCAATGGCATTAATTTTATGCATTGAAGAAGTTGTGTGTAGGAAATTAAATCCAAAAGGAGCAGAGACAATGAAGAACCTTGTAACGACAAAAGAACTATGTGAGAATTTGAGCGTTTCATTGCGAACGCTTGCCCGTTTCAGAAGTGAAGGCATGCCATATATAAAGATGGCTTACAGAACTGTGAGATATGACTTAGATGAAGTTATGACTTGGGTTAAAGCCAGGAATGAAGAACAGATAGGGGTAGGAGCAGAATGAGAACTAGAGTACCAGATTACGCAAATGACTACCTTGTAGTTCATCGTCATACAAAGGAAGTAGAAAATACATTATACAATGTCATGGAAGAGATTCAAGAGGAGCAAAACGCAAAGGCAAGGAAGAATGTTCATAGGTGGGCAGTTAGAAGAGAACTGTTTACCTTTGCCAAAATGGAGGCAACTAGGGAGGTAGTAAGGTTTCTAACACATGCTCAACTAGGACATTTGCTCATGCTAACAACATTCATTAGTTATAGAGATAACATTATCAGGAACACTGACAAAAGCCCTATGACAAACAAAGACATAATTAAGACATTACGAATGTCAAAACAAACATTCTATGACTTTGTTAAGGTCTGCTTAGAGAACAATATTATGAGCAAGACAGAAGAAGGGCTCTATAAGGTTAACAGTGAGTATCATCTTAATGGGGAATTGAAAGGGGAAAAAAAGGTGGTTAGGATTTATAACACTGAGGTTAGAACAGCTTTTAAGGAACTTAAACCAGCGGAATTGGGTTTGCTATATTTGCTTATACCGTATGTGCATTATCAGACAAATTTTCTCTGCGCGAATCCTTATGAGGAAGACCCGACACAACTAGAGAAGCTGAACAGAACAGAAATAAGTGAACTACTTGGTATAGACCCTGCCACTTTTACAAGGAAATTTAAGAAAATCGAGTTTAACGGTCAAAAAGCAATAGCAACAATCAAGCTGGATAACAATGAAGACTCGTACATTTTTAATCCTTGGGTTATGGCTAGAATTAGAACAATCCCAAGTGATGAAATGTTAGGCATGGAAGTGGATACATCCAAGCCAGATGCAACATTAAGAGCTATATTTAGCGGTAAAAAGAAGGGAAAGTAATTGATAATAATTATCATATGACTTTTCTCGGACTAAAACAGCCATTCATATGACTTTTTTCGGACTGCTTGAAAGTGGGTTGAGCCACAGAGCCATAAGGGATTTCGGGTTTTAATGCTCGTAATTCTATATTAGTATTATATAAGGATATATTATTTGATTCTCAAAAAAGGAATTCTTTCCTACATATCATCTGCTTTGACAATAGAATAACAACTTTAAAGTCAAAGCATAGATGGATAATCAGCCTTTGGCTGATTGAAATAAAGTTTGCATAGGCAGTAAATAAGACAAAGTTAAAAAAGCAAAAGAAAACTTATTCGCTCCTTATTGCCAATGCGAAAACAACTAGAGCGAATCACTTCTAATATCCCTGCTCCATATATGAGCAAATGCTAATGCAGGGAAAAGAAGTGAAGGTACTATTATGATTTTTCAAGTACAAGATAGCATTGGCAAGGGAATTAATATAGGTAGCTAAAGTCCTTCCTGTAAAGGAATAGATTACGCGGGGCAAAAAAATACAGTGGCAAGCAAGCTAAAGAAAAATAAAGGCATAAACATTAAAGATTCTAATCACTTTCTGCCACTTCCTGCCAATGCAAATTATTATTAACAGGAAGTGATTAGGACTTCTACCCCCTCCAATAACACTTAATTTTGCGTCGGGGAAGAAGTCTGTTCGTACTGATAATTGCAATTGAAATCTAAGTTAAATAAGCATTGGCAAACAAATTCTCCTTTCACATGATTGTTCCTACAGAAACCTTATATGTACATGTGAGTATAATTCAACACTTTAACTTGATAATGTATATCAGTAAGCATAAATAGCTCTCATCTTGATTTCAAGGTGTGGGCTATTTGACGCTTACGTATATCAAGCGTTGATTAAGCCGTCTAGGAGCCGTTCTAAGGCGTGTTACATTATCATGAATAACCAATTCTCCCGCACAAATAACGAATACATGGGGGCAATTGTGAGCATCTAAACAGTGATTAATTACCCCTTTCCATCTCCTAATTGGTCAGGGCTATGTCCCTGTTAACGTCCAAGAGCTTGCCAATCTCTTGACGAAATCCTTTGTGTTTTATTTAGAGAGTCAGCTTGATTCACTGATTCTCCCACGTAAAGAGAATCAATAACTCTTACGAACTACATGGATATAAAGCAATATTTCGGTTTATTGTTGTAAAGTTTTAAGCTTCAAATGGGGCTGTTTTAAGCTCCTAACACATCAATCGAAAGGGGTACTGATAATGCCATACAAAATCGCTTATGGAGTCGACAGATGCCATTTAAACAGCAGGAACCTAATAGATAAATTCATTGTTGCAACGGTGAATCAAGACCAAGAAACATTAGAACAAATTATTGCTTCACTTACTACAACACAAAGCAAGTCAGCAACACAGGAGAAAATACCATTCGAGCATTTGCAAGGGAGAGTTTAGATAATGGAAAAAGTAAAAATCAAAAAGACTTATAAACATGAATCATACATCATGATGGCAGTTAGCCCTTCAACTTTTATTGAGTACGGCACTAGTAGTCAGACTACATTGTGCTTTGAATTGGCTTCACTTGCAAAGCAATGGAACATAACAATGGAGCTATTAGACATGGTTGCATCATATGACTTAGGTTTTAACGATGCATTATCCGTTGAGTTGAAAGAGACTTCAAACGGAATCGAACGAACATTTATGATTAATGCCGATGCGATACCAGCTTTACTTAGAAAGTTATATGGAACTGGTCAATGTCCAGAACTAGAAATAACCAAAGAAATTAAGAATGTCGAAGAATTGATTCGCGGCACCATGGAAGAGGGGATGTATCATGGTTAGAGTTAATCTTACGCTCGATGAATTTACTGATAAAATGTTGAAACTAATTGCAATTGAAAGCTCAAAGTCACGCTCCGAAATTATACGCTTGTTAATTAAATCCAAAGTAGAGGGTGACAAAGGGATGTTAAAGAATTATGCAGACTTAATCAGTAAAGAATTAGTTCAGAGAGAAGTAGAAACCCGTTGAGTTTATCCATCAATTTCTATAACATCATCTAATTGTTCATTGGTATATCTTCTACAGTAAATGCCTCTTTTATAGGGGAATTGTAGACAGGAAACATCCTACTATGAGCCGTATCTAGGGCGTTTACTTCTAATATTTTTGCAATCTAATTTACAAAAAGTAAGTAAAATGGTAGAGAATAATAGGTCTTTACATATAGTTAAGTGAAGGAACCTTGTGTTTAATCATATAAAGTAAAAACAATGTTGTATACAGCTATTCACTTTTCCATTAACATGGAAGTTGTAATTCGTAAGACCTATTTTTGATATGACGAAGTAAGTACTTTTATAAAGTATAATAAATATTATTTAAAAAATAGTTGGGAGTAAAATAGAATGGCAAAAAGAATAGAACAACCTATTGTAGATAAAACAAGAGAGATATTATGTGCTTTATATGGTTATCCATTTCCGTCAACAAAGGAAGACAGAAATAACTTAATTGTGTATGAACAAGATAGTTACAAAGCAAATATTGAATTATCTAACTTATTATTACACAGTAGTAAATGTAGTAAACCAGCAAAAGATAAATTGTGGACAAATGAAGCTGAATTTGGAAAGCCAGAATTTGTAATTATCAATACAAAAGAAAACTTAGCTATAGTAATTGAATGTAAAGTGAATATATCCCAAAAGCATATTGGCAAAAAATTGAGAGATGAAAATATACTTGAAAAGAGACAAAGTGTAATTGCTGGAAATGCTGTTGAAGGGGCGTTACACTATGCTAAGTTCTTATCAGAGAATTATGATGTCATTGCTATAGGTATAACAGGTGATATCTTAGAAGATGAGAGTGTATCAAATTTATGCATTACCACTTATGCTTGGGAGAAAAACAAAAAGTGGGAAGAAGAAAAGGCTGGTCCATTTATTAATTTAAAAGTAGATTCTCTAATGTCCTATAATGATTATTTAAAAGTTTTTTCTAAATTAAATATTGTAAAAAAGAATTTAATTGAAACAAATGCACTAGCAATTGCAAGAGAATTAAATGAAACGTTACACAAAGCAAGTGTTCCTCCTATAGAAAGGTCTTTGCTAGTAAGTGGTCTATTGTTAGTTTTGAAGGATGAAGTTTTTTTAAACACATATAAAAACAAAAAAGTTTCAAATGAAAAATTGGTGCAATTGCTTGATACATCAATTGACGATATATTGAAATTTTTGGGTGTAGCAGACACCTTTAAAAAAGAAATGTTAAAGACTAAATTTAAAGATGTATTCCACCAACAGGGATTATTAAAAGATAATGCGAGAATTTTAAGAGAAGTACTGAAAACAATAGAAGAATCAGTAGCTCCTTATATGACTGGTGAGTTCTCGATGGATATTGTCGGTAAGTTTTACAGCGAATTTTTAAGATATGCTAAAGGTGATAAATCAAGTGGTATTGTATTAACTCCTTCTCATATTACAGAACTGTTTTGTGATTTAATTAATCTTAACGTTGATGATGTAATATTAGACCCTTGTGCTGGCACGGCAGGATTTTTAATTTCTGGAATGAATAGATTATATGCTTTAGCTGACAAACAGCCAAACCCTGATTCTATCAAAGAAAGAATAAAAGAATCACAATTATATGGTTGTGATGATGACAAACAGATGTTTGCTCTAGGTTGTTCTAATATGATTCTTAGAGGAGATGGAAAGGCAAATATGTATTATGGTTCTTGTATGGACCATAAATCAGAACTTGAAAATAAAGCAACTGTTGGTATGATAAATCCACCTTATAGTGGAACTGATATTTCTTGTTTAGAATTTATAGATTTTCTTTGCTCTTGTATTAAGCACAAAGATGAAGAAGGAAATATCATTGGCAAAAATAGAACTAAAGGTGAAAATTTGGTTTGCGCAATTATTCCTGTATCTTATATGCATTCTGATGAGTATAAAGGACAAAGAAAAAAACTTTTAGAAAAGAACACACTAGTTGCTGTTATGAGTATGCCTATAGAGTTGTTTAGACCTATTAATACAGTTTCTTGTATTGTGTTATTAAGAGCAGGGACACCGCATGATTCAGAAATACCAACATATTTGGGAAATTGGAAAAACGATGGATACATTTGGAGGAAAGGACTGGGGAGAATTCCAGACGGAAACAATCCAGAACAAATTAAAGAAAAATGGTTGAAATCATTTAAAAGAACTATAGAAGATAAAGAAATTGGAATATGGAAATGCCTTGATGGCGAAGATGAATGTGTTTGGGAAAGATATGCTGAAACTGACTATTCTAAAATAACAAAGGAAATTTTCGAAGATGAAATTAAAAATTTCATGATATATCAATTAAAAGAAATGTCATTAGGTGATTTTGTTGAAGATACTGAAAACAAAGAGGAATTTAATGAGATTGATGAAATAGAAGGGGAATAAAGATGGTTAGACTAGATACAATTTTTGATGCTGATTATGGGCAAAGAGAGTACCATTCAAAAAATCACCTAACTCCAAGTAAAAATGGAACCCCTCTAATATCAGCAAAAGGTACAAATAATGGGATATATGGTTATTTCAATATTGTTCCTAAATATAAACATGTTATTTCAGTACCAAATACGGGGCAAGGAACTGTTGGATATGCAATATATCAACCAAATCACTGTTGTATTGATGATAATTGTTTGGTGCTAACACCAAAATGTGAACTAACTCAACAGGAAATGATTTATTATTCATTATTAATTAGGCTTGATAGGTATAGATATGCTTATGGAAGACAAGTTACTCCTGAGAGAATAGGACAAATTGAAATAACTGCTCCTGATGAAATTCCTGACTGGGTAAAAACAACAGAAGTAAAGGATATTTCATATTATCAAGGTGCTTTATTAAATACACCAATACCGATACTTGATATAAAAAATTGGAAACCATTTAAAGTATCCCAATTATTTCAAAAGATAGAACAATGTAAATGTGGAAATGCAGGAGAATTAATTGAAGGTGAAGATATCTGGTATATTGGTGCAAAAAAAAGAGAAAATGGACTAATGAAAAAAGTAAAAAAGGAAGAACATCTTGTATCTAAAGGAAATTGTATTATTATGATTAGTGATGGTCAAGGTAGTGTTGGATATGCTAATTATATGGATAATGATTTTATTGGCTCAACAACTTTGTACGCTGGATATAGTGATTCAATAGATAGATATGTTGGATTATTTTTATCAGCCATGTTTTCAGCAAATAGGTTTAGGTATAATTATGGAAGAAAGTGGAACGGTGGGAGATTATTGAATTCTGAAATCATTCTTCCAGTAGTTGTGGAAGGTAATGGACTTCCAATGATGAATGAAAATATGAACTATACTCCAGATTATGAATATATGAGAAATTATATAAAAACCTTACCTTTCACTAAAAATATAGAAAAATAGATTCAAAAGCCAACTGAATCCGTCAACTATTAAATACGTCTTTTCTGATAAAGATGACTCTCCAAAAATAAAGAAAATCTCTATCTAAAGAAACCACTCCATTATTAGGAGTGGCTTTGTCTTTATTATGGATATATTTTATGGGCAAATCTGATTGGAGAGTTTTAGTGAATTAGCGCCATTTTTTTTTGACCCTTCCGTTATTTTTTTACATATACAAAGGGGATACGCTATAAAAGAACTCAAAATCTCAATATTGCATATTTGACCCTGCGTATGACAAAACAGGGTTACCTTGGGTTGGTTTGTTTGAATTAGCCCCACCCCCATTGGATGAACTTCCGATAAGATTTGTTATAGGAACTATTCTCATTGTGGTGGAAAATATCAAATGCAGAACAATAAGTAAAATCCTCTTGCTGACTAAGCTTGTTCGAGTTACAATGGACATGGTAATAATTCGATTATGTAGGCAGGTTTAAATTAGTAAGGGTAATAAATAATAGCATAAGTCATTGAATCCTTTGGGATTTAAGTTGGAAAGGTACCCAAGAGGCCCAAGGGGGCTGACTCGAAATCAGCTAGGCGTCGCGAGGCGTGCGTGGGTTCGAATCCCACTCTTTCCGTACAAGCTATTACTAGCTAAGGAATGAAAGTCTTCTGTTTCTGCAGGAGGCTTTTTTTATTTTGTCCAGAACCATATTAATTCCATTATTAAGTTCCACGTGAAACATTTTAGGGGTTTAAACCGTCTATTAGGGTGTAGAAGGCTATTTTGCTTTCTGTCCTTTGTCTAACTAGTAGGGATAAAAAGGCTAAAGGAAAAGCAGAATAAGTTCATATTGATGTGTTGGCAACAAGAAGGAGGTAAGCGTAATGAAAAGATGGATGATGATATTTCTGGTACTAGCTGTAGTAGCCACAGGATGCGCTAAAAAGAGTGAAGAGAGTGCATCGCCAAGCCCAACAGCAGGAGCGACCGTAGCGCCTTCCACAGGGGCTTCAGCGACGCCTGGTGCAACAAGTGGGACAGGCGGTGGAACATCTGCCACAGCAACGCCAGCAGCTGGTGGCAACGATACAACGAAAGATGAGCCGCTTCCTCAGATAACGAAGGAGCAAGCTGATAAAATAAGCATGACAAGCACCTATGATGATTTGGTGAAGCAAACAGGAGCAAAGGGCAAGTTGGTGAAAGACGAGAATGGTAAGAAAACTTATGATTTCGCCATTTCCAATCAACCTGGCTACATTGCGGAAATCGTTTATTTTGCAGATGGGAAGATTTCTGAAAAGAAAGTATTTAGGAAATAAATCAAGTCGTGCAGCGTGAAAGCTGTGCGGCTTTTTTAGTACCTTCCTCATAAAAAAGAGTTTATACTTTGTTAATATTCCATTTAGATGGATTCAATAAGGTTATATTAATATAAATATAAGGAAACGTTTCCCGTACATTGTGTTAAAAGGAGAAAAGAGATGAAACTTAGTAAAAAATCTGTTACTGTACTGTCCTTTACGATTGGAGCGTGTTTATTCGTATCCACGGCATTTGCCGATACGCTGCTTGGATCGGGTTATGACCGGTTAAAAGGTTCAGCAAAAACAACTGCAAACATGATGGAAAAGGATATGAAGAATTACACGCTCGAAGCGCTGTATACGTTGAAAGATAACGATAAAACCTTAATTCAAGGATCAACGTCGCAAAAGATGGATGTTGAGAACCATATGAAGGAAGAGAATACAACGACGAAAGACGCCAATGGCGAAACAACTTCAAGATACTATTATTCTGACATAACGAAATCAGTTAATAAAAATGGAACCGACAATACTTATTATGTAACGGAATATCCAGCGAATGAGAGCAAGTTTCGATCTGTAGATTTCAAGAACCCCTTTAAAGAAAAGGGAGCACCAGAAATTGAAAAAATCGTTGACGCTGTCGTTGGCGGTTTGAAAGATTACGTGCAAGTAGAGGAAGGACCTGAAGGTGGAAAAGTATATTCAGGCAGCTTGTCCGAAACTCAGGTACCAGCCGTCCTGAATGCTGTCTCCTCTTTTGGTATCAAACAGATGCTGAACGATGAGCGCGATTTGCCGACTATAGAAAGCGATGTATTTGTGAAAAAGGTGGTAGGCTCGGCAAATGAGAATAAAGCCGGTTACCTTGAAAATGTAACAGGCGATATTACGCTGTCAGGAAAAGATAAAAACGGTGTTCAACATGATTTGAACCTGAATGTCATTGTAAAGCTTTCTGCAGTTGACAATACGAAAATCACACTACCTGATCTAACTGGCGCAAAAGTTGAAAAAGTTAGCTACTCCAATGGATTTAGCAGCAAGTATGTAGGTAAATATAAAAACGATATCGTGATGGAGAAAGACGGCAAGTTTGTGAAAATCGGCGAAAGAATGGTTGAGATCACAAGCGTAGACAATGATAAAGTGAAAGGGAAATATTCCGAAACGGTTATTCCGGGTTATGAGAGCGAATATCCGAATAAAGATGTTTTCGACTTTGAATATGATCCAGCCGTGTCCTCAACATTCACGTATAAGGATGCTAAAGGCGAGCAGAAGAATGGTTCCATTCATCAAGGCGCTACAGGCAAAGTTTATTTTGAAATGAATGTTGAGATTGTTAACGAAAATTCATACAGATCTATCTCAAAACCATATTACGATGGAGAGTTTAGCCGCATATTTGAATAGAAGAGAGAGGTTCAGGAGGCTGCCGGTGCGGCTTCCTGAGCGTTTTTTTGGGGAGATGATGGAAATTGACAGTCAAGGCGATTGAAATAAGTGGATTAACGAAGGCATTCAAAAATGGCCGAGGGATCACAGAGTTAAACCTGAATGTTGATCAAGGCGATATATTCGGATTCCTGGGGCCGAATGGTGCAGGGAAGACGACAGCTATGAAAATGATAACTGGACTGATGAAGCCAGACCGTGGCGATGTGAAAATTTTCGGTGCCAGCATTTTAGACGACTATGTAAATGCCATGAAGCATGTGGGTTGCTTGATTGAAACAGCGGAATCTTATCCTTATTTAACAGCTAATGATAATTTAAAGATGTTCGCTAGATTTTATCCGCATGTTGATCAGAAGAGAATTGATGAGTGCTTGGAACTTACAGGCATGTTGAAATATAAAAATGAGAAATCTCAGAAGTTTTCACTGGGGATGAAACAAAGACTGGGGATCGCGGCGGCTATACTGTCAAAACCTAAATTATTAATATTGGACGAGCCCCTAAACGGTCTAGACGTTGAAGGGATGCTGGAGATGAGGAAATTGATCAAACAACTTTCTCAGGAAGGCACGACATTTTTTATCTCAAGCCACTTGATTCATGATGTGGAACTAACGTGCACAAGAATCGGCATCATTTATGGAGGCAAGCTTGTTAATGTAGAATATACGCAGAATATCCTCTCGTATTATTCTTCGTTGGAGAACTTTTTTGTTAGTGAGGTGGACCGGAATGGAAGGGTTTAAGGCCGCATTTATCAATGAATCCGTGAAGTTGTTGAAAAAGAAAAAAATGATGGCGGCTGCCATTTTATCTATCCTTGCTGTTTTGGTTGGACAGATCGCTGTAACCACAATCAAGCATGGGCTGGGATTAAGGGTTGTAGGAAGCGTTGAATTTCCTATCGTCGTTCTATCATTTATTACTTATACGCTTTTACCGCTGTTTGCCATTTTTGTGGCGATCGATATGTTTAACGGTGAATCTTCATCGAATACAATGAAAATAACACTTTTGAGACCAGTCTCCCGATTCAGTGTGTTTAGCGCAAAAGTGTTGAATTTAGCTTTATTTATTGCGGGCAATCTTCTGTTCGTGATGATTCTTTCATTACTAGCGGGGTTTATTTTTAATCCCTCATCAGCAAGTTTGCCAGGGATCTTGAAGGTTGTTTTATCGTACGGATTAACCTTTTTCCCCGTATTTGTGTTTGCGTTGATTGTCGTCTTGTTGTCTAACGTGATACAAGGGGGACTAGCTGTATTTTTCCTTTCGATTCTGATATTTATTGTTTTTAATTCATTGGGTATTGTCTTCTCATCCTACTCCAGTTTTTTCATTACTTCGATGCTGGATTGGTATACATTATGGATATCGGAAACGATGAATGTGTTTAAAATATTCCGTCAGATTCTAATCATGTCGGGCTGTGGTATGATGTTATTTACAACAGGGTATTATTTGTTTGACAGTAAGGATATATAGGAAGGGATCTTTATGCATTTAACCAAACGTTTCTTCACGATGAATGCGCTGGCTGTGCTGCTCTCCATTGGTTTGACAGTTCTGGCTGTCATTATTTTCGTTGCTGCTTATACGAAGGTTTTTGGCCGCGAAGCCGATACGAAGGAGTTTCAAAAGGCTTTCGAAGTTCGAGCGGCGATCAGCGAGATCAAAAGAGAAGCACAGCCCCTTAAGTTCGAGCAGCTACTGGATACGAAATTTCAACAAGAGCTTGCTAATCGGGTTAACGCTTTGGATGCCAGTGCGATTATTTTGAAAAATAGAGAAGTTGTATACGCTACGCAAAATTTCAACAGGATCGATATTGAGAGAAGCCTTATGCTCTCAGACAACCAGGCAACCCGCGATGAGGTCGAACTTGCCGGTAAAACCTATATGATTACAAGAGTGGATTATAAGGTGCAGGCTGGCGATCCCGGTGTTCTGCTGCTGCTTGCGCCAATCAAGCTGAAAACGAACTTTTTTATGCTGCTCGGCATATTTACAGTCAGTGTGTTCACCGTTGTTTTCTTGTTAACGAACTTTTGGGTGTCGTATCGATTCTCCCGCGGCATTATTAAGCCGATCTCCAGACTCAAAGCTGCTGCTAATAAAATTAGCGAAGGTGATTTAAGCCAAGGGATTGCTGAAGAGGGCGAGGGTGAAGTTCGCGAGTTATGCAGGACGCTGGAGCTCATGAGAATTAAGCTGAAAGAATCGGTTTATATGCAGGAAAAATATGATGATAACCGGAAGTTTCTTGTTTCAAGCATATCCCATGACTTAAAGACGCCTGTGACATCGATCAAAGGGTATATTGAAGGAATTATCGATGGAGTAGCCAAGACACCTGAGAAGATGGACGAGTATCTGGAAACGGCACGATCCAAGGCAATTCTCGTGAACGCTATGATCGATGATCTGCTTCTATACTCCAAGCTTGATTTGAACCAGCTTCCTTACCATTTTGAAAAGAGTGATTTGGCGAGCTATTTTGAGGATTGTGTCGCGGATCATAAATATGAATACGAAAAGGCGAACCTATCGTTATCGTTAATAAATCAACTTAATGAGCCAGTCAAAGTTTTAATTGATCGTGAAAGATTAAAGAGGGTCATACAGAACATTCTTGATAATGCCATGACATATGTAGAGAAAGCGGATGGAAAGATTGAGATTATTCTCAGGGAAACAAGAACATCTGCAATCATAGAAATTAAGGACAATGGAAAAGGAATACCGGAAAATAAACTTCCCCATATCTTTGAGCGATTTTATCAGGTGGACCCTTCAAGAAAAAGCGGCAGTGGACTAGGACTTGCCATCGCCAAGCAAATTATAGAAGGGCACGACGGGAAAATATGGGCGAAAAGTGCCGTAGGAGAGGGTACTCAGATAATGATATCTCTGAAGAAGTTCTAGTAGGCTTGGAGGTTATGATGAAAAAAATTCTGATTATTGAAGATGATCAAAGTATCGCCAATCTCCAGAAAGATTACCTCGAGTTGAGCGGTTACTCTGTTAAGACGGTGAACAGTGGATTAGCGGGATTGAAAGCTCTGAAGGATGAAGACTTTGAGCTGATCATCTTAGATATCATGCTGCCGGATATCGATGGATTTGAAGTATTGAAGAGAGTGCGCGAGCATGACGATATTCCCGTTCTTCTGGTATCGGCAAGAGCAGAGGAAATTTATAAAATTAACGGTTTGGGCCTTGGTGCGGACGATTATATTACCAAGCCTTTCAGCTCCGGCGAGCTGGTTGCGCGGGTAGGGGCTCATTTGAAAAAGTTTGAGCGGATGAAAGAGCGGTTTGGCAAAGGGAATGAAGGAAGCACGATTCAAGTTAGAGGTTTGGAGATTCAGAAGGAGGCAAGGCGCGTCTTTGTGAACGGAAATGAAGTCGTTATGGCGCAAAAAGAATTTGACCTGCTTCTATTTTTATTGCAGAATGCCAATCGGGTGTTTGGCAAGGAAGAGCTCTTTGAGAGAATCTGGGGCTTGGATGCGATGAGTGATGCCTCGACCGTCACGGTTCATATCGCCAGAATCAGAGAGAAAATCGAAGAGACCCCGTCGAAACCTCAGTACATAGGTACAGTTTGGGGTTCAGGGTACAGGTTTATTGTGTAAAAGAGCTGGTCCTAAGCAGGTAAATTAAACTACCTAGGGGCCAGCTTTCCTTCATTTCAGCCGCTAATAGCTCCTGCGGTTTCTGTAACTGATAGAGAATCGATCAATGACATAGCCGACTAGCGCCCATGTAGCGATCGTTAATACATAGATGACAAGCATCCGAGACATGGAGATCTCATAGATATCCGTGAATGTGGATGCAAACCAGGCAGGAACGCTAAGTGCGTAGAAGATCATGTAAAAGGCATCATGATCGTGAAATAAATAATGACCTAAACAGAGGGCTGCACCAATGAAGGTAAACAGCCAAGTAAAAGTGGATGTTCTCATGGTGAATTTCTCCTAGTTAAGGCTTTTTGCGGTGCCATTTCCGATTATGGTTGCTGTTGGCCGGAAATCTGTCTCCTTTTTTTAACGTGACTATTTTCGGGTTCTCAATACCCATGTGGACGGCATTCTCACCCATCTCGATGTATACGCCGTCGTTAGGTACATGATCGCCTTCATTGAACTGTGTCCATTCACCCACATTGATCACCTCTTCGGAAGATTTTCAATCAGGTTTAGATTACCCTCCTGAAGGGGAAGCATGTACGATAGGCGTTGCCATGTTCATCCTTGAGAGAAAGACTTGTAATCTGGTGTTCAATTTGCTATAGTATTCAGGTGCGAGTTTTGAAAAAGAATCCTCGCTCCTTGCTCCTTCGCTTGTGCGAACAAGTTTGAACAGGAGCCGCTTAGTCCAAAAGGAGGTGACATACATGCGCAAATATGAACTGATGTACATCATTCGTACTGACGTTGAGCAAGAAGTTGTTCAATCTACAGTAGAAAAGTTCCAAGGCATCATCACGAACGGTGGAGGCGAAGTCTCCAAACATGACCTGATGGGCAAACGCCGTCTTGCGTATGAGATCAATAAGTTCCGTGACGGGCACTACGTGCTTGTACACTTCAACGCAGAACCTGCTGTTGTAACTGAACTTGATCGCGTACTTAAGATTACGGATGAAGTTATCCGTCACTTAATCACAAACGACGTAGCTTAATTGCATGCCAGTATTTTCGTCAGGGGGAATGTTCTATGTTGAACCGTGTCATTCTTATCGGTAGATTGACCAGAGATCCAGAACTTCGTTATACGCCAGCCGGCGTTGCGGTTACACAGTTTACTCTTGCAGTAGACCGTCCTTTCACAAGCGGAGGTTCGAAAGAACGCGAAGCGGACTTTATCAATATCGTCACGTGGAGGCAGCTTGCCGAAACATGCGCGAACTACTTGCGTAAAGGTCGTTTGACAGCAGTGGAAGGCCGAATTCAGGTACGTAATTACGACAACAATGAGGGCAAGAGAGTTTACGTGACCGAAGTGATTGCCGATAATGTACGCTTCCTTGAATCCAGTAACGGTGCCGGAAATCGTGAAGACGGTGGATCGAACGCAAACGCTAGCTACGGCGGCGGAGGCAGTGGCAATCGTGGCGGTGGGTCACGCGAGCAGCAAGATCCTTTCATCGATGACGGAAAACCGATCGACATTTCTGATGATGACTTGCCATTCTAAAGTAGAAAGGACTGAACAAATTCATGGCTTTCCAAAAAAGAGATAACAATAGTGAAGATCGCGGCGATCGCAAATTTGCTCCTCGTGGTAAAGGCGGTAAAGGTAAACGTCGTAAAGTTTGTTACTTCACAGTTAACAAAATCAAGCACATTGACTATAAAGACATCGAAACTCTTAAAAAGTTCATCAGTGAGCGCGGGAAGATTCTTCCTAGACGTGTAACTGGTACTTCCGCTAAGTACCAACGTGCATTGACGATCGCTATCAAGCGTTCCCGTACAATCGCATTGTTGCCTTACACAACGGAATAGGGTTTACTAAGAAGGCAGCTGTTTATACGGCTGTCTTTTTTGTATGCCGAGAAGTCCATAGGCGAGAGGGGAGAACGCACGGCTTTGTAGAGGCTTTCTTTTCTCCCCCTATTTTGTGGTATAATTAACGCTATAGTCTTTTGTAGGATGAGGAGAGATGACGGTTGCTGAATAGGGAAAAGGATGTAGACCTAGCCAGACGAGCCAAAGTCATTGAGTGGCTCAAGACAGAAGTCGTAGATCACGTAGCGCACCTGCTTAAAGGCATATGGGAAGGCAGCCATGCCAGAATCGTGGATGGCTTAGCCAGTTTAATTTCAAGCGGCTATATTTTGGGAAGAAGACTGGGTATATCTTATCGCGATTTGGACGAAGCCATTGTAGAGAAAATGAAGAAGCACCGCCAAGAGGGCCATCAACTTGAGGACTGGTACGGCGACATTTCATCGCTCGAAGAACATTTACGTAAGAGGTGAGCCCGGTTGGGGAATCGAAGTTGGCAAAGCATCATTTGGAGTGCGGTGACGATCCTTTCATTGCTATCTCTAATGACGCCTTTTATTATTTTCACATTTAGTTTTCTCATGATTCCTGTATTGATGTTATATGTAAAATCAAGCACCAAACGTTTCGTCATCAGTTATGTCATCAGCTTGCTCGTCGTTTATTTGCTTACCCAGTGGCATGGGATATCCCTCATGTCCGTATCGCTGTTCTTCTTGCCGCCGGTGCTGGTCATGGGTAACTTATATAAACGCAAAGCCGCCGCTAGAACCGTACTTACAGCAGGAATTATCACCATTCTGGCAGAGTCACTGCTTAGTCTGCTCATTGGGTATTCCCTCGGATTCGATCCGGTAGCGAAATTCAAACTTTTCATGATGGACAGCATTGCAAGTATGCCGCCGGGCATTCGGGAGGTTCTACCGAAGGACCAGGACTGGTATGTGAATTTCATTGTGCAAGTAATACCTTTGTATCTGATCTTTGTGGCGTTGTTCTACACCTTTGTCACTCACGGCATCAGCCGCTGGCTGCTCAACAAAACAGGAGAAGGCATTCCAGGTCTGCGCCCAATGCGGGAGTGGATGCTGCAGAAATCGTTGGTGTGGATTTATTTGATCGTGTTTGTGCTCGATCTCTTTATGAATCCAGCTTCCAATTCACTCATTCCGACGCTGATGATGAATGCGATGCCACTATTGATGCTGGCGTTCGCTATTCAAGCGATCTGTTTTCTATTCTTTGTTGCGCATGCGAACAAGTGGAAGCCAATTCTGCCGATCGTGGCGATGATCATTCTTTGTTTCATGCCGCCACTTTTTATCGTTTACAGCTTACTAGGGGTATTTGATGTTGCGTTTCCAATCCGTGAACGGTTTAAGAAAAATTTATAGGATTAGGAGCTAGTTCGAATGCCGAAGTTCCTTTTGAAGCGATGGCACGGTCAACACATCGTGTGGATTTTCGTTCTGCTCATCATCATGTCAGCTACCATCTATATGTTCAAATGGTGGCTGGGTGTTACGGCCTTCCTGGTCTGCGCTGTTCTGGCGTACTTCACGCTCCAAGCGGAAACAGCTTTTCGCAAAGAGCTGAATATGTATGTCGGAACGATTACGCATCGGGTCAAAAAAGCCGGCAATGAAGTGATGAGCGGCCTTCCTATCGGAATTATTTTATATAATGAAGAGAAGCGCATCGAATGGCACAACCCGTTTGTGGCGAAAATGCTTGGGCAGGATTCCGTCATCGGCGAGCCGTTGTACGAATATTTGCCAGACCTGAAAAACCGAAAAGATAAAAGCGATAAAGTAGATCTCACCATCGGGAAGTCCATTTATCAAGTCTCGATTCGGGCCGAAGAAAGACTGCTCTATTTCCGGGAAATCACGGAGCATGCAAACTTGGCGAGAAAGTACGAAGATGAGAAGACGGCGATCGGTATCGTCATGATGGATAATCTGGAGGAGTCAACGCAAGGTCTGGATGATCAAACGCGCAGCATTATGCTGGCCAAAGTGACAGGTGAGATTACCGAATGGGCTCAGAAAAATCAGCTTTATTTGCGCCGGACATCCTCTGACCGTTTCCTCATTCTGATGGATCAGAAAGCTCTGCGTCAATTAGAGCAAACGCGATTTGAAATTCTGGACGATGTCCGGGACCTGACGATAGAGAACAAGCTGCCGATGACGCTAAGTATCGGGATCGCATCTGGTGCGGAGCAATTAATGGAGCTTGG
Source organism: Paenibacillus sp. FW101-FHT12H11 (assembly GCF_058790355.1). NCBI lineage: Bacteria > Bacillati > Bacillota > Bacilli > Caryophanales > Paenibacillaceae > Paenibacillus > Paenibacillus sp. FW101-FHT12H11. The sequence continues at coordinate 268,557 of NZ_JBYTCO010000012.1, read as the reverse complement.
TCAAATGGCGCAGATGGGCCTGGACATGTCTTTAGGCCGCGGCGGCGATCAGGTGACGGTGAAAGTGGGCCAGAGGCTGAGCTTTTATGGCGGAAGAACGAATGCGGTTGAGAAGCGCACGCGGGTTAGGGCCAGAGTCATATCCCATGCCTTAAGGGATTTGATGAAGGATAGCGATAAAGTGGTTATTATGGGACACCGCTTTCCGGACATGGACTGCATCGGCGCATCGATCGGCATCTTGAAGGCTGTGCAAGTGATTGGCAAGGAAGGTTACATCGTGCTTGAGGGAGTGAATCCCTCGATCCAGAAAGTGATGGAGACGATTGCCGGTGATGAGCGGCTGCATCGTTGGTTCATAACACCGGAGCAGGCGATGCAGATTACTACGCAGCGGACCTTGGCTGTGGTGCTCGATACGCACAAGGCTTCAATGGTAGCCGAGCCTAAGCTGCTCCAGCAGACACACAGGGTCGTTGTGGTCGATCATCATCGCCGCAGCGAAGAGTTCATCAATGACGCGACACTCGTCTATATGGAGCCTTATGCGTCCTCTACCTGCGAGCTGGTGACCGAGCTGCTGCAATACATCAATGAGAAGCTGACGATGGAAGTGCTCGAGGCTACGACTTTGCTGGCCGGCATCGTAGTCGACACGAAGAGCTTCAGCCTCCGCACGGGGGCGAGGACCTTCGAAGCCGCTTCCTATCTGCGCCGTAATGGCGCAGATTCCGCGCTGATTCAGCGTTTGCTGAAGGAAGACCTCGATTCGTACATCGAGCGAGCTGAAGTGATCAAGCATACAGAAACTATCCATGAGCATATCGCTTTGGCAGTTGCTGAGCCTAATCGCAAATATTCTCAGTTGATGATTGCACAGGTTGCTGATACATTGTTGAATATGACGAATATTATGGCTTCCTTTGTCATCGCAGAACGGCCGGATGGACTGATCGGCATCAGCGCCAGATCGCTGGGGCAGATGAACGTCCAACTCGTGATGGAGCGGCTGGGCGGCGGCGGTCATTTGACCAATGCGGCAACTCAGCTCGATGGCACGACATTAGAGGGAGCAACGAACCGATTGAAGAAAGTACTCGATGAGATGCAGGAAGAGGAGGGACTTTTCGAATGAAAGTCATTTTACTAAAAGATGTTAAAGGCCAAGGCAAAAAAGGCGAAATCAAAGAAGTATCCGAGGGCTACGCACAGAATTTCCTCATTGCTCAGGGGCTTGCAGCTCCCGCGACAACGGGGACAGTGAAGGTGCTGGATAATCAGAAAAAAGCGGAACAACGCAAAAAGGATCAAGAGAAAGCCGATGCCAAAACGCTAGGCGAGAAGTTGAACGAAATGACGGTTCAAATCAAAGCAAAAGCCGGTGAAGGCGGCCGATTGTTCGGTGCAATTCCGAGCAAGCAAATCGCAGAAGTTTTGGAGAAACAGTACAAGATTGTGATTGATAAACGCAAAATCGTCCTTGACGAACCAATTCGTACACTAGGCGTTACGAAGGTCCCTGTGAAGCTGCACAGCGAAGTTACAGCAAGTTTGAACGTACAGGTTCTGGAAGAGAAATAAGTGACTGAGAAGGCAAATGAGAGTCCCTAGGAGGGGCTCTTATCTATTGTCTGGTACCAAGACTACTAAACTATGAAAAGAAAGGCGGGTACTGAAGCATGAGCGGAGACAACATGTTTATGGATCGCGTACCCCCTCAAAATATAGAAGCCGAGCAAGCCGTACTCGGCGCCATTTTGATTAACGGTGACGCTTTAATTACCGCGATGGAGCGGATTACGAGCGACGACTTTTATCGGGGAGCGCATCAGCGCATCTTTGAAGCGATCGTTGAGCTGGCGGAGGATCAAGAGCCTGTCGACCTGATCACGCTAACATCGCTTCTGCAGAACAAACAGCAGCTGGAAGAGATCGGCGGCGTTACGTATTTGTCCGAGCTAGCGAACGCGGTGCCGACAGCTGCTAACATCGACTATTACGCGGCTATCGTCGAAGAGAAATCGATGCTTCGCCGTTTGATCCGCACAGCCACCCAAATCGTCACCAATGGCTATGCCAATGAAGACGATGTAGGGTCCATGCTGAGCGAAGCGGAGGCGAAGATTCTTGAGATCTCGCAGCGCCGCAGCTCGAGCGGTTTCGTGGTCATTCGCGATGTGCTCATGGAAGTCTTCGAGAAGGTAGAGTCTCTCTACTCGAATAAAGGCGGATCCACAGGCGTTCCTTCGGGCTTTATCGACTTGGACAAGATGACGTCGGGCTTTCAGCGTTCCGACTTAATCATTCTGGCAGCGCGTCCTTCTGTAGGTAAAACCGCGTTCGCGCTGAACGTAGCGCAGAACGTCGGGGTACGCGCCAAGGAAACCGTCGCGATTTTCTCGCTCGAGATGGGCGCGGCGCAGCTCGTTCAACGTATGGTCTGCGCCGAGGCGAACGTCGATGCGAACCGCATGCGGACGGGGTATCTCGAAGGCGACGACTGGGAGAAGCTGACGATGGCCATTGGCGCCTTGTCGGAGGCGAATATTTTCATCGATGATTCGGCCCAGATCACGGTTGCGGATATTCGTGCGAAATGCCGCCGTCTCCAACAGGAGAAGGGGCTCGGCATGATCCTCATCGACTACTTGCAGCTGATTGCCGGCCGAGGCAAAGGCGATAACCGTCAGCAAGAGGTCTCTGAGATCTCCCGTACGCTGAAGCAAATCGCGCGTGAGCTCAATGTACCGGTTATCGCGCTCTCGCAGCTCAGCCGGGGTGTTGAGCAGCGGCAGGACAAACGTCCGATGATGTCTGACCTTAGGGAGTCGGGCTCCATCGAGCAAGATGCCGACATCGTAGCCTTCCTATACCGGGACGATTACTACGATAAAGAATCCGAGAAGAAGAACATTATCGAGATTATCATCGCCAAACAGCGTAACGGTCCGGTAGGAACCGTTGAGTTGGCGTTCTTGAAGCAATTTAACAAATTCGTGAACATGGATCGTAGTCATCAAGAAGCAGCGGCCGCGCAGTATTAACGGCCTGCTGCTTTTTTTCTTGCTCATGGAAATAAGGAAGCTAGAGGGAGCTATTCGCGGAAAACAGGTTTCACATAAGAACGACGAAGTCGTTTATTTTTATGGGGCAAGTCGGACGCAACTTCATAGTATGACCAATATCCGAACGATTATACAGGAGCACTTATTATTGTTCGTTTTTCATTGACTTTGCGTAGGGGGACTGCTACACTAAAGACGGTGAAAAAAACCTTGTTCGTCTGCCTGCATGATCAGATCTAAGCAGGGCAGCTTCGAGTTAAGGTCGTTTTTCATGCCGAAAGGTAGGTGCCCTTCCTGCAGATTACTGCCGAGGAGACCTGGTTCCTTCGGTGAGTAGTGGACGCTGAACACTTTAGTGCTTTAATGAAGTCCATGTTTTTCAGTGATACGAAAGCCATAACGGCTCATTATGGGTGACTCGTCACCGTACGGAGGTAAGTGCATATGTCAACGGTTGTTGTTGTCGGAACGCAATGGGGAGATGAAGGGAAAGGGAAAATCACGGATTTCTTAGCGGAATCTGCTGAGGTTGTAGCTCGTTACCAAGGTGGTAACAACGCAGGCCATACGATTATTATCAGCGGGAAGAAGTATAAGCTGACGATGATTCCTTCCGGTATTTTTTACCAAGATAAAGCATGTGTTATCGGGAACGGTATGGTTATTAATCCCGCTGCACTCATTGAAGAAATTAACTACATTCATGATAATGGTTTTTCGACAAAAAATTTAAACATCAGTGACCGCGCGCATGTCATCATGCCGTACCATCTGGTGCTTGACGGTCTGGAAGAAGATCGTAAAGGCGATAGCAAAATTGGCACGACCCGCAAAGGGATCGGACCTTGTTATATGGATAAAGCAGCACGCAACGGGATTCGTATCGCGGACCTAATGGATGCGGAAGAGTTTGAATTAAAACTAAGACGCATCGTCGCAGAGAAAAACGTATTGATCGAGCAAGTATACGGTTCCACAGGACTAGATGTAGAGCCGATTCTTAAGCAGTACCTCGAATACGCAGAAATCATTCGTCCATATGTAACGGACACTTCTGTCGTTCTGAATGAGTACATCGATCAAGGGCGCAGAGTCCTGTTCGAAGGCGCACAAGGCGTTATGTTGGATATTGACCAAGGCACATACCCGTATGTAACTTCCTCCAACCCAACGGCTGGCGGCGTATGTATCGGATCCGGTGTAGGACCAACGAAGATCCACAACATCATCGGTGTAGCCAAAGCATACACAACTCGTGTCGGCGACGGTCCGTTCCCGACGGAACTCGACAACGAAATTGGCGCTTGGATCCGTGAAAAAGGCTTCGAATACGGCACAGTAACAGGCCGTCCGCGCCGTGTTGGCTGGTTCGACAGCGTGGTTGTCCGTCACGCAAGACGCGTTAGCGGCATTACAGGCCTGTCTTTGAACTCCATCGACGTTCTGACAGGGCTTGAAACGGTTAAAATTTGCACAGGCTACATGTACCGCGGCGAGCTTATCGAGCACTACCCGGCTAGCTTGAAAGCCATCTCAGAGTGTGAAGCTGTCTACGAAGAGCTTCCGGGCTGGACAGAGGATGTGTCTGGGGCGCGTACATTGAGTGACCTGCCTGAGAATGCAAGACACTACGTTGAGCGTGTTTCTCAACTGACAGGCATTCCAATCGCGATTTTCTCCGTAGGCCGTAACCGTGAGCAAACGAATTTGGTTCGTCCAATCTACGCTTAATTCAATCGAGATAAATACAAAATCCTCTAGGCTTATCAGCAGCCTAGAGGATTTCTTTTTTGTCCATTGGGATTTAATGGGCACGATTTCGTCAATACTGGGAAGGAGGGAACAGATTTAAGCGTCAGGAGTGATAGAGAGAATGAAAGTATTAACGTGGCTGGGCAAAATCGTCATAAGTAGTGTACTTATTACATCAATCACGATGTTTACGACATGGTATGTTGTTAACATGTATGTAGAGGATATATTTCGACAATATCAGATACCGGCTTTGGGTAAAAAGATTCAATTTAGTGATTTTGCTGCAAGATTGGCGGGAGACTTGAATATAGTTATGCGTAGAGACGGGGGGAAGCAAGCTACCCCGGTGGAAACACCGCCGGCAGCTACGCCTAGTCCTAATCCCAGCCCGTCTGGAAGCGTACCTGGTTCCAATTCGAGTGATCCCTTACATTCGGACGCAGGAACATCTGGTGAAGCGGCTTCCCAAGGAGTGAAGGATGATGATGCCGTAGCCGTCATGGGGCGTGTAAGTGATGCAAACGAGCAGAAGAAGGAACTTGTCATGTCGACCGAGGATTTCGCTAAGAAGAAAGAAGCGTTATCCAGCGATGATAAGATGAAAATATTTTCTCTTGTTGTTGCTAAGCTGCCGCAAAATGAGGTGCAGCATCTGTCTGCTTTGCTTGAGGACGGGATTACAACGGATGAACTTAAGCAGGTTAATGATACGCTCAAGAAATATTTGAGCGAGACGGAACTTCAACAATTAACAGCTATCCTGAACAAATACTAGCTTTCCTCATTCGAGATCTTAGATCAGCCTTAATGGAGCTGTCCGCCGAATTTCATAATCGTGTCCTCAGCTTGACGGTAGCGCGATTTCTCTACACAAACGATGAGCGCGTAAGAGGGTTCAGCTGCCGAAAAGCTATCAACCGATTGCAGTAAACCGCCGGCAAAGTCGTCCGTATGTGGTTCACCGCCATAATTGAACTTGATATCCAGCACACCTTGAGATCTAAGGACTTCAGCTGTTTTCTCCATTGTAGACCGATCTGTGAACGTAGCTTCCAAATTAATTTCCATGCATAAGCTCCCCTTTCAATTTTTCACTCAAATTCGTCATTTCTCGTAATTGGGTGTAAATCTATTGGATTTATGTACAAAAAAATGAAACTTTAACGGCTTCTTTTGGCGGTGGACACGAATCTATCACATGGAGATCGAGTATTTTGTTGAAATAAGCAGAGAAAGTGTGTTAAATTTAACAAAAGGTAGATATCTTCACGGATATTATGTCTAATTAAGGTTTATTTATGTATTTTGGAGTAATTAATCATTAGGATGTATTTGAATGATTACTTCATGGATGCAAAACCGTTCAAAGGGAGAAGATCATGACAGGTTTCAGGGGTATGCGCTTTGTTCAGGATCTCATCAAGAGATTCACGCCGAAGCGAGAAAGCTTGACCGGAAATGAATCAATATCAGACAAGCAGCTGGAAGAAGTATCGACAACTACGACGCTAACGGTAATCAAACGACATAAATGGTCTCTAGTTCTGGGAGTTGGTGCGGTAGCGCTAACAGGGGCTATTACGTTTGCAGGTCATCAGTATGTGCAAGCGAATATGGTAAATGTATATCACGTTATGCTCAACGGCAAAGAAGTCGGTGTCGTGAGCGATAATAAATTGATTGATGAATATAAGCAACAAAGGCCAGAAGAAGTGCAAAAGAATTTCCCAGATGTTCATGTCGTTCTTAAGACAAACGGTGTCACCTACACGCCTGAAAAGGCTTACAATCCGGTTACGGATGATTCAGCTGTAATCGCCACGCTTAATAAGGCATTAGTGCCCCAACCGGTCGGGGTCGAATTGAAGGTAGATGGGAATACCATCGCGATTGTGAAGGATCAGCAGACAGCTGATCAGATTTTGGAACAAGTCAGTGCGCCTTTTACACCAAAAGCCAAGGAAACAGCTAAAGTCTCTGTTCTATCTGCAAGCCAGGGCGAGGATATTTCCACTGCGCCGTCAGAGCTGGAGAAAGTGGAATTTGTTCAGAAAGTCGATAAAGTCGAAGTGCCGATTGAGCCGGAAGATTTGGCTAAACCGGAAGATGTTGTGAAGAAGTTGACGACTGGCGATGTGACGCCTGCGAAATACACGGTTGTTGAGGGAGATTGCGTCTCCTGCATCGCGAAGAAATTAGGAATTACGAAGCAATTCATCTACGATAAAAATCCTGGCCTTCAGGATGACAAGCTGAAGATTGGCAATCAGCTTGATGTTACGGTGCTTAAACCCAAGCTGTCCGTCAAAACGACAGAAAAAATTGTGAAGAATCAAGAGATTCAATACGATACGGAATATGTAAAAGATGATTCACAGCGCGTAGGCGTTGTTCAACCGATTTCACCCGGCAAAAACGGGCTAAAGAAGGTGACAATCCAAGTGACGAAGGTCGATGGGTTAATGACCAACGAGCAGCTCGTGGACGAAGAAATTATTGACAAACCTGTCACGGCGAAGGTGAAAAAAGGGACCAAGGTCGTGAAAGGCGAAGGCACAGGAAAATTCGCATGGCCTGTTATTTCCCCGAGTATTTCCAGTACGTTCGGCGTGCGTTGGGGCAAGCTTCACAAGGGAATCGATATTACGGGTAACAAAAACATCATGGCAGCCGACAATGGAAAAGTAACCGAAACAGGATATAAATCAGATTACGGCAATTATGTAATTATTAATCATTTGAATGGCTACGAGACGCTGTATGGCCACATGAGCAAAATTATTGCTACCGAAGGTTCAATCGTTGAAAAAGGTGATGCCATCGGTATTATGGGAAGCACGGGCGATTCCACTGGCGTTCACTTGCATTTCGAAGTGCACAAAAGCGGCAGCTTGGAGAATCCATTGAAGTATTTAAATCGTTAATGTACATAGAGGCAAGGTCAAACCGGACAACTCGGGGACCTTGTCTCTTTTTAGTTGAATATATGATAAAATAAAGGGTAGTATGCAAGGAATAGGACGACTTCGCAGTTTATCCTGGAGTAGGCGGTGGTAGGTTTGTTTGGGAAAATTCTCGTGGTGGATGACGAACAACCGATTGCAGATATTTTGAAATTTAATTTGGAAAAAGAGGGCTATCAGGTGGTTTGCGCCTATGACGGCGGAAGCGCTGTAGAGCTTGCGTTCTCAGAGCAGCCCGATCTTATATTGCTGGATCTCATGCTTCCCGTGAAGGATGGGATGGATGTGTGCCGAGAGGTGCGCTCGAAACTGAACACACCGATTATTATGTTAACAGCCAAAGATACCGAGCTGGATAAAGTACTTGGCCTGGAGATGGGCGCGGACGATTATGTCACCAAGCCATTCGGCACCAGAGAGCTGCTGGCCCGAGTCAAGGCGCATTTACGCCGCCAGACGAAAGTGCAGACAGCTCCGACGGAGTCGGATACGCAGCGCAACGGGATGCGAATTCACGCTTTATTCATCGATAACGACATGTACATGGTGTATAAAGATGGGGTTCCGCTCGATTTGACGCATCGCGAATTCGAGTTGATTCAATATTTGGCCAAAAACTCCGGCAAAGTGATGACGCGCGAGCACCTGCTGCAAGCGGTGTGGGGCTTTGAGTATTTCGGCGACGTGCGCACCGTCGATGTAACAATTCGCCGGCTGCGCGAGAAGCTGGAGACGGACCCGAGCCGTCCGGAGTACATCATGACGCGCAGGGGGCTTGGCTATTTAATGCGCAGCCCTAAAGCCGGAGGCTTCTGAGCATGAAGGGCATCCGCTTCTTTCAATCGATCCAAGCGAAGCTGATAATTGTGTATGTTCTGCTTATTTTGATTGCAATGCAGCTGATCGGGGTGTATTTCTACAAAACGGTGGAGACGTATTTCAAGAACGACTTCTTGGTTTCACGCAATAGCCAGGTTACGCTGCTGGCGGGTTTCGTGGGGTCATACCTCACAGGAGATCAAGACAGCAAGAACGCTGCTGAAGGCAAGAAAACGTACGCGGATTTGAACGAGTTCGTTAGCAATTTATTTTCGATTAATAATGCTGAAATTCAAATTATAGATGCCAACGGGAACGTCATTAGCACGTCGGTTCCCAATCATTTAAAGCAAAAAAATACGCAGCCGGAAGTCATCCGGGCACTGCAAGGGATTAAGGACAACCAGCGGATCTTTACCGACGAGGATGGTTATCGGAAAGTCATTATCGCTAAACCTGTGGGCAGCGGTGCGCGCGTTCTGGGCGCTGTCTATCTGATTGCGTCCATGGAGGATGTCTATAAGACGATCCGTTCCATTAACCGCATCCTGATTTCGGGGACTCTAATCGCGCTAGGATTAACGGCTATTCTTGGTGTCATCCTCACCAGTACGATTACGAATCCGATCAAAGAGATTACGAAACAGGCGACAGCGGTTGCGGAGGGGAATTTTGATCAACAGGTCATTATTCAAGGTACCGATGAGATCGGCCAGCTTGGCCATACGTTTAATTTCATGATGAATCGGCTCAGGGAAGCCCTGTCCCTCAATGAAGAGGAGAAGGAGAAGCTGGCCTCCATCTTGACGAATATGAACGACGGAGTCATCGCAACGGACGATAAGGGCCATGTCATCGTCCTGAACCGCAGGGCGAAGCAAATTCTGCAGGCGGAAGAAGAGACGACAATCGGCCTCGATATTTCCAAGGTGCTCGGGATTCCGGACGAGACGATTCAGGGGCTGCTTCAGGGTGAGGTGCGCACGACGCTTCTCAATATTGAACTGCCGGATGATGATGAGCAGTTTTCCGTAAGGATTACGTTCACACCGATTCATCGCCGGGGAGAAGGGCAGAGCGGGATTATTGCGGTACTGCAGGATGTGACGGATCAGGAGAAGCTGGAGCAAGCCAGACGCGAGTTCGTCGCGAACGTGTCCCATGAGCTGCGCACGCCGCTGACGACGATCAAGAGCTATCTGGAAGCGCTGGATGACGGCGCCATCGAGGAACCGCAGTTGGCCTCTCGCTTTATCAGCGTGACACGCAGCGAGACAGAGCGGATGATCCGCTTGGTGACGGATCTTTTACACTTATCGAGGCTGGATTCCAAGCAATCGATGATGAGCAAGTCCACAACACTTGTGAGCGAAATGCTGGAGGAAGTGGCCGATCGGTTCTCTTTTCAGCTGCAGCAGCGCAAGATTGAGATTGTGATTCGGGTTGAGAAAGGCGTAACCGGCCTGCTGCTTGACCGTGACAAAATAGATCAGGTTCTCGATAACCTGGTGTCCAATGCCATTAAGTATACGGGCGATGAAGGCGCCATCCGGCTGGAAGCTCGGAAGATCGAAAAGGATATGCTGGAGATTTCCGTTCAGGATAATGGGATTGGGATTCCGAAAAAGGATTTGACCCGTATCTTTGACCGTTTCTATCGGGTAGACAAAGCGCGCTCTCGGAATATGGGCGGTACAGGACTTGGGTTGTCCATTGCCCGGGAAATAGTCAAAGCGCATGGCGGTACGATTAGTTTAGAATCCGAGTTGGGACAAGGGACTCGTGTTGTATTTACGCTGCCGATTCAGCAAGAGGAGGAGGATGAGCTATGATTGAGAGTTTAAAATCTATCGCGCTTGTCATCCTGATTGGTACCTCGCTGTATCAAAGCTTTTTGCTGGCGTCGTACAGCCCGCCTAAGATTGAGCCCATTCAACAAAGCAACTATGTGCAGACAGAGACACTTGGGAAGCAGGCAGAGCTGCAGGATATGCTTTTTCCCGATCAGATTATTGTCCATTTGGGCAATCAACAGCATTCCGTGCTGTATCCCACGAATTATTACTATACAAGATTGCTTGATAACATTAAGCAGCGGAGTTTTAAGGGCTTCCGCAAGACATCGATGTATTTGGTGAACGTGAATTGGGAAGATGTTCGCAATAAACAGCAAGGCGTCGAGATCCGGTTCCGGGACGGCATCCCGTTCACCATTTTGCAGCAGGTGCTGCGGATTGAAGGCGAGCTGCCGGCGGATAACGATAAAGTGACGCGGATATGGATTTACTCGAAAGGCAATAACGAAGATGTTCGCGCTTTCTTCTTTACGGATTCACCAGGCGTAGGCTATGAGGTGATCGGGGCCGATTTTACAAGTAAAGACGTGGAGAATTTTGCGGCCTTCGGTGATGTTACGAATCTGTATAAGACGACGAACAGCGGCGATTACTATCTTCCGGTCAAGCCGCTCAGGCTGCCGAGTTATACCTTCAATTACACCCTGCTTACAGCGGATCAATTGAAGCAAAGCCTGTTCGTAGATCCTGGCATCACCCGCTATCTCAAAGAGCGCGATGGTTCTGAAATCTACACGGATAGCAAACGCGGTTTTCAGCTTAATCGTGACCTGCGATGGGTGACGTACTCGGACCCTGTCGCTCCTGTGGAGAGCAAAAGTGAAGTGCTTGAGAACTTGCTTGCAGGTATTAAATTCATCAACCAACATATTGGTTGGGACGGTAAATATATGGTGGCTCGGACGCCACAGAAGCAGCTTTTTGATAATCAGGCCTTCACATTCCGCCAGTATTATGAATCTTTGCCGATTGTGACGTCACAACCTGAGGGCTATGGTTCTCTGAAAATGCAGGTACAGAAGGGAATCATCTCTGGATTCGAACGTTCCATGATTATTCCGGATCTGAAGACAGCTCAGCGGCGTGACGGGGAAATATTATCCGGTGACGCGTTAGAAGAACGGTTGCAGTATTATCAGCGGCGGTCTAGTATCGTCTCTATTTTTCCGGCGTACCATCCGGTTGTTTCGGAAAAGACCCTCACGTTAGTCCCTGCATGGGTGCTGGAGCTGCGAGATGGGACGTATGATTTCATCGAATAAGGTTGATTAAAACTATCTTTATGGAAAGGTTGGTGAGACCATGAATTGGAGCAGGGCTAAAACGATCTTGATTTGCTCCTTTTTGCTGCTCAATATGATTCTTGGCTTCCAGCTGTGGTCCACCAATCGCTCCAATCAGACGGAAATCTCGCTAGACACGTCAGGGACGATCGAGGAGCTGAATCGCGCACTCCACAGTAAAAATATTCGATTAGCCGATGAATTGCCGACGGATGTTACGAAGCTGAAGGTAATTACGGTGAAATACGATGATAGTATAAAACCTGGAGACAAGAAAATGCTGAAAACGCCGTTAAGCATGAGCGCGCTGCTCGGCAAAGGGGCAAGCAAAGAAGTTCAGGCTCAGTCGGAAATTCCGAATTTTAACCTGTATCAACTGGATTCGGCGGTAAGAACAAATGGTACTTATGTATTTAATCAGCTGTATGGCAAGCTTCCGCTTTTTGATGTGACGGTGGAGCTGAATGAGGAAAATGGAGAAATTACCAGTTACCGTCAAGCCTACGTTGAAGTAGAATCAGGAGTAGAACAAACGGAGCAAAAGCTGATTCCAGCTCAGTTAGCGGTGCGCAGCCTTGTAGACAACTATTTAAGTGAAGGTTCGGTTATTACAGAGGTCAGACTGGGGTACCATGGACAGCCTTACAATTCCCAGACACAGCCGATGTTCCCGCATTGGCGGATTACGATCGATAATCACGATATTTATTATCTGCAAGCGTTCAACGGCGCGGTGGAGTCTCCGCAAAAAGGGTCGGATCCCGTTCCATTTGGAACACCGGAAGGCAGCAAACCAGGTAATACAAGTAACAACGATGATAAGAACAAGCCGGATAAGAAGTAGAGTAGAGTGGTAGCGTAGCGTTTTACATAAATAACTATAACATGTGTACATGAATGCATAGAGGAGCAGGGTAGGATGGGTATGAGGTTTACAGTGCTGTCGAGCGGTTCGACGGGGAATGCGACGGTCGTTGACAATGGGGAGACCAAGGTGCTTATCGATGTGGGCTTCAGCGCGAAGAAGATGGAGGCGTTGATGAAGGAACGCGAGCTTGCCGCGAATACCATTGACGCCATTGTGATCACGCACGAGCATTCGGATCATATCAAAGGTTTAGGCGCGCTGGCCCGTAAGTATGATTTGCCTATTTATGCGAACGAGAAGACGTGGGTGGAATTGGACCGCCAAATCGGTGTGATTGCGGAAGAGAATAAGCGGGTCATGGAAACCGGCAGCATCGAAGAATTCGGTACGCTGCGCGTGGAATCGTTCGGGATTTCGCATGATGCGGCGGAACCGGTGGGCTATTGCTTTTATGATGGGGAGCAGAAAATAAGTGTTGTCACGGACCTGGGCTATATGAGCGAGAAAGTGAAAGAGAAGATCATAGATTCAGATGCTCTGGTGCTAGAAACGAATCATGACGTAGACATGCTGCGCGTAGGGCACTATCCTTGGAGCATTAAGCGCCGCATTCTCGGGGATAAGGGGCATTTATCCAACGAAGCCGCGGGGGAAGCGCTCTGTGACGTGATGACGAATAAGACGAAGTCCGTTTATATGGCCCATTTAAGCCGTGACCATAATTTAATGGATTTGGCCAGGCTAACGGTGAATAACATAGTACAAGAGCGCGCCCCGGAGTCTAAGCAGTTACGATTAATGGATACGTATTTTGACCGTTCTACGAAATGGGATGTATTGGATTCGGAGTAAGCGCGGCGTCGATTTCTTTGGATTTGAGCTGTATTTCCTGCGGCGTGATCAGGCCCTTATCAACAAGTGTTTGAATGAGAGATGAAAGCACGAGGGATTGGTGGTAAAGGCTTTCCTTGAGATCTGCAAGTTTCCCGATCATATTGATTTCGTCCATATGGGATGGAATTCGATTCATAATGTGCATTCTCCTTTGGTTTTCTAATTTAAAGTTACGGTTAACTCTAGTAATTCCTTGAGAGATTTGGTTTACTATTATTGTAGGCAAGAACGGAACGAAACATTCCTATTTTTTGCAAATAAGAATTCTGAGGCAAGAGCGGCATGACCCGCCCCCTGTCAGCAAGGAGGGACACCCTGTGAGTTTGTTTGATGATGATTTTTATTCGACCAAAAGAACCAAGCAGCGAGAGCCTGTGTGGCGTCCTAAACGGTCGGGAGGATTTGCAGGCTTTACGGAACGCAGACGCAATGTGGCCCTTATCGCAGGTGTAGGCGGGGCTTTATCGATGCTTTTGCTAGTTGGGGTAGTTAGCGGTTTGGGTCATCATGAATCACAAGCCGATGCGATAGCGATACCGGCTGCAGTCGCGAATGCAGAGACGCGTCCTATGAACATCAACGACTCTGTCGTGGCGGCAACGGAGAAAATCAAGCCGGCTGTGGTCAGCGTGATCTCCTCCAAGAAGGATGATAAGGGTCAAGAGAGCGGGATCGGAATCGGATCGGGCGTCATTTTTTCCCGGAATGGGGATAAAGTGCGTATCGTAACCAATAGCCATGTTGTCGAGAATGGGAACCAGTTTGAAATTGTTAATTTCCAGGGTGAGCATCGCAAAGCTACGCTGGTCGGCCGTGACCGGATCACGGATTTAGCAGTTTTAGAAGCCGATGGCAAAGATATTAAGGTCCTTGCGGAATTTGGCGATTCCGAGACGCTTCGGGCTGGGGAAATGGCGATTGCCGTCGGTAACCCGCTAGGGCTTGGCTTCTCGCCAACCGTCACGCAGGGCATCATCTCGTCGCCGAAGCGAACGATACCGGTTGCTTTGTCCCGCGAGGGTACGGATTATGACTGGGAGATGGATGTCATCCAGACGGATGCGGCGATCAACCAAGGGAACAGCGGCGGACCCCTGGTCAACATCGACGGTAAAGTGATTGGGATTAACTCGATGAAAATTGCAGATACCGGCGTTGAAGGGTTAGGTTTTGCGATTCCTATTAATAGCGCTAAGCCGATCATCGATAATCTGATCACGGATCACAAGGTCAAAAGACCGCTGATGGGTGTCTCGACGCAGGAATTGCAAGCTTTTAAAGGGACGGATGTATTAAAGCTGCCCGCAGATGTGAAAACTGGAGTTATCGTCTTCGAAGTTTCCGGTCCTTCCAAAGAGGCGGGTCTGAAGCCGCAGGATGTCATCGTGTTGTTGGATGACCGGAAGATTGATAATACGATCACGCTGCGTAAATATTTATACAATGAGAAACATATTGGTGATAAAGTGAACGTCACTTTCTATCGCGGCGGCAAGAAGATGAATGCGGTCGTAACGTTAGTGGAAGCAACGGATAAATAAGATATAGAAACAATGCGGATGAGAGGTAGTTGCATGCACGTAGTTTGTAAGGATCATGTGGAAATCGCGATTGATGAGTTTGTCGATGAATACGAGGAAGCGCCGGACGTTGTGGATTTGCTGAAAACCCACTTCGCGAACTGGGAGCCTCCTTCCCATTGTGAGCATTGCCAAGAGTTGGCGCGATTTCTAGTTGTATGAGGAAGGCTTAGGCCTTCCTTTTTGTTTTTGAATAGATTAAGAAAGGGCGTATTCGTTTATGCAGATACAGATTTTAACGGTTGGGAAGTTGAAGGAGCGCTATCTCGTGGATGGGATCGCGGAGTACGTCAAGCGCCTTGGGCCTTATGCCAAGGTGCAAATGATTGAGGTGCCGGATGAGAAGGCACCGGAGAACATGAGCGCAGCTGAGGAGCAGCAGGTGCGCGATCGTGAGGGCGCGCGCCTGTTGGCTGCGCTGCGCCAGGATGTGTACGTCGTGGCATTGGCCATCGACGGCGAGATGTGGTCGAGCGAGCAGCTGGCGGCCTCGCTCGATAAGTTGGCCACCTATGGGCGGAGCCAGGTGGCCTTCGTGATCGGCGGCTCGCTGGGGCTCTCTAGCGAGCTGCTGCGCCGTGCGGATATGCGGCTGAGCTTTGGCCGCATGACGCTGCCGCACCAGTTGATGCGGCTGGTGCTGGTGGAGCAGATTTATCGCGCTATGCGGATAAATCGGGGGGAGCCTTACCATAAGTAGTGGTAAGCAGAGAGTAGAAGTAGTAATTGATTTTAATGTCATTGAAAGAAGTCTTTCACTTATAACTACCGAAACGATAACTAGTTGAAATGTTGAGTTGCCTCTCTTAAGGGGCTTTTTTACGTTAAGCAGCAATACATCTTATCATTCAAAAATAAATTTCGCTAATATCCTTAATTTGTAAGCTGGTGATATAATATGGAGGTAGCGAAAGGTAGCTATACGAGAAAAGACTAATTTTGTTTGAAGAAATGGGGTTAAAAAAATGGATGGAAGTGATAAAAAAAATGAAAAAGTTATCCCTGAGTCGCACAGTCCTGTAAGACATATGATAAATGAAGCTTATAATTTGGAGCATAAGTTTATTGAAGATTACGAACAAGCAAAGATAACAAAAAATGCAGTTGTAATCATGGAAGGAGATTGGGGAGGACAAATTTTATTTGGTTTGTCCTATGGACTTAATAAAATGTGATAAAGAAACGTTAGAAGACTTATTAAATGATTTGGATGAGATTGCATGGGGATGTAACGAAGGTGACGGTAAGGGGATTTATTATGAGATAAAACTAATTGGAGAAGGTATTGCTGGCGGAATGGGTGGAGGATTAGTGTCAAATACAATATGGGTTCATAAGGAATTTGAATCCATATATAAAGACATACAAAACGTGATTGACGGAAAGACAAAGCGAATTAAATGAAAGCACGATTTTATTAAGGTGAAGTTGACCAAAGACTTTAAGGTTGAGCAAACAGAAATGATTAACTGAGATGGACAAAATTTTTGAAGGAGAGTATTGGATGAAGATTAATTATGATTTATCAAAACAAGATTTTGATAACTTTTTAACTCATCATACATATAAAACAAAGAACAAAGTAAGAAGAGTCTTACAAAAAACACTTCAAGTTTTCATTTTCGCATTGCTAATTTTTTCAATATTACATTTACAATTAAAAGTAAATATTTATGTTTCCTCGATCATTGGTCTTGTCTTTGGACTTATTCTAATAAAGACAATCAATAAAACAATAGTTTCGAGTATGATCAAAACATCGAATAGTTTAGGAAAAAAGCAAACTATTGAAATATCCCCTAGAGGAATAGAAGTAGATAAGATAACGATGAGAACAACAATTAATTGGGATGCAATAATTGAGATCGCAAATGACGAAAATGGTGTTTACTTCTACACTAATCCACAATGTGCCTTTATCATTCCTAGAAAGTCCTTTAATAACGAAGCAGGTTTTAACGAATTTATCAATCTATCAAATTTTTATAAGAAAGACTATTTAGCTACTGAATCATAAAAGAGCAATTTTATTCGTTGGGGATGATTCGTTATGAAAATGTTATGGTGCTGGCGATGCAATAGTGAAATGCCCATGTTAGAAGAAGATGAATACACAAGGATATATGAACTTTATGGGGAATGTTTCAAAGCAACAAAAGAATTTAGACAAGAGCATAGTCTGCCACTTGATAGGATTTCGATGAATGAGAGATTTAGTCCTGTTGTTAGGGAATATGAGAAAATAACAGGGATTGCAGGGGTGCATCATAATGCAATAATGCACCATAGGTTTTCGCTTTATGGAGACCCATGCAAATATTGCGAAAAACCATTAAGAACGCCTAGTGCGAAACTATGTGCCGAATGTGGCAAGTATAAATAAAACATGGATTTCATATAAGAAGAAATAAGAGACTGGGTGTGAAAATGGAGAACTTACCACGATATTGTGTTACGAGAAAAGCAATCGAAAGTCTGACAGATAAATTAAAGCTAGCTAAACTTGATGAATATTCTCAAGATTGGGAGTATGAAGCGTGTGATTCAACTAGGGTAACTGAATTTGTATCTTTTTACGAAAATGATCAGCTTAACATGGAAGAAAGGTTTGCCTTAATGAACCTTATTATTTCTTCTTATGATGATGCTCTTGTAGAAGGAAAATTTCTGTCTGGGATATGGGACAGAATCAGTATCCATCTTATGGGAAATGTGAGTATGTATATAGATGTTATTTCCTACTGGGCAATACTTAATGAAGATTTCGAGGATGGGTTCGCAGTAACACTTTACATGAGGGAACTATTTAAGACAATTGAAAAATAGAGATTCAATAAAAGAGAAGTTTGATTGGAATTCTGACGAAAGTGGTTGCGGAGATTAAGTACTTAAAGGAGTAAGAGGGTTAATGGGGTATGAAATACCTAGCAGTAGAGAAAGAGAAGACATATACATTGATAAGTTTAAGGAAGTAATAACCGATGAGTGGATAAAACAACAAACGAAAAATATGTATTACCAGAATCAAATTAAAGAAGCAGGCGCATTTCTTGATCTAATTCACCCAATAATGCGACATTACGTTAACATATGGGCTTCTGTTAGAAAAGCTTCGGCGTTAAGACGTGAATACGTATTGATGGGTGTGGGGGATCAGGAACTTGTTAGTCTAGGACAGAATCTTTATGAGTTGGATGGCTTGTATAGTTTGAAGAGTTATAGAAGTCGATTGCAAGATAAGGAACAAGAGGTGAATTATATTGGTCAATAAGAGTGCTACTAGACAGGTGGGATCAAGCAGTAGCTTTAAAGGTTATATTTTCCAATATGAATTGTCGAATTTGATGAGAAACCATCACTTATTTACTGATGTAAAGACTGAAGTCGATGTAGGAAACGGGGAAAGTGCCGATATTGTGGCTACGTACAATTCTACTCAAATTATTATTGAGTGCAAAGCAGGCAACTTTTTTTCCAACGGAAGATTAGAGGAGATACTAAAAAGGTTGTTGAGAATAAAAATGTCTCAGAGGCAACCGACTCAAGTTATACTAGCGTTTCCAGGAGAATTAACATCTATCCAAAAATTGAAATTAAGCGGGTACATGGTAGAAGTATGGGATATTAATGTAATATCTACGTTATTTTTAAATCATATACAGAATATTCAAGATGAAGAACTAAGAACTTCTTTGCAAGCTTCAATTGTACAGATTCATTCAATAGAGGACGCTCTATTAGAAGAGTTACAATCATGTGTAGCTGGACGAAATCAATGGTCAAAGTATCAAAAGGTTTGTGCTAATATTTTCGAACATCTATTTAGTCCTGAGCTAGGTCGACCTATAACAGAGCTACCTGATTATGCAAAAGCAAACAGAAGAGATATAATTATGGCGAACTACGCTGAAAGTGGTTTTTGGTATTACTTACGAGAAAGATATTATGCTGATTTTATTGTTATTGACGCTAAAAATTATAGCACTAAAATTGACAAAAATGCCGTTTTGCAGATGGCGAATTATTTAAAGGAATACGGTACAGGATTATTTGGTATTATCTCTTGTCGTAGTGCACCCAAAGAAAGTGCGATTCATACTCAAAGAGAAATTTGGATGGCTTTTAATAAACTAATAATTTTTATTAATGATACTGATCTGGAGCAAATGTTAAGTGCAAAGAAAAATGTTACAAATCCTGAGGAAATAATTAAACAAAAGATTGAGGATTTCCGATTGTCGCTCTGAAATCTATTTGCCGCTGCATTTATTGAGCGGTTTATTTGTCTTGTAAAAGAGCTTTTTAGTTCGTTTTTACTAGAGAATAGTCCATCATTTTCCAATATGTGTTAGGATATTAGTGATAGTAAGTAGGTAATTGGTTTCAGATTCAGGGCTATAACATATGAAGAGAGGTATTTGTTATGAACAAACTAAAAAGGGTCATTAGAGAACTATTATCAAGAATCAAACCATATAGAGAATGGTCTCGGATCCCAAAAGTTATTACTATTATTGTTGGGGTTATTGGATTTGTTTCAGCTGTTTTTACCATTTTTCCTTTTCTTAATCCTTTTCAAGATACAACCTATTCTGTACCAATGGTAGAGCAAAAACTAGAAAAGCTATACTTAGATGAAAACTGGCCTGGAATGACAAAATATCTCGAGAAAATTGAAACACATGATGAGTTGAAAAACATTTATCGCTATTATTTCGGAATAGATACTGTTTATAATCCGACTTTAGGAAATCCAGAGTCTTATTTTAATAGTATTGAAAAAAGTAGTAAATACTACGAAATGGGTCTAATTCAATTAGGTAGTTATTTTATGAACAAGTATTCCAATGATGGCAATTTGCAGATAGATAATCTAAAAAAGTTACAGGAGAGTATTAAGAACTCAGGAATATTAAGCAGCTATTATTACTTCCTTGAGTTAAGAATCACTGATTTAGATGAGGTAACATACAATCACGTTGATAAGGTATATAGCGATTTTAGAAATAAATATAACTATTATGATTTTAACGACTATAAACTTGGCAATGTTATGACAGGGAAGAGCAGAAACATTGTTGTTGACCCATTTGATAATTTCAAAATTGGCGTTTTAAGGTTTCTGTTTGAATCGTATTTGACAATATTGGCAAATAAAGAAGGTCTAGTAGTGGAGAAAGATCGGCACATTTATGAAATGAAACAGATATTGTCTGTGACAAGTGCAGATGCATTACGTAATTCGGTAGCTATTTTTAAAGTAGGTGGAGACATTATTGATCAAATGCTTCAACTGTCAGGTTATTCGGACTAGATATAGTGGGTAGTGAACTTTAGCTTTCAGGATATTAAGCGGAACATTTTGCCGTAATCATTACGTTAGTGGGAAACACTAGCTCAGAAAAGTATGTACCCCACACTTGGAGCATTCGTCGGCCGAGCCGCCGCTGTAGCGGAGGCATTATGCAGCAATATTTAAAAAAAGATGGGTAAATCAGATGGTAATATTAGATGGATTTTTTTGGTTGCTTCCTTGTAATATTCCCGAGACCTTGGATTCGTAATACTCCCGCGGCACAGCACGAAGAACCTAAAAAATATTTGTCGATGTAACTGAATTTTGAATTAGTTTCGATAGTTGATCTTAAAAAGAAGGAGCTTGCGTGGCAAGCTCTTTTCGCATTTTTCGCCGATAAACCCGTTAAGATGAGCCTATTCATCGCGTTCCTCATATCGTCTGTCTGTGTGCAGGTTATCCTACCCCATCACTTTCTAACAAGGAGTAAAAATTATCGCGGTCTTCATTATCGAATTTGCCAATCGCCCGTATTCTGATAAATTCATGTCCGCCAAACATGTCGATTTCCTCGCCGCTACTATTGTAGAGCGCGATCATATTGCCATCCTGATTCAGCTCCATGTATCCGTAACAAGTTGTATCGGGCGCTTCGCCGTAAAAGAGCAAAAATCTGATTTTGTACAAGCTGTTCATGCAGATCTCCTTCCTTATTCCTCAATGATCTGAAGAATATTTTACGTGACATCGGATGAAATGGAAAAAGTGATATCGCCCTGCAAACGCGGAATTTCATTCCTATTTAGAAAGCATAAGGGGGGATTCCGTGCTATGTCGCTCATTCGCACATTATCTCTTGACGGGACGCGATTTGGGGATTATGATAACGTGCCGGTTATCTCAACAAGGTAAATCGAGAAAAAGGCCAACTTTTCAGAGTGCCCCGCCACTGAATCATCAGCCTGAGCAGATCATGAAATAAAAATCTGTAAACATCAAAGAAGGAGCTGCCGCGGCAGCTCCTTTCATATTTTTGCCTATAAACCCGTATTGAAAAACTACGATTTTGTCACTTGTATCTGTACCAAATGTTATTAATCAGTACAGAGTAAGGATGAGGCTCTTTACCGGATTCTTTGATCTTATCTTCCATGTAAGAGTTAAACCAGATATAAAGTAATTAGTTTTTAGCTCACTGCTTGTATCGATAATTTGTTGTTTAGTTAAGCTCATGTTTAGGCTCCATCATATTTTTATTACCAGGGAATAATACCATCTCTATTGGTGAATGTTCCGGTTGGACCATTTTTGTCTACTGTAGCCATTTTTACAACGGCATCGGTGCCTTCTTGTAATGTTTGCATACCGTTGCTAAATTTTTCTCCCGTTTTAGTTGGACCCGGGTCTATGGCATTAATTTTTATATCGGGAAGGGATTTTGCATATTGTACGGTAAGCATGCCAACGGCGGCCTTCGATGAACTATAGGCAAGGGCATTAACCTTGGACTCAATTTTTTCCGGATTCAGCACTTGTCCAAATGAGCCAAGCCCGCTGCTCACATTTACAATGGCAGGTTCCTCCGATTTTTTTAAAAGAGGGAGGAAGTGGTTTGTAACGCGAACGATTCCAAAAACATTGGTATCATACACTTGCAACATCATGTCCGACGTAATTTCTTCAGGTTTTGCATAGGGTCCAGGGATTCCTGCGTTATTTATAAGAACATCTAAGCGGCCTTCATGTTGACTTATTTCATCAACTGCATTTGCAACCGATCCGTCATCTGTAACATCTAGAACAACATAATTTATTCCTAGAGATTCGGCAGCCAGCTTTCCTTTCATTTCATCGCGCGAGCTGATATACACTTTGTGTCCTAAGTCTTTTAACCGTCGGGCTGTTTCAAACCCCAAACCTGTATTTCCGCCAGTTATCAAGGTAACTTTCATAATAAGCACGCTCCTTTAAGCACGAATTGTGAAATCGAGAAATACAATCGTTTACTCGAAAAGAATCGTACTACCATTTTAAACTGTTGTCAATTTAATTGTTGTATTTTTAACTGTTTATTTTTCTAATTGTTGTGATATGATTCTTAAAAAAGGAGTTCATATATGATAAAAGGATCTAATGATATTTCAGAACAAATCCACATTCTTAATATTTTACAAAAAAATTTTATTCTTGATCAGTTAAGCAAAATAGAGCTTAATGAGATACAAGCACGAACAATAAATTATGTTTTTACTTATCCTGGGGTTATACAAAGAGATTTAGCTCAATATCTAGGAAAACAGAATGCTACAATTACAAATATTTTAAAAAATCTAGAAAAAAAGAAATATATAAAACGGAATATTACGGTGGGTAATGAAAGGCAAAAAGAATTATATATAACGGAAGAAGGGGAAAAGCTAGCTCATTTTATTCAAAAAATTTTCTTGGACTTGGAAAACGTGATAGTAAATTCCTTGCATGATTCAGAAATAGATAGCTTAAAGGAAAACTTAAAAAAAGTAAGTGAAAATCTAAAGAAAAATATGAATGTGGAGACACTATCGGACGATCGTGCGTACTACGCAGAGGAATAGAGTCAAGGGAATACTTACTATGCAGCAATGCAGAGAAGGCACCCAATATCGGGTGCCTTTTCTTTCGCTCTATAAAGGATATGGGAGTCTGGGTCATTACTTAGCCGCCAACTTTAAAGCCTGCTCCTCAGCATCTCGATATCCCTTTTGCAATACTTCATTTCTGTCCAAAAATGCTGTGCCTTGTATGCGAACTGCTTCAAAATCTTCGATTCCCATTAATTCAAACATGGACTTCAAAAATTTATTCGAGTACTCCAGTTCAGAATAAAAGTCATTATTTGTGTAAATGGACCCACTGGCTTGAATGGTAACGACGCTTCTTCCATCATCGAGAAGTCCGACGGATGCTCTTCCGTTACTCATGGGGGGACTAATATATTTAAATGTTTCCCGCGCAATCATAACATTATCTATATAATCCTTTAGTTTCGAGGGGATACTGAAGTTATGCATTGGAAATACAATGACGTATTTATTAGCACTTTTGAATTGTTTTAACAGGGTATTCATGCGATTTGTTACTTCTTTTTCTTCACTAGTTAATTCTTTCTCTGCTGCTAGTTTCGACCATGCGCTCAATACATTTTTATCAAGTGCAGGTACTTCGTCGTCGTATAGATTAATTTGTTCAATGACCTCGTCATTTGAATGTTTCTCTTTGTATACTTTCAAAAAGTAGTTAAACACATCGAGACTTGCAGAGGATTTAGAATCAAAATCCGGGTGCGCATTGATAATAAGTAATTTACTCATGTATATTTCCTCCTAGAACTTATTGTGGACTTAATAAATCGACGATTAATATAATCCATAATATATCTTCCACTGTTACATGTCAATTTATTAAACCAAGAAGTTTATGTAAATAAACATAATGAAATTGATGCTACTATCAGGACATAGTTTGCCTATTTTCTTTTAAATACGACACCAGAAAATTATGGTAATATGAAAGAAGAGATTTCCATTCCTATCTCATAAAATGGAGGCGCTTACTTATGGACCAACAATTGCAGCAAGAGGGATACTTTGGGGAGTTTGGCGGCAGCTTCGTCCCGCCGGAATTACAGGAAGTGTTGAGTTATTTGAGTGAGCAATTTTACAAGTTTAGAGACGATCCGGAGTTTAAGGAAGAGCTTCGTTATTATCTAAGCGAATATGTTGGACGTGAGAATCCATTAACGTATGCGGAGCGGCTGACCAAAGCTTGGGGAGGGCCGAAAATATACTTAAAGCGCGAGGATTTGAATCATACCGGAGCGCATAAGATCAACAACGCTATTGGCCAAATCCTGCTCGCTAAGAGGATGGGAGTGAAGCGGATCATCGCTGAGACGGGTGCCGGACAGCATGGTGTGGCTACGGCAACGGCTTGCGCTATGTTTAATATGGAATGCGTCATCTATATGGGAGCGGAGGACACACGTCGGCAGGCGCTTAATGTGTTCCGTATGGAGCTGCTGGGCGCGACGGTTGTACCTGTACATAAAGGACAAGGAAGATTGAAAGATGCGGTAGACGAGGCGCTGGACGATCTGGTTCGCAATTATAAAAATACATTTTATTTGCTAGGCTCCGCCGTTGGTCCGCATCCGTTTCCGACGATGGTCAAGCACTTCCAGGCCATTATTAGTGAAGAATCGAAGCGGCAGATTGTGGAGAAAGAAGGCCGTTTGCCGGATGCGGTTGTGGCCTGCACAGGCGGCGGCAGCAATGCCATTGGCGCGTTCGCTCATTACATCGACGAGCCGAGCGTTCACTTAATCGGAGTCGAGCCCGATCAAGCGCCTTCTTTGACCCAAGGCGTTCCGAGCATCATACACGGCTTTAAGTGTTTAGTGCTGTTGGATGAGGAAGGACAGCCGAAGAAGACCTATTCCATCGCCGCAGGACTGGATTATCCGGGCATTGGGCCGGAGCATAGCCATCTGAAGGTGTCGGGCCGGGCTGAATATGCAACGGTCACGAATGAGGAAGTGCTGGAAGCCTTCCAGGAACTGTCGCGCACGGAAGGAATCATTCCTGCCTTAGAGAGCGCGCATGCGGTTGCCTACGCGAAGCAGTTGGCGACGACGATGAGCGAAGATCAAATTATGATCGTCAATCTGTCAGGCCGCGGGGATAAGGATGTCGAGCAAGTTTATCAAATGCTTAAATAGAGAGATGAAAGGCGTCCAATTGGGCGCCTTTTATTCGTTCTGCAGACGATATGCTGAACCGTATCACAAGTAGTGGTAAAGCGGCGGTAGCAATAAATTTTATTTTAATGATATAATATAGTCAGAATAAAGTTATCTGGAAAGGGTGGTTAAAATGAATATTAAGCCTTCCACCACAATAAGACAGGATTACAATGGTTTCTCAAAGTATTGTCATCAGATTGATGAGCCAGTGATCTTAACGCGTAACGGAGAAGCAGATTTAGTTGTGATGAGTCACGAAGCATATCGAAGAATGGAAGCGCGCATTAAGCTCCAATCTAAGCTCTTACTTGCAGAAAAGCAGATAGCCGAAGGAGAACAGTTACTTGACCATGATCAAGTAATTGCAAAAATGCGGAGGAAAATCGATGCCGCCAAAGAATAAGGGTAAATATTCTCCAGCAGCAGTTGATGATATGGACGAAATCTTTTCTTATATATCCAAGGATGACGTTTCCTCCGCAGAAAACTTATTGCAAAAACTGGATCATCACATTTCGGGCCTGGCGGACTTCCCAGAAATGGGTTCTGTTATATCAGAAGATGAATATTCCCTTGTACAACGAGGCTACCGCTTTATTTTGGTGAATCCGTACCTGGTATTCTATCGAGTAATCCAAGATACTGTGATTATCCATCGTATTTTGCATGGGCGTAGGGATTACCTTCGTGAATTATTTAGTTCATTTGAATAATATTTTGATTTGGAGCTGCTCAAATTAGAGTGGCTTTTTTGCTGCTTTACCATATTTAATATGCTGAGCGGGATTGTAGTTGATAGTAAACAGTGTTACTCTTACAACGGTAAACTCATAATCTACGTTTGCATAGAAAGGTAACACTATGATAAAAGTTGAAAACTTATCCTTCTCATTTCCGCAAAAAGCACTATATACAAACATTTCATTTACGCTTGAAGAGGCACAACATTGCGCTTTTATAGGAACAAGCGGCAGTGGAAAAAGTACATTGATAGACATACTTATGGATCCGGAAAGATATTTGTTCGAGGGCAAGTTAGAAATAGATCCGACTTGCAAAATTAGGCATGTAAGTCAATTCCCACAATTCGACAAAACCAAAGAAACAACCGTTTTTGAATATATAGGGGAAGAATTCATTAAGATACAAGATGAAATAACATCTATTTGTACGGAAATGGAAACATCACCGGATGATATGGATTCGTTACTAGAAAAGTATCAGTTAGCTTTAGACACATTTGATTCAATCGGTGGGGCTGATTTTGAAAGTAATATAAATAAGAAACTAAATCTAGCCAACCTCATGAAGCTAAAGGATCTTAGGGTATCCGACTTGAGTGGCGGGGAATTCAAACTTATTCAAGTGATGAAGGAAATGCTTAGTAGTCCAGATTTGATGATTATGGACGAACCAGACGTATTTTTAGACTTCGAAAACCTAAATGCGCTTAAAAATCTTATTAATTCTCACAAAGGAATACTGCTAGTTGTTACGCACAACCGATATCTATTGAATCATTGTTTCAATAAAATCATACACCTTGAAAACATGGAGATCCAAGAGTTTGATGGGCGATATTTGGCGTATACTTTCTCATTGCTTCAGACAAAAGTTGAGTTGCAAGAAATCGCAGTCGCTGAACAAGAAGAAATTGAGAGATACGATAACATTATTGATAATCTTAGAGTTATTGCAACTATTAATTCAGAAGCATCTAGAGGCAGAGCATTAAAAGCTAGAGTTAGGTTTCAAGAAAGATTGGAAGCGCGTAGAATTAAAGCGCCATTCGTTGATATTAAACAACCCAATATTCGTTTTGGCATGGATAATGAAATTGAAGACACCGTTGTTATAAAAGTCAATAATTACAGTGTTACTTTTGATGAATTGCTTCTAGACAATGTTAATTTTGAGATAAAATCTACGGATAAAGTAGCCATTATTGGTCCAAACGGTACCGGGAAAACGACTTTACTCCGAGATATTTTTATAAATAAGCATGATGCAATTGAAATAAACGCTGATGTTAAAGTGGCTTATTTATCTCAGAATCAAGGTGAAGTGCTAAAGGATTCTAATACAATCCTAGAAGAGTTTATCGATGCTGGATTTAAAACGTATGATGAGGTTAGATCGTATCTTTCAAACTATGGCTTTGAAGGGGAAATCATTAATCAAAAGATACAATCTTTATCTGGTGGAGAAAAAAATCTGCTTCAATTGGCTAAAGTTTCTGCCAGTAAAGCAAACGTATTGCTTCTAGATGAACCGACAAGCCATTTAGACACCTATACACAAATAGCACTGGAGAAAGCCATTGAAGACTATAAAGGTGCTATTCTAATGATTTCTCATGATTTCTATTCGGTTGTAAATGGTATGGATTATGTTTTAATCATTGACGATAAGACGATTAGAAAAATGAGTATGCGAAAATTTAGACAGATGATTTACGCTAGCCATTTTGATAGAGACTATCTAGAACATGAACAAAATAAAAAATCACTTGAAATGAAAATAGAATTGGCTTTAAAAGATACGAATTTTGAACTTGCAAAAGTATTGGTTGATGAGTTAGAGGAGCTTATTAAGTTGCTTTAGGTTGTAATAAAATTGACAAAGGGCTCTTCCTAACACAGGAAAAGCCCTTTTTGGCGCAGCGGCCCTTTTTCGCAAACCTCCACCCAAACATACAGTTCTAAATCCATAATAACCAAGCATTCTTCTGTGTTTATGTGAATAACATTATGAATGGTGCAGTAGTCTGTATGCTGCTGAAGCACTCATAAGGGTAGGAGAAAGGGGCATGAATGATGGAAGGGTCAGGACATAGGCAGCGAAAGAGAAGGATTACAAAGATGATAAGAGGTTACTTGATGGTGGTAACAATCATTGTTTCATTGATGACAATCGGAGTACCTGTATTTGCCGGAGGCATTCCAGGGGATATCCACTCCCAACTGGTCGTGACTTATGACTCGAACGGTGGCTCAACGATTAGTCCTGAATTTGTAGCTTCGTCCGGAGGTACAGTGTTGTTTCAGCATACCCCTGTGAAAGAGTGCTACAGTTTCGAAGGTTGGTTTTACGACATCGCCTTCACGCAAGCTTACAAGTCGTCAGATCGAATTACTAGAGACCTAACGCTGTATGCGAAGTGGGCGGCCTTGAGTACAAATGCGCAGTGCAGCACTGCTACAATGACCTCTTCGATCGGTAAGGTAAGTACCGGAGGGACTGTGAATGAGACGATAACGATCGGGAGTGGCATCAAGTTAGCTGAGTTGAAGGCTGCGATCACGCCTGCAGCGAATGCAACTTTCGATATCTACCAAGCAGACGGAATAACGAAAGCGACGACGCTAGAGACGGGCATGAAGATCATTGTAACTTCGCAAAATGGAACGAGTATAGTTACGTACACGATTACGGTAATTTCTCCTAATTTGGCATTAAATAAATCCGCGACGGTTGACAGTACGTGCAACGCCTCGCAGACCGCGGCCAAAGCCGTGGACGGCAGCGTCACCAATGATAGCAAATGGTGTTCATTATCCAACAACCGTTGGCTGCAGATCGATCTCGGCAACGTAAAGCAAGTTGACCAATTTGTCATTAAGCACGCATCAGAAGGCGGCGAGACTGCCTCATATAACACGAAGGCTTACAATATCCAGATCAGCACGGACGGTACGAACTGGAGCACAGTGGTCAACGTAACTAATAATACGAAAGGCGTAACCATAGATAATATCGCTCCCGTATCAGCAAGATATATCAAGTTAAACGTCACGACGCCTACCCAAACGACAAACGTTGCGGCACGAATCTATGAGTTTGAGGTATACGGACCTCCGAACTTGGCACTAAATAAACCCGCGGCGGTTGACAGTACGTGTAATCCCTCGCAGACCGCGGCCAAAGCCGTGGACGGCAGCGTCACCAATGATAGCAAATGGTGTTCATTATCCAACAATCGTTGGCTGCAGATCGATCTTGGCTCTGTGCAGCAAGTGAACCAATTTGTCATCAAGCACGCATCAGAAGGCGGTGAGACTGCCTCCTATAACACGAAGGCTTACAATATCCAGGTCAGCACGGACGCTACGAACTGGAGCACAGTGGTCAACGTAACCACTAATACGAAAGGGGTAACTGTAGATAATATCGCTTCCGTATCAGCAAGATATATCAAGTTAAACGTCACGACGCCTACCCAAACGACGAACGTTGCGGCACGGATCTATGAGTTCGAGGTATACGGACCTCCCAATTTGGCAGTAAATAAACCCACGACAGCTGACAGCGCGTGCAACGTCTCGCAGATCGCGGCCAAAGCCGTGGACGGCAGCGTCACCAATGATAGCAAATGGTGTTCATTATCCAGCAACCGTTGGCTGCAGATCGATCTCGGCACCGTGAAGCAAGTGAACCAATTTGTCATCAAGCACGCATCAGAAGGTGGCGAGACTGCCTCCTATAACACGAAGGCTTACAATATCCAGGTCAGCACGGACGGTACGAACTGGAGCACAGTGGTCAACGTGACCAATAATACGAAAGGCGTAACCATAGATAATATCGCTTCCGTAGCAGCAAGATATATCAAGTTAAACGTCACGACGCCTACCCAGACGTCAAACGTTGCGGCAAGAATCTATGAGTTTGAGGTATACGGAGCAAATTAGAGCAAGTTTTACGACTTAAATAACGCGTCGCCTTCTTATAATAAGTAATTGGAAAAAGGGAAGACTACACGATATCGCTTTTTCGCCAAAACCTTATTATTTCTTGGAGGATGACAAATGAAAGGCAAGTCAACCAATGCAGCATTTTGGATAGTCGCCTGGGTGCTCGTGCTCTGTTTGTGGTCGAGTGCAGCCCCTTCCATTGTGTTTCCATTATATGCAACGGATTGGCATCTCTCGAAAGCAACAACGACTGGTATCTTTGCCATGTATCCTATTGCAATCATCTTCGTGCTTGTAATAGTAGGTAATATTTCAGATTACATCGGACGCCGAATGACGTTAATGATCGGACTTATGTTCCTCCTTTTTGGCGCAATCGTTTTTGCATTAGCTCCTAATTTGCACTGGCTGTTTGTGGCCCGGGCACTTCAGGGTATTGGGGTTGGATTGACATCGGGGGCGGGGGCCGCAGCGCTTGTAGAGTTTAATCCGACATCGAACACGAAATTGCCCGGATCGATAAACACGATTACCCAGGCAACTGGTGTGTTCATTGCATTAATTCTTGGGGCAATTCTGATTAAATATGAGCCATTCCCGCTACATTTAAGTTATTGGGTTTTATCCTTGCTCATATTTGTCAGTATCCTGCTGTGCTTATTCCTTCCGAAAAATCAAACATCTCGATCTGGCCGTAAATCGAACTGGAAACCGGCGGGGATTAAGGTACCGAAAGCATTATGGGGCATTTATCTCCTGGCAGCATTAGCTGTAGGAATCGGTTTTGCCTACGGGGGAATATTTTTATCTCTTGGGGCTCAAATTGCGCGCGATGTCGTTGGGACGAAAGATATTCTTGTGATCGGTATGGTGTTATCGATTTTGAGTTTGCTAATTGCGGTGGGGGCTACGATTGCAGGGCGAATGAGTCCGCTGCCTTCAATTCGGATCGGAACGCTTCTGATAAGCTCGACATTGGTTCTTCTTGTCATGGCGTCGGAAATGCATTCTTTCAGCCTGTTCGTAACGTCGTCGATTACCGGAGGTCTTGGTTATGGATTCTCTGTAACCGGAGGGATTGGCCTTGCCAACATGTATGCGTCACCTGAAAACAAAGCGCAGTTTTTATCTTCTGTTTTTGTCGTCTCTTATCTGTTCCAAGGAGCCAGCGCATATGGCGGTGGTTTGGCTTCCACTATTTATGGCTTTAGCTTCGCAATATGGATGCTTTCTCTTATAGTCGGATCAATTGCGCTTATTACGCTGCTGTCTACGATGATGATCACGAAGAGAATGGTCTATGCCAAGTAAATCAAACCACGAAAGTAGGCCGTCCTTCCTCAGGATGGTCTACTTTTTGCTATAATAGGAACAGCGGGACGGTTTATCTTTTAGTTAAATATGGAATCCTAGTACTATCAAATAATGAGAGAAAACGAGGGATGGAAATGTCGTATATCGTTGATTTTAAAAATGTATCTACAGTAGGTTTGGAAACTTCACCAGTAGCAGAAGCGCTTGCGGGTTTACGCGCGAATGAAGCCCGTTATTTCATGAACAAATACAAGCACGAATTCGAGGTTGTACCCGCCAGTGAAAGTCAGAAGAACCTTGATTATGCGAATAAAGTTTTAAAAGAACGTGACATTGAGTTTGCCGCCAAACCTTTGGAAACCTCACATTTTCAAGTGGAGAATATTCAGTTTACCTATGTTTTTTATGAGGATGGTCTTTCAATTAACGTTATGTATACGGTGGATGACCCTAAGAAGCGGGCAGTTGGGTTTAAGCTTTCCGAGGGGATGGAGATACCTAAGGAGTTAGAGCCGAAGTTCAAGTTCGCTAGGCAGAAGTCTAAATTAGCTGGAACGATTCGGGGTTCGTTTTTCGTCATCAAGGGAGAATATGCATATATCTAAAGCTTGGTGAGGTGATCTTTCATGGCAAAAACCAATCCTAAGGTTGACGAATTTATCAGTAAGGCCAAAACCTGGAAGGATGAATACATAGAGTTGAGGCGAATCGTTCTTGACTGCCAACTAACCGAGGAATATAAGTGGATGCATCCCTGTTACACGATTCAGGATAAAAACGTTGTTCTCATACACGGATTTAAAGACTATTGCGCGCTTCTGTTTCACAAAGGAGTTTTGTTGAAGGATACTCAAGGTATCCTGATTCAACAAACGGAGAATGTTCAGGCGGGGCGCCAGATTCGGTTCACGCATGTTCGGGAAGTCCTTGCCATGGAGCCGATTTTGAAAGCTTACATTAACGAAGCGATTGAAGTTGAAAATGCCGGTTTGGAAGTAAGTTTTAAAAAGCATACAGAATTCACCGTTGCCGAAGAGTTTCAAATGAAGCTGGATGAGAACCCTGCCTTGAAAACGGCTTTTGAAGCCTTGACACCTGGACGGCAACGAAATTATCTGCTTCACTTTTCTGAGCCGAAGCAATCCAAAACGCGAGAATCGCGGGTGGAAAAAAATGTGCGGAAAATTCTCGAAGGCAAGGGATTAAACGATTAAAAAGGAAAACCATCCTTCTGCAGGGTGGTTTTTTCGTTATTTTATGACCTAGTCGTTGAACTTGACAAGCTTGGATTACAAATGTAATACTAAGTGTGTATTACATTTGTAATCCAAGTGGAAAGGAGGTAGCTACTGTGAAAACTGTCCCACATATTACGGATGCTGAATGGGAAGTAATGAAGGTGCTCTGGAACCAGTCCCCACGCACGGCGAATGAAGTGATTGAAGCAATGCAGGATCAGACGGATTGGAAGCCGAAAACGATTCGAACCCTGTTGAATCGATTAACGCAGAAGCAGGCGTTGTCATTTACGCAAGAAAACAGAGTGTACGCCTATTTCCCTTTAGTTTCTGAGGGTGAATGTGTGAAGTCAGAGACGCAATCTTTTCTGAAAAGAATGTATGGCGGTGCCTTTAAGCCGATGCTGGTTAACTTTTTGAAGGAGGAGCAGCTGTCGGAGGAAGATATTAAAGAACTAAAACAACTTCTCGAGAATAAATCCAAATAAACAGCGATGCCGGAACAGGCGGCGCGGCTTCAGGAAGGAAAGGGTGAAAGTGAACCCAACCAATGAACTTCTCAAAGGTA
The DNA here is from genome assembly GCF_058790355.1 of Paenibacillus sp. FW101-FHT12H11. Taxonomy (NCBI): domain Bacteria; kingdom Bacillati; phylum Bacillota; class Bacilli; order Caryophanales; family Paenibacillaceae; genus Paenibacillus; species Paenibacillus sp. FW101-FHT12H11. The sequence goes on along the minus strand of NZ_JBYTCO010000012.1, from coordinate 235,584 downwards.
TTTTCGAGTGGATTTTGTCGGTATCGGTAATGGCCGCCATTACGGCCGTGTTGATCATACTAACCCAACGTATTCTGCATAAACGGATAAAACCTAGATGGCACTATCTCATGTGGTTGTTGGTCATGGTGCGGCTGCTCCTGCCCTGGGATCTGGAAAGCGATTTAAGCATCTACAATTGGCTATCTTACTCTGGCGGCATTCACGAAATCAACTCCGTAGTTCAGATAGGAGCACAAGAGAGATTGGCTGCTGTGGACTCCGTAGGCACTATTTTGTACAGGTACTCCATGTATGTATGGCTGCTTGGTATTGCCGTATTTGGCATATACACATTGGTGATTAACGGTAGATTCGCGCGGAAAATAACAAAAGAAACGAGTCCGATGACAGACACCGGCATCCTGCAGTTATTCTCCCAATGTCAAAAGCTAATGTCGGTACATAAACCAATCACTCTAGTCGTATCGGACCAATTGACGATGCCCACGCTTTTTGGATTCTGGAAACCACGGTTAGTTATACCGCTGAAGGTGATTAACAGCTTGAGCCAGGAACAACTGCGGCATATCTTTCTGCATGAGCTGGCCCACTGCAAACGGAATGATATTGGAATCAATTGGATTATGCAATTTTTATTGATTATTCACTGGTTTAATCCTGTACTATGGTACGCGAATCAACGCATGCGTGAAGATCAGGAAATTGCAAGCGACGCGTTAGCGCTTTCTTATCTTGAACCAGCGGGAAGAGACAGTTACGGATATACGCTCATTCAATTATTAGAGAGCTATATACGTCCTGTAAGTGTACCTGGCAATGTTAATTTATCGGGCAGCAAGTCACAGTTAAAAAGGAGAATTATCATGATTAAACAGTTTCAATTTCATTCGTACCGCTGGTCGTTCGTTGGCTTAGCTGCTGTTTTGATAATTAGCGGATGTTCATTGACGAATGCGACGAATACGGATAAGCAAGCTTCGGCTCCACCGAGCTCTCCGGCTATTGATCAAAAGACAACAGAAACAACAAATACTGCAAACTCAACAGATACAACAAATACAACAAATACAACAAATACAAGTACGCAGACAACGGATACAGATAAAAAGACGGAAACAACAGATGATACAAAATCTGTTGACACAGTGACACCGACTGTACCGTCAACGATTACCGCGGAAGAGTTGAGATCAAACGCAGCAGCTTCAAGAACGAACGAGTCGAAGCCTTCACCGGTAGCATCCGTCACGGAGGCAAGACGAAGTGCCGCGGCTCAGGCAGCGGAGAGTCCAAGACAAGCACCTGCTGCGTCACGACAAGCGAGTGAGGTAACGGCAGTGCCTGCATCCCGAGATGTCAAAAGGCCTACGGCAGTACCTGCGCCGGTACCGGATACTCGGCCGGCACAGGCTGAGCCAACAGCCAGCGTGCTAACTCCGGAGCGAGCGGCTCAATAAATTTCGGGGCAAAGTTAAAAAAGAAGAAGACACCTTTGTTGGTGTTTTCTTCTTTTCCTATACCAATCTTTATGAAAACTTGACCAAAATTTAGGGAAAATTGATATAAAATGATACCTCCTCACGGTATAATTTAAACATTATACGAGAAGGGGTCGAACTATGTCGTCACTATTGCAAAAACAGAGTTTAACATCGGAACAGCTTCAATTGCTTGCTTCCGAGATGAGTAAGAAACAGAAATCAGGTGGTATAGCATGGCTACTCTGGTTTTTCACTTGCTCATTTGGAGGTCACCGTTTTTATTTAGGTCGAATTGGAACAGGAGTAGCTATGTTACTCACACTAGGCGGTTTGGGTATTTGGTCACTCGTTGATTTGTTCTTATTATCTGGGATGATTAGAGATACGAATGAAAAAGTTGAGAATGAGATCATTTCCGAAATCCGCCTGATCCACCAAGCGCGAGCAAATTCAGAAGCTGCTGTAGCACAGGCATAACGTACATAATATTATGGATAATTTAAATTTATTGCGTACGCTAACTCTGGAAGAACTAGCTATCTTAGAAGCAGAACTGCTGAAGAAGCGCAAATCTAAGGAAGTTGTATGGGCACTATGGTCTGTGCTGCATTATTTTGGAGCTCACCGTTATTATACAGAGAATTATCTGTATGCAAGCTTGATGTTTACGGCTACAGTCGTTCCTGGTCTTGCAATCATTCTATTGGCGGTGTACACAGAGTTAGAAGCATTTAGTTACTTTCTTTTATGGTTTAGCATAACCATATTAGCTGGATCATTGCTTTGGAGCTGGATCGATGCATTCTTTCTAAACAGAAGAATAGAAGAGATGAATCAGGAACAGGAACGTGTAGTGATTCGTCGTATCAAAGCAACAAGTACGAACAAATAAGAATGAGGCCGCCAGAAACCACAAGGTTTCAAACGGCCTCTCTTTTATATACACACGCTAATTCATCAACAACGCAAGTAAAACCACGTCAAGAAAGGTCTTCGTAACCTCGTGCATTAAATACTGCTTCAACAGTCCCTCTTCTTGAAAACCCAGCTTTTTTAATAGTTTCAGTGAGGCCACATTTTCAGGGTAAACTTCGGCTTGAATTCTATGAGGACTTATATGTGTTTTGCTAAAATGAATAACCGCCTGCATGGCTTCGGACATAATGCCCTTGCCCCAATAATCGGTCTTTAGATCATATCCGACAGTTAGAGGATAACGGTGATCGGCATCGAATATGCCTCTTGTAGGCATAAGTGTAATGGTTCCGATAATATGCCGCGATTCGTTAGGATAGAAGGAAATTCCCCAAGAGATTAACCTTCTGTCTGCAAAAGCCTGATTCCACGAATCGATTAGCATACGGGTGTCCTCGATCGAAGAGGGGCCATGCCAATCCAAGTGCTTGGTGACTTGAGGGTCGGTGTAAAAAGCATAGATATCTTCCGCATCCGCGACATCCATTTGCCGTAAGACGAGCCGTTCGGTATAAATGAAAGGGAAAGAGGAAAATAAGGCTTCCATATGCATCATTTGAATTATTTTCCTTTGTAGTAGGATGGTCGTTTGGAAAATTGTATCCTATGATCCTTAAGAGCAACTTAAAAAGCGATAAATAATCGGTGCCTTATGGAAGCTGAACATAAAACGAAGTGGTCTCATTCAGCACGCTTTTCGCATAAATCTTCCCTTTATGCTGTTCGACAATGGATTTGGCGATGGCTAGTCCGAGGCCGTAGCCGCCGCTTTTGCGCGAACGGGATTGATTGGCGCGATAGAAGCGGTCGAAAATCCTCTCTATATGGTCGGAGGGAATACCCTCGCCTGTGTTGGTCACCGTGAGCAGAATATTGCTATGCCGTTTCTGCAAGGTAAGCGCAATCGAACCTTTCGGTTTGGTGTATTTGATCGCGTTATCCAAAAGGATCATGGCCACCTGCTTGATTTGCTCGCAGCTGCCGCGCAGGCTGAGATCGGGTTCAATCTCATAGGTGAGTGAGATATCCTTCTCATACACAACCGCCTCCATCGTGAGGATGACACTCTCAACGGCTTCACTGATATTGAAGTTGGCGAACATCAAGTCGGCTCTGGAATTCTCCATCTCGGTCAAATACAGGAGATCGCCCGTTAATGTTTTCATTCTCTCCGTCTCGGACTTGATATGATGCAGCCATTTCACCTGATTGTGAATGGTGTCATCGCTATTGGCCAAAAGAACATCAGCATTCGTATTAATGACGGCTAACGGTGTTTTCAATTCATGAGAGGCATCCGCGATAAACTGCTTTTGTTTATTAAAAGCTTCTTTAACTGGCGCTATGGACCGATTTGCGAAAAACCGGCTCGTAAAGAAGATGACGATCAGCATAATGAATCCCACAACGGAGAAGGCATAGATGAGATTCGTAAGAATGTTCATTTGAGCAGTGATATCCAAATAGACGACGGAGTTTCCTGTGCCATTTTTTTGTACCAGATAAGCCCACGTATTGCCTTCCAAATGAAATTGGCCGTTATCCGACTTGCTAGAGGCGGCTTTTTGTAAAGCAAGGGTATAGAAATCCGTATCCATGTCGAACCGGGAGTTCGCGGCTACAAGATTCCACTGGTCATCCGCTTGCAGCAAGAAAGAGACGGAACGCTCCGGCGGGGGACCGGCGGTATTATAGCTTTGCTGGGGGAGAGGACTCCCGCCTGGCCGCGGCACGCCTTTGTTCCCATCAGGATTATGATAGAAATCAGTGACACGATGCAGCTCCATATCGATACCTTTGCGTACATTCTGATAAGTAATTGTATAGATGGAGGCAAAGGCCAGAAGCATGATGAACGTGATGATGACCAGATTGACGATAAGAAATCGATTGCGAAGCTTACGGAACATTTAGGAGCTCGCCTCCAATACGTAGCCTACGCCTCTGATTGTCGTGATGCGGACAGATGACTGCAAGAACGTGAGTTTTTTCCGCAAAAAAGAAATGTACACTTCCACATTGTTATGTTCTACCTCAGAATCGAACCCCCAGAGCTTTTCAATGATCTGCTCCTTGGAGATGACCGCTTGTTTCCTCGACATCAGAAGCTCCAATAACTCACTTTCTTTTAAAATGAGTTTAAGTTCCTTCCCGCTGCACGTCAGCTTAAGCGTCCCTGTATGCAACTCGATATCTCCGAATTTCAAAGCATCCTCCGCGACGACTTCTCCCTTGCGCCGCAAGGCCGCTCGGATTCTCGCGAGCAGCTCCTCTGTCGAGAACGGCTTAGCCACATAGTCATCCGCACCGTAATCCAGACCAGTGATTTTATCCGAAATTTCACCTTTCGCAGTCAGCAAAATCACCGGAGTCGCAATTCCTTTGCTGCGAATCGTCTTCAATAAGGTAATGCCGTCTATCTCAGGCAGCATAATGTCGAGCAATAGCAGATCATAAATACCGCTTAATGCGTTATCCAACCCCGATTGACCGTCATGTACCGTATCAACGGAATAATTATGTTTTTTAAGAATCTGGGTCAAAGCCTCAGCCAAATGAATTTCATCTTCGACAATTAATAGTCTCATTTACGTTTCCCCTTTTGTACCAGTGTGATGAAGCTCGATTGCATGCCTTCATTATAGGGAGCGAACCTTTAATCAAACTTAATCTTAGCATTTGCCCAGAGCTTAACAAATAATTTACAAAGCGATACTCATTTAAGTTTCACTAAAGGTTCGACCGCTAAGATACAGACATGAAGCAGCAAACACACGCAAATGCGAAAGGGGCGCAGCCTAATGGCCATAGAAGTATTTAACCGATATGAAAATAAATATCTCATGGATACCAAATCATTTTCCACGTTGTATAACGAACTGCTGGCTTATATGGAGCTTGATGAATACAACAAGAATGATAAATTCTACTCGATAAGCAACATGTATTACGATACGGAACATGATTCTTTAATCCGAAACAGCTTGGCCAAGCCTAAATACAGGGAGAAGCTGCGAATAAGAGCTTACGGCATACCTGAAAAAGACGGCAAAGTGTACCTGGAGCTTAAAAAGAAGGTATTCGGCTTAGTGAACAAGCGGCGGACTGCGCTCAAGCTGAACGAGGCTTATGAGTTTGTCCGCACAGGGGATGTGCCGGAGCTCAAACCTTATATGAATCAACAGGTTATTCATGAAATCGACTATTTCCTCCAGCGTTACGAATTACAGCCGAAGGTGTATCTGGCCTATGACCGGATCGCCATGTTTTGCAAAAATAATCGGGACCTCCGAATTACGTTTGATACGAATATTCGGTCCAGGCGGCATGACCTCAAGCTGGAAGATGGCGATTATGGGGAATCGCTGATCTGCGGCGGGCAATGGTTAATGGAAGTGAAGGCCGAGAAAACGATACCTGTCTGGCTGTCGAAAATGCTGTCGGAACATGAGATGTTCCGGACGAGTTTCTCGAAATACGGCAATGAATACAAAAAAATGCGAAATAGAAGATTCGCAGGGGAGGTCGCGAAGAGATGATAGATGCTATTTTGACTTCGATGCAGGTAAGCTCGGATAATTTAACGTTCGTCCATGCGCTGTTAACGATTCTAATTTCGTTCGCGCTAGGCGCAATTATCAGCTTCACTTATATGAAAACACAGCCTATGTACAATCAAAGCTTCACGTTGACGATGATCGTGCTACCGGCGATCATAGCCGTCATTATTCTGCTAATTGGCAGCAATATTGCCAGAGCTTTTAGTCTTGCCGGCGCATTCTCCATCATTCGGTTCAGAAGCGCTCCCGGCGATCCGAAGGATATTGCGTTTGTCTTATTTACGATGGCGGCGGGATTGGCTTGTGGCGTTGGATCTTTCGGTTACGCGGTGCTATTCACCGTTGCGCTTTGCTTACTGATGTTCTTCTTGAAAACTATTAAATTTGGAGCTAAGAAATCCTCGCAAAGATTGTTGAAAGTTACGATCCCGGAGAATCTGGGGTATGAGGAAGCGTTTGATGAGATTTTCAACAAATTCGGCATTGCTTATGAGCTAAGAAAAGTGAAAACGACGGAGCTCGGCAGCTTGTACGAGTTGGTGTACATGGTCACAATCGACCATCTCACAAATCAAAAAGACTTCCTGGATGCCATTAGATGCAGGAACGGAAACTTGGATATTACGTTGACGATGAATCCAACGGAAGCAGCGCAGTAGTAGCAACCATCTGTGCCGAAAGGGTTAACTGTTAAACAGTTAGCCCTTTTTTACATGTTAGGAAGCTATATATCTTTCGACAAATCAGGTAATATATATATTATAAATGATTGCCAATATTTTATAGTTGAAATGAGGTCTAGCAGTGCATCATTTGCATGGTACATACGATATGGTTTTGGTTGCATTTTCCTATGTGGTTGCTGTCGTGGCATCCTATACTGTCCTCGATTTAGTAGGAAGAATCAGCACGTCCAAGGGGATGTTTCGCTGGTTATGGCTCCTGTTCGGAGCGATCGCAATGGGGCTCGGCGTATGGTCTATGCATTTTGTCGGTATGCTTGCATTTTCGCTGAACATTTCAGTTGCCTATAACTTAGTCAAAGTCATACTTTCCGTCGTGGTCGTTATCGCGGCTTCCTTCCTGGCCTTGTATGTGGTTGGCCGCAGTCAATTATCATGGCGGTTACTACTTGCAGGTGGGCTGCTGCTCGCAACGGGCATCTCGGCCATGCATTACATCGGGATGGCGGCAATGGAAATTCATATTTCCTATAAGCCTGTTTATTTCGTACTATCGATTATCATTGCTATTGTGGCGTCTATCGCGGCTTTATGGTTAGCATTCTATTTCCGCAAGGGCACAGAGCCAAGCAGAATGTGGAAGAAGCTAGGCAGCGGCTTAATTATGGGAGCTGCCGTGGTAGGCATGCACTATACGGGTATGTATGCAGCACAATTCCAAATGCTAGATGCGCTAGACGAAACGAAGGGTATATTTCTGGATCAGAAGCTATTGGCTTATACGATTGCAGGGGGTACATTGTTCACGTTAGGTTTGTCGCTTTTTGGCATATTTATATCGAATCGATTGTCACGCAAAGATAACGAAATTGAGGAACATGAGAAATGGTATAGATCTTTATTTGAGAATAATCAGGATGGCATCATTTCAATCAATATGCAGTATCGCATTATTGGGTTTAATTCGGCTGTCACGCAGCTAACAGGGTTAACCGGTGAATGGTTCCGCAATCAAACGATCGACAATATTCTACCCTTCATTGTACCGGAAGATCAGGAGCGCACGAGGGAGATGTTTGTAAAGTCGCGCGGCGGCGAGATGCAGACGTACCAGACTGCGATTATCCACGAGCAAGGGCATCGTGTTGAACTTAGTGTGATTAACGCGCCGGTCATCCTCGATGGACAAGTTGTCGGCAGTTACATCATTGCCAAAGACATTACAGAAGAAAAGCAGTCCAAGGAGAAAATCCAACACCTCGCTTTTCATGATGAATTGACGGGAATGCCTAATAGGCGAATGTTCAATGAAGTGCTGGGCCAAATGATCGATAGCGAAGCTAAGCAGTTCGCCGTTATGGTGATGGATCTGGATCGGTTTAAATTAATTAATGATTCGCTTGGACATACCTATGGGGACCAATTTTTGCAGGAGATGTGTGAACGTATCCGCCGGTGCATGGAAGGCATGAATGTGACCTTGGCGCGTATGGGCGGTGACGAGTTCACATTGCTCTGTGACAGCCGTTACGAGAGGGAAGAAGTTGCCGATTTTGCTGAACAAATCATCAGAGCGATTGGCGTGCCGTATCGACTTAAAGAGAATGACTTCTACGTCACAGCGAGTATCGGTATTGCCGTATATCCGAACGACGGCGCGGATGCCGTGCAGCTGCTCAAAAATGCGGACACTGCCATGTACGAAGTGAAGAAAAACGGCAAGAACGGATACCAGTTCTATACGGGCGAACTAAACGCGCAGCTGCAGGAGAAAATTGAGCTGGAAGTTGAATTGCGTCAGGCGATTGCGCGCAAACAGCTGTTCTTGAATTACCAGCCGCAAATTCGTGCGGGGGACGGCCAGATGATTGGCGTCGAAGCCCTCGTTCGTTGGAATCACCCGACGAAGGGCACAATTTCTCCAGGCGTATTCATTCCCATAGCGGAAGAAACAGGCATTATTTATGAAATGGGCACATGGGTGCTGAGAGAAGCCTGTCGGCAAATGAAAGAATGGCATCGCGGCGGCGGGCCGCTGATTCCTGTTTCCGTCAATTTATCCTCCCAGCAGTTCCACCAGACCAATTTGGCGATGTACATTAAGGAAATCCTTGAGGAAACGGGACTTGAGCCGCAATATTTGGAGTTGGAAATTACGGAAAGCATGATGATGGATGCGACGGTTTCCAGAAGCATTCTGAATGAATTGACGGAATCGGGCATCCGGATCAGTCTGGACGATTTCGGAACGGGATATAGTTCCCTGAGTTATCTGAAGCTTCTTCCGATCCACAAGCTCAAAATTGACCGTTCGTTTATCCGCGATATTACGGAGAACAATAATGATAAAGCGATTGTAGCCACAATTATCTCGATGGCGCAGCATTTGAATATGGACGTTATTGCGGAAGGCATTGAAACGAAGGAACAGTTGGATATTCTTATGGATAATGATTGCAAAAAGATTCAGGGTTATTATTACAGCAAGCCGTTGCCTGCTCAGGATGTAGAGGAAGCTTTCTTTGCGCCGATGCGGGCAAGTAGATCATAAAGAACAACTATATCTGTAACTGGAAGCCCGATTAGCTCTGTAGAGCTGGTCGGGTTTTTGTTTACCTAATTGCAAGTTTTCTAAACAAGGTTAGCTGATCAGTCTAGGAGGTTTTAAGCTCCTTTTGGCGAATAAAAGTTAGGAGATTGTTCAAAAATACCGGAGGTGGAAGATGAAAGCGCTATTTATTGGAGGAACAGGAACAATTAGTTCAGCAATTACAAAGCAGCTGCTGGACAGTGGGTGCGAGCTTTATCTGCTGAATAGAGGCACAAGAAATGAATCATTGCCAGCAGGGGCTAACTTGCTCACAGCGGACATTCGGGATGAAGAGCATGTCGCTAGACTAATTGAACACTTGGAGTTCGATGTCGTTGCGGATTTCATCGCGTTCGAACCGACTCAGCTGGAAAGAGACTATCGCTTATTTCAAGGTAAAACCAAACAATTTATGTTCATAAGTTCAGCGTCTGCGTACCAAACACCGCTGTCTGACTATAGAATTACGGAAGGGACGCCTTTATCGAACCCCTATTGGGAATACTCAAGGAACAAGATTGCTTGTGAGGATTATTTGCTCAAGATGTATCGCGACCATGGTTTCCCTATTACTATCGTAAGACCGAGCCACACCTATGATGAACGATCCATACCGCTTGGCGTGCATGGCAGTAAAGGCAGCTGGCAGGTTGCCAAACGTATGCTGGAGAACAAGCCCGTAATCATTCATGGAGACGGCACTTCACTGTGGACAATGACGCATAATAGCGACTTTGCTAAAGGATTTATTGGACTTATGGGCAATCTGCATGCTATTGGGGAGTCCGTACATATCACTTCCGATGAGACGCTGACTTGGAATCAAATCTATGAAGCCATTGCTGATGCCCTAGGAGTCAAACTGCAGGCGGTTCATGTTTCGTCTGAATTTCTGGATGCGTGCAGCACGGAGAATTACAGAGGCGGACTGCTGGGAGATAAGGCGAATTCCGTCGTTTTCGACAATGCGAAGCTGAAACGGCTTGTTCCGGAGTTCGTTGCGACGACTCGTTTTGATCAGGGGATTAAAACAACTGTCGCCAATATTTTAGCTAAACCCGAGTTACAAAGGGAAGATCAGGAATTTGATCAATGGTGCGATAAGGTGATTCGGGCCTTAGATGCGGCTGTACTAGCAATTCGGGAATAGGTGTAAAGGGGATGGCAATGAATATAACGGTTGATATTAGAAATAACTCCAGAGTCGCTATTGTGCAAAGTGATGATATCCTCATAAGCGATGTGCAGGAGGCTTTGGATTTGATGGCGTCTGTTCAATATCTGGAAGAATGCCACAAAATTTTGATAGACAAGTCCAACGTTTCCGAAGATTTTTTCGAGCTGAAGACCCGCCTTGCAGGTGAGATATTACAGAAATTTACGAACTACAAAGTTAAATTTGCGATTGTTGGCGATTTTGACGTGTATAACAGTAAAAGTCTGAAGGATTTTATCTATGAGAGCAATCAAGGGAACTCGGTTTTCTTCCTCAAAAACAGAGAGGCAGCGCTGGACGCTCTGCACAATGCTAATTAATCCGACGGAGAAAAGGGTGCTCGACGCCGGTTTGTCGGCCATTTCGGCATGCAAGAGGAAGACAGGCGATATTTGGGACGCCCATTCAAAATAGAGATATTTAGCAGGCGAACCTAAACGCGCGTTAAACGAAAAAAAGCACCGTTCCTCCACATTGGAAGGATTGGTGCTTTTTACTGCTTAAAAATCAAAATTGTCCGGATCGGGTCCGACGCGTCGATTCTCATTCAAGGCATCAATACGAGCCATCTCTGCATCCGTTAACGAGAAGTCAAAGACGTTGGCGTTATCGATGATGCGCTGCTCTTTGATCGACTTCGGAATCGTCACAATGCCGCGTTGCAGATCCCAACGGAGAATGACTTGAGCAACCGACTTGCTGTGGCTAGCAGCGATGTCATTAAGAACCGGGTGATCGAATAGCTGGCCCTGCATGAGCGGAGACCAAGCTTCTAACTGAATGTTATTCGCTTTGGAGAAGGTGAGCAGCTCTTGCTGTGACAGAAGCGGGTGAAGTTCAACTTGGTTCACCATTGGCACGATTTCCGCGTCTTTCATCACATCTTCGAGATGATGAATTTGGAAGTTGCTGACGCCGATTGCTTTCACACGACCTTCTTTGTACAGAGTTTCCAAAGCACGCCAAGCCTCTTTATATTTCCCTTTGACCGGCCAGTGAATGAGGTACAGGTCAAGATATTCCAGACCCAGCTTGGATAAGCTGGCTTCATAGGCGGCAATTGTCGATTCATAGCCAAGATCTGCGTTCCACACCTTGGAGGTTACGAACAAATCCTCTCTAGCGAGTCCTGTTTCCGCAAGCGCCTCGGAAATAGCTTGTCCAACACCGGTCTCATTCCCATAAATGGCGGCTGTATCAATGCTGCGGTAGCCATTTCGAATGGCTGCTTTGACGGAGCTTACTACCTCAGAACCGTCTTCTACTTTAAAAACACCTAACCCGAACCATGGCATTTGAACGCCGTTCAGCAGGGTTGTTGTGGATTGTAAATGGTTGATCGTCATGCGTAATTCCTCCTCATGTAACTGTTTATATGTTGGCCAATGGGCCTCATCGCATCATAAAATTCTTACCATCAGTAGGATGTCCCTGCTGGCAATTGTTATTATGAACGTTTCATGAGGAGATGAAAAGTACGTACTTTTTAGTACGATAGTTACTCTTCTGTGACTATTGGTGCTTAAGTGATCCCATATTCCTCGATTTTACGGTACAAAGTCGTCCTTCCAATTTGCAATTTGGCGGCAGCCTTGCTGAGATTCCACTCAGAGGCGGTCAGCGCCATCTTAATCGCTTTAATTTCCGCTTCTTTTAGCGTTAGAGGGTGATCTCCGCTGGGGGCTCCGCTCATCGGCTCATCCGCTTGCGCAGCCTCCAACATTAAATGCTCAGCATCAATCGGCTGATCGCCAGCCAGGAAGATCGCTTGCATCAGAATGCCGTTCAGCTCTCTGATATTGCCTGGCCAATTGTAGGCCAGCAGCTTGCGTTTGGCGGCTTCTGTGAAAGCGCAGCATGGTGAAGCATGCTTCTGGAGCAGATGAAGCGCCAAAGTCAGGATATCGCTTCTTTCCCGCAGAGCCGGCAGCGTAATAGGAATGCCCTTCAGCCGATAATAAAGATCGGCCCGGAATCCGCCTGCCTTCACTTCTGCGGCCAAATCCTTATTCGTTGCGGCAATTACGCGCACATCAACGGCTTTGCTCTTCGCACTCCCAACCGGAGTAATCCGCCCGTCTTGAAGCACACGCAAAAGCGCAGCTTGCGCCCGAAGGGGCATATCGCCGATTTCATCGAGGAAAATCGTGCCTTTATGCGCAGCCTCGAACTTCCCGATATTGCCCTCCTTGCTTGCACCTGTGAAAGCGCCGCGGGCATAACCGAACAATTCGCTCTCTACGAGGCTGTCTGGGATGGCGCTGCAGTTAAGCGCAATGAACGGAGCTCCCGACCGGACACTTGCCGTATGTATGGATTGGGCGAACAATTCCTTGCCGACGCCGCTTTCACCCAAGAGCAGAACAGGGAAGTCGGCGGTTGAAGCCTTCTGGGCTAACTCTTTTCTCTGCAGGAACGTCGGACAAGTGCCGACGAGATCATGAAACGTGTATAAATGCTGATCATTACTCGTTACCTTTCGAATGGAGACAGACTGCCACAGCTTTTGATGTTCATTATGTAAGGTTTGAACGGCATAACCCTCCAGTTTCGGCATGGGCTTACCGATGACGTCGCCGCCCATAATCCGTATAGCGGCGTGATTGGCGCGGAGGATGCGGTTATCTCGGCTGAGCGAAAGCAGGGGCAAAGGATGATGCATGGAGGAGTAGTCCAACTCTTTTAGCGTGATGAGGTGTTCCTTCTTCGACTCCTCGAGCAAAATTCTGTTTTGCAACGATTGAGCAGCCAAACAGGCGAGGGTAAAGGTATAGGCATGGAAATTCTCTTGCTTGCCGCTAATATTGACGATTCCGATAAGTTCGCCGATCGCATTGAAGACAGGGGCAGAAGCGCAGGTCAGGAAATGGTTTGATTTGAAATAATGCTCTTCGGCATGCACACGCACGGGCTTCCGCTCTGTAAGGGCGACGCCGATGGCATTCGTCCCTTTGCGATGTTCGGCCCAATTGGCGCCTACTTGCAGCTGAACCGCCAATGCTCGCCGAGAGAAGTCGATATCTCCCGCCGTGTGAATAATGGTTCCTTCCGGGTCGATCAGCAGCGCCATCTGGCCGGATTCTTTGATGCCGGCATGCATGTGTTCGAAGATTTGCTCGGTGTATTGGATGGTTTGCTCATTTTGCTTGAGTAGAGACTGCATGTGAATTCCTGTTAAAATGTCATCGTCAATGGGGTCGGTGGGCACTAAACCAAATTCGTGGCAGCGCTTCCAAGAAGCTGCCGCTGCGTCGGATAAAAAGTTATTTTCCACGGATAGCAAAAAGATCCCTCCATTGCAATCGTATCTTACCCGATCATACCATAGTTGCTTTTATTAATGGAGGGCTGCCGGCAAGAATGTCCCATAATGGAACACATCCTTTGTATCAAAACGGAACATCTAATTTCGTAGGCCATTCATAAACCCCTTTGTAACGGGATTTGGTCCGTTGGCACGATTCTTGCTTCTCTATTTATGTATACCATTTTAAGGAGGCTGAGCGAGAATGATTTATGCACAACCTGGACAAAACGGATCCAAAGTAACATTCAAAAAACGGTATGAAAACTTTATCGGTGGACAGTGGGTTTCACCTGTTAAAGGGCAATACTTCGATAATCCGTCTCCTGTAAATAATCGTGTGTTCTGTGAGATTCCACGCTCAACATCTGAGGATATCGAGCTGGCTTTGGATGCTGCGCATGCTGCCAAAGAGGCATGGGGGCGCACGTCAGTTGCCGAGCGCGCTGTTATTTTAAATAAAATTGCTGATCGCATGGAAGCTAATTTGGAAATGCTCGCGGTTGCCGAGACTTGGGATAACGGCAAGCCTGTTCGTGAAACGCTCGCGGCTGATCTGCCGCTGGCAATTGATCACTTCCGCTATTTCGCAGGGAGCATCCGCGCACAAGAAGGTACGCTCAGCCAATTGGACGACAATATGGTGGCTTACCATTTTCATGAGCCGCTTGGCGTCGTCGGGCAGATCATTCCGTGGAACTTCCCGCTGCTGATGGCGACGTGGAAGCTCGCTCCGGCGCTTGCGGCAGGAAATGCCGTAGTTCTCAAGCCGGCTGAGCAAACGCCGGCTTCCATTCTGGTGCTGCTCGAACTTATTCAAGATTTGCTGCCGCCAGGCGTCGTTAATGTCGTTAACGGCTTCGGCCTTGAAGCGGGCAAACCGCTAGCCTCAAGCAGCCGTATCTCGAAGATTGCCTTTACGGGAGAAACGACAACAGGCCGTTTGATTATGCAATATGCTTCGCAGAATTTGATACCGGTTACCTTGGAGCTGGGCGGTAAGTCTCCGAACATCTTCTTTGAAGATGTGCTTGCGCGGGATGACGCTTTTTTCAATAAAGCGCTTGAAGGTTTTGCTATGTTCGCTCTCAATCAAGGAGAAGTGTGTACGAGCCCGTCTCGTGCATTAATTCAGGAGTCGATTTACGATCAATTTATGGAGAGAGCTTTGAAGCGGGTCGCTTCGATCACACAAGGCAACCCTCTTGATACAACTACGATGATTGGGGCACAGGCTTCGACAGAGCAAGTTGAGAAAATCATGAGCTATATCAACATCGGCTCGCAAGAAGGTGCGGAATGTCTGATTGGCGGTGACAGAGGGAAAGTGGAAGGGGAGCTTTCGGAAGGCTACTATATCCAGCCAACTGTACTCAAAGGAAATAATAAGATGAGAATTTTCCAAGAGGAAATTTTCGGCCCTGTCCTTGCGGTTACGACGTTCAAAAACCAGGAAGAGGCCTTGGCTATTGCGAACGACACGCTCTATGGTCTTGGAGCAGGCGTATGGACGCGTGACATGAACACCGCCTACCGGATGGGCCGCAGCATTGAAGCGGGTCGTGTATGGACGAATTGCTACCACGCCTACCCTGCCCATGCAGCTTTTGGCGGATATAAGACTTCAGGCATCGGCCGCGAGAATCATAAAATGATGCTGTCCCATTACCAGCAAACCAAAAACTTGCTCGTCAGCTACAGCCCTGAAGCATTGGGCTTCTTCTAAGAGAGCTGCCGCGATGACAGAGGCAAGTAAAGTTGTTGCTACTGAGGCTGCTCTGGAGCTCATTGAAATCGTGAGAGCCAAACATGGCCCTGTTATGTTTCATCAATCCGGCGGCTGCTGCGACGGAAGTTCTCCCATGTGTTATGCCCAGGGAGAGTTTCTGATCGGTGACAGCGACGTTTGGTTGGGTGATATCGGCGGCGCCCCCTTTTATATGAGTAAATCCCAGTACGATTATTGGAAAAATACAATGCTGATCATCGATGTGGTTCCCGGCAGGGGCGGCATGTTTTCGCTTGAAGGCCCGGAGGGCCGGCGGTTTTTGACGCGTTCCCGGATGTTTACGGAGGAGGAGCGGCGCGTGTTAGGTTTGTAAGAAGTGTACACAGGACCTGGCGATGGTTTATCGCTGGGTCTTTTGTCCTTTTGCGTGGTGGATTTTACGTCAAAAGTACGAATATACTTATGGTAAGCGATTACATGTTTTAAAAGGAGGCGTTTGCGGATGGAATTTTCATTAGGTGCACTGCAGGATCACAGAATGCTGCTTACCCCACATATGCGGCAGTCTATGGAAATCCTCCATATGTCCTCCTTGGATCTTCATGAGTTGGTGAAGCAGCAAGCGAATGAGAATCCTTTTATTGAACTTAAGCATAGAAATCCGGCAAGCCGCAATATGCGCGGTTCTAATCCAGATTGGCGGCTTAATGTCGATCCTAGCGCTGCTCCTACGTTAGAATCGGTTTTACTAGAACAGATAGCCTGTATGAATTTGGACAATAGACTAAAGGGGCTATGCAAATGGATCATCGGAAATCTGGATGCAAAGGGCTACCTTCCCTATACGAGAGTTGAAATTTCCGCTATTCAAGGCTCCTCGCTGGAGCATGTGCGTCAAGCTGTTCAAATCATCCAATGCTTAGAGCCATTCGGTGTAGGGGCTTCAACCTTAGCGGAATGTCTTCTCCTCCAATTGCAGCAGATGAAGGGAATAGACCCCTTGGTGGCAGATTTAATCCAACAGGATATGCCTGATATTGCTGCTGGCAGGATTCATCAGTTAGCGTTGAAATACGATACAGAGCAATCCCGCATCCAAGCGGCGATTAAACAGATTAAAGTACTCAATCCGAAGCCCGGAGCCATGTACAGCAGAGAACAGCCACAGTATGTGATACCAGATCTTACGTTGAAGATGGTCGAGGGGATATATACTGTTTTTCTCGAAAATGCTGCAATTCCGGGCATTACACTCAGCGATTCCTATCTTCGTCTGATGGAGCAGAAGGCATCACAAGATGTATACCGCTACTTGAAGCAGCAGTGGCAGGCCGCAAGGGGGCTCATGGACAACATTGAGCGAAGAAAAGCTACGCTGCTGCAAACAGCAAGCCTAATGTTCGAGCTCCAGGCCGATTTTTGTGCGAGGGGCACCGCTCATATTGGGCCGATGACGATGAAGCAGGTGGCTGAAGCGCTGCAAGTACATGAATCCACCGTGAGCCGTACGGTCAGCCGGAAGTACGTTCAAACCCCGTGGGGGATTTTTGAGCTGAAATATTTCTTCTCCTCTTCAATAAAGCAGGCCGATGGAACGTCGGTTTCCTCTTTTTACATCAAGGAAAAGCTTCGTGAAGCGATTGCGGGAGAAAACCGAGAGCAGCCTTTCTCGGATCAACAGCTATCTGAACTCTTCATCAGCAAGGGTCTCGTCATTTCACGCCGAACAGTGGCTAAATATAGAGAACAGATGAACCTTCCACCTGCTCTAAAAAGACGATCTAACGTTTGAAGGTTAAACTTTAAAATTTAAGATTTAAGGTTTAAATCTTGAAGTTTAAGGCGTGAATTTTACCGTTTAGAGTTTAAAGTTTAAACTTTAAACTTTATTCCAGTGAAAGCGTATAATTAACGGAATATTCCAAATACCCACTCATTCTACGTTCCTATTGCGAATAGGTATATAGATTCAAATCAAGGTAGGAGAGGGGAATTGACTTGACAAAGAACGAAGTCTTAACCACTACCATCACACTGTCCATTGATAACGGCAGCAGTCATGTCAAGGTCATCTATGACCATCTGGACTGTAGCTTCATTTTCCCTAATGTACTTGCACAACCGTTTGGTGAACGATTTCTTTTGATGGAACAAGGTGATCCCCTGGATTTCCTCGACGTTCAAATTACATCGCCTGCCATTGAAAGCGATCAGTACCGACACGTTTACGTGGGGAATCTCGCCATTGGCGATGAAGGTATTCTTCACGAGATTGTCGGAGATAAAGCTGTGCAAAAGAAAGCCCAGAGACCGGAGACCATGGTGACGCTCCTGACGGCTGCCGCTTATGCCATTGCCAAACAACATGAGGACGCAATCAAACGGGGTAAAAAGCGGATCAAAGCTGCCGTAAACCTGGGCACCGGCCTGCCGATTCGCGAAATTACGAAATTCCGCGATGAATTTGCCCGTAAAATCACCGGAGGTGTCCACTCTGTCACGTTCGTAACGACCCCTGTCTTCAAAGGGATCACGGTTGAAATGGAATTCACGCTTCCAACCGATATCAGCATAGACGATGTATCGGGCGTTTATGATTTGGAAGCAACTTCGAAATCCCATTTGTCGCACAAGGGATTCGGCATTGCCGATGTCGGTGGTGTAGATATGGATATCGCTTTCTTCCGACCAGGCCTGGATCTGGATCAAAGGCACTCCACCGGCGCCAAAATTTATCTCAACGATGCACTGGAGAGTATTCGTAATGAGGTGAATGCGCAAGGTGAGGAGCTGCTTGCAAGCACAGCCGAATTGACGCTTATGCTCGTCAACAAAGAGTATGAGATCTATGCCGAGGGCAAGGTCGTGTTTGATATGACGAGCCTGATCAACAAGCACATGCGCATATTAGCGGAGAAGGTGCTGAAGTTCGCCCGCAGCTCCTGGAAGCACGTTCGTTATGCGAACGAGTTCTGGTTTATCGGCGGCGGAGCTGTTGTTTTGCAGCCTTGGATTGAGAAAATAAACGCCGAGCTGGGCCTGCCCATTCGGTTTGATACAGCCGAGCACAGCCAATTCCGGAATGTGCGAGGCACGTTCCTCATGCTGGATCACGCCCTGAAACATGCGGACGAAGTCGCGGCCGGCACAGATGCCAAAGGAGTCTCCGAGAACGGGAGCGGTCAGGATTGAAAAAACGCCGATCCACCGTCTACGTTCGCTCTGGCAAAGATGTAACTTTGTATATTCCATCAGATACGCCCGCTGAGGTCATTGACTATTTAAACCAGTTGAAGATGGATGGCTATTTTAGCCAAGGTATTATAGATATTTTAACGAAATATGTTCGCGAAGAGCACGTGTCTGCATCTGCAACAACTGAAATCGAAATATTTCCCGGGAAAGAAATGTTCCACGATATAGACATAGTAAGCCCTCCCGCTGTAATGGAAGAGGACGATCCCAAGGTAGAATTGGACGAGCCTCCAGAGCCTGCTCAAGCAGCAGGCGCGGAAGGAGAACAGAAGAAATTCAGCTTGGCACAAATATTCCGGCAGTCCCGGCAAAATTCAGGGAAGCTAGTGCCTACTTCAGATCATGGAAGGGAGCCTGAGTAGGGGAACTCCATGATTCAGGATAAGGAGGACACCTAAATGGATAACAATCAGGGGAAAGAAGCAGCTAGGCATTTTACATTGACTGATGATATATTTCGTTATCCTGGCATGGATGTTTATTCGCAAATGACTGTAATCGTATTGAAATGCTTCTCCTCAGAAGCAAACGTCCCTGATTTGGTTGATATTGCAAAACTGGGCCGGATGAATCTGAAGCAGGCAACGAAGGCGATGCAGAATCTCGTCGAGATGAAGATTATTTCCCAGAAAATGTTTCGCCGGCTGGTCGGTGATTTTCAGGACGATCGGTTATCCTGGGCGGCCAAAGGTTTGCTCGCTTTTTGCAAAGAACATCCTAAGATTGACTTAACCGACTTATTGGATCTCTCCAGTGAGTCAGGCGAGGATGAGAGCAGCATCCGCAAGGCACTTACGGAGCTGCACCAGTATGGTTACTTGGATGAGTATCCAGTCTGGAGTCAAATTGCGAACTGAGCAGAATTAATGATCAAAAAAAGCTATTCCCCACATTCGGGAGGATAGCTTTTTTGGCATGCTGTTTTTCTTTATGCTTTTTTCAGCAATAAGTAGATGAAATAAGGTGCGCCGATCAATGCGACCATAATACCGGCGGCAATCCCATCGGGGTCGAGCAAATTGCGACCGACGGTATCAGCCAGAAGCAGCAGCCATCCGCCGATTAGAACAGCGACGGGAATGAATAGCTGATTCCTGGGCCCGACCAAAGCTTTCGCAATATGCGGAGCCATAAGCCCGATAAAGGTAATGCCTCCCGTGACGGAAACGGCAGAGGCCGCAAGTGCGACAGCGGTAAGAAGTAGGACGATACGCTCTTTTTCCACCGACACACCAACTCCGATTGCAACGGGCTCGTTAAGACCAAGGAGATTTAACCGGTTGGCTTTGTACAAAGTGAACGGGATGAGCACGATAAGCCACGGCAGCAGCGCCCAGATGAACGGCCAATCGGTTCCCCAGATGTTGCCTGCCAGCCATTTGGCGATAAAGTCCACCTTCGCGCGTTCTGCGGATGAGATGATGACAATCATGATGCCGGATAAGGCCATGGAGAAGCCAATGCCCATTAACACTAATCGGACGGGTTGAAGACCTTCTTTTCGACTATAAGAGAGCAGGTAAATGCAAGCTGCGGTTAGTAGAGCTCCAATAAAAGCGACCAGCGGTAGAAAATACACGAATGAGCCTGCTTTTACCGGGAAAAACAGAAAAAAGAAGGCAACGGCGACACCCGCACCGGAGTTTATTCCAATAATGCCGGGGTCAGCTAAATCATTGCGTGTAACACCCTGCAGGATCGCGCCAGATAGAGCAAGCGCCATGCCGGCTAATAAGGTAATCAGAATCCGGGGTAATCGAATTGAAAATAAGACAAAATGTTCTTTGAAGGTTCCCTGGCCTAACAGGGTAGGGAGCAGCCGGTTATAGGACAACGACGAGTAACCTAACCCCATGCCGATCACAACCGTAACTATGATAAGTGCCAGAGCCCCAACTACGAGCAGGCGTTGTTTTCTGAGAATGGATGGATGAATCATGGGAAGGCTTTGCCCCCTTTACGTACGATAAACAGGAAGAAAGGTAAGCCCAGCATCGCGACAATGGCCACTACAGGCGTTTCGTATGGCGCATTCATGGTACGCCCGAGAGTATCTGCGAGCAGCATGAAGGTACCGCCAGAGACCGCGGACATTGGAATAATGAACCGGTAATCGGTGCCGACGATGGCACGTACGACGTGCGGTATCATAAGCCCGATGAAAGCCATATTGCCGACCAGGGCAACGGATGCGCCTGCCAGAAGAATAATGATGATGAAGAGAATCGCCTTAATTTGCGCCGTTTTCTGCCCTAATCCAACAGCCACCTCTTCGCTTAAGCTAAGAATGGTAAGCTGCCTGGAGAGCAGGAGAGATACCAGCGACCCCACCACGATAAAAGGCACGATTACTTTCAGCTGGTCCCATGAAGCGCCGATCAATCCGCCTGCTGTCCACATGGTCACATCTTTTGAGATTTTGAAATAAAGGCCGAGACCCTCAGAGACGGCGTATAAAAAAGCGGAGATCGCAGCTCCGGCGAGTACGATGCGGATGGGTGAGAATCCGCCTTTTTTCAACGCTCCAATGCCGAAAACCAGAAGCGCTCCTATGGCCGCTCCAATGAAACAAGCGAGCATGATGCCCAAGTAGCTTGTTGATGGGAATAAAGCAATAGTTAGGGCGAGTGCTGCGTTAGCACCTGCCGTTAGCCCCAGCAAACCGGGGTCTGCTAACGGATTTCGTGTAATTCCTTGCATAATGGCGCCTGAGACGCCTAAAGCCGCGCCAACGAAAATCCCCGCGATTTCGCGGGGTAATCGTATTTCACGGATGATTGTAATCGCATCACTTGTGGTGTGTGAAGTTAGTGCCAGCCAGACATCCGTGAGGGTAGCATCTGCTGCCCCAAACACCATAGCAACAACAAACATTCCCACAAACACAAGGAGCCCAAGGGCAAATTTATAACCAAATGAAATGGATAGTTTCATCCGAGACGGCTCCTTCGTGATGTTATTTAAGCAAGTTTTTGATGAAGAAATCTAGTTGGTATTCCAGCGTTAACGGATCGTTGAAGTAGAAAACCTTGGCGTTAGCTTCATAAACGTGGCCGTTTTTTGCAGCCGTTGTATTTTTGTATGTCTCCGTTTGTTGGAAAGAGTTGTCGGCATCCGGGTTTTTGCTGAAAATCACGTAGTCGCCCATGAATTGCGGCAGAACTTCCGTCGACAAGGCATAATAGCCTTCTTTCAGAGCTGTTTCCTTCACTTTGGCAGGCATAGGCAATTTCATTTCCTGATAAAGAATTTCCGTCCCACGACCCCAGTTATCGCCATATACGTAAAGCTGTTTGTCGAAGCTCTCGATGACGGAGATGGTTTTGTCCGCGCCGATTTTGGCTTTAATGTCAGTACCTGCTTTTTGTGCACGTTTCTTGAAATCGTCAACCCAAGCTCTTGCTTCGCTTTCTTTGTTCAAAAGCTTGCCGATCTCGATATGTTGGGTTAGATAGTCAACCTTCCCATACGTGTATGTAACGGTTGGAGCGATTTGCTTTAGCTTATCCATATTTTTGATCGTGGATAGACCGATAATAAGATCGGGTTTTAGTTCAATGATTTTTTCCAAGTTTTCATCTGAAACTTCCTGCACATCTTTTAGGGTTTTGTCAAAGTTGGGATTAGCTTTGGACCATGACTCCACACCGACAAGCTTCACATTTAACGCCATTACATTTCCTGCAAAAGCAGAAAGGACAATAACGCGCTGTGGATTGGCAGGTACTTCAACAGGCCCATCTTCGGACTGATACGTAATTGTTTTGGACCCAGCCGCAGTTGAAGCAGCCGGTGTTGCAGAGCCATTTTCTTTTTTAGGTGCTGCAGATCCGCAAGCGCTAGTAGCTAGCACTAGGATGAAGAGCAGGAATGGAATCAGTAGTTTTTTCACTTGAGTTGTCTCCCTTTAGTAAATTGTAAGTAATGCACATGGGTTTATGGGTCCGAGGATCTCTTCCGATCTCCGCATCAATGTGGAAAACTTGCTTGAGAACTTCAGGCTGCATCACTTCTTCACAATCGCCGGCTTTGACAATTTCGCCATCTTTCAAAGCGATGATGTAATCCGCGAAGCGAGCGGCTTGGTTCAAATCGTGCAGCACCATGACAATCGTTCGATCTTGTTCCCGATTCAAGCGCTGCAATAGCTCCAGCACCTCTAGTTGATGGGCCAAGTCCAAGTAGGTCGTAGGCTCATCCAGGAAAATAATATCGGTTTCCTGGGCGATCGCCATCGCAATCCAAACGCGCTGCCGTTGACCGCCGGATAAGGAATCGACAGGCCTGTATTTAAAATCTTGGGTGCCTGTCACTTCGAGCGCCCAGTCGATGGCGTCATAGTCCTTTTTTGTCAATCGGCCAAAGCCGGTTTGATAAGGGAAGCGGCCATAAGACACTAATTCACCGACGGTCAATCCGCTGGCGCTTTCAGGCGTCTGTGGCAGGATCGCCATTTTTTTGGCGAGCACTTTGGTGTTTTCTTTTGAGATAAGTGCTCCGTCCAGTACGATACGACCGGATTGGTGAGGAATAATCCGTGTTGTTGCTTTTAAAAGGGTGGACTTGCCGCAGCCGTTAGCACCGATAATGGTCGTAATTTTTTTGTCGGGAATGGCGGCACTAAGATTTTTGACAATCGAACGTTCTCCATAACCAATGTTGAGTTCATCTATATACAGGCGAACCATAAGACACCTCCATGATGTCATCGATAGTGATAATCATTATCATCACGATAACTAAACATACTTTAAGCCACTAGATTAAGGTTGTCAATGATTATTTTGTTGTCAAAAGAAAAGAATAGCTTTATATTTAATTGATAATGATAATCAATTGCATACAAGTAATGAGGAGTGAACGTTTATGGATAATCAGGAATTGTTTGATGTCACGATCATCGGAGGAGGCCCGGCAGGGCTTTACTCTGCTTTCTATAGCGGCTTGAGAGAAATGAAAACGAAGATTATTGAGTATCAGCCACAGCTTGGCGGCAAAGTGCATGTTTACCCGGAAAAGATGATCTGGGACGTTGGCGGTCATACGCCGCTGCCTGGCGCAAAGCTGATCAAGAAACTTGTCGAACAAGGATTAACCTTCTCGCCGGAGGTTGTCTTAAGTGAGAAAGTCGAGTCGATCAGGCGCAATGAAGACGGGATCTTTGAACTGCTCACTGCATCCGGTGTTAAGCATTTGTCGAAAACAGTGATAGTCGCAGTAGGCGGGGGCATTCTCAATCCCAAAAGGCTGGAAATCGAGGGCGCGGAGCGGTATGAGGTATCTAATTTAAACTATACGGTAAAGTCCCTGGAGCGCTTTAAGGGTAAAACGGTTGTCATCTCTGGCGGCGGCAATTCAGCCGTTGACTGGGCTAATGAGCTGGAGCCTGTAGCTGGAAAGGTCTATTTAACGTATCGCAAGGATGCGCTCTCCGGTCATGAAGCTCAAGTGAAGCAGCTTTTGGAAAGCTCCGTGCAATGTATCTTTAATTCGTCCATTTCTAAATTAATTGCCGGCGCAAATCACGAGACAATTGAGCATGTCCAGCTTGAGAATCACGAAACGGGTGAAATTTCGTATTTGGAAATCGATGAAGTCATTATTAATCACGGCTATGAGCGGGATACGACTTTACTTCAAAATAGCGAAGTGAAGATCGAGATTGTAGACGACTATTATATTAAAGGCAGCGCAGCGAGCGAATCTTCTATTGAGGGGATTTATGCAGCTGGCGATATTCTCAATCATGAAGGGAAAGTCCACCTGATCGCAGGCGCTTTCCATGATGCAGCGAATGCTGTAAATAAAGCGAAACAATACATACAGCCAGGTGCCTACAAGTATGCTATGGTTTCTTCGCATAATGAAGTTTTCAAAGAACGAAATCGGGAATTAGTGAGGCAAATGTTCAGCTAGCAGGAGCGCAAGTCTTCGATTTGTCAAAGAACGAGCGAACCATGCAATATCTGAGAAAAATACAGGTAAGGCCCACGTTTACAAATTTTTCCTAACAAAAGACGACAAGATTCCTTGGTATTCCCGAAAAATACTATAATCTTGCTCCCCTCGCTTCGACAGCTATTCCAAGCAGGGTGTTGTACTATTTTAGTACATACATCTAGGAGGTGCAGTGGTTGATAGATAAGACTATAAAGAGCAGAGCAGTTATGTTCGTGAAAAGTGAAATGGAGCGGGTTGTGAGGGATTTGGAAAGTGGGATCATCACTAGGGATCAAGCCATTGGCAGTTTGAATACACTTTTCAACATCGCCTCCGGGATTGAAGATACGATGCAAATGCAAATGATTTGCAGGATGATTTCCTACATACGAACGACAAGCTTTTACGGCCAAATCAAGAAGATGTATGCGAATAAAATGTTTCATGATCAGCCAGCACCATCTTCAGCACCTGCACCTTTACAAGTACCAGCTGCTGAAGAAATAGCAGCCTCTTCTATGAAAATCCTCGAGAAGATCGTTCGATAAACATGTTAGGGGTTCTACATAAAAAAGCCTTCAATCCAACGGTAGAAATGGAATGAAGGCTTTTTGACATTCCGTTCGGTCTTTAGTTGTTCGTTGGTTGGTCAGTGAAAATGTGGAAGCCTACGCCAAACTTGTCGACGACTTGGCCATATGCAGGGCTGAAGTGGGATTCCGACAGCGGGATGATGACGCGTCCGCCATCTTCCAGTGCATGGTAGATCGCTTTGGATTTCTCAACATCCTTGATCGAAATGCAAATGGTAACATTGGCACCCTTCTGAACAGGTTGTCCAGGGAAGGCGTCGGATAGCATCAGACGCGTATCGCCTACCATCAGCATCGCATGTCCGATAAGTTCATTTGCTTCTGAAGGGAGCGGGAAGTCAGGATTTGCAGGCATTTCGCCAAATGTTTGTACGAAAACTTGCTGGGCACCTAATGCCTTCTCATAGAATTGGATGGCTTCCTTAGCGTTTCCTTCCATAACTAAATAAGGGTCTAAGCGTAATGTCATCAACCTTCAGCTCCTTGGGTTAAATTTGATAAAAAACCTTACCTCTTATTATTAACACAAAATGAGAGAAAAATAAAGAACATATGTTCGATTCATTTGTAAATCTTTGATGAAACACTGGAAGCTCACTCCTCTTGTGTTCATGGACGATTTTTGGCACAATAATAAGTAGATGGTAAGCTTCGGCTGTTTCATAGAATTTGGACTGTAAGCGAAAGTCTTGAAAAGAGGATAACACATGAATAAAGGATCCATTTATGGATTAACGTTTGATCAATTAGTGGCTTGGCTCGCTGAAAAAGGCTTCAAAAAGTCGCGGGCTTTACTTGTATGGGATTGGCTGTATCGGAAACGGGTAACCTCGTTTTCAGAGATAACGGATGTTAAACAGGACTGCCTCCAGGTGCTGGAGGAGCATTTCGCCATCCAAACCTTGACGGAGCATCTGAAACAAGAGTCAGCGGACGGGACAATCAAATTCCTGTTTAGATTGATGGACGGCAACCTGATCGAAACCGTGCTGATGCGGCATAAATACGGCCTGTCTGTATGTGTAACAACACAAGTTGGCTGCAATATCGGGTGCAGCTTCTGTGCCAGCGGTCTGTTGGCCAAGAGCCGTGATCTGACGAGCGCAGAAATCGTGGAACAAATTATGAAGGTTCAGCTTCATTTGGACGGCAAGGGCGCGAACGAGCACGTAAGCCACATTGTGGTGATGGGAATTGGCGAGCCTTTCGATAATTTCAAGAACATGGTCGATTTCATCCGCGTCGTGAAGGATCAGAAGGGTCTTGATATTGCGGCTAGACATATCACCGTTTCCACAAGTGGTCTTGCTGATAAAATCAGAGAATTCGCGGATTCCGATTTGAAGACGAACCTCGCGATTTCCTTGCATGCCCCGACGAACGAGCTTCGGACGCGGATTATGAAAATTAACAAAGCGATTCCGATTGAAAAGTTGATGAGTTCGATTGAGTACTATCTGGAGAAAACAAACCGGAGAATTACGATCGAGTACATTTTGCTGAAAGACGTGAATGACGGCAAGGAGCATGCGATCCAGCTGGCTGAGCTGATTCAGCACATCCGCCAACTCGCCAATGTGAATCTGATCCCGTACAATCCGGTGGATGAGCATAGCCAGTACCAACGGAGCGAGCGGGAGTCCGTGCGGGCTTTCTATGATACGCTTAAAAAGCAAGGCATTTCCTGCAGTGTCCGGCTTGAACACGGAACCGATATTGATGCCGCCTGTGGACAATTACGCAGTAAACAAATCAAGAAATCCACAGAGGATAACTTGGTTGCTCAATAAAAAAAGAACCTTCCAGGCCCACAATTTCGTGGTTTGGAAGGTTTTTTTTCAATACTTGCTAGTTTCCCGACCGCGCATAAACATCAAGGCCAAACCGGCAACAATGAGCAGAGCGGCAAAGATTGGCTGATTGTGGAAAATGCCGGAGAAGAGCGATCCGATCGAGAAAATCGTAAAGAACAAGAGGGACAATACGGTCAAAATGTTGATCGGAATAAGCAGCCATTTGTTGCGTCCTCCGAACCAATACAGCTCGAACAAACCGACAGCGACCGCAAGCATAAAGCCAGGCCACATGAGATGCCAAATATCGAACAGCATGGATATTTGGCAAACGACCCCTGCTGTAAGCAGAATGCCGCCTGGCACTAGCACCCCTACGCCTCTGCGATGCATGATGAAGAAGTACAGCCAATGAAAGAACACGCCGACGGGAATGACGAAAAAGGTTGGCCAGAAGTATTCAAAAATGGTGCCCGTGCTGAATGTGATTTCCCCTTTTAGAAACAGGAAGATGCCTAAAAGAATCAAGATCGGGCCAAGAAAAGCGCTGCGGTTCATATTCACTATTTTCACTCCTATTGAATTATTCATTATATCTAGCATATCACGGTGCAAGAAGCGCGTCCTCTTGCTTAGGTATAGGAACTTCTCGGTCTCCAGACTGATTTTGCCACACCGAATTTCTGCATGGTCACTTCATGCTGGAGCTTCCTCCCTCTTTTATGAATGAAAACGACTCGAGCGTACACAATATAACGAGCTGTTTCCAATTTATACGAAAAGGAGAATTTACCTATGCAAGGCAAGTTGATCAAGTTAACGCTGCTGTCTCTCTCTATTGCTTTCAGTACGGCTCCAATTCGGGCAGAAGCGCATATGGATGACCGTGCAGTATCTGCTAAGCAGATGATGTACACGCAATCGATGGTACAGTTGAAAGGCGATCTAAGAAGACTATGGCTGGATCATGCGATTTGGACACGCAACTACGTGGTGAGCGATCTTGCCAATCTAGAAAATAAAGATAAAACCTTAGCCAGGCTGTTAAGAAATCAGAAGGATATTGGGAATGCGATTAAGCCATTCTACGGGGAGGCTGCCGGGAACCAGCTGGGTGAGCTGCTGACGGAGCACATTGTGCTTGCCGGCAAGGTGGTGGATGCGGCGAAAAGCGGAAATACGGCTGAGTTCGACAAAGTTAACAAAGAGTGGTACCGCAACGCGGACGATATCGCCTCCTTTTTAAGCAAAGCTAATCCAAATTGGCCGATGAAGACGGTACAGGACCTGATGTATGTTCATTTGCAAATGTTGACGGAAGATGTAAAAGCCATGCTGGCTAAGGATTGGGATGCGGATATCATGTGGTTTGATAAAGGCGCGGATCATCTTACAATGATCGCCGATGTGCTGACGGACGGCATTATCAAACAATTTCCGCAAAAGTTTAAGTAGAAAGTGAAAAAGGGACTGTTCCGAAGGTCATTTCAGACTTTCAGAGACAGTCCCTTTGATTTAGAAGAACTTCACGAGCTGATCTTTGATCTCCTCATTCGAACCGCCAACAACCGTTTGGAACTGCGGTTTGTCGAATAGAGCTTGAATTTGCTGCGGGTAGGTTTGTTCAATACCGCGTAAACGGATCGACTCATCGAATTTTGCCGGATGAGCAGTGGAAAGAGCGACCGTCACTTCGCTGTCCGCCGCGATACGGTCGGCAGCAGCGACACCACACGCTGTATGTGGATCAAGCAGATAACCATACTCCTTGTAATAGGAGCTGATCGTATCCAAACATTCCTCGTTCTGTACGCCGTACGCGGCGAAATCCGCTTGCACCGCTTGCAGCTTGTCGGCAGGAATGACAATGCGGCCTTCGGCTTTGAACTGCGCCATCAGGGTG
This sequence comes from Paenibacillus sp. FW101-FHT12H11, assembly GCF_058790355.1. Taxonomy (NCBI): domain Bacteria; kingdom Bacillati; phylum Bacillota; class Bacilli; order Caryophanales; family Paenibacillaceae; genus Paenibacillus; species Paenibacillus sp. FW101-FHT12H11. The sequence goes on along the minus strand of NZ_JBYTCO010000012.1, from coordinate 206,559 downwards.
GTCACGGCTTCTGCATCCTCGCCGTATAGGTAGAACAGGTAGCGCTCGAAGTTGCTGGCTACTTGAATGTCCATGGAAGGGCTGTACGTACCGCGGAAAGCTCCCGGTTGGTACACGCCTTCCTTCACGAAACGCTCAAGGATGTTGTTTTCATTCGTTGCAAGAATGAGCTTATGAACAGGAAGGCCCATCTTCTGAGCGAGATAACCGGCGAAAATATCGCCAAAGTTGCCAGTCGGCACGCTGAAGTTAACTTTAGCTCCTGCGTCGCCAGCTGCAACTTGGAAGTACGCATAGAAGTAGTAGACCGTTTGCGCTAAAATGCGGGCGATGTTGATGGAATTGATTGCGCGCAAGTGGTAGCGGTGCTTGAATTCAACGTCGGCAAACAGCTCTTTGATAATGCGTTGGCAGTCGTCGAAAGTACCCTCGACGGACAAATTCAGCACATTTTCGCTATCCACTGTCGTCATTTGCAGCTCTTGCACGCGGCTTACCTTCTGGTGCGGGTGAAGAATACAGATGCGAATGCCTTCTTTGCCGCGCACACCTTCAATCGCGGAAGCTCCGGTATCACCGGAAGTTGCGCCGAGGATGTGAATAATCGAGTTCGTCTTGCGGGAGACATACCCGTACAGATTGCCCAAGAATTGCAGCGCGATGTCTTTGAAAGCAAACGTTGGGCCGTGGAACAATTCCAACACATAAGTGTCATCGTTCAGGCGTTTAACAGGCGTTACAGCTTCATCACGGAACGTGCCGTAGCTGTCCTCAACGAGCTGTTTCAATTCTGCGCGCGGGATTTCGTTTTCAATAAATAGGGAGAAAATTTCAAGGGCCAACTCCAAGTAGGAGAGGTTTTGCCACTTCTGGAGCGTGTCTGCGGATAGTTGCGGGATCGTTTTGGGAACAAGCAAACCACCGTCGTTCGCCAATCCCATCAGGATGGCATCGATAAAACCGAGGGGTTCTACTTTTCCGCGTGTGCTAATGTATTCCATATTAGTCCCCTTATTCGAATGAATTTTCAGTTATTGTATCAAAAAACGAATCATTTGGACAGTGCGATCAGCCACGTTAAACAAAGAAACCTCCCATTTGGCATGGAAGATTTCAGCTTTTTACAAAAAATTATTCTTCTTTATCTGCAATAACGATTTTCCAAGCAGTACCGATAGGCGGCAGGCTCTTCGTTAAGGCAGGTCCGTAGAATCCAATGACATTTGCGCCCTTCACTAGCTTTGATGTCGCAACTTTGCTGCCGTTCTTGTCTACGATCGCCGTATCTTTCGTCAAATTCAGCACGATTTCGCTAGGTGAAGTTTCCGTTAAGCCTTCGCCTTTCACGCGGATTCGCAGATCATCCTTATTTTCGCTGCGCACTTCTTCAATAACACCGGCTGTTCCCATCAGATCTTTTTGTATTTTCGCATCCAGAACCGTTACTTTGGACGTTGGCGTTTGCGGCGGCAGGCTCATCGTCATCACCATGGAATGTTCAGCCAAAACGGTTAAGCCTACATGCAAATCGGCAAGACTAAGCTTAGTGCCATCGGCCATTTGAAAGACCGTATCTTTGTCGACGTTAAGAACAAGGCCGTCTGTGCCCACACCTTGAATGTGAATCAAGGCATGATCGCCATCCGCGCGAATGGAAGTGATGACGCCTGTTGCTTGCACGGTTTTGGCCTCTTCCTTCATGGAGAAAGAGACAGTGAGGTTGCCTTTCATAAAATCTGCAGCCAATGTGTCGCTAGGCGCGCTATAAGCTGTGCCCGCAGTGATCATGGCAGATAACGCCAGAATGGCAAAACTTTTTTTCATAACAGGATGCATGGAAGGACTTCCTTTCTATATGTAAAGTTGTCCTTAGTTTGTCCTTCTTACATAAAAAAATTTCCAAAATGTTGCAGGAACAGGAAAGTTTGATTAAATCGAACTTCCTCATGGACTTCACCCGAGCGAAACTATAGAATCAATTTATGTGTGTAACAATGGAAAGAGGTGGAATTCTTGTCTTTTATCATCAAGCTTCGGTGGTTTTTCAAAGAAAGATGGAAATATTATGCGCTGGCGATCGGTCTGTTAATAGGTGTTAATTTATTGACGACTATCCCGCCTAAAATGATAGGAAATACAATTGACCATATCCGCAGCGGGGATTTGTCCGCTACTGCTCTCAACCATACGGTCCTTTTGCTGATAGGACTTGCTGTGCTGCTGTACATCATGGCGTATGTGTGGATCACGACTTTATTCGGCAACTCGGCATTGGTTGAAAAGGTGCTTCGCGGCCGTTTGCTTGCGCATTTGTCGAAAATGACGCCGGCGTTCTTTCAACGCAACAGCACAGGCCAGCTAATGGCGTTAGCAACGAATGACGTGCTGGCGATCGGTCAAACTTCGGGGTATGGCGTAATGACGTTGGTGTCCACGATAGTAGGGGCATCGGTTGTTATTGTGATGATGGTTTCCCTCATCTCTTTTAAATTGATGATTGCGGCGCTGATTCCGCTGCCTTTTCTAGCTTTTGTGATCAGTAAATTGGGTCAAAAGGTGAGAGTGCGCTTCCTCGCGGCACAAGCTTCCTTCGGCAAAATGAACGATCATGCACTGGAATCGATTTCAGGCATTAGAGTGATTCGATCGTATGTACAGGAAGATCATGATCTAAAAGCCTTTGATCAAGTCACATCCGAAGTGATGAATAAGAACAAGCGTGTATCGATGCTCAATGCGCTTTTTCAACCGTTAACTTCCCTCATTGTAGGCTTGAGTTATTCCATTGGGATCGGATATGGTTCCTATCTGGTGTTTCATCATGAGATTTCACTGGGACAGCTCGTTTCGTTCAACATTTATCTGGGGATGCTGATCTGGCCGATGATCTCCTTCGGCGAGTTTATCAACGTCCTGCAGCGCGGAAGCGCCTCTGCTGACCGACTGGATACGGCTCTGACACAGAAGGCTGATATCGTAGATGTGGATAATCCGGTAGCGGTTAGTGTGCCTAATCGGATCGAAATGAAGGATCTCAGCTTTACTTATCCTACTGCGAATCACCCAAGCCTGGCGCATGTATCTTTCGAGCTTGAGCGGGGGCAAACCTTAGGCATTGTAGGCCGTACGGGAAGCGGCAAAAGCACGCTGCTCAAGCAGCTGCTGCGACAATACCCTGTTCCTCCTGAGAAGCTGCTGATCTCCGATGTACCGATTGAGCAAATTGCGATTGATCGGGTGAAAAGCTGGGTTGCCTATGTTCCGCAGGAGCATTTGCTGCTGTCCAAATCGATCCGCGACAACATCGCGCTCGGCAAACATGACGCTCCAGCGGATGAAATTGCTAGAGCGGTGGAGATGGCATCTTTTACCCAGGATATTGAGCAAATGCCGGAAGGTCTTGCGACCATCGTCGGTGAGAACGGCGTCATGTTGTCCGGCGGGCAGAAGCAGCGCTTGGCGATTGCCAGAGCCCTGCTCATCGATTCCGAGATCCTTCTGCTGGATGACTCGTTATCCGCGGTAGATGCCCGGACGGAAAGCCGCATCCTGCAAAACATCCGTAAGGAGCGGGCAGGAAAAACGACATTGATCTCGACACATCGGTTATCCGCGGTAAGCCATGCGAATTGGATTCTCGTTCTGGACGAGGGACGGATTATTGAAGAAGGAACACACGAACAGCTGATGCAGTTCGGCGGTTGGTACCGGGAACAGTGGGACCGTCAGCAGATGGAAGCAAGTTTAGATGAATAATGGCAGAAGGGAGGAGAACACGATGAATCAACCATCAACGGCAAGAAGGCTCGTCTCGTACGCGCTTGTCTATAAATTCAGGATTATCGGCGCGCTGCTCATTTTATGCTGTGCGGTAAGCGCCGAACTTGCAGGACCCTACATTACAAAAACAATCATCGACCAGCATCTTTCCGTAGATACAAGTCAGATGTCCTCTGTGCTGAAACTGATTGGTCTTTATATGGGGCTGCTTTTAGTAGCAAGTATTTGCAACTATTCTCAGGCTTATTTATTCCAGTCTACGGCGCTTCAAATCATCAAAAACATGCGTATGGACTTAATGCAGCACATCCAGCGCATCGCACTGCGTTATTTCGACAACACGCCAATCGGTCAGGTGGTGTCGAGAATTGCCAATGATACGGAGGCGATACGCGACTTATTTATGAGTTTCATGGCGACGTTTGTCGTCAGTACGATGCAGCTTATCGGGATTTTCGTCGCCTTGTTTATTTTGGATTGGCACTTGGCTGTTTATTGTTTGGTGCTGCCGCCAATTTTTGCTCTCATTATGAAGATTCACTTAAAATATTCCAAAGTGTTCATCACCATCATGCGTGCAAGGCTTAGTGACATGAACGCAATGATTAATGAATCGATCGTCGTCATGCCGATTATTCAGGCTTTTCGCCGCGAGAAGGTGACGTTGGACGAATTTGAAGTGCTGAATCGGGACCGCTATGTGAACCAATTGAAGCAGTTCCGCGTTTTTTCCTTGTCCTCCCGTAACATTGTAGGTACTATCGGGAGCTTGGTGACGGCGATGGTCATTTGGTATTTTGGCCGGGAGTCTTTGCAAGCGGCTATTTCCTTTGGGGTGTTTTATGCGTTTATCGATTATTTGGGGCGTATTTTTCAACCGATTATCGGGATTTTCGATCAGTTGACGAATGCGCAAAGGGCTTTTGTATCCGCAGATAAAGTGTTCGCTATCATGGATATGGAAGGCCAGGATGTTGAGAAAACGGATAAGGTGAGCCGTCCGGAAGGAATTGTGAAATTTGATCAAGTGACCTTTGCCTATAAAGAAGGGGAAAATGTGCTGAAGCAGATCTCCTTCGAGGCTCGCAAAGGGGAAACGATCGCTCTCGTAGGCCATACAGGCTCAGGCAAAAGCTCGATTATGAACCTGCTGCTTGGTTTTTATGAACCCAATGAAGGCAGTATCACCATTGACGGGCGTGACATCAGGTCGATGTCAAAGCAAGCGCTGCGGAAACATATGGGCATCGTTCTGCAGGATCCATTTTTATTTGCAGGGGATATTAAGTTTAATGTAAGCCTCTATAATGAGGAGATTTCGATCGATCGGGTAAAAAGCGCACTGAAAGATGTCGGCGCCGCACCCTTCATCGAGCAGCTGCCTCATGGCTATGATGAGCAGGTTGTGGAGCGGGGCAGCACGTTGTCCTCCGGGCAGCGGCAGCTTATCTCCTTCGCGCGGGCGCTCGCCTTCGATCCGTCCATCCTCATATTGGACGAAGCGACAGCGAGTATCGACAGCGAGACCGAAGGGCTGATCCAGCAGGCGCTGAAGGTTGTCAGCGAAGGGCGCACGACACTTGTCATCGCGCACAGGCTGTCTACGATCCGGGATGCGGATCAGATTCTTGTGCTGCACCGCGGAGAGATCGCGGAGCGCGGCAATCATGATGAGCTGATGGCGCTGAATGGCCGGTACGCGAAGATGTACCAGCTGCAGAAGGGCGAGTCGGCTGTGGTGGGTTAGGTTTAGATGCAGGCGGATCAATGATTATGGAGCTAACTAAAGGACTGAGGTAACCTTATCTACTATGAGCAGATAACGGCTCCTCAGTCCGTTAGATCTATAATATAAAAGCCAATTGGAAGAATAGCAGCATCGGAGTCCGTTAGAGTAAGGTGAACCGTCCATCAAACAACAATTTTAAAATCAGGTGTTGACATTTATCTTAAATTAAAGTATCTTTAAATCAAGACATCAAACACAAACAAAAACAACAACGAAATGAGGTGAACCTAATGAGCGAAGCACGAAATGATTCCTTAGATCTCTACATCGCACTTTCCAGGGCAAGTGAGTGGGTCAATGCACATGGCGACCGCGACATCCGCAAGCATGGATTGAACCGGACCGAATTTGGCGTACTGGAGCTTCTTTATCACAAAGGGGCGCAGGCTATCCAACAAATCGGCTCCAAGGTGTTGATGAGCAGTGGAAATATCACTTACGTGGTCGATAAGCTGGAGAAGAAAGAGTTTGTTGTCCGCCGGACATCCACGGAAGACCGAAGACTTGTTTTTGCGGAAATTACGGTTAAGGGCAAGCAATTTATTGAAGAAGTTTTTCCACAGCATATTGAAGTGATTGAGGGTGCAGTGGCTGGACTTACTGCAGAAGAAAAAAGGGTTGCTAGTCAATTGTTAAAAAAGCTCGGCAAGTTCGCCCAAGACGGTTTCAAATAGAAAAGTAGTTTGTCCTCAATGTAGAGGAGTAACTACTTTACCTTTTACCTAATATCTTAAATTAAAGATTCTTAAATTTGAAATGGAGGAGATTATTGATGAGTATCGCATTAGGATTATTGCTGATTCGTTTGGTAGTGGGGCTCAGCTTCATGGCCCATGGTTCTCAGAAATTGTTTGGTTGGTTCGGGGGCTACGGTCCGAAAGGAACGGGCGGTTGGATGGAGTCGATTGGTATTAAACCTGGTGTCGCGATGGCGGTTCTGGCGGGGCTGATGGAGTTTGCAGGTGGATTATTGTTCGCAGCGGGCTTGGGCACTGTGTTTGCTTCCTTGCTGATTGCCTTGACGATGGTGATGGCGATTGCCAAAGTGCATGGCAAAAACGGCTACTGGAACACAACAGGCGGTTATGAGTACAATTTACTGCTGCTTGTAGTTGTTATAGGTGTAGCACTAACCGGCGCTGGCGCCTACTCCATTGATGCATTATTATTCTAAGATTCTTTCTTCTCAGGGCAGGACATAACTAAAACTAACTAATAATTTAAATTATGAGGAGTGTTTTCAAATGACAAAACAACAAACAGCAGGTATTCACCATATAACAGCTTTCGTTCAAAGCGCACAAGGAACTGTAGATTTCTATGCGGGTATTCTGGGATTACGTCTGGTCAAAAAAACAATCAACTTCGACGCACCTGAAGTGTACCACCTTTACTTCGGGGATGAGCATGGCTCGCCAGGAACCATCATCACTTTCTTCCCTTGGGCCGGTTCCCGCAAAGGGCGTATCGGCGGCGGCCAAGTAGGTATCACGACGTATGCGGTCCCTACAGGCAGTCTTGCCTTCTGGGAAGCGCGGTTGAACCAATTCGGCGTAGCTTTCGAAAAAACAGAAAGATTCCATGAGACCTATCTGCAATTCGAAGATCACGACGGCTTGAAATTAGAAATCGTTGAGCGTGAGCAAGGAGCTCCTAGCACGTGGTCATTTGGCGGTGTTCCTGCGGACAAAGCGATCAAAGGCTTCGGCGGCGCTATTCTCTACAGCACGGCTCCGGACAAAACATCGCAACTGCTTGAACAGGTCATGGGGCTTGAGAAAGTTGGGCAAGAGGGAGCTTACGCTCGCTTCAAATCCTTTGGCGATATTGGGAATATCATCGATATTCTTGTGAATCCAATGCCATATGGAGCAGGCGGGGCGGGTACAGTCCACCATATCGCATGGCGGGCAAAAGATGATGCTGAGCATGAACTATGGAGAAATCATGTGCAGAACAGCGGGTACCACCCTACGCCGATTGTAGACCGTCAATATTTTAACGCGATCTACTTCCGTGAAGAAGGCGGCATTCTGTTCGAAATCGCGACAGATCCTCCAGGTTTCGCAAGAGACGAAGCTCCTGAGGCACTAGGTGAGAAAATCATGCTGCCGGAATGGTTCGAAGCGAACCGTGCTCAAATCGAGCGTAACCTGCCACCGATCGCGGTGCGTGAATTGGAGGGGAACGGACAATGAGACATATTTACCAACAAGGAACAGACGTAACGGCTCCGGTGCTCGTGCTCTTGCACGGGACCGGCGGCACCGAGCGCGATCTTCTGCCGCTGGCTCAAGCTATCTCCCCAGCGTCATCCGTATTAAGCATCCGAGGCAATGTGCTTGAGAATGGGATGCCGCGGTTCTTCCGCCGACTCGCGGAAGGTATCTTCGATGAGGAGGACCTCATCTTCCGCACCAAAGAGCTGAACGACTTCTTGGATGAAGCTGCCGTAGAGCACGGCTTTGACCGCCGAAATATGGTGGCCATCGGCTACTCCAATGGCGCCAATATTGCAGGCAGTCTGTTGTTCCACTATCCGGATGCGCTCCGTGGCGCTATCCTGCATCATCCGATGGTGCCGCGACGCGGCATTCAGCTTCCGGATTTGACCGACACCCCTATCTTTATCGGGGCGGGCCGCAATGATCCGATCTGCTCGCCTGAAGAGACCGAGGAGCTGCAAAAGCTGCTAGGTGAGGCGGGGGCCGAAATCGAAGTCCATTGGGAAAATGCCGGGCATCAATTGACTCGTTCAGAAGTTGATGCAGCGGGAACTTGGTTTAAGGCAAATTTAACTTAAATAATTAAGAAAAGGGGTGATGTCTGTGATCGCCATCGACCCTTCGAATCAAACCGAACGGGAGAATTACAAGCTGCTGATCGGCAGCATTATTCCCAGACCGATCGCTTTTGTTACGACTGTCTCGACAGAGGGCGTCCTTAATGCCGCACCGTTCAGTTACTTCACGATTGTAACGGCGGACCCGCCGATGATCGCCGTGTCGGTGCAACGGCGACAGGGCGAACGCAAAGATACATCACGTAATGCCATCGCCAAAGGAGAGTTCGTTGTTCATATTTCTGATGAGTCCTATGTCAATGAGATCAATCAAACGGCCGCTGCACTGCCGGCTGATGAAAGTGAAGTCGTCTTAGCTGGCCTGACACCTGTTCCTAGTGTGAAGGTAGCTATACCGGGCATCGCGGAAGCAAGCATCCGGATGGAGTGTGTTCTCGAGCGAGCTATAGCGCTTGGGGGGACCGAAGACGCTCCTTCTGCGGATTTGCTGATTGGCCGAGTGGTGCATTTTCACATCGCCAATGAGTTGTACGACAAGGGCCATATTGATGCTCAGAAATTGAGGCCTGTTAGCCGGTTGGCCGGCAACTCCTATGCAAAATTAGGAGAGCAGTTTGAGATCGAGCGTCCTGTTTGACGCATGGGGCGAGAAAAGCCATTTGTACCCGCTGGTGGATGGGGGCAGATGGCTTTTTTCTATTCATTTTATGCACTGGAAACCCGATAAATTTAGTATACTTACTAGAGTTACTCAGGGCGGAGGAATGATAGTGAAACGGAAAAATGGGAGTAAGCTGCGTTGGATTGGCGCAGTTCTAATGGTCGCGTTGCTGGTTAACTTTTACCAACCTGCAGCTTATGCATCTACAACAGTGGAACAAACGATAACAGGCCCGGCTTCGTCCATTTATGGGGAGTCAGTGCCAATTACTTCGGTTGTGGCGGATCGTGCAGCGAACGGGTCTACCCCCACAGGGAACGTAACATTCTACGATGGGAGCACAATGATCGGGGGACCGCTGGAACTTGTTGCTTCAGAGCCGGAGGTTGTTACTAAGAGTGCTGGGCTTGCTCCAGTGCAGTCTGGCAAAAAATTGACTTGTTCGGACTGTCCTGTGATTCAATGGGGTGGACTGAGTTACTGGGCGTATAGCGATACCAATAACAATTTCTATGTGTATTTGTATGCTTTTGATGCGAATAACAATCTGGTAAAGTCCTGGGAGTTTTCGGGGAATCGTTACGTGACAGCAATCACAGTAAATAAAGCGGACAAAACAGTCACGCTTGTCGGCCAAGATAATGTACTCACGACTCGAACTTGGGGAGAGCTTGAAAACTTCAACGCTTACACGGCCATGTCTTTTTCCGGTCTAGCCGTCGGTGAACATACGATAACAGCTAATTATTCAAGCAGTGACGGTATACATGGTTCAAAGACGTCTAGCTTTGTACATACGGTGTCTAAGATTCAAACCAATACGACGCTAAGCTCGAATGCCGGATTCATTTACGTCGGCGAGCCGATCACCTTCACGGCGACAGTCACCAACACAGGCGGCAGTCCGGTTATGCCGGGAGGGACGGTTACTTTTAAAGAAGGCAGCAATGTTCTGGGCACTGTGAGTGTCAACGGAAGTGGCGTTGCCAGCTTCACAACGTCGTCGTTGCCGGTTAGCGGTTACTCGGTTACGGCTACTTATGACGGAGATGGTCAGCACCTCAACAGTACGTCAAGCAGTTTGTCGCAATCCGTGCTAGGGATACCGACCGTAGTGACGGTTAGCGCCAGTCCGGGAAATACAACTTACGGGAATTCGGTAACGTTAACGGCTACCGTAACGAATGGCCAGGCAAGCATTTTTGGGCCGACGGGTACTGTGACGTTTAAGGACGGCTCGACAGTGCTGGGCACAGGGACGTTGAATTCGGGAACGGCTACTTGGACGGCCTCCAATTTGGACGTGGGAGCCCATTCAATTACAGCGAATTACGGAGGAAGCCTTACCCATACTGCGAATAGTTCAAGCTCCACTCCAGTGACGATCAATCTGATTCCTACGTCATCCACTTTGACGGTTACAGGAGCGACGGACGCGACTTCCACCTACGGGACTCCATTGACGTTAACAGCAACCGTGGCGAACACGAATGGCAGCTCGGTTATGCCAAGTGGTATTGTAACATTCAAAGATGGTGCAACCACCTTGGGTACCGCGACACTTAATGCAGGAATGGCTGATTGGACGATGCCAAATCTCGTCTCAGCAGGATCCCACGCGTTTAAAGCGGAGTACGGCGGAGATGCCAACCATGCGGTTAGTCTAGCAACGGCTGTCGGGCATACTGTTAACAAAGCAAGCACATCAACAACCCTGTCGTCATCAGGCGGGATTTCTGTTGGTGAAACGACGACTTTAACGGCGCAGGTCATAAATACCTCGAATCCGAGTATTAAGCCTACAGGTACAGTTACGTTCAAAAATAACGGTGAAAGTTTGCAAGTGCCAGTCTCACTAGACAGCAACGGCACCGCGGTGCTTACCACTCATGATTTGCCGGTTGGCGATCTCGTCATTACGGCGGAATATAGCGGTGATAGCAATCATGTCACGAGTGTTTCACAGTCAATCACCCAGCCGGTATCCAAAGCGCCGGTTACGGTTCATCTGTCTGTGACGCCGCAAGTGGGAGAAAGCATCTACGGGCACAAGGTTAGCATAAACGTGCAGGTAGCTAACGCAGGTAGCGGAAGTTCTGTCCCTACGGGGACGGTCATACTTTCAGGTACAGGTGGCTTCAGCAATTGGCCAGGTGCTATGACGCTGACGGACGGGACAGCAACTTGGGAGACCGAGCAGCTTGCCGTTGGCACGCATACCGTCCTCGCCAGCTACTTGGGGGATGAAGAGCACCTTGACGGGGTGTCAACGAGCAGCAGCTTGCAGATCAAGCCAATCCCTGTTACCGTCATGGTTACCGCTTCAGTAACGGAGGCTGTTTATTACGGAAGTCCAATCACGTTTACCGCTCACGTGACGAATACGAATGGAGAACCGCAAATTCCTGGCGGCCATATTGTTTTTAGTGGCGGCAATTTACTAGGCACACCAATAGATCTTGACGCTACAGGGACTGCTACAATTACATCAGCAGCGCTGCTGCCCGGAACATACGACATTCAGGCTGCGTATATTCCTGATTTGGTGCACGAGGAGCGGATTTCAGCCCCGATCACCCAGATTATCAAACCCAATACACAGGGGACTGTACTCATTTTGAATCATCCGAGTGGTATTGTTCAGCTTGGGGAACCTATTCAATTCTCCGTATCTGTAGGGAACTTGATCGGTGACTTGAATCAACCCGGCTACATTTCATTGAGAGAGAACGGTACTGAACGAGCGAGGGTAACGACAGACGTGTACGGAAACGCCGAAATTAGCTTAACAGGCGTGAGCTCCGGTACACACCGATTCACAGCGCTGTACGAAAGAAGCGGCATCACAGACGGCACGGAGTCTCCAGTGGTGACTGTTGTTGTGCAGCCTGCTTTGGCACAGCTTCTGCTCACGAGTGATGGCTATGGCAAAGTGCTGCCAACGTCCACGCCGTGGAGTGCAGCTGTTGTCCATGGTGCTAGCGCGGCATTCGTCTTCCACGCAGCTTCTTCCGAAGAAGGCACCAGCACTTCGCTGAAGCGAATGGATCCGCAGAGCAGCGAGCTGGGCACAGCCATCGCAGTGACGAACGGACAGAGTGAACCTATATCTTTCGTGGAAGGACTGAATCGATTCCAAGTCAATGTCGTAAGCATGGACGGTACAGCTTCGACCGAACATATCGTGTCCCTCTTTTATCAAAATGGGGAGAAGCGTTGGGATATCACCAATGTTCTCGCCGTGACGCCATTGCGCTATGATATGGATGGCAATAGAACGTTCGATAAAGAGGATGTCATCGCGTTATTGAAATTAATTGAGCGGGTTACCGCGGAATCACAGCGGCCATAATAGAAAAGGCATACCTCAGTAGCAACTACTGGCGGGTATGCCTTTTGTTGTTCTTTGATTGCCGGAGGCAGGTAGCCTACGAACTACCCCGCCAGCTTTTGTCCGCCCGGGTTTGCGCTCGCGCGTTTCTCTTTCCGTTCTAACCCATAGCTGATAAAGCCGATCAGCAGCCCCAGCACAGGCAGCAAAGCCCCTGCCCAAGGGAGATAGGTCAGCCCCATATGGGTGATAACCCACCCGCCGATAAAGGCGCCGCTGGCATTGCCGAGATTATTCGCCGAATGGTTCGAGGTCGAAGCCAGCATAGGCGCGTCCTTCGCCATCGTCATAATGCGCAGCTGCAACCCCGGCAGAATGCCGAACGCAGCCGCTCCCCAGACGAAAATGGTGATGACAGCAGCAGCGGGCAGATGAACCGTGATGTTAAAAATAATAAGAATGAGGGCCAAAGCCGCGTAATTACCCAGCAATGCCGGCATGAGCTTCCAGTCGGCAAGTTTGCCGCCGATGATATTGCCGAAGGTGACGCCAAAGCCGAAAAGAACGAGAATCCAAGCAACACGATGCTCCGAGAAGCCTGTCACTTGCTCCAACAGCGGTGTGATATACGTGAAAACGGTGAACAGGCTCCCGCTGCCCAGCGCGCCCATGAGCAGCATCAACAGCAGCTTGGGCTGCGTTAAAGCACGGAATTGCTGAAGAATACCCGCGCTTTTCTCCTGCTGCACGCGCGGGATTAAAAAGATAATGCCGATAAGCGAAACAATGCCCATCAGCACAATCGCACCGAACGAGGCGCGCCAGCCGAGCTGCTGCCCGATGAAAGTGCCAAACGGGACGCCCATAATATTGGCGATCGTAAGACCGGCCATCATGATGGAGATGGCCGCCGCCCGTCGATCCGGGCGAACCAGATGCACGGCGATAACGCCGCCTACGCCGAAGAATGTCCCGTGCGCTAGCGCTGTCACAATGCGAGCGCCCATCAGGATGGCGTAGTTGGGTGCGATGACGCTGATGGCGTTGCCTAGGATGAACACACCCATTAACAGGCATAACAGCAGCTTTTGCGGCAGTTTGTTCGTGAACAAGGCGAGAATCGGAGCACCGATCGCTACGCCCATGGCATAGCTCGTGATGAGCTGGCCGGCTTGTGAGATGGTGACATGCAAGTCTTCCGCAACATTGGGCAAAAGATCACAAATTCCGTCATACCTATGGCAAAGGCGCCAGCGGTTAAAGAAAGCAGGGAAATCGGAAACCGCCCCTTGGCGGCATCGCTTCCTTGTACGGCTTGATGACTCATTTTCTGTCCAACCTCTCCGGGTAAAGTCTAGTCTCTATACCTATCTCTCTACCATGTTGCGCCATAGTGCCAAACAGGTCAAGATAATAGTCAAAAAAGTCAAAATAACAGGCTAACGAATGGTCTCTAATTCTTTATAATGAAAGATATGTAGCTTGTAAATGGTAAGATCCAGGAAGTACGGAAGGCCAACTGCCTTCACATGACATGGGAAAGTGGGTCGAGTTACGATGAGTATATCTGTAGACAACTTGAACTTGGAAAATGTAAAAGCAGCCCTGCTAGCTGCGTCGAATACCCCTTCACAACTGTTGTTTCAGGAGGAAACATCTCTGCAAGTAAAGGCGCGCTTACTGCAAGGCAAGGAAAGTAAACAGCTGATCCAGGAGATCCGAGAAGAAGGGGACAAGCTTCTGCTAGAGACGATGCCTGAGCTAACGTACTCCCTGTTTCGTTTATTCTCGACAACGGGCTCTCGAAGGGAATATGAGCTTGTGTACTTCCGCCGTCGCAACCGATTGACGACATTTGGTTTATTAGCTTGGTTAGATGGGGTGGACAGCCCCTATTTGGATGCGCTTTCTGATACAATTTCGTCCATTTTGGATGAGTATACATGGTGTTTGCCTGCGCATATTTTGCATGGGCCGGAAATGAGGTCCGCCGAAGAGGCGCAATATGCGGCGGATGGGCTCGTGAACCACTCCACGGAGTCGTTCACCATTGATCTCTTCGCGGCGGAGACAGCCTTCGCGCTCAGCGAAATCAGCGCGCTGCTCGGCGACGCGCTGCCGCAACTTCTCCGCGTACGCATCCGCGAAGAAGTGCTGCGCCGCATTCTGCGGCCCTTTGTGACGCAGGCTCCCAGCCACTGGGAGACCGCGACTCACAACTGGGCCTCCGTCTGCGGAGGCTCCATTGCTGCTGCAGCGATTTACACGCTGCAGGACGAGGACGAGCTCGCCGCGGTGTTGGAGCGAGCTTTTCCCGCGCTCGCTTCGTACCTCAGCGGCTTCGAAGAAGACGGAGCATGTACCGAAGGGTACATGTATTGGCAGTACGGCTTCGGCTACTTCACCTATGCTGCTGATTTGATCTTGCGGCGTACTGGAGGCGCCGTCAATTGGTTCCAGGCGGACAAGGTGCGGCAGGTGGCCTTGTTCCAGCAAAAAACCTTCCTCCACGGGAGGAAGGTTGTGAATTTCTCCGACTCGCAAGGGGAGGCGGGGATTTTTATGGGATTAAGCGGCTACCTGAAGCAGCTTTATCCGGAAATGGAGCATCCCGAGTTGTTGCTGCGCGCAGGTTTCCGTGATGATCACTGCAGCAGATGGGCTCCTGCGTTAAGGAATTTGCTCTGGTCTTTAGAGGACATCGAGGAAAGCGCTTGGCGAACGGCGGCTTACTATTTGCCCGATGCCCAGTGGCTGGTGTCCAGACAGCTTCAAGAGCAGGGCGCTTATGTTTTCGCGGCCAAAGGCGGGCATAATAATGAACCGCATAATCATAATGACATCGGACATTTCATCCTGTATGCGCAAGGCGAAACGCTGCTTCCGGATCTGGGGAGCGGGCAATATTCGCGGAAATATTTTGGACCGGAGCGTTATGAAATTTTGTGCAACGGCTCGCAGAGCCACTCTGTACCGATTATTGACGGCTTATATCAACAAACGGGGGCGGAGCATCGGGCAGAGGTGCTGGAGTATAGCAGCAATGAGGAGCAGGATGATTTCGCATTAGAAATATCCAGTGCGTATGCTTCAGAGAAACTTAGCAAGCTTGTACGTCGATTTACTTGGCATAAAACAGAGCCGCCAACGCTAGAGGTGACGGACAGCTACGAATTCGCACATGCTCCAAAAGCAGTTGTGGAACGCTTTATGGCCTGGCATCGCCCGCAGCAAGCGGAGGATGGGCGAATTTTAATAGCGGCATCGGCAGAAGCGCGGGTTTTCGTTTCTTATGATGGGGACCTGTTTGATTGGGAGGTCGAGACTCTCCATCACGTGAATCATTTTGATCAGCCGGAGACATGTTATGCGCTTGATTTCAAATTGAAGCCGGGCGTATTGTCCGATTCAAACCTAAATGTTCATGCTGTGTTTAGATTGGCATTTCAATAAAATTAACTTAGGATGTGACCGCATGAGTACTTCACTACATTGGGTTCAAGAAGCTTGGGACAAGACCGTTCACAAAGTAGCAAAGACAAGCCAAAGAATCGGAGACCGCTTCCCGCATGCGAGCGTGAAGGGCGAATACCAACTGGAACCAGCGTCTTGGTGGACGGCCGGCTTCTGGCCGGGACTGCTGTGGCTGTTGTACCGCGACACGCAAGACGGGCAGCTGAAGCTGCTGGCTGAGTCCTGTGAGGCGCAGCTCGATCAAGTCATCGCGGATTATTACCGCTTGGATCATGATATCGGCTTCATGTGGACGCTGACGAGCGTTGCGCGCTACAAGCTGTTAGGCGCGGAGGATTCCAAGCGCCGCGGCTTGCTCGCGGCGAATTTGCTCGCTGCACGCTTCAACGTGCAGGGCAACTACATCCGCGCGTGGAACCCGTGGCGCGAGGGCGAGGACAATGCCGGCTGGGCCATCATCGATTGCATGATGAACCTGCCGCTGCTGCACTGGGCCTCCCGGACGACCGGAGACCCGCGGTACTCGCACATCGCCGTGCGGCATGCCGACATGGCGTTAAAGCACTTCATTCGCCCGGATGGTTCTGTGAACCATATCGTGGTCTTTGATCCGCACACGGGCGAGAAGCTCGAAGTGAAAGGCGGGCAGGGCTTCGCCCCTGACTCCGGCTGGTCGCGCGGCACGGCGTGGGCGATTTACGGCATGGCGCTTAGTCATCTCCATACGGGAGATGCGCGCTATTTGGATGCCGCCAAGCGCGCAGCGCACTTTTTCATGGCTAACTTGCCGGAGGATCATGTGCCGCATTGGGATTTCCGTTTGCCGGAGGGAATCACGGATTATCGCGATACGTCGGCGGGTGCATGTGCGGCCTGCGGCTTGCTTTTGATTGCAGAGCAGGTTAGCGGCCAAGAGAGCAGCCTGTACCGTCAAGCGGGTGAGCGCATCTTGCACTCGCTATACACGAACTACGGCGCGTGGGACTCAGAGACGGAGGAAGGCCTGATCCTTCATGGCACGAGCCATTATCCGGAAGGCAAGAACGTGGATGTGCCGCTGATTTACGGCGATTATTACTTTGTTGAAGGCTTATCCCGGCTATTAGGGCATGGGGAGTTGTTCTGGTAGGATTTCAATTAAGCTGTCTGAGGTCAGAGATGACTTTGGGCAGCTTTTTTTTGTTTGTAGTTACCCATATATAGACACATCATATATCGCTATGATATATTAACAATCGAAATATAAAATAAAAGCATTTGTGGAGGAGATTTCAACATGAACAGTCAGGACGTCATTTTAGGCACATTAATGGATCGCTCGTTAACTGGCTATGAAATAAAACAATTATTCGAAACGTTATATTCCTATTTCTATAGCTCAAGTTACGGAACAATCTATCCCACACTTCACCGAATGGAGAAGGATGAACTGCTCACGAAGGAAAGCATCGTGCAGGACGGGAAGCCGAACAAGAATGTTTACACCATCACAGAGAAAGGGAAGAAACAGTTCAACGAATACTTGTACAGCCCAATTGAAGGGGAGAATGTGAAGTCGGATTTCCTGATGAGGCTATTTTTTGGCGAACATGTGGGTAATGACAAGATCATCGAGTGGCTGGAGAAAGAGCAGATTCACAGTATGGCGCAGTTAGATCAATTGAAAGACATGTGTGCGTTATATAAGGATGAGATGAAGCCTTCGCAAGTCATTTGTATTCAGATCGGTATGAAGAATTATGAAGCTAAGTTGGCGATGATTACTGAAGGCCTAGAGCGGTTTAGAAATTTAGATCATATAGAGCAAGAGGAGAGGGATTAACATGAATGGTTCAGGCTCAAATAAGAAGCTGATCATTTTAGCCATGGCGTTAGGTTTATTGATGTCATCTTTGGATAATACAATTGTGGCTTCCTGCATCAGTAGGCTAAGTGAGGATTTCAAAGTGTTTGATAAAATTAGCTGGGTATTTACCGCATATATGCTGGCGGCGACGAGTACCATGCTAGTATTTGGAAAAATGTCGGATTTATTCGGCAGAAAAATGTTTTACCTAATCGGAATCGGCCTGTTTCTGGTTGGTTCGGCCTTATGCGGGATGGCGCAAAGCGTGGATCAGCTCATTTTGTTCAGAGTCATTCAGGGAATTGGTTCTGGCGCGCTGCTGCCCATTAGTTTCACGATTATCTATACCATTTTTAAAGATCCGAAGGATGCTGCCAAAATGTCTGGTGTTTTCGGAGCGATTTTCGGCCTTTCTTCCGTAGCGGGTCCACAGCTGGGCAGTTTTATTGCCGAACATCTAGGTTGGAGATGGAATTTTTATATCAACGTGCCAATTGGCTTGGCTTCAATGCTCGTTTTGATCATTGCGTTGAAAGAGACACGTTCGGAACGCAAACCGAAAATTGATTATCTTGGCACCTTATTTCTCATTATCACAACTGTTTCCCTCATGCTGGCGCTGGAATGGGGCGGGAAAGATTACGCTTGGAGCTCGTGGCAGGAAATTAGCTTGTTCGCTGTGTCGGTGGTTTTTGCAATCTTCTTTATTCTGGTTGAAAAACGGGCTGCCGAGCCGGTCCTTCCACTCAGCATTTTCAAGAACAAAATGGTGCTAGGAACCAGCATCATCGTCTTCTGCCAAGGCGTGCTGATGTTCTCTGCCATCACCTATCTGCCTATTTTCTCCGTCGCTGTCCTAGGTCACACCAACTCTAATGGCGTGCTGACACCGATGATGGCCTCTCTTATTTGCGGTGCTGTTCTTTTCGGCTTTTTGCAGTCCAAATTCGCCTTCCGTCCGCTGCTTCTCGTTAGTATGACGATGACGATTGTTGTTGCATTGTTGCTGACCAAAGTTGGGCCGACCGCCTCTAGCGGGTATATGATCGCCCTTATGATTCTGCTTGGAATTGGTGCAGTCGGACCCTTAATGAGCGTTGCACAGAGTGCCATCGCCGCCAATGTTGACCCTAAATACATGGGAGTCAGCTCCTCCATCGTTGGCTTTTGGCGTAGCATTGGCGGAATCATGGGTGCGTCGATTATGTCCACCATTGTCAATAATAACTTGAGTCATCTGATAGCAGATGGTGCGGCCAAAGCTGGCATTCCCGCTGACAAAATAAGCACGCTGGCGAATCCTGAGCTGCTGATGCACGCAGGCGGATCGATTCCGCCGGAAATCCGTCAGTTTCTGCAAGGTACATTGGCAACTGCAATTAATCACGGTTTCATCCTCAGCATTTGCGTAGGTATTATTGGCTTCGTTACAGCCATGTTCGTAGGTTCAAGCAGACTTGAAGCCACGAAGAAGAAGCAGGAAACCAGCCCAGTTCATGTGTAAAATGCTTCCCGCATGGTGAGGGATAAGTCATAAAGCTGTCAGCTTGAAGCAGATATTCTGCTTGGGCTGGCGGCTTTTTTACTTGTTTATGACTTGGCGTGAGGTGGGGTGTGGGTGGTGAGAAAGGAGCAAGTGATAAGTAGTAAATAGCGGGGAGTGAGTAGAGAGTGGTGAATAGTGAGTGGGGGGCAGATTGGAGAGTTTCGAAGTTTCGCCTCGTTGGATAGAATCCAACGAAAAGACGATTTAGCTGGTCAAAAAGCACCTCTCATTGGATGAAATCCAACCTAGTGTTCGATTTTGGGCTAATTTAGCAGGGTTTGAAGGTACCTCATTGGAATTCATCCAATGAAAAGGGGGATTTGCCCCAATACATGCAGGTTTCATTGGAAATCGTCCAATGGAACGGAGAAGGGGGGCACTCAAGAACGGGATCAGCCCCCAATTGAGGAGGCCAGCGTCAGTCCTCGTTGCACTTTCTGCAACATAAATGAGGTGTATGCCATGTAAATCCACTCTTCATTGTACAAAATACAATGATTTGACCCCAAAAGCCCCAAAACAGCTTGTTTTAGCTGAAAATGTTGTACTTAGTACAACATAGAGAAGGGCAGAGGCCAATTGGGGCGCATTTTGTTGCACAAAGTACAACAAAGAGGAGCAGGGAGTTGCCAAACCTCATCTGTTGCATGTTGTGCAGATAGGCGCTCATCCTCCGTTACTCTGCCGTTCGCCAAGCGCTCAGCAGCTTCTCATGCTGCTGAGCAGCTAGATCGAAGCGGTAGGTGGCAAGCAGATTCTCCAGCTTCACTGGCGCAAGGAGCGGGTTCACCGGAATATCCGGCGCCACTGGAAAAGAGAAGGCGGTGTTCATATAATCCGTCTGCACCTCGCGGGACAGCATGAAATCGACCAGCTGCTTAGCCGCAGCGGTGTTGTTGCCGCCCTTCAGAATCGACACGGCTCCAATCTCCCAGCCGGCCTGTGGCGGGATGAAGGAGGAGATGTTGTAGCCGGAGTTTTTGAAGCGCAGCTGATCGCTCAAAAACGAGACGGCCGCCGCCATCTCGCCTTCCGCCAGATGCTGCGCGCTCGTGTTGCCGGCGAACGTCATGGAGGCGCTTTGCTTCTTGAGCGCCTGCATCAGAGCGATCGCTTCGCCGTCGCCGCGCTGCTGGGCGAGAGAAGCGAGCAGCGTATAGCCGGTTCCCGACGTCTCAGGGTCGGGAATCTCGATCTTGCCCTTGAGCTCGGGGCGCAGCAGATCCTCGTACCTCTGCGGCAGCGGCAGACCCTTCAGCTGAGGGTCCTGCTGCCAGACGGTCTGGTTCACGCCAATGGCGAGCGCCCCCATGTACATGCCGGTCCAGTAGCCTGCGGCATCTTTGTATGTAGCTGGAATGCTGCTTGCAGCTGCAGGAGAGTAGCGAAGGGATTTGCTTTTGTTTTTGAGCTGCTCATGCAAATCGGCAGGGCCGCCAAGGACCACGTCGATGCCGGTTTTACCCAGCGTCAGCAGATGGTAGCTCGCTTCGCCGCTCGACATCCGGATGATGTCGTAGGACTGGTCCGTTTTTTCCTTAAACGTTTCGAGCAGAATCCGCCCGGCATCTTCCTGGAAGATCACATACACTTTGAGCGGCTGGTTGCTTTTCTTTTCCCCGATGAAGCGAAAGCCAAGGAAAACGGCGACCCCCGCTAGGAGCACGAGCAAACTTTTTTTCCACATGCTGCAAAATCCCTCCTGAACAGCCAAAAAAGGAAACTCAAGTTTCCTTTTTCAGCCAAGCTGCTAGTTGTATTTATGTCCTATTCCTTTATCTTCATTAAATGAATTTTATCATCACTGGCATGGATCGTGACATTCCCTTGAAACCTGGTTAATCCGATGTCATACGCATCAACAATCCATTCTTTCATATTATTGTCCAGAATGAAATACCGCTCTTTCTCCCCGAGGAACATCGATGATTTCACGAAGCCGCTAACGACAAAGCTGCCGGCCTCCGGCGTATTAATCCGCATGGATTCCGGACGAATACTAAGCAGTACTTTTTCGCCTGGAACAATAGCCTCATCCGTCGTTACGCTGGCTGTGCGGCCGCTCGCGCCATATTCCACTATGGTAGTACCACCCTTCACTTCGCGCACAGTAGCATCAACAAAATTGGTTGTACCGATAAAATCGGCGACATAAGGGGTGCGAGGTTTGTAGTAGATCTCATGCGGCGTACCGTACTGGTCAATTGCACCTTTATTAAAAACAACGATGGAGTCGGACATCGACAAAGCTTCGAGTTGGTCATGGGTTACGTAGATGACGGTTAATCCAAGCTCTTGTTGAATGCTGCGCAGTTCCACGCGGACTTCTTCACGCAGCTTCGCATCCAGATTGCTGAGCGGCTCATCCAGCAGGATGATCGGGGAGTTCATGACCAGTGCACGGGCCATAGCCACGCGCTGCTGCTGACCGCCGGACATTTCGTGCGGGTAGCGCTCCTCCAGGCCAGTCAACTTTACTTTGGCCATGGCCGTCTTTACACGTTCTTGTACTTCCGCTTCAGGGCGCTTCTGAATATCCAGCCCGTATGCGACATTATCGAACACGGTCATGTGCGGGAACAAAGCGTACTCTTGGAACACCATCGGCGTTCCGCGTTTATAGGGAGGCAGATCGTTGACGAGCTGGCCGTCTATTTTAATTTCACCCTCATCTATGGTGTAAAATCCTGCAATGGAGCGCAGCAGTGTTGTTTTGCCGCATCCGCTAGGTCCGAGAAACGTAATGAACTTTCCCCGTTCGATTTGCAAATCGATCTGTTTGAGCACGTGGTTGCTGCCGAACACTTTACTGACATTTTTTAAATCCAATAAAACTTGTGTACTCATCATTTTTCACTCCTCATCTAGAAATCAAATATTTTAACCTTCGAGCGGAAAATAAGCTTCATTACACCGAGCGTAGCGAGTGTAGTTCCCATCAATCCGACAGCTACAGCGGCTGCCCAGTAGTAGGTCCCGGTCTCAGCGTAGTTGAAGATCGATACGGCGGCGACGACCCATTTGGGCGTAATCAGAAAGACAATGGTGCTTAAGGTATTCATATTTTTCATAAAAGCGTAGACGAAGTTGGCGACAATGGTCTTTTGCAGCATTGGAAACACGATGGTTGTCAGTGTGCGGCGGCTGTCTGCTCCGAGATTGGTCGCTGCTTCCTCGATGGATTTATCTACTTGCTTGAAGGAGGCGGTGAGTCCCCGATACCCAACAGGCATTTGTTTAAGCAGCATGGCTACGATAATCAAGATAGCGGAGCCTTGAAGCATGATGGGCCCGTTGCTGAAGGCAACGATCAAGGCCAAGCCCACGAATGTCCCTGGCAAAGCAATGGGGAGAACGGCCGTGAAATCGAGCATTTTTTTACCTGGAAAAGGCTTGCGCACTACGACATAAGCCAGCACTAAGGCGAAGCCGACGGCTAGAATAGAAGCGATGAGCGATAGCACCAAGCTGTTGAGAACAGCGGGGCTGGAAGGGTTGAACACCATTTTCGTGATATGGCTGAGTGTAAACGTGTTGTCTCTCCCGAAGTTCTTCGTGAACGCGAACAAGATCGTAATGGCGAACATCGACAGGATGAAAAGCGCCATAATGCTATTAAAAATAAACAAAAGGATGTCCGTCTTGCGGGACGTTTTGACTCGGTTTAGTCCGGAAACGGGCTTTCCGGTTATTGTGGAATAGGAGCCCTTGGACAGCAGTTTGCTTTGAATGACGAAAACTATCAAGGCGGGAATCACGAGAATGACGCCCATTACAGACGCGAGGCCGGGCTCGTTATTAATGATTTCTCCGTAAATTTCAACAGCCAGAAGGGAGTAGTTGCCCCCAATCAGCTTGGGATTTCCGAAGTCGGCAAAGCAGTTGATCGCCACGAGCAGGAACGCGTTGATAACGCCCGGCAGCGCTAATTTGAGCGTGATGGTGCGGAAAAGCTTGAACCCGCGGGCCCCCAAGTTCTGGGCGGCAATTTCCAGATTAGGCGATATGGAGCGTAGAACGCCGGTAATGGTCATGTAGGCAAGCGGGAAATACGAGATCGTTTGTACGATCCAGAGGCCCGGCAAGCCGTATAAATCAAGCTCGACGTTGAACCAAGCTTTGAGTGTTTGCGACACCATGCCGCCTCTGCCGAATAGAAGCAGGAAGGCGAGGCCGGTCATAACGGAAGGCGCAAGAATCGGGAGAAAGGCGATAAACCGGAAAAACTTTTTCCCCGCAATGTTGCTGTAATGAATCGAATAAGCGTAAATAAAACCGCAAACCGTTGCCGTTAGTGCGGAAAGGGAGGAACTGACAACCGTGTTCAGCAGGGCGGTGCCGTAACGGCTTTTGCTGAAGAAGGTCGTCCAATCCGTCGCTCCCGGCAAGGCAATGACGTAAATAAGCGGATATATGACGAAGAGACAGAGTACGGCGAAACTGATGAGTACGAGGATCAGCGAGGAGGGATCTTTCACCAGCTTGCTGATCGAGGTGCCCATGCCTTTTTTTTCTATAATCATAAGGGGCTCACGACCGCCTTCCACATTCTTGGTTTAGATGGGCATTGGTCCGCAGAAGATCTGGGTATCTGCGGCACCAATGTCCCGGAAACGCTTTCTTATTTGAGGTTCTTGAGCGCGTCCTGCAGCTCTTTGCGCTGCTCGGCAGCTTTCCATAAGCTGTAGCTTGTGTTGTATTTGGTTGTTTTGATATCGATACCGCCTTTTGGAATCGGTACCGTAGGTTTCACGGAGCTTGCGAAAGCCGATTCGGTATAAAGAAGTCCAGGTTCATTCGTTAGCATGAAATCCATGAGTTTCTTGGCGCCTTCAGTGTTTGCGCCGCCTTTGACAATCGCCAGTCCGCCAACTTCATAGCCTGCGGCTTCCGGAACGATCGAAATAATCGGGCTGCCCTGATTTTTCATTTTCAGCTGGTCGCCAAGAAAGGTGATGCCGATGGTGTACTCTCCTTTAGCCGCTTTTTGAATCGGCTCGATCCCCGACTTCGGTCTTTCTTTCAGGTTAGGCAGCAGTTTGGCTACATAGTCCAGCATTTTGTCTTTGCCCCATACTTGCGCCAGGGAGGCAACGGCTGTGTAAGCGGTACCGGAAGTTGCCGGATCCGACATGCCGATTTCGCCTTTAAATTTAGGGTCAAGCAGCTCTTGGAACGTCTGCGGATAAGGCGCAGTAGCGTATTTCTCTTTCCAACGCTGCTCGTTGATGCCGATAGCAATTGGATTCAGGTAAAAACCAGTCCAGGATCCCTCTTTATCTTTCATGTTGTCCGGGATATCTTTGGCGTTCGGGGAAATGTAATTCTCCAGTGCGCCCGCTTTTTTCAATACTTCGTGCGAATCTGCCGGGCCGCCCATGAGGAAGTCCGCTTGGGGTTTGCCCATTTCATTTTGAACGCGTGTCACGGCTTCACCGCTCGGAAGACGAAGAACGTCGTAATCGATTCCGGTCTCTGCCTTGAATTTATCCAGAATCTTACGCGCTTCTTCTTCTTGGAAAATGGAATATACGGTAATTTTACCTTTCGCTTTCCCACCAAAAACACCAGACTTGTACAGGAAGAATCCTGCGACAAGCACGACAACAATAACGGATAAAATCATAACGGAGCTGTTACTTTTCTTTCTAGCCATTTCATCAACCATCCCCTCGATAGGTTAGGAGGCGTCACTTAACTTGAAATAGGCTTTATGGTTGGTTTCGTCCAGCAAATCGAACACGATGAAGTAAGCGTTATCATAGAGATCGATATGCAGCCAATGCTTCCCGCTCGAAGATTCATCCTTTAGCTGTACAACATAGTGAGCGCTCGGGCGCTCCGCCATGAAGTCAAAATGGCTGAAGTCGATCAACCGGACCGCCGTTCGCATCTGTGCCGTCAGCGCAGTCCGATCCTTCTCGGATAACGCAGCAAGAACACCGTCCTGCAAGCGAAATACTTGATGCACGGGGTTGGCAATCACACTGCCGACCGTTTCTGCGGTGAGCGTTTTGTCGATCAGCATGTTTTGCAGTTTGCGGATCTCCGCGCTAGTATCCAGCGAGTTCACCAAGTCACTGCCGAAACGGAAGCCGCTGGTCCCGATTTGAAAAGGCACATCCTCTTGATCCAAGTAGGCCATGGAGCCTGTTAGCAGCAGCCGTGAAGCGTTTGCACGAGTGGGCTGCCCGCTGCCGTTTAATAAACGTGTGAACGAAGCTTTCCACGCAATCAACTCTTTGGGATCATCAATCGAGATGGTGCCGATACCCGGGTACGTGATATTCATGCTCATGGGAACGCCGTCAAACATGTCACGGCTGTTCGGGTCCTTCGGAACCGTTCGAACTTCATCGACGCCGATTCGGAATACATAAGCAAAAATGCCGATCAGCGTACAACCAATTACGATTTGCAATAAGATGAGACGCAACCATGAAAGCCCTTTCTTCTCCTCTTGCATGTAGATTACTCTCCTTTTATCTCAGAAAAATCATTGATTTGTATCAATTTTGTAACAGACCTTGAGGGCGTACAGGTTCCATTTGGAAGCTCAAAATGACTTCCGTTCCGCTTCCCTCACGGCTGTGCACGGTGATGTCGCCACCTTGCAGCTCCATCAATTGCTTGCAAAGCAGCAGCCCAAGCCCGTGTGAGTGGGCGGATACAGGCCGCTCGGCTTTTTCGGCAGAAGGATGGAACAACGTGCGTGTTTCCTCTTCGTCCATGCCTTTGCCGTTATCGGTAATGCGCACGAGACAGTGGTATTCCTGCTGCTCCAACCGTACGTTCAGCTGCGTGCAGCCGCTATGCTTGATTGCATTTTCTATGACGTTGAACAAAACCTGCTGTGTACGTTTGGGATCCATGTATACCTCACACGGTACTACTTGTACAGCAGTCGTAATGGCGGATTTATGCAGTGTAGGCTCCAAAATGCGCAAGCTATCTGTCAAGATCGCAGCCAAATCTGTATGCTCAAGCTGCACCCGCCAAGCCTCATCGCCTTTGAGCGACGATTGCAGCAGCTCTTCGACCATTTGCAGCAGTCGCGTGCTTTCCTTGCGGATGTATACATTGCATGTTCGAATATCTTCGACACGCTCCATTTTATCAATCAGATCGGAGAAACCGATGATGGAGGTTAGCGGCGTTTTCAACTCGTGTGTGACATTGTCGTAAAATTTTTTCTGCTTGCTCTGCTCATAATGGAGCAGCTCGATATGCTCTTGCAGCGCCTCGGACATTTGATTAAAGTCATCGGCCAGCTCCCGCACCTCGTCCTGGCTGCGTACGGTTATTTTTCGGCTGAAATCGCCTACGGTTACTAGCTTCAAAGCTTGCTGCAAGGCATGCAGCGGCTGCATGATGAAGAAAGAGAACGAGTAGCTCGCGAGCAGAGCGACAAGCAGGCAGCCCAGCGCGACGCCAATAAACCAGGTCCTCATGGCGGACAGGGTTTCTTCGTGTTTGTTTAAATCGAGCAGATAGCGGAACCCGCCGACAATTTTGCCTTCGTAAAGAAAGGGAGAGGCATAGATAAGCATCTTGCTGTTCTCACCTTCCGTAATGACGGTGGCGGTTTGCCCTGCGAGGGCAGCGTCGATATCGCTCCGCTTCACCAGATCCTCTCTATTGCCGCTATCTCCGATAATGGTGCCCTCCGGATCAAACAGCTGGACTTGGAAGTTGCTGTTGGCGGCAAGATGTGAGGCAATCAGCGGGGCATATGTCCCGGAAAAAAGCTGCTCGATGCTAATTTTTTTATCGTTTACAATTTTTAACGCCTCGATGCGGTGAAGGTCGTAATATTGGCTAAGCGTCTGGGTATCCCGCTCAATCATACTTTTGCTTAGCGTATAGTTGACGACCACATACATCGCGGCCAGCAGCATGATAATCGTAATTGTGTGCTGTATGAACAGCTTATTGCGCAGCTTCATGGCTTAAACCTCCAGCTTGTAGCCCATTCCGTGAACCGTGGCCAGCACATGATCGTGGGGTTTCATTTTCTCGCGGAGCCGGTTTACCATCATATCGACGGAGCGGGTTTGTCCGTAGTATTCGAACCCCCATACCTGGTCCAAAATGTGCTCTCGCGTAAACACCTTCTTTGGATTTTTGCATAACAGCCAAAGGAAGTCGAACTCTCTGCTGGTTGTTTTGACGAGTTGGCCCGCCACTTTCAAAGACCGCTCATTCCGATCGATCTCTATGACTCCGGCTTGGAGGATATCAGCCGCATGTGTAGCGGTATCCGGGGTCATTCGGCGCATAACCGCCCGAATTCGCATGATAAGCTCCCGCGTTTCAAAGGGCTTGGTTAAATAATCATCGGCGCCGAGCTGGAAGCCTAATATTTTGTCGTTCATTTCGTTTTTCGCTGTGAGTACGATGACGGGTATGTCTTTATAAGCTTGCTGCAGCGTTTTCAAAAGTTCAAAGCCCGACTGATCCGGCAGCATCAGATCCAGCAAGATCAAATCGATCGGCTGCGAAGCGAGCACTTCGAGACCGGAGGCGACGGTGCCGGCTACGATAGGGTGAAACCCCTCAACTTCAAGGCTTAATTTGAGCAGCATTTGAATGCTGGAATCGTCTTCAATAATTAATATCGTCATTTGGAAAGTTCCTTTCCGGCAGCATTTTGCGTATCGTAGGCATTTCTGATTAGGGATCATCTATGTGTATACATTCTACACAACAGACGAGCTATGTAAATACGATTGACTTATATTGCCTTTTACAAAAAGCGTTTTCAACCGTATGATGAGAGTGCAATGTAACATTTCTTTCCGTAATAGGGAACGTAATTTAATCTGCAACGTACTACAACAGGTGACAACAAATCAGATCCGACACGATGTGGAGAGAAGGAGTTTTAAACGGAATGAAGCATGAGGACAAAAACGGGTGGCGTTCTGACATCGCGCCCTACGAAAAACCGCATATGAAACACAGCCTATGGCAAATTATGAATACGTTAATTCCCTTTTTTGCTTTATGGTATTTCGCCTATTTAAGCCTTTCGGTCTCGATCTGGCTTACGCTTGTGATCGACATTATCGCCTCCGGCTTCTTGGTGCGCATTTTTATCATCTTCCACGATTGCTGTCACAAATCATTTTTCAAAAATAAATGGGCGAATGAAATTGTCGGTACGTTGACAGGAATTCTGACATTCGTGCCATATCATCAGTGGCGTTACACGCACTCTATTCATCATGCATCCAGCGGTAATTTGGACCGTAGAGGTGTAGGCGATATTTGGACGTTGACGGTTGATGAATATCAGAAATCCTCATGGAAAAAAAGGCTTACCTACCGGCTATACCGCAATCCGCTGATCATGTTCATCATTGGACCGATCTTCATTTTTCTTATAGATTATCGTTTTAACCGCAAGCGTGCGGGAATGAAAGAACGCATGAATACGTATATCACCAATGTTAGTATCGTGGGAAGTTTAGCGTTGCTGTGCTGGGCGATTGGCTGGCAGTCGGTGCTCCTTATTCAAGGTCCGATGTTTTTCGTTTCCGGCATGATGGGGATTTGGTTGTTTTATGTGCAGCATAACTATGAAGAGACTTATTTTGAAAATGAACCTGAGTGGGATTATGTCAAAGCGGCGATGCATGGCAGTTCTTTTTACAAGCTGCCTAGAGTGCTGCACTGGATCACGGGGAATATCGGGTTTCACCATATTCATCATCTGAGCCCGCGAGTTCCGAACTATTACTTGGAAAAGGTTCATAACAAAAACGCTGTGCTGCGCAACGTGCAGACGATTACGCTGATGACAAGCTTGGAATCGCTCAAGTTCCGTATTTGGTGCGAAGACACGAAAAAATTCATCCGTTTCAAGGATTTGAAGCCTATAAAAGTCAAGAGAGGCCTCGTCAAAACGTTGGAAATGGACTAAATGTTGAAAAGCTGGCGGTTAAAGTGGAAATTCTACTTTGATTGTTGGCTTTTTTTGTATTTTTATTGGTGATTTTTGGAGGCGTTTCTATTGTGGGATTATGCCGATTACGGTATAATTTATATCATAAACGGCATAATTCTAAAGAATAGAGGATGTTACACTAAAGGAGCCAAACTGACCAGTGTATGAAATCGATATTTATGAAGACTCGGATGGGAATTCAGAATTGAAAGATTGGCTTCGAGAACTAAAAGGTCGTAAAGACAAAGGAATTAAGGATGCCAGAATTATACTTAATCAAATTCATTATTGCATAGAACGTATAAAACTAGAGGGTACTTACGTATCAGAGGAAATAGCCAAACACATGATTGAGGACATTTGGGAGTTGCGGCCAGATAAACATAGAGTCATGTTTTTTCAAGCAAAAGAAGGCAGATTCGTTTTGTTAAACCATTTCCGAAAAGAAACGCAGAAAACCCCGCCAAAACATATTAGGAAAGCTATTCAGTTGAGAGATGAGTGGAATAACCGCAGGCGTTGATTCGTCAACTATTGGAAGGGATGGAGATGAACATGAGTTTTGATGATTTTATGCAAGAGATTGGAGAAAACACGATTGAAACGGAAGCAATCAGACAAATGGCACGTATGGTCTCTGATATAGTAAAACGCCGAAAAGTACTTGGATTTACCCAAGAGGAGGTTGCCAAAAGAGCTGGGCTTACTCAATCACAAGTGGCACGGCTAGAAAATAGTTCACAGCTGCCTAGAGTAGACACTTTAATTAAAGTAGCCATTGCTCTCGGAATGAATATGGCCTTGATTGAGATCGAGGAGCAGGCTGCGACTGGTAACCAATTGGCACATGCGTAAAAATAATCGGAGTGATGAAATTGGCGGGTTTTAGCGCCGGTTTTGCTACTTTATATGGTTTGGGGGAAGCGAAGCTTACCCCTTATTTTTGTTGTATGCGTTTTTGCCAACGCACAAGCACGGCTTACAACCTAAAAAAAACACAAGTCGGTGAAAAGACATTCCATTGTTGCAAGCGCTTTAGCAAGGTACCATAGGGGTATAACATCGACGAAGAAATAGTGAGGGGGGCTAGATGATGGCGGTAGGCGCGCAAGCGGTAGAACAGATGAATAAGCGTGCGCAGACGAAAAAGGGCAAGTCCTTTCTGCGAACGTTTTGGAAGTATAGGGCGCTGTATTTGATATCAGTTCCGGGTATTTTATATTTTATTATTTTCAAGTATGTACCGCTGCTAGGTTCAGTTATTGCCTTTCAGGATTACAACATTTTTGACGGCTTCACCGGAAGCAAGTGGGTGGGTTTTGAACATTTTACACGGATGTTTGCCCATTATGATTTTATCAAAATTTTGAAAAATACCGTCTTAATCGGGATCTACGATTTAGTGCTTGCATTCCCTGCGCCAATCATCCTGGCTCTCTTGCTTAACGAGCTGCGCGTTGTGCTGTACAAGCGCGTTCTTCAGACGGTCGTATACATGCCTCACTTCCTGTCATGGGTTATCGTGAGCGGGATTGCCATCGGTATTCTTTCCCCTTCGACTGGCGCGGTAAACCATTTCATCGCTTGGCTGGGGTTTGAACCAATTTACTTCTTGGGCGAAGAATCCTGGATCCGCACGGTGCTCATCTCGTCAGGGATTTGGCGGGATTCGGGTTACGGCACGATTATTTATTTGGCAGCGCTTGCGGGAATTAATCCGGATCTATACGAAGCTTCGGAAGTGGACGGTGCCAATCGGTGGAGACAAACCATTTCGATCACGCTTCCATCGCTGCTGCCAACCATTATGATTTTGTTCCTGCTGCACATTGGTAAATTCTTAGATTTCGGCTTCGAGCGCGTATACGTGTTCTTGAATCCGCTGAATAAAGAAAATGGTGAAATTCTGGATACCTACATTTATACCGCGGGATTATTAGGCCAACAGTTCAGCTATACAACGGCCATCGGTCTTTTCAAAGCAGTAGTAGGTGTCATCTTTATCGTAACGGGTAATGTGCTCAGCAAAAAAACAACGGGTGAAAGCTTGTATTAAGACGGAGGTGAACGCTATATGAATCGTAAGCCGACAGCCGGTTGGCAAGTTTTTAACATAGTTAACGTCGTATTTCTAACGCTACTATCATTGGCGATGCTCCTGCCGTTCTTAAACGTGCTGGCTCAATCGTTCAGTTCATCTCAAGCTATCGTGAATGGCAAGGTTTTGTTCCTGCCGGTGCAATTTACAGCGATCAACTACCAATATGTGTTTAGCGACGCGGCTATCTGGCGTTCTTTCGGAGTAACCGTGTATATTACGGTAGTGGGCACGCTCATCAACTTGATTGCAACAGCTTCACTGGCTTATCCGGTGTCGCGCCCCGAGTATGCCGGACGCAACGCGGTTGTGATTATGGTTCTAATTACAATGGTCTTTACAGCACCATTAATTCCTAACTTTATTTTGATGAAAAACTTGCATCTGACGAACTCGCTTTGGGCTCTTATGATTCCAGGTGCGATCAGCGCCTTTAACTTTTTCGTGATGAGGTCGTTCTTCCTGCAGATCCCTAGCGAATTGATTGACTCCGGCCGGATCGACGGCTGTTCCGAGCTCAGAATGATTTGGAACATCGTGCTTCCTCTGTCCAAGCCGGTTATGGCGTCCCTTGGAATCTTCTATGCCGTAGGCCACTGGAATACGTATCAAAGCGCGCTCTACTATATCAACAAACCGGCGCTATGGCCGCTTCAAGTGAAGCTGCGCCAGCTCATTGTATCCGAAGATATCAGTATCGATCCTAACTCATCTCAATTTAGCGGACTGGCTCATATGGATCCGGAGGGGATCAAAATGGCGACGATCATTATCGCGACGATCCCAATTATCCTGATTTACCCGTTCTTGCAGCGTCATTTCGTCAAAGGGATGATGGTAGGCTCCGTCAAATCATAAGGAATCATTTGTGAAATCATGTATGAGATGGCGAGTTTTAACAACATTCTAAAAAAAAGACAATTCGAACTAAAGACAGCCCATATCGACAAATTGTAAACGCTTTTACAATGAGTGTGCATGAGGTCATATTTTAGCGAAATGAAAAGAGGGGTAGAAATGAAAAAATGGATTCCCACGACGATGGCCGCAGTTCTCTTGGCCACTACGATGGCAGCTTGCTCTTCCAAGCCAGCAGAACAATCGGCAACCAGTCCGGCAGCTAACGGAGCTAGCGCAAAGCCGGCGGAAAAAACGAAGTTCTCCATCTCCTTGCGTACACTGGCATTCGGGCACGTGGAGAAGTCTCCTGATATCAACCAAGACAAATGGGTAAAGAAACTCGAAGAATTAACAAACTCCGATTTGAATATCGTGCTTGTTCCGCACAAAGAATATGAACAAAAAATGATCCAAATGTTTGCAACCAACGACATTCCTGATGTTGTTCAAGGCAGCGGCGGTGTGAACGGGAAAGAAATGGCGGGTTCCGTGAAAGCAGGCGTATTCATGCCGCTGGACGACTTGTTGAAGCAGTACGGTCCGAATTTGCTGAAAAAAGTGCCGAAAGACGCTTGGGATAACGTAACATACAACGGTAAAATCTATGCGATTCCAGAGTATTTGTCCAACCCGTCCCGCCGCGCGATCTTCGTTCGTAAGGACTTGCTGGATAAGGCCGGTCTAGGCGTGCCGAAAACAGTCGATGAGTACATGGCTGTACTTCGCAAGTTCAAAGAAATGGGCGTTGAGAACCCTTACATGGGTCGCGAAAACTTTAAATATGCGGATTCCTTCTTCGGAGCTTATGACGTCTATCCATACCTCTCCATGTTTGAGAAGTCCGGCGATCAAATTTTGCCGAAGTTTTTCGATACAGAGAATATGACTAAAGCGCTTCAAACGTACAAAACGATGTTCGACGAAGGCTTAATCAACAAAGAGTTCGCAACCATCAACGCAACGGTATTTAAAAACACAATCCTCGCCGGTAAAGCAGGCATGTGGTCCATGAATGCCAATGAAATGCTGCAATGGGAAACACAGTTGAAAACGACGGTGCCTACGGGCGATATCGAAATCATCGCATCTCCGACAGGACCGGACGGTAAAGGCGGACACTACTTGTATGGACCTGCGCCGCGTGCTTACTTCATCAACAAAAATGTGAAAAATGCTGCGCAGATTATCCAGTTCTACGATTGGATGATGTCTGACGAAGCTGAGAAATTCTTCACATTCGGTATCGAAGGCGACACGTACAAAACAGTAGACGGCAAAATCGACTACAAATCGCCGACAGATTCGGCTGGTGTAGATGAAGAGCGTTACCGCCAATCCTTCTTGTGGTTGGTTCAAGATACAACTTATAATAAAGGCACACTTAGTATGACAGAAGATGGCAAGAAATTAATGAATGTGTACGATACGACTTTGAAAAATGAAGGACGCGATGGTATCAACTTCGAGCCGCGCCTGGAGTCCTTAATGAAAAATCCTGATATTTCTCCGCTGTCCGATCAAGCGCCACCTGTTATTCTTTCTCACATGGTCAAAATGGTGTACGGCAAAGAGCCGATCTCCGATTGGCCGAAAGTATTGGAAGAGTGGAAGTCCAAAGGCGGCAACGAAGTGATCAAGGAAGCTACAGAGAAATTCAATAGCAAAGATTCCGGTACGACTGTGTCGATGCCGCGTAAATAAGCTCAAGCATTGAGCATGACCGACTCCTCACGAGCACACCAGCGCGTGGGGAGCGGGCATTTCAGAAGGGTAAGAAGGGAGCTGCCGCCTCATGTACCGCATCCTCATTGTCGATGACGAACCGATGATACGCAAAGGATTACAAAAGCTAGTCGAACAATCGGAGCTGCCGATCGAAAGCCTGCGAACGGCTGAGAATGGTGTTGTCGCCTTACAGCGGATTCAAGAGGATCGACCCGACTTCCTGTTTACCGATATTCGTATGCCCAAAATGGACGGTTTGGAGCTGTGCGCCCGCGTTGCCGAAATGGATGCGGACATCCAGGTTGTCGTTATTTCCGGGTATAGCGATTTTGAATATGCCCAGAAATGTGTTTCTTATGGTGTTAAAGAGTATTTGCTGAAACCTGTAAATATCAAAGGTTTTCAGAACGTATTGGAGAAGCTGATCCGTACCAGGTCCAAGGTAAGCTCCGAATCTTTCGTTGCTGTAACGAAGCTGGAACAATGGGCAAGCCGCATGGAGCATGCGGTCTGGATGCTGCATCAGGCGGAATTAGACAGCTTGCTTGAAGAAATTTATACAGAGCTCAAAGATTATAAACTGAAGCTGAACCGGCTTCTCGATATTTTGGAGGAAATTCATACCCTGCTGCACCAACGTTTGAATGTGCGCGATGTTTATCTCATGCAAGGCGAGCTTGCCTTAACCGGCGCTGCCAGCGAAGAGGAGGCTTGGCTCCGATTCACCGGTGCGGTCTACGGCCACTTGGATGAGCTTAGGAATAAGCGGAAAGGGAAGTTGAAAGATCCTGTGGAGGTAGCGAAGCAATACATGGAGACGCACCTCGCAGAGGAGGTTTCCTTAGAGGAAGTGGCTGAATTCATCGGACTCAACCCTTCGTATTTCAGCCAATTGTTCAAGCAAAACACATCGGAAACGTTCGTGCAGTACCGCACACGCAGGCGCATGGAAAAAGCGAAAAAGCTGCTCGAGCAGCCGCAATGGCGCATTACGGATATCTCGGGGGAAGTCGGATACGCTGACCACCCGCATTTTACGAAAACATTCAAGAAGTATGAAGGCTGCCTTCCATCCGAGTATCGCCAGCAAATGGGGATTCGTACATGAGAGGCAAGACGCTGTCACGGCAAATTTTTTCCAACTTTCTCATTGTGATTGTGCTCTCCCTTGTATCGGTTGGCGCTTTCTCCTATGTGCAGTCTTCCAGAGCGCTCGATGGCCAGGTGAAGCAATACATGGAGCAAATGATCGATAGCGCCAACTATCAGACGGATAGTTATTTGCAGGCTTACGAGCTCCTCAGCAACGCGTTTTCCTCCAACTCGGATGTGCGCGCATTTATGGAAATCAAGCCGGATGATTCGTACGAGTACTATGTTTACAGCGAAAAGATCAAGGAATTTGCACGTATTTCGGTCATTTCCGTTGTGACGTTATATAAACAGTTGAACATGATTTATGCGGTTGGCCAGCATGGGCGCTCAGTCATCTATGAAAACCAGAATTTGCTGAATTTCGACCCCGTACTGGTGAAAGAAAAGTATGATTATTTGATGAAAATGACGCCGGTAGACGGCAAAATCTCGCTGCTGAATATGAGTATTCGCGAGGTGGATCAGGGCTCTGTCGTGACGATGGCACGTAAAGTAAGGGGACCTTCTTACGGGGATGCCAATCGCGGGGTCGTCGCCATCGAGATCAAGCTGGATGAACTGGCGAAGACGTGGGATCGGGTGAGTCTGGGGAAAAAGGGTTTCTTTTTCATCATAGACGATGCTGGAAACTACATCTACCCTCGTTCAATGAGCGAGCGCAAGCCGCAGGACGATTTGGCTTCGCATGTGCTGGCAAGCGGCAACCAGACCTTCATTTACAAATATGACGGTGAGGAGCGCATGTTTGTGTCCCGCAAATCCGGTTACTCCGATTGGAATCTGGTTGCTTCCATGCCGGTTGACGAGCTGCGACGGCCAGCTGATACGATTCGAACGACAACAATCAGTGTAGGTTTGATTACCCTGGCCATTGCGTTGTGGCTGGCAACCCGTTTCGGGCGTTCGATTATTGCGCCGATTCGTTGGTTGAAAGACAGTATGAGAGAAACGGAAAAGGGAAATTGGCAGTACATTGATGAATCCGGCCGTACGGACGAGATCGGCGGACTTATTCACAGCTACAACCTGATGGTGACGCGCCTTTCCGATATGATTGAGCGGGTCTACGAGGCGGAGCTGGAACAGCAGAAAAATGCCTTGGAGCTAGGGGAGACGAAGCTGGAGCGGCAGCGGGCGGAATACCAGTCGCTGCAGCTGCAAATTAATCCTCACTTTTTATATAACACACTCGAAACGATTAACTGTTATGCCATTGTTCAGGATTCAACGGAAATCACCGAGATGGTGGAAGCCATGGCGTTCATGCTCCGTTATTCCGTTCAGACCAATTTGGAAGAAATTACAGTGGCCAATGAGTTGAACCATGTTCGCAACTACATGATTGTTTTGCAGCATCGGACGGGCAAAGAGTTCGAAATTGATGTGGCAATCCCGCCATATCTGCTGCTGGAGAAAATGGTTCGGCTGACGCTGCAGCCATTGATTGAAAATATTTTTCAGCATGCTTTTCCGGACGGCGTGGAGCCGCATCACTTTATCCGTATCAACGCCAAGAAGGAAAACGGCTTGTTCCAAGTTTTTGTGGAGGACAATGGCATTGGCATGAAGCCGGAGCGGCTTGAGGAACTGCGGAAGAAGCTGGAGCAGAACCGATTGGCGGAGCCGGAAGAGAACGGCTCGCCTCGGCGAGGCGGCATTGGCCTTATGAACGTGCATCGGCGCATACAGATGGTGTTCGGCGAGGCTTACGGGTTGTCGGTCGACAGCGAGTGGGGACGCGGCTCGTGCTTGACGATGACGATGCCGGAGACGGCACGGCCGAAGATGCGGAACTGATGGAAGCGGCCGATTCCGCCACGCCCCTCACCTCTGCCCATCTACGGGCAAGATGAGAGGGCGAAGCTGGGCTGGCTGGAGCAGGTGAGGAACGCCTGGGGAACGCTTGAGTCACGTCGCCAATCCCGCCGCGCCCCATCTACCTCTGCCCATCTAAGCTAACGGACTCAGATGACCATAATCGGGTCAAAAGTCTATCGCCAACAATTTTAACGGACATAGTAGTCCTTATTTGCTGGATATAATGGCGTTTCTGTGCTCTGAAGTGGGAAAAGAGTCTCTCATGTCCGTTAGCCTTCAAAAAGGAAGCAAATAGACTCATTTAACGTTCCTAGAGTCCGTTACACTCATCGAGACGGCTAGTCGCCAAGGCGAACGCTGAAAATTTTCGTTGGTAAACGGGGAATAGAAGTCGCTAAAGGCTCTTATTTTCCCATTCATATATATCTTAAACAAAACATGGGAGGAATTCATATGAACATCAACTTAACGGGGAAAATTGCACTGGTAACAGGATCAAACGCGGGGATCGGACGCGCCATCGCATTGGCTTTGGCTAGCAACGGAGCAAAAGTTGGCGTGAACTGCCTGAACAACGTAGCACAAGGGCAAGAAGTTGTCGCAGCGATTCAAGCGGCGGGCGGCGAAGCTGTATTAGTGCAAGCCGATGTGACGAATATCGAGCAGATCGATAGACTCGTAAGTGAAGTGGAGCAAGCGCTAGGTGGCACTATTGATATTTTAGTCAACAATGCAGGCCATTTGGTACAGCGTGTGCCGAATTCCGAAATGTTTGAAGAGATGTACGACCGCATTATGGACGTTAATTTGAAAAGCACCGTGTTCATGTGCAAAAGAGTGCTTGCCGGCATGAAAGCCAAAGGCTACGGCCGTATCGTCAACATGACATCTGTTGCTGCGCATAACGGCGGCGGACCAGGTTCGAGCGTATATGCAGCCAGCAAAGCAGCCGTGCTTACTTACTCCAAAGGCTTGGCGAAAGAAGTCGCGGCAAGCGGCATTACGGTGAATAACGTATCCCCTGGCTTTATCGGGAACACAATGTTCCACGCGACATTTACAACGGACGCAGCTCGTACTGCGACGATTAACGGCATTCCGCTTGGACGTGAAGGAGCACCTGATGATGTAGCTGGCGCCGTGCTTTACCTTGCTTCCGATTTGGCTTCTTATGTAACAGGTGAAACGATTGAAATCAACGGCGGGATGATGATGCGATGAGTACCGCGCTTAGATCGGACCGTATAGCCCATATCTTAAAAGAGGAAATCGACAAGCTGCAGCAAGCCGGCAGCCTGTCGATTCCGAAAGAACCTGGTGGCTGGTGGCACCAGTATGTTTGCCCACATCATCATACCGAACTGGTGTTCGAAGATAGGCAAGTCGATGCATCCGAGTTCGCGTGCCCGCACGGCTGCCGCATTGAAGGCGAAGCCTACCGCGGCGCTTGGCTCGTGTTTAAACATCAGTCGCTGGCACGCGTCGCGTTGCAAGCAGCGGCTGTCTATGCAGCGCTTGGCGAGGCTTCCTACGCCCAGCTTAGCAAAAGACTGCTCGTCGAATACGCCGAGCAGTTCCCGCTCTACCCCGTGCATCCGGAAGCGCAAAGCTGGATGCTGAAAGGGCGCGCGTTCCATCAAGCGCTCACGGAAGCGATCTGGTCCACAACCCTGATTCGCGCTTACTTGTTATTGCGCGATAAAGGCGTTGTGTTCGATGAGAAGGAGCAGGCGGCTATCGACGTCTTTTTGGGATTGCTTGCCGGGAGTATGGAAGAATACCGGCACATTCTTATTCATGAGCGGAACAATGCGGAGAACAATTACACCGCTTGGCTGAACGCGTCATTGTCTTGCGTCTACGCCGCCCGCGGCGAGCAAGCGGCGCTGGAAGCGCTGATTGAAGGCCAAGGCGGCTTCAAGCATCATCTCTCGATCGGCGTGAAACCCGATCAGTTCGAATTCGAAGGAAGCACGTATTACCACGTATTCGTGCTTCGGGCGTACTTGATCGCTGCGGAGATGGCGCAGCGCTTCGGGATTGACCTCTACGCCGTCACAGGCGCAGAGGGCCAATCCATGCGCGGCATGCTGGAGGCGCTCGCCGAGCTGGCCGACGACCAGGGCGCGCTGCCTGCCCTGCATGACGGGCCGCTCGCGCGTGCTCCCTATGCCCGCGAGATCGCTGAGATCGCAGAGCAGGGGCTCGCGATCTACGGCATTGCCGGCCTCGCGCCGGTCTTGCGCGAAGCGTACCGGCAGCTGGGCGCTGCCGGCGGCGAGCAGCTGGAGGCGCTGCTCTATGGCACAGACGAGCGCCCGCAGGCTTCTGCGGCTTCGCGGGCTTCAAGGCTCTGGCCGGATGCCGGATTCATCATCGGCCGGGTGGCGGGGAACCCGCTGTCGTTTCTCGCCGATTTCGGCGAGCATGGCGGTTCCCACGGCCACTACGACAAGCTGCATCTGACGTTGATGCATCCTGCGCAAACGCTTACTCCCGATTTTGGCATGGTGCCTTACGGCTCGCCTATGCGGAAATCGTGGTTTGCCGAAACGTCCAGCCACAACACGGTGTCGCTGGACGGCATGTCCCAAGCGCCGCATGAAGGGCGCTGCGTTCGCTATGAGGCGTCTAGTGGCGGAAAGTCCGTCTACGCCTGGCTGCAATCCACCGGAGCCTACGAAGGCTGCACGATGAATCGCCATCTGCTGCTTACTGACGAGTGGCTGCTGGATTGGTTCCAGGTTGAGCTTGCCGAAGGGGAGCGAAGCATAGAATGGTGGATGCATCCTGCCGTTCAGCCTCTAACAGGAACGCTTGAGGAACGGGACGAGGTGTACACACTTCGGATTCAAGAGAAAGATGCTTCCG
Organism: Paenibacillus sp. FW101-FHT12H11; assembly: GCF_058790355.1. Taxonomy (NCBI): domain Bacteria; kingdom Bacillati; phylum Bacillota; class Bacilli; order Caryophanales; family Paenibacillaceae; genus Paenibacillus; species Paenibacillus sp. FW101-FHT12H11. The sequence continues at coordinate 166,813 of NZ_JBYTCO010000012.1, read as the reverse complement.
AGTTAACGGAACAGAAGCACCCGATCATTGGCGGACTGGTGCCGGATGCAGGCCAACTGCAGTTGTCCTATGCGCTCGGGGAAAACAAGGTCGTGTTCCACACAGCATTGGCAGAATCGGGCGACGAGCTGCTGGCGGTACAAACGCCAGGTGATTCTATCGACCCAAGTCAGCCGCTTACTGCCGTCCTCCACCGGCGTAATGACCGTAGAGCTGAATTCATCCACGTGTACCGGGCAGATAGCAGTGCCTCGCTTACCCGTGTTTCCGCGCAGGAAGTTGAGATTGCCGTACCCGGTCAATCGGAAAGCGCATCACGTATTCAACTTACAGAAGATAAAGGTTTAATTTTCATATAGAAGAAGGGAGCATCGTGATGACAACCCTGTCGCCATTATACGAACCGCAGAGCGGCGTATTAACCGTACAATACGAGCCGAATGAGCAAACTAAACTGTTGGAGAACCCGCCACGCTTCACGTGGATTCCGGCCCAACTGGAGAATGACCGTTACGTGCTGCAAATTTCGCAGTCGGACGTATTTTCCGAGGCAGGCACGCAAACGATCAAGCCGATTCCCTATAATTTATATACACCGGATGATGCCTTTGAGGCAGGAACTTACTACTGGCGCTACGCTTTGCTCGGAGAGAAAGACGAACAAACCGCTTGGAGTAAGGTGAGACGTTTTGAAGTCCCGGCTGACCTGCCGGAAACTCCGCTGCCTAGTCGGGATCGCCGTTATGCCGAAGCCTCTTTGCAGCACCCTCGGCTATGGCTCCAGTCCGCTGAGGTTGAAGCTTTCCGAAGCGAATTGGAAGCTGATCCGACTTACTGCGGGTTCGATGTCTTTTTTGAAAAGTCTGTGAAACCGTGGATGGATCGCGAACTCATCGCTGAGCCGCAGCCTTACCCGGGCAACAAACGTGTTGCCAAGCTGTGGCGTCAAATGTACATGGACACACAAGAAGTCTTGTATGCGATCCGCCATTTGGCGGTAGCCGGAACGATTTTGGCTAACGAAGAGATGCTGGATCGCGCCAAAACGTGGCTGCTTCACGTCTGCAATTGGGATGTCAACGGCACAACAAGCCGCGATTACAACGATGAGGCCTCTTTCCGAATGACTGGAGCGATTGCCTGGGGCTACGACTGGCTGCATGGGCGGTTAACGGAGCTTGAGCGGAAGCTTGTGCGAGAGGTTTTGCTTGCACGTGCACGGCAAATTGCTACACATGTCATAGACCACTCCAAAATTCATCACGTGCCATTTGACAGCCACGCCGTTCGTTCGCTGTCCAGCGTGCTGGTCCCGAGCTGCATTGCCTTGTTAGAGGAAGAGCCGGAAGCACGCGAATGGCTGGATTATACCCTTGAATACTATGCATGCATCTATTCCCCTTGGGGCGGACCGGATGGAGGCTGGGCGGAAGGTCCGATGTATTGGACGACCGGGATGGCTTTTGTTACGGAAGCGATGAACTTGCTGAAAAAATATACGGGCATTAACTTCTATAAACGGCCATTTTTTACGAAAACGGGCGATTTCCCGCTGTACGCCTTCAGTCCGGATACGCTGCGCGCAAGCTTTGGCGACCAATCCACGCTGGGAGATCCTGTTAGCCTGAAAACAGGCTTCAACATCCGCCAATTCGCCGGCGTGACGGGGAACGGCCTGTATCAGTGGTATTTTGAGCGGGTACGCGAGACGGATACCGATTCTGAAATGAAGTTTTACAACTACGGCTGGTGGGACTTCCGTTTTGACGAAATGGTTTTCCGTCACGACTATCCACAAGTGGAGGCCATTGTGCCAACGGATGCGAATATCGAGCAGGTAAAATGGTTCCGCGACATCGGTTGGGTTGCTTTCCACTCGCATATGGCGGATCCCGAGCGCCACATTATGTTGCTTACGAAGAGCAGCAAATATGGCTCTGTCAGCCATAGCCATGGCGACCAGAACGGGTTCCTGCTGCACGCCTATGGGGAACCGCTTGCGATTGAGAGCGGCTACTACGTGGCGTTCAGCTCCACGATGCACATGAACTGGCGCAGACAGACGCGTTCGACGAATAATATTTTGATCGATGGCCTTGGTCAATACGCGGAGAAGAACAAAGTGCTGAATATGGCGGCGAACGGGTTCGTTGAAGTGGCTGAGCAGCGCAAAGGTTACGGCTACTCCCGCAGCAATGCCACAGCAGCGTACAGGGAGTACGTCCCTTATCTGGAGCGGTACGTACGCGAGTTGTACTTCTTTGGGACCTATGTTGTCGTCGTAGATCACATCGATCTGGCACAGACGGGCACCGTGGATTGGCTGTTCCAGACGCTGTATGAAATGAAGCTGAATGGACAGACCTTCAAAGTCCAAGGCCGCAAAGCCGATATGGATGGTCGTTTCGTCTACTGCTCCTCGGGCGAGCTTGAGCTTACACAGCATGAGGGCTTCGCGGATGTGGACTTGAGCGAGATCGAAGGTTTGCCGCTGCATTGGCATCTCAAGGCGACGACGAAGCCGGCGCGCAGCCACCGGATCGCTACGCTCCTGGTGCCGATTAAGCATGGCGAGCCGAAGTATGTGTCCTATTTCATGGACGATCAAGGGTTCGACACGCATATTTACTTTACGGAAGATGGCGTGACTCATCGTGTTGAGGTGCCTAAGGCTTATTAGGTTATTTATTAGAACGACTCTCCTTTGTCAATTTGGTGGGAGGGTCGTTTTTTATGCGCTTCGTAGTGCAATAGACTAATGAGTGAAAGTCTCTAGTACACCGCGAAGTGGCGGAAGTACATAGCTAACGCATAGTGCTTAGTCCGCGCGGCATAACCAGTTGGCTGGCAAGACCGGATGCGATGACCCGAATGTCCGGATCTGTGAGAGGCCCATGCAAATGCGCATGGGCCTACTCGATATTTTCACGTCATGCATTATGAGGAGTCTCGGGACAAATAGAGGGAAAAATTTGCGATATCAAACCACATCTTACCGCCTCTGTACGTCACTACAATCAACAATAAGGGGTATCCTACTGAATACCGGGGCTATGGCAAGCCCTGCTCTGCACGCTTTACCACTTCTTCACGCTCTTTGACAGTCACATCTTTCAACGCTTTTCAAACACTTTCCAAGCTCGACTCAAAGCTCTTCAAACCCTATCGCCGGTTTTTCGCATGCTCTTGAAAGGATACATTCAGGTACATAAACCTATAAAAAGTAAACATGAATCCTAAAGTTCACACATTGTAAGGGTTGCCAATTTCGAGCGATAATAGGGTCATCAAGTTCACTAAACAAACGAGGGGGATTCACATTGATTAAAAAATATAAAGGTCTTCAATTAACAGCAGCAGGCTTACTGGCTATCTCCTTAACAGCATGTGGTGCAGGCGGCAGCACAACGACACCGGCACCGGGCGCGAGCGCTTCAGCAGCACCTAGCGGTGGAAGCACAACGAAAGAAAACGTAACAATCACGTTCCAAAACATATATCCCGATCCAACAGATCCGAAAAACGGCATGTTGAAAAAGATCGTGAACGACTACCAAACGAAAAACCCGAACATCAAAATCGAACTTGATTCCCTGAACACGGACCAACAAAAGCTGAAGCTCAAAACACAAGCAGCTTCCAAAGAAGTTCCGGATATCACGATCGTGAATCCAGCCGCTCAAATGAAACCTTTCGTAGACGCAGGATTGTTCGCGCCGCTTAATGACATGGTTGAGCAAAACGGCCTGAAAGGCACGTTCCAAGAAGGAATCTTGAACTGGTACACATTCAACAACAACATCTACGCATTGCCGGATGGTAACAACATCGGTCTCGTTTACTACAACAAAGACTTGTTCAAACAAGCTGGCGTAGAAGTACCGAAAACATTCGAAGATATGGTTGCAGCTGTAAAAACATTGAAAGGCAAAGGCATTCAGCCAATGGCGATCGGTGAAAAAGATTCCTGGACGGGTTCCTTCTTGTTCATGAACGTGCTGCTTCGCACAAATGGCGGCCCTGGCTTCCTGCAAGCTGTTGTTGATGGCAAGAAAACATTCGCAGATCCAGCATTCACGGATGCTGTAAGCAGCTTCCAAGACCTGATTCAAGCTGGCGCATTCCAAGAAGGCGCAACTTCTTTTGACTACAACGCAGGTGAAAACTTGTTCAAAACAGGTAAAGCGGCTATGTACTACATGGGTTCATGGGCAACAGGCGGTATCGAAACTTCTTCCGTTAACGGTAAAGTCGGCGTATTCAAATTCCCAACGGTTAAAGGCAAAGGTAACCCTGACGAATTCATGCTTGCACCAGGAAGCGCGTTCGCAATTTCTGCTAACAGCAAACACTTGAAAGAAACCAAAGATTTCTTGAACTACTTCATGTTGAACTTCCCGAAAGAAGCATTCGCGGTTAAAGGCGCAGTAGGTATCGCTCAAAAAGTTGACGGTGACTTCAAAGCGGCTGGATACTCCGATATGGCGATGGAAGTTCTGGATATGTTCAAACAAGTTAAAGGCGGCGACCTTGCGTTCGATAACACAATGAACCCAGGAACAGCACAAGGCCACTTGGCAAGCATCCAAAACCTCTTCGTTCAGAAGAAAGATCCTGCTGAAGTTGGCAAAGAGCACCAAACAGCTTACGATACGAACAAAAAGTAAATAGATAATCATTTAGCAGCCAAATCGGAATTTATCCTAAGCGCCGCAAGGGTGTAGAGGGTGAATTCCGATTGGTATATCTCATGAAGGAGGCGAGCCAAGTGAATGTGTTAAGAGTCTCCAAGTGGACGATTGCCATGTTTGTACTGCCATGTTTGTTGATTTATGTCTGTCTCGTTTTTGTACCGATTCTAGTATCGTTATATAGTGGGTTGCTGGATTGGAACGGGATCAGCGGTGCAAAATTCGTTGGTTTGGATAATTTCCGTAACTTATTGTTTCATGATCCTGTGTTTTGGCCGTCTGTGAAACGGACTTTAATGTTTGCTGTATTTTCAATGGTTGAAATTCCAATTGCCTTAGGTGTAGCCGTTCTCTTGAACCGATTCATCAAAAAGCCGAATTTTTTAGTTTCTGCTTACTTCTTACCGGTTATTTTGTCCGTTGTTATTGTCGGACAGCTCTGGAAAACCATTTATAACCCTGCCGCAATGGGCGGTATGCTCAATCAAGTATTGGACATGTTGAATTTGCACAGCTGGTCGAGATCCTGGTTAACGGATCCGAAGATTGCTATGTACTCTCTCTATTTCGTGGCCCTATGGCAGTACCTGGGGTACCACACTTTGATCCAGTTCACCGGCATTCAGAACATTCCTGCTGATATTTATGAAGCGGCGCGAATTGATGGAGCCGAAGGCCTTAAAGCTGACTGGTATATAACTTTCCCTATGAATATTCCGATTTTCAAAATATCGATCGTTCTTGCCTTTATCGGCTCCTTACAAGCGTTTGACATGGTCATGGTTATGACCGGAGGCGGCCCTGCGCATGCGACAGACGTCATTTCTACACATATGTACAACATGTCCTTCCTATCCATGAAGTATGGATATGGTAGTGCGATCGCTGCATTCTTGGTTGTCTTATGTTTGATTGCAACTGTAATTATCAATGGTATCTTTAATAAACTAGAGAGAAGATTTACTTAAGGAAGGGGAGTGTCACCATGCAAGATGTCAGGAAAGCAGCGGTAGCTGCGCCTGCAATGACTCGGAGACGCCAAAGCTTCTCTATCCTGAAAGTTTTGGTCATTGCACTCTTGTCGTTGCTCGTAGTTACACAAGTGTATCCACTGCTTTGGTTGTTTATTTATTCGTTAAAAACGAATGAGGAAATCTTGTCGGGGCGGTTTTTCGCCCTCCCGCAAGTGCTTCAATGGAAGAACTTCTCCTCGGCTGTAGAGGCGGGGCATTACTTCCAGTACTTGAAAAACAGTCTTTTCGTCACATCGGTTACAATGGTCTGCGTTATCTTGCTTAGTTCCTTGGTTTCCTTCGCGATTACAAGGTTCAAGTGGAAATATGGCCAAGTCGTCATGATCATCTTCCTGATCGGAATGATGGTTCCGATGCAAGCGACATTGCTGCCGCTGATGATTATTTTCAAAAACTTGAATGCTTTGAACACGCATCTATCCATCATTTTGCCTTATATCGCGTTTCAGACGCCGATTGCAGTCTTTATCCTCAGCGGTTTCATGAAATCCATTCCGGCTGAGATCGAAGAGTCTGCTGTCGTAGACGGCGCGGGGGTTTTCCGAATCTTTGGAAGCATTATTCTTCCGATTTCGATTCCTCCAATGATGACAGTATGTATCTTGACGTTCATCAATATTTGGAACGAATACATTCTTGCGGCGACATTCATTTCGTCCGAGCGGCTCAAAACGCTGCCTTTCGGGGTGAACAGCTTCGTGAGTCAATATTCGGTAAATTACGGGGCTATCGGGGCGTTTCTCGTGTTAGGCGCGCTGCCGGTCATTATCATTTATTTCCTATTAGCCGATAAAATTACAAAAGGTATGGTAGCGGGAGCGGTGAAGGGTTAACTTCACCCCTCTCTTTTTGCCGTTTAGGAAACAGCCTGTGATATGATAACCTGTAACGACTAACGAAAGGGGACCGACTTCGAAGTGACACGGGGCCTTCATTCTATTCATAGCCGGCTGTTCTTGCTTTTTATTTCCTGCATGCTGATCCTCTTAACTTTGGTAAGCGTGCTCTATTACAAGAAAACAACGGACATTATTCATAGCAAAATCAGTGATTTGGCGGAGAAAAATATTTCCCAAACGGTGGGCCTGTTTGAATTGCTGCTGCAGGGTTATGACAGCATTACGAAATCGCTCAACAGCAATTATGAGATGCTCAGGTTAATCCATGATCGTGATACGAGCAAAGATGAAGCGGTTAACATTATTAATGAGCGCACCATTACGAATATCATGGGAGCGGCCTATTACTCCAGAGACGACATTTTCGGAATTCATATCATTACGAATGCGGGCAAAAACTATAACTATGAACGCGGCTTTGACAGTGTCATTAATGCGGACTATGCCAGTACGGCCTGGTACCATAAGCTGCAGGATTCCTCCGGTGAAATGGTTTGGTTGGGTCTATCCAAAGGCTCGATCATCAACCGGTTTCAGCAAGACTCCGTTTTCGTATTCGGACGCAAATTGTACGATTTAACCGATCATCGCTTGATTGGCGTTCTGGTGATTGAAACGAACCCGCAGCCGATTCTGGCGGCGCTTTCGAACGTGAGGATTTCCCCGAACAGCCAGGTTTATATCGTCGATAAGGAAGATCATATGATTGCCTCTACCGCCGGGGAGAAGGACATTCCTCCTTCTTTCGGAGGCCTGCCGCGCCCGCAAAACAATGAGATCGTCGTGGATGACCGAACAGACCAACTGATTGTTTCGGCCAAAGCGAAGATGTCCGATTGGACTGTCTTCGGTTTAACTCCCAAAGGCGATATTAACTCTGAGGTTGTCAAAACAAGAGAGTACCTGTACCTCGTGATTCTAGCGGTAGTGTTCCTGTCCTTGGTGCTTGCGAGTATTATTTCCCAGAACATTTCCTCGCCGCTTAAGCTGCTGATTCGGGAGATGAAGCAGGTGGAGATGGGGAATTTCAAAGGGTCAGTAACGGTCAAATCGTTCGAAGAAATCAATTCGCTCGTATCTTCCTTTAACCGAATGGTGAATCGGATGGATGAACTGATTGAGCGCATCACGCTCGCCACCGTGAGTGAGAAGAACGCGGAGCTGCAGGCGCTGCAATCTCAAGTTAATCCGCATTTTCTCTATAATACGCTCGATATGATTTATTGGATGTTAGACGAGCGGGAGAACGACCGTTTAGGAAAAGTGATTTTAGCTTTGTCCCATATGTTTCGTTACAGCAGCGACTGGCAGGAGGCCTCGAAAACAACCCTTCGCCAAGAGCTGGATCAAATGCGACATTATATGACGATCATTGAAAGCCGCTTAGAAGGCAGGGTCAGCACTGTTTTGGATGTTGCGCCGGAATGTCTGGATGTGGTCCTGCCGAAAATGACGCTTCAGCCAATCATTGAGAATGCGGTCAAATACGGGCTGGAACCGCTTGACCGGCCTGGCGTGCTGCGGGTCTACACGGAGATCAGCGAGCATGAGCTGCGGATTGTGATTGAGGATAACGGTGTCGGCATTGAAGAGAGTGCCCTCCAGAACATGCAGGAGCAGCTCATCAAGGACGCATCGGATATTGACGGGGCTATGGCATCCCTGCAATCTCCGCAGACAACCAGTGCATCCGGCCAAACGAGACGAGGCATTGGCATTACCAACGTGCATCGCCGGATCGTTCTTATGTTCGGAGATATTTATGGACTTCGCATTCATAGCAAGCAAGGAGAAGGAACGACCGTCGTCATTGCGATGCCGCTTCCTCGGAAAGGAGAGTAAAACCATGGATATTCTCATCGTAGATGATGAAACGGTGATTCGGGAGGGCATCCAGCGTACGCTGCTCAACCGCTTTCCTGAGCATCAGGTTTATCTCGCGGCGAACGCGGAGCAAGCGATTGCTTTGCTGCGGAGCCACCGCATTCAAATCGTCCTCACCGACATTCTCATGCCGGGAATGACAGGGCTGGAACTCATGAATATGTCCCGGAGCCGGCATCCGAATGTGAAATGGGTGGTGATATCCGCCTATTCCGAATTTTCGTATGCGCAGGAGGCTGTGCGGCTCGGAGCCAAGGATTATTTGCTGAAGCCGATCGGCAAAGAGGTGCTCAGCGAGATGATCCGGAAGCTTGGCGAGGAAATCGCTCACGAAATTGAGCTGAACGAGGAGTCTGAGCTCCTGAAGGCGAACCGCAAATATTTGCAGGAAGCTGTCTTTCAGCGCTTTGCGCAAGGGCTGGATACCGGGCGCATCGATATGAAGCCCTTCATGGAGCAGCACCCGCATTTCCATCTCATCATGGTGAAAATGGAGAGCGATAAGGCCGTTTTCCTCGAAAATTTCATTATCGAGAACGTCCTCCAAGAGCTGATCGAGCGCTACGGCAAAGGTTTCGTAACGGTCCACGACAGCAAAAGCCTGCTCGGCATCGTCACATTCCCGGACGCCGCCCTCTTGACGACACTCGTGGATGAGCTGCGCAGCCATCTCGTGAAGTATTTGAAGGTGCCCTTTCAGATTATGAGCTCCGAACAGATCAACCGCTTCGAGGCGGTGCCAGCCGAAGTACAGCGCATGCGTCAAGCTTCGACGACGCAGGTCTACGAGCATCATGCGAGCGGCAGTGACCGCTCGGTTGATGTGGCTTTGCAATATATTCGCACGCATTATCATGACGACCTGTCGCTGGAGAAGGTCGCAGCGATCGTTTACTTGAATCCGGTTTATTTCAGCCAATTATTTAAACAGAAGATCGGCCAGGGATTCAAGGAATATGTCACGCATCTTCGTCTGGAACAGGCGAAGCAGCTGCTTTTGAACCCTAAGCTGAAATTGGCGGACGTCGCTGATCGGATCGGTTATCAGGACATGCGTCATTTCTCGCAGGTGTTTCGCAAGAAATACGGTGTGACCCCTTCTGAGTACCGAAATGAGCAGACACCGAACTCGGTGTGAGTGTTGTCAAGAGGTAGGGACTCAGCCAACTTTAAGCAAATTCTAATAAAGGCGCTTAAAGCTAGGCGCCGCTTGGATATCCCAAAGGACTGGTAAATACCGGTCCTTTTATGTGTGTTATGGTGGACCCAGGGCCAAACAAGCCCATCACCATGATCCATGAAGGAGGATATCCCATCATGTTACTAGTGAAAAAGAGCCGCCTTAGCAAATCATTCGTGGGAATCGGCCTGGCGCTTTCTTTATTAACGTCAGGAACCATGTTATTCGGACCTCAGTCAGCCTTCGCTGCTGCGAGCGATTCTGCTGCAACTGCAGCCTATAGTGCCACAAGCACGAGCACAAGCAAAGCAAGTAGTATTGTACGCACGGCACGATCCTATATCGGTAAAGTGCGTTACAAATTTGGCGTCAGAGACACGTCACGTTTGATTCTGGATTGTTCCTCTTTTACACAGCTGGTTTTCAAGAAGAACGGGATCACGATCCCATGGAGTTCGACAGATCAAGCGAAGTTAGGGACAGCCGTTAAGAAGAAAGCGAACCTGCGCGAAGGCGATCTCGTGTTCTTCAGTACGTCCAAGCCCGGCCGCATCAATCATGTGGGCATTTATGTCGGTAATGGCAAGTTCGTGAGCAACACGGCGAGCTCCGGCGTCGTCATGCTGGATATGAATGATAGCTACTGGAAAAATCGGTTTATCACAGGCCGTCGGTTGTAATTGACCGATGGCTCCCTTTAGTGTTATATAAAAGAAAACCTACATAAAGGGAGCAGGGAAACGAGAATGACTTTGAAAAATGCTTTTAACGATGTGAAAAAGTTTCACCAGACCTTTGAGCACCCGGTAGGCACGACGCCGCAGCGCTTGTCGGAGAGCCGCAAGGCAGCTCGCTTGGCTTGGATGCAGGAAGAGCTGGACGAGTTCAAAGAGGCGGCGACACTGGAAGATGAAGTGGATGCCATGATCGATGAGTTGTACTTCGTGTTGGGTACCTTAGTTGAGATGGGTGTCGAGCCGGGGCCGATTTTTGACATCGTGCATCACGCCAACATGTCCAAAGTGTGGTCGGACGGTCTAGTCCATAAGAACGAATTTGGCAAAACCATTAAGCCCCCCGACTGGCAGGACCCTTTCGACAAAATTAGAGCAGAAATTCGCAGGCAAATGGACAATAAATAAGTTTTCAGTGGAGGAGGAAAAGGCATGTTATTTCATACCAGGCTGAAAGAGCTGAGACAACAGCAAAATCTAACGCTGCGCAAACTTGGCGAGAAAGCGGGCGTCAGTTATTCCATCCTGAATGCCATCGAAAATGGTCGAATACAACCGTCGAATGATGTCGTAATTGCACTAACAATTGCCTTGAAAATAGAGGATAAAGAGGAACTCTTATCCTTAGTAAGAAATGCCTCTGAAGGGTAATTGCATTAGCCAAATATGTGTGGTACAGTATTAATAGTCTTTGGGGTAAAACCTGAATTGCTTATTGCAAAGGGTTATCATTTTAGTCTGTGAAACCTTTTCCAATGTGTAATTTTTTTGTTCGAAACAAGAAAAAAGACATGTTAATTAAAACTTTGGAGGTATTACCCATGGCAGTAGGAACAGTTAAATGGTTTAACGCAGAAAAAGGATTTGGCTTTATCGAAGTAGAAGGCGGCAACGATGTATTCGTACACTTCTCCGCAATCCAAGGCGAAGGCTTCAAAACTTTAGACGAAGGTCAACAAGTTGAGTTCAACGTTGTTCAAGGCAACCGCGGACCACAAGCTGAGAACGTTGTAAAGCTGTAAGCTTTTGCTTGCATAGATAGCAGTTCGGAGAACAACTCTTAACATTATGTTAAGAGTTGTTTTTTTTCGTTTGCGTTGAGCACTCCAATCAAGAAGTTGGCTTCCATCGCTGGTAGCGATTTCTCTCGGAGAGAGAACTACAGGACGCTATTTCACCGGAATGAGCTCTTTTGCGCGCGGAGGGGAACTGTGGTCCTCTATTTGTCTGTTTTCCTGAAGAAAACAGGGTGAGGCGGTCAAATAAGGCCCTGTAGTTCCACTTGGACGCGGAAACGGCTGAATTTGTGGAAATAGTGGCCTGTAGTTCCTCAAGAGTTTGTCGTTGACGATAAGGTTACTTGCGCCGCCAAGTGTCTCCGTAACGCTAAATTCTAGCAGCGTGGGTGTTCTCCACCGTCCCTTGCGCGTCGGGAACTGCGCGGCAGAGCCCGCCAAAGGCGTCTAGACCGCGTCCACCCAGCAGCCGCAGTAATTGGCACGCCGTGCGCATCTTGCCCATACGAGGCATTTTGCGATGCGCTCCGAGGCTTGAAGAGGCTTTGTCCTCTACTGCGTAGTAAACGGAACAGAGACATGCTCAGACGCCTCTCAGGAGGCGTCCGTGCCATGCAAAAGGGCTGCCCCTCGAGTAGATGATCTACTTGAGGGGCAGCCCTTCTTGGTGCTTATATATCTATGGGAATTTATTGATACTCTTTCGCCTTTTTCACAAGCTCGTCATAAGCAGCTTCCGGGGTAACTTTGCCGAACATGACTTTCTCGCCGATCGTTTTGAAATCCTTCGCTGTGTAGTTGCTCCAGCCTTTAGCCCCGGCATTGAAAGGTTGAGCGTCAGGAGCTACATTCTTAATAAGCTCAATTTGCATTTTATCCGCAGGGGTGAGTTTCGGTGTTAAATACTCGAGCATTTTCTTGGAAACCGGCACGCCCCTTGTTGTGGTTAGGATATCTGCTGCTTCGCTGTCATTCACGAACCAGTCGATGAACTTCTTGGATTCTTCGGCATACTTGGAATCCGCGCTCACGGACCAGAACATGGAAGGCTTCAGCCAACCGCTGGATTGCACGCCTTTTGGTTGATTCACAAGGGAATAAACGTTAGGTTTTACAGCCTCATAGCCAGGCAGCAGAGCTGCGAAAGTACGCTTCATAAATACGTTGTCATTGTTCATGAGATCAAGCTTTGCATCAGACTCTTTATCCGTGGTCGCGATTTCTGCCGGAGGAATGACACCAGCTGTGCGAAGCTCGGCATATTTTTTAACAAAAGTTAGATAGGTGTCTTTGTCGATGTTGAATTTGCCGTCTTCCGTAATCGGATAGCCTTTGCCTTGGCTTAGTTGATAAGCGGTGTAGACCGTATAGTCAGATGTTGCGTCCATTAAAACATATTTATCTTTTTCCAGTTTGGCTTTGGCATCTTTACCGAATTGGAAATATTCGTCCCAGGTCCAGTTATTTTTAGGTGGCGTGATTCCGAGTTTATCAACCGCATTTTTGTTGTAAATCATACCGGTTGCGTTATTGCCTAACGGGATCGCGTAAAGTTTATCTTTGTACTTGCCTGAGTCTACGAGCGACTTGTCGATATCTTCGGTGTGAATGCCTTTCGATAAGTCAGCAAGCTGGTTTCTGCCCGCATATTCGGAAAGCCAAGCCGGGTCCATTTGAATGATATCAGGCGCATTTTTGGCGGCTGCTTGGGTAGCGAGCTTATCGGCATAACCGTCAAATCCCGAAAATTCCGGTTCGAAGGTTACATTCGGATGTTTTTTCGTATAAGCATCCAGTGCTTTTAGCGTAGCATCGTGTCTTGCTTGTGAGCCCCACCATACAATACGCAGTTTCAAAGGTTGCGTGCTTGCAGCGTTCGGCGCTGTCGTTGCAGCTGTGCTGCCTCCTGCTGTACTTGCTTTATTCCCAGAACCGCATGCGCTTAAAGACAGCGCTATCAAAGCAGTCATGCTCAGCATGCCCCATTGTCTCATCTGCATTTTCATTGATAATCCCCTCTCGCTGGCTAGTCGTCCCTACAATCTCATTATAGGATTAACGGAAAAAATGAAGAATGATAGTAATGAACACACTTCTTTCACTTTTGATCACAAAATAACAAAGCACAAAACATAATTTTGGTTTGGTGAACGATGGTTATCCGCTTTTGCCTACTTCGCTTGGACTCATACCTGTATACTTTTTGAAAATAGAGCTGAAATAAGGGACGTTCTTGTACCCGACCTTCTCAGAAATTTCATAAATGAGATGTTTGCCTTCGGCCAGTAGGGCCTGCGCTTTCTTCATTCGAACCTGAATCAGGTAGTTGGTGAACGTTTCGCCGGTTGATTTTTTGAAAATCTGGTTCAGATAGTTCCGGGATAAGTACAGCTTTTTCGACATATCTTCCAAGGATACCTCTTCGGCATAGTGGTCATGCGCATATTGAATCATGAAATCGACAGCTTCTTTATGCTTCGAATTCTCATTCCAATGCCGGCTAGTGGCGATGATATGAATTTTGGCGCGCAGCCACTCTTGCAAGTGGGTTGTCGTTTGAATTTGCATGATTTCAGACGGCAGATGCATGTCAGGAAACAGCTCATCCAGCACAATGCCAACGCTGTACAGGGAATAGGCGAAGATCGTCCATAACTCCGTGCATAGATACTGTAAGTAAGCAGGCGTTATCGTTGGCGTTTGCTGCAATTGATGAATATAGGCATCTACAATTTGCGAAGCAGTCTCTTCCTTCAAATACACAATAGCTTCCGCAAGCTCCTGATAAAACTTGATTGGCCGAATCGCCAAATCTGATGGCAGGGAGGTTGGTTTGCCTGGCTGCGGAGTCATCGTTTGCTGGAGCAGATCCAGGAAAGCTTCCTCGGTGGAATCGGATATTTCCTGCCAAGCTGTTTTCATATGACCTATTCCGATCCGGATGTTCAGTTTAAGATACATAAGCACACAGTCAGTAATCCGATTGCCGATTGCGTGAATACGGCTCAGGGCTGCGTCAGCAGGCTCCGAAGGCTCAATATGAAACATGATCGCAGCATGATGGCTGTGAAGTTCGATGAAGTCGGATTCAGGCCAATCTTCCGATAAAATTTCCTGAATGATATTAGCCAGCGCAAAACGGAATAGATTCCAATCGATTAGCGACAGGTTTGCCGTGCGTATTGTGCTCATCAGCTCAATGCCCATGACAAGGTGGTGGCGATGAATCCAGTGCTGCTGCTCAGCGGGAGGGAGATTTAGGCTGGAAACCCATTTGTGGGACGTCCCGGTCATGACCGATTTCAACCATTCCTGCTGTCCGAATGGTTCGTAGAGCATCAGCTTTTTTCTAATGTCTTCTTGTTCCATCTTGATAAGCTCTTTGGCTTCCAGTTCTTTAATGACTTTCTCCAGCACAGTCCGAAGCTCATCTACGGTAACGGGTTTGGATAAATAGTCACTGACGTGAAGACGCAATGCTTGCCGGGCATATTGGAAATCGGTATACCCGCTCAGGATAATAATCTCTCCTGGAAAGTTCGCTTCCCGGAGTTTTTCAATCATTTCAAGCCCGTTCATCACAGGCATATAAATGTCCGTAATGACGATGTCCGGCTGGGTTTGGCTGATCATCTCCAGCCCCTCGGCGCCATCGCTGGCCTCGCCTGCGAATTCGGCGTCAATAGCTTCCCAAGGAATCGCCTTTTTCATGCCTTCGAGCACTTGAAAGTCATCGTCAATGATGAGTATTTTCCACATAATACCGCTCCTCCACCTGTTCTTTGTATTGGATTTGTGGCAGCAGAACCGTGACAAGCGTGCCATTGCCTTTGGAACTGGTCATTTGGACGCCGTAGGGAGGCCCGAAATAGGCTTCAATCCGCTCCTTCACGTTGCGCACACCATAACCGCCCGTCTTTCTTACCTTCGGTTGATTCCAATCGGGACGCAGCCCTACACCGTCATCCTCAATCTGAAATTGAATGTCTTGATTGATTAACTCTATGTTCACGTGGATCTCGCCTTTTTTTCTGCCGTGAAAACCATGAATAATGGCATTCTCAATAAAAGGTTGCAGCGTTAACCTCGGAATATAGAGCTCTCGGGCGGACTCGTCGACGTTAATGGTGAATGACAATCGGTCGCCCCAGCGGATTTGTTGAATTTGCAAATAACATTCGACATGTGTGATCTCATCAGCGATCGGAATGAGCGTCTCCCCGTTAGATAGGCCGATACGGAACATTTTGCCCATCAAGGAGAGGATTTTACTAATTTTATCTTGGCCTGAATCAATGGCCAGCCAGTTTAGTTGATCCAACGTATTGTATAAAAAATGAGGGTTAATCATCGCTTGCAGCGCTTGAATTTCCGCTTCACGCTGGCGTTTATGCTGAGCTTTCAAGGAATCCAGCAGCTCCTCAATGCGTTCCATCTGCTTGCGATAACCGTTAAACAGGTTTCCGAACTCATTGGTATAGTCTTGAGGCAAGTCTGCAGCAAAACCACGGTCCGGCAGCTTGCTCATGAAGGCGAGCAGTAACCGGATGGGCTTGGTAAATTGTCTGGAAATAAAAAACGTGACAAAAAATCCAATAATAATAGCGGAAAGTCCTACCGTTAAAAGAATCAGTGCCAGACGGATACTGCCGTTAATGATGTTCTTCCAAGGCGTGACCTCAACCAACATCCAGTTGGAAGGCGATTTGCTCCATACCAGTAAGGAATCGCTTTGCTGTTTGGCTGACAGATGCGTGCTTCCGGACTTTTCAGTCATGACTTTCAATTTATCCAGTTCATCAACTTGCAGGCTTTGATCCCCAATCGAGGTCATTTTCCTGCCGCTAGCATCGAATAACAACCGGCTCCGGCCTTCCGTTTCCCCGCGAATCAGGTCCTGAATTTCCGAAGATTTCACGTTCAGCATCAGCATGCCATAGTAAATACCGGAGTTGTTGTAAAGTTTCCTGGCATAGCCGATTACATTGAGCGGACCTTTGTTAGTCTGAATCGTCCGTTCTTTAATCCAAGCGGAATCGTTATTTTGAATGTCCGGAAACCAGTCTTCTTCCCGTACTTTTTGCAAATTATAGACGCGGATAGGACCCTGCGAATCCGGCATAAAAGGCCGCTCCGTATACAAATAAATCGACTGAACCATAGTTGTGCTGTAGGTGATGCTCGCCAGCAGATTCTCCAAATCCTGCTTCCGGCGATTGCGCTCAAATAAGTCGCTTTCGAGCGGATCGTATCCGATAATATCAATGTTTCTGGAGGCCGCTAGCGACATTTGCTCTATCGAGTTTAACTGAATAACCAGGCGTTTATTTAATTCATTTAATAGATCTTGCTGATAATTAGCGGTATTGCTGGCCAGCTCGCGCGACGTGAGGCTGTAGCTTATCCATGAGGTGACGAGCAGCAGCACGGCAATGAAGGCGGCGAAGCTGCCGAAGAACAGCCGGCCGATGCGGACACGCTTGAACATAGTAAACAAGGCTGATCCCCCTCATAAGATGCTATGAAACTGGAAAAAGGTTGCCAATTTCGCAACCTTTTTCATATTTTATTTCATTTTAGCCTTTCACAGCACCGGAGGCAATGCCATCAACAAAATGGCGCTGCGCCATAAAAAAGATGATGAGTGAAGGGATGATGGAAAGAAGTGACATCGCCAGCAATTGTCCCCAAGGCAGTGCTGATTGGCTGTCCACGAACAGCTTCAAAGCAAGACCGACGGTGTATTTGCTAACCGAGTTAATATAAAGCAGGTGTCCGAAGAAGTCGTCCCAGTTCCAAAGGAAACAATAAATGGCGACCGTGACGAGCGCTGGCTTTGTAAGAGGAAGCACAATTCGCCAGTAGATGCCGAACCAGTTGCAGCCGTCCATTTTGGCCGACTCGTCTAATTCACGCGGAATGCCGCGGATAAACTGCACCAGCAGGAAGATGAAGAAGGGGCCTCCAATACCTCCGGCCAAAGCATGCGGCACATAGAAGGGTAGGTACGTATTCACCCATCCCCAAGTATTAAACATGATGTACTGAGGCACCAAAGTCACTTGGCTTGGCAGCATCAGCGTAACCATCAGGATGGCAAACCAGAAGTTTTTTAGCGGAAAATCCAACCGCGCGAAGCCGAACGCGACCAAACTGCAGGAAATGACAGATGTAATAAGCACTCCGGCAATTAACTCAAATGTATTGAGATAGAAATGGGTGAACGTAAATTTAGGAATGGCGATCCAGCCTTCGCTGAAGTTACTCCACAACCACTCGTTGGGCAGAAGAGAAGGAGAGCTCATTTCTGCATTGGACTTAAAGGCAGCTCCGAACCACCACAGCATGGGATAGATCATGAGTAGGCTGAATATAGCCAATAAGGAATGAGTTCTAAACGATTTAGCAGATATAAGTGAGTTTCTCATTTACCTTTCGCTCCTTCTGTTTCGTAAAATACCCAGTAGCGGGACGAGGCGAAAATGATTGCCGTCACAACAGCGATTACCACGAGAAGTATCCAGGCCAGCGCCGAAGCGTAACCCATCTCATATCGGGAAAAGGCGCGATCATAGAGGTACAAAGCGTACATATAAGTCGAGTTAATCGGGCCGCCCTTTGTAATAATGAAGGCTTGCGTGAACATCTGGAAAGAACCGATGGTTTGCAGCACAAGGTTAAACAGCAGAACAGGAGACAGCATAGGCAGGGTGATACTGACAAATTGTCTTATTTTCGAAGCGCCGTCAACGGATGAAGCCTCATATAATTCGGTGGGGATTTGTTTAAGGCCGGCAAGGAAAATCACCATGGAGGAACCGAACTGCCAAGCGACAAGGATAATCAAGGTTCCTAAGGCCGTCTTGGGGTTGCTGATCCAGCTGGTGCCGCTTATGCCGAGCATGCCTAGAAATTTATTAATAAAGCCGTCTATGCCGAAAATATTCTGCCAAAGAATCGCTACCGCAATGCTGCTTCCAATAAGAGAAGGCAAATAAATGAATGTCCGATAGACCGAAATTCCTTTAATTTTCTTGTTGAGCATCATCGCCACCATCAACGCGCTAAACAGCTTAATTGGCACAGATAATACGACAAACAAAATCGTTATTTTCAAAGACTGTCGGAAAATCTCATCATCTGCAAAAATTCGCTCATAATTGCGCAAGCCAATCCATTCCGGAGCGTCAAGCAGCGTATATTTGGTAAAAGAATAATACATCGATTGGATCATCGGCCAAAGTGTAAGCAGCAGAAACCCAAGGAGCCACGGGGAAATAAACAGATACCCCGCAAACGGCGACTCCCAGCGGCCTTTCAAAGTGAAGGATGATGTTATTTTTCGGGACTGAACTCTTTGTGGAGCAATACTTGTTTCAGCTTTCATCGGGAATAACCGCCTTTCGTGTCAGAACACCTTTATGCTTAGTATAAAAGCTAACAGCTCCCTGAAACATGAGAGTAATGAACACAAATCATTCACAATCGAACACTGGTAAAAATTGCGGCGTGATTGTTGGCTTTTTCGGCCATGGCTTGTCTATATGAAGGTTTTTCTTTTCGGTCACGTCAACTAACGGTGCAATTCCAGCCTTTTGCTCAGCTTACGGTATGGATTTTTGTGTGAACCTCCCTCTTTTTGCTCTGTATTTTTGCTTTAATTTCATGCGTTTTATGTAGTTTTCTGATTATTTCACATTTTTGACTACTTTTTAATAATAGATTTAATTTTCTGTCTTTTTAAATATGGGTTATTAGAATGGGTTTATGCAAAATATTGTTTTTAAAATTTCTATATTATTTGATTATTCAGAAAAATGTAGAAACCCTGTAAGGCCTGACTGCCGGCTTACACACAGTAACATGAAAATGTTATATCTTGCCTCTATTTATGCATTTAGTTCTCTGAATGGATTTCAATCAAAAGCAGAATAATAGGAACGTTTGTTTTTAGGTCATATCAAAACAATAGTCATTTAAGTTTTAATATTTTGAATTTTTAAATATTTAATTTTTATTGAAGGGCGGCATCAATCTCGGGGAGTGTTATAGTTAGCACAGTCTAGTGGGTTCTCTGAGGGGCAACTAACAGGATAAATAACAGAAACGCAAAAAAGCCTCCAAGCCCACCTTCCGTGGGTATTGGGGCTTATTTGTTATTTGTAATCTTGAATGACAGTGATCGAATTTTCATTGCCGACATAAATCCGGTTGCTCCGCTTATTCAAGGCCATGCTCCCTGCTGACTGCCCCGTTCGCAGCTTGACCAGCAGCCGATTCGTTAGTCCGCTGTACACGAACAAATTTCGGGTGTCTGTATCTCCGACATAATAACGGTTCGTCAACGGGTTGACGAGGAGCGAAGAGAACGTGGGAATGGATAAGGTTGCTGTAATCGTATGGGTTAGCCCGCTAACAATGAACAATTTACCTTTCCCCTCTTGCTGAGCGCTTGTCAGATAGACGCGATTCGTTAGGTCGTTTACAGCAAGCTCGCTTTGGAGTTTTCCGAGTTGAATGGGCTTGCTTTTACCAAGCGTTGTTCCTGATATCACAGAGGCAAATCGACTTAGGTTATTAGCTACATAAATCCGGTTTGTCTCAGGGAGGATACCCGGCGTAATGATTGGATTTTTGCCTACTTTAATCGTTTTAATTACGCTCAACGTAATGCCATCGATAACATGAACGGAGTCCTTCATTACATTAGTGACATAGATCCGATTGGTTCGTTCATCGATAGCGATAAGGGCAGGTGATCCGCCGACTCTTATGGTTTTCAGGACACGGTTGGTGACGCCGTCGATGACGCTTATCGTTCCACTCGTATTGGCGACATAAATGCGGTTGCTTATGCGATGAACAGCAATGCCAAAAGGGCGCTCGCCGACAGGTACGTTGGTGATGGCCTTATTTGTTTTCCCATTAATAACAGTGACGTTAGCAGCTCGGAAGTTTGTTGAATATATTCGGTTGGTACGCGTGTTCACAGCCAGAAATGTAGCTCCATCCCCCGTCTGCACACTGCCGATCACTTTATTCGTGTTACCGTCCAGCACGCCTACTAGATTTTCGTCAAAGACATAATAGACGAGGTTTGTAGATGAATTAACGCGAATATCGCCGACTTGGCCAACCACGGGCACAATTTTGATAACTTGCGGGTCTTGGGTTTGTTTAATCTTTACTTGGACCTTAGTTTGTATAAGGGGCTTTGAGAAGTGGACCATTGTAGTCCCTCCTTCCCTGTATTTAATGAATGCAATAGTATATGGTCGAAGAACGAAATCGGAAACTTGTTTACTCTAGCCTCAGAAGAGTTTTAGAGAACTATAGGTTCTCTAAGGGTTGTTCGAGTGTGTGGCGAAGCCCCTTGAAACGGTTATGCAACTCCTGATCTCTATGCGCGGTAACAGCATTTATAAAAAGCTCTTGGAGTCGCGTGGCTTTGAGCCATCTCGTTTTTCATATCCTTTCGGAACTGGCCGGGAGGAACGCCAACCACCTTTTTAAAAATCCGCGAAAAGTTCTGCGCATTGCTTACTGCAATCGCGACGCGATATCGTCAATCGTGATGTCCGTCTGCTGCAGCCAACGCAGGATCTCAGACTAAGCAAAGAGCGACCGGAAAATTTTCCGGTCGCTCTCTTTGAAAACTGCGCGTATACAAGACTTTTGCTATACCGCCTATTCTTTAATATGAAACCGATGTGCCATCTCCTTGAGGGTCGTCGCCATGTGATTCAGAGAGCTGGAGGATTGCGCGATCTCATCCATCGTGGCAATTTGTTCTTCTGTGGCAGCAGTAATCGCCTCAGAACTTCTGGCCGAATGCCCGGCAATGCGATCCAGTTCCTGCAACGTGGCGGTAATCTCTTGGGAGCTTGCCGACATTTGCTCAGAAGCTGCCGAAGCCTCCTGAATTTGACCTACGACGCCTTGGGCCGTTTCTACAATTTTGGCAAATGCTGTTCCTGTTTGCTCGATAGCGAGCATGCCTTGCTGGAATTCGTCGATGCCTTGGACGGTCGAACTGGAAGCCGAGGCGATGTCCGCCTGCACTTGGAAGACAAGCTCATTGATCTGCTCGGACGAATGTTTCGACATTTCCGCCAGCTTTTTCACCTCGGACGCAACAACGGCAAACCCACGGCCCTGTTCCCCGGCCCGTGCGGCCTCAATGGACGCATTCAGCGAAAGCAAGCTCGTTTGCGAGGCGATATCCGACATCACGGTGACGATGCCGCTAATTTCCTGGGAGCGCACATTCAACGTCTCCATCACCTTGGAGATATTGTTGACCGCTTGCTGCACGGACTGCATTTTGACAATCGACTGCTCGATCAGCCCGAAGCCATATTCCGCTTCCGTCTTCGATTGAATCGACGTTTCATAAGCTTGCGAGGAGGTATCGGCAATGCGCAGAATGCCCTGCGTCATTTCTTCCATCGCCCTGGAACTTTGCTCCGTGCTCATCGCTTGCGTTTCGATGCCGGCCGCAATCTGCTGCGTGGACTCCGCTATATTCTTTGAAGCTTGCGTCGTTTCCTCAATAGAGGACTGCAGCGTTTGGGAGGCACTGGAAACTTGATCCGAGCTATGTATCACTTGCTTCACCAGCGATTTTAAATTCGTACTCATCGTCGTAAAATCACTGGCCAGCTTGCCGATCTCATCCCTGTTCTTAATGCGCAAGGCATCCGAAGTCAGATCGCCTGTCGCCATCTTCCGAGCCTCGGCGGCAATCTTTTTAATCGGTTTGGAAATATGGTTTGAAAATAAAATAACTCCCGCCGCTCCGAGCACAAGGCAGATCACCAGCACCGTGATCGTGGAGTGCAACATGCGAGCCTGCCCTTCATTGTAGTCCTGGTAGTAAGATCCCGCTGCAACAATCCAATTCCACTCCGGAACCTTGAGCGCATAGGCGATTTTCAGCCCTTCCTTGCTGCTACCCGGCAACGGCCAATTGTAAAACGTAAACCCGCCGCCGTTTTGCCCCTGTTTAATCATGTCCTGTATGTAATAAATGCCGTCCGACGACTGTTTATCCCAGATGTTCTGGCCTTCCAGACTCGGATGCGCTTGCAGCTCTCCCTTGTCATTAAGCACAAAATAGTAGCCGTTCACACCCAAATTAATATTGCGATTAATCGGTCTTGTCCCATCTGCCTGCTTGCTGCCTAGCATGATAAGTTTAGCGTCTTCCTCCGCTTGCTGCTTGGTTAATTGACCGTTCTTCACCAGATTATTCAGTTGAATGATATTTTGAACCATCAGTTTGACGCTGTTCTCGAGGTTTTTCTCAATAAGCCTGTCGGTTTCATCTTTGGCGTTAAAGTACCCGGTTATTGATAGGGAGAGTGTAGGGATCAATAACAACAATAGACAAAAGGCCATAAGCTTCTTCCGAATTGTCCAGCCCCATTTCAAGGGAGTACCGTTAACTTTTTGCATCTTCTTCGCCTCCTGAGCAGCTCGCAAGCACACAAATATTCACCTAGGTATAAATATCTAAATATTTAGGTATTTATACCTGTATTATACTTGATATTCTCTTGGATTGAGCAGGCATGTGTTACGAAAACGGTACTTTTCGAATTATTCTTTTATCTATTACTATGCATACTTTTTTCATTAAAAGTACTTCGACGTATATGATTACCAACTACTTTATACTTCTATAAAAGGATATATTATAATATTTTCAAATAGTAGGATCAGCCTATTTCATATGAATAATATTTAAAGTAGAATACATAGCCATAAACCAACATATGGAAAAATTGAAATATAAGTAATTAATTAATGTCATAATCAACGTAGATTCGCTCGAAGCGCATAACTCATGTTAGGGGATTGGCTAAAGGAGTGGAGTATCTAAGATGCCTAAAAAAAGCTCAAGTATACTAGTTGGTGTAAGCGTTTGCGTTTGTATTGGGGGCGGGATTTGGGGTCTGAGCTCGCATAATTACAGGGAAAGCACAAGTAACCCGATAGAGGTTGTACCCTCCCAGGCGGCAACAACCGCGGCAACACCTGTTGAGACTATACCACCCGCCCTTGCAAAAAAAAGCTTCAACGATCTTCTTCAGCAGTATGGCTCTATACCGCTTTCGGATGCGCATAACCATGATGCGAGCGATTCGAAGTATATAAGCATGCAAAATGTATGGAAGCGGGATGCGATGGATCGCGTTATTCTTTTCGGGGATGTTTCGGAATTCAGCGCGATTCGAACCGATGCCTATGCCTGGGATGCCTATGTAGAAAGGCCGGATTTCTTTGTGCCTTATTTCTCAGGCTTTAATTTGCATGATCCTTCTAGTTTGAAGGTCGTGAGGGATAATTTGGAACAGGGTTATTTTGGACTAGGCGAAATTGCTGCCGCTTCGTATTACTCCCCTGTTGTATCGAAAGTGGAATGGAAGGCTATGGACCCTATGGACGGCTTTCTACCGCAAATTTATGAGTTGTGCGCGGAGTATCAAGCGCCGATTCTACTCCATATCGATCCACCGAATGGTTTTGTAATAGACAAATTAGAGGATGCCTTGGCTGCACATCCCAAAACAACCTTCATTTTCGGACATGCGAATGCCTATAATTCGCCAGAGAATATCAAACGTTTATTAGAGAAGTACGATAACATCTATATGGATTTTTTTGCAGGGTTTACCGTGCTTAATCTGGAGAGCTCGAACCGGATCGAGGATTTTCTGCCTGTTATGAAGCAGTTTCCTGACAAGTTTATGCTCAGCACGGACTCCGGCTTCGGACTTGCAAGCGAGGATGCTGCCATCGAGGCGATGTATCGTGTCATGGATGCTATCGGAGATCCTGCACTGATCAAGAAAGTGGCTTATGATAATTTAGATGAGATCCTACGGAATGAACCGGCTACCAAAACGCAGAAGGAAGCTATTTTGAAGAAAGACGCAGGGCGCGATGTTACAAAACTTACGAAGCTGGAGGCAGGGAAGCTGCTTTGGGGTAAATAGTGGATAAAAAGCCAGCCCTCACCGAAATACGGTGGAAGGCTGGCTTTTTGCTCGTTAGCGCAGATTAGCGCGCTTCAGCAGGCGCTGGATCGAGCGGTTGGCCTCAGGCAGGACAATGTCCTTATCGATCGTCCGCATGATGCGGTTTTCCATGACGATCCGACCGTTAATGATCGTCGTCTCCACATCCGCGCGTGTCGCAGAGTACACGATGCGCGAGATCGGATCCACGTCGAAGGACGGATACGTGTGAAAATTGATGAGATCGAGGATCGCCAAGTCGGCTTTCTTGCCGACTTCGAGGCTTCCAATCTCTTGCTCCATGCCGACCGCGCGGGCACCGCCGATGGTCGCCATGCGGAAGACCGTCTGCGCGTTCATCGCCGTCGGTCCGTGCACGGGCTTCTGGATGAGCGCAGCCAACCGCATCTCGTTGAACATGTCGAGATTGTTGTTGCATGGTGCGCCATCAGCGCCAAGCGAGACCGAGATGTCGAGCTTCAGCATGTCGGGCGTCTCGGCAATGCCTGAAGCAAGCTTCAGGTTCGAGCCCGGGCAGTGGCTCACGTGGACGCCCCGCTCATGGATGATGCGCTTCTCCTCATCATCCAGCCAAATACAGTGCGCCAGAATGAGGCGCTCATTCGCCAAGCCCAGATGGTCGAGATATACGACATTGCGCATGCCGGTCTCGGCCTGCACAATCTCAATCTCGCCCAAATTCTCGGATGCGTGCGTATGCACTTTCACTTGGTACTGCTCGGATAAGCTGCGTACTTCACGCAGCAGCTCTTCCGTGCAAGAGATGACGAATCGCGGCGAGAACGCGTACTGGATGCGGCCGCCGTCGTGGCCATTCCACTTTTCCAACAAATCGACGCTTTGCTGGAGCGATTCGGATGTTTTTTCTTGCAAAGAGAATGGCACCTCATCGCCCTTGTCCATCATCACTTTGCCGGACAAAGCGCGGATCCCGCTCGATGCGATGGCTTGGAAGGCGAAGTCGGTATGATGCACCGTCTCCATATCTACGATGGTCGTTGTACCGCTTTGAATCAACTCGCCGATGCCGAGCAAGGCGGAATAATAAATGGATTCCTCGTCGTGGGAAGCTTCCAGCGGCCAAATCCGCTGTTTCAGCCAATCCATCAGCTCCAGATCGTCCCCTTTGCCTCGAAACAACGTTTGGCATAAATGAATATGAGTCTGCACGAAGCCTGGAATGACCGTTCGGTTTTTGGCATCAATCACCTTATCCACCTGTGCGGCGTCCACATCTAAGTCAGGTCCAATGGCCTTAATCCGGTCGTCTTCAATGAGAATATCCCCAACGAAAATATCCCCGTCGCGGTTCATGGTTACTATTTCTGCCTGCTTAATAAGAATTGTCGCCATGGGCATAAACCTCCTACTACTTCTGTTTATTGTATGACGTGAGGAACATAAAAAAACTAGCTACGAAAAATATGCAAATGCGCACATTCTTCGTAGCTAGAAATTTACGGTTTCTAAGTAGAGACCCTTAATCCGATTATTAAGGTTATACGAAAGAGATTATTCAGTTCGTGTTGTTCCTGCTTTTCTCTAGCGTAAACGGACATCGGCTTTTTGTCAACGAAATGTTATGATTTCTAACATGAACCCTACATCCCCTCCCTCTTTTTACTCGGGATGATTTTGTGTTCCGCTGCCCACGGCATAAGGGGTCGTTACGCCTTCATACATGAGGTGCATCGACATGCCTGCGGCGGCATGCACAAGATTGTGGCAGTGATCCATCCATAATCCCGGATTATTGGCTACAAAGGCGACCTCATACGTCTCTCCCGGCAACACGTTCAGCGTATCGGACCACCAAGGGCTGCCGGTTGAGGGCTTTCCATTGCGCGAAAGGACAAGCACGTGATGTCCGTGCAGATGCATCGGGTGGTCGACATTTCCTCGGTTAATGAAGGTTGTTTTAACGAGATCCCCTTCCTTCACCATAAACATAGGCGCATTGGGAAATACTTCTCCATTCAAAGTGTAGAGAAAATCAAAGTTACGGTTAAAAATGCCGAGCTTATTGTCCAGAATTAACGTAAATTCTCTATCGAAGCGGCTGCTTGCATCAAAAGCGGTTGCCGCGGGGCTGCCATAGGTAAGAGGATCGAATGCTACGGTAGGCGGAATCTCAGGAACATCCCCACTGCCATCGGAAGACATAAGGAGGCCTCCGCTCCGATTCCCTCCTACATTTAAGTAGACCGGGCGCTCAGGCATGATGAACGTGATATCATACCGTCCACCTGTAGGCACAACTACGTGGGTATTCGTTAACACATCGGGCTTATTCAGCTCTGTTCCATCAATAGCCGCCACCTCAAAGTGGGTGCCAACGAGTGTATAGTTTTGATTCACCCAATCGTCCGTGTTAATCAACCGCATTCGGACAGGCGTTCCTGGAGCGATCGCCATGCGTTCGAGTTGATCCGAGGCGCCAACGGCAATCGAAGCCCCTTTCCAACGATGTGTCATCACGGTAATGTCTTTTATAGGTTGAAAAGGTTCCGTTTTCGGCTCCACGATTAACGCCCCGAAAAGTCCCATGCTGACGGCTTCGCGTGAGTCCTGATGAGAGTGATACCAGAACGTGCCGACCTGTTCGGCGCGAAAGCGGTACGTATACGTTTCACCCGGCATGACCGCATTTTGCGTGGCCCCGGCAACGCCATCTTCTGCATTCGGAACATCCAGTCCATGCCAATGTGCGGTAACACCTTGCTCAATATCCTGGTTAATGAGCGTAACCTCAATTAACTCACCCTCTTTCATGCGAAGCTCGGGTCCCGGAATTTGCCCGTTGTACGTCCAGGCATCGATGGTTTTGCCGGAACTGAGCGTGGCGGTCTTTTTCTGAGCGGTTAATGTAAAATGACGATCCGGTATCCCCTCGCGCGGGCCCGTCAGGTCGGTGACAGAGATCATTTTGCCTGAATTGCTGGTCATTGCGGCCATTCCGCTTTGGTGATTATGCAGGCTCATATCGGCTGGCATCAGACCGCCGTAATCATGCGTCCCGCTTGCCATATCGATTTCGGGCGGCAGCTCGCTTTTGTCCACGGCATAGTTAAAAAGATAATAACCTGACGCTCCCAGCACGGCGAGTATACTGAGCATAGCCAAGCCTCGTTTCCAAAAGGCCGGGGCCGTATAAGCTTCCATCTTGCTTACCTCCCTATAACGGAACTGATGCCTCCACCAAAGTACTGCCGTTGCCAACACGAAGACAGCCAGCGGTATGGAAATATCAAGCCATTTGAACGGCACAGGCGGAACTAGCGCGAAATATAAGGAAGTTAATGCGGCGAGCGCCGTCATTTGAAAAGGAATGATGAGGCCTGGAGCGGCAGCTCTCAAGTGCGCTGTTGAATCAACAGTCGCTTCCTGCTCCGTGTCACCTTGCGGCTGTTTGGTGATCGAGCGCAGCTTGAGCAGTTTAGGAACGGCTATGAACCAGATGGTTAGAAGCGGCACAAGGATCAGCGGTGCTTGGATGAACACGTGATCGATCCAAAAGGTAGTGAGCATAGTCTGCTGTATCCAAGCGATAGCCCCTAGAATAGCGGCGGCCGGAATGATGGGGAACCAGGCCCAGAACAACAGCTTGCGCGTTTTGCGATGCATGCGTTCAATGGTGCGGCTATAGAGCAGTCGAGAAGCTTTCACGCTTCCGATCCAGGTGCATATCACGAATAGCAGCGAAGCTGCCAGAATAGTTCCAATACTTATGTTGTACAAAATGAAGCCCCTCCTAAGTGTTTACGATAGCTCCAGTATAGAGTCGCTGCTTGAAGCGGCAAACGGTCCGGGGACCAAGTATCTACCTAGACTAAAGTTGGGGGCGCTCATCTTCTTTATTCATCAGCAGGGTCGGGTAAGCGATTTCATTAGCATGTAAGAATTGGAAATAGTTTGCGTTTTCAAATGTGATATGTTATGATGAATCCAATCGACAAAAAGAACCTGAATTCACATATTGTAAAGGGTTTTCATTTTTGTTAGTGAACCTTTTGCAATGTGTGAATTTTTTCTCTTTGAAGAATAAAAAACATGTTAATAATTTTTGGAGGTATTTCTCATGGCTACTGGTACAGTAAAATGGTTTAACGCAGAAAAAGGTTTCGGTTTCATCGAAGTTGAAGGCGGCAACGATGTATTCGTTCACTTCTCCGCTATCCAAGGCGAAGGTTTCAAAACTTTGGATGAAGGTCAACAAGTTGAGTTCAGCGTTGTTCAAGGCAACCGCGGACCACAAGCAGAAAACGTTGTAAAACTGTAATATAATTTAAAAGACTGCCTTTACTTTGTAATGGCAGTCTTTTTTCAATTTAGCTATTGAAGTTTACTTACGTAAAACGCTGAGGAGGTCCATCATGTATTCCAGAAAAAAGTCCTTTGAAGAGATGCCTCTAGAAAATGTGACAATATGGTCTTGTGAACAAGAAGGTTGTAAAGGCTGGATGCGAGATAATTTTACATTTGATCACGTTCCGACTTGCCACTTGTGTCAGTCCACTATGGTTCGAAGCGTCAAGTTACTTCCTTTAGTTAATAACACGAGCATTGATCAGAAAGCGCTCAAAAAAGGCGTTCAAATTTAATATAACAAAAACCCGGAGACCCTGCTGTCTTCGGGTTTTTTATGTTATTATGGACACGTATTGGAAGAAATTAGCCCATCGCAAGCGAGGGAGGAATAGATGCTGTGAAATCAAAAAAACGCCGGCAATGGCCGCTGCTGGTAGGCGCTTGTGTGCTTGCGGCATGTGTCGTCATCGTGATCGGCAAATCGCCGTTTGGTCCGGTCTCATCTTGGAAGGCTGCCGGGAAGGATGTTCCGGCTGCAGCAACACCGGTGCCCACGCCTCCGCCTAGAGAGGCATTGGAATTCCGCATGGTCGATCTGGACCATGGCTGGGTGAAATACGCCGATGGAATCGCGGCGACAGAGGATGGCGGCGGCATGTGGCAACCGGCCGCTGGCGAAGCGGCTGCTGCGGAAACAGCAGTCGATGGTAATCTAGCCGAGCTGCTCAGCTTGGAAGCTGGAGACGGTTCTAGTCCAGCCCCGTCGGCGGCGACGTTAGGCGGGACTGCGTTCCCGGTGAAGCAAACGCAGTTCCTGACACCGCGTATTGGTTGGGCGCTGCCCGCCAGCAGCAAGGATGCGAAGAATCCGCTGCTGATCACCGTTGACGGCGGGCAATCTTGGGTGGATGGCATGACCGCGGAGGTCAAGGAAGCCATCCTCAAGGAGAAGGGCCATTTGCAGCAGATGGCCAAGGAAAGGGATCTTTACGCTACGAAGGAAGCAGCGAAAGGAATCATGAGCGCCAGATGGAAGCTCGTGCCTGAGAGCGCGGCGCCCGGAGATGCGGTGCTTGTTCGTCACGATGAGCCAGGGACGATTACCTGGCTGAACAAAACGTACACGCTTGAGCCCTACGGAGCGGGGTATTTCACGTATTTACCGATTTCGATGAGTGCGAAGCCCGGCAAATACCCGATTGGCGATCAGACACTCACCATCGTGGCGAAGAAGTTTGAGACGCAGTATCTCAAGGTTACGTCGGAGATGGAGAGCATGAAGCAGGATACGGCGCGTATCAACGCCGATCAGAAGAAAATTGATCTGGCGCGAAGCAAGTCCGAGCCGGAATTTCTGTTCAGCGGGCCGTTCGTGAAGCCCATCGAGGGGATTTTGACGACGCCATATGGGTACACCCGTTACGTGAACGGGAAGTATGATAGCGCTCATATGGCGGTTGATCTGGCCGCGAAGGAAGGCACGCCGATCAAAGCGACCAATGACGGGATCGTGGCGCTGGCCGAGAGCCTGTATTTGACCGGCAATTCCATTTATCTCGATCATGGGATGGGGCTTTTCTCACAGTACGCGCATCTCTCCGAGCTGCGGGTCAAAACAGGGGACCGGGTGAAGCAGGGCGACATTATCGGGCTCGTCGGCACGACCGGTTTCTCGACAGGGCCGCATTTGCACTTTACATTTTGGGCGCATAATGTACAGGTGAATCCGGATTTATTTTGGAATACGACGCCGTTTCGTTGGGTTCAGCCGGCACAGGCTACTAAGCCGAAGGGGTGAATAGGAGAGTAAAGTTAGAGGACACCATTTTTCTGCGCTGCGCGGAGAGGTTGGTGTCCTATTTGCATTATTTTAGCTTAGAGAGGCGTTCGTATGTTTCTGCATCACAGATGACGAAAAGCTGCGCATCCTCGGGGATGAGCTGGTCTAACTTCTGATTAATATTCAGTTGATCGCGGTCCGAGATCAGTGTCGCCCCCTCAAGGAGCAGCTGCTCAAAAGCGTCGCGGTACGTGCGCCAAGAGCTTCTTTTGGCAAGCACTTGAAGGTTGCTGCTGGACTGCCGGGTCAAGAGCTGCGAAACAATCCGTGACGATCCCGGTGAGAAAGCCGAGCGAACGGCTAGCTGCGAAATGGTCTCGGAGCCAAGGATAAATTCATTCACGTTAACATGTTGGAAATTTTGCATGTTTTCGCTGTTCTTGATTTCGACGATGGAGTGGACGTTGCGGTAATTGCGCTCGATGGTTGTGGCGACTAGCAGTGTTTTGCCATCGACAAAGGAAGGGTCACGCAGCATAGCTTGGTCTTCTGTGATCTCATTGGCGAAGATGAAGACGGAGCGGGCTTTTTCCATATTCGCCATCTCCAAAGTTTCCATATGGGTAGGATTGCCTCTTATATAATGGACCCTATTATGTACGATCGGTGTTTTCTCATGGGTATCGATCAGTACGACCTCAGTTGATGTATCGGTGTTCAAAATCTCCTGGATCGCCAGCTCCGCATTTTTGCTCCAATCAATGATTACGAAATGCTGTTCGCCTTGATATCTCAATTTGCCCGCTTCCTTTCGCTGTCTGTATACGAATAATGAATCGACGACTTTGCTGATCGTGACGGAGATGAGCCCAATTCCGAAAATATACAGGAAGATGCCGAGGCACTTGCCGGCCACAGTTTTTGGCGCATAGTCGCCGTACCCCGTGGTGGTCACGGTTGTCATCACCCACCAAAGTCCGTTGAAGACACTGCCGAAGGTTTCCTTTTCCAACATATAAGCACTGATCGCAGATAAAAGGATGAAAAGAAAGGCCAGACTATAGATGAACTTGTTGTTCATGCGCAGCAGTTTAAGGAAGATCTTACTGAAATAGAACATGGGGCTCCTTTCCTGAAAAAGTAGATATTTGGTCCGTCCGCATGCTACAATAAAGAACAAATGTTCTAGAACGGAGAAGGACGAATGGCTGAATTGATCAACATTTCCGTACGCTCTCTGGTCGAATATGTGTTTCGCAGAGGGAGTATTGAGTCCGGCTTTCGGACAAGCACTGCGCTGGTTGAAGGCACGAAGGCACACCAAAAACTGCAGAAACAATATGGCGGATCGGATCAGCATGAAGTGTATGTTTCCGCTGAAATTGCTTGCAGGGAGCTCCTATTCGTAATTGACGGGCGGTGCGACGGTCTTCTTCAAGATGCGGACGGCGGTCCTGTGACGGTAGATGAGATCAAGTCTACTTCCTCGGACATCAGCGAGATCGAAGAAGATTCGTATCCCGTGCATTGGGCGCAAGCGATGTGCTATGCCTATATGGTAGCCAAAGATCGCGAGCTTCATCATATGCGGGTTCAACTTACGTATATGCAGGTGGAGACGGAAGATACGCGCCGATTTGTGAAGGAAGCTTCGTTCAGCGAGTTGGAGCAGTTCGTGCATGACGTGGTGGAGCAGTATTAC
Source organism: Paenibacillus sp. FW101-FHT12H11 (assembly GCF_058790355.1). Taxonomy (NCBI): domain Bacteria; kingdom Bacillati; phylum Bacillota; class Bacilli; order Caryophanales; family Paenibacillaceae; genus Paenibacillus; species Paenibacillus sp. FW101-FHT12H11. Next base: position 134,542 of record NZ_JBYTCO010000012.1, on the reverse strand, counting down.
CCCTACGCACAAGCAATTTATGAGCATGAGCAGCGAAGGAATCGCAGTATCAAGGAGCTGGCATTTCCATTTCCAGCCTATCGTGAAGGCCAGCGGAAACTGGCAGGAGCGGTGTACAAAACGATCAGCGAAGGGCGTAAGCTGTTTGCCAAAGCGCCGACCGGTATCGGGAAGACGATGTCGACCTTGTTTCCGTCGGTGAAAGCGATTGGCGAGGGGCTGCTGCAGCGGATTTTTTATTTGACGGCGAAGACTATCACCCGCACGGCGGCGGAGGAAGCATATGGCCTGCTTCAGGCACATGGTCTTCAGCTGCATGTCGTGACCATCACGGCGAAGGAGAAGGTGTGTCTGAAGGACGAAGTCCGCTGCACCAAGGAGCACTGTGAATTCGCCGATGGGTATTACGACCGCATTAACGGCGCTGTGCTCGATCTTCTTCAATCGGAGACGATTATGACGCGTACGGTCATTGAGTCGTATGCTCGGAAGCATCGGGTTTGTCCCTTTGAATTTTCCCTCGATGTCGCTTATGCCGCGGATGCGGTGATTTGCGATTACAATTACATATTTGACCCGCGCGTCAATTTAAAAAGGTTGTTCGAGGAGCAGAGGCGGCATACGACTTTGCTCGTGGATGAAGCGCACAATTTGATTGACCGTGCGCGGGAAATGTACAGCAGCACGCTCTCCAAATCCGGGTTTCTTGCGCTGCAGCGGGAGTTCAAAGGCGTTCGCGCGGATTTGCACGATGCGGCTAAGGCCATCAACCAATATTTCATTACGCTGCGCAAAAGAATCGGAGACCGCCAGATGCTGGTGGAGCCGGAACTGCCGGAGGAGCTCTTGGCGCTGCTGGACGGTTTCCTTGCAAGCGCTGAAAAGGAGCTGGCTGCAAGCGGAGGAAGCCCTGCGAGCCCGCTGCTCATGGAGACTTATTTCGCAGCCCACAATTTCGTCCGTATTGCCAAGCTGTACGATGAACGCTATATGACATTGTTCACGTCTGATCGTAACGAAGTCAGCGTGAAGCTTTTCTGCCTGGACCCTTCCCATCTGCTCCGGCAGATGGGGAGAGGCTATCGCTCGCATGTGTTCTTCTCGGCGACCCTTTCGCCGCTGTCCTTTTTCATGGACACGCTTGGAGCAGGCGAAGAGGATTACTCCGTGAGCGTACCTTCGCCTTTTGCCAAGGAACAGCTGGAGGTTTTCGTCCAGCCGCTGTCGACCCGGTATCAGGATCGCGAGCGAAGCCGGGAGGCGATTGCCCGTTCGATTTATCAAATGGTGACCCGCCGTTCGGGCAACTATTTCGTGTTTTTCCCCTCGTATGCGTATATGAGCAGTGTCTATGAGGCCTTTACGGATCTTGTAGATGAGCAGGGAGAGGATAGCCGGTTGCGTGTCCTGGTTCAGACGGTTCAGATGCCGGAAGAGGAGCGGGAGCAGTACTTGGCCGAATTCCAAGCGGGGCGTGATGGCACGCTGGTCGGCTTCGCTGTGATGGGCGGCATCTTCTCGGAGGGCATCGATTTGGTTGGCGAGCGGCTGACCGGCGTGGCGGTTGTTGGCGTTGGGCTGCCTCAGCTCGGACCTGAGCGCAATCTGATCAAGGCCTACCTCGAAGACACGGGCAAAAACGGCTACGAATACGCCTACGTCTTCCCCGGTATGAACAAAGTGCAGCAGGCCGGCGGCCGGCTCATCCGCTCCGAAACGGATCACGGCGTGCTGCTGCTGATTGACGACCGGTACCTGCAGCCGCTGTATCAGCGTTTGCTGCCGGAGGAGTGGCGCGATTATACGGTGCTGCGGTAGGTAACGGGAACTAGGGATCGCTATTTCGCTGGATCCGGCCGCTTGCCTATAAAAAAAGAGCTATCCTTAAGCAAAGACTCTGCTCAAGGATAGCTCCTTTTTATAGGGACATCCGGTAAATGTTCACGACATCCTCGCGTGTAAGCTTCTTGAAGTTGCCGAAATCGCCGTACACCATCGCTTTGTCCGCCATCAGCTCGATCGTGGAATCGTCGATGTCGTAATCCGCCAGGCGACTTGGCGCGCCGATGGAGTTAAGGAACCCGCGAAGCTCCGCGATACCTTCCTCTGCTACCTGGCGGTCCGTTTTGCCGGTGGTTGTAACGCCAAAGACGCGCTGCGCGAACTGCTTGTACCGCGCTACATTGGCATCCAGCGTGTAGGTCATCCAGTTCGGGAATAGAATGGCAAGGCCTCCGCCGTGCGGGATATCATGAACGGCTGACACCGCATGCTCGAGATTATGCGTCGCCCAGTCGCCGCGAACTCCCATGCTAAGCGTCCCGTTCAGCGCCATCGTGCCGCTGTACAGAATCGTTGCGCGGTTCTCCAGATCCGTGAGATCCTGCAGCAAGCGAGGCGCCGTATCGATCACAGTGCGAAGAATGGTTTCACAAAAGCCATCTTGAAGAAGTGTATTATCGACATGATGGAAATATTGTTCAAAAACGTGTGACATGATATCGACCATACCGTATACGGTTTGATTTTCAGGCAAGGAAGTTGTGTGAGCGGGATCCAGGATTGAAAATTTCGGGAAGGAGAAGGGGCTGCCCCAACCGAGCTTCTCTTTGGTCTCCCAATTCGTAATCACTGAGCCGGAGTTCATCTCCGAGCCCGTTGCGGCAATCGTCAGCACGGTGCCTAACGGCAGCGCCCCAGTTGCGGATGCTTTACGCGTAACGATATCCCAGAAGTTACCCTCATATTTGGCGCCGACGGCAATCGCTTTGGCACAGTCGATGACGCTACCTCCACCTACAGCGAGGATTAAGTCGATGTTCTGAGTGCGGCACATTTCCACACCGCGGTGGACGGTTGTAAGTCTTGGGTTAGGCTCAACACCGCTCAGTTCGAAAATTGAAGCATCGATGCTTTTCAGCAGGTGAACAACTTGGGTGTAAATGCCGTTCAGTTTAATGCTTCCGCCGCCGTATACGAGCAGCACGTTCTTACCGTATTTGGGTACCTCCGCAGTTAATTTCTCGAGTGTCCCCTGTCCGAAATGCAGCGTGGTTGGATTATAATAAGTAAATGTATTCATCGAATTACCTCCTCGAGATCATCTATATGTAGTCTTACCCCTATATTGTATAGAAAGAAACAGCAAAAAACAAAATTAGAAGGACGAAGGCGCAGAGCCGGTTCTAGCTTGTATCAACACCATAATAGGAGGAATCGCCATGGCGACATTAACACCTTATTTTTATAGCAGAAATGCAAGAGAGCAGTCGGACTTCTATGTAAAAGCGTTTGGCGGCGAGATCGTCAGCCTGCGTACGTTCGCAGATATGCCGGGGGCTGATGAGTCCATGAAAGATCGCGTGCTTCATTTGGAGCTTCAAGCGCTTGGCTTACGCTTTTTCATGGCGGATGCAGGTACAGAATCGGTAGATAGAGGCAAAGGGTTGGATTTAACATTGGAATTTAAAGGTGAAGAGGAGGCGAGACGTATTTTTGAAGCATTATCCCAGGGTGGTCAAGTGATCATGCCCTTTGAGCGCATGTTTTGGGGTACGATGTTCGGTCGACTTGAAGACCCGTTCGGTGTGATTTGGCAGATTTCTACGGAGGTATAAGGCTTGAGATGAGCCCCTCTACATCCACGGACCGATTCGTTCCTGTTTATATTCCGTTTAAAATACAGGTGTATGATTCATTTTGCAAAGAGATACTGGAAAGCAAAGAATCATTCAGATGACGGATGTATATTCGATCGGGTAAAGGAGTAGAGATACATGGCAGTTACAAGGAAAGAAGCGCCACAGAGCGCAAGCAATTGGCGGGGATTCGTCCGCTTGATCATGCAGGCGAATCCACCCAAGCTTCTTCTAGGCATAGCATTAGGATTAAGCATTATTTCAACATTGGCAGGACTTGTGATCCCGTTATTTACGAAAAATGTGGTCGACAGCTTTTCGCTCGACAACTTGAATTGGATGCAGATAACCGGCATGGCGATCGCTTTTGTCGGTTCGGCAATTGCTTCTGGCGTCTCGGTTTATTTATTGAATCACGCGGGTCAAAGCGTTGTGGCCGGCATTCGTGAGCGACTATGGAAAAAGCTTCTCGTGCTGCCGGTTCGTTATTACGATAACAACCAGACGGGGGATACGATTTCCCGGATGACCAATGATACCGCTGTGATTAAAGGGCTAATCGCCGAGCATATGTCAGGGTTCGTGACAGGTATTATTTCAATTATTGGTTCTATCGCGGTGCTCTTGTATATGGATTGGAAAATGACGCTCATCATGTTCAGCGTATTCCCGATAGCTTTCCTCATCCTTTTTCCACTGGGTCGGCAAATGTTCAAAATCTCCAAGGGCATGCAGGCTGAGACAGCAAGTTTCACTTCTGTGCTCAATCGTGTCCTATCCGAGATTCGCTTGGTGAAGGCAGCGAATGCCGAACCTGTAGAGTACCAAGAAGGCAGCTCAGGGATTCAAAGACTGTTTAAATTTGGACTTCGCGAGGGTAAGATTCAAGCCTTAATGGCTCCGCTTGTAACGTTTGTTATGCTGATGCTGTTTGTTGTTCTTTTCGGTTACGGCGGTATGCGAGTGGCTTCAGGCGCGATAACCGCAGGTCAATTGGTGGCGTTCATGCTCTATTTATTCCAAATTGTCATGCCGATTACGCAGATCACACAGTTTTTCAATCAGGCTCAAAAAGCGATGGGAGCAACGGATACCATCCTCAAAGTGCTGGATCATGAAGAAGAAAATCCGCATGCAGGTGTGCCCGTAGCGAATGCTTCACAGTCCATTCATTTCGATCAAGTGACCTATGGCTACAAAGAAGGGGAGTCTGTCCTTAAAAATGTCAGTTTCACGATGGAAGCCGGCAAAGTGACGGCCATCGTAGGGCCGAGCGGAAGCGGGAAGACGACGACGTTCTCCTTGCTCGAGAGATTCTATACGCCGCAGAAGGGCTCTGTTACCTTAGGGTCCGATCCGATTGATCATTTCTCGCTTATTTCCTGGCGCAGCCAGATCGGTTATGTTTCACAGGAGAGTCCGCTGATAGCAGGTACGATCCGGGATAATATCTGTTATGGCTTGCAGCGTGAGGTAACGCTGGAGGAGCTGAAGCGGGCTTCGCAGATGGCTTATGCGGATACATTTATTGAGGAGCTGCCGCAACAGTATGAAACGGAAGTCGGCGAGCGCGGCATTAAGCTGTCCGGCGGACAGCGGCAGCGGATTGCGATTGCGCGAGCTTTGCTGCGCGATCCGAAGATTTTGATGCTGGACGAAGCGACGTCCAGTTTGGACAGCAAGTCCGAGGTTGTGGTGCAGCAGGCGCTGCAGAACCTCATGCAGGGAAGGACGACGCTGGTCATCGCGCATCGCTTATCGACGGTGGTGGATGCCGACCAGATTATCTTCCTGGACAAAGGCGTGGTGACCGGCAGCGGAACGCATCAGGAACTGCTGGAGTCGCATGACATGTACCGCGAGTTTGCTACGCAGCAGCTTCAACTGCAAGAGCAGCTTTCCGCGGATTCGGGTTTCGTGTCTGAGGAGGCGCTGGCTCCCGTGGAGGCTCCTTCGCATCGGTAATTATACAGGGTAACTGCAGCGCAGGCTGCAAAGTAGGACTCCAAAAAGGACTGTTTCAAAAGCAGATTAATCTGCGATTGAGATAGTCCTTTTTGCAGATGAGAGCATGTTGCAGATAAGAGCATGGCAGCTCAGCGGAACTACAGAGCGCTATTCGAGCTAAATCTGCTGGATTCAGGTCTGAACGGAACCACAGGCTCATATTTGGGCCTAAACCTTACATTTCAATTGAAATTGGGGAAATAGAGGCCCGTAGTTCCCCTTCACCGAGGAAACTGGTTCATTCACACGGAATAGAGGACCGTAGTTCCCCCTCTTCGACTTTAAAGAAGCTCAAGGTTTTTTCTCATCAAAGCAGCAATATTCCGTTCATTCTCTCGATTGAGAGCTTCCAGCCTCTGAATGACCAGTTCTTGGCGCTGAACGGGATGATTTTGGCTTAATTTGGCCTTACCCTCCATGTCGGATATGTGGATTTTAAAGCCTTGAATGCCTTTGCTTAGACCGGATAAGTAGGTGGAGTCTACGGATTTTAAATCATAGGGGCTATCGGGCTCCTCATATTTTTCAATCAAGCTCTTCATGGAGGACATCACTTCATCCTCATCGTCGATGAGCTTGGCTTGCCCGTATACGTGAACAGCCACGTAATTCCATGTCGGAACGGAATCGCTGGTTTCGTACCAGGAGGGAGAGATATAGCTGTGCGGCCCTTGAAAGATGACCAGAACCTCCTGCTGCTGAAGATCTCTCCACTGCGGATTCGGACGAGCAACATGTCCATACAAGCATTTATTGGTGCGATCAAGCGTAAGCGGCAAGTGGGTTGCCATCGGGTGGCCGCCATGCTGCGAAACCAGGGTCGCAAAGCCATTTTGTTCGATAACCGTGTACAGGAGGTCGTCATCTTTTATTTTAAAATAGGAAGGGATGTACATGTTGCTTTTCACCTGCTTCTTTCAATTTAACGGTATTGTAACAAGGTAAATGTGTTAAATATAGTGCCAATTCCAATGGAAAATAGTGTGCCACTATACAAAAGGAGGAAGAGTGCTGTTGTCGAATAAATAAAGTAGCATTCAAATGATGATCTGGAGGGATACGCGTTAATGGATAAAGTGCGTTGGGGAATTATTGGTTGTGGAGATGTGACCGAAATTAAAAGCGGACCGGCCCTCCAAAAGGTGGCGGGTTCTGAACTTGTGGCCGTCATGCGGCGCAATGGCGCGTTGGCGGAAGATTACGCGAGAAGACACGGCGTTGCTAAATGGTATGATGACGCGAATGCGCTTATTCATGATCCGGATGTCAATGCCATATATGTCGCCACTCCGCCTGGTTTTCATCATGAATATACGTTGATGGCGGCTAAAGCAGGGAAGCCGGTTTATGTGGAAAAGCCCATGGCTAGGAATCACGGGGAGTGTCTGGAGATGATTGGCGCCTGTGAAGTGGCTGGGGTACCTCTTTTCGTTGCTTATTATCGCCGGGGTTTGCCGAAGTTTATTCAAATTAAAGAACTGCTGGATAGCGGTGTTCTGGGGGAAATCCGGTTCGTCCATACAACATATCTGCAAATGCTGAGAGAAGACCAGGGTCAGGATCTGCCGTGGCGGTTACAGCCTGAGCTTTCGGGAGGCGGACTTTTTGTCGATTTAGCCAGCCATACGCTGGATGTTTTGGACTATTTGCTGGGGCCGATTGGTGAGGTCAAAGGCTTTGCTCGCAATCAGAGCGGACAGCTGCAAGTCGAAGATATCGTGACAACGGCGTATGCGTTTGAGTCAGGCGTTATGGGGACGGGCATTTGGAGCTTTAACAGCTACAAGCGCAGTGATGTGAACGAGATTGTAGGAAGTCTCGGCAAAGTCATTTTTTCAACATTTGGCGGGGATCTTCGTTTGGAGACAGCGGACGGTCAAGTGCAGGAGTTCATGATTCCGAATCCGGCCCATGTGCAACAGCCTTTAATCGGGATGGTTGTGGATGAGCTTAGAGGCGTTGGGAAAAGCCCAAGTACAGGACGGACGGCTGCGCGGACAAATCGGGTTATGGATGAGCTGCTTTGCGACTTTTATCGCCAAAATCAGCAGTAATCTCGTCCATATATTAGCAGAATGGATAAAACGATTGACGGAAACACGCGAGCCAATTAAACTATGGTAAATTAGAATCACAGCTTGGATACCAAACAGCGCCTACATACTTTGGCGAGCAAAAGCGTTAAAGTGGTGAGCGGGGAATGGGTTCAAGTCAACCAAAAGGGAAAAAAGAGAGGGGTAATTAGGTTGAAAAAGAAAGCACTTGCATCACTTGTATTATCAGCAGCTCTTATGGTCGTAGCCGGTTGTGGTCAAAAAACAGAGACAACGCCTGCAGCAGGCGGCGCATCAACAGCTCCAGCAGCAACGGCAGCTGCGGCAAAAACGTACAAAATCGCGATTTCGCAAATCGTGGAACATCCATCTTTGGATGCAACTCGTCAGGGCTTTTTGGCAGCGCTTAAAGACGCTGGAATCGTAGAAGGCACGAACCTGAAGGTTGACTATAACAATGCGCAAGGGGATCAAACGAATAATTTATCCATCGCGCAAAAAATCGCTTCGGGAGACAACGACCTGGTGCTAGGTATCGCAACACCATCCGCTCAAGCGGTTGTACAGCAAGTGAAAAAAGCTCCAGTTCTTTTTGCTGCCGTTACGGATCCAGTGGCAGCTAAAATCGTAACAAATGTAGACAAACCAGGCGGTATGGTTTCCGGAGCATCGGACACGAACCCAATGGCGGTCGCACAATTGATGGATTTCGTTGCAGCTAACATGCCTAAAGTGAAAACAGTCGGTCTTGTTATCAACGAAGGTGAGCCGAACGCCGTGATTATGGCGAAAAATGCTGAGCAAGCTTTGGCGAAAAACAACATCAAACTTGTAAAAGCGCCTGTAACGAATACATCTGAAGTAAAACAAGCTGCTCAATCCCTTGTTGGACGCGCAGACGCATTCTTGATTACACTCGACAACACCGTTGTTAGCGGTGTAGACGGCATCATTCAAATTGCTAACGAAAAGCACATTCCGTTCTTCTCCAGTGACCGCGATACCGTGGAAAAAGGAGCATTTGCAACGGTTGGCTTCAAATACTACGATCATGGTTATCAAGTTGGACAAATGGCTGTTGATATTTTGAAAAATGGGAAGAAAACAGCGGACATGAAAGTAACTGTTCCTGATAAGCTCGATCTGATCTTGAACCTGAAAGCAGCTAAGGCGCAAGGCGTTGAAGTAACGGATGCTATGAAAAATGCTGTAAAAGACAAAGAGAAAAACATTATTCAGTAAGATTTTGGGATACAAAAGGGGTGGACGTCACTTTCGTTCATCTCTTTTTTTCTCCCGTCTACCTGAGGTTAGGCGTTGTTTATTTTAAACTAGGAGGTTGTTTCAACATGATGGATTCCATGAGCGGTGCTGTCGAGCTAGGTCTTCTCTATGCCCTGATGGCGCTTGGTGTCTACATCACTTTTCGCATTCTCGATTTCCCTGATTTGACGGTGGACGGGAGTTTCACGACTGGCGGCGCAATTGCAGCCATTATGATTTCACACGGATATTCTCCGCTGCTCGCTTGTTTGGCTGCTTTTGCAGGTGGACTGGCTGCCGGGGCTTGTACGGGATTGCTTCATACAAAGGGGAAAATTAACGGGCTTTTGTCCGGTATCTTGATGATGATTGCCTTGTATTCGATTAATATGCGGATTATGGGCAAACCGAACATTTCACTGCTTGGTGCAGATACCATGTTCACGTCCATCTCTCCGATTGCGGTGGGATTCATTGTTGTAATTCTGTTTAAATTGCTGATGGACGGGTTTCTGCATACCGATTTGGGACTGTCTCTGCGTGCAACGGGCGATAATGCCCGCATGATTCGCAGTTTCGGGGCAAATACAGACAATACCACAATTCTTGGTGTCAGCTTATCTAATGGATTAGTAGCACTTTCCGGTGCGATGATTGCTCAGCAATCTGGATTCGCCGATATTTCGATGGGCATCGGGATGATTGTTATTGGTTTGGCTTCGGTCATTATCGGGGAAGCGATCTTTGGTTCCCAGAGCGTGTTCCGAGCGACACTTGCCGCTGTTCTTGGCTCCATTGTGTACCGTATCGTGGTTGCTTTGGCTCTGCGCGTGGAGTGGCTCAATGCTTCTGATTTAAAATTAATCACTGCGATTATCGTTATTATCGCACTCGTCCTGCCATCCGTGCAGCGGTCTATCCGGCAAAAAGCAACCGCCAAACGGCGCTCCGCTGAGCTCATCGCCCGCGCCGTGCAAATGAATAAGGGAGGTGGACGCTGATGCTGAAGCTTTCGAATGTTTCCAAGTTATTTAACCCTGGTTCAGCTGATGAGAAAATCGCGCTGATCGGCATTAATTTAACCCTGAAGCCCGGCGACTTCGTCACGGTCATCGGCAGTAACGGTGCCGGAAAATCGACACTGATGAACATCATCTCCGGTGTGATGACGCCGGATGCCGGCGAGGTGGCGATCAGTGGCGAGACGATCCACCACCTGCCCGAGTACGAGCGCAGCCGCTGGATCGGCCGCGTCTTTCAAGATCCCATGGCGGGGACCGCTCCTCGAATGACCATCGAGGAGAATCTCGCCATGGCGTATACCCGCGGCAAGAAGCGCGGGCTTAGCTTCGGCACCAACGCGCGTAGACGCGCGTTGTTCCTGGAACAACTGCAGCGCCTCGGCATCGGCTTGGAGAATCGCTTGCGCGCGAAGGTGGGTCTGCTCTCCGGCGGAGAGCGCCAAGCCCTCAGCTTGCTGATGGCGACCTTCACCCAGCCGCAGATTCTGCTGCTGGACGAGCATACCGCCGCGCTCGACCCTGCGCGGGCGGAGCTGATCACACGATTGACCGAGGAAATCGTGCGCGAAATGAAGCTGACCACGCTGATGGTCACGCACAACATGGAGCAGGCGATTCGTCTAGGTAACCGCCTGATCATGATGGACAAGGGCCGCATCATCCTCGATGTGAGTGAGGAACGGAAAAAGGACCTCACCGTGGAGCAGCTGCTCGGTGAGTTCGAAAACATCAGCGGCAGCAAGCTGTCGGATGACCGCGTGGTGCTGGGTTAATAGAAAGCCTTCAGTTTAAGGAGTTTTCCTTGGCTGAGGGCTTTTTTTGCGTTTGGGTAGAGTGGCTGAAAATGCGCGCTTTACCACCGAGGCAGAACTAGCTACTCCAAGTAACAAAGATGCAGCAGATGTGCTTATTAGAGAGAAGTGTGCGAGAAGAGGGGGTTATACAAATTAAAATGAATCGGAGCTGATCCATCCATATGGGCTCAGCTTCATAAGTGCAGGCTGCTCGTTCTAGCCAATGTTCAAATGAGTGCCATCCCTTGATTGCACTTTATGCAGTCAAATGCGCCTAATAATGCTGCTAAAGCATGCTATATTGCATTTAATACAACCATTTGCTTCATAAAGATGGATATACAGCGCTTTTTGGGGAAATTGTTGTATCTTATACATTGAAGAGTGGCTTAAGTGCATAAAAGTCACTAAATCGTTGTATAAAATACAACGTAGCCCCACATCCAAGAGCCAACAAAGCCGAAAAAGCTCCCTCACGACAGAAAAGTCCCCGCCTCACTGTGCAACACACAGCAAAGGCGGGGACTTTTCATCAATCATTTAACTGCTTTAGGGCTAATCACCGCAGCAATCGCAGCAGGAGATTCTTTCTCGATCGGACGTTTGCCGACGAACAAACTGAGCGGCAGCGCAACTAACACGATGAACGTAGCCAGAAGATACACATCGTTCACGCTCATAGTAAAGGACTGCATGCCGATAACAGCTTTGTCCGTGATTCCGCTGGTTGCAAGTTCTTGGGAATGAGTCGCGGTTTGGGACGCTAGAACAGAAGTGAAAAGCGCGATAGCGAAAGAACCGAAAACGTTACGCACCCAGTTGCTCATGGATGTTGCATGACCGGACAATGTGCGCGGAATTTGCTCCATACCGGCGTTGCTCGCTGGCATTGTTGCAAAAGCGATCCCGACGTTACGTACGATCATCCAAAATAAGATATAGCCGCGGGATACATCGACACTCAACCAGCTAAGTGTTAATGTGCCTACCGCAATCAAAGAAATTCCGACAAACAGAAGAATACGCGGGCCTAAAATGCTATATAGTTTCCCTACAATCGGCATACAGAGCGCCATGGCTAGGGAAGCTGGCAGTAGGATTAAGCCAGTATCGAGTGGCGTTACATGCTGAATATTTTGCAGGAAAATAGGTGTCAGGAAAGTTCCCGAGTATAAGCTGATGGTAACAATACTAGAAATGATAAGTGTCAAAGAGTAGCGCGCATTAGCCAAGACGCGAACATTCAGCAAAGGAGAATCGGCTTTCAGCTCCCTCCAGATGAAGAGGCCAAGCATAAGGATACCTCCTGCGAACAACCCGATGACGCGACCCGAAGTCCATCCCCAAGCATGGCCTTGTGAGAATGCAACGAGCAAAGAGAGACTTCCAAGGACGACGGTGATTAAACCGATCGCATCGAACCTTTTTGGCACAGAAAGACGGTAGAAGGGAATTAGTTTGATAACGAGAAAAATAGCAATAAGTCCAACAGGTACATTAAGAAGGAATAACCAGTGCCAGCTCCAATTCTGCAGAAGCCAGCCGCTCAATGTCGGCCCGATGGCAGGAGCCATCATAGCGGATAACGACCATAGGGAAATTGCAATAGGCTGCTTGTCTCGAGGAATGACCTGATACACGATTGTCATTGTCGCCGGCATAATGAGACCGCTGAATGCCCCTTGGATAATACGGAAAGCAATGAGGGAAGAAGCATCCCAGGCAATTGCACATAGTAATGAAAAGACAGTAAAGCCCACAAGAGCCAAAGCATACAGCCGCTTATAACTGAATCGCTCACCTAAGTAACCGGTAATAGGAGCAATTGTACCACTCGCCAGCATAAATCCGGTGATGGTCCATTGGATTTTACTCAAATCAGCATTGAAATGTTCACTCAAAATCGGTATAGCAATGTTGATTGTACTCATACTTAAGATCGAAACGAATGATCCGAAGAAGATGGCAATCATAATCGGCCAGAAACGAACTTGCTGTAAATCATCCTTACTCACTTGATACCTCCACTCTCCATTGATCTTACTCGCCGGATTCTCTATAATTTGAATGAAAATCATCATACTACCAAAGTAGACATATGTCAATTATGACATAACAAGGAGTTCCTATGAATACCCTTTCCTATGGATTGCTCAGCCTGCTATCTAAAGATTCTCGAACGGGCTATGAGCTTATGCAGCATATTCAGCCTTTTTGGCCGGCAAAGCATAGTCAAATATACCCTCTCCTTGCTCAACTGGAGCAGAAGGGGTATGTTGAATTTGTACACGTTGTACAGTCAGATAAGCCGGATAAAAAAGTTTATTCATTAACAGAAGCCGGATTAAAAGCACTTCAGGAATGGATCGGGCTGCCTACAGACCCGCCGGTAACTCGTGATGAATTTGCGCTGAAAATATACTGCATTGGCCTTGTGAACAAAGAAGAAGCCCTGAAGATGTTGGTTGAGCGCGCGAGCTATTATAAAGGGAAGAAAGAGCGGTTTATGGAGTCCTTCGAGAAGGTTAAAGGACAAAGTGAGAAACCGCTTGAGGAATTAGAGTTTCATGACCCTATGTTCGCTAATTATGTTCTGGTAAAAAAAGCTATGCTCAAAGTAGATGCAGACCTGCATTGGTGCGAGTGGATGAGATCGAAGCTGAAATCATGAATGGGTGGCTGCGTCCTTAGTGGCCAAGCTCTTGAATGACGGTTTGAATCTTCTGAAGGCGGATATATTCCGATTTTTCCAGTTGGGGGCGGAAATAGGCGTATAAATACGCCGCGTCATGGAAGTCCAGGCCGGGGTAACACACGACTTCTTGGACCAAGTTCGGGTTATCCATGATGACCTGCCATTCTCCCGTGCGTTCCGGCGGTGAAATGGTCGTCAGGACGTGTTTCTTTGCTGCTATAGTAGCCTCAAGCTCGGCCCAAATGCGTTCCCACGACGGGCTGAATTGCACCGGCTCAGGAAAGAGGCGGCCAGCTTTGGCGAGTGCTTGCTCCAGGCCAGGGATGTCCGCATCTGCGGCTGCTTTAATAGCTTCGGTTAAGCCGTCCAGCAGGCGGCGAAAGCCGGCATAACCCTCGGCACATACCTCTTGCTGATAAGCAACTTCGGCTTCAGCGCTTTGAAGCATGGAAAACTCGGTATACGTATTCGTTATCATACGGTGAGGTCCCCCCAAAAACATACTTTCTCCAAAATGTATCACAATTTTTTTACCAAAAAAAGCCCTTACATAGGAATGGACCCTCCGTTGGTTTAAATTCAGTTTATAAAAGTGCTTTATGCTAAAATAAGTGAAAATTAGACCTAACATGAAGCGAGGTTTGATATAAAATGGCTCCAATCCTGATCGTAGATGATGATCCTTATATTCGTGAGCTGGTTCGCGTTTTTATGCTGAACGAAGGCTTCGAGGTGGTTGAAGCTTCGGATGGCGCGGAAGCGCTCAAGCTGCTGGAAACCGTCCAAGTCGACATGGTCATTATGGATATCATGATGCCGAATATGGACGGATGGGAATTATGCAAAGAACTGCGGGAGCACTATGATATCCCACTGCTCATGCTCACCGCCAAAGGCGAGACTTCGCAGAAGGTCAAAGGTTTTGAGCTGGGCACCGACGACTATCTCGTTAAGCCCTTCGAGCCTGTCGAGCTAGCGATGCGGGTCAAAGCACTGCTGAAGCGTTATAAAATTGCTGCATCCCAAACGGTTCAGGTCGGCGACCTCAGCATGAACAAAAAAACCTACGAGGTAACCGTCGGCTCCGAGAGCTTGACACTGCCGCTCAAAGAATTTGAGCTGCTTTATAAGCTGGCGAGTTACCCGGGAAAAACATTTTCGCGCGACCAGTTGATCGAGCAAATCTGGGGTTTCGATTATGAAGGCAACGAACGAACCATCGATGTGCATATCAATCGGCTTCGCGAGCGGTTCCCGGAAGAACGGCACGCTTTTCGCATTGCGACGATTCGGGGGCTAGGCTACCGGATGGAGGTCCTGCAATGATGAACAAGAAAGTGCGGAGAAAGGATCCTAGAAGTCGCGGACAGCGTGTACGCGGTACTTTGTTCGCCGTAGGTTTTTTTCTGCTCATCATTCTTTACTGGCTGGCTGCCTTTTACGGTACAGAGTGGATTTACACCTATATCGATAAGCGCCCAAGCGAAGTCATCGTTCAGCTTATTAACTGTATCAGCGGCATGTTTCTCTGGGGCGTCACCATGACTTGCTTGGGCAGGTTCTTTCGCAGCGAGCAGATGAAATTTTTTAAAACTATGATTGCAGCGATCCAAAGTATGTCCAGAGGCGACTTCAATGTGTCTGTTGATAATAATCCGCACAATGGCCCCTTTGTAGAGCTGGTTGATTCCATTAACAACATGGCGGTAGAGCTGGGCCAATTGGAGAAAATGAGGCAGGAATTCATCTCTAACGTGTCGCATGAAATTCAATCGCCTCTCACTTCGATCAGCGGTTTCTCAAGGGCGCTCCAGAACGAGAGCATCACGCCAGAGGAACGCAAGCATTATTTGGAAATTATTGAAGCCGAAAGCACACGCCTTTCCAAGCTAAGTGATAACTTGCTCAAATTATCGTCATTAGAGTCACAGCATCACCCTTTTGAACCGAAAAGTTACCGGCTGGATAAGCAGATCCGCAATCATATTCTTGCCTGTGAACCGCAGTGGATAGAGAAAAATATCGAAATGGATATTGATCTGGAACCCGTTACGCTATTGGCCGATGAAGATTTATTGAGCCAGGTGTGGACGAATTTAATTCATAATGCGGTCAAATTCACGCCTGTTGGCGGCACCATAGGGGTCCATGTTGAAAGCACCCGAAAAGAAGTTATTATTCGAATCTCCAATAATGGAGCTAATATTGCTGAGGAAGACTTGCCTCATATCTTTGAGCGTTTCTACAAAGCGGATAAATCGAGAAATCGAACCTCAGGAGGCAACGGACTAGGACTATCGATTGTAAAAAAGATCATTGATATGCATGCAGGTACGATATCCGTAGAAAGTAAACCGGAGAAAAAGACGACGTTTATCGTTCGGTTCTCGTTGCAAGAATCTTAGAAGGAGCACAAATAGAGACCTCCGCTTATCACTGATAACCGGAGGTCTCTAAGTTTCACACATCGTATTCAATTGTCCCTACGCACACTCCAATCAAACCAACTTCCGTTGAAATTACGACTATAAAAGGATCCTTTCCTCGAATAAACGCTGATCACATTTACCGCTTCTGGATTCCCACATGCCCGATGAACGTAACGCGTTCCCGCACCTTTTCTTCCGTCGTTTGAAGGAAAAGTGGGCATGTTTCGCTAACCTTGTCCATTGGACTATCCCCTTCCTAAGTTGAGAATATCCTGGCTACTCTTAGGGGGCCTTACCAGCTGTAAGGCTTGTCCTTCAAGTGAGCCTAACCCAACTATAGTCTATTATTATAATATTGTAAATATTCAGAATATTTGCTAAAAAGAGATTATTGCTGACTATCTTCGTGTTTTCTTTGATTTTCTTCGAATTGCTTAGTTTTTGTAAAGGTTTTGTAAATCTATTATTTTGGATACTGAACACTCCTTAAGCTTGAAAAGATAAATGGCGAGAAAACCCTTTGAATCTGGTTCCTTGGTAAGTCAGTATTCCCTGATCTCCCTCAACAATATAACCGAACTGATCCCGTCCGACACGCAATTCCAATCGTTGGCGATCCTCAAATTCAAAGGTCACATAATAGCTCGTGTTAGCACTCGAATCCCCGGATCCTCCGCTAACCTGCATTCTTTTGGCTACAACTTTACAGGTCAGATTTTCGATGGGGGCTGAGTTATTGGAAGACCATGTGATCAATCCTTTGATAATGACAAATAAAATAAAGCCGCCAATAAGCACCGCCACAATTGTAAAAATAATGATAAAAAGGCCTGCACTGCCCTGATTAGGAAAAGCTCCTGTGTTGAAGCCTGTTGACATAATAATCACTCCTCAAAGTTTCGTAGTCAATTCGCGGACTTTTTTAGAGGAATCTTTTGACGAATCGATATCCGGTTTCATGAAACCCAAGCGGTTGCTGCGCTTTCCGGCGATCCCCATGGTTCTCCGAACCTGTGATCCACCACATCCCTGAGCAGGCGTGCTCTTGGGCCAGCTGCTCTGCATAGCTTTTTAGCTTATCGGCTGCTGCTTGGCTGCTGTTTGTTTCTTCCATAGATATCACGGAGACTTCGCTAAACTTCACAACGGCATCATCCGCTTGACGAATACGAAACCCTAGAGTGCCAAGTATTTGGTTCTCTTCTTCGTACACATAGAGGGATTCATCGGGATTGTCACGCATAAAATGCAACCTATTTTCAATGTGCAAAGGGGAAATCATCTTGCCTGTCCGCTTGGAAACAAAATTGCTGATTTCTTTCGTATCTTGGGGTTTTGCTTCTCGAATGATATACGTCATTACGGGCCTTCTTTCTATGATCCTATGATTCTGCTAATTATACCATATATTGGAACATAAGTTCTACATTTGCATAAAAAAAACCCGCCGAAGGGCGGGGGGGATAGTCTTGAGCACGATTTATGCTTGTGCATGGATCGTGTTTAACGTCGTACGGTCGCTCGTTTGCACGAGCTTAATGAGCAGTTCTTTCGCTGCGGCATAGTCATCCACGTGAAGAATCGAAGCGGAAGTATGAATATAACGCGCGCAGACACCGATCACGGCAGAAGGGATGCCGGTACCTTGCACGTGTACCAGTCCGGCATCCGTACCGCCGGCTGAAATGAAATATTGATACGGGATCTTATGCGTCTCCGCCGTATCCAGAATGAACTCAACCATGCCGCGATGCGTGATCATCGTAGGGTCAAAGATGCGCAGCAGCGCTCCGCGCCCCAGCTGCCCAAAAGCATTGCGGTCGCCGGTCATATCCCCGGCGGCACTGGCATCCAGCGCGTAGAACAAGTCCGGCTGGATGAGATTCGCCGCCGTGCGACCGCCGCGCACGCCAACCTCTTCCTGTACGGTAGCGCCCGCGTACAGGACATTCGGGAGCTTCGGCCCGCCGTGAAGCTCCTTCAGCAGTTCAATCGCCAGGCCTACGCCGTAGCGATTGTCCCAAGCCTTGGCCATAATCCGCTTCGGATTGGCCAGGGGCGTGAACGGGCAGATGGGGACAATCTGCTGCCCGAGCTTGATGCCGATGGCGAGGGCATCGGCTTTATCTTCTGCGCCGATGTCAATGTACATCGTCTTGATGTCTGCGGGCTTGCTGCGTGCCGCTTCGTCCAGCAAGTGCACGGGCACCGAGCCGATCACACCGACGATCGGCCCTTGCTCGGCCATGATCTGTACGCGCTGGGCGGGCAGCACTTGACTGAACCAGCCGCCGAGGGGCTGGAATTTGATGGTGCCGTGCTCGGTGATGCCGCTAACCAGGAAGCCAACCTCGTCGAAATGGCCGGCAACCATGATTTTCGGACCGGCCTCGTCGCCGCGCAGGATGCCGAACAAGCTGCCGAGGCCATCTTGGACGAACTCGTCGGTGTATTTCTCCATTTCACCACGGACAAATTTGCGGATGTCCCGTTCGAAGCCAGGAGCTGCCTGGAGTTCAGTCAATGTACGAAAAAGCTCTAACGTTTCAGTGTTCATTGGAAATCCTCACTTTTTTACATGATTAGGTCGTGCGATAACTGTTATTTTATCATATTAGAAAAATAAATGAGATTTAGGCCAAAGACAGCTTTACAAAACTAATGACCTTAGTTATTATACTTATATAGATAATAAGCGGGAGGCGTTCAAAATGAAAGTAACGAAAAAAGGGTTTTTGTATCAGGTGTCTTTTATGCCGAGATTTTTTCCGGTAAATTGTTATTTGGTGGAGGAAGAGAATGAGTTGACGCTGGTTGATGCGGCTTTGCCGTTCAGTGTGAAAGGTATTCTTCAGGCTGCAGAGAGCATTGGGAAACCCATTACCCGCATCGTGCTTACGCACGCACATGGCGATCATATTGGCGCATTGGATGGTTTGAAAAAAGTCCTGCCGCAGGCGAAGGTGTATATTTCGCGAAGAGATGCCAAGCTGCTGGCAGGCAGCAAGGAACTGGAGGACGGTGAGGCAAATTTACCGATCAAAGGAGACGTTCCCAAGTCGGTGCAGACGAAGCCGGACGTGTTGTTAAAAGATGGCGATTACGTAGGCTCGCTTCAAGCCATTTCGGCTCCAGGACATACGCCGGGATCGATGGCATTTCTGGATGTACGCAGCCGTGCGCTGATTGCCGGTGATGCTTTTCAAGTTCGCGGCGGGGTGGCGGTTTCCGGTTTGATGAAGTTCTGGTTTCCATTCCCGGCCATGGCCACATGGAACAAAGAAGTGTCGCTGGAGAGCGCGCGCAAATTGAGGCAGCTGTCTCCAAGCCTTCTTGCGGTCGGGCATGGCGTAATGATTGACCAGCCGCTTGCGGTGATCGACCGCGCCATTGCGGAGGCAGCTCAGAAATTTCAGATGACAGCGGCAAACATTTAGATAAAAAAGGGACGGGACTTCAATGGCGCAAAGACAAGGACTAGACGCAGAAAACGTGCTGCAAGCAGCTGTAGAAATGGCAGATACACAGGGTGTCGAAGGTCTGACATTAGCAGCATTAGCAGCCAAATTAAATGTAAAAACGCCATCGCTTTATAACCATATTAAAGGCTTGCCAGACCTGAGGACGCAGCTTTCCCGGCGTGGACTGATGCTCATCAAAGCGGCCATGGTCGATGCGGTAATTGGCAAAGCGAAAGACGATGCTTTGTTAGCTGTAGGTTTTGCTTATGTGGATTTTGCCCGGAAACATCCTGGTTTGTATGAGGCTATTTCCATCTTGCCTGATTATGAAGATCCGGAGTTGAAGGAGGCGGGCAATGATGTTGTGTTCTTTTTACTGCGGATTCTTGAACCGTATGGACTCAGTGAAGTGGATGCGCTGCATGTGGTGCGCGGCTTTCGGAGTATGGTGCATGGCTTCGCGTCGCTTGAGCACAGGAATGGGTTCCGCATGGGGCTTGAGCGCGATGAGAGCTTGAGGCGGTTGCTTCAGACTTATTTGAGGGGACTGCGGACGGCGGTGTTGTGATTTGTGAGGCCTATTTTGAGGAACTGGAGTCCTCTATATTAAGGAAAATGCGATTTTCCGCTCTAAGCGGAACTACAGGGCCTTATTCAGCAGTGATACCTCGATTTCTGCCCGAAATCGAAGAAATAGCGGACCGTAGTTCCCCTTGCAGGTGGAAATACGGTCTTTTTGGCAAAATAACGCCTTGTAGTTCCTAAGGTAGCACCGCCGAAACCTTAATTCTCACGTCTCCTCCACAATCACCGACGAATCCAGACAGGCTTCCACCGGAAGCCCGGAATCTACGAAGCCCATATCGACGGCGCGCCATAAGTAAAGCGAGGCAAAACTCCGATACGGTGACCATGCCGGGGCGATTTGGCCCAAGTAGTTGCCGTCCTTGCGCTCCTCCAATTGGTGCAGCCAACGGGCAGCGCGCTGGAGACCGGCATCACCGACGGACATGATATCCTGCCGGCCCAAAGCAAACATCATGAACATTTCTGCTGTCCAGGTTCCAATGCCTTTGACACTTGTAAGCTGCTTCAGAAGCTCCTCATTATCTAGCTCATGCAAGGCGTCCAATCGCAGATCTCCGGCTATGACTTTCATGCTAAGATCGCGAATATAGCGAATCTTGGGAAAAGAGACTCCGCATTGCCGGATGGCAGTCTCATCCGCGGCGAGCACAAGCTCCGGAGTGAATTCGGGAACGATTTCTTTCACTCTGGCCTTGATCGTAGCTGCCGCTTTGGTTGATAGCTGCTGGGAGATAATTGACATCGCCAGCGATTCGAAAGGGGAGGTACTCGGTGTCAAAGTCAGCTCGCCAACCAGGCGAATAAGGCAGGCTAAACGGTGGTCAGCTTCAGAAAGCGCCAGGATAGCCGGATGTTTCTTATGCAGTAGGATCGCTGTACGCGAAGAGACGGGTTGTTCTTGTTCATTGGAGTTACAATCAGAGTTAGAGGGATCAATATCCAACATAGCCGCTTACCTCCTCAAAAGTTTACGGGTAAATGTACGTAGGTGTCTGTTCTTCAAGTATAATAGGGAGACAAAGGCTGGTAAATAGAAGGAGCAGAGCACTTCAATGACCGACGAAATAGGTAAGGATCAAGCTATTCCGCGAAGAAATGTGGGCATTTTCGCTCACGTGGACGCGGGTAAAACGACGACAACCGAGCATTTGCTTTATCATAGCGGGCGAATTCGCGCCTTAGGCAGTGTAGATAGCGGCACCGCGCAAACGGATTCTATGGATGTGGAACGGGAGCGCGGCATTTCGGTGCGCAGCGCGACAACCACTTTTACATGGAAAGAAACTTCTATTAACCTGGTAGACACTCCTGGACACGTAGATTTTCTATCCGAAGTGGAGCGTTCTCTGCGCGTGATGGATGGCGCGATTTTGATTGTTTCTGCCGTTGAAGGGGTGCAGTCGCAGACCGAGATGATTTGGCATGCGCTGCAGTCACTTCAAATTCCAACACTACTCTATGTGAATAAAATGGACCGCGTTGGCGCGGACGCGGATAGAGTGGTGCGCGACATAGAAAAGCAGCTCACGAGCATGGCGGTGCCGATCTATGCACCGCTCGGCGCCGAAGACACGTTCCGCGGTGCGGAGAACGTGTTGATCGAGGGCGCGCCCAGCGCGCCCGGCTTCGACCTCGCGGCAGCGGTCGAAAAGCTATCCGAGCTCGATGAGCAGCTGCTCACGAGCTACATCGAAGGCGTGCCCATCCCGGCACGCGATGTAAAAGCAGCCCTGCAGTGCTATGCGCGGCAGGGGCAGGCCTTTCCTTTGCTCGTTGGAGCATCGAGCAAAGGGTTGGGGATCGAGGAGCTGATGGAAGCCATCCTCGATTATTTACCCGGGCCGAGCGGCGGCGCGGAGCAGCCGCTATCGGCCGTGGTGTTCAAGGTCGAGCGGGACAAGACCATGGGGAGAATGGCGTACGTCCGCCTCTACGAGGGGGCGATCCGCAACCGGGACACCGTGCTCAATGCCACGCGGGGCATGGAGGAGAAGGTGACCCAGATTCGCAAAATCGACGGCCGCCGCGCCGAAGATATCGGTTATGTAGCGGCAGGCGACATTGCCGCGATCTGCGGCTTGACGCAGGTGCGCATCGGCGACGTGCTGGGCCGGCCTGATGCGGTGCCGCCGGCTCCACGGCTTGCCGTGCCGCTGTTGACCGTGCAGGTGCATGCAGAGAGCGACGCGCAGTATCCGGCACTCGTTGCCGCGCTGCAGGAGCTTACAGACGAGGATCCGCTGCTGGATCTCCAATGGCTGCAAGAGGAACGCGAGCTGCATGTGAAGGTGATGGGCGCTATCCAGCTTGAGATTCTGACCAGTCTGCTGGATTCGCGATTCGGGCTGCAAGCAAGGTTCGATCAGCCTTCCGTGATCTACAAAGAAACGCCTTCTCAGCCTGGTGAAGGCTTCATTGCTTATACGATGCCCAAGCCGTGCTGGGCCATTCTGCGCTTCCGCATCGAGCCCGGGGCGCCGGGCAGCGGACTCGTGTATTCGTCGCAGGTACGCGCCGATCAATTGTTGGCGCAGTACCAGAGCGAAGTAGAGCGCCGAGCGCCGGAAGCGCTGCAGCAAGGGCTACTCGGTTGGGAAGTTACCGATCTCAAGGTAACGCTCGTGGAGGGTGAGCATCATGTATGGCATACGCACCCTCTTGATTTTGCTGTTGCGACACCGATGGGTCTTATGCAGGGCTTGATGCAAACGGGAACTACGCTGCTTGAGCCGATGCTGCAAGTGCGCATTACCGTTCCAGAGGTTTACGGAGGCAAAGTGCTTAGCGATTTGGTGCAAATGCGGGCGAGTTTTGATCCGCCGCAGCTGAGCGGTGACCGATTTGTCGTCGAAGGCCGACTCCCCGTGGCCACTTCGCTGGACTATCCAGTGAAGCTTAGTGCGATGTCCGGAGGCAGAGGGGTTATCACTTCGTCGTTCGGGGGCTACCAGCCGAGTCCGCCGGATGTGCACGCGGAGCGGAAGCGGCGAGGCGTGAATCCGCTCGATCAATCCAAATACATTTTAGCCGTACGCAAGGCGTTATCAACATGATCTAGAATGGGCGCGGTTCTCATTGACAGGTGGAGCAGGTCTCAGTACAATGGGAAGTAAGTTAATAACATGTGACGGAGAACAGGAGACTCACAGGGGATTGCCATTTTCATAGGAATGGGCATATCTTTTGGTGAGTTTTTTTGTTGTCATCCCTCAGGGGCGTGCATAGGAACGTGTGAACGGAGATGATGAGCTTGTCTTTGCAGGAGCAACGAATTTTACCGGCGATTCGCAAAATGAAGGATTTAGAGAAGCTGCTAAAAACTTCTTATACCTATATTGTGCTGCTGGACAGCCATGTTGGACAGTTGAAAAACATCGTGGATCTGGGCCGGACAAACGGCAAAAAGCTGCTGCTGCACGCGGATTTGATTGAAGGGCTGAAAAATGACGAGTATGCAGCTGAGTTCCTGTGTCAGAGCATTCGTCCTGCCGGGATCATTTCTACACGGGGCACGGTCATCACGAAGACGAAACAGAATGGGCTTATCGCCATTCAGCGCCTTTTTCTCCTGGATAGCAGCGCACTTGAAAAGAGCTATACGCTCTTGGAACGAACGCAGCCAGATTACATCGAGGTCCTTCCTGGCATTATTCCGCACATTATTAAAGAAGTGAAGGAACGTTCGGGTATTCCTATTTTTGCAGGAGGACTTATTCGTTCTGTAAGCGATGTGGAGCAGGCATTAGGAGCTGGAGCGACAGCCGTCACGACGTCGAACACAGAATTGTGGCAGCAGTATCATCAACGATCCTAACTTTTGGAGGTAGAACAATGGCAGAAGCCTCTTCCTATATTCTTTCGCTGGATCAGGGAACGACAAGTTCCAGAGCGATTTTATTTAATCAAAAAGGGAGCATCGTGCAAACGGCTCAGCAGGAGTTTAAGCAGCATTTTCCGAAGCCGGGCTGGGTCGAGCATGATGCCAATGAAATATGGTTATCGATTCAAGGAGTCATCGCAGCGGTTTTGTCGGAATCCGGCATTCAGCCAGCGGAGATCGCAGGTATTGGCATCACGAACCAACGTGAAACGGCGGTTGTCTGGGATCGGCATACGGGAATGCCGGTATATCATGCCATTGTATGGCAATCTCGCCAGACAGCAGATATTTGCGAAGCGCTTAAGGCGCAAGGGCTTAACGATATTTTTCGCGAACGCACGGGGCTTTTAATCGACGCTTACTTCTCGGGGACCAAGATCAAATGGATTCTGGATCACGTGGATGGCGCACGAGAGAAAGCGGAGCGTGGAGATTTACTGTTTGGTACGATGGACACTTGGCTGATTTGGAAGCTGACCGGGGGCAAAGCGCATGTGACGGACTATTCCAACGCTTCGCGAACGCTTCTTTATAATATCCATGAGTTGAAGTGGGATGAAGAGCTGTTGGGTTATCTGGACATCCCGGCTTCTATGCTGCCGGAGGTGCGTTCCTCTTCGGAAGTATATGGCCATACGCAGGAAAATCTCTTGTTCGGCTCGGCAATCCCAATTGCGGGTGCGGCCGGTGATCAGCAGGCGGCGTTGTTCGGGCAGGCATGTTTTGAAAAAGGGATGGCCAAGAACACCTATGGCACCGGCTGTTTTATGCTGATGAACACAGGCAATCATGCGATTCCTTCGCGCAGCGGGCTTTTGACCACGATTGCTTGGGGACTGAACGGGAAAGTAGAGTACGCGCTGGAAGGCAGTATTTTCGTTGCGGGATCTGCGATTCAGTGGCTGCGTGACGGGTTGCGGATGATCAAAATGGCGCAGGACACGGAGGCTTATGCCCAGCGTGTAGAGTCGACGGACGGCGTGTATGTCGTTCCGGCTTTTGTTGGTTTGGGTACGCCCTATTGGGATAGCGACGTTCGAGGCGCGATTTTCGGATTGACGCGGGGGACGTCCAAGGAGCATTTTATCCGGGCAACGCTTGAATCTCTTGCTTATCAGACGAAAGATGTGCTGCAGGCGATGGAAGACGATTCCGGTATTCAGCTCACGAAGCTGCGGGTTGATGGCGGCGCCGTGAGGAACAACTTCCTCATGCAGTTCCAAAGCGACATGCTTGGCGTCACGGTGGAGCGTCCGGTCATCAGTGAAACGACAGCGCTTGGTGCAGCATTCTTGGCTGGGTTGGCTGTAGGTTTTTGGCAAGATCAAGCGGAGATTGCGGCACAGTGGCAGGTGGATGAGGCATTCAAGCCTGTGATGGAAGCGCAGCGCCAAGAACAATTGTACAGTGGTTGGAAAAAAGCAGTTGGAGCCGCGATGGCTTTTAAATAATTTGGGCAATGTTATGATATACTTATAACAAGTTAATAATTTGGTTGGAGACTAGGGAGAAGCCACAGCGGCCTGCACGTGATAGCGTGTTAGGTTTGTTGCGGCTTTTTATTTTTCATAGACGAAGGGAGATAATCGAGATGACTGTAATGACGGAGATGCGAGAAATGACACATAGCTTTAGTGGGTTAAAAAGACAAGAAATGCTGCAAAACATGTCGGAGACGACTTTTGATTTAATCGTAATCGGCGGGGGAATTACTGGTGCAGGCATCGCGCTTGATGCCCAGAGCAGAGGGCTGCGCACGGCGCTGATCGATATGCAGGATTATGCTGCGGGAACGTCGAGCCGGTCGACGAAGCTTGTGCACGGAGGGCTGCGGTATTTGAAACAGCTGGATGTGAAGGTTGTCGCTGAAGTAGGCAAAGAGCGCGCGATTGTGTACGAAAATGGTCCGCATGTCACGACGCCGGAGTGGATGCTGCTGCCTTTTTATAAAGGGGGCACGTTCGGCAAGCTGTCTACGTCTCTTGGTTTAAGGGTCTACGATTTCTTAGCGGGAGTGAAACGAGCGGAGCGCCGTAAAATGTTCCGTCCACAGGAGATACTGGGGCATGAACCGCTATTGAAAAAGAAAGATCTGCGAGGCGGCGGCTACTACGTGGAATATCGCACGGATGATGCGCGTCTGACGATTGAGGTTATGAAAAAGGCTGTGGAGCTTGGCGCACAAGCTGTGAATTATGCCAAAGTAGAAGAGCTGCTGATGAAAAACGGCAAATTAGTTGGCGTTCGGGTGGCGGATCAGCTGGGTGGTGACGGCGAGAAATCGTCCTACTCCCTATACGCGAGCAAGATTGTGAACGCAGCTGGACCTTGGGTGGATACGCTGCGTGAAATGGACCACTCCAAGAAAGGCAAAACGCTCCATCTGACCAAAGGGGTACATTTGGTGTTTGATCAGAGCAAATTCCCGCTGCGTCAGGCGATTTATTTTGATACGCCGGATGGGCGCATGGTGTTTGCCATTCCGCGTGACGGCAAAACTTATGTCGGGACGACGGATACGAATTATAAAGGGGATATCGTGAATCCCCGAATTACCGTGGCGGACCGCGCTTATGTGCTGCGCGCCGCGAATGAGATGTTCCCGACCCTCGGCTTGACGGAAGCGGACGTGGAGTCGAGCTGGACCGGGCTGCGCCCGCTGATCCATCAGGAGGGCAAAGATCCTTCGGAGATTTCGCGCCGCGATGAAATCTTCGTGTCGGACTCCGGCCTCATTTCGATGGCCGGGGGCAAGCTGACCGGCTACCGCAAAATGGCGGAGACGGTCGTAGACAAGATCGCCGCCATGCTGGTGGCGGAGGGACTGGTTTCGGCGACGGCGTTGTCGCCGAGCCGTACACGCACGCTGCCGATTTCCGGCGGCGAGGTTGGCGGCTCCGCGAAGCTGGAGTCGTTCTTGCAGAGCAAGATCAGCCAAGGCCAGCGGCTCGGGCTGACGAGTCCTGAGGCTGCGCAGCTGGCGCGGCGTTACGGCTCCAATGTGGATGCCGTGTTTGCCTTGGTGGCGCAGTACTGGAATGAGGCGGAGTGCCGGAAGATGCCCGCCGCTGTGCTCGCTTCGCTCGTGTACGCGATCGAGTGCGAGATGGCTGTGAAGCCGGCGGATTTCTTCATCCGCCGTACGGGGGCCCTCTTCTTCGATATCGCGTGGGCACGGCAGTGGAAGGCGCCAGCGACCGCCTTCATGGCGGAGCGCTTCGGCTGGGACGAAGCGCAGCAGGCGGTCTACACCGCCGAGTTGGAGCAGCTGCTCCATGAGGCGGTGAACCCGCTCGAAGCGTGAGCTCGAGCGGGAAGTTCAACGGCCCGCGGATGATGTAAGCTGGCGAGTATTTGCTCAACTGTAATAGAAGCAAAAAAAAGAGCTGTCTCATAGGTCATTCCTGACCATTTTGAGACAGCTCTTTTTCAATTAACGATTAGGCTTTGCTTGGTGTGTAACCAGGTGTATTGATAATTTCCGAGAGTTTTGAAACGCCTTCGGAATAGTACTTATCGGCATCTTCTTGTGTTGCGCGGTGCATGGAAACTTGGAAATCAAGGTCTTGTCTAAGGACTTTCAGAATCTTTTCTTTCAACTCGCCGGGCTCCAAGTTAGCCGCAGAAGCTGCAAGGGTTTTACCTTGGCGAAGATCCTTAAGGACATCGCTCTCCTCTTTTTTGCCAAAGGCAGCTGTATCAGTAATTACATAAGCGATACGGGTCTCAACGACCTTTTTCAAATCAGCCTGAACAGTAATCGACTCCGGTTGGTATCCAGGTGTATTCAAAATATCCGCGATTTTAGAAATTGTTTCGGAAAAGACTTTGTTAGCCTCATCTTGCGTAGTTTGGCCAATAGCAACTTGGAAATCAAATTCTTGTCGAATTGTGTTCGAAATTTTATCCTTCAACTCGCCGGGCTCTAAGTTAGCAGCTGAAGCAATTAGTGTTTTACCTTGGTGCAAATCATCCAAAATATCTTGCTCATCTTTGTTAGCGAAAGCGGCAGTATCTGAAATAATATGGTTAATGCGGTTTGTAGCAAGCTTATTTAAATCGAAAGCGGCTTGCTTCACGCTATTAGGATTGTAGCCTGATGTGTTAATGATGTCAGTGAGCTTAGTGGAGCCTATAGCATAAAAATGATCAGCGTCAGCTTGAGACGCTCCATATGTAGAAACCACAAATTGCATATCCTGCTTTAACGAGTTCAATAAATCATCTTTTAATTCGCCCGGATCTAAAGACGCTCCAGATTGAACGAGTGTTTTGCCATTGCGAAGATCATTTGAAACGTCACTTTCCTCTTTCTCTGCAAAGCTGGCTGTGTCACGCACGACGTTGTCCAATCGATTCATGACAAGATGAGCCAGGATTGCGTTGCTGTCAGCAGTAGGAAGCTGATTTCCTTTTGTTTCCAGGATGGTACCTAGTTGTTCAGCGACAGCGGATTCGCTAGCTAACAATTCGTCATCTGAAATGATGCCGTAGCTGCTTGCCTTATGTAAATCAAAGGTAATGATAGGTGTCAAATCAGAAAGCAGATCAGCGTTGCTAATTCCGGTAGCTTCAGGCAGCGTGTCTCCAACAGCAAGAGCGTCTTTAATATCGTCTTCGTCTTTGCCTGTGGCTTGAGCGGCATCCTTAGCAAGGATAGAAAGGTGATAGTTGATAAGTTGGCTTGCAAAAGAGTTTGCTTGCAAAGTAGATTTTACTGCTGGCACCGCTTCGTCAGCGAATGCTTTACCTGCAGTAAGGGCAGAGCCTGAAAGCAGAATTGCGGCAGCAAGTGTGCCTGTTGATAAAATTTTGAATGGTTTCTTCACTCGAAACATCTCCCTCGTCTATCTATAAAAGTTCACTAACTGCATTGCGTTAGTATTTATCGTTAACAACGTTGTTAATGATCATAATATAAGTCTGTGGATCGGTATTGTCAATTCCAGATTTTGAAATGTTACACAATGTTCACAATATCGATTTTTGTCAATATTTCGACATTAAAGTTGACTGGCTGTTTTTTTTTGACTACAATTATTGTTGATATCTTAATTTTTCACAGAGGAGGAGAGTAGCGATGGATCAACATGAACAGACTTTCTCTGAGTGGAAGCAAACAATTAGCGATTTTATGTCACTGAATTACGAAAAAAAAGGCTTTAGTCCGCTTGTTGGGAAAATATTCGCACAGCTTATGTTCGCTACTTGTCCTCTTAGTTTGCAGGATATTGTGGAACAGCTTGGCGTTACCAAGGCTGCTGTAAGCATTCAAATACGCAATATGGAAAGAATGGGCATGTGCAGGAAGATGCCTTCGAGTAACGATCGAAGGGATTATTACTATGTTTCTGAAAGCTATAGTCTGAATCACGTTCGCAAAATCGTGCAGGATTTGGAATTATTTCATAAATGGGCGGAGAAAACCGTACAAGAAATCCCCAATATCGAAACTTGCAGTTCAGAGCAGAAGGAGTCGCTGGAGCAATTTTCCCAAAGATTCTCGTTGCTGGCTGCGATGTACGATATGCTGCATCCTATGATCAAGGAAGTAGAGGAGAAGTGGGAGCAGTGTGTGGTTGAACGCAAAAAAGCCAAAGAAAAGAACACGTAAAGTCTATCGTAACCGTTTACATGGCCCGATGGGCTTTTTTTTCGAATTTCCGGAATTGATAGGGGCTATCCAACAGGTCATTGCCGACGTGTTGGTTCAGCCCCGTTTTCGTTGTCTGCACTAGAGCTCAAAATGTGCTCCAATCTCTCAAAATATGCTATCATGCCTATAGACGGCGGCGCTTCCGCCACTCATTATTGCAAGCAAAGTAGGTGTTTCCCGATGGGATTATCAGAGCTTCTGTCTTATATGACGGAAGAGAATTTGGCCATGCTGGTCGATAAATACCGATCGCTGGGCCCGTTGCCGGGTCTTCTTCTGCCTTTTATGAAATCATTCATCCCGCCTCTGCCGACACTTGTCATTATTAGCGTGAATGCGGCTGTATACGGGCTATGGCTCGGCTTTTTGTACTCATGGATCGGGATCGTAGGCGGATGTTTGGTGACGTTCGCGATTGTGAAAAAAGTGGCCGGGCATCCGTATTTAGTGCGGTGGTCGCAGAAACCGAAGGTGCAGAAAAGTCTGGTTTGGGCTCGCCGGCAGGCTTTTAATTATGTGTTTCTGCTGAGTCTTTTTCCCGTAGGACCGTTCGTCGTTATTAATATGGCGGCAGGGTTAGTCGGAATGAGATTCCGTTCCTTTCTGGTTGCTGTGCTTGCCGGCAAAGCGGTTATGGTGATGTCGGTTTCCTTTATCGGCTACGATATTCATCGGTTTATCGAGAATCCAGCCCGTCTGATCTACGTCGTTTTATTCGTAGGGGCTTCGATGGTGATTAGTAAAAGAATCGAGAAACGGTTTAGTCATTAACAGCAGGTCCGGCTGATTGATTAGGCAGGAACTTTAAACGAGTCCCTGTCTCTTTGTGATGCCACGTAACACGGTGGCGCGTTAACTTCAGTGAAGATCAAACAAGACTGTCGATAATTTCTCGACAGTCTTGTTTTTAAAAAGGAGTTTGTTCGATTTTTTCAGGCCTTAACCTGACCTCCCGCTCGCTCCATGCCCAGAACCGTTCGGAGAATTCATCATCTCGGGCCTTCTTGGAGACAGACGCAATCTTCTTCTTATAAAAATATTCGCCGCTTACCAATCGCACATCCGGACTGGACGCCAAATAAATGGCCGTCTCCGCACCCTGCGCCGGCGTTATGGAAAAAGGCCGCAGCAATAGCTGCATGGCCTTGCCGACCCCGGTGTCTCGATCGACACCGATATTTGTCCCGACCACACCCGGATGCAGCGCGTTTACCGTTACGGTTGTGCCGGCCAGACGCTTGGCTAGTTCGCGAGTAAACCAAATATTCGCGATTTTGGACTGCGCGTAACTTTTCGACATGCCGAAACCCTTGGTTAGGTGGGGATTGTCGAAGTCGAAGCGCCCTACTTTGTGGGCGTGGGAGGATACGTTCACGATCCGCCCTTGCGGGGCGCGGGTAATGGCTTCCAGCAGCAGCCGGGTCAGCAGGAAGTGACCCAGGTGGTTAACGCCAATCATTGCTTCGAAGCCGTCGGACGTGGTTTGCCGTTTCACCGTGACAACGCCGGCATTGTTCACCAGCACGTCCAGCACCGAGTGCTTGGCGAGAAAGTCGCTAGCGAAAGCGCGAATGCTGGCTAGCGAGCCCAAATCGCAAAGCATAAGCTCGATTCGCTCCGAGCCGCTCTGGCGGCATGCTTCGGCTAGCGCCATCTCGCCTCTTTGCCGGCTGCGGCACAGCATGATCACATGTGCGCCCTTGCGGGCGATCTCCACGGTTGTAGCCAGTCCAATGCCGGAATTAGCGCCGGTAACGATAACGGTTTGATTGTGCATAATACTCCTCCTTATTGCATGTCGGCTGAGGGAAGATCGCAAGGCTCGAGTCGTTCGCCATTAAAGAAGCGGCTGCATGCCCCGTTCCAACCAGTACTCGTGGGTCGGTCCGTATACATCCGGCACGCGTAAGCCGGCTTGACGCATTAGCACGATCATTTCACCGCGGTGATGAATTTCGTGCGAGATGAAGATACGCAGCGTTGTTGCATTGAGCCACATTTCGCCATACATGTCGGTGGATTCCGCCAGCTTCGCATCTGTCCACTGGGACTGGATGGCGGTAGTCAGTGCAGCTGATTGGGCCAGGTAAGTGTCGGCTATGGTCTTGGCTGAGGAAGGTGCTTGCTCTTCGCCTTCCGGTGTTTCAAAGGACAAGCCCATGCGAGAAGTCATTTCGTGAATCGTTGTGGCGATATGCCAAGCCAGTTGTCCGAGCGAGCGGAAGTCCGGCGCTATCTTCTGGGTAAGGGAAGCATCTGTAAGCGTGTCGAATACGCGTTGTGTTGCCAGGGATTCATTGTTCCATTCTTTCACAAAATCTTGAATTGTTTTAAACATAGGGAGGGCCTCCTTAGATTGGATATAGGATATACCCTTAGTATAGACAACCATGACTGACAGCATAGTGTCAGGGTTAGGTATAGAGCTGGACAATTTTTTCAGCTTTTTCTTTAATCGTTGCCGCAAGATGAGCGGGCTCAAGAATGCGCACGCCGGGACCGAAGCCAAGCAACATCCCGAGAAGCCATGGCTCATCCGGCTCTTGGGCGGTTATTATCATGGAGCCGTCCGCCTGATAGGCGATCTGCTTGGGTTGGAAATAATCTTCAACCTGCGCCTGGATGCTCTGCTGAGCATGCAGCACCACGGTGATCAGATCAGAGGGGTCCCTTTTACCCCAGCCTTGGAATGGCTTTTCAGCCACTTTTTTGCGTTCGAACGTTTCGGAAAGCACCTTAATTTGCTTCATGCGGGATAGCCGGAAAATACGAAAATCTTGACGCAGGAGGCAGTAACCATACAGATACCAGCCAAATCCTTTGGCTACAATGCTCATAGGCTCCGCTGTTCGATAGGATTGTTCATTTTGGGATGAAATATATTGAAAAGAGACCTGTTTCAACTCTTTTATAGCGCCTCGGAGCAATGTCAGTTTTTCCTTATCCTCGCTGCCTCGGCGACATGGGTTCATATCGATGATGAGCTGACCGTCCAGCTTGGCTGCTGTTTTTTGTTCCGACTTCGCTACAAGTGCGCCGACTTTATCTAGCAAGTTGCCGACTTCCTGGTCGCCGACCGTGGAACGGATTCCTTTTAACCCGACGATGATGGATTGCAGCTCTTCCAGGGAGAGGAATTGGCGCTCCAAACGGTACTGGTCCATAATTTCGTACCCGCCGCTCAATCCGGCATAAGACACGATAGGAATACCCGCTTGGTTAATGGCTTCCACGTCCCGGTATACGGTTCGCAGAGATACTTCAAAACGCTCCGAAAGTTCCTTCGCGCTTATTCTTTGGCGGTTCAACAGCAGCATGGTAATCGCTAGCAAACGGTCGATTTTCAAAAAAACACCCCACAATTAAAAATACGTTCCTTTCGCCCTGTCTTGTCCGGTCAAAAGATTAACGGCATGTTCCAGTATGATTCTATCGCGTAAAAGCATGAATTTGGCCGAATACCGCTGACATTTGTGCAGGGAGGCAGCCATCACGTCCAATGCTTCATCGAGCGTCATCCAGGCCACCGACATCCCCAGCCTCAACTCATTTTCGGTTAGTGAAGGGGCGCTGGAAGGGTGGTGCGCTTTGGCGATGTAACAGTAGGAAAGCTGCATAAAATGATTACGGTTCTTATGCTCCTCGATAATGCCTAATTCATGCGTGATTTCCGCCTCATAGCCGGTCTCTTCCTTGATTTCCCGTAAAAAAGCAGCCTTCGGCAGCTCGTTGTCCTCAATCCCGCCGCCAGGCAGCTTGTACAAATCTGATTCCGATAAATACATCATCGCAACGTTCATCAAGCCGTCAATGAGAATGCCCCGGGATGAATAGCGGGAAACGCGGTCTATCCATACAGGATCGCCGCCCAACATATCGCTGTCTGTTATTCGTTTGATCATTTGCACGAGGATCACCTGCCTTATTTAAAGAGCGGAAAATACCCGCTGGAATGCATTCCAAAAATACCCACACCAAGAGTATAGTATAACTTAGGCAGTCATGTCTCGAAACTTACAGGAGGCGATCAAATTTGTCTGAAAAACCGGATGAATGGATTGTAGAAGCCGATATCAAAACATTACAAGAAGCTATGGAAGCGGGCGAAATTCGTACCGTCGATCTGGTTGCTTTCTATGTAAAAAGAATTGGAAAATTCAATAAGATTATCAATGCCGTGCTGGAAATCAATCCGGATGCCCTTCAAATCGCACAAGCGCTTGATGATGAGCGTCAAAAGCAGGGAAGCCGAGGCCCGCTACACGGCATTCCGATCCTGCTTAAAGATAATATAGATACGGGTGACCGCATGCATACGAGTGCCGGTTCTATGGCCTTAGCGCAATCATTTGCAGCTGAGGATGCTTTTATCGCCGCCAAACTGCGGGAATCCGGGGCTGTGTTATTAGGGAAAGTGAATATGACCGAATGGGCCAATTTCATGTCCGGACCGATGCCCTCGGGGTATAGTTCCCGAGGCGGACAAGTCCTAAACCCTTACGGTCCGGGACGGTTTGAGGTTGGCGGGTCTAGCTCAGGATCCGGCGCAGCAACCGCAGCCGGCTTCGCAGCGGCGGCTATCGGGACGGAAACTTCCGGTTCTATCGTGAACCCTGCACATCATAACAGCTTGGTCGGTCTGAAGCCTACGGTAGGATTACTTAGCCGTATTGGCATCATTCCCATCTCTCACTCGCAGGATACCCCGGGACCGATGACACGGACAGTGACGGACGCTGCGCTGCTTCTCGGAGCGCTGACTGGCGTGGATACACGTGACCCTTTGAGTCTGGCCAACGAAGGGAAGAGTCCCAGAGAGAAGGATTACACAACCTTTCTGGATGTTAATAGCCTTAGAGGGGCTAGAATTGGCATTCCTCGATGGTTCTACAAAGATTTGAACGTCGAAGCGCAGCGTATTGCCGAAAATGCTATCCAAGTGCTGCGCGAGAAGGGTGCTGTTGTGATCGACCCCGTGTCGCTTCCATGCGAGCAGGCGGAGTGGAATTCGGACGTACTTCGATACGAATTTAAAAAAGACCTTAACGACTATCTATCCAAGCTCGATGCCTCTGTCCCTGTACATACTTTGCAGGAGGTTATCGCGTTCAATCACGAGCATGCAGAAAAGGCGTTGGTGTATGGACAACATACACTGATTTGGTCGGATGAAACCAGCGGTACCCTGACAGAGGAAGAATATCACCGCAATTTAGCCAAATATCAGGAGCTTACGCGTTCTCGCGGCATTGATCATGTACTTGAGGAGCATCAGTTGGATGCGCTGTTTTTTCCTGGCGATGAAGGGTATGACATTGCGGCTCGCGCCGGCTATCCGCTGCTGAACGTGCCTGCCGGTTATACAGCTGACGGGCCTATGGGCGTTATGTTTTCCGCTGGAGCGTTCAGCGAAGGGAAGCTATTGGCTTTGGGGTATGCGTTTGAGCAGGCGACGAAATATCGCCGGCCTCCTAATCTGTAAAACGCCAGATTCCCGCATACAACTTGGAAAAATTTGAAACAATAAGCCGAATTCAAATCCAAGTCAAGGGAGTCTGATGATTCACATGTTTCAAAAAAGCGCTAAAATAGCGCTGCAAACAGCGGTAGTAGGCTTGCTTCTGGGGTGCTTATCCTTTGGGGGCCAGGAAACGGTTGTGGCTCAAGCGGCGAACAACGAAGACCTTCCGGCGCCGCCATCGTCTCAGCAGCAGCCCGGGCAGCTTAGACAAGCGCAGCTCATTCAGACGCGCGACATCGACGTGACAGGCGATGGCGTACTGGATCAGGTGGCTCTTTCCGGTACGAAGCTGGACATGAACAGTCCATATTATGACCAGCTGTTCATTGTTGTGACGAGCCCTGGGCAAACGCAAGTCGTCATTCCTCTGCAAGGCGGATACAATCCGAATATGCAGTTCTGCGATTTTATCGGCGAAAAGCTGCCTCAAATTTACGTTTCCGCGGAAAATGGGGGAAGCGGAGGATTATCGACCTTTTACCTCTATTCACTAAAAAATAATGTGCCGACCGCCATCCCGCTGCCTGCACCACTCCGCGTTTATGCGACTTTTAAGAACAACTATGTGGTGAAAATGAAGATCGAAGAGAGCGGTAAATCGTTCAATATCGATATCAAAGACCGGAAAGATGATTACGAACAGTTCGGCGTGTACAAAGACGGTAAGGTTGTTAAGCCGATTATCGTGGATGTGGGTGCATACAGCCTCTTGAAGCCTGTTGATAAGGCTGGAAGCGGAAAGTGTGATTTGAGAGGAGTGCAGCGTATTACCGGCATTGCCAACTCGGATACGCTTGGTTACGCCACTTCATTGTGGCAGTGGAAGAAGGGCAGATGGGTATTGAAAGAGTCAGCAGTCGTCAAAAACTATCACAATCATTGAAGAAAGACCGCCGGGTTAAGGGGCTCATGCTCCTGATTTGGCGGTCTTCTTGTTGAGAGAGGATGACTAGTTGATCTTAAACCCAGTTGCCATTGCGGAACAAAGGCTCGCGAGTGCCATCTTCCGATAAGCCATCGATGGCCATGTCGGCTGAACCAATCATGAAATCGACGTGGATTAAGCTTTTATTAAAACCATTCTGTTTGAGCTCTTCGAGACTCATCGACGTTCCGCCTTCAATCGTGAAAGGATACGAATTACCTAACGCGATGTGGCAGGAGGCATTTTCATCAAATAATGTATTGTAGTAGATCAATCCGGAGTTGGAAATCGGCGAATCATACGGCACAAGTGCCACTTCCCCCAAATAGCGGGCGCCTTCATCCATATCCAGCATTTTGTTCAGCACTTCTTGGCCTACTTCGGCGGTTGCTTTTACCACTTTGCCGTTCTCGAAAGTAAGCGAGAAGCCATCGATCAGAGAACCTTGATAGCTCAGAGGCAGCGTACTGCGCACCGTTCCGTTCGTGCCTGTTTTGGCTGGCATGGTGAACACTTCTTCCGTTGGGATGTTCGGAATGAAGAAAACACCTTTCTCGGTTTCGCTTCCTGCAGCAACCCATTGGTGCTTAGGCGCAAGCTCGATGTACAGATCAGTGCCTTCTGATTTGAAATGAAGCTGCTTAAATTTCTTGCTGTTTAGCATATTCTGTTTACCCGTCAAAGTCTCAATGTGTTCATTCCATGCAGCAACAGGATCATCTTTATCCACGCGAGTAAGTTTGAAAATTTGCTCCCAGAGCTTCTTAACGCGCTCAGCTTCGCTCAAATTCGGGAATACTTTAGCGGACCATTCGGCCGTCGGGTAGGAGACCATCAACCAACTGACTTGATTGTTGCGCATGTAGTTGAGGAAGCCTTCGCGCGCTGTAGCTGCTGTTTTGCTGGAAATAGCAACACGCTCAGGGTCTACATCTTTAAGCAAGTCGGAATTCGGTGCGTAAATTTGCAAAAATGCAGCGTCGTTTTTCGCCATTTCTTCCAGGCCGTTCGCGCGCCACATCGGGTATTCGCGAAGTGTTGACTCTGGCGCATGCTTAAGGCGTAGCGCTTTTACTTCATCGTCATCCCAGTCGATTACGACGTCTTTCGCGCCTGCCTCATAGGCTTTTTTAGTCAGCTTGCGCACGAATTCTGCACATGAAATTGGCGTCATGATGACGACGGTTTGGTCCTTCTGTACGTTTAATCCTACACGAATTGCGAGTTCTGCGTATTTATCCAGATAATGATCGAATGTTTCCATCGCTCGGGCTCCTTTATATTTTAGTAACTTTTAGTGTATGATAGAAAATAAAACTTTAACCATTGGGAGAAAGGCTGGCGCAATATGGAAACGAAGACTCCAACGAGCACCCCGTCCAATTTCATTAAGAATATTGTAATCGAAGATTTGAATTCAGGCAAAGTCAGCCAGGTGGTCACCCGTTTTCCCCCAGAACCGAACGGATACCTTCATATAGGACATGCGAAGTCAATTGTTCTTAATTTTGAATTAGCGGATGAGTTCAAAGGGCTAACGAATCTCCGCTTTGACGATACGAATCCCGTTAAGGAAGATACAGAGTATGTGGAATCCATTAAAGCTGATGTCGAGTGGCTCGGGTTTAAATGGGACGGTCTCTTTTTTGCTTCGAATTATTTCGAGGAAATGTACAACCGCGCTGTCATTCTGATTCGTAAAGGTTTGGCTTACGTAGATGATCAAACAGCGGATCAAATCCGTGAAAGTCGCGGAACATTGACTGCGCCCGGTACGAACAGCCCGC
Source organism: Paenibacillus sp. FW101-FHT12H11 (assembly GCF_058790355.1). NCBI lineage: Bacteria > Bacillati > Bacillota > Bacilli > Caryophanales > Paenibacillaceae > Paenibacillus > Paenibacillus sp. FW101-FHT12H11. The sequence continues at coordinate 96,822 of NZ_JBYTCO010000012.1, read as the reverse complement.
ACCGCGACCGCAGCGTGGAAGAAAATCTCAGCTTGTTCGAGCGCATGCGCGCCGGTGAGTTCAAAGATGGCGAGCGCGTGCTGCGCGCGAAGATCGATATGTCCTCGCCGAATATTAACTTCCGCGATCCGGTAATCTATCGTGTGGTTCATGCTCACCACCACAATACGGGTGACGCTTGGTGCATCTACCCGATGTACGCGTACGCGCATCCGATTGAGGACGCGATCGAGGGTGTCACGCATTCCATCTGTACCCTAGAGTTCGAGGATCAACGACCTTTCTATGACTGGGTCATCCGCGAGTGCGAAATGCCAAATGTGCCGAGACAATATGAATTTGCACGTTTGAATCTTACGAACACGGTCATGAGTAAAAGAAAGCTGAAACAACTCGTAGACGAGAAAGCCGTTGACGGTTGGGACGATCCGCGGATGCCGACCATTTCCGGGTTGCGACGCAGAGGGTTTACACCGGAAGCGATTCGCACTTTTGCCCGTGAAATCGGCGTTGCCCGCAGTAACAGCACGGTTGATGCGAAAATGCTGGATCATTTTATCCGCGAAGATTTGAAATTGAAGGCGCTCCGCACGATGGGCATTCTCAATCCGCTGAAAGTCGTCATCACCAACTATCCGGAGGATAGCGTTGAGATGCTGGATGCCGAGAATAACTCGGAGAACCCGGAAATGGGCAGCCGCCAAATTCCATTCTCCCGCGAGATCTACATCGAGCAAGAGGATTTCATGGAAAATCCGCCGAACAAATATTTCCGCTTATTTCCCGGCAATGAAGTGCGCCTGAAAAATGCTTACTTCATCAAGTGCAACGATTTCGTCAAAGACGACAGCGGCAAAGTGATCGAGCTCCACTGTACGTACGACGTCGAAACGAAAAGCGGAAGCGGCTTTACCGGCCGTAAAGTCAAAGGCACGATCCATTGGGTCGATGCGAAAAGCGCTGTACCTGCGGAGTTCCGCTTGTACGAACCGCTTATCTTGGATGACCAAGAGGACGAAAATGCTTCCTTCCTGGAAAACCTGAACCCGAACTCCCTGCAAATCGTGCAAGGTTTCGTGGAAGCGGGCATGAAAGAAGCGAAGCCGCATGATAAGTTCCAATTCTTCCGCCATGGCTATTTCAACGTGGATCCGAAGCATACAACTAGCGACAAATTGGTGTTCAACCTGATTGTTTCGCTGAAAAGCTCTTTTGAAGTGTAGTGTTGAAAATCCTAGCTTAGGCTAGGATTTTTTTTTGATTTGTTTGGCGGCTGGGCAATACTAACGGGTCTCATCGCTGCTGAAGCATTGAAAAACATTGTTAACGTGTGTGGAACGCGCCGGAAGTTTGCGTTAACGCTGAAAACAAGCTTAACGTTCGGCGAGAGAGCCCAGAAGGCCGTCTCGGCAGCGAGACGGTGTCGAAAGGGAAGTGAGCCGGCTCAAAAAGCCGCCTCGAGCGATAATCCTGCGCGAGGCAGGCTGGGTGTGGCGAGAGAGAGCCCAGATGGCCGTCTCGGCGGAGCGAAAGCGGTGGCATTTTCGCAAATAATAAATTTTTTATTCACAAATATCCAGTATGATGGTGTCATAGAACCTAACTTCAGGGGAGTGTGCCTTGTGAAAACCGTTTTGGTGGTAGACGATGATCTGAATATTTGCCGTATTACGAAGCTTTACTTAGAAAAAAGCGGCTATACGGTGATGACCGCAAATGACGGCGAGCAGGCTCTAACACAGTTCGAAGAGCTGCAGCCCGACTTCATCGTGCTGGACATTATGCTGCCGAAGCGGGACGGCTGGTCCGTGTGCCAGAAGATTCGTGCAATGAGCGACGTACCGATCTTGATGCTGACAGCCAGAGCTCACGTGGATGAGCGAATCGAAGGTTTGCAAATGGGGGCAGACGATTATCTGGTCAAGCCCTTTGACCCGAACGAGCTGGTCGCTCGCGTGACGACGATACTTCGCAGAACGCTGATTCGCACGGAAGCGTCGGCGCCCTCAAACATTTATGAAGCCGGCAGCCTGAAGGTGGACGCTCTGTCCCACGATGTCACCGTAGAGGGTCAACTGGTCGCTTTGCCTAAGAAGGAGTACGAGCTACTGCTATTTTTTGTGCGCAATCCGAATCAGGTATTCACTCGCGAAGACCTCATTGCCAAGATCTGGGGTTGGGATTTTGAGGGGGAAGACCGTGTCGTTGACTTATACATAAAACGTCTAAGACAGAAGCTATCGGCGCATACGGAAAGAAAAGTAGACTGGAACATTCGGACCGTGTGGGGCATTGGCTACAAGTTTGAGGGGCCGGAGTCATGCTGAACTCTTTTTACCGCAAGCTTTTATTTATCTACATGTCCATTACGGTTGTGTCCATTCTAGCTATTTCTGGAACGATCGGTTATTCCATGAAACAGAAGACGTATGACCGCAGCGAAAAACTCTTGCTGGAGAAAGTTGAACAGGTTGATGAGTTAGCCAAAGAGCTATTCGATGGGGCCACTTTGCAGAAGGATTTCCGCAAACAAATAAGCGCGATAGAGAAATCGTCCAATGTTCGCGTGGCTCTGATCAAGCATCCTAAAGTGAATGCGGATAAACTCCAGTCCATCGGCGAGTCCCCGGCACGCAAGGAATGGCTGGATAAAGTGCTGGCAGGGAATCAGGTGACGGTGCGGAGCAATTTTACCCAGAATAGTACGGTCAAAATGTTGATTGTCGGACGTCCTGTCGTGCAGGACAGCCGTGTGGTTGGGGCTATTTTTCTATATACGCCAATTATGAATATCCAAGGGACGATCAACGATATCAATCGAGCGATCTACATCTCGGCCGTATCGGTGGCGCTGCTGGCGATGGCTGTGCTGTACTTTGTTTCACGGCATTTTGTGAAGCCGATTCAGCTCATGAGCAAAACAGCGGAGGCGCTGGCTTTGGGGGATTTTAGCGGAAGGGTCCCAGTTCGAGGAAAGGACGAGATAGCATCGCTGTCGGGATCGCTGAATCGTATGGCAGGCAAGCTGCAGAAGGTGGAAGAGGGGCGCAAAAGGTTTCTCTCTGAAATTTCACACGAGCTGCGGACGCCGCTGACGACGATTCGGGCCTCCCTGCAGGGGATAACGGACGGTGTTGTGGAGCCGGAGGATGCCAAAGAGTTCATTCAAGTTTCTCTCCAAGAGACGCTGCGACTGAGCAGTTTGGTAGATGATTTGATGGAGCTGTCGTCTTTTGAGGAGAAGCAGGTGAAGTTGAGTTTTCAACCTATGGATGTATCTGATGTCATTACCCACGTGGTCACCCAGTTGAAGATGAAAGCCAAGTCCAAACAGATCGAACTGAGTTCGGAGGCGGAGATGTCTTACAGGGTACAAGGGGATGCCGATCGTTTGAGGCAGGTATTCATTAATTTGCTGGATAACGCGATTAATCATATTCCAGAGGGATCAGAGGCGGGAATTCGGGTAAAAGCGGTCCGAAATGAGCGCTGGATCGAAGTCTGGGATAACGGCCAGGGCATTGCGCCGGAGAAGCTGCCGCATCTGTTTGACCGCTTCTATAAAGCGGATGAAAGCCGCAATCGCTCTGGTGCAGGCCTTGGATTGACGATCTGTAAACATATCATTGAAGCCCATGGAGGCTCCATTCGAGTTGAGTCTAAGGTTGGGGCAGGGACGGTTTTTAAAATATTTTTGCCGGTTGTCTAAGCTGCGCACCATGACAAACTTATGACATAATTATCCGCTAAGATAGGTTTCGTAAGGTAAACATAACCATAGACCAATCGAGGAGTGATACTTATGTTGAAAAAATTAACAGGACTAGCTTTGGTGGGCGCGATTGCATTAACTGTTCCGGTGGCGGCTTTCGCGGCGGAATCGCAGAGCAGCACGTTTCATCCGCTTAAACAATTATTGCTGGATAAAGCGCAAGCTTTTGGCATATCAACAGACGGTAAAACGAACAAACAGATCAAAGAGGAACTGAAAACAGCAAATGCTGCCCAAAACACAGAGCATCTGAACAAAGCCGCAGCAAAACTGGGCATCAGCACAGAAGGCAAAACAGCAGAGCAGCTCAAAGCGGATATCCAAGCAGCGGTGCAGGTAAAACTGCAAGCGAAAGCGACGAAACTAGGCGTAAGCACGGATGGGAAGACGAATAAAGAGTTGAGAGAGGCACTGAAAGCGGCGGCTTTGACGAAGCTGCAGGCGAAAGCGACGAAGCTCGGGATTAGTACGGATGGGAAGACGAACAAAGAGCTGAGAGAAGCGCTGAAAGCAGCCGAGTTGACGAAACTGCAAGCAAAAGCGGCAGCGGCGGGTATTGCAACTGACGGTAAAACAGCGAAAGAGCTTCGTGCAGCGCTCCAAACAGGCAAAGATGCAAAGAAATCCGCAGCGTTAAATAAACGTGCTGAGAAGTTGGGTATTTCTACGGATGGTAAAACAGCCGATCAGATTCTTGCAGAAGTAGAAAGCGCATTGAAGGCGAAATGGGCTAAAAAAGCGGCGAAATAGGCCGGTTGTGCGTTTTATGCGCGACGGGTGGTTGGCAACGCAGAATAGGGGAAGTACAGGGTCTTAATTGAGCCGAGTTAGGCTCATTTCAAGGTGAAACGGAACTACGGGCCTTATTTCGCCAAAATACTACGCATTTAGGTCGATTTTGTTAAAATAGCGGAACGTAGTTGCCATCAGCTTGAAGAAACGGCTATCTATTGAAAAATAGCGGACCACAGTTCCCCTCACCCCCAAGATTACTGCTTATAAGTCCAGAAGGCTGTCTCCAAGGTTGTTTCCGACCTTGTGGGGCAGCCTTTTTAGTTATAGCAGATTTCCATGGACTCAGCCTCAGGAAAATGAAAAGCACAGAGCCCCTCTGCCTCGGCTTCAACACCAGCTCGTTCGACCTCAGATATCTCCCGAAATAACGTGATTGTTAATACGCACACTTTTCGTTTGTGCTTCACAATGGACCAAATGCCGCTGACAAAACCGTCAACAAGCAGCGCTGCGCGTATGATGCCGTTATCCGTAAACACACGCTGCTTCAGCTCCTCCGCCATGATGCGGGAGCGGTCGTCGTAGGATAGCAGCATGTTGTCGAACTCCCCCAAGAAGCGCGGGGGAGCAGGCGTACTACCGTCCGGCCGTGGCGCCTCCGGCAGATCGAACAGCTCATTGCCGTGCTCGTCGCGGAAGACGAGCAGGCTGGGGCGCAGCCGCTCTATGACCTCGCGGAGCCGGGTCAGCCCGGACCATACCTGCATATCCTTCACGGATGCAGGCCCAAATGCCGCCAAGTAGCGCAGCAACATGGCGTCCACACTGGCCCCCTCCGCCAGTGGGCGGCCAAGCCACGCCTCCGCGGTCGTGTGGGCCGCCTGCCCGGCGGCGCCCCAGATGCCTCGCGGAGGCACCTGAACCAGCGGCAAGCGGCAGCGCACCGCTTGCGCCAAGGCCGTGGCGTCGCGCTGCGGCCACTGGGCCCCGAGGCGCTTGCCGAGCTCACCTAGCGTGAGCGGCTGCGCCTCCAGCAGCGCTCGCCCGGCGGCGGCAAGCGCGTCCAGGTCCAGTTCGGCAAGCTTCTTGCCGAACGCGCCTTGCAAGCCCCGATCCTGCACGGCTTGCAGGATCGGGCGGAGCGTCACGCAGTCGTCTGCCGTGACGAGGTGGATCGTGGAGCGCATCAAGGCGATGCGCACGATGCTTCGATCCAGGATGAGCTGCGACAACTGCTCATGGTGAAAGTTTTGCAGGCGGGTCCACAACCCCACGTAGGGTGGGTTGGGGGCTTGCGCCTGCAGCCCGACGAGATGCCGGACCGCCGCGAGGACCGGCATGTCCGATCGCCGCAGCAGCAGCTGCCGGGCCAGGAGTGCCCGGTTGAGGTCGCGGCGGCTAAGGATTTTATCCGTATGTTCAGTCATGCATAGGCCTCCTACACGCTTTTATTCCACTATACAGCAAGCTCGCTGACAGCCTTATGTCAGGAAAAGCCACAAGGCTCAAAATGTATAATTCTGTCACTTATTTGTATATAATTGTAAATTATTTGTATAATAGATACAACGAGAAGGAGACATGTCGGTTATGCACTTATTTGTGGCTATTTTCAGTGTTTGGGCTTCGTATCGATGGGGCGATTGGCGGAACTGGCAGAAGTATCAACCTACGATGATGTATTTCGCTATAGGTAATTTATTATACAACTATTTATGCGCTGAGCGTATGCTTTGGACGCTGACTCCCGATTGGTTCGGGGATACAGGCCTCACGGAATTGATCTACACCTTTCTCACTTTCCCAGCCACGGCACTCCTATTTCTGACGAATTTCCCGAAGGGCCGGTTGAAGGTCTTTTTTCACTATGTCCAATGGGTGCTCATTTACGGCGGGGTGGAGTACATTTACTCTTTGACGGGTAGGATCGAGTATCAATACGGTTGGTCCTTAGGATGGTCGATTATTTTTAATATCATCATGTTTCCTATGCTCAAATTGTTTTCGGTCAGACCTCTATTGGCTTACGGTTTTTCGATGCTGTTGACGGTTTTTTGGATGAAAATGTTTCATGTTTCGTTTTAGGAGGTTCAAGTAAATCCCTATGATTTGTTAATTTTCCATTAAATCCATATTTCTAATACCAAAATCTAGTATAATAGTTGGGCATATCAGGAATAAAGAACTATTTACTAGGTGTTTGGAGGGAAACATGAATGAGGTTTAATCGATTTTTTACTGTTCTACTTATGTTAACCATGATTTTCAGCACGGCAATGCCGGCTTTCGTTTCTGGGGCCGAGAAAGTGGAATTTAAAGATACACACAACTCTTATGCTATGAAAGAGATTGATGCACTTTTAGAGGCAGGAATTATTTCCGGATACGAGGACGGGACTTTTCAGCCGATGAAGGCGATGACCCGAGCAGAACTAGCGAAAATTCTAGTGCTTTCATTGGGAGCGAAAGAAGATCCAATGAAGGCAGAGGCATTCCTGGATGTAGAGGCGGATAGCTGGTATCGAGGCTATGTAGGCGCGCTGGTTGCTTCAGGTATAACTCAGGGCACTTCGCTTACAACCTTTTCTCCAGATGCCAATGTGACACGTGAAGAATTGGTTGTTTTCTTTATTCGTGCACTTGGATTAGAAAAAACGGCAGCTACACTGCCTATAGTCGATACATTTTCTGATAAGGATCAAATTGCTGATTGGGCGAGAAGCCAAGTTTCATTCGCAACCCAGATCGGTTTTGTTCAGGGGACAGAAGGCCCTGATAACTCTCTTTCATTTAATCCCAAGGAGGATGCTGAACGTCAAGCCCTTGCTAGATTAGCGTTTGAATTTAGAACGAATGCATCTCTGTACGTTGAGAAAGCTATGGCATTAGGCGATAGACAAAAGGATTCTATCATTTCATCAATAGTTACTGTAAGTAACACTAGTATTGAAGTGATCTTTTCCTCAGAGCTTACGTCAGTGAGTAGGAGCGATTTTGCTTTTGATAACAATTTACAAGTTGTAGATGCGGCTTTTAAAGCAGGTAGTAAATCTATCGTTGTTTTGACGACCTCGGCTCAAACAAAGGATGTAGCTTACAAGCTTACTTTCAAAGGCACCTCTATGGATACAAGTGTATTAGGCGTAGCCGCATCCGGCTTTTTTGGCGGCGGCGGTGGAGGGGGAGGAGGCTTCGTGGCAAACCCGACTGTGGAGCAGCAATTGGCTAGCGGTACCGCATTAGGGACAATTACTGTGAAAGCTTCAGGTACATACGGGCCTGCTAGCGGATCTGCTACGACTGTTCAGAATCTAATTATTGATCCTGGTCCTACAGGCGAGGTTAGACTTAGAAACATTAACGCTCTAAAGTTAGAGATTCTCTCCGGGGATGTAAACTCGATTAAATTACAGAACACGATTATCAAACAGATGCACGTAAATGCGGTTAATAACGGCGGCAAAAGCGTGAGGATTGAAGTGCGGGACGGGGCGACTATTGAGGACACGGAAGTAAGCTCTCAGGCTGTCCTGGAATCATCTTCTCTTCAAGGTACTTTAGGCAAAATCAAGCTAGCTTCCTCTGCGGGAGGAAAGCAGATTACCCTCAAAGGTCATATTGAAGGAGAAGTGACTGTAGAAGCACCTGGTGTAGAGATTAAGCTGGACGAACCCTCCAACGGTAATTCGCTCCCCACGGTCGTTAAGTCTCTTAAGCTGAAAAGTAGCGCTAATATTACTGCAGCAGCAGGTACAGTTACAGAGGGTATTTATGTAGCTGCGCCTAATACGACACTGATTCTTGACGGTCCCGGCGAGCTTGAAAATGTTGAACTTCCTAGCAGTTCGACAGGCACGAGCATTGAATTTAAAGCAGGTGCAAACCTACAAAAAATTACGGCAGGCGTGAATGTTACGGTAACGGGTGACCCTGAAGCTATTGGTAAAGTGTCGAGTGAAAATGGGGTTATGCAAATGAGCGATGAGCTAAAATTGCAGGTCAAAGCGGAAGCCATCAAGCTTGCAAATGAAGCCATTCAAAAGTCTGTCATTACTTCGGGATACGATACTCAGAAAGCAAGCATCGAAGCGGCTGAACGCGCAATAGCCATAGCTAAAAAATATGAGGCATTAGATGCCGATTTTGCTTACATAAATCAATATCAATCTGTGAAAAAGTTTATCTTTGAATTCAGGGATCAAATTGAAGGTTTTCAGTTGCAATTTCAAGGAGGTGACTCGGCTGATTCCGTTACGCAAAGACCAACATTCCCTCCAACGGATGGAACTTTTGCGGCTGTATGGAATTCAGATCAGTCAGAATTTTTATCGCCGTGGGGGCCTTTTGAGAGACCTGCATCAGGAGCAGGAGATGTAACAGCAGTATTAACTGTAACATTTTACAAAGCAGCCTATTCAGCAACTAAGACTATCATCGTTAAAGTTAAGCAATACGATTCGAAGGTGGTTGCTGCCACAAGTTTACGTTCCGATCTTGTTCTAATTGAATTTGATCATCCTGTAATTAATTCCAAAGCTACAGAGTTCCAATTTGATAACGGGCTTAAAGTGATTAGTGCCACTCAGTACCCTCAACTCAAGCAATATGTGCTACTTTCAGTGCAGGGACAATTAAGTGATACTATGTACAAGATGAGTTATAAACAAGCAACAGCGGATAAAATTGTCTTAACGGGAAGCGTCAAGGATACTTGTTCATCTTCAACCTGTCCGATGCCGTATCCTGCGCCTGTATCCGAAATTCCGATTCCGGGTGTAATTGTGCCAGGGATTGTTGCTGGATATATTTTCGAGAATACGGAAACATCAGGCCTTGAACCCCTCTCGAATGTAAAGGTAACGCTTATAGGGACTGATAGAACTGTTCAGACTGATGTTAATGGCTACTACAGATTCAACCAAGTTTCAGCAGGTATTGCATATTCTGTACAGGCAAGTAAAACAGGGTACTCCATGCGGACTACAAACAATTTTACAATTGCTTCCGGTGAGCCGTATCTCGTGGAACCTATTACTTTGCATACCGCTCCAAAACAGGTGAAAGAATTGAAAACTATTAACGTCAATGCAACTCGGGTTGAATTATACTGGATGCCGAATCCGGGCGATTTTATAAATAGTCCTACTTACAAGATTTTTCAAGATGAGAAAGAAATTATTAATACTGAGGTGCCATTCTATGCGGTTGAGAATCTACAATCGGGTAAAATCTACACTTTCGCTGTCGTAGCTTGTAATGATGTGGGTTGTGCCGCGCCAACTACGATCTCTGTACGGACGCCGACTGTTCTCCGAATTGATCAAATAAGACCTTATAACTCTGTTACAAAGGAAGTATATAATCCATTAACTAAAACAGAGACAGACGTTGATCGATATCAAATACCTAAGGCATCTAACGCTGCTGATTACTTGCTAGTTAGTTTGAAGGACAGTGACTATGTACCAGATACAGGGACGGGATTGTTAAAAGGGGCATTAGACATTTCGGAGGCTAAAGTAGCACTGGTTTATTCCTCAATAGAGGTTACAGGCAAACTTGAGTCGATAGGCGGTGTATCCTACTACAAAATAAGCTTCTACAATCAACCGGTTTCGATGATAAACGCGAATGAATACTACATTTACGGATTAAAGTATGTAGTAAATGGCCAAACGCACCAGGTTGAACCGCTGCTATATGCCATTACATTTGAATAGATTATTTTTCTTAGGCTCCATCCTCCGACTACTCGGCTGGGTGGAGCCTAAAAAGTTACGATTTATTAATATATGCGGATAAAATATAGTAGGAGTAATAACTTCATAAAAGGGTGGTGAATATATGATATCAATCGGACTTGCTGGTTGGGGAGACCATGACGAGTTATATAAGACGGGAGTCAAACCGCAAGATAAGCTAAAAGAATACAGCAAATACTTTTCGGTTGTTGAAGTAGATAGCTCTTATTACGCGATTCACAAAGATAGTTTATATCAGAAATGGGTTGCAGACACTTCAAGTCATTTCTCGTTCGTGATCAAAGCTTATCAAGGCATGACGGGACATACGCGGCAGAATTATTCCGATGAAGAAACAGAAGGAATGTATCGGGATTTTATTGGATCTATACAGCCTGTTATTGACGCTGGTAAATTAAAAGCAGTCCTTTTTCAATACCCGCCATGGTTTGAGTGTAATCGTGAGAATGTAAAATTGTTGCGATTCACAAAGAAAAGAATGGGTGATATTCCCGTAGCTCTCGAATTTCGGAATCAGAGTTGGTTTAGTGCTGAAATGGAGGATAGAACAATATCCTATATGGTTGAAGAAGGTTGGATACACAGTATCTGTGATGAGCCTCAAGTATTTCCAGGATCGATTCCCATCATTTTGAGACCAACAAAGAAGGCATTAACAATTGTTCGTTTCCATGGTAGAAACGCATCAGGTTGGACTTCGAGCGGGACAACGAATTGGCGAGAAGTACGATACCTTTATCGCTATAATGACGGGGAATTGCTTGAGTGGCAAGAAAACTTGGTGAAGCTAGAAGAGGAAACAGATGAGGTTTGTGTGATTTTTAATAATAACTCTGGTGGGGATGCTGCTTCTAATGCTTTGAGACTATCCGATCTATTGGGATTTGAACGTAAGCATTATCCACCAGAGCAATTGGAAATGTTCGAATGAATTAAGAAATTCCTATGGCGATGCGGGGCTGATTATGAGAGGCTGGCGCCGAGGCAGCTGGATTTGTTCTAAAGGTTTCACTTTGTATGAGGTCACCGGATCTTTTCTGGTCGACCTCTTTTTTTGGCCCAACTAATACTAGCTGGGCTCTTTGGCACGACTTTCATTGATCGTGATATTGAATTTTCGTAACAATTGTGCGAATGTTTGGCATTCTTCATCTGACCACTCTTTGAGTACTTCCTTAAATCGAACTGACCTTGCCTTTTTATATTCATCTAATTCATGTTTGCCCAAATCCGTTATTTGCAAGGTGTATGCTCTTCGGTCTTGGGGGTCAGGGATTCTGTACACGTATTCCTTCTGCTCTAAGGAAGATGCTTGTCTACTGACGGTGGAAATATCCAATTGAAAAATATCCGCCAATGCTTTTACGCCAGCGCAGCCATGGGCCGATATTTGGTGCAGCAGCAGATAAGCAGAGCGATCGATATTTCCGAATTTCTTGTCGGATGACAAGGACGTGAGGCGGCGAACGAATATGGCCATTTCAAGTTCTATGATCTCCAATGAATCTATTTTCATACTTCTTCACCTCATTAGCTATATGAACTATGGTAACATACCCAACTCCAATTTTGAATCTGAAAAGAGGCTGAAAAATGATGATTGACAACCCTCTATAAAGTTGTATAATACAACAATGTAGTTTTATGATACAACTTGTTTTTGGGGGAGTCAATGTCGCTCTTCAATTCTATTCGTCTGAAATGAGGTGTGAGGATGTATCTTGAAACCAATATTGCTAAACTTTTGAGGCAATTGACGAGATACCATAAAGAGTCGTTAGCTAAAAGGATTAATTGTTTGGGTTTAACACCTCCCCAATTCATGACGTTGTGTCAAATTAAGAAGGAGCCCAAGACGATTGGGCAGATTGTCGACGCTGTTGATTTATCTTACAGTACCGTGTCGGGTATCATAGATCGGCTTGAACGCGATGGTTGGCTTGAACGTGTGAAAGACGAAGTGGATCGCCGCGTGACTTGGATTTATATGTCGGAGAAGAAGCTGGCAAGGTTTGAGGAAAATTCTTTTTTTCAAGAAGCTAATTATTCAAAGTTTTTAAATGGATTCTCAGAAGAAGAATTAGTCACCATTCATAATTCTTTTGATTTGATTACAAGACATTTGGAAAAGAAGGTTGAGGAGAAATCATGAAGCGTAAAGTAATGTTGTATATCATATTGACCGCTTTGGTCGTCGTTGGTGGAGGTATCGGCGGTTATTTTTGGTATGAAGGCCAAAACTACCTGACTACGGATGATTCCAGGCTTGCCGGAGACATCTACAAAGTAATGCCGCGAATTACCGGAAAAGTGACTTCGTTGCAAGTTAGCGAAGGAGATCATGTGTTGGCCGATCAGATCATTGGGCAGCAAGACAACAATAATTTGCCCACAAGCAGCCTCGATCAAGCGGCACTACGCTCACCAATTGAAGGAACTGTCATTAAAACATTGGTGAAAGCCGGAGAAGTCTCCTCACCAGGCCAAACGGTCGCGATGGTCGTAGATACGAACAAGTTGTACGTCTCGGCCAATGTGGAGGAAACAGAGATTCATAAGGTCAAGGAAGGCGAAGTCGTAGAAATCAATTTGGACAATTTCCCTGGCAAAGTGCTGCTAGGCAAAGTGCAAGAAATTAGTAAAGCCACGGCGTCGACCTTTTCGCTGCTGCCTGCTACGAATACCAGCGGGAACTTTACAAAAGTCACCCAACGTATCCCTATCAAAATTTCGATTGATGACAATCAAGGGCTTGAGTTATCACCCGGAATCAGCACTTCAATCAAAATCCATTTGAAGGGCAACTAAAACAAGAGGAGTTAGTCGACGATGCATATACGAAAACAAATAATCGTTCCAGCGATTCTCATATTGGCAGCTATTGCGATCCTTCCTGGATGTGGCGCCAAAGTTTCAGGACAAGCGGATTCTGCAGCCGTACCGATTCAAGTTATTAAAGTGGGACAACCTGCAACTGCTGGTTTAAGCGGTAAAGTTATTCCGGATCAGGATATTAAAATTGTATCCAAAGTTGCTGGTAAAGTTGCCAGCGTAAACGTACAAGAAGGTAGTAAAGTTAAACAAGGCGATGTTCTGGTTCAACTGGAAACAAGCGATCTGACGCAGCAAGTGAAACAAGCGGAATCTGCCCTTGTTGCAGCACAGGCTAAACTTGTCGATACCAAAGCAGGTGCCCGTTCGCAGGAAATTCAAGGGCTTCAAAGCGCAGTTAGTGCAGCTCAAGGCGCCTATCAACAGGCAACCGCGGCGATGGAGCAAGCCAAAGCAGGATTCGATCTCGCCACAAGCACTTATAACCGTTTAAGAAATTCCTACGACAGCAATTCCGGTGTAACACAAGAAGATTTGGATAAAGGAACACTTGATTTTGAGAAAGCGAAAGCTGCCTCTGAACAAGCACAGGGAGCTCAAAAAGCGGCTGAAGCGCAGCTCCAAGGAGCAGAGGCTAAGCTGCAATTGGCAAAAGTAGGACCAACGGATAATACGATTTCAGCGCTTCAGGCTGATGTTGACCGTTTAAATGCAGGTTTAGAGCTTGCTAACAGCGGTTTAAGCAATGCGACAGTTACCGCGCCAATCGACGGACTAATTGTCAAAAAAAGCATTTCCGTGGGTGAACTCGCTCAACCGGGCGTGCAGATCCTCTCTTTGGTGAACATGGATCAAGTTCAAGTGGAACTGAGTGTGTCCGACAGCCAAATCACGCAAGTGAAAGCGGGCATGCAAGTAGATGTTGCGATTCAAAATTTGCCGAATCAAACCTTTAAAGGCGAGATTTCTTTCGTAAGTCCTGTTGCTAACGCGAACAGCAATACGTTCCCTGTCAAAGTGAAGGTAGACAATAAAGACGGTTCACTTTTTGCAGGTATGGTGGCTGAAGTTAAACTGAACGCAGCTCAAGAGAGCCGTTTGGAAGTTCCGAAAAGCGCCATTATTAAAAAAGATCAAAAAGAATATGTATACACCGTAACCGACAACACAGCCCACCTCGTTGAAGTAAAAACAGAGGAAAAAAACCAGGATTGGTCGTACGTGCTGCCTACGGATAAATTAAAGGCTAATGAACAAATCGTCGTGAATCCTGCAGACAAGATTGCTGAAGGCACGAAGGTAAAAGCCGAATAGGAGGCGCAGCTATGGCCGATGCATCGGCAGTGAAACAACAAGAATCAGAAGGCTCCGGTAAAATGTGGCTGTCGCTTATCGCCATCGTTATGGGTACCTTCGTTGCCGTTTTGAACAGCAGCTTAATGAATGTAGCTATGAACAAGTTCGTTGCCGTATTCGGCTCGGATATCAATACGATGCAGTGGGTCATTACGGGATATACCTTGGCATCTGCGATGGTTATTCCGATGAGCGGCTTTCTCGGTGCCAAATTCGGAAATAAAAATATATTTATTTACTCGGTAGCCGGGTTTACCTTATTCTCCATAGTTTGCGGTTTGGCTTGGAGCTCTAGTACAATGATCTTATTCCGAATCATACAAGGTTTTGCCGGCGGATTTATTATGCCAATCGGGATGTCCATTATTTATACCACGTTTCCCCGGGAGAAAACCGGTACAGCGATTGGCCTGTGGGGGGTAGCCGCGATGTGTGCCCCTGCACTCGGACCAACGTTCGGCGGATATCTAATCCAGAATTACAGCTGGCGATTGCTTTTTTTCATCAATATACCTATCGGTATTCTTGCCGTCGTACTTGGGAAGATATTGCTGAAAGATTCTCCAAGAAGACAAGGATTAAAATTTGATTTAACCGGAGCTATCCTTTCCATGGTCTTCTTTGGAAGCTTGCTATTGGCGCTAAGTAAAGGCCAGCAGCAAGGATGGACTTCTTTATTCATCATTAGTTTACTGTTTGTTGCCTTCTTCAGTTTGCTACTCTTGATCTGGGTGGAGCTCGGAGTCGAGCAGCCTGTACTTGATCTGAAGCTTTTTAAAAATTTAAAATTTGCCATTAGCGTTGTTGCGGGTAGTTTAGTTATGATGGGTATGATGGGCGGTACGTTTTTGACCCCGTTATATTTGCAAAATATTCAGGGGCTCTCCGCCATGCAGACCGGGCTTGTGATGATGCCGCAGTCCATCGCGATGGCGCTTATGATGCCGATCAGTGGCAAGCTCGCCGATAAATTCGGGATTGTCCCTTTATGTATCACGGGGCTTACCATCCTTGGTGTCACGACAGTGGACCTGCACCATCTCACGACGGATACGCCTAACCATTGGCTAAATACCGTATTAACGATCCGCGGTATCGGAATTGGGCTTTGTATGATGCCACTAACCACGGCGGGCATGCGTGCAGTAGCTCCACAGCAAGTCGGCAACGCCTCGCCGCTATCCAACGTCATTCGTCAGGTTGCTGGTTCCTTAGGGATTGCCATCTTTACGGCGCTCATGAGCAACCGTCAAATTCAACATTTTCAACATATCAGCGACAGTGTGCCCGTTGATTCCGTTACTGCAAATAGCACAATCTCTATGCTTTCAGGCTCCATTTATTCCTGGTCGGTCGATATGACAACAGCCTCAGGAACTGCAGCTACTTATCTGGCTGGTTTTATGCAAAAAGAATCATTGGTCAGGTCAATCGCTGACACTTTTTATATTTCTGCGATTCCTGCATTCTTATGTATTCCATTCGTTCTCTTCTTTATCCAGAGAAAAAAGGCACCAACCGAGGTCAAAAAGTAAATGATTTTATAATATCCAGATTTATATCCAGCTTTTGAGAGGAGTACGAAAATGAAAAAAAGTTTATCCGTTATCGTGAGCTCAGCTATGGCTGTTACTTTGTTTGCATCTGTAGCTCTAGGTGCGACTGGCGCAAAATCCTCAGCGGATTTCAGTGATTTAAGTGGGCTTGATGCGGGAACCAAAGCTAAATTTGATGCGATGATTTCCTCAGGTATTTTTGATGGAGTAAGCAATGGCGTTTTTGGCCTTCATGATAAAATGAACCGTGCGCAATTCGCCAAAGTGGCGGCTTTAATCTTCGGATTGAAGGTAGATTCAACTTTGCAGGCATCTAGTTTCAGCGATGTGAGCAGCTCAGATCCGGCAAATGGTTATGCCCTACCTTATATCGAAGCGCTGAAAGCAGCTAACCTTACCGACGGCTTTGGCCAAGGCACCTACAACCCGGCAGGCGAAGTTACGAAAGAGCAGCTGGCAGCCTTCCTAATTCGGGGATTGAATAAAGATGCCCAAGCTAAAGGAACTACAGGGGTTAATGATAACACCGTCTCAAGTTGGGCCAAAGGTTATGCCGCGTTGGCTATTCAATTGAACCTGCTCAGCAACCAAGCTGACGGTACATTCGGGGGAACCCAACCTGCGACACGCGACCTGCTGGTTACTTCCTCTTATGCAGCGAAGCAGCAATTTGTACCTGGGAGCACGCCTTCCGGACAGCATTCGGAAATCCATGCAGAAGACCTGAAGGCCTATAGTCTTCCAGGAGGTTCACAGGCTCAAGTTAAGAGTGTTCTGCAGGAAAAAACAACAGATGGTTGGAGAGTCGGAACCGTCGTTAAGCTAACCAATTCGTCCAATTCCACGATACGGGTTCCTGATTACGAACTGCGTGTCAGAACGTCAGACGGCACGGATTACACGTTAGTGCCAAGCGCAAGCAATGCTCGTTCGATTTTGCCTCAGAGTGATGTGACACTTAGTTATATGACCGATATTAATGTGAAGTCGGACGTAAGTTTAACAGATGTCCTTTGGATCGATGTGGATACAAAAGTATATCCTAAACAGGAAACGCTGCTTGCGGATTCTCCTGTTGGATCGATCGTATGGCGCGGTAATGATGCGGTGATTAATGACGCTTCGCTCATGGGAGAGTGGGGAGCTACCTTCTCCATTCCAGGCGTGACTTCATCTCTGAAATATTCGGCGACAAGCCTGTCCAAGCAGTTCGCAGGGCAATCGCCAACCTATATCGTACAAGTGAAAGTTCAGAACTCCGGAAGCTATGCGGAAACCATTCCGGATTTTACGCTTAGCGGGAAATCGAGTGGGCAATCTTTTATTGGAAAAAGAGTTGAGGAATCCCCAATAACTCTGAATGCGGGAGAACAGAAATATATCCATTTTGCGGTTACGACGGAAGCGAGCACGCAATTGAATGCTTTCTATGTTCTTACACCTGAAAGTTTCTTGAAACAAGGTCAAACAACGCCGCTTCAATACTATACAGGACGCATCGGATTCGGACTTCCGGCTAATGGCGGAACAGAAACAAGTACAGTTCCTTCCGGAGGCAACTATACCTTTGGTTCACCAATGGTATTCGAGCAAGGGAATGAGTTCATCAATCCCAATCTGGCTGTTTCGTTGGAAGAATTGCATGTGACGAATAACGAAGAAACCGGAAATAAGACGGGACTAGCGAAGTTCAAGCTGGTCAATAAAGGTGATAAGCCGATTCCAGTACCGGCACTTGCCGCGGATTTAACAGGGAAAGATGGTTTCACGTATACGGGAAACCGTCAAACGTTGGGTACTTCGGACATCGCTCCTGGCACTGGAGTTGTAGTTAGCTATGGCTATACGATTCCATCGACAGACCAAAGCGATCAGTACAAATTGAATGTGCAGGGCGTCCTTGCAGGCACTACGCAAGGCCAAACGGGTTATAAATCCACCATTGCCAGTTACACGGTCAGTACGCAAACCGACAACGATCATAACAATGTTTCCTTATATCCATTTAAGTTGAACATCAAAAGCTGGACCTTATCTCAGCTGACGATCACGACTCCGTCCTTATCTTATACCTACAAATTAAATCTCGATTTGGACATTACACGTGACCCTGAAGTCCTTGTAGATAATAACTTCTCCAAATTAAAATTTGAATTGGTTGATGGTTCCGGCAGCTCATTAGGCTCGAGTTCGTTCCCTTTCAGCGGAACAAATCGTTTGGTGAGCGGCTCGCAAACGCTGAGCTTCAGCAATTTGACTCAAAACCAGATTCAGAATAATGTGTCCATCAGAGTTTATGAAGCGGTGACTACACCGAATGGTGAGATGGACAGATTTATTGCAGAGTTGAAATAATCTTTATTGGAAAAACGGAGCCCGCAAATCTTGCGCGGCTCCGTTTTTGATTTGTTCGAGGGTGTACGAGCCCCAGCTGCCGACGCTAACGGACTGAGATGACGCTATTTGGTGCTTTTGAGGTAGATCGAGAATCTAACGGACTCACGAGCCGTTATTGGTTATGAAAATGCCAAAAACAGCGAAAAAGTTCAGAGATAGCGTCTCCTCAGTCCGTTAGCCCCGCGAAATAAGCTGAAATCGTCAGAATAACGGCTGCTGAGTCCCTTACAGAAGAGTGGCTAATTGGAAGGGCTGGCGAATGAGCTGCTTTTGGCGGGCGGGATTCTTCTGCAACCGTCCCCTAGCTCTCGTTGTAAAATAAAAAAAAGGCTGCCCCACCGGTCTTTACAGACCTTCGGATACAGCCTCACGTTAAGCCTAATCACCAGAAGAGGGGGAGGTAGCTAGAACCAGCATCCTACCACTCCGCCACTGTACCATCCGCTTGGCGCCAAACGGGGTTTTTCCAAGTATGCCCGATAGCGGCCATTTCACGAACTTTGTCCTCGTTGATTTCGATGCCGAGACCTGGCGCGGTCAGGTTTTTGACGAAGCCGTCTTCGTATTGGAACACCGCTGGATCCTTCAAATAATCGAGCAAGTCACTGCCCTGATTGTAGTGAATACCCAAGCTTTGCTCCTGAATGAAAGCATTCGGGGAGCACGTGTCCAGCTGCAAGCAGGAAGCCAAAGCAATAGGGCCTAGCGGGCAATGCGGCGCCACTGCAACGTCGTAGGCTTCCGCCATCGCGGCGATTTTGCGGGTCTCCAGAATGCCTCCGGCATGGGAAAGATCCGGCTGAATAATGTCCACATAGCCTTGCGCCAGCAGATCTTTGAAGCCCCAGCGTGTGTACATGCGCTCGCCGGTTGCGATCGGGCATGAGGTGTGGCGGGCGATCTCCCGAAGCGCCTCATTGTTTTCCGGCAAAACAGGCTCCTCAATGAACATCGGACGGTACGGCTCCAGTTCTTTGACGAGGATTTTGGCCATGGACTTATGAATGCGTCCGTGGAAGTCGATGCCAATGCCGACATCCCGGCCGACGGCTTCGCGGACGGCGGCAATACGGGCGATAGCCTCGTCCACTTTGCTGAGCGAGTCGATGTAATGCATTTCTTCCGTGGCATTCATCTTTACGGCTGTAAAGCCCGCGGCTACCTGCTGTTTGGCCGCCAACCCAACGTCGCTCGGACGGTCGCCGCCGATCCACGAATACACACGTGTGCGCTCGCGGCACGCACCGCCCAGCAAATCATAAATAGGGGCATTGTAGAATTTCCCCTTAATGTCCCAAAGCGCTTGTTCGATACCGGAGATCGCGCTGGTCAGAATAGGGCCTCCGCGATAGAAACCGCCGCGGTACAAGACCTGAAACATATCCTCAATCCGCATTGGATCTTGGCCGATGATGTGCTCGCTCATCTCCATGACAGCGGCTGCGACTGTATCCGCTTTCCCTTCGACGATGGGCTCGCCCCAACCCGTAATGCCTTCATCGGTTTCGATTTTCAAAAACAACCATCTTGGCGGCACCTTAAACAGTTCTAATTTCGTAATCTTCATGGTAAATTTCCTCTCCCATAACCTAGAATGTCTTACTGGTTTACTGCCGCCATGAGCTGCTCGGCATATGTTGTAATCGCTTTATAATTCCCTCTTTGAATTTCGCTAAGTGAGACCAAACTTCCTCCCGCGCCGACAGAAAAAGCGCCTGCGTCGAGATAAGCGGCGGCATTGTCCTTCGTAATCCCGCCAACGGCGAGCAGGTTCACATCGTTCAGAGGTCCTTTGATCTCTTTCAGATATGAAGGTCCCAAGCTGGAGCAAGGGAATAATTTCACAGTGGATGCACCGAAATTCATAGCCTGCACAATTTCTGTTGGAGTAAGGGCTCCCGGAATCGGGAGCACCTCGCTATCCAAAGCCTTTTCAATCATGCCCTGATCCACATTCGGGGAAATCAGGAACTGGGCGCCTGCCCGAATGGCTTCATCTGCATACGCGGCGTTCAGCACGGTTCCGGCACCAATCGCCATGCGGCCCTCATACTTTTTGCGCATCATCTGGATGATTTGCAGTGCATTTGGCGTATTCAGTGTCACTTCGGCCAGTGCGATGCCGCCGCGCTCAAGCGCCTCGAAAAGAGGCTGCGCCTGTGAAGGCTCAATGCCGCGAATGATGGCAATGACCTTTGTTTTTTTCAACTGCTGCAAAACTTCCGACGACATACCGTACATCCTCCTCTTCTAAGAATATTGATCACGGTACTCCTGCGGGGTCATGCCATAATGCTTTTTGAAGGCATGGTTGAAGGAGTGGGGACGTTGGTACCCGAGCTGTGTGGCGATTTCGTATATTTTATCGTGACCGTTCTTCAGCAGATAGGCGGCTCGATCCATTCGTACGCGATTGACATAATCGCTGAGGTTATCGCCGGTTTCCAGCTTATAGATTTTAGACACGTACACAGGGTGCAAAAAGACATGATCGGCAATAGACTGCAGCGAGACATCGTTGGCCAGATGCTGATCGATAAAGGACCTGATGTCATTAATCAAGGTAACACGGCTGTCTTTTCGCTCTTGATCCATGTCTTCTCTCATCCGATGCAAAGAGCGAATCGTCCAATCACGCAGCTGGTTGACCGTACGAAACGGGATGCCCTCAGTCATCCGATCGTAATCACTGCCGATGAGTTGGTGCAGAGGTCGGCCATTTTTATGAGCAATATACGCAAAAGCTGACGCAACAGAGAAGTAAACCTCCAGCAAATGCTCCTGGGACTCGGAGAATTTCGCTTCCATTTCATCGAAAATCAGAGTCAGTTTATCCTCCGTATCCTCCCAACGTGCGGCTTCCAGAAGATGATTGAGCGTAGGTGGTTCGTACAGTCTTTGAAGAGCGGAGAGCTCTGGCTGAACGGATTCGTCGCCGAGCCGCATCAATAGCTCATGTTCACTGCCAATTTGTTTTCGAAAAGCGTTCAAAGAGGCGTTATACAGGGAGGTAACCTCACTGGGAAATTGTCCCCAGCTGCTCAGCAGAATGGAGATTTTACCTTTTAAATAATTTTTGACGGCAGATTGCAGGACGGAAGCGGTTCTCTCGAGCCAGGAGGAGTCTTCTTGATCCGCGGCCAACGGCTTCTTTTTCATCACAAAAATTAAATAATCATGCGCATCTTTCGTGTGCCAGCTATCGAATTTCTCCGCGAACAGCTCCTCGACCATGTTGCTGATGGCATACTCCATTAGCGATAAACGGCTCACATCGTACTCCAGGAAATCCGATTCCAGCCGAATCATCATGAGCACGCAGGGATGTTCATGGAAATCCGGAAGCTCCAGCATCTGCATTTTGTCCCGGAGGGATTGCTCGGTAAGCTTGCGCCCCTGAAGAAGGTCGCTCAGTAAATTTCCCCGCAGCAGAGGGAGGTTTTCCCTTACTGTATAGCTTAGCCGCTGCTTGGAGAAAACTTCCTGCCACTCGCTCTGAAGCTTCTCCATGACACGTCCGACAGCAGCCAGCAAATCCGGCTCGGTAACGGGTTTAAGCAAATAATCTTCCGTGCCTTGAAGAATCGCTTCCTTGGCATAGTTGAAATCGGAATAACCCGATAAGAGGATGCATTTGGTTTTCTGCCATCTGCGGTTAATCTCGGCAATGAGCTGCAAGCCCGATATACCTGGCATCTGAATGTCGGTAAGGACAATATCGATGGAGAATTGCTCCAGGAGCTCCAATGCTTCTTTGCCTGAGTAGGCTTTGAATACTTGTTCAATCCCAATGGATGCCCAGTCAATCGTGGCATGAAGCCGATCTACGACATGCGCTTCGTCATCGACAATCAACAGTTGAATCATCGTTTGCTCTCCCCGCCAGCTTCCGGAAGGTTCATCTGCGCACCGCGCTTCCAAGTTAACACAGCCTTCAAGCCTCCTTTTTCACCGGGATAGAAAGTAAGCCCTGATCCTTCTCCGAACTGGTAATACAGCCGGTGGTGGACGTTCCAAGTGCCGCAGCCAATGTCATCCGACATCGGGGAATGCAGCTGTTCCAACAGCCGGGCCAGTCCCGCCTCGTTCAGCCCTGCGCCGTTATCTTCAACGATGACGCGGTTCCAGTTCTCATCCTGCTCACCGGTTATGGTGATAAGATCGCCTTCCACGCTGCGTTCGATGCCGTGCAGGATGGCATTCTCCACCAAAGGCTGGAGGATTAGCCGCGGAACCCATTCATCCAGCATATCCGCGGGAACGGAAATATCGTATTTCAAACGATGGATACGCAGGTGCTGAATATTCAGGTAATGGCCGACCAGATCAAGCTCATCTGACAGTTTAACGGCCTGCTTCTCAACCCTGGTCGTATAGCGGTAGAATTCGGCCAAATTTTGCGCCATAGCTACGACAGATTCCTTATCTTCCAACTCAGCCGAATTAATGATGAAGAACAAGGAGTTGTACAGAAAGTGCGGATGAATCTGCGATTGCAGCTGCTTCAAGGTCGCTTCGCGAGACCGGATTTTCTCCGCATAGACGTCTTCGACCAGCACTTGAATTTGCTCCGCCATTTCATTGAACCGCTGGATGAGGAAATCAAATTCATTTTTGGCCTTATAGTGGATGCGGGCGGACAAATCACCGCGTTTTACCTTTTGCACGCTTTGCATCATTTTGCCAATCGGTATTTGCACATTCCGGTACAGCAGGAAAGAAGCAAGCACACTCATAACGAGCAGAAGCCCGATGGTGGTGTAGAACAATTTGCGCGTCATGGTAATGGGTGAAAGTATTTTCTCTACAGGCACATAATCGACTAAATACCAGCCTAGCTGCGTGGATTTCACATAGCTGATCAAATACTGCTGACGATCGATCTCGAACTGGACTTGACCGGAGTTGGGAAGGTCCCCATCCAGGGTAAGGCGCTCTCTAATGGCATTCGTAATCTGCTGATTGGAAGAGCTGTTATCAATCAGTGCGTTCTTGCCGTCAACCAAAAAAGGGTCGCTGCGTTTATCCTGCTTGTACACATCCATGAGATTCACCATGTTCTGGACGCTGAACCTAACCTGATAGAGCACGTTTGCTTGGTCCACCGTCTGCGCACGGATCGGCTCGCTAATTTCCCGGATGAACGACCCAATCCCTTTGTCGCTCTCCCGTACCTCATAGGTCCAAGTGCGCTGAATGGCTCGATGCCAAGGCCACACATCCGTGCCGTTGACGAAAATACTGGAGGAAAGCACCTGCTTTCCCTTGGGTATGGCAATCGTGAGTTCATTGACCCAGCCGCTGGAGACGCTTTGCAAGCTGAGTTTTTGAATCATTCGTGATTGTTCTTTCAGCACATCATAGTCTGGTGAGTCGCTACGGTTGATGTATTCCCTCATATAAGGATCGCTCCCGAGAATGACAGGGGACATGGCCAGCCGCTCCACATCCGCATCCAGCTGATGCATGAAGAAGGAGAGCTGATTTAAATTCGAAGATTGAATCTGATCCTGCACAACGTTATTCGTAATCCGGTTCGTATAGCTGTACAGCAGCACGATAGGAATGAGCAGTAAGATCAACATGATTAAGATTTTGCTGAAAATATTAAGTTTATAGGGCATGCCAATTCACCTTCCGGGTCCGCTAAGCGTTATAACTTAGAGTATACGCCTACGAGAGAAGTCCTCCAAATGAAAGGAAACCTCTCTCGTCATTGTATCCAGGGATATCCCATCGGAATTAACCTTTTACAGCACCTGCGGAAAGCCCGCTGACAACATAGCGCTGCGAGACTAAGGCGATGATCAGCACCGGAAGCGTAATGATGCAGGCTGCAGCCATAAGAGCGCCCCAGTTAATTTCCGAATAAGACATGAAGTTAAATACGGCGATTGGCAGCGTCTTCGTTTTGTCCCCAGCCAGAATAACAGAGAACATGAAATTGTTCCAAGAGAAAATAAATGAAAGCAGAGACGCCGTAATCACGCCAGGTCCGGAGATCGGCAGAATAATCCGCAGGAAAACCTGATGATGCGTACAGCCGTCAATAAGGCCGGATTCTTCGATTTCCGTTGGCAAAGCTTCAAAGAAGGAGATCATGATCCAGATAATAAAAGGCAAACCGACGAGCATGTGGCTTAGAATAAGGGCCGTATACGTGTCCACCAAGTGGATTTTGGAAAATAAAATGAACCAAGGGATCAGGAAAGTAATCCCTGGGATGATTCTCGCGACTAGAATGAGAAGTCCAAGTTTTTGTAGATGATGTCTTGCAATTGCATAGGCTGCTGGCAGGCCAAGGATAAGGGACAACAGCGTCGAACCGAAAGCAACAAGGAAGCTGTTCCAGATGAATTTCAAGAAATCGTATTCCTTGAACACACTGACATAGTTATGAAAAGTCGGTTTGAAAATAAACAATTGGCCGGTCGACAAAATTTGCGATTGTGTTTTAAAGGAAGCGAGCAGCATCCAGACAAACGGGAAGGCAAAAACAATCAACACGATGAAGGTGAGCAGGGTTTGCAGCAATCGTGAACCTCTTTTTTTCTTCATGAAGTTGCTCCCTCCATTCGTTTACGCATCCAAATCATAAATAACGTAAGACCCATCACCAGGGCGAAGAAAATGACAAGCAGGGACGATGCCATACCGAGCTTGAAGTATTGGAAGCCAAGTACATAACCGTAAAGATTCAGCGTCTCCGAAGCGAAGTTCGGTCCGCCTTGGGTTGTTGCGTAGATGATGTCGAATGTTTTCAAAACGTCGATCAAACGAAGCATAGCCGCCACAATAATCGTTGGTCTTAAAAGCGGAAGTGTGATGGAAACGAACTTTCTCCATGTGCTTGCGCCGTCCACATCAGCGGCTTCATAAGGGTCAGTCGGCAGTGTAGCCAATCCGGCCATGATGATGAGCGCTATCATCGGCGTCCATTCCCAGACATCTACGATGACCAGAGACGGAATGACCTGATTGGGAGAAGCCAGCCATAGTAAGGGTTCCAGCCCTAATGACTTGAGCATCATGTTGGCGACACCGATTGTTGGCTCATAAATCAGCATCCAGACCAAGCCCATGGCGACCGGTGTCGCAACCATCGGAAGCAGGAAAACTGTTTTGACGAGGTTTTTTCCTCGGAACTCTCTGGAAAGCAGCAAAGCGATGGCGATGCCAAGAATAACCTCCAGAGCGAGTGCTGCAAAGGTAAAATAAAACGTCGAGCCTGCGGCATGCCAGAAGCGCTCGTCTTTTAGTAAAGCGGCGTAGTTGGCTAAGCCCACCCACAGAGGTGGCGTCGTAGCGGACATGCTCCACTCGTAAAAGCTGATGCGTACCGTGTAGATGATGGGAAACAGCATCATTAGCAGGACGAAGATGACGGCCGGAAGGGTATAAATCCATTTTAAGTTGCGGTTAAACCAGCTGTATTGCACCTGAAGTCACCCTTTCTGATGTTTCGTATAGAAGCCGTATGAACGTATGAAAGATTGAAAGGAAAAAGGGCCATCAGATGACCCTTTTCACCCATCAAACATCTATTTATCTCGTTTTATCTTTATCGATGATCGTTTGCAGCGCTTGGTTAGCTTTATCGGCGACCGGTTGGAGGTTCGTTTCGCCGGACATCACCTTCTGCACGATTTCACCAACTGCATCACGAGCCTCACCTACGCTGATAACCGTTGGGCGGTCGTGGTCAACACCTGTTTTGGCGCTTTCCTTGATGATAGGAACTAGCTCTGCAGGGAATCCGGTCGTACCTTCCGGCTTATCCCATACCGAAGCGCGGGCGCCGGGATTGCCTTTTTGCTGCGTTTTCAACACGACATCTTTGCTTGTCGCCCATTGGATGAAGGCCCAAGTCGCATCTTTATTGCCTGATTTGGCATTCATGGCAAGTCCCCAAGATGTGATGCTGTAAGGCTTGGAGCCCGCTTTGCCGCCAGGGAATACTGCGAATCCGACTTGATCAGCTACTTTTGATTTGGCAGGATCCGTGGCGTTCTGGTACAAGGAGTTGGCATCCGTTAAGAAAGCAACCTTTCCTTGTGCGAAAATACCAAAGGCTTGCGGCCAGGACATGTTAAGCACACCTGGAGGCGCATAATCTTTCAGCAGCGTACCGTATGTGGTAAAAGCTTTGATCGCCTCAGGCGTATCGATGCTCGCCTTCTCGCTTGTCGTGAAGTCCGCACCTTCCGAGTACAGGAAGGACGACACCTGCGTGACGAGCGGTGAGCGCTGGCCCCTTGCGACGAATCCGTACATTTCGTTTTTCGGATCGTGTAATTTTTTCACCGCAGCATTAAGCTCATCTAATGTTTTTGGAACGGCGATGCCGGCCTTTTGCAGCAAGTCCTTGCGGTAGTACAAAATCTCTTGCTCCGTAATAATCGGAATGCCCGCTAATTTGGATTCAACCGTTGTGGAGCCGATGGCTGATTTGGAAAAATCATTGAAATCGTAATCCTTCGCTTTTTGAGCGTAGTCATCTAAAGGCTGTACCCAGCCGTTTTTGTAAAAAAGCTTGCCTTCCTGAAGCGGTCGGTACATGAAAACGTCAGGCGTTGCGGAGCCGGATGTGAACTGAACCGTCAGTTTTTGTGTGAGCTGATCCTCGAAAAAGCTTTCCACATTCACTTTGATGCCTGTTTCCTTCTCGAAATCCGGCAGCAAAGGCTTGATGGCATCTGCCCACGGGTGGTTGGCCGTTACAAGCGAGATCGTTTTACCTGCGAACGGCTTGGCGTTAGCGGTTGCAGCAGCACCGGCGCTTGGCGCAGTAGATGGCTGTGTCGTGTTCGCTGTACTTCCGCAGCCTGCTAATACCGCTACTGCCATAACAGCCGTCGTGCCAACGCCAATCCATTGTTTGAATGATTTTTTCATCTAATATGTGACCTCCCATGTACTTAGAAATGACTGTGTTTACATCTCTAAGAGTACCTGAATCCTGTAGGGTGTTGATATAACTAAGATTTAAGATGGATAACTACGGCTGAAGGTAATTCGTGTTAGGTGTAGGGTGCCCTGATTGAAAGCATAAAAAAACCCTATTAGGAGGGCAATTCTTAAGCGAATAGACATACTTCACTTAGTTGCAACCCAATAGGGCGTTATACTTGATATGAAGACGAGCTTTATTTTTTTCCTCTTTTAACAAAATTGAGAGTTAAACCAATAATGTTCACGATTAAAAATAAGGTAAGTAAAATATTTGTGGTATGCAATTCTGCCTTTAATTGCGTTATATCTGTTTGTAGTTGTTGTGAAAGGTTACTGGTTTGATCTGCTACATTTCCAATCCTACTACTGATATCGTTAAAAAACTGGTGAAGCTCTGAAAAGTCCATCGTATACTATCCTCCCAGATATAGTTTTCATCACCTTATTAATCCATATAATACCAAATATTAAGCCTCTCGGTTGAAAATACGAAAAAAAAGAGGGCCCCTGTTTAATGGGAACCCCCTTTTTGCATTTCTAACGGACAGAGCAGCCCTTATTCAATGAATTTGGGCCATTTTCAAATTGTAACGGACTCCAAAGCCGCTATTCACACCAAAATTGTGCGTTTTGCTTGATTTATTAGCTAATAAGGACTCAGGTGTCCGTTACGTTTGGGAAATAGGGAAATAAACGAGAATAACGTCTCTGGTGTCCGTTAAATAATTAGAGATAGCGGAAAGCTTGACCGCCAAGGCCATCGAGGCAGCCCGCAATCGTAACGGCTCCTCAAAGCGAGCTAACCTGGCTGAATTGGTTGGCATACAATTCATAATAATGCCCGCGGAGCGCCAGCAGCTCCTCGTGCGTACCCCGTTCCACGATCTCGCCGCCGTGGATGACCAGAATCGCACTCGCTTCGCGGATCGTGCTGAGCCGGTGGGCGATCACGAAGCTCGTGCGCCCTTTCATCAGAACACCCATCGCCTGCTGGATGTGTAGCTCGGTGCGCGTATCGACGGAACTCGTCGCCTCGTCGAGCACCAGGATCGCGGGGGCGGCTAGAATCGCCCGTGCAATCGTGAGCAGCTGCCGCTGGCCTTGACTCAGGTTGCCGCCTCCGGCGGTCAACATGGCGTCATAGCCGTTAGGGAGCTTGCGAATGAACCCGTCCGCGTTAGCAAGCTTCGCGGCGGCTTCGACTTCTTCGTCCGTCGCGTCCAGACGGCCGAAGCGGATATTTTCTCGGATCGTATCCGAGAAAAGGTAGACATCCTGCAGCACGATGCCGAGGCGGCTGCGCAAACTGTCTTTATCGAGGCTGCGAATATCGCGGCCGTCGATGGTGATGGAGCCTTCGCCGACATCGTAGAAGCGGGTCAGCAGGTTGATGATCGTCGTTTTGCCTGCGCCCGTCGGGCCAACCAAGGCGATCAAATCGCCGGGCTTTGCGACGAACGTGACATCGTTCAGCGTAGGTACGTCGTCGGTGTAGCGGAAGGAGACGTTTTGAAAGGCGACCTCGCCCTTAACTTCCGTTAGCTCTGCAGCTTTCCCCGCTGAATCGTATTCCGTCTCGCGATCCATCACTTCAAATACACGTTCAGCTCCCGCGATGCCGGATTGAATCATATTATACTGATTCGCGAGATCGTTGATGGGGCGGCTAAACTGCCTGGAATAGTTGAGGAAGCTGATAATAACGCCAACCATCGTCCAGCCTTTGAGCACCATCCAGCCACCTATGGCAGCCAGCAGAATAAAGCTGAAGTGATTGATCATATTCATGCTTGGTCCCATCATGCCCGAAAGCTGCTGAGCGCCTGTACCGGCTGTGCGGAGCTGCTTGTTAATCGCACCCAGCTGGCGGACCGTCGCGGCTTCACGGCGGAACGTTTTGACTACTTTTTGCCCGGAAATGGTTTCCTCGATCAAGCCATTGAGCTCGCCGAGCCGCTGCTGCTGTTCTTTGAACAGGCGCTGGGTATGCCGCGTAATCTTTTTCGTTGTGAATAGAACGATGGGAACCGTAATCAATGTAATGAGAGTAAGCCAAATATTCAAAGTAATCATCATGATAAAAGAACCGACAATCATCACGATACTTGTAATGATCTGCGTTAAGTTTTGACTGAGGGTAGTTGCTACGTTATCGACGTCATTCGTCGTGCGGCTCATCAGTTCACCGTGAGAAGTCTTGTCAAAATAACTGATGGGCAGCTTGTGCAGGTGACGGAACAGATCCTGTCTCATTTCCCAAACCGTCCGCTGAGATACTCCTGCCATGACATAGGATTGAATCCACGTTGCTGCCCCGCTGAACAAATAACAGCCAAGCAAGAGAAGGCAGAGTCCAAGCAGTCCGCTGCGGTCACGCGGTACGATATAGTCATCGATGGCTACGCCTATCAAATAAGGCCCGAGCAGCGCAAGACCGCTGCCGACAACAGTAAGGATAATAACCGTGATTAGCCCGATGCGCTGCTGCTGAAGGTAACCCCACATGCGAAGTAGGGTTGCGCCGATGTGCTTGGCGCGCGGTTTTTGCGCCGGTGTCTGCTTTTTAGCCATGAAGGGCGGTCTCCTTTCCTTGCTGCGAGCGGTAAATGTCTTGGTAGATGGCGCTTGTCGCCAGCAGCTCCTCGTGGGTTCCCCTTGCGGCGATGCGGCCCTCATCCAGGACAAGAATTTGATCGGCGTGCAGCACCGATGTGACGCGCTGCGCGATAATGATGCGTGTGCTGCCGGCCATCAGCTGCTGCAGGGACCGCTGGATGCGCTTCTCCGTGCCAAGATCGATGGCGCTGGTGCTGTCATCCAAGACAAGCAGCGGTGAGCGCAGGAGCAGAGCCCGGGCAATCGCAATGCGCTGTTTCTGGCCGCCGGACAGATTCACCCCGCGTTGTCCCAGCTTCGCCTCGTACCCTTCGGGTAACTGCCGAATGAAACCATCCGCTTCCGCTGCTTTGGCGGCTTCCTCGATCTCGGCCGCAGTAGCTCCGGGCCTGCCGAAAAGAAGGTTCTCACGAATGGTCCCGCTAAACAAGATGGACTGCTGCAGCACAATGCCGATTTGACTGCGAAGCTGTTCGACGGGCATTTCCTTTATATCGATACCGCCTAAAAGAATTCGTCCTTTCGTTGTGTCATAAAGCCGCGGAATCAAGCTGACGAGCGTGGATTTACCGGAGCCGGTAGCCCCGAGAATACCGATCGTTTGACCCGGCAGCGCCTTAAAAGAGATGTTCTCAAGGACAGGCTGATCGGGGGCCGAATCATACACGAAGGATACATGCTCGAACTCCACCTCACAGCCGGCCACCAGTGCATTCCGCTCTGTCTGTACCTCGCTGCGTTCCTGTACAGGTTCGTTCATATCCGGTTCTGTCTCCAAAACTTCACGGATTCGCTCGGCGGACACTTGAGCACGGGAAATATTCATCAGCGTGTTGCTGATTGAAACCAGCGAAAAGAGCACTTGAGTGATATAGATGATAAAAGCGGCTAAATCACCAATCGCCATAGAACCGCTCCAGGTTTGCCCACCGCCGAACCATAGAACAGCAACAATGCTGATGTTCAATATTAATGTCATTAGCGGTCCGCTTGTCGCCAGAGCGCGGGCAGAGCTGAGACTTGCGTCGAGCAAGGCGGTATTCGCTTTCCCGAAGCGGGTACGCTCGAAGGCGGCGCGAACGAAAGCTTTGATCACCCGAATACCTGTGGTGCTTTCCTGCATAACGGTGTTTACGCGATCTAGCCTCGCTTGCATCAGCCGAAAAAGTGGCGTAGAACGTTTCATCAGCGCAAATAAAATAAGAAATTGAATCGGGACAACGACTAGCAATATCAAAGAAAGCCGTGGCGAAATAACAATCGCCATGATGATGCTGCCGATAAGCAGCGAAGCCTCACGTGTAAACTGGCGCAGCAGAATTTGCAAGATGTTCAGCATTTGCATCACATCGCCGGTCAAGCGAGTAATCAGCGACCCGGTTGAGAAAGTATCCAACTGCCGGAACGAGAAGGATTGCACCTTCTCAAATACGCTGAGCCGCAAGTCAGCGCCGAAGTTTTGTGCGGCTTTGACCGTAAAGAACGTACAGCCTACTCCGCCGACAAGGCCGAGAAAAGCAACGCCCAACATGTGCAAGCCCGTTGACCAAACCAGCGCGAGGTTACCCTCGGCTACGCCGTGGTTTACAATAGCCGCCATGAGGCGAGGCTGAGTCAGATCCATACAGACCTCCATCACCATAAGCAAAGGGGCAAGCAGGGTGATCAGCCAGTAAGGTTTAACAAATGATCGTAGTTTCCACATCGCAAGAAGTCCTTTCTTTTGTTTGGTGGCTAACTAATTTTCTTCCTCTTTAGGACGCAGATTCGCCTGCATTTGAAGCAAGAGGCGGCGAAATAACAGGATTTCCTCAGGCAGAAAATGCGAAAAGGTCAACTCATCCGTCGCCTTAATAGCTTCCTTGACATGGATACTGACTTCCTTGCCTTTATCGGTTAAATAAACGCGGGTAACCCTCTGATCCGTTGGATCTGGCCGGCGTTCAACAAGGCCTGTTTTCTCCATGCGGTCAACCATAACCGTCAGTGTTGCCGGCTTATTGTGTATGCGCGCAGCTAGCTCGCGCTGACTGAGTCCGTCTTCGGCGGACAAGGCAAGGAGCAGCGGCGGTTGTCCAGGATAAACGTCATAAGGATGAATGATTTGATCGATCGTACGGCGGTGCATTTTCAACAAATGAGACATCATATGTGTAAGAGATTCAGGATTATGGTGACGCGACAACGGATACCCTCCTTTTTGTTAGGTGACTAATTAATATCTTAGATACGTATCTCGATCCTGTCAATACACGATTTCACTTTATCGTTCCTGGTAAAATGCGCTTTGCACGGTTCCACGCTTTTCAGGTATTGTATAGATAAGGCATAAAAGGAGAGTGGAAAGAAATGACCGGCGCTATTATTTTGGGCGTAATTGCCCTTGCTATCATACTTGGAGCGACGTTCTGGGTAACTCGGAAGGCGTACTCCCGCAGATGGGATGAAGAAGAGCGCGATTGAGGAGAGCAGCTCGCAGGCGTAACCTCCCCCTAGTCAGGTATGCGCTTTCTTGCTATGATTGAAGGAGCAAACATAAAGGTGGCTGGCCGATGAACCGAATGGAGGCCGAATTCAGTAACCTGGTCAAAGCTTATCGCAAAAGGCATATGGGCAAAGGGCCGGAGCGCGTCACGACGACTTTTTGCAAGTGCTGGGCGATCTGCGAAATGGCTGGAAACCTATCCCCGGTGGAGAAGTTTATGGCGAAGACGGGCGATGGCAGACAAATGCTCCGCACGGCTCGCACGGAAATGGTCAAAGAGACGTATCGCGATCACCCCCCTGTGGAGATGGAAGAACTGCTTGGCGCGAAATTCGTCCAACTGTTCGTTGACATCGACATTGAGCAGGACTTGGGGATGTCCGTATTCGTTTTTGATCAGGATTTGGAGAAGAAATTTGGCGGGAAGTAGGCTGCCGAAACACCCAACCATCTAACGACCGCGACTGACGGTGAACCGTTGAGGCTGATCTCGCAGAATGTAACGGACGTACGGACACCTTATTTTCGACTTTTCGACGAAATAGAAGGGGCTATCGGACTGAGGAGCCGTTATTTACTTCAATAATGGCTGATTTAGGTCATTTCATGGTAAATAGCGTCGCTGGTGTCCGTTAGATTTTATTTTCACCTTAAATGGCGCGAATAGAGGCATCTCAATCCGTTGGACTCAGCAGTATCAGCAGTATCAACACGAATATCGACAACGGGCATCAACTGTAGCAGTATCAGCACGAGCCTCGACATCAGCGTCGACAGCATTCAACACGTTCAGTAACACGATCATCATCAGTCCCCACTAAGGGTTCTGATCCAGAAGACCGCCTAAAGAAAAGAATGCCAGCTAGATTACACGAGTGCGGCATATACATATTAAAAGTGCTTGGCACTTGGTAGCGAACCTGCCGGAGACTAACCACTGTAGAACATCGCTTGTAACTTTCGAAAAAGGAAGTTTGCAGGGCGTGTTTTGCGGTGGTTTTTTGCATCATACCAAACCAATATCGCAATAAAGGAGCTGCTTATAATGGGAAAAACAAAGCATACAGGACCAATCAAGCTGCCATCCAAACCCGATCCGAAGCTGTGGGTCAGCAAAGTGCCGTTCGGGTTAGGCAAAGTAAAGCCGCAGCATATTCGGGAAACAGCCAAAATTGCTTGGCAGAATCGGGATAATCTTCCGTATGCCTATCGGATATTGACGCAAGGCGTATGCGACGGCTGTGCTTTAGGCGTTTCGGGGCTGTACGACCAGACGCTGGCAGGGCCGCATCTCTGCACGACACGGCTGAACGTGCTCCGGCTGAATACGATGCCGGCGATCCGCGAGGAGCTGCTCC
Organism: Paenibacillus sp. FW101-FHT12H11; assembly: GCF_058790355.1. Lineage (NCBI taxonomy): Bacteria > Bacillati > Bacillota > Bacilli > Caryophanales > Paenibacillaceae > Paenibacillus > Paenibacillus sp. FW101-FHT12H11. The sequence goes on along the minus strand of NZ_JBYTCO010000012.1, from coordinate 63,001 downwards.
ATGCGGACATCGACGAGCTGAGCCGCATGAGCAGCACGGAGCTAAGGCAGCTCGGGCGTATTCCCTATCCGCTCATACGGCGGCATGGGGAGCGGAAATTCCGCCGCGCCACATGGGATGAGGCGATGGACACGATCGCGGCTAAAGCGCGGGCGATTGACCCGAAGGGGATGGCTTTTTATCTGACGGCCAGAGGGATCACGAACGAGTCGTATTATGCGGCGGCCAAGGTGGCGAGGCTGCTAGGCACGAACAATATCGATAACGCCTCGCGTATTTGTCACTCGCCGTCGAAAACGGCCTTGAAGCGCTCCGTCGGTGTCGGCGCTTCGACATGTAATTACAAGGACTGGATCGGAACGGACGTCCTTGTGTTCTGGGGCAGTGTGGCCGCGAACAATCAGCCGGTCTCGACGAAGTATATGTATGCAGCCAAGCGCAAAGGGACGAAGATCATTGTCATTAACCCGTACTATGAGCCCTCTATGGAGCAGTACTGGATCCCTTCCATTCCCGAATCGGCTTTATTCGGGACCAAGCTTGCCGACGATGTGTACCAAGTGAACATCGGCGGAGACATTGCCTTCATGAACGGCGTCATGAAGGTATGGTTCGAGATGGAGGAGGCTGCGCCCGGCTCCGCCATTGACCATGCGTTCGTGCAGGCGCACACGAACGGCTACGAGCAGCTGCGCGCCCATGTGGCGCAGCAGGACTGGACGACGCTTGAGCAGTCGTCCGGGCTCTCCCGCGAACGCATGCGCGAGTTCGCTCAGCTGCTGGCGCGTGCCGCGTCCGCGGTTTTCGTGTGGAGCATGGGGCTCACACAGCACCGCTTCGGCACGGACAACATCTCGCAGGTGGCGAATCTCGCCCTCCTGCGCGGTTTTCTTGGCCGCGAACACTGCGGGCTGATGCCCATCCGCGGCCACAGCGGTGTGCAGGGCTCCGGCGAAATGGGCGCGGATCCCTTCTCTTTGCCCGGCGGCGACATCAGCCATGCCGCCGACCGCAGCCGCATCGAGCAGCTCTGGGGCTTTGCGCTGCCGAATTGGCAGGGTGACATCGTTGGTGTCACCCTGGAGAACGCGCTCCTGCCTGAGGAGCAGGAGCGGAAGCTCCGGCTGTTTTACACATCCGGAGGCAACTTCCTGGAGACGATGCCTGACCCGGCATTCGTCCGTGAAGCGCTAACCGCAGTCGATGTCCGTGTTCACCAGGACATCATCCTGAACACCTCCACGCTGCTGGATGCGCGGGAGGCCGTGGTGGTGCTGCCGGCGATGACGCGCTACGAGCAGCCCGGGGGAGGCACGTCCACCTCGACGGAGCGGATGGTGTACTTCTCGCCCGAGATCGCCGGCCCGCGAATCGGCGAAGCCCGCGCGGAGTGGGCGATCTACGCCGATCTGGCCCGCCGCGTGAAGCCCGAAGCCGCCGCCCGGCATCTCGGCTGCGGCAGCGCCGCGGCCATTCGCGAGGAGATTGCGTTGGCTGCGCCAAGCTACAACGGCATTCAGCACCTGCGTGAGCGCGGTGATGTGTTTCAATACGGCGGCGCTTGGCTGTGCGAGGACGGCGTCTGTCCGACGCCGGATGGCCGCGGCGCGCTGCTGCCGATTGAGCTTCCGCAGCTGCGGAAGCCGGAGGGGCACTTTGCCGTGACGACGCGGCGAGGCAAACAGTTCAACTCGATGATCTACAGCGACATCGATCCGTTCAACGAAGCGGATCGTTACGATGTGCTGATCCATCCCGGGGACGCGGCGCCTCTTGCTCTAAGCGAAGGGGAGGCGATTGTGGTCTACAACCGGTTCGGCAGCATGCACGGCAGGGTGAAGTTTGCCGAGATCAAAACCGGTAATATAGAAGTCCACTGGCCGGAAGGGAACAGCTTGATCCCGAAGGGCGTTTACGAGCCGCATGCCGGCATCCCGGAATATAATACAGCGGTTATTGTGGAGAAGGCAGAAACGTACCATGCCCACAAAGACACGCGATACGTCGAGAAGCGGATTGAAGAGCTGGAGATCGAGGCGGGGTGAGGACGATGGAAAACGAACAAGATCAGGTTGGGCCAGGACTTTCTTCGACGACAACATGGAACATTTACCGCTACAATGGCACGGAGATTCTCCCTCAAGAGGACACGATCGCGACGGAAACGCCGTTGACGATCAAGGTAGATGGCGAGGAATTTGCAACGCTGGTGCACACACCAACGGATACGGTTGATCTGGTTACCGGCTTTCTTGCTTCTGAGGGCTTGATTCGATTCGTCGATCAGATCGAGTCCCTCACCTTGGAGGAGGAGCGCGGCTTCGCATATGTGAAGTTGCGGCATTTGCACCAGCTAAGCAAGCAAATGGTGTCCAAACGGTTCATCGGCTCCTGCTGCGGCAAAAGCCGCCAGTTTTATTTTCACAACGACGCTCGCACGGCCAAAACCGTTGCTACGAAACTCCAGATTACGATTCAGCAGTGTTTTCATCTTATGAGCCTCATGCAGGAGCAGTCGGCGGATTTTCGGGCTACGGGGGGACTGCATAATGCAGCCTTGTGCACGGCAGGTGAGCTGCTTTTGAGCAGGTCGGATATCGGACGGCATAATGCTTTGGATAAAATATACGGCCATGTCCTGAGGCAGCGAATATCCGTTCGGGATAAAGTGATTGCCTTCAGCGGGAGGGTCTCTTCCGAGGTGGTGCTTAAGGTTGCCAAAATCGGAGTCGGTATTTTGCTGTCGAAATCTGCCCCAACGGACTTGGCACTTAGATTGGCGCAGGACCTAGGGATTACGGTCGTCGGCTTCATCCGTAGGGACCAATTAACGGTCTACACCCACCCGCAGCGTATAACGGAATGTCGATAAACCCCTTTTTATGTGGGAAAATTTGTATTGTCTCTCTATCACAAATATGCTAGATTCTAGTCACTGTCATATTTTGTTAAGAGAGGAAGACCGTCATGGGGAATTGGAATACCGTTGCTAAAAAAGGGGCAACAGCGTTACTGGCCGCCTTCTTGCTTGTTTCCCTGCAGGGGCCGTCACCTTCTTATGCAGCCGAAATAAATGCCGAGGTTCCTAAAGTGATTGAAAAAGCCTCACCGTCGGTTGTTGCGATTATCGGCAAGCCATCCTACGATTCAGATAAAACGCTAGAGAAAAATCGTTTTAATCTTGCGCACGGCACAGGTGTGATCGTCGAGTCCAATGGCGTCATCGTGACGAATGCACATGTAGTCAAAGATATGAAAAATATCGTTGTTGTTACATCAGACGGCACTACTTATAACGGGCATGCCACGAATATCGATGAGGAGAGCGACTTGGCCTTGGTCAAAATCGACGCCACCGGCTTAACGCCCGCGACTTTCGCTTCTTCCTCGGACATTAAAGTGGGGGAAACCGTCGCGGCAATAGGAACGCCGATTTCTTTTGCTTTGCGAAATTCCGTTACCGTAGGGATTGTCAGCGGACTGGACCGCTCGGTTAGCTCGCAATATCAGCTCATCCAAACGGATGCGGCGATCAATCCTGGCAACAGCGGGGGTGCGCTGATTAACATGAACGGTGAAGTTATCGGTATTAATACAATGAAATATGCCGATTTCGGGGTTGAAAATCTCGGCTTTGCCATTCCGGTGGACACGGTCAAGTATGTGTTGAAGCATTTTCAATTGTATGGGAAAGTGAAACGCCCTTATTTGGGGCTGGAGCTCGAAGAAAGCTGGGAGGCTGTCGTTGGTTTACCTAGCTCAACAGGACTTCGTGTTGCTTACGTCGACCCTGACTCACCGGCTGCGGCAGCTGGAATTGAGCAGGACGATCTGGTCGTTTCCATCGGGGCGAACAAGGTGAAGACGCTGGTCGACTACAATGAGGCGATTAAGAAGTATTTGCCGGATGACAAAGTGGATATCACCATTCAGTCAGAGGGTGCGTCCGTGACGAAGTCTGTTACGCTCGGCGAAGTGCTGCATCCCGAAACGAAGTGGAAGGAAGACGCGGAGGGGTCTGATTTGGACGCGGACCGCGGTAAAACCAAAATTGGCGACAGCCATTTCGGCTGGTCGATGAAATACCCGGCAGGTTTGGTGAAAGGGCACCAATCCGAGGAGGGGGACTCGGTTAGCTTCGCGGATGCCAAAGGGGAGTTCTCCTTGTCCATCCAGGTTGATAACGAGAGCGATGAGCTGTCTCCGTCGGCGCTTTTGAACAAATTGACCGGTAACGAAGAGGATGACTACAGTGATATGGCGGCATCCACGATTCTGGAGCGCCAGTATGTCAAGCGCGAAGGTGGTCCGTTTGCCAAAATTGTTGGCCGCTCCGGAGATGACGGCTACATTCAAACGCGTGGTTATCTTCACCAAGGGCGCCTGTATAAAGTGCAACTATTTGTAATGAAAGATCACTATAATAACGATTTTAAACAAAATAGCTATAATGATTTACTTGATTCATTTAAGCTTTCCTTTAATGCGCAAGATGAATCGCTCAAAGATATTTCGGTCTATTCTAATGGCAATACGACTTACACGAATGAGTATGGATTATCATTTGCCCTGCCGTCTAGCTGGCAGAAAAGCAGTTATACCGGAAACTCCTCCTTCTTTAATTCTGATTATTCGCAATCGCTGCAGGTTGAGGTGACGTCGGCTTCATCCGGCGACACGTTAGCCGCGTGGGCGGATCGTGAGCGCAAGCAGCTTGAAGCGCAGTATGTGCAGAAATATCGTAAGATCAGCGCCCCTGAGGAGCTTACTTTGGCCGGCGTTCCAGCTGTAAAGACAGCTCATGCCGAAACACTGGGCAACAAATGGACCGCGGGGTACTCCCTCTTTTTCATTAAGGATAAATATAAGTATGAGGTTGAAGTCAGCTATCCGCAGGAGGAGGAGGGGGCTGAGATCAATGATCTCTTGCACACCTTAACCACCACGATTGAAGTGGATAAAGACCACATGGACCAAGAGCTTGGTTTCATTCAAGATCTCGACGAACTGATCGATCCGAATCGTACCATTACCTACAAGAATGAGAAATATAAATACACGCTGCAAATTCCTGAAATGTGGACAAGCAGCAAGTCCTACGACAACAAAGACCAAGTGAGCAAGTCCTTTCTTTTCACCGGAGGTTACTTGACGATCAACGCAGATACCATCACACCTTATGAGGATGCGGTAAAAGAAGAGGACGCAGCGCAGAAGAAGAGTCACGATAGCGATAGCGAATATGCCTATACCGATGAGGAAACGACAGTGCTTGGCGGCGTGAAAGCCAAGAAATACGAAGTTAATTATGTGAGCGCCAAAGTGCCTTACAAAGAAACGACGTACATTTTCAGCCAAAATCAAATGACTTATACCGTTACGCTGCGCATGGACGAAGCGGTTCGAACAGAGGCTAATGAAGCACGTTTGAAAAAAGCTTTTGACTCTCTCAAATTTTTGGATGCCGTGAACAAATAGCCTGCGGAAACAGCAGGGAGTTAATGACCCTCTCCTCAGTCGTGACTGAAGGGAGGGTTCTTTCTTGGCAGAGCAGAGCGGGGAGCGCAAAGAGAGCAGGAGAGGGCGATCATCATGAGGTTGCCCGTTGATAGGCTTGGAAGTGATGCAAATGCTGCTCAGAGTGGGGAGTTTGGATGTGGATGATTTGATTTTGAACCTATTCGGGGGGAGTTTGGCCTATTGGATGTTTGCGGCTTTCCTCCGATGGAACGCTTCAGATCAGGTTGAAATGAAATACAGGGTATAAAATGTGACCAATTGTCTCAATATAGCCCATGTAATGATTTTTAATTTGAGGAGGCTCATTGAAACGATGACCAAGACCGATTCAAGTCTACAGTCACAGAATCCGATTTCTTCCGCGCAAAATTCAGCCGATAATGTCCATCAAGCGGTGAATCATGCGATGTCCCATCCAACACCGCAGACGTTGCAAGAGGCCCGGAACGCTATCGGTAAAGCCGAGAACGCGCTGGATCAGGCAACCGATCAATCTGACGCGCCGGCCGTGCAGCAAGCTGCTGAATCGCTCAGCGAGGACGAAGCTAGGCTTCAATCGTTGGAATAGCATCAAAGAGAGCTATCCTGTAAGTAGTTCAACTACTTGTGGGTAGCTCTTTTGATTTTTCTGCGATAGTTTGTCTGTGGGGGCTTGGTTTTACGCTAAGCTGGTTGCGTGGGGGAACTACAGGGCGCTATTTTGGCAAAATGGGTCGTTTACATGGGTTAGACGGAACTACAGGGCTTTATTTGACTTGAAAAGCTCACATTTGGCGGTGAGCGGCGAAATAGAGGATCGTAGTTCCCTTGGACTAGCCGAAGGGAAGGTTATTCGAAGAATAAGGGATCGTAGTTCCCATTCGGCCGATTTTTCACCCAACTGCACCCGCCGCACACTAGTCACACTCCGCATTTTAGCTACTCCATCTACACAAGCTACTCCCACACCGCACTAGCTAAGCCAAAAAGGCCATCCGCCGGATCCTTCCGGAACTGCTCAGATAGCCCCGCGATGACGGCATCTCATCGTATTATTTATGGTACAACGCATAGCCCGGGTCTACCGGAACTTCAATCGCAATGATGCGCAGACCCTGCTCGTCATCCGCCTTCAACAGCAGGATTTCATCCGCTTGTTTGTCATTTTGGACAACGACGAAATCCTTATGGGAGACGGCCTGAGGACCGTTGCCATCCGCGGCGGCTTCACTGCTGCCTTGTCCTCGAATAGCGAGGAGAGCAAGCTGCCGCTTCGGATGGAGGGAGTACGTGAACGCTGCACCCGGCTCAAGGTTCCAATCAAACATGTTGGCGTCTGTATCCAGCTGAATCGGAGCCTCTCCGCCAATGACGTTTTTCACCGTCACGCCATCTTGTTGAACGACCGGGAATTGCTCATGTCCGTATTGATTGTAGGTGGCGGGCTTTTTCACCGATTGACTGAGGTGAGGCTCGAACCAGATTTGCATGCCTTCGGTGCCAGCGGCGCGGAAGGCTTCCGCATGTGAGACGCCGGATCCGGCTTGAATGACTTGAGCGCCGCCGTCAGAAACAGTCTCTAAAGAACCAAGAGAATCGCGGTGCTCCACGAGACCTTCAATCACATAAGTGACGATTTCGAACGCTTTATGCGGATGCATGCCAATCTCAGCAACATCGGTTGCATGGCCCCAAGCCCAATAAAATAAAGGTCCTACACGATCTACAGCCGTTTTCTCACGCGGAAAGCTAATGGCACGCTGCTCGATAAAATTGCCGCCATCAAACGCCCCAACACCTTGTTGATCAGCCGAAAATATTTGTATATGCATAAGAATCTCTCCTTTGCTTTAAAATAATTAATTACTTACTATATGTAAGTATTATAGATCTCTTTTAACAAAATGTAAAGTGAAATCCCACTCTTTTAACCGCATATCTTGACTTCGTTGCACGACTCCTACTACAATTTGTAGTGTAAGGAGTGTGTCTCTCATGAAAATGCAAAATTTTAAATACGAAGGAAGCGGGCTTAACCGTTTTTTCGGTCCTTTAGAGGCCAAGATCATGGAAATTCTTTGGAATAGCGTCGAGGAAATGACGATTAAAGATGTTCAACAGAAGCTCGACAACGACAGCAAAGCAAATAATTTCAACACCGTCATGACAGTGATGAACCGCTTGGTGGACAAAGGTATTTTGCAGAAAAAGGCGCTTGCCCGCTCGTACCAATACAAACCGGTTGTTACAAGAGAAGCCTTCATGGAAGCTCAGTCCAAAGAGCTCACGCTTGATTTGATTGAAGAGTTCGGCTCCTTGGCGGTGACGCATATGGTGGATGCGCTGGATAAAGTAGATCCCGGTCTGCTCGACCAATTGGAGCAAAAAATCAAAGAAATGAAAAAGGATCGATAACGATGATGGAAAAGCGATTGAAATGGCTGTACGCTGCTTCTTTAGCCTTGTCGGGGCTTGTCTTGGGACAAATGCTGCTTTTTGTGGGACAGCATCTCTTCAAATGGCATGCACGCTATAACATCTTTGATTTGTGCGTCATCTTATTCAAAAATCTTCATATCCCAGCACCCATTGCGCTTAATTTGGTGAATGTTGTGATCCTTTATACCCTTAGCGCGGTCCTTTTGCTAACCACACGGCAAGCCTTTCAAGCGATGAAAGCCAAGAAGCTGGTTGCCAAACACCAGGATGCTGCGCTTACCTTGCAATACCGCGGCATGTACCAGCTTACTGAGCATCAACTGCGCATTATTTCTTCCAAAGCGCCAACTGCCATGACGATAGGCTTTCGGAAGCCGCAAATCATCCTATCGACGGGGTTGCTCGACATGCTGGACCCTACAGAGCTTCATGCCGTTATCGACCATGAGAAATGCCATATGAAGCATCGCGATCCGCTCGCTATTTTCCTGCTTTCCATCATGTCTAAAGCGCTGTGGTATATCCCGATCTTTGCATGGCTTGCCAAGAAATACCCCATTATGATTGAACTAAGGGCAGATAAGTATGCCATTGGTCAAATGAATCAACCTGCCGATTTGGGCAGCGCTCTCCTCAAACTACTCAAACTACAATCACCGGCACCGAATCTATCCTTATCTCACGCCTCTTTCGCTGAAACATCCATGAATGTTCGCATCAAACATATTCTTGACCCGCAAATGACCTTGTTACTACCTTGGCCACGGCTTCGAATAGCGGTATCCCTGTTGATCGTTATCCTGCTGATGGGGCTCATTTAGAGCCCTGATTGGCATGGCTTGACTTTCCATTTATTTAACACTACACTTTGTAGTGTAAACAAAATAGATGAGTGAGGAGAGAGATTAATGGATTATATCTTGAACAATCTGCACTTCATAGTGACGCATGTCCCTATCGCACTTCTTATTTTCAGTTTTGTTTTTGATATCATTGCAATGATTATGAAAAAACGGGAGTGGCACTCTGCCGGCATGCTTTGTCTTGTGGTAGGTGCGCTTGGCGCGGTTGCGGCTGTCATGACAGGCCCGTCTCCTTGGCGTAATCCCCTGGTTGTCCCTCATGAATTCTATGCGAAATTAACTATGCTTGCAGCGATTGTTCTTGCGTTAGTTCGTGTCGGTTTGCTCATTTGGAAAAAGAAAGATGCCGGCCGGCATCCGATGTATTTGATCGGCTCGCTCGCAGCTGTGATCCTCGTCAGCTATACAGGCCATCTTGGCGGTCAAATGGTACATAGACCGATGAATGCCCCGGCCATGGCGCCAGGAGGCGGAGCGCCGGGTGGACAAGCCCCTGGCGGGCAAGGCGAGACAAATGGACAAGGGCCTGGAGGTCAAGGAGCTAAGGGACCTGTGGCGTCACCCGCGGCATCGTCGTCAGTACCTTCAAATAAGTAAATGAAAGGGAACAGAGGTCCGCTATTTAAGCCAAAACGGCTACATTTTGAGGGTGAGAGGAACTACAGGGCCTAATTTATCCGAAATTGGTTGATTCTCCACAAGAATCGGTCAAATAGAGTACCCTAGTTCCCTTTCATCTACCAAAGGACTACATTTGCCGAAATAGCGGATCACAGTTCCCACTCCATAAACACAGGGCTATCCATCAGGTCATTCAGACCCGTTGAGATAGCCCTGTTTTTGCCTAATCCTCATACCGGCTCGTCCAGCTCTAACTCTTCCAGCGTATACCGATTATCCCACAGAAAAATCATATCGTACTTCGTCGAATCGCGCGAAACGAACCTGGCAATGAGTGCAACAACGCCTCCAATTACGACTCCGAATGCGGCAATCCATCCTAATAAGGCAAACACTTGATCGACCATGCCCATCCACTCCCCTGCGCGATATGAACTCATATGTAATGAATATGCCGCGAGAATTTGAAACATGTGTGACAATCGCACAAGGGGAAAAAGCAAGTATTCTGATCTGAAAATGGAAGGGTAAGATAGTTCTTTTATAGTCTTTTTCTCCGATTGACAGGGGCTTGAAAAGGGTGTTAAGATCACCTCTGTAAGCGGAGTTATACAACTTTTGGAAAATGATTAAGGACGCAAGTTGGTTTGCGGTAGAGAAGGAGGGTTTCAAGATGATTAAGTTGGTTCTGGATCCAAACGCGCATTTTGAGCACGAAGATAACGACCATACAATTTCATACGGAGTAACCCGCCTGTTAGCCGATACCGATACGCCTTGATGGTGTTTGTTCGGCTGCTGCAACCCCTTCATATACGCTAATGAAGAGAAGCGCGGGTTACGAAGAAGTTCGTAACGAGCGCTTTTCTGATTTTTGAAAAGAAAAGGCATATCGCTGCGTGCGGTGTGCCTTTTTGCGTGGATAAGTAAAGCAAAGGAGTGATGAAAGCAATGTTTATCGTATTAAAAAAATTAGGTTGGTTCTTCCGCATGAATTGGAAGCGATATACGCTGGCGATCGGGCTGCTCATTATCGTCGGCATTATTGATGTGATACCTCCGAAGCTGATCGGCTATGCGATTGATGGTATACACATGGGGACTTTAACAGGCAGCAAGCTGTTCCAGCTGCTCGCCTTCTGGGGGACGCTGATTGTGGCCGGCTATGGCTTGTCGTATGTTTGGCTGTATCAGCTGTTCGGAGGCGCCTTTGTCCTAGAGCGCGTGCTCCGCTCCCGCTTGATGAGGCAGCTGCTGCGCATGACGCCAACGTTCTATGAACGCAACCGCACGGGCGATCTCATGGCTAGAGCTACGAACGACCTTCAAGCGGTATCGACGACAGCGGGCTTCGGGATTTTAACCTTCGTAGACTCCACGTTGTTTATGCTGACTATTCTGAGCATGATGGGCTTTTTCATTAGCTGGAAGCTGACGCTTGCTTCCATCCTTCCGCTGCCTTTCATGGCTGCCGCGATCACCATTTACGGCGGTCGAATTCACGAGAGATTCATTCTCGCTCAAGATGCTTTCGGTCAAATGAATGACCGGGTGCTTGAGACGATTGCCGGCGTGCGTGTCATACGCGCTTTTGTACAGGAAAAGGCTAGTGAACAAAGTTTTAAAACGATGACAGACGATGTTTTCCGTAAAAATATTGCGGTTGCACTTATTGATGCGCTATTCGAACCAACGGTCAAAATCCTGGTCGGCATCTCGTATTTAATTGGATTATGTTACGGCGGATACATGGTGTTTCATAGTGAATTGACACTTGGGGAACTCGTTTCCTTCAATACGTTCCTAGGCATGTTGATTTGGCCGATGTTCGCAATCGGGGAACTCATGAACATCATGCAGCGCGGCAATGCCTCGCTGGATCGGGTGAATGAGACCCTGGGCTACAAACCGGATGTCACAGACGAACCGAACGCAACAACCATGCTGCTGCCCAATTCGATTAGCTTCCAAGCCGTCACCTTCCGCTATCCGTCATCTTCTATAGACAATCTCGTTAATATCTCTTTTGAGCTCAAGCGTGGACAGACGTTAGGCATTGTAGGGCGGACCGGAAGCGGCAAAACGACGCTGCTGAAACAACTGCTGCGCGAATATCCGCCTGGCAAAGGCACGATCGCCATTTCCGATACGCCGATAGACCAATTGACGATCGACACCGTACACGGATGGATCGGATATGTGCCGCAGGAACCGATTCTTTTCTCCAAAACGGTGAAGGAAAACATCAAGTTCGGCGCTAGCCAAGGCACGGAGGAGCAGCTTATTCAAGCGCTTGAACTGGCTGCCTTCCGCAAAGACGTGGAGTTCCTGCCGGAAGGCTTGGAAACCTTGGTTGGCGAGCGAGGTGTGGCTTTATCCGGTGGTCAGAAGCAGCGCGTATCCATCGCGCGGGCGCTTTATGTAGATCCGGAAATTCTCATGCTGGATGATGCGCTTTCTGCCGTGGATGCCAAGACAGAAGCTGAAATCATCCGCGGGATTCGCTCCGAACGTGCCGGCAAAACGACACTCATCACAACGCACCGCCTGTCTGCGGTTCAACATGCCGATCGGATTCTGGTGCTCGATGAAGGGTACATCGTGGAAGAAGGTACGCATGAGGAACTTCTCGCGCTCGGCGGGTGGTACAAAGAGCAGTACGACCGTCAGCAGCTAGAGGAGCAGCAGGTTGGCTGAACGGACAAATCCATGATCTCATGAAAAGAAGGTGAAAACCATAATGAAACAAACAAGCAAGCGATTATTTCAATATGCAGCATTGTTTAAAAAACCTCTGCTGATTGCGCTGTTATGCTTATCTGTCGCCGTTGCGACGGAGCTGGCAGGTCCGTTCATCGCCAAGAAGATGATCGACACGCACATTCTCGGTATTGAGAAGCCGTGGTTCGAGACTACGTCGGCAACGAAAACCGAGAATGCAGTTCCGATGAACGGAGGTTTTTATAAACGGAGCGATCATTTTGCGGTAGGGGAGCCGAAAGGGCATGAAATTCGGATTCTCCAGGTAGGCACCCAGTTTGTGTGGGTGGATCAACCGCTCGTTTTTGACGGCGTCCGTAAGTTGACGGAAGATGGGAAACTGACGGTTACACAGGGAGCAGACCAAGCGGAGTATCCGGCTAAAAAGCTCAGTATTCAGGAACTTTACACGTTTTATGAGCCTGAATTTTTCAGTTTGATGAAGCTGGCTGGTGTCTACTTCGTGTTAATTCTCATTGGCGCCGGTTTTACCTATGGTCAGCGGTATCTGCTGCAGTCCGCGGCGAATCGGATCATTCAACGCATGCGGAGCGATGTGTTTGCGCAAATTCAGCGGCTGCCGATCAATTATTTTGACAATCAGCCTGCAGGTAAAATTGTTTCACGGATCACCAACGACACGGAGTCTGTCAAAGATCTGTACGTTCAGGTGTTGGCGAACTTTTTTACAGGGGCTATTTATATCGTTGGTATTATTGTAGCTTTGTTCATACTAGACTATCGTTTGGCTTTATTCACGCTGCCGGTTCTTCCTCTGCTTTATGTGTGGATTATCGTTTACCGTAAGTATGCCTCGCACTATAATCATGAGATTCGTGAACGGATCGGTTCTATTAACGGCATGATCAATGAGGCGATTCAAGGCATGACGATCATTCAAGCTTTCCGCAGACAAAAGGAAACGACGGAAGAATTCGAGCAATTGAACGAGGAATATACGCATTATCAAAATAAATTGCTCAGCCTGAACTCGCTGACCTCCCATAACCTGATGAACGTTGTGCGGAATTTGTTCTTTTTCGGTCTCATCTGGTACGTCGGGGGAAGCTCCTTACATTCGTTAATTACGGTTGGTGTGCTATACGCATTCGTTGATTACTTGAACCGGATGTTCCACCCCATGGTGGGGATTGTGAATCAGCTGCCGAACCTGGAACGAGCCATTGTATCGGCCGATCGTGTACTTGAACTGCTGGATGAGCAGGGCATTCCTGTGGCGACTGAGAAATCGGAGCGTTACCTGGGCAACGTGAAGTTCGAGCATGTTCGTTTTGCTTATAAAGAAGGCGAAGATGTGTTGAAGGACATCACGTTCGAGGCCAAACAAGGGCAAACCGTTGCGCTTGTCGGGCACACCGGATCAGGCAAGAGTTCCATCTTGAATTTGCTGTTCCGCTTCTACGATGTGAACAAGGGCCGCATCACGGTCGACGGCCGCGATGTGCGCGAGATGCCCAAACAGCTGCTTAGGCAGCATATGGGCATCGTCCTCCAAGATCCGTTCCTGTTCACAGGGACGATCGCATCCAACGTATCGTTGGATGATCCGTCCATCACCCGGGAACGGGTCGAGGCGGCGCTGCGTGAGGTTGGCGCAGCGGCTATGTTTCAAAGCCTGCCGCACGGCATCGACGAGCCCGTGATCGAGAAGGGCAGCACGCTGTCGGCCGGGCAGCGGCAGCTGATCTCTTTCGCTCGGGCGCTGGCGTTCGACCCGGCGATCCTGATCCTCGATGAGGCGACGGCCTCCATCGACACGGAGACCGAGGCCGTCATCCAGGCGGCGCTCGAGGTGCTGTCGAAGGGGCGGACCACCTTCATCATTGCCCACAGACTGTCGACGATCAAAAACGCCGACCAAATTCTGGTGCTCGACCATGGCGAAATCGTCGAGCGCGGCAACCACGAGGAGCTGATGGCGCACCTCGGGCGGTACTATCAGATGTACCAGCTGCAGCAGGGACATCCCGAGACGGCAGCAGCCGACGAGGACCGGGTGCGGAGCGGCTTGTAGGCGGCTTTTTCAGGCGCAAACGAGAAAAAACCGTCAGGCCATGCTGCCTGGGCGGTTTTTTTGTGCCGCCTATGCTACAATAACAGCAATAAATCATTTCCCTACTAAAATGGAGGGGTTGTATGCGTCCAGATACACTTCGATTACTGAATTTGCTTCAGCTGCTGTCGGAAATTGCGATCGCTGCCGGATATTTGCTAGGCTTGATCCCATTCGTTTACCTGTGGTCGTACACTTGGGTAATTCCGCTCGTGTTTGTGAATTTGGTCTTTGCGATCCTCACCCATAATGGAACGACGACAAAGACAGTCATTAACATCATTATGGCGTTTTTAAGCTTTATCCCGGTTGCGGGGTACGTGTTCCGCATTGTCGGTATCGTAATCTCATGGCTGAACATTGCTGCATTGGCCAAAGAAAGAAGATAACGCTATTAAAAGGTATTAAAAGGTAAAAGAGGCTCTCCCCTGGTCATTGGATGACTTTGGGAGTGCCTCTTTTCCGTTAGTAGGCCAGTCCTACGCGGCAACCAACATACTCTTGCGAACACGCAATGCTGTAGGTGAAAGCCGCCGTATCGCCCACGGAGATCGACTTGCCATCCTCCGGCAGGAAATCGGGCGCGACACGGTAGGTGCCGAGCGCCTCGCCGTCTGGCAGGTAGGTTGGGCAGACGACCGTCCAAGAGAGTCCGGAGGCCTGCAGCAGCTCCCAGGCCTTGCGATGCTCCTCGGCGGCTCGCGTAGAGGAACGCCTTGTGTCCGGCGTTTCGTAGCGCAGCAGGCCGGGGTGCTCTTGGCTTTGCAGGATGCCGGCTGTGCCAATGGTGACGATCCGGCTTACGCCTTGTGCCCTCATAGCCTCGATGAGAAGAGGTGTGGACTCCGTCAGCACCGTACCGCCATCGGTATTGAGGCAGCTGATGACGACGTCTACGCTCTCCAAGGAGCGGCGAATGTCTTCGGGACGGCAGGCGTCACCTTGCAGCAAGGTAAGCTGTTCAGAGCGCTGGTTGACCTTTTGCGGATTGCGTACCAGTGCCGTTACTTTATGATTATCTGCCAAAGCTCGCTCTAAAACGCGAGTTCCGACCCTTCCTGTAGCGCCTAATAGTAGAAAATGCATAACAAGCCCCCATGTTTCAAACGTTGTGAATTCTATTATACGCTTCTTGCTTTGGTTAGAGAAATGCTCCTTGTACAGGACTGACTTGAACGAACTTAGGGAATCCATCATAATAGGGGATATCAGAAAAATAGGATTACGGCATAGAAGGGATTTCCCAAGCATGAGAATCAATAAATTTATTAGCGAGACAGGGGTTTGCTCCAGGCGGGAAGCGGACAAGTGGGTAGAAGCGAAACGTGTCACGATCAACGGCGAGGTTGCCGGGCTTGGAAGCGTTGTAGGTCCTGGCGATGAAGTCCGCATCGATGGCAAACCGATTGGCGAGAAGAAGGAACATGTCTATATCGCGCTCAATAAACCAGTAGGGATCACCAGTACGACGGAAGCACATATCAGAGGCAACATTGTTGACTTTGTGGGGCATTCGGAACGTATTTTCCCGATCGGCAGACTGGATAAGGATTCGGAAGGTCTCATTCTTTTAACGAATAACGGAGACATTGTGAATCAGATTTTGCGCGCAGAAAATAATCATGACAAAGAGTACATTGTGACGGTGAACAAGTCCATTACGCCGATGTTTCTTAAGGGGATGGCTAGTGGAGTGCGCATTCTGGGCACGGTAACGAAGCCATGCGATATTTATCCAGTGGGCGATCGCGTTTTTCGCATCATCCTGACTCAGGGACTTAATCGGCAAATTCGCCGTATGTGCGAAGCGTTCGGGTATCGGGTGGTGCGCCTGCAGCGCGTTCGGATTATGCATATTCATCTGGGGAGCTTAAAGGTTGGCAAATGGCGCGATTTGACGCAAGGTGAAATGAAAGATCTCATGCACACCCTTAGCCAGGAAAACGCCAAAACGAGCAAGATGCCTAACGGCAATTAAAACAGCAGCACATGTTCATGCCTCTTTGAAGGGGGGGTGAACATGTGTTTTTATTTTTAAATTTTTTGTATGTTTAAAGCAACTTTTTCCTTCTCTTCAGCGTCAAGGGTTATTATGGCAATTTTTATTTCCCAAAGGAGGAAGAGGACTTTGAAATTAGTCAAACAAGCAGGAACGTTAGTACTAGCTTCAAGTTTGCTGCTAACGGCTGCTCCAGCCGTTTGGGCCAGTGAAGTAAGTGTAGACAGTAAAGCGATTGCAGTGCCTGCCTATCCTGGCGTCGTCGACAGCAAGATGTTAGATGCCAAAATTACGAAAGAACAAGCGATAGAGCGGGCCAAAGCTTATATCACGCTACCTGAGGGCTTCACATTCCAATCGATTAGCTTAAATGCTTACTATGGTTCAAATGGCAGAAATATCCCGACATGGAACATTAATTATGCGAAAAAGGTAAAAGATCAGACCTACGGTTATTTGAACGTATCGATTAATGGCCTGGATGGAACGCTGACGGCTTATTCAATGAATGACAGTGATCCGGATCATAAACCGGCGTATCCGCCGAAGGTTGACTTCGCTGCAGCCAAAGATGTCGCTTCCGCGTTTATCGCCAAAGTGAATCCAGACAAGCAGAAAGAGCTGCTTTACGACGATTCGGAAGAGAAAGCGTTCCGCACACCGTTGAACGGGAATTATCAGTACAACATCCGCTTCGATCGTTCGGTTGACGGCGTTCCTTTTTCTGCGAATGGTATTTCGGTCGGTGTGAATGGCGATGGCCAGGTAACGAATTATAATTACAATTGGTCTGATGACGTCACTTTCCAAGCGAATACCGGACCTATTACGAAAGAAAAAGCTGCGCAATTATTCCATGACAAAGCGGATCTCTCGCTTCTCTATCAGATTCCATATGGTACTAAAGGCAAAAAACTACCGATTATTTCTTACATGATGGGAGCGTTTTCGCTGAATGCGCTAACCGGAGAAGTATGGAATCCGGTTCCGCATGCGGAAGATTCCAAGCCTTTAACGGACAAACCGCTGGCTGAACGTCCGACGGCTGCTTTGAACCTGACGAAGGAGGAAGCCGTGAAGAAAGTCATTACGGTGTTCAACCTTTCCTCAGACTACAAGCTTCAGGAGGCTACCTACAATGAAGGGACGAACCCTGAAACCGGGGAAACCAACTCGAATTGGAACTTAAGCTGGAACACCGTTTCTGAGAAGGACCCGACTGGCAAGATAGCCGGAAGCGGAGTCTGGGCCAATGTAAACAGCAAAACCGGAGAAATCACCAATTTTAACAGTTATGTGCCGTACAGCCCTGATAACAATAAGGACATTGAAGGTAAGGTTTCCTTAGAGGATGCTGTTGCCAAAAGCGTAGATTTCGTGAAAACGCAGATTCCTTCCTACACGGACCAGTTGGTGCTGAGCCAGCCGTCCGCCAAGGATTACTCGGAAGAGCAGCTGAAGCATATGCGGAATTGGGATATTCGCTTTAATCGCGTCATTGATGGTGTCAGTGCAGGTGGCGAGGGTGTAACAGTCAGCATCGATCGTGTGACGGGTAAAATCATGAACTATCAATTCGGACTCAGCGACATGCCTTATCCGAAGCAAAAACCGGAGATTCTAGCGCTCGACAAGGCTAAGGAGCTGTGGCTTTCCCAGTTCGATATTAAACTGAACTATGTGCTCGAATATGGCGGATCCAATGGCGTAATGCCAATTGAGAAATACAACCTGATGATCGCTGCGGGAGAAATTCCTCCAACTGCAGCAGTCACCAACGCAAATGAGAAATTAGAAGCCAAGCTTGTTTACACGCTTATTCCAAAATTCAACCGGGAATCCTTCCTGCTTGATGCGCAAACTGGAAAATGGAGAAATAGCCAAACAGGTGAGGTTATGTCCCTGGATAAAGTGACTGTCAGTGACATCGACAATCACTGGGCTAAGAACGAGCTTCAACTGATGCTGGACTATCAAGCGCTTGATGTGCAGGATGGCAAGGTCAACCCTGATCAATTGATTAAGCGTGGCGAGTTGGTTAAAATGCTGGTTATCGCGATGAATGGCGGGAACGGCGGCATCTATTACGGAGCGGAACGCAAAGCTTCCTTTGCGGATGTGAGCAACGCTTCCCCTTATTTTGCCTATGTCGAAAATGCGGTTGACCGCGGTTTGCTGGATGTTGGCGCTGATTTCAACCCGGAGGCTACGCTAAGTCGCGAAGAGATGGCACAATTGATCGTTAAGGCACTTGGATACAAAAACTTGGCGAAATTCGACGGCGTGTTCAACAGCCAATTCGCGGATGCCGCTGAAGTTAAGCAAGTAGGTACAGCTGCGATTGTGGTGGGGCTTAACATTATGTCCCTCAACGACGGCAAATTTGCGCCGCAACAAGAAGTGTCAAAGGCTCAAGCAGCAAGCGCGTTTTACCGCTTCTTGCAGAAACGGGCGGAACTGCAAGACCAGCCACGTTATTACTACTAGGAAGCGGGCAAGAAGTCGGTGTGAGCAGCGCGTCCCCAATGGTGCGAGATTAGCGCAATCATTCCCGGGTACACTGAAAAAAGGCTATCTTACAGGTCATAGACCCGCAAGATAGCCATTTCTTCACGCGCTTATTCATGTTCTAAAACATTGGAAATACATAATGAACTAAGAAATATAGAACTCCGAAGATGATAATAATGTAAGCAGCATACTTGATGAAGGTGGAGGCTACTAAGCTGGAATCCGATTTTTTCTCCACATGGCGTTCTTCAATGTCAATATTACGTGGCTGTGTCGACATAGCAATCACTCCCTTATAAGTATCTTGCTAGTTAATACCCGCCATATTTTGGAGTGAAACATCAGCATTCATAAAATGTTCCAATAATATTTTCTTACAGGCGCTCCTCAGTATGCTACAATAATCTTTAAAATTTATTACGCATATTGGAGAGAAAGGAAGTAAGAGAAAATGGTTGTTTCCGGAAAAGTAGGTTTGGAAGAAATTATTAGGGCCAATCATGTGCTCAGCAAGGTGATCGAACCATCGCCTCTGCAACGCAATGAGCTGCTCTCTAACTTGTATGAATGTAACGTTTATTTGAAACGTGAAGATATGCAGGTCGTTCGTTCTTTTAAAATTCGCGGAGCGTACAATGTGATCCAAAGCTTGACGCCGGAAGAACGCGAAGCGGGAGTCGTGTGCGCAAGCGCCGGCAATCACGCGCAAGGCGTTGCTTACTCCTGTAAGCAGTTAGGGATTGAAGGGAAAATCTTCATGCCAACGACGACGCCAAGGCAAAAAATTTCGCAGGTGAAATTATTTGGCGGCTCTTTTGTAGAAGTCATTCTGACAGGGGATTCTTTCGATGATTCCTCCAATCACGCCAAGGCCTACTGCGCCAAAGAGAACAAGGTGTTTATTCACCCCTTCGATGATATTCGCACGATCGCGGGACAAGGGACTGTCGGTCTGGAAATCATGAATCAGATGTCCGATATGCCGGACTTTATCTTTGCAACCATCGGCGGCGGCGGTCTTGTAGCCGGTGTGGCGACTTATGTGGACAGCGTTTCTCCGCGTACCAAGATTATTGGCGTTGAGCCAGAGGGCGCTGCAAGTATGCAGGAGGCGCTCAAGCAAGGCAAAGTCGTGACCTTGTCTACGATTGAGAAATTTGTAGACGGTGCAGCTGTGAAGCAGGTAGGCGAGCTTACCTTTGATATTTGCAAAGAAAAGCTGGACGATATCGTTGTTATTCCTTCAGGCAAGGAATGCACGACGATCCTGGAGCTCTACAACAACAACGCCATCGTGATCGAGCCTGCAGGGGCTCTGCCTGTTGCGGCGCTGGATGCTTACCGAGATCAAATTCGCGGCAAAAACGTAGTTTGCATCATCAGCGGTGGTAATAATGACATAGACCGGATGCAGCAAATCAAAGAAAGATCGCTAGTGTACGAGGGTTTGAAACACTATTTCATTCTCAATTTCCCTCAGCGTGCAGGCGCTTTGCGCGAATTCCTGGAGGAAGTTTTGGGGCCGACCGACGATATTACCCGATTTGAGTATACGAAAAAGAATAATCGGGATGATGCTCCAGCCCTAGTCGGCATCGAGTTGAAAAATAAAGATGATTATGAGGGCCTTATTGAGCGTTTGTCCCGCAAGGACTATGATTACATCGAGATCAATAAAGATCCTAAACTTTTCAATTTGCTAATTTAACTAAAAATAGGCAGAGTAGAAAAAATTATGATATAGTTAAATAGTCCTGCTTTTTCTTTGTTTACCTGAATATTGTAAAAGGCAAACTTGCCGAAAGGTAAGGACGCAAAGCTCCGGGTCTTAGGTTGCCGCCGCAACGATGACGGCTGGGCTGCCGAGAGGAGCAGTTTACCGATACAGGTACGCCTACGGCTATTCCAAATGGAATAGCCTTTTTTGATGACCGGAATGGAGGTTCCCCCCGAATGAGAAGCCTTTTTATAAAGTGGATTCAACAGATGAAAGATCAGGAGCTGCGCTATGCGGGCATCCTTGGTTTCTTTCTGCTGACGGCTAATCTACTTGCTGCTGCTTCTTTTACATTTACCCCGAAGATGATCTTGTTCGTCCTCATTCAAGCACTCATTTGCTTCTTTTTTGCCATTCGCATCCGTCACTTGCGGCTTAACAGCATCGAACAGGAGGAAAAGAGTAAGCAGCTGGCTTACTTGGCCTACCATGATACATTAACGGGCTTGCCAAATCGACGGCTGTTCGAGGACCGCTTAAAGCGTGTGCTTCTTCATGCTCAGCGTTATGACCAGCTTGCGGCGGTTGTATTTCTCGACATGGACAGATTCAAAGAGATTAATGATTCTTACGGCCATGCCTCTGGCGATCAGCTCATTCGTTTGGCTGCGGAGAGATTGTTAGGCTGTCTGCGTGGTTCGGATACGGTGTATCGGCAGGGCGGCGACGAGTTTATTATTTTGCTTGAATCTTTTTCTAAGCCGGAAGACGTCAGAGCAGTGGCTATACGCATTCAAAATGTGCTGGATGAACCTTTTATCCTGGATGGAAAAACCGTTACGATCACCGCTAGTATGGGGATTGCGTTATATCCGCTCGATGGGACTAAGCCCGAACAGCTTCTTCAGCGTGCGGATGAAGCGATGTACGAGGCCAAAAACCATGAGAACAACCGCTTCCAATTTTATGCCTCAGATATTGATACGATGGTGAAGAGCAAAGCTCACATGGAGAATGAGTTGCGCTTGGCTCTGGAGCAGGAACAGTTCGAATTACGGTATCAGCCGCAATATGAAATCGCAGGCCGTAAGCTCATCGGTACGGAGGTCAGCCTCCACTGGGAGAAGGGGTCTAAGCAGCTGAGCAAGCTCATGGATTGGCGGAAGGCAGCCGATGAACTGGGATTCATGGTCCCTATTGGCAAGTGGGCGTTTCAGGCTGCATGCAGGCAGATGAGGGATTGGCAGAAAGCTGGCCAAGAACCGCTCAGAATGACGTTCACCATTAAATCTTCACAGTTCAAAGATGATCATTTTATTGCACATATAGCTGATGTGCTGCAAGAAACAGGTATCGATCCCAGGTTGGTTGAGCTGGACCTCACGGAAAGTATCACGTCTTCCAACGTGCAGGAAGCTAGCAAGAAGCTGACGATGCTGAAAAAGCTTGGCGTACGCATTGCTATGGATGACTTGTGTACGGGGCTTTTTACACGAAGCGGGCTGGAGGGTATGCCGCTGGATAGTGTGAAACTGGACAGCACGCTGATCAGAGACCTTGTGGATGATGACGAAAATCAACTGCTTGCAGCTGCTATCGTTCGGATGGCCCACCGATTAGGATTGAAGTTAATCGCGAAAGGTGTCGAAACGGAAGAGCAATTCGAATACTTGAAATTTCTGCAATGTACGGAGGTGCAAGGAAAACTGTTCAGCAGTCCGCTATCCTCGGGACAATTCCTCACATTGATGACCAAAAAAAATTAAAATTGGTCATCTAGATTTTATTGACCGGCGGTAGTATAATAAATAATTGGGGCTTAAAACCTATATTGTGGGGCTACACAAAAAGACCATGTCAACTTGGTTAACATCACGAATTATGATCATTTGCCGTAGGATTGCTTTTCACTGAAGTACCGAAGTGATACACTCGGTCTATGGTCAGACATACATATTTTAACTGATTCTGGTCAACCTAGAATGTGGGATTTAAGGTACAATTTTAAATTTATTTTTGGGGGTAAAGATGATGAAAAAAGTATTCACAACAGCGTTAATGGCTGTCACTGTGTCCGCAGTTGCTTTGACAGGTTGCGGTGCCAAAAAAGAAGAAACCAAACCGGCCGCTTCCGCTTCACCGGCAGCAAGTAGCGCAGCATCCGCAGCGCCAAGCAACAACAGCGGTAAAGACTTCAAAATCGGCATGGTCACAGACATTGGTGGCGTAAATGATAAATCTTTTAACCAAAGCGCATGGGAAGGTTTGCAACAATTGAAGAAATCGACTGGCGCAAACGTTAAGAACCTAGAGAGTAAAAGCGATGCGGACTACACGCCGAACTTGAACCAATTCGTAAAAGACGGCTATAACCTGACTTGGGGTATTGGCTTCTTGATGGGTGACGCACTTAAAACGGTTGCAACTCAAAACCCGAATGCTAAACTTGCGATTATTGATAACGTTGTAGAAGCTCCAAACGTAGAATCCGTAACATTCTCCGAGCAAGAAGGTTCTTACCTTGTAGGTGTGGTTGCAGGTCTTACGACAAAATCCAACAAAATCGGTTTCGTTGGCGGTATCGACATCCCGGTAATCAAACGCTTTGAGGCTGGTTTCGTAGCCGGCGTGAAAGCAGTTAACCCTAATGCGAAAATTCAAATCAACTACACAGGCGCGTTCGATAAGCCTGACCTTGGTAAAGCAGCGGCAGCAACTATTTACAACGATGGCGCAGACATCATTTTCCACGCAGCTGGTTCCACAGGTAACGGTGTATTCAACGAAGCAAAAGACCGTGCGAAAAACGGTAAAAAAGTTTGGGTTATCGGTGTAGATAAAGACCAATCCCTTGAGTTCGGCGATGAAGTAACACTGACTTCCATGTTGAAGCGTGTTGACAACGCGGTTGCTCGTGTTTCCAAAGACGTTATCGACAACAAATTCCAAGGTGGCAAAAACGTTACACTGGGTCTGAAAGATGACGGTGTAGGCCTTCCGGAAACTTCCAAGAAAAACGTAACTCCGGATATCTTGAAAAAAGTTGACGAGTACAAAGCAAAAATCATCAGCGGCGAAATTAAAGTCCCAGAAACTCCATAATACGGGTATAATAAGCATAGCGGTTACGAACGATAGGTTTCCTTTGTTCAAACAAGGCTAGTTACAATAACTAGCCTTGTTCTTAGTTTAGAGGGTTTTAAAAAAAATTGATCCTTAGGGTGATCTGATGAGTGAAATAGTCCCTGTTGTTGAGCTTAACAACATTACGAAGAGGTTTCCGGGCATCGTGGCGAACGATGCGATCAGCTTGAAGCTGATGAAGGGTGAAATCCATGCCTTGCTGGGCGAAAATGGTGCGGGTAAATCCACATTGATGAATATTTTGTTCGGGCTGTATCAACCGGACGAGGGTTTTATAAACGTGCAGGGCAACGAGGTTTCCATTGATAGTCCGAATCGGGCGATTGAGCTGGGCATCGGGATGGTGCATCAGCATTTTAAGCTTGTACAACCGTTTACCGTAACGGAGAACATCATTTTGGGCATGGAGCCGAAAAAAGGGCTCAATGTCGATATTAGAACAGCGCAAGAGAAGGTGCGCAAGCTATCTGAGCAATATGGGCTTCGCGTTGATCCGAAAGCAAGAATTGAAGATATTTCCGTCGGCATGCAGCAGCGCGTAGAAATATTGAAAACGCTGTATCGCGGCGCCGATATTCTCATTTTTGACGAACCAACAGCTGTACTGACGCCGCAAGAAATTAGTGAATTGATGGTCATTATGCGCAATCTTGTGAAAGAGGGCAAATCCATCATTCTCATTACACATAAGCTGAAAGAAATCATGGAGATTGCTGATACCGTAACCATCATTCGCCGCGGGAAAGTGATCGATTCCATTGCAAGCAAAGACGCGAATCCACAAATTTTGGCTGAGAAAATGGTCGGGCGCGATGTCTCCTTTAAAGTGGATAAAAAAGATGTGAAGCTTGGGGAACCTGTTCTCCAGGTTAAGAACCTGGTTGTTCGGAATCAACAAGGGCTGGCTGCATTGAAAGAACTTAATTTCGAAGTGAGAGCCGGAGAAATTCTGGGTATCGCGGGTGTAGACGGCAATGGCCAAAGTGAATTGATCGAGGCGCTGACAGGGCTGCGATCTATTGATAGCGGGCAGGTATTGCTGACCGGAAGCGACATTACAAACCATACGCCGAGAGAGATCTCAGAGGCAGGTTTGTCGCATATTCCGGAGGACAGGCATAAGCATGGACTCGTGCTTGATTTCTCCATGAGTGAGAACATGGTGTTGGAAACTTATTTCCATCCTGCCTATAACAAAGCGGGTTTCCTCAATTATGAAGCGATCGACCGCCACGCGGAGGCGCTGATCAAGCAGTTCGACGTAAGGACGCCAAGCATTTACAATAAGGCTCGCTCTTTGTCGGGAGGAAACCAACAGAAAGCAATTATTGCCAGGGAAATACACAAGAATCCGAACCTGCTTATTGCTGCTCAGCCAACGCGCGGATTGGACGTAGGAGCGATTGAATTCGTGCATCGTCAACTGATCGAGCAGCGCAACAAGGGCAAAGCGGTATTGTTGATTTCTTTTGAGTTGGATGAAATTATGAACGTATCGGACCGTATTGCCGTTATCTACGAAGGACAGATTGTGGGAGAAGTATTGCCACAAGAGACGAACGATCAAGAGATCGGACTTCTGATGGCTGGCAGTAAGCGTACAGGGAAAGGAGCGGCTCATGAATAAGGTTGCTCGTATTTTTACAAGTGAATCTGCGGTGAATCCCATCGTGGCGATTGTGCTCGGGCTGTTATTCGGAGCGCTCGTCATGCTGGCAGGCGGCTATAATCCGATTGCTGCCTACGGGGCATTATTTGCCCGTGTTTTCGGAAATTCGTATGACATCGGGGAATCGATTCGTGCGATCACGCCTTTGATTTTGACGGGGTTATCCGTTGCATTTGCATTCCGGACAGGCCTATTCAACATCGGAGCTGAGGGGCAGTTCGTCATGGGAATGACGGGGGCTACTTTTATCGGTGTGAAAGTGACGGGTCTTCCATGGATTATTCATGCGCCGTTGGCCGTTATCGTCGGAGCGCTTGTTGGCGGACTCTGGGGAGCTATCGCGGGTTACTTGAAAGCAAAACGCGGAGTTAACGAGGTCATCACAACGATCATGCTCAATTGGATCGCGTTATTCCTGTCGAACTATATCGTGAATACATTCTTATTGGAGCCGAAGCAGCAGCGTTCTTATATGATTCAGGACTCGGCTTCGCTTAGCATTACTTGGTTGTCGGATTTGATGAACCATGCCAGGATTCACTGGGGCACCGTGATTGCGATCCTCGCGGCTATCGTCTTCTATATCATTCTTTGGAAAACAAGACAAGGCTACGAGCTGCGTGCCGTAGGCCATAATATTGATGCTGCGAAGTATGCGGGCATGAACGTGAATCGCAACATTGTGAAAGCAATGTTTATCTCGGGTGTTTTTGCCGGTCTTGGCGGCGTATTTGAAATTCTCGGTGTGTTCCACTATCAGGTCGTAGCCGCGGCATCGCCTGGATATGGATTTGATGGGATCGCCGTGTCCTTGTTAGGTGCGAACAATCCGTTCGGGATTGTCCTTGGCGCCGCGTTATTCGGCGGATTATCCTACGGATCGGCGGGAATGAGCTTCGGGGCCGATGTGCCGCCGGAAATTATCCGCATCGTAATCGGCTCGGTGATTTTCTTCGTAGCCACTCAGGGTATTGTCAAATGGGTGCTCATCCCGTTCTATAGCAAACGCAAGAAAGAGAGGGCGTCGTAACATGGACCTGCTCACAATGCTCAACGCGTTTTTCACGAAATTCAGTGAACTTATTAACACAACGCTCGTTTACTCGACGGCGCTGATCTTCGGCGCTCTGGCTGGTATTTTCTCGGAGCGCTCCGGCGTGGTAAATATCGGGATTGAAGGGCTTATGGTCTCCGGAGCCTTCGCATCCGCGGTTGGCGCTTATTATGCGGAAGAAGCAAACATGGGCGTTTGGTCCCCGTGGATCGGCTTGCTGACGGCCATGCTGTTTGCGCTCATCTTCGCGCTTATCCATGCTGTAGCAACAATTACCTTTAAAGCGAACCAAGTCATCAGCGGTGTCGTAATTAACTTCTTGGCTGCCGGTGTCACGCTGTTTCTGGTTAAAGTGTTATTCAATGGCGCTGGTCAAACGGAAACGTTAAACGATGTATTTTCCAAATGGGAGTTTCCGCTTTTGTCGAAAATTCCGTATATCGGATATGCTTTATTTACTGCTTACCCGACAACCTATATTGCTCTAATACTCGTTGCAGTTACGTACTATGTGCTGTTCAAAACACCATTCGGTCTGCGTCTTCGCTCCGTCGGTGAGCACCCAAGTGCCGCGGATACCGTTGGGATTAAGGTTAAGCGCGTGCGTTACATCGCTGTTTTGATCAGCGGTCTGCTTGGTGGCCTTGGCGGTGCAACCATCACATTGACGACAACAAGCGCCTTCTCGCATAACACGATTTCCGGCCAAGGCTTTATTGCGATGGCTGCAATGATCTTCGGCAAGTGGCATCCGTTTGGCGCGCTTGGCGCTGCCGTGTTCTTCGGTATGGCGCAGGCGCTCAACAACTTCATGCGGTTGTTCGATTTCTCCAAGAACATCCCGCAGGAGTTCCTCTACATGCTGCCTTATGTGTTAACGATCTTGGTTCTGGCAGGCGCAGTTGGCCGGGCGAAAGCGCCATCGGCTCTTGGCGAGCCTTACGATCCGGGTAAACGATAAGAACTATGAAACACCTCTTAGAAAAGACATTGAAAATACCCTTTGGGGTAGATTCGATGGAATTCAAAGGGGTGTTTCTTTGTGTATAGGGAACTAGTGGGCCTGATTTCGGCGAAATGAGCCGATTTGAAGTGGCGGGCGGAACTACAGGGTCTTATTCGCGCCTGAATCGGGCTAGTTCGACCAAAATCAGCAAAGTAAAGGATCGTAGTTCCCTTGATGGACGGATGAGGGGGGGGTTCTTTTGAAATAAGGGACTGTAGTTCCCTTTGAGTGGCTCGGGTAGCCTGTGGTGCTGCCAGTCCTCAAATCCGTAAGTCCGCAGCCCGCACACAGCCCGCAACCGCGATTCCGCAATGGCGAACCTCGAATTTCGCCCCCGACTGCCACAACCCCCGCAACCCCCGCGAGCCTCCCTAAACAGACACCAATCACGCATCTTCACAGAGATTTGATCTGATTCCGGTATTCGCTCGGAGAAACGCCGTATAAGCGGCGGAATTGTTTGGAAAAATATAACGGGTCATAAAAGCCGACAGAAGCTGCGATCTGCTCAATCGTTAATTCCAGCCGCTCGCGCAGCAGTTGGCGTGCTTTATCCACACGAAGCTTGAGCAGAAATGTCACGGGCGTGACCTTGGTGTGGCGCTTGAAGAGGCGAGACAAATAGGCGCGATTATAGCCCAGGCTCTCTGCCATCATTTCAATCGTAATCGGCTCGGCATATTGGGTGGACAAGTAGTGAATGGCCTGATGCACGATCCGGTCGCTCTCCGCGTCTGAGACGACGCCGGCTGTTGTGGACGCGGATAGAGCTTCGCAGTACTCGCCTAATAGAAGGAGCAAATAGCCGATGGATTTCAGCTGGGCACTCCCTTTCTTGGCTCGCAAAGCTTGCTGAATATGGCGAAACAAGACGGGGATATGCCGATTGCGTTTGTTGTGCAGGATTGGCTGCAAGGGATTGATGCCTGTTGAAGCGACCAAAGAGGAAGCTTGTTCGCCTGTAAAGGCAATCCAACAGTAATGCCACGGATCGTTGTCATCCGAAACATAGCTGATAAGCTGCTCCGGCTCGATGATGAAGCTGTCTCCCGCGCCTAGCGCATACTCTTCCCCTTGTGTGGAAAATACGCCCCTCCCTGAAATGACATAGTGAATTAAGTAGTAATCGTACACTTTAGGGCCTAACCGATGCACGGGTTTAGTCTGGCTCTCTCCTGCAAACAGTACGGTCAAAGCACTCTCTGAGGATGGCAGTGGGTTCGAAACGACATAATAGCTTTCCTGCTTGGGCATGGCTTTCTTCAGCTCCGTTGATATGTCCTTATGCTCCTTTTAATTTACCATACTTAGCAGCCAAGTAGAAATGGTGAAATCACATTTTTCCATGTGAAAATAACATGCTTCCATAGCCAACACTGGATTCTTCTCTTATACTGAAGTTACAAACTTGCTCCTACATCATACTCATAAAAAACTAAAGGCGGTGCCAGAATGGCAGATTTGCAAGCTTTAAAAGACACGTTTATTGAAATTTACGGGGAATCCGCAGCACCAATTTCAGCGTTCCATGCTCCAGGCCGGGTTAACCTGATCGGTGAGCACACGGATTATAATGGCGGTTATGTATTCCCTGCTGCATTAACGTTCGGAACGACACTGCTGATCCGCCCTAGACAAGACCGTGTCATCGGATTTGCATCGACCAATCTGGCCCTTCGCAAACAAATTTCCATAGATGACTTGACCTACCAGGAGGAAGATAACTGGATCAACTATCCGAAAGGAATCTTTGCCCACCTAGCCAAAGAAGGTATGCCGGTTACGAAAGGTTACGATCTTTTGTTCCACGGTGAAATTCCGAACGGCGCTGGACTTTCCTCTTCGGCTTCCATCGAGGTAGTGACGGCCTACGCCCTAGAGACGCTTGAGAAGTATCCGATTGATACGGTGAAAATCGCCCTTCTGGCGCAAAAAACAGAGAATCAATTCGTTGGCGTGAACTGTGGAATCATGGACCAATTTGCAGTAGCCAATGGGAAAAAGGATCACGCAATCCTGCTTATGTGCGATACGCTGGAGTACCGCCATGTGCCGTTCCAAAGCGGCAGCTATAAGTTGGTGATCGGAAACACGAACAAACGCAGAGGCCTCGTCGACTCCGCTTACAACGAAAGAAGAAGCCAATGTGAGCAGGCGGTTACTTACTTGCAAAAGCAATTCCCATCCCTCACATTGCTTGGCCAGTTAAACCTGGAGCAGTTCAACGAATTCAAACACTTGATCCCGGACGAAACCGTTCGCCGCAGAGCGCAGCACGTTGTAGAGGAAATTGATCGGGTGCTCAAGTCGATTAAAGTTCTAGAGCAGAATGATCTTGAAGCTTTTGGCCAGTTGATGATTGGCTCCCATAACTCACTGCGTGATCTCTATGAAGTAACAGGCGTTGAGCTGGATACGATGGTTGAGGCGGCGCTGAAGGTTCCGGGTGTGCTGGGTGCTCGTATGACTGGCGCAGGCTTCGGCGGATGTACGGTTTCCTTGGTTCACGAAGACAGCGTACAAACATTTATCGATCAAGTTGGCAAAGAATATACGGAAAAAACAGGATTGACGCCAAGCTTCTATGTATGTGATATCGGGAATGGCGTCGAACAAATTGGGGAGGTATTGTAAATGGCGATTCTAGTAACGGGTGGAGCTGGTTATATCGGTTCGCATGCAGTGGCGGAGCTGCTGGAAAAAGGGGAAGAGGTTGTTATTGTCGATAACTTGCAGCAAGGGCATAGAGATGCCGTGCTTGGCGGCAAGCTGTATGTCGGTGATTTGCGTGACAGCGCGTTTCTGGATACTGTTTTTTCGGAAAACAGCATTGACGCTATCATCCATTTCGCAGCAAATTCGCTAGTTGGCGAGAGCATGACGAATCCTGCCAAATACTATCACAATAACGTGTACGGAACGCTTTGCCTGCTTGAAAAAATGAATCAATATGGCGTGAAAAATATCGTGTTCTCATCGACAGCAGCGACGTACGGCGAGCCTGAGAACATTCCGATCCTGGAAAGCGATCGTACCCTGCCGACGAATACGTATGGCGAAACGAAGCTGGCAATGGAAAAAATGATGAAATGGTTCGACACGGCCCATGGCATCAAATATGTATCCCTTCGTTATTTTAATGCAGCGGGCGCACACGCCGGCGGCAAAATCGGCGAGGATCACAGCCCGGAGACACACCTGATTCCAATTATTTTGCAAGTAGCACTTGGTCAGAGAGCTCATATTTCCATCTATGGCGATGACTATGCAACGGAAGACGGCACATGCGTGCGCGACTATATCCACGTTAGCGATTTGGCGAGCGCCCACGTGCTTGCGGTAGAGAAACTGCGCGGCGGAGCAGAAAGCAATATTTATAACCTGGGCAACGGCACAGGCTTCTCGGTTAAACAAGTGATCGATATCGCCCGCAAAGTAACGGGCCATGCGATCCCAGCAGTGATCGAGCCGCGCAGAGCAGGTGACCCTGCTACATTGATCGCCTCCTCTGAGCGTGCAAGAACGGAACTAGGCTGGAAGCCTAGCCGCGATTCATTGGAATCCATCATTGAGAGCGCATGGAATTGGCACCAAAATAACCCGAGCGGTTACGCGGAGTAAGCTTGTTTAGAAAGGAATGAAGCACATGGAACGGACAGTTGAAGCATCGCAGTTAACGGCATTGACCATAGAGAGGCTCCTTCAGTTTGCGAAGCAAAATGGACTTATCGAGCAGTTGGATGTCTATACTTCACGAAATGCATTGATTGATTTATTCGGGCTTGCTGAGCCTTATGCAGGAGAAGTACCGGATGAGAAGTTAAGCAGCCCTGTATCCCTGTTGGAAGATCTGCTCGATGCAGCTTTCGAGGCGGGCCTCCTGGAAGAGAACACAGCTACGTACCGAGATCTGTTGGACGCACGGATTATGGGGCTGCTCATGCCCCGTCCTTCCGAGGTTGTGAACCAATTCTGGAACACGGCGAAGACCAACGGGGTAGAGGCGGCAACAAACTATTTCTATAAACAATCGATTGATTCCAATTATATTCGGATGGATCGTATTCAGAAAAATGAATACTGGCTGGCGGCCACCGCTTACGGTGATCTCGAAATTACGATCAATCTCTCCAAGCCGGAGAAGGATCCGAAGGAAATTGCCCTGCTCAAAACGCTGCCCCAAAGCAGCTATCCTGCATGTCTGCTATGCGCAGACAACTTGGGATATGCCGGACGTGTGAATCACCCGGCAAGGCAAAATCTGCGGTTCATTCCCTTGGAGCTGGATAACGAGAAATGGTACTTCCAATATTCTCCTTACGTGTACTACAACGAGCACAGCATTATTTTCCATGAGAAACATATCCCGATGAAAACAACGCCGAATACGTTCTATCGTTTGCTCGATTTCATCGATCAATTCCCGCATTACTTCATCGGGTCCAACGCGGATCTGCCGATCGTAGGCGGTTCAATTCTGAACCACGACCACTTCCAGGGCGGACGCCATCAGTTCCCGATGGAGAAAGCTCCAAGCGAGCAAACATTCGCGAACACTGAGTTCGCTGGCGTGAAAGCAGCCATCGTGAAATGGCCGATGTCGGTCATTCGCTTGAGCGGCCATAACAAGCAGCAGCTCTACAAGCTGGCGAGCAAGCTGCTCGAAGACTGGCGCGCCTACAGCGATGCGGAAGCGGACGTCCTCGCCTTCAGCGAGAAGGACGGACAGCGGATCCCGCATAACACGATCACCCCAATCGCCCGCAACAACGCACGGGGCGAATACGAGCTTGATCTGGTGCTGCGGAACAACCGCACCAGCGCCGAACATCCGGATGGCATCTTCCATCCGCATCAGCACTTGCACCACATCAAGAAGGAGAACATCGGCTTGATTGAGGTGATGGGGCTGGCGGTACTGCCAGGCCGCTTGCAGGAGGAGCTGGCGGATATCGCCAAGATCCTCACGGGCGAAGCCGACTTCGGCAGCGCAATCCGCGATGAGGCCGCTCATCCGCTGCATAAGCATGCGGCTTGGATCGAGGCGATGATTGCGAAGCACGGCGCTGCGCTGACGGCAGACGGCGCGAAAGCGGTGCTGCAGGAGGAAGTCGGCAGCAAGTTCATGGACGTGCTGCTCGACGCCGGCGTGTTCAAGCGTGATGAAGCCGGGCAAGCGGCTTTCGAACGGTTTTTGATAGCTGCGGGTTTCGCGCAGCAGCAGTAATAAGAGAAACTCCCTGGTCACGTCGGCCGGGGAGTTTTTTGCGATTTGTGGTGGGAGGAGAAGCACTCCCACTCCGCGTGCCGTTAGATGAACTACAGGGCGCTATTTCAATGGGATTAGCGCATTGAGCCGGCGAGGGGGAACTACAGTCCACTATTTTGCCAATTCAGGTGTAACTAAGCCGATTTGAGCGTGAATAAAGCCCTGTAGTTCCACCTGAACCCACAAATAGATCGATTCCCCCGAAATATGGCCCCGTAGTTCATCTACTGCAACCGCCCTTAGAATTTTCATCGAAGCGTCGAACCCTTTGAATACTGAACACGATTTTAGTAAACTAAATGGGTAGTAGATGGAAAATTCACTTGATTGAATCCTATGAGGACCGAGGAGGCTAAACCAGCATGGATAGCTTTAAGGCGTTAGTGGTGGAGAAGACGGAGGAGCATTTTTCCACCCAAGTGAAAGAGCTACGAATAGAAGATTTACCCCCGGGTGAAGTGACGATCCGCGTGCGCTATTCGGGTATTAATTATAAAGATGCGTTGGCTTGCACGCCGAACGGTCGCGTTGTGCGAAAATACCCCATCGTGCCAGGGATCGATCTGGCAGGTACAGTTGCCGCTTCGTCAGACCCGCGCTTTCGCGAGGGCGATGAGGTGCTTGTGACCAGCTATGAACTGGGAACTGGACACTACGGCGGGTTTAGCGACTATGCGCGCGTCCCGGCCGACTGGGTGGTGCCTTTGCCGAAGGGACTGTCCCATCGTGAAGCGATGATATTGGGAACGGCGGGCTTCACAGCAGCGCTTTCGATTCAGCGCATGGAAGAGAACGGGCTGAGCAAGGAGAAGGGGCCAGTCCTCGTCCGGGGCGCTACCGGCGGAGTAGGTAGTAACAGTGTATCGATGCTGGCCGCGCTCGGTTATGAGGTGGAAGCCAGTACGGGCAAGTCCGCCGATCATGCGTATTTGCTCGAATTGGGCGCGAAGCGTGTAGTGCCTCGGGAGGAGTTATCTCCATCCGTGAGGAAACCACTGGACAAGGAATATTGGGCAGGCTGCGTCGACCCGGTAGGAGGCGAATCGCTTGCCTATGTCCTGAGCCGGATGAAATACGGCGGGTCCGTAGCATTGAGCGGAGTGACAGGTGGCGGTGAGTTTGCCGCGACAGTGTTTCCTTTTATACTGCGAGGGGTGAACCTGTTGGGTATTGATTCGGTGTATTGCCCATCCGAGATTCGGAAGTCCCTGTGGGAGCGGATGGCTGGGGAATTGAAACCGCAGCTGCTTGAGCGCATGATGTACAAAGAAGTGACATTAGACGGGGTTGTTCAGGCGACGCAAGAGGTTTTGGACGGGAAAGTGAGAGGGCGAGTGCTTGTTAGCTTGTAACTCTCGTAATTCCTGTAACTCTGGTCTATAGAAATGATGAACAAATTGGGAGAGATGACGTTGAAAATGCGAGTTTCCGCGGTGCAGTACCATCTGCACACGATACACAATTTTGAAGAGTTCGCTGCGCAAGTGGAGCATTATGTGAAGGTAGCGCAGGAGTTTGAGGCGGATTTTGTGCTGTTTCCTGAACTGTTCACGACACAGTTGATGTCCATTGGCGATGAGCATGGCAAAGCGCTGCCGATTGAGGCATTGCCGTCGTTTACAGAGGCTTATCGGACGCTTTTCCAAGGACTGGCGAAGCAAACGGGCATGCACATCATTGGGGGCACGCATATTACCTCTGAGGAGGGCAAGCTGTATAACACGGCCTTTTTATTTTATCCGGACGGGCGTGTCGGCGAGCAGAAAAAGCTGCATATCACCCCGACCGAGGTGAAGGAATGGAATATGGGGGCTGGGGATTCCCTGCAGGTTTTTGACACGGACAAAGGCCGTATCGCGATACTCGTCTGCTATGACGTAGAATTCCCGGAAATCGTCCGAATGGCTAGAGCCCGCGGCGCTGATGTGCTGTTTGCTCCTTCCTGTACGGATGACCGGCACGGGTTCCACCGAGTGCGTTACACCTGCCATGCACGAACCATTGAGAATCAAATCTACGTCGTCACGACGGGGACAGTCGGCG
The DNA here is from genome assembly GCF_058790355.1 of Paenibacillus sp. FW101-FHT12H11. Taxonomy (NCBI): domain Bacteria; kingdom Bacillati; phylum Bacillota; class Bacilli; order Caryophanales; family Paenibacillaceae; genus Paenibacillus; species Paenibacillus sp. FW101-FHT12H11. The sequence goes on along the minus strand of NZ_JBYTCO010000012.1, from coordinate 28,333 downwards.
CTCTGCCGACAGTTGATTTCATGAGGGCGAATTTCGGGCAAGCCGCGGTGCTTACTCCGAATGATGTGCCTTTCCCGCCAAAAGGGATCATGGTCGAAGGTGAAATCAACGGTGATATGGTGGTCACAGCCGATTTGGATCTGGATTTGTTAACCCTTATCCGCGAAAAAGGCTCTGTCACCACATGGCGTGACCGCAGGACGGATCTGTACACCGATTGGTCCTAATCAGGGCGAGGGGGTATGCCTAGCATGGTGGATATGAATGCGAACAAATTTTACGCTAAAAAGTTGTACGTCTTCGACGGCGACAAGCCCATTGAGGCGGTCATACGTAATTACGAAAAAGCGGATATGGACGCGCTGATTCGCGTTCAGCAGGAAAGCTTTCCACCGCCGTTTCCGTCGGAGTTATGGTGGAACGAGGAGCAGCTCATGGAGCACATTACAAGATTCCCCCAAGGCGCACTCTGTGTAGAGGTGGAGGGGAGGATTGTTGGCTCCATCACGGGATTGCTTGTCGATTATGACGAAGAGCATGCCGCTGACCACAGTTGGTCGACGCTGACCGACGACGGCTACATCCGTACGCACCGGCCAGACGGCGATACCCTGTATATTGTGGATATCTGCGTGATGCCCCCATACCGCAAGTTCGGTCTTGGCAAATGGATGATGCAGTCCATGTATGAGGTCGTTGTGCATTTGGGGCTGCGAAGATTGCTTGGCGGAGGGCGCATGCCGGGGTACCATAAGCAGGCTGAAACGATGACCGTGGAGGACTATGTGAAAGCGGTCATGGCAGGGGTTTGCAAGGACCCGGTGATAACGTTCCTGCTGCGCTGCGGGAGAACGCCGGTGCAGGTTGTGCCGGATTATTTGCAGGACGAGGAGTCACTGAATTATGCACTTTTGATGGAGTGGCGGAATCCATTTCGAAATAGGACGTAAAGGAGCTTGAGGAACTAATGGAATACATACGGATAACAAATATAGACAACCCTTTGTTTCGTGCGATGCATGATCTGATGAAGGAGGTATTCCCACCGGAAGAGGTGCTGGAATATGCCCTGTGGAAGGAACCGTTGGAGGACCCGGGCATTCGGGTGTTCGTCGCTGCGCACGAAGGGAAGGTCGTTGGTACGACAGAGTATCGCTATTATGACGATTTTCAAGTGGCGATGACGGACTTTACGATTATAGGTCAAGCGGGTCTTGGCATTGGCCGTTTTCTGGCACGCAAACGTTGGATTGACCTGGTGGCTCTGGCGGCTGAGTCGGGCAAGCCGATGCTGGGAATGTTCGCTGAGATCTACGATCCGTACCGGATCGAAGGGCATCCGTTCGGCGGCGTGAAGCCGATGGACCCTTACGTACGGCGAGAAGTCTTGTCGCATCTCGGTTACAAGCGGATTGATTTCCCGTACGTGCATCCTTCATGGGAAAACAACGGGGAAGCAGTGGAAGAGCTGGATCTTTGCTTCCTTCCGACGGATGAGGACGCGGAGGAGATCAGCGCGAAGCTGGTTGCGGCGTTCCTGCGCCGTTACTATGCCGTTCTCGCGAATAAACCGCAAGCTTGGCATGCCATGGTCGAGGGGCTTGAGGGGAAAGCTTCGCTCGCACTTTTACCGTTATAAATAGAGAAAAGGCTATCTCAAGGCGTTTTGCTCCTTGAAGATAGCCGCTTTTTTACCAACCAAAGTCTAATGTTTTGCCAGTCTCCGCTAGTGTTTTAATATTGCTTAAAATCATCCACCAGCTTGCTTTCGTTCTCTCGAAACTTGGGTGGTTCGGTGTCCATTCATCATTGATGAGCGTCAATTTGGTACAGCTGCCGACCGTTTCTAACGTAAACGTCATCCGCGACTGAAAATCCGCATGATTCGGATTATAGGACGGGCCTGCATGCTCGATGCAGGAGAGAAGTTTCTCCGGTTCATAGGCGAGAATCGTGCCATAGACATGAACCGTTTCATCACCGTCATTGCCTGGTCCAATGTACCTGAAGTCAGAGCCGATCTCGAACGTGGTCTCCAGCACGCTGCCGAAAAGAATTTTGCGCGTCCCCTCCGGTGTCACCAGAATATCCCACACTTCTTTGCAAGTTGCACCAATATAAAATTCGTATTTTAATTCCAACTTAAACTCACTCCCTCGACATGTGTTAAATTTATGATAGAAGTTTGTACGCTCCAAGTATTGTAAAAACGCGACAAGGAGTGATCGGCGTCATGTCAGACCTTATTAAACCCAGTCTAGGCATTATGAATCTGCAGCAAACTGCACGGAAATTTCAGCTTTCCAGGGTGGCTCCCTCGGAGGATCTGGCCTTTTTCATTCGCCATTATTGGATTATTCGATGGGATTTAAGAGGCCAAGAGCCTTATACCCAGCACGTCATTCCGAATCCTTGCGTCAACTTGGTCGTTGAGCCCGGTCAATCGGCGATTTATGGTCCTGGAAAAGAGAAATACGGCCACCACTTGGAGGGGCAGGGATGCGTTTTTGGCGTAAAATTCAAGCCCGGCGGTTTCTACCCGTTCTTCAAGCGGCCGGTTTCCGGTATGCAGGCCAGCCCGCTGAGCGTTCAGAACGTCTTTGATACCGATCCGCGGAGGTTAGAGAGCGACATGTTTGCGCAGATGGATGAACCGCAAATGGTAGCGCTGATTGAACGAATGATCCGGCCTAAGCTGCCGGAACAAGATGAGCAGGTAACCTTTATCAATGAGATCATTGATTATATTAACGAGCAGCCGGATATCACGAAGGTAGACAGTCTCTGCGAGCACTTCCATGTGAACAAAAGGACGCTGCAACGGCTTTTCGACCACTACGTAGGCGTTACGCCCAAGTGGGTCATTAAGCTGGCCCGCATTCAGAATGCAGCGGAAATGTCCGATGTGAGCGTCAGGCCAAACTGGTCCAAGCTGTCGATGGATCTGGGGTATCACGACCAGTCGCATTTTATTAAGGACTTCAAGTCCATTATCGGCCAGACGCCGGATGAATATGCCCGGCAGGCGCAGTAATAGCGAAAAGAGCCGGCCCATAAGTGGGCTGGCTCTTCATGTTATTATAACGCTAATTGATTTTAGTCAGCCTTATCTCAATTCCCCTTGCCCGAGAAGGTGCGGTGAATCTTGCGCACCGCAAACAAGTACACGATAAGCGGAGTCGGTGCCTGAAGGATGCCCCAAATCCCCCAAAACCAAGGATATCGAGCACTCCTCTTGCGCGCATCAACGAATAGCCATGTGCTTTGCACGAGCAGGATAAGGGCGATGCCAATCCAAGCCCATATAGGTAGTGCATCCCAATTTTCATGTTTCATGTGAATCCACCTGCTTTCTGAAGAGTAGCCAAGCTAGCGGCGCAATGACCGCCAAAGCTTGGAAGGTAATGAAAGTCACCGGCTGTGCAGCTGCGACCATGAAGAGGAGATAGAACAGCAGCAGAGCGGTTCCCCACAGCTTGAGCAGATCACCGAGCAGCCGCGAACGCTGCTTTCTCTGTACGGCTGCGATTTGTTGATCGAACCAAGCGCTGCTTGGACGCGAGGCAGGGAATAAGCCGTCTAACGCGTCTAGCCCCTGCTGCAGCCTAAGAACGTCAGCCTCATTAGCAGAAGCATCGGTCTGATCCTCTGAAGATCCGCTTTGCTGAGGCTTTTTATGATTAGCGTCCTGAAAGTCGTCCATCTACACGAGCTCCTTTCGCAATTGTTTCAAAGCGTTATGCACTCTTGATTTGGCAGTCCCTTCCGCGATGGCAAGGATTTGACCGATTTCTTCATAGGTGTAGCCGTAGTAATGCTTGAGAATAACCGGAATGCGGCTTTCCTCGGGCATTTCAGCCAAAGTGTTCAGCACATCGGGCCAATCTTCGTTCCGGCTTTCGGCGTGCCATTGCATCTGACGCAGGGCCTGCGCCTGCTGTTCCTCCTGCCACTTCTTTTCGCGTTTGCGCCGCCGCGCCTGATCAATCATCAAACGGGTGGCTATCGTGATCAGCCAAGAGGAGAACTTGGATTTCGCGTTGTATAAGTTTATTTTCTCAATGCATCGAATCATGGTATCTTGTGTGAGGTCCTCCGCCATGGACGGATTCAGCGTTATTTTCAACAAATATTTGTAAACAAAATCATAATGCTGCTGTAACAGCCGGGACAGAGCGGTGCGATCTCCCCGCGTTGCCCGATCAAGCCAATCTTGCTCTTCCAAGTCAAGGGTCACCCTCTCTGCCTGAATTCTTAGATAGTACGAACAACGGGGATCAATCGTTCACGGTGCACGAAACTTTATGTAAAATCATTTATTAGCTTACCACGCCGAAGAACAGACATGTATAATGACAGTAGGCAAGCAACTAAGTAGGTACGGAGGACAATCTATTGAAACAAGGCATATTTGCAAGGGCAGGGCTGTCACCGCAGGAGCTGAAGGAAGTTAGGGATCTATGGGAGACATGTAACCGCCATGACCATATCGAGATTAAACTAAACTGGGGGACATTATCGGATCGTCCGCCGGGTGTGACGAATGACTTTTTATTTTACCAGGATGACCGGATTGTCGGTTTTCTGGCGATATATTCTTTTCTGTCCACGGAAGTGGAAATTAGCGGAATGGTGCACCCGGAGGCACGAAACCAAGGTATCTTTGGGCAGTTGGTCCAGACGGCGTTGGAAGCGTGCAGACATCGAGGGGTGCCGAAGGCGATTTTCATTAATGAACGGGGATCAGTGAGCGGGAAGGCTTTTTTGAAGAAGCTTGGAGCGGACTATCGTTTCTCGGAATACGTAATGGAGCTTCAGGAGGGGGTGGAAGGCATCCCGCCAAACGGCGAAGAATCGCTGACGCTGCGCTCCGCCAATGTAGAGGATACCGAGCTGCTCGTTCAACTGAATATGTCTGGCTTTCATATGCCCGAAGCGGATACGAGAGAATACGTGAACCAAACGATTACCGGCGATAAGGAAAAAACCTGGATCGCAGAGCTCGGGCATGGGGAACAGAGTGTGCCGATTGGGAAAATCGGAGCCATGATCGAGACGGATGCCAGCGGATTCATCTATGGCTTTTGCGTTCTGCCAGAGCGCCGGGGCCAGGGTTATGGACGCCTGATCTTGAGTCAGACTATCGGGGAGCTGAAGATGAAGCATAAGGCGGGGTTGATTAAACTCGAAGTTTCGGTCGAAAATGAGAAGGCGCTGGGTTTGTACGAATCTTGCGGCTTTAGAACGAAGAATGCGAATGATTACTATGAGTTGATGCTGGATCAAAACGAGTAAAATAAAGAAAGATAGAGCGGCAGTTGCTAGATACTGTGCTCTATCTTTTTTTGCGTCTTCTCGTGCTTAGTGAGCGGAGCTACAGGCCGTTATTTCGCCGAAAATACAGTTCTATTAGCCCTGCTGATAAATAAGCTCCGAGGAGCCGCTGATGATTGTACCTGTATTTTGCCCTGCGCATATTTCTTTCATGGAGCCGGGTTTGTCGAAATTGAATACATGGATGGGAATGTGATAATCCCGCGCCAGAATAAAGGCAGACTGATCCATGACCTTCAGATTGTGGTGGATAACGTCGTTGTAGTGGAGAGATTTGTATTGGAGGGCCTCTTTATGATGTTTAGGGTCTTTGTCGAATACGCCGTCAACGCCTTGTTTCGCGACGAGGATCGCTTCGCAGTTTACTTCGATAGCTCTCTGGACCGAGGGGTAGTCTGTCGTGACGAAAGGCTGTCCATTGCCCCCTGCGAAAATAACGATGTACCCTTTTTCCAAGTGATGAATGGCTCTAAGCCGGATAAAAGGCTCCGCCACGGAGGCGATCGGAATGGCCGTCATGACGCGCACTTCCGCGTCGGTCTTCGCCTTCAGCACACCACGCAGCATCAAACTGTTGATTACGGTAGCGAGAGTTCCGATATTATCAGCCTCCGCTTTCTCGATGCCCCAGCTCTCGCCCATATTGCCGCGGAAGATATTGCCCCCGCCAATCACGAGACACACTTCGACACCTAACTGAACAACCGTCATAATTTCATTGGCAATATGATCCAGTTGTTTCGGATCGAAACCGAACTCGCTTTCTCCCGCAACAGCCCCGCCGCTTAGCTTAATGAGGACTCGTTTGTACCGCATATGGATCTCTCCTCCCATCAGACAAATGGTTTCTCTTCCCTATCTTTGTACTGTTTCAAAATCAACGCTGCCCGATAGATTAGGACGGCTTCAGAGCGAAAAAAAACACTAAAGCAACGAATGCTTTAGTGTTTAATAGAAATGAGAAATAGGAAACGATGCTGTTTCTGCACGATCACAGGACCCTTCATATCCCTCACTCCTTTCCGCTTATGATTAAAAGCTATTGTACACGAACTAAGTGGAAGAATGCAATTTCTGCGGAACCCGCATATGCACGATGAGTCCGATCACGACTAGCAACAGAAGAGAACCAAGCGCGACGCGGCTGGCGAAGTTCCCTGTGGAGGCGAGAACCAAGGTAATGGATCCGTACAGAGCAGGCCCAACAATCGAGGATACCTTGCCGGAGAAAGCGAAAAGGCCGAAAAACTGGCCGCGTTTCTCCACAGGCGTCAATTGCACGATCAGGGTCCGGGATGTTACCCACATGGCTCCCATTGAAACACCATAGAGACTGCCGGCAACCCAGAACAAGCTTTGGCTGGTCGCTAATGCCGCGATGGCGATCGCGACGATAAGTACGAAGGCAACGATCGTGACGGCTCTTTTAGGCCCGACACTGCGGGTGACATAGCCGAAGAGGAAGGAGCCGATAATGCTGGATACGGTAGAAACCAAGTAGAGGAGAATAAACTGCCCCGTTGTGAAGCCCATCACCGTATTCGCATAAATCGCCATGACAGCGATGGCTGTAGCAATGGCGTCATTAAAGAAAAAGTAAGCGATCATGAACAAGAAAGCGGCTTGATATTTTCGCGCCTCTTTGAATGTTGCCCAGATCTCGCGGTAGCCGCTCAGAAGCGACTTTTTCTCGCTTACCGGCTTGGAAGGCTTCTCTTTGTAGAGAAACATAATCGGCAGGGAGAATAGCAGGAACATAAGCGCGCTAGGAATAAATGTATTTTCATAATGATTGCCGTTAATTAAAGGAAAAACGACAAGTCCGACTAGCGTGCCTACATAACCAACGGCTACGCCTACGCCGGAAATGATGGGGATTTCACGCTCGCTGCCCAGATCCGAAATCATGGAGTCGTAGAAGATTAAGCTGGAATTATAAAAGAATTTGGCGATCATAAAAAAGAAAATCACACCTAGAATCGAGGTGTTAAGCCCCATCCACTGTTGATCGGTATGCCAGATGGCCGAAGCGCCCATGAGTAAAGTCGCCACGATGGCAATGAGCGTAAAGGGGACAAGGTAGGCCTTCTTTTTGCCCGTGCGATCGATCCACACCCCGAATAAAGGCGAAAGCAGGACGAGAAAAAAGCTGGATAAAGCATTGGAATACGTGATGAAAGTACTGGCTATCTGATTCAACTCTTCGCTTTTTCCTAACGTTTCTTTTAAATAAAAAGGGTAAAAGACCGTCACGATATTGGAGGAGAAGATGGTGTTCGCGAAATCGTACATGGCCCAAGCGAATATCGGTAAGGAGAAGAACAGTGTCCAAGCGCTGCGTGTCTGCATGGGATTGGAAGCGGGTTCAAGCTTTGCCACCGGGGTCACCCTTCCTGCGTAAATGACTTAGTTTCTTTAGTATATTGGCTGCCGGGCAGAGAAATCCCTGTTGCTTTACAATAAAAAAATCTCCCCGCCCTCAACAAGGAGGAGGAGAGATGGCAGGCTAGCTAGAAGGCTTTTTGATTTCGACCTCAATCATATCCATATTTTCCTTCATCTCAACCACGTCGATGCCGTTGCGCTGCAAAGTAGTAGAGAGAGAATCTTTGTCTTGAGCCGGAAAAACGTACGCATTGCTTTTCTTATTATCGAGCAAATTTTTCGCTACTTGGACTAGACGCTCCATGGAGAAAGGTTTTTTGAGATATTTCTGAATTTCTTTCTCATGGAAATCATGTGGCTGATCCAGTGCGGTAGAGACAATAACCGGAGTCTGGTAGTACAACGGATGCCTGGATAAGTCAGCGATGAAATCCCATCCGTTTTTTACACCTTCGAGATGGATATCCACGATGAACAGAATCGGCTCACCTTTGCAACGGTTCAAAGCGATAATTCCCTCTTCGGCAGAGCGCAATTGGATGGAGGGAAGATCGAGCTTATTCAGCGCAATTTGGATCAGCTTGGCGAGATCATCATCATCTTCGAAAATAACGATTTTCCCCTCCATGGAAGATAGTTCATACTGGTCGAATTCAATCCGGAAGGTAGTGCCGGCACCCATCTGAGACTCGTAAGAAATCTGTCCGTTGTGCCCTTCAACGATCTCTTTCACAATGGCCAGCCCTAAGCCGGTTCCGCCAATTTGACGTCGGTCGGAGTTATCGACACGGAAGAACTTGGAGAACATCTGGTCATGCGCTTCCTCAGGGATGCCGAGTCCGTAATCCTGCACGGAAGCAACAACTTTGCCGTTCGCTGCGGATAAATAAATGTCGATCCGTTCCGCGCCCGGAGAATACTTAATTGCATTGCTGATCAGGTTGTGGAAAACTTGCCGGATCCGATCCGCATCTGCCCGCACCCAGAGTTCCGATTCTTGCCGATGGATGACGATGTTGTGGTTTTGCTTATCCTGCCACTGATCAACGATCTCCTGCACGGTCGGCAGCAAGTTGATCGGGGAGAAGTGGTATAGCTGCCGCCCGGACTCCATGCGCTGCAAATCAAGGAAATCATTGATTAAATTCGAGAGACGATGAGCTTCTTTATAAATAGTCTCCATATATTTCTTCTGTTTATCTTGCGGCAGCTCACGATGGAGCAGAATCTCTATGAAGCCAAGCACGCTGGCCAAAGGAGTCCGCAGCTCGTGGGAGACAATGGAAATGAACTCATTTTTCATTTCGTCAACGCGTTCTTCTTCCGTTCGGTCACGGAAAACGAAGAGATAACCCTGCTGCTCCGTATCTTCACTGACGACAGTCGCATACAGCTCAGCATGCTGAGGCTGATCATCCAATACAAAACCAAATCGCTGTGTCAGATGCGTATGCGTTCCGTTAATGAGCGCTTCGATTGAAGAAGCTGCGCCGAAGAAGCTCGGCGTTTCAGCTGCGATCTCGTGGCAGCCAGCTACCAAATTCTCGCCGATGCGCTCATTTAAGCCGAAATAGCGGCTCATCCGATGGTTCGCGAAAAGGATGGTCCCCTCGGAATCACACATCATCATGCCTTCGTGCGCCGATTCCAAAATATTTTGAATCAAGTCGCGCTGCCCTTCAATTAAGAGCTTCTCGGCAATAAGCTCGTCGTTCAATTCCGCCAAATGAGCGGCTTGCTTCACTCTCTCGTCATTCATCACTTGAGCGAAAAAGGCCAAGCCGAACTGACGGACCAAGCCCTTCGTCAGGCGTTGGTTGTTTTCTTGGAACACGGAGCTTTGGTAGCTCGTTAGGAGCAAGAAGCCGATGACCGTCTGTTTGTCGTCAAGCAGAGGAACGTAATGATCGACGGCATGCATCATCCCGCCATGGACACCTTTCTCGTGCCCGGTTACATCGCGCGTGTGCACCAGGTTCGTGCCTTCTTCAAAAACACGCCTTGCCGGTCCAAATAACTCGTCCTGATGAACCCGAATATGTTCCTTCGGGTATCCGATAGAATGGATGACTTCGTAGGTGGGATTGCCAGTACTTCCTGTACTGCCAGTATCGCCATTGCCCGGTTCGGGGTCACGTTTCATAACAACGAGAGCCGCATCCTGCAGAAGCGAATTCAGCAGAGCAGGCAGCGTGTGCTTCAAGAAATCCTTGAGCTCCACGTAACCGGTCAGTTTCTCTTGATAAGAAGAAATCAGCTCAAGATCTCGTTCTCTTTCGGACAGCTTGGCCAAAGTGACCTGCTGCTCTTCCTGTTGCGCAATGATTTCCTCGTTCTGGGTTTCGAGACTCTCGGCCATATACCGATAGGTCTCTTCGCTTTTACGAAGCTCCTCTTCGGCATGAATAGCCCGGAAGGAGATGAAGATGGACATCACACCTGCAATGAGTGCAATAATGCCGCTAACCATGGTAATCGTACGAGAGGTTTGGCCGGCTTTGAGAGAGGAGTTGTAGGCGTCTTCTGTGATTTGTACAATCGTCTTCTCAATACTGGAATGGATGACACGGTAACGATCCATCATCGTTTTGCCTGAGTTAATCCGGGTTCGAGCTTCATCCGTTTTACCTGCGCGAATGAGTTCCAACTGACTGTCAAAAAAGCGCTGCAGATTGGTGATCGCCGGTATGGCCTGCGTATCCATAATGAGTTGGAGAGTCGGATATTTTTTATCATAAATACGGATGTTGTTCAGATCATCTTCCAACTGTTTTTTGCCTGTGGTATAGGGGTCCAAATATTGCTCATTGCCCGTTAATTCAAAACCGCGAATGCTGGTTTCCTGATTAATCAGGTCGGTCAGCAGGCTGTTCGTAGTCTTGGAGATCGGAATGGCATCATTCACGATCGCATTGCTCTCACTTTCCATGTTACGGGAAGCAATATAGTTCGATACACTGACAAAAGCAAGTAATGCCACGATTAAAATAACGTATAACATGGAGATTCGCGATCTCGTGAATGTTTTCATAGCCACTTGGTCACCTGAATTCTACATAGAATAAAATGAATCGGAATCCGTTTGAAATTCGACAAGGCTCAACAATATTCCTCTAAAAATCAATCATGTTATGTTTTCTTCCATGAATTCATTGCAAGAAGCGACAATGTCGTTTACAATACTATACATTACATAGTTTATGTGACATTTAACTACATGAAGGTTTCACAGGAGGAGGGCGCACACCGTGCAGGTTAAAGACAGCAGGATTCCGCTGAGACATGAAGTACGTCCGTTCTTCCAGCCTATACTCTCGCTTCAGACGCAGGAAATCATCGGCTATGAGACGTTGGGAAGGCGAATTAGAGAGGATATTGTCGAAAGCTTGGGGCCTTTTTTCAAAAATCCTGACATTCCGGAAGATGTGCAGCTTCTCATTGATCGACACTTAAGAGAGCGGGCTATTGAACAGCTTGCCTCTACGCAAGATGAAAGTTTATTATTCATTAACTTAAAACCCTCATGGATCTATCGGACATATAAGCGCACAGGCGTGCTGCCGACGATTGAACTATTGCGGAAATATGACATCAATCCTGCGCGTATCGTGATAGAGGTTACCGAAGAGGAATTTACAGGAAAGCTGCAAGAGCTTACCCAAATTGTAGAGCTATATCGGCAATTCGGCTGCATTATCGCGATAGACGATGTAGGCAGCGGGTTCAGCAATTTCGATCGCATCGCCAGTTTGCAGCCGAAAATATTGAAAATCGATCTTAATATACTGAAAAAAAGCGCGATTCATGCGGGTTACAAAGCATTGATGCAATCTTTTTCCATCTTGTCGGCTCAAATGGGCGCCTCCCTGCTGGTCGAGGGCATTGAAACGAAGCAAGAGCTGCACAGCGCACTGCAAGTCGGTGCGAGATATGTGCAGGGTTATCTCTTTTCGAAGGCGGAGCCATATTTGCAGCATAAGGATGGGTTTAAACCCATGCTGAAAGAAGAGATGGGCCTCTTCAGCCAAGGGGAATTTCAGCGGAACCGCCATCTCTCCATCATTCATCAAAGCCTGGAGGCAGTCACTCAATCGGCTATTCGCATTCTAACGGCAGAAGACGCGGATCAGCTTATTGAACATACGACGACAACTGTGACTGAAAACTGTATACGGATCTACATCTGCATGGAGGATGGCTATCAAATTTCATCCAACTACATACGCAAAGAGGATGCCTGGAACAAAGACGACAGTTATCGCGGGGCGAATTGGACTTGGCGCCCGTATTTCATCTCCAACATCCTCATGATGAACCTGCAAAAGCAGGGGATCTTATCACAAGTATACACAGATCTGGATACCTCGCATCAGATTCAGACCTACTCCTGTGCGCTGGGTGATGGGTATTATTTGTTTTTGGATTTACTGATATAGGGTGAGCAACATAGAAAAGACCGTCTGGCACTTTGGCCTAGACGGTCTTTTTGTGTGGTTAGGAGTCCCCTTGCAGTACATGGGAACTACTGGGCGCTATCTTGCCTGAATAGACATCTGGAGAAACATAGGGGAACTAGGTTTCTCTATTTTCTCCATTTCGGTTAGAAACGCGTCAATTTCAATGAAATAAGGCCCCGTAGTTCCCCCTGAAACTGTGAAAACTCGATTTTAGTCTGAATAGAGGCCTACGGTTCCCTTATATTGCGACAAACAATGCGCGCATCCTCTGGAGAATGAGTCGCACCAACTACGCCTCGACCCACTCCCGTCGCAGCGAGAACAAGTCACGCAGCTCGTCTGTCGACAGCTCGGTGATCCAGTTCTCACCCGTGCCGACGATCTGCTGGCTCAGGCCGAGCTTGCGCTCGATCATCTCGTCGATGCGCTCTTCGAGCGTGCCGAGCGTGACGAACTTGTGCACCTGCACATGGCGCGTCTGCCCGATGCGGAAGGCGCGGTCCGTCGCTTGGTTCTCGACGGCGGGATTCCACCAGCGATCATAGTGGAACACATGATTCGCCGCCGTCAGATTGAGCCCGATGCCGCCGGCCTTCAGCGAAAGAATAAACACATTTCGCTGCTCCTCTGCCGGCCGCTCAGCATTGTCCTGGAAGTTCGCGATCATCTCATCGCGACCCGCTTTGGTTGTTCCGCCATGCAGGAACAACACGGTCTCGCCCAGCTCCTGCTGCAGCACATGCTGCAGCAGGTTGCCGGTCTCGACAAACTGCGTGAAAATCAAACACTTGTCGCCTTCTTGGCGCAGCTCCTGCACCATCTCGAGCAGGCGCTCCAGCTTGTTCGAACGACCGCTCCATGGAGCGGTCAGGCCTTCCTTGAGCAGCAAGGCAGGGTGGTTGCACACCTGCTTGAGCTTCGTCAGCGCGGCGAGAATGAGTCCGCGCCGCTCCATAGCAGAGAGCGTATCCAACCGGTCGAACATGTCCTGGATGTAGTTTTCGTATAACGAGCCTTGCTCGGCGGTCAGGGAGATGAACGTTTTGGACTCGTTTTTTTCCGGCAGATCGAGCTGAATCGCGGGATCTTTCTTCTCGCGGCGCAGCAGGAAGGGACGGATTAACTTTTGAACCTTGTTGATAATCTCAACATCACGCGTCTTCTCGATCGCATTCACATAGCGATGCGTAAACTCACGCACTGTGCCCAGGTAACCGGGGTTCGCGAAATCGAAGATCGACCATAGCTCCGTGAGCCGATTCTCAATAGGTGTACCTGTCAAGGCAATGCGGTGAAAACCGTTCAAACGGCGAATCGCCGAAGCTTGCTTGGTATAAGCGTTTTTTATATTTTGCGCTTCGTCCAGACAGATGGAGTTCCAGGTGATTTCACCCAACTCCGCTTCATCCAGATGGGACAGCGTATAAGAAGTTAGTACTAAATCAACCTTGCCGACAGCTTCCGTGAAGGCGGTTCCCTTGAACCGTTGAGGCCCGTAATGCAGATGCACCTTGAGAGAAGGGGCGAAGCGCTTCAGCTCCATCTGCCAGTTGCCGAGAACGGAGGTTGGGCAAATCAGCAGAGAAGGCGCAGCTGGCTGCTCCGTCTCTTTGACGGTGAGCAGGTAAGTGATCCATTGAATCGTTTTACCTAGACCCATATCGTCCGCCAAACAGCCGCCAAGGCCGAAACGGCGCAAGAACAGCAGCCAAGAGATACCGTCCACCTGATAGTGGCGCAGCGAGCCTTGGAAGCTCGGTGGCGGCTCCATGGTGGGAATTGCAGCTGATTGCGTCAGCTGGTCAACCATGTGGCGCAGCTGCTCGTTCAACTCGACTTCCATCTCGATGTAGCGTATCGCATCGGGATCATCTTCCGCAGGCAGCAGCCCGGCTGCATCTCCAGCGAAATGCAGCTCTAACACGTCGCGGAAGGAGAGGCCCTGCTTCTTCTGGACCTGCTTCATGATCTGTTCGACCTGTGCCATGAACTTCGGATCGAGTTGAATCCAATTGCCGCGAATCTGGATCAGCTTGCGCTTTTCTTCCAGGAGCAAACGGAATTCTTCCTCCGTCAGCTCCAGATCACCCACAGCCAGCTTCCAGTCGAACTGCATCAGCTGGGTGAGCCCGAACATCGTCTCGCGTCCCGAACCGACGGAAGACTTGATCTTCGCGCGCAGCTTCGGCTTCATCTTGCGGATGCGATCCCACCAGGCCGGGAGGAACACACTGGTCCCGGACTCCACAAGCCGCACGCTTCCCTCTGCGAGGAAGCGCCAGGCCTCTTCCTCCGTCAACGTCTGACGGAGGGTGCTTTCGTCCGCATCCAGCCAAGGCAGGATGCGCAGCCATTTGGCCGCGTCACGTTCGACGCGGCTAAGCTCCGGCTGCCACGCCTCCGGCAGAGGCAGTTCGCCCGCCACCGGCTCGCCGGTGGGCGTCACCGTGCGCAGCACGTCCGGCGCCAGCCGGTCCTGCAGCAGCACGCGCAGCTGCCAGCCTGCGCCATGCGCCAGGTCCGGCTCTGCGAGCTGCAGGCACGTGCGCATCGGCGACCGGTCTTGGCGCCAGCCGATGGCGACGAGCCAGTCTTCCTCGTCGAGCCAGAGGTCGGCGGCGATTTCGCCTCGCCGCATGAGCGGGTACGCCGCCTCCAGCTTGCGCAGATTGTCTTTCATGATGCCGTCTGCGTCCACCCATTCGGGGATGAGCGCATGAATCCAGCGGGAAACGGCTGGCGATTCCAGAGATTGCAACTCCTCAGGGAGCTGCAGCTTCCAGCCCATCTCGCCGGCCTTCCATTTCTCGTAATCCGGCATGAAGCTTCCGGTGGCTAATGCCTCACGAACCGCAGGGGCCAAGCGGATGAAATCCGCGGAGTCCTGATGCCAGCTAAGCTGCAAATGCTGCACAGGCTGCGGATCGCTGAAATAATCGAGCGCCTCAAGTGGCTGCAGCTCAATGCCTTCGCGATTTTGCCATTCGCTGGGTTCCATGAAAGTGCCATAGAAGGAAGCGCGGTGCCAGGCAAAAAGCATATTTTTCAAATCAAGGGCGTCCCAAATGCCGCCGTTCTCGCGGGATCCCCATAGAAACAAGGAGCCGCTGGGGAGGGAGCTTACATGAACCGTCAGCGCGCTGGTTTCGATCATCGAATCCATTTTCCTTTCTTAAGCTCTTCTTGGAAGGCACGCAAGCGTGAGAATTTATCCGCTAAACGATACACATAGTGCTCCCAGCGATCGTTCTGGCCTAACTGTTTGTATAAGCTGTGCAGCTTCTTCAGAAGCCGGACAGCTGTTTTGTAGGAAGCTCTGTTTTTCTCCAAAACCGCACGTTCCGCCGCTTGATGATACAGAGGGAGGAGCAAAGCGGCATCGTGCTCTTCGATTGCTTTTAGCTCCAACGTGTATAGATTTAAAGGCGAAATACGGTTTGCCAGCTGCAAATCCACCCATTGCCGATACCTTTTGGTCTGCAGCAAATAGGCTGTGTAATAGTAGTAAGAGCGAGGCAGGAGGGACTCCATGACCTGTACCCATTCGCTGTCGGATTCCAAATGCTTGGTCGTGTCAAGCCAGTATTGGCAAAAGGTCCGGAAATCATCGTGATTGGCCTGGGCAATCGACTTGAACAACCAGCGGAGCCAGACCAGCATGTCGTTCCACTGCTGATCGTTGTAATAATAATTCAGGTACAGGAAGTAATCCTTAGCATGAGGATGAGCCAAAAGTTCCAGCAGCTTGAAGGCACTGTCTGTATCTCCCTGAATAATGTGAAAATGGGCTCTAGCCGCAATCAGCGCATCTTTTCTCTTAGCAGGCTGATCTTTCTTGGACAGAAGGGCGTCGAGGCGCTGAATCTCCTCTTTCTGCGCGGCTGTTTGCGCGGATAGCTTCCACCAGATGAATCGATACACGAAAAGCCAGTCAATCGGGCTGTCTTTTCCTTGCAGCGCGAATTCACCGAGCATTTTGAGTGTAGCCAGCATATGTTTGGGCTCAGCCGCGAAGGAGGCGTTCAGATCCATCCCTTGTGTAAGCTGGGCGAGCTTATCCTCACAGTTTTTTGCGGCGATTTTGCACCCGTTTTCGTGATAATAAGACAAGTAAGAGCTTTTGGTCTCTTGATAAAATTGTTCGATCTTACGCATCATGAACAGCACGATATGAAGCATATAGATCTCGCGCATTGAGTTTTTCCAATCGGCGGCAAAGCCAGGCAAAGACTCTAACGCAGAATCATAAAACGTTTCAATGGAGTGCTGATGCGAAATCGAGAACCCATGAAATCTCCCCTCAAAAAAACGATGCCAATCAGCAGGCAAAGCCGTTTCTTCGGGTTTCGTGGCCTTGGCGGCTTCTTTGCGTTCCTGTGCCGGGGAGGCGCCCCGCAATGGTTTTTTGCGGGCGAATATTTGTTGCTTTAACTGTTGCAGCAGCAGTTCGGGCCGTCCATAGGGAGCGTATAAGCTGAAGAACGTAGCACCGATATGCTGGCAAAAACCATCGAAGGAGCAGCTGCAGGAGCTGTCCTGAAAATTCTCTAAGTTCACCGTCGTGTTGTGCAGTCTCTTGCCTGCAACCGTCGACTGAATGCTTGTGCCCTTCAGATCGACATCCGCCACACGGCCTTTATGATAATACTCCCAGCCCTGCTCCAGTACGGCAGCATCAAAATGCAGCGGGATTTGCTTGATTAGGTAGTTCATTCGATTTTTGGGAATCTGCAGTTTCAGCATGTGTGCTTTCCTACCCTCCGAGCGGTACATTCCTTCTTCCATAGTAACAGATTTTTTCCGAAATTGCCCATTTCCACAGTTTATGCCAAAGGGTAATTTTTTATCCGGGGGAAAAACGGTTAACCCTGCATTCAAACCTATAATATGATAAAGTGAAGCTAGAAGGTTAGCTACCGAAGGGAGACTTTACAATGGGTATTAAATTCGGAAGAGAATATAAGGATATTGTCACTGATTTTGTACGCGGCATTGAGATGGTGAATGGTTTCTACGAGCTGCTGGAGATGAGTGCGGACGATTGGGAGGAGCTTGAGCCCGAAGAACAGGAAGAGTGCCTGCGTACGCTGGCTGACGATATTTTCTATGGATTGGGCAACAGCCCTGTGATGCATGTTGGTGCAGGCTCGGTTCGCCATGATCCGAGTAATCACGTGTTGAAGGTTCACGACGGGGAAAAGCTCGTTTCCGTCATCTATTTGGTCTGATTTTTGAGTGAGCTCAAGAAAGGTGTATAAAAGCTATGCTGGATGGGGCAAGGAAGGTTTTACAACAAGTTTACGGGTACCCGGAATTCCGCGAGGGGCAGAAAAATATCATTTCCAACCTGCTTGAGGGGAAGGATACGCTTGGCATTATGCCAACGGGCGGCGGTAAATCGATCTGCTATCAGGTTCCTGCGATGCTGATGGAGGGCGTGACCCTCGTCATCTCTCCGCTGATTTCCTTGATGAAGGACCAAGTGGATGCCCTAGGCGTGCTCGGAGTTCCGGCGACGTTCATTAATAGTACTCTGGAAGCCAGAGAAGTGGAACAGCGGATGCAAGGCGCGATGCAGGGCAAATACAAGCTGCTGTATATCGCGCCCGAGCGGCTGGAGTCAGAGCGGTTTCGCGCGCGGATGTCGGCGCTGAATCTACCTTTTGTAGCCATTGACGAGGCGCACTGCGTGTCCCAGTGGGGGCATGACTTCCGTCCCAGCTATGTCTCGATTGCTCCGTTTATTCGCGAGCTCCCGAATCGCCCGATTGTAGCGGCTTTTACCGCTACAGCGACAGCCGAAGTGACGGCAGATATTGCAAGGCTGCTCGACCTGTCGGATGCGGGCATCTTTGTGAACGGTTTCTCGCGGGATAATCTGGAGCTGACGATTCTTCGCGGAGAGAACAAGCGGGATTACATTCACAATTATGTGAAAGAGCATACGCACCAGCCCGGCATTATCTATGCCGCTACCCGCAAGGATGTGGAGGAGCTGTACGAGTCATTGCGGAAAAAAGGCTACGCCGCAGGCAAGTACCACGCCGGATTAACGGATGATGAGCGCTCCTACATGCAAGAAGCGTTTCTCTATGACGATGTTCGGGTGATGATCGCCACGAATGCCTTCGGGATGGGCATCGATAAGTCGAACGTGCGTTATGTTATCCACTACAATATGCCGAAAAATATGGAGGCTTATTACCAGGAAGCCGGTCGCGCAGGACGTGACGGGGAGCCGAGCGAATGCATTCTGCTGTTCAGCGCGCAGGATATTATGACGCAGAAGTTCCTCATTGAACAGAACCAGCTTTCGCCTGAACGCAAAGCCAACGAATACAAAAAGCTGCAGACGATGATCGATTACTGCTATTCGCCGAGATGTCTGCGGAATGTTATTTTGCATTATTTCGATGAGCGGAATGTGAAAGACACCTGCGGCAACTGCAGCTCGTGCAAAGACGATCGCGATACCGTGGATATTACGGTTGAAGCGCAGAAAATTTTTTCCTGCATCCGCCGCATGAATGAACGTTTCGGGATTTCAATGGTTGCTTCTGTCCTGAAGGGCTCGAAAGCGAAGAAAATTGTCGAATATCGGTTCGATCGACTGCCGACGCATGGCATTATGCGGGATTTGCCGGAAAAAGAAATTTCCGATCTGATCAATGTATTGATCTCGGAAGGGTTCTTGCAGCTGTCCGAAGGCCAGTACCCTGTGGTCCGATTAATGCAGCCTGCAGCGGAAGTGCTTCAAGGGAAGCTGCCTGTGTACCAAAAGGTGCGCAAACAACCGGTCAAAGCTGCTGCTATCGACAATACCTTGTTCGAGCAGCTGCGTTTGCTTCGCCGGGAAATTGCCGCACGCGAGAAAGTGCCGCCGTATATTATATTCTCCGACAGCACGCTGCGTGAGATGAGTGAAAGCTGCCCGACCTCGGAATCCGCGATGCTGCGAATCAAGGGTGTCGGCGAGGTCAAATACCGCAACTACGGGAAGCCGTTCCTTGATCTGCTGCGCACGTATGCGGGTGAGAGCGAAGCCGAGGCGGTCGCTTATGATTTTGAGTAAGGGGTAAGTAAGGAATTAGTAGGGGAATTCGGGAGAGCGAGTAAGGCTGGAAAGGGCGGAAGAACGTGAAACTGGAGCATAGCGAGATTGATCAAAGGCTTGGGGCGCTCGCAGGCTGGACGACGGACGATCATAAATGGATTTTGCGAAAATACCGTTTCGCGGAGTTCATGCTGGGCATTTCTTTTGTAAATCATGTTGCCCGTATCGCTGAAGCGGATAACCATCATCCCATGATCGCCATTGATTATAAAATGGTGACCTTGCGGCTTACCTCATGGCATGCAGGCGGTTTAACAGAGTTGGATTTTCAATCTGCTGCCAGGTTTGATCAAGCATTTGAAGAGGTTGTTGCAGGTTCCAGGGATGCTTAATTGTGTAAGCTCTCGTCGTACACCATGCAGTGAAAGTTCGATGCGCCTGTGGGCGTCTGCTTTTCATAAGTATCCGTGATGGTGAAACCAGCACGCTTATATGTGCGGATGGCGCGCTCATTCCAGACAAGCACTTCAAGGTCGACCTCCTGCCCGGGGGCGTGCTTTAGCGCTTCACGGGTCAGGAGCTGCACGAATTGGACGCCAATTCCGCTGCCTTTCCCGCAGAGATCCGGACGGAGTCCCAGACCTAAGCGCGTGACGCCGACAATCGGGAAGAACTGAACGAAGCCGGCTAGCTCGCCACTATCATCGACGATGGCTCGGTACTGTTCCGCCCGAATGTGCGGGTCAGCGAATTCGGTTTGCTCCCGCAACATGGTTTCCCAAGAGGGCCAATTGTACAGCTCGTAGGGAGACGGATATTTCCACGTGCATAACTCCTCGCATTGCGCGTTAGTTAACGGTACAACTCGCCAGGGTAAGCTTGCTTTTACCACTTTTATTATCACCTTTTCTTTTATCGGTTGGAGGATCGCATGGGTTGGCTTTTACATATTCCATTTACTACATGTATTCTGTTTTCTATGCTCATGCTGGGACTACATACATTTCGAATTTCTGTGAATAAGAAATGGCCACTTGTGCTCATCTTCACCTTGATTATCTCCTGTTTGGTCGAACTATTTACGTTCCTTGTGGATACGAAGTCTTGGAGTCCCATGCTTGCTATCGTGCTGGAAGCCATCTGTGTTCACTATGTATTACGATTGCGCAAGCTGCATGCACTCATGATCGTATTGCTTGGAGCTGTGGGCTATACGATTTATTTATTCATTGTTCTAATCGGGGTGGCGCTTGTAACGGATGTTCCCGTTTACGATTATTTTGACAGCCTGGATTCCTGGTATCGTCCTCTGAAAATCTATGCCGCACTGCTTGCGTGCCTGACGGCAATGCTCTTGAACAAGAATCGATTAGGCTTCACGATGCGGCTGGAACGTAATGATTTCAAACATGCTAATCAAGCGTGGCGTCCCCGGAATCATGTGTTTTTTCCCGCTCTTTTAACTGCTTTTATTCTTTGTTCCTCAGCTTATTATGGCGTATCCAGGCATGTGGCGTCCATTTTCTATTGGGCTGCTGGATTTTGCCTCGTGTTAGCCTGGATGATTTACCTGCTGTATCGCAAGGAGATGGAAGAGCAGTGAAAGACGGATTTTGGAGATTCTGGATTTTGGATACAATAACGATAACGATTTTATTTGGATGAGGAGGTCATTTCCATGGCCCAAGTTACAGTTCGTGAAGCTGTTAGACAAGATATTTCCCAGTTAAAAACGTTAATGATCGCTTATATCGTGGACTTTTACCAATATCGCCAGCCAGAGGATGAGAAGTTGAACGGATTGATTCACCATCTGCTGGAGCAAAAGGACGGCATCCAATTTGTAGCGGAATCGGAAGATGGGAAATTGGTCGGTTTTGCGACCTTATATTTTACCTTCAGTACATTGCGTGCCTCCAAAGTAGCGGTTATGAACGATCTCTACGTTATCGAATCGGAACGCGGTCAGGGCGCGGCTGCGAAGCTTTTTGCCGCCTGCAAAGGGTATGCGGCCCGACATGGCTACGCCAATCTTTCATGGACCACAGCAACGGACAACCTGCGTGCGCAGGCTTTTTACGATAAAATGGGCGGAGATCGCAGCGATTGGCTCACTTATTCTGTTAATCCAACGATTGGTATCGGGGATTAATTGTAGCTTGCTGCGACTGACTGTTGCGGTGGGCAGCAAGGTAGCGAGGGGACACGGAGGGAACTACGGTCCGCTATTCGTGCGATAGTTGCCCCTCTGATGGATGAAGGGGAACTATGAGCCGCTATTTCGCCGGAATTGGCGGAAATGTGGAGCCGCTGGGGCAAATAGAGCCCTGTAGTTCCGCTGAGGAAGTGGAATGCACGAGAATTGCAGAATTAGAGGACTATAGTTCCTCTAAATCTATGGGGGCAGCAAAAGGTTACCGCTCCTGCACCTCGAGATTGGGTAAGACCATCGCCGATCTCAGGCAATCATTGCTCCACGGTCGTCTCGACTGGTCGGACTTTCTCGATACAAGGGAAGTCACGACATCTGCACAAGTCGCTTTGTTTGAGGTTGAATAAGGAAGGAGGACTGTCAGGCTACCGCCTCGGCGGTCTTTTTCGTAGGTCCGAAACATAACTTCCGTGCGCAACATTTTTACGATAAAATAAGTGGAGGTAACTGGAATTCATTGCAGGTAGGGAAAGGTGGCATAATCTGTGGAAAATATCGTAGGTCAATCATGGCTGCTCGGACAACTGGGCGATGCCAATATCGTCATTGCGGATTGCCGTTTTGCGTTAGGACAACCTGAATCTGGCAGAAAACTTTATGAGCAAGATCATATAACGGGAGCTGTATACGTAGATTTGGAGAAGGACCTGTCCGGTGCCATTATGGCGCACGGAGGCAGGCACCCGCTTCCTGATCTCGGTGCATTCTCCATCCTTGTGGGCAGCCTCGGGATCGACAGTACCAAAACCGTCGTCGCCTACGACGATCAAGGCGGAGCCATGGCCTCGCGCCTATGGTGGATGCTGAAGTTCCTCGGGCACTCCGAGGTGTACGTGCTCGACCAAGGATATACCGCTTGGAAAGCGGCGGGCTATCCGGTTACAGATGAAGTGCCCGCCACGTACCCGCGGACCTTCTCGCCGAAAGTGCAGCGCACCATGCTGGCTTCCATGGATGAGGTCAAGGACAAGCTCGGGCGCCCAGGTGTCGTGCTCGTGGACTCGCGTGAGGAGCGCCGCTACCTCGGCTTGGAAGAGCCGATTGACCCAGTGGCCGGTCACATTCCCGGCGCACGGAACTACTTCTGGAAAGGCGTGCTCGGCGCTGATGGCGCTTGGCTGCCTGCGGCCAAGCAAGAGCAGCATTTTGCCGGCTTGCGCGATGCCGATGAAATCATCGTCTATTGCGGCTCCGGCGTGACGGCTTGCCCGAACGTGCTGGGCCTGAGCGAAGCGGGTTTTGACAACGTGAAACTCTACAGCGGAAGCTGGAGCGACTGGATCAGTTGGGAAGATAACCCGATTGCGACGGGTGAAGAGTAAGAGTTAACCTAGCAGATTCAGCCAACAAACAAAAAAGCCTGATTCCCTTAATGGGAATCGGGCTTTTTTCACCTTGCCGTGTCATCTCGATGTCTCATCCTGCCGTAACGCGGTGACTGCTGATTAGCGTCTTAGCCGCTACGGAGAACAACTCAGGCTTGAAATCAGCCTTGTTGATATAAGCTACCATGGCGGCGCCGCTCCATAACATACGTATCTGCTCGGAAAGGTCGCGGGGATTGGGGAGCCCAGCCTCCTGGGCCAATAAAGTTACCTCGTCCCAGAAGTCGCTTCTGCTCGCAAGTGCTTTGACATGGTTAGGGTGCGCCGGTTCAGGGAACTCCACAATTGTATTCATGAAGGAACAACCCCGATACGTAGGACGCTTCATACGTTCAGCTAAATAGTCCATTAAAAAAAGGAACTGCGCGAGCTTGGACTCCGGATGCTCCTTCCGTGCATGCTCGATATTCGACATAAACTGGAGTCGACGAAGCTCTAAGTACGCAGCTACTAACTCATCTTTGGTCGCGAAGCTTCGATAGAAGCTGGCTTTGGCCACACCGGATTCATGAATGATCCGATCGATGCCGACCGCGCGCACACCCTCACGATAAAACAACTCATCGGCAACTCGCAAAATGCGCTCCTTGGCTGTTTCTTTCTTTTCCATCGGAAATTCACCTACCAAAAGATATTTTTCTATATGTTAAAAAAGAATGGCTTTTGATAAATAAAGAGACAGGTCTGTCTATAATATTTTAGATAAGAACACGGTTACTGTCAAATATTATCCCCTTACCAATTCTGGCACTATACGCTTCTGCAGTGGTCTGATGGCAGATCTGTCGACGAGTTCGAAACAGGCAGAAATGTTTATTTTCGGGACGGTGACGGCAATTTGCTAGAGGTTCTTGCGCATCCC
Source organism: Paenibacillus sp. FW101-FHT12H11 (assembly GCF_058790355.1). NCBI lineage: Bacteria > Bacillati > Bacillota > Bacilli > Caryophanales > Paenibacillaceae > Paenibacillus > Paenibacillus sp. FW101-FHT12H11. Next base: position 4,644 of record NZ_JBYTCO010000012.1, on the reverse strand, counting down.
TATGTACAAGAAGGAGTCCTTCCTCCTAGCGGTTATCTAAAGATCCTGTATTTGAGAGAAATCGGCTTTCCGGTTGACGATGTACTTGCATTCAGAGCGCTGCTTGTGGAGCTTTTTGACTTTAAGTTGGATAACGTGGAGGACAATTTTACTTTTGCTATCGGGGGAACCGCGCATGTCGTTGTTGTTTCGAAAAGGAGAAAATGGCTCCCTATTGCCATGACGGCCCTGCAGCCTGCTATGAACGTTACGTTCGGGGCGCCAAGTGCCCAAGTGTTAAACAAAATCAGTATCAATTTAGACGGTAAAAACATCCCGTACACCCTGGAAAAAGATAGGCTTCATTTTCAAATAGGAGCATATAACCTTCATATACAAGTCACGGCTTTCCCTGAAAACGTGCCGGTGCTTTTGAAATTACCATAATTCTATCTGCTGCCCATAAATTTTGTAAAATCTTGACCTATTATGTCGTCCCGATGTGCTAGAATAAGAGAAACAGATGGAAATTATATGCAGAGGGGTTTGTTGATGAGGAACAAGAGTGGGATTTTCTTGGTGGGTTGCCTTGGTTTTATCGGATTGCTAGTGTTAATTGCAATCATCACAGCAGCTGTTGTATGGGGGCAACGGGGGACGGCAATTGCGCTGGATGAACAAATTAAGTCGCAACACGTCGCAAATAAGTCAAACTACGATAACATGTGGAAAAGGTTTAAGGAAATGGCCCAAGTCACCGATATGCAGGCAGATGATATCAAAAAGGTATATACCGACCTCATTGCAGGCCGTTACACGGATACGCAGGTGCTTTTCAAAGTGGTACAGGAGCAGAACCCGCAGATGAGTAAGGATTTGTATTCGAAGCTGCAAAATGAAGTATCATCGGCTCGTACCGAGTTTGATCGGAACCAGAAGAAAATTGCCGATCAAGTCCGCGAGTACAACACGCATATCCGGAAACATGTGCTGATGAATGCGATTTTCCATTTCCAAACGATGGACGCAGAGAAATTTATTATTACTTCGGACCGTACGAGCGATGCGTATCAAACTGGCAAAGATAACGAAGTGAAGCTGAGGTAGCAGATGGCGTATTGGGCAGCGTTATTCCTCGTACTGATTGTGGGTTTTGCCATTGAACTTATAACGGGCCGCAAATGGTGGCGATACGTGCTGACATCCGTACTCGCCGTCATCCTGTTCGCGGGTGTAGTAGCCAGTGATTTTTTCCTAAGGACGGTCGATACGGAGGTCTGGTCCGGGGCGGTTACGGACTGGGATCACAAAGAAGAGTGGGACGAGTGGATTGCAGGCAGCGAAGAATGCTCTACGGACAGCAGAGGTCGAAAGAGCTGTACCAAAGAGCCCGGCCACTACGAGCACCACGAGGCGGTAAACAAACTTAAAACATCGGATAACGGATGGTTTGAGGTGAGCAGGTCCATGGACGGAAGGACTAGGTTTACGGACAGATCACCCAACTCGGCAGCCGAGTTGGCCAAATATTTTCCTCCTGGGACACCCTCGGCCTCCGTGCATCTGTATGTGAATAAGGTGAGGGGTTCTTACAGTCTTTTTAAACATAGCGACATTGATCTGAAAGAATTTCCTGATCTGCCTGAATATCCGAGCTTCGTCTCGGAGGTGCTTCATGTTGATAGAATCGTGGGTAATGTGCCAAACAGGCAAAATGCCTTGGCGGCGTTGGCGGCATGGAATACCGAGTTGAACAAATCGGTGCCTGACCCGGATCGTCCTGGGGAGACGAAGTCGTGGAAGCAGGTCAATCTCATTTTTGTGAATATGGGGACAGATCTGCCGCAAGCGTATGGCTATGCTCTTCAGGATAAATGGAAGAACGGCAATAAGAATGATTTCATCGTCAGCTTTAGTCCAGCTTCGGATGGCTCTATGAAATGGGTGCACGCATTCTCGTGGAGTGAAGTCGATATGCTTAAGCTGGAAGTTCAGGACTATATGACAGAGCAGGGGTATGGCAAGGACTTCGTGCCGATTGTGAATCATGTGGCTCAGATGGTGGCGGACCAATTCGTGCGCAAGCAGTTTGCGGACTTTAACTACTTGCAAATTGAAGTGAGCGAGACGTCGACCTATATCATTTGGGGGCTTGAGATGTTTGTGCTTCTATTCTATATGTATAGATGCATCCTAACCTACGTTCGTCGGCGACGTAACCTGACATATGATTATTCCTAGCTAAAAAGCGTTCTCCCACCGGATGGTGAGAGAGCGCTTTTTGGTTTTTTACGACGATGTGGCGTACAGCCTCGCTGAGGCAATATCAAACTCTATGAATCTCTTGTATGATCCTATGAAACATCGGGAATACTAGATCTATTAGTCTTGTATTATTACTATTCATCTGTAGATTTACGAGAAAAGGGAGAATCAAAGAATGATATTCGGACCTCATAAGGGGGGAGAGAAATGAGTTTTTTCAAAAAGCTATTGTCGGAACACCGCCCAGTTAAAACACATGCCCGTATAAGTGATCAACAGAAGGTCAAGGAACCGTTGAGCAATGATTTACAGTTTAATTTAGATAAAATCAGGGCGATTATTGGAAATAGCGGCGATCTGGCGATTAAACAGTTTCGAATCGGCGATGGTTCCATTCAAATGGCGGTTGTCTACGTAGATGGACTGGTTGATAAGAAAATCCTGGAAAACTTTGTTGTAGATCCTCTGATGACGGGAATCAAGCAGTCTGCCGAACTTAGCGCAAAGTTGTTAGTCCATCCGGATCCGATGAGCTTCTTAAAGGAAACTGTATTGACCATTGAAGATCTTGCCGACGTGACGGACTTCGAGACATTGCTATTGGCTATGCTATCCGGTGACAGCGTGATCTTAATGGAAAACAGGGACAGGGCGATAGCTGCAGGTACCAGGGGGTGGGAGCACCGGAACGTGGAAGAGCCTTCAGCCCAGTCCCTGATCCGGGGGCCACGCGAGGGTTTCACGGAATCGCTGCGCATCAATACAGCCATGATCAGGCGTAAGATCAAGGATCCCAGACTTTGGCTGGAATCCAGAGAGATCGGCAGGGTAACAAGAACGGAAGTAGCGGTTATGTACCTCAAAGGAATAGCCGATGACGGCGTCGTTGAAGAAATCAGGCAGCGATTAGATCGGATTGACATTGACGCTATATTAGAAAGCGGTTATATCGAGGAATATATTCAAGACGAAACATGGTCGCCTTTTCCGACATTGGCAAACTCCGAGCGCCCTGACACGATTGCCGCGGGACTCCTGGAGGGACGCGTAGCGATTCTTGTAGATCCTCGTGCCTTATGTTAAGGAGAGCAAGAAACTAAGAAAAAACTTTCTCATCGGAGCTCTTATAGGGGGGGCTGTGATAAACGTTATAGTAGCGCAATGTATTTTAGTGCTTAGGGAATATTTGACAGATGATACGGGATATGCCCCTTTGAAGCTGAAAGCGTACAAAATGCTGACCATCCCAACCGCAATGATTTGTTTTTGATGTATCTTTGTTGCTATACCGGATTCCGCTTATTTTAAATATTTGGTCAAAGTTTGGGGCTATTACGATATCAGCATTTGTATGATGATTCCGTTGCTCTTAATAGGCCTCTATTACATTCGTAGAAATAAAAGGAAGCATACAGGAAGCCGGCCCCCGGGAGAGGGAGCTAGCCTTTCCCCCGGTTAAAATCCACTTCCAAACGAACAGGGCAATGATCGCTGCCCAATATATCGCAGTCAATATCGGCGGCAACGATGTTGGAGCTCAGTCTCGCTGAAGCGATAAAATAGTCGATGCGCCATCCGACATTCCGCGCCCGCACGCCGGGCATATTGGACCACCAGCTGTAGACGTCGGTGCGTTCCGGGTAGAGATGCCGGAAAGTGTCGATGAAGCCTGCCTCTAGCAGCTCGGTCATTTTCCCACGCTCCTCAAGGGTGAAGCCGGAGTTGTTGTGGTTGCCCTTGGCGTTCTTGAGGTCGATCTCCTGGTGGGCGACGTTCAGATCGCCGCAGGCAATAACCGGCTTCTTCGTGTCCAGCTGGCCGAGATAGCTGCGGAAGCGATCCTCCCACTCCAGGCGGTAGTCCAGCCTGGAAAGATCGCGTTTGGCGTTCGGGGTATACACCGTCACCAGATAAAATTCTTCGAACTCGAGCGTGATGATCCGACCCTCGGGCTCTTCATCTTCCTCCATGCCGTAGCGGACGGCAAGCGGCTCGAGTCTGGTGAAAACTGCCGTGCCGGAGTAGCCTTTTTTCACGGCATAGTTCCAGTACTGCTTATAATCTTCGCCCAGTTCGAGCGAGATTTGTCCCTCTTGCAGCTTCGTCTCCTGAACACAGATGATATCGGCATCCGTCTCCTTGACGTAATCCACGAAGCCTTTATTCACGCATGCGCGCAACCCATTTACATTCCACGATACCAATTTCATTCGTCAATTTCTCCTAACGTTCGCGATGATTTCTCACCATAGTGTAACATAAGATCTTTACTGCTACATTAAGTGAGCGGTTTGAGAGGGGGATTTACGCCCCATTGGATGAAATCCACTACGTTTGCGAGAAACCTAACATCACTCAAAAAAATGAATAACATTACTTATATTTCAAAATATTTACATA